>NZ_JARPUS010000005.1 GCF_029537485.1 Pseudomonas sp. GOM6
CGCAGCACCTACTGGCCGTCCGGCCGCAACCCACGGGGGTGTTTATCCCCTTGGGGAAAGCACCCTCTTATCGACCGAGGAGTGCTTTATGAATCCTTTCCAAAGCCGCTTGGATTCTGTTCTCGCAGAAGGCTATTCCATTCACCGCTTTTCAGACCTGGCATTGCCGTTTCAGAAGGCAATCGTTTGGTTTATGGCCGTTGATGGTGATGCTTGGGACCGAGTTGAGCTTCCATCAACTGGAGATGCTGAAGCGTTTAAGTCAGCGCTCTGGGAGCTACTTCCACAGTTCGTTGAGCATTACGGCGGTATTCAGCATGGTGGCCCGATGGGAGCTGCTGTTTGGAAAAGCCTTTATGCAGTAGTGACCCAGCGCGACGCCTCGGTCTGGATCGACAATCGGGAGCGGGGCTTCAGCCACTACACGATCGAGCGTGAGGCCGGATGCTTTGCACGGGGATTCGATGGCCTGGCCCTCGGAGCCACCATCTACTCGCAGATTCGGAAGTCTGGCGCATATCGCATCGCTGAGATCGAAAAGAGCTGCCCAGTTACCCTGCCTTCACAAGAAGTTGCTTCTTGAGGCCGTGAAAGGCCATTCCACGGTTACTCAAGCCTGACGTTGAGGGTCTTGAGCGCCAATCTGATCTGGATGAACTCCACATCATGTCCGGTTTTTTGCTGGATGGCCTCGCGGATGGGCTTCAGCTTCACCTCCTTCATGCCCTTGAGAACATTTGGAAGGTGGAGCTCAAGCAACGCCTGCTGCTCTGGGATGGCGAAGGGCTTGGCGTTGATTTTTCCCTGGGTCAGGAGCGTGCCTATCTCGATCGAGGTTTTAGCTTCGTTCCAGTTCATGGCTGCTGCTATTTCCTGCAGGTGAACTGGGCGCACCAGGCCGTGGCGTTCGACGACTTTGCTGATCGCTTGCTTCAATGTCGCAATCAGGGTCTCGTTCTTTGCCGGCTGATGGCTACTTGGAGGCGAAACGGATCCCGGGGAAGTTCTCTTGTTCCCGGTTCGTGGCCAGGTCCCCTTCCTTGGTGATTTCCCGGCCTGGCTGTCTGGGGTAATAGGCGGCACCGGGTCGGGCGCTTTTATCACCTGGTCGGGGGTGAGATAACTGCTAAGGCTGCACTGGAGCTCTGACAGGACTGCCTCGCTGCCATGGCGCCAAAGCATCGCCTCCAGCACCCTTGCGGCAACTAAGGCATCGCTGGCTTTAGACTCTACCCCATAGTGTTTCGCGGCATCAGACAGTCCGCCCTTGGCCTTGACCTGCTTCTGCCAAACATCCCTCAAGTCGATCTGATTGCGGGCCGCAATGATCGGCAGTCCGTAACGCACCATTTGTCCGTAGATAACTGGGACATCATAGAGGGCTGTGCCAAAGCCGATGACGAGGCTCGTTGCGAATGCCTTTGAAACGGTGTCATAGATCGATTGGAAGTTCAGCGAAGCTCCGGCCTCTGATGCGCGAGTTTCGGTGGCATTCACTCCGGGTGCTAGCTTGAGGTTCACCTGGCTGGCGTTGCCGCCATGGCCGATTGTCACCGCGGTGAACTCGATGATTCCGATGTCGGTACCTCGGCCGCCCCCAACTGTATTCAGCGACAAGGCGACTACTGGCATGCGGATCTGCTGCCCAAGCTTGGCCAGCAAGGGGAAGAACTCCTGCAGGCTGACGCCATTGAGATACGGGCTCGGTTTCATGAGTGTGGCTCCGGTGAGCAATTCAATAGTGCCATTCTGGACTTAAGCCAGTCGGAAAAAGGTCTGATCCCGCCCCCAAATAGGGGCTGAATCGCACGCGGGTCAAGAGACTTGCATTTCTCAATAACGCTGGAGGATGGAGCCACTACCAAAAGGGGGCTTCATGACTGCACTTCTTCCAATTAGCCAGTCCATATCTGAGGATCTTGCCGAGGCAACCTTGGCCCTAGAAGGATCCTACAAGCCGGTTGAAAGCGGGGTTGTTTATGAGCTCTTGGATCGGTACAAACAGGAGCGTCTAAACATCGTTTCCGTGGCCGAGGCAATCAATGGTCAGGGAGGGTTAAGTGGTGCCCTGTACTACTTCAACCAGGCTGCGCGTGCCCGTGAAAGTGATTGCTATTCGGTGCCATCGTCCCACTTTGATGCGGAAGCTGGCGTCAAAGCCCTTGATGCTGAGTACTGGGAAAAGGCACTGGCTGCTACTGATGTTCTGGAGTCAATGCCTCAAGCCAGGCGGTCTGAGTGGCAAGAGATTATTCGAACCCACAAAACACCTGACTTCACCAGGGATACCGTCGTTTCCACGATCATCGACCTGCTCAGCAGTCGACTGCGATATTTCTCGGAGCGTGTTGATGGAGTCTTCCGGCAGCTCTCCAAGACCCATATCAGCCAGCGCCCTGAGGGATTCACAGCTCGTTTGATTATGACTGGTGTCCTTGATAAGTACGGTTCGGTGGATAGCGAGAAGGCTGGGTACATCGAAGATCTTCGGAAGGTGATAGCTCGAATCCAGGGGGATAAAGAACCTGTGGATTGCTATACATCGCAAATGCTCTCCGTTCTGCGTCATCGATTCGGTGAGTGGGTGGAGGTTGATGGTGGTGGGTGGCGTATCAAGCTGTTCAAAAACTCCAACTGCCATATCGAAATCGGTCAGGACCTGGCTTGGCGCCTGAACGCTGTCCTGGCCAACCTCTACCCTGCAGCCATACCCAGTCAGTTGCGATCCAAGCCGAAGGCGCGGAAGAGAGCTGAGACCCCTCTGGAGCGCAAGCCTCTGCCATTTGCGGCTGTGGGGCGGATTGCTGAAATGGGGAGAAGGAACTTCCTTGGATTTCACAGTTGGGAGCAGCGCCGCTTCACCGATTGCGAGTTTGTCCGCTATTTCAAGGGCGGCTACTCCGAGCAGTGCGCGGAAATCCTGCAGCTGATTGGCGGGGTGAAGTGCAGCGAGAATGCCTTTCACTGGTTTGAGTTCGACTACGATCCGGCTGAGGTGATTGATCACCTGCTGCTGACTCGGACTATTCCAGACCACATCTCGCACCAGTTCTTCCCCACCAAGGACGAGCTTGGCGCGGCGGCGGCGGCTGAGGCCGATATTCAGCCAGGTGAAACAGTGCTGGAGCCTGAGGCCGGTCTGGGAGGCCTCGCCGAGCACTTGCCGAAAGACCAGACAACCTGCGTCGAGGTGTCCGGGCTTTTCACGAAGGTACTCGCGGCGAAGGGCTTCACTGCCATCAATGCGGACTTCATCGAGTGGGCCAAGAGCGCCCCCATGTTCGACAAGGTGGTTTCTAATCCTCCCTTCTCGAAGGGGCGGGCGCTCCTTCATGTCACAACCAGTGCCTCATTGGTGAAGCCAGGCGGGCGTTTGGTGGCAATTCTGCCTGGCTCGATGCGAGGAAAGGATCTTTTGGGGGCAGGATGGGAGACGAAGTGGTCAGACAATTTCCATGACCAGTTCGATGGTACCGGTGTTGTTGTAGCGATCATGACAGCCACCCGCATATAGCGGGTGTGGGCGGTGCATCAGATAGGGTCGGGGCTAGGCGACTCCTATGGAGCCGCGTAGGCCTCCTCGGCAAGCACCGCGGCAACAGCTCGGGACCGCCTTGAGAAGAATAGGTCTTGGGCGAGGTCTTTCTGCACCCGCTGGATCTTCTTGGTCCGAGAGCGCAACCAGTTTGCATCGGCAGTCAGGGTGGCTGCTGGATTTGCTGCCCGAAGTGCCCGGACCTTTTCTTCCACTTCTGGGGTCAGTACGACCCGTCCAAGGATGTGGAAGTCGTGATGAACCAGGAGGGCGCACTGATCTGGCGGCAGTGCGGCCTCGTTACTCGGGATGCCAGCGCAGAATCGATCTGTGCCAAGCAGTGATATCGCCTCCTGCAGGAGTTCGTGTGCCAGCAGAGCGCCCCGCTGTAGGGGCATCAAAACGCGTACGCCACTGTCGATCCAGGACCGTATGAGGTCGCGATGCATCTGCCACAGCGCCACCGTTGCATCCTGGTCGCCAACAACGTCAGGTGCCACGATGGTTACGTTCGGAGAGCCCTCAGTGGACTCTATGACGTAGTTGTATTTGCGAAACACGGTGGCCCAGTCCATCGGCTCCCCTTTGCGGAACGCAGTAAATGCGCCTGAGTCGATGAAGAGCTTGCCGCCTTCTCTGATGAAGCGCGGAATGGCGCCGAAGAGATGCTGCGTGGTCAACAGTCCGGCAACAACGCCTGCAGCAGCTCCCGTCATAACGCATGCGCGGAAGTCAGACTGAGAGGACATGCCGGAGTGATACGCTACGTTCCAGGTCATTGATATGGATTCCAAGGGGTTTCAAGACATCTTGCCTGCGCCCCCTGGAATGCAACTCACGAACTTATCTGTCCCCTCTAAGGGGCCTAACTGCCGGCTTTATCGCTTTCCAGCACGGCATGCTTACAGCATCAAAACCCTGAGCAGGTGCTGTTGTGAGCAACGAATTGCAGATTCTTCGAGAAGTGGCGATGGCCTCGGTTACCGAGCAGCGCCGTGCTCGACGCTGGAAGCTGGTTTACCGTTTCTGTGCCCTAGGCCTGGTGGGCAGCATATTTGCCTTCTCCCAGTTCAGTTCGGGCTCGGTAGATGCGACGGGCAAGCCGCATACGGCTGTGATCAACGTTCGAGGTGAAATCACCGACAACTCGATGACCAGCGCCGGGATGATCAATCAGGCCCTGCGAAACGCCTTCGAAGCAGAGAACGCGAAAGGGATCATCCTGTACATCAATAGCCCTGGTGGCAGCCCCGTACAGGCTGGCCAGGTGGCTGACGAGATTCATCGCCTGCGGGCCAAGTACCCGGCCAAGAAGCTGCACGCTGTGATCGGGGACCTGGGCGCATCGGGCGGCTACTACATGGCCGCGGCGGCAGATGACATCTACGCGGACAAGGCAAGCCTGGTCGGCTCGATTGGAGTTACTGCTGCCTCGTTCGGCTATGTCGACCTCATGAAGACGGTAGGCGTTGAGCGCCGCGCCTACACCTCCGGTGAGCACAAGGCATTCCTTGACCCATTCCAGCCTGAGAACCCTGAGGAGATCGAGTTCTGGAGCGGTGTGCTGGGGAAAACCCACCAGCAGTTCATCGGTGAGGTCATCAAGGGCCGCGGCGACCGGCTGAAGCTCGATGGCCATGATGATGTTTTTTCTGGTCTGATCTGGACGGGAGAGCAGGCCAAAGAGCTTGGGCTCATCGATGAGCTGGGGAGTGTTGAGACCGTCGCCCGTGATGTTGTGAAGGCGGAAGACCTGGTGGACTACACCGTAGAAGAAAACCGCTTCGACGTTTTTGCTCGCAAGCTGGGCGCGAGCGTAATTGCTGAAGCCGTCACTGCAGTCACTCAGCGTGTGAGCTCGTTCCAGAGCCTCGTCCTCCGCTGAATCGGTTCTCCAGTTCAATGGGCCGCTTTGCGGCCCTTTGTCTTACTGGAGATAGCCGACCGGCGCACCGGTTGCACTTTTGCCCGCCGGGGTACCCTCGGCCCATCATTCTGATTGAGGTTGTGATGCGGACGCTGGTAGACCTTCCGAAATACCTTGAGCCTCTGTCGCTCGCTTTAGGCGAAGAGGCTGTGTTCATTGACCAAATCGAGCTCGAAGGGCTTGTGATTGAGCTTGCTGGTGCTGTCTCAGACCGGCTAATTGAATTCAGTGAGGCAGGCTTCCTGGCTCATCCGCTCCTGGTCGTAGCCATTTACCCACGGTTTACCCTTGGCGTTGCCCAGATGGTGGGGATTGCGGGAGATGGCATGTCATGCCCGGCAGCGTGGAAAGCCCAGGGATTCCATCTCACTGCCTTGGCGCTTGAGAAGCTTCTGCAGGCCGCCTCCCAGGGGGTCGTTGAGTGGTCTGAGGCGGTTTTCGACCAGTCCGGAGGGTGCCCCATTGAGGCTATAGAGGCACTTACCGCTTCCAGCGGCACGGCCGACCAGATGATGACGCGGTTGAGGTTCAAGAGTTCCGGCCTGCGCTCTGTTGCCGCAGAGTAGGCTCGGTCACTCCTTGGGCCTGATTGAGCCCAGGGCGCTGTTGAATGTGATCTCTAGGGCGAGCAAGGCTCCACAAAAGGGGCAGTCCAGGTCAGCCCGCGCAGTTGTGCTTTGAGCGGGGGCGGGGACCTCCAGCACGCTCTTACAACATGGCGCTGTGAAGGCCAGCAGGTTGCGCCCCTCTTGCTTGAACTCAGCAACCTTCTGGAGGTAAGTCGATAGGGTGTCTTGTGCGTAGTTGCGGCTACAGCGGCAGTTCTTTTCGTAATACGCCGTCGCCTGCAAGTCCGTCCAGTCCGCCGGCGCTAACTGCAGTGTCTTCGCCTGGTGAATGCAGAGACAGCCTGATTCGAAGTACTTTCTCCGAAGGGCAAATGACTGGTCGTTGTCCATCTCACCCGCCACTTGCCTGGAAGATGCTCTGCTTGCACCCCAGTAGCAGTTGAACGGCAAACTGGCTAGCGGTTGATATGGCGCAAATCCCGAGTCCGTAAAGGACCGCATAAGTGATATCGATTTTCACTGGGATCAGCTCGGCTGGCGCCAGTTTCACAACGCCAAAAGCTGCTTGGCCAGGCCCCCTGACTCAACGTGTTCCATATCCGATCTGCTCCTAATCACTGCACTCAAGCTCGCAGTATAACGGCCGGCCGGGCCTCTGTACCGGTCTCTATTCGGTCCCTCTAAGGGGGCCGAATCAACCCCAACGCCCTAGTTGACCTGAGTAGTCTGGCCAAATTGAGATTGGCCGGAAATCCTCTGAGATGCAGATCCGCTTCGGAAATGAAATTAGCGCCCACAAGCGGGGCGAGAAGGCCCCAGTCATTTGGGACAGCGAGCAGTTGGTGAATGGTCATACCCTGATTATCGGTATGTCTGGCTCCGGAAAGACCTTCACGCTCCGCAAGATGATCTACCACATGCTGCAGTCCGCCGGGGCCGATGTTCCCCGGATCCACATTTTTGATGTGCACGGCGATATCCGTGTCGATGGCGCTTCATCGGTCCGCTTCTCTGAGCAAACCGACTATGGCCTCAATCCTCTGGCGGTAAACCCAGACCCCCACTTCGGTGGTGTGCGTAAGCGCATTCAGTCGTTCATGGCGACCATGAACAAGTCCATGAAAACCATGGGCGTAAAACAAGAAGCGGTGCTTCGCAATCTGCTGCTCGACCTGTACACGGCCAATGGCTTCAAGGTCGACGATCCATCTACCTGGACCGTCTACTCGAACACTGCAGTGCCGCTGACCGATGGTGATCCCAATAAGCAGTTCATCGACGTACCTATCCATGAAAAGGAAGAGGCCAAGGCATTAGGGGCGCGGTGGGGTGGGCCCCACCTGAAGTCATGGTGGGTGCCGGTATCCGCTTACGAGGGCCCTATAACCAGGTGGCCACCAAAGCTGGTCGGCAGGACGCACCCCACTATCAGCGACGCACTGCGGGTCGCGCAGAACCTGCTGCAGATGAGCTTTCTTGGTACGGGCGCTGAGGCTGTCTCCTATCTTGAAGTGGCCAATCGTGCCGCGGCGACCTACCGCAGGAAAATCATCTCGTCCTTGAAAAAGGGCGAGACCCAGCTTGAGGACGATGAGCTCACCGAGGAGTTGAAGAAGGCCAAGCAGAAGGCCATTGATGCCTATAGCAACTACGCAAATGCGATTGCCACAGGTGCTGAGCTAAATCAGCTGATGAAGTATGACAGCACAGACGTTCTTAAGTCTGTAGTGGATCGTCTTTCAAACCTCAACGCATCTGGAATCTTCAAGTCGACTCCTCCACCTTTCGATAGCTCTGCCCCGATCTGGCACTACAACATCCACGCCTTGTCGATGATCGAGCGCAAGCTCTTTGTATTGTTCAAGCTGGAGGAGCTATTCAATGCCGCTGTTCAGCGTGGTGAGCAGAGTCATATCCGCGATGTGATCATCCTCGATGAGGCCCACATCTACGCGGACGATGATGATGACAACATCATCAACACGATCGCAAAAGAGGCCAGGAAGTTCGGACTATGCCTAATTTCTGCAAGCCAAAGCCCGACCCATTTTTCTCCGGATTTCATTGCGTCTGTCGCGACGAAGATCATCCTGGGTGTCGACGAGATGTTCTGGAAGGGCGCCGCGACCAAGATGCGTCTGAAAGAAGAGGCCCTGGCTTGGATTACCCATCACGTGACCATGCTGGTTCAGATGAAGCGAAAGGGTGAGACCAAGAACGAATGGATCTGGACGGTGATCGGCTGACTGTCCTGTTTGAACTGCTAACAGAAGAGGTGAGGTATGCGGGCTGTAGTTTTGTTGATCGCGTCGCTTTTTGCTGTGACTGCTATCGCCGCTGAAGATGGCCGAGAGAATGATCGTATGAGTGATGCTTCGCTCTATTCGTCCCTCAACATCATGGCGGTCCCTGTCGGAGAACAGGGCATGATCCTCAAGGACGGCCAGGAATGCCTATGGGTCGTTCGAAATCAGGGCGAGATGCTAACCCTGGTTGCGTTGACCGGCGACGAAACTGGAGAGCAGCTTTGCGCAAAGAAGCCTGAGTAGGCGTGGCGCCAGAACCCATAGCTGAGTTCTGGTGCCCTTAGGATCCACTCCCTCTATGCGCGGCGTTGTCCGGGCAATAGAGGCGTTGACCGATGTCTGGAACATCAAAGTGGACATCGCCGAGGTCGAACTCGCACTTGATGATCTTGTCCTGAATGAACTCCCTCCATCCGAGATAAGTCCCTGCGGCGATCACCAGGCCTATCCCCAGGCACAGTGCTGCAGTGGTCATCTTGTTCGTATGTGCTGAGGTCTCTTGCATCTCAATCATTCCAGGCTCAAATGGATATCGCGGGGCTTATAGGCCTCGTTCCATCATCATCGTGCCAGATGACCATGGCCCGGAATCGGAGAACTGGCCCCTTTTGGGGGCTAGTTTGTTGGTAGTATCGGCCCGGTTGTTTGTCTTCGAACCTTCCAGATTGGGTCAATGGATTATTTCAGCGCCAGCTCTAGAAGCACTCCTTCAGCGTTCATGAAAGGCTGGTCTCATGCAGTTCTGGAGGCGGTTCCCGTCTTCCTGCGCTTGATTCCTGCCTACCTGCTGATTACGTGCTTGATGGCCTCGTTGGCTGTCGTGGTTCTGCTGATGGTGGGAAAGGCTGCCTTCCACCTTTTTTGCATGTTCTCTCCGTTGATCTTTGTTGTCTTTGGCCTTGCCCGTGGTGCGCTTGACCGCAATGATCGCTGGATGGTCGGCCCGGCTGCTTGGGCTGATGTGGCGTACCGGTTCTGGAGATATGCTGCGCCGCTGGCGATCGGCATTGGTTTGACGCTGAATCTGTTGATCCTCATGAACTTGGTGCTGGCCGACATTGCCGCTTTTCGGGCTGGAGATCTGCCGAACCTCTTGTTCCACTCAAAGCTGTTCACTGCCGATAAGCTCCCGATGCTGCCTATGCTTCTGACCACGGCGATCGAGCAGCAGATGATGTTCATGCCTATGTTCGTCATCATGGGCGGCCGGTTTGAACCGCATCTGGTCGCGCTGGTGTTGAGCCGGACAATCAGTCGGCAGGAAGCGAAGTCGATTCAGGAAGGGCTGACCCGCCGACAGAAGTTACTTCTGTCGCCACTGCGACTCCTGGTGATCCTGGGTGTTCTGCTGCAGTTCACCGCCCGTTCGATAGACGCCACGGTGAACATCGGGGGTACTGTCCTGCTGCTGGCCAGCTACTTCGGATGGCTCTTCTATGCCTGCCTGCTGGCGGTATTCAGTCGGAAGCCTCCTTTCTTCGAGGCGAAAAAAAACCCGGCCTAAGCCGGGGTCTTTTTTTCCCCTCGCGAAAGGGTGGTTGAATCAGCCTAGTCGCCCCATTCAAGGGGAACCCTGTCAAGCAGGGTGGAGGTGTTACACGCTGCCCCTTGGTCGAAACCATGAGTGCGGGTAACTGCGACTATCTTCATCTGCAGTTGTTATTCGGGCATCCCTGGCCCTAGGCACCGACTGCGGACCTAGCACATCAGCAAGCTGACGCCGCTCTTACGAGCGCTCGATTGTGGGTGAGGCGGACCCTTCTGGACGTATAGAAACTGATTCCTGGCGCACCAGGTGCATTGCTGAGCTGCAATGACGAATCCCAAGCCGAAAGCTCGGCATGGAACTGAATGATGTCTTTGAAGTGTCCGTACAGCTTAGAGCCAAAGGCTCACTACTGAGGGATTAAGGCGGGGTGACGCAAGATGTGCTGCAGGCAGCTAGTGGCCGAGGCCGAGCAGTCGAACCAAGCAACTGCAGAAGGAGCGCTGATTCTGCCGGCGCCGTTCTATTTGCGCAAGCATTTGATTGCTGTTGAGTTTCCGGCCCCGGTTAAGCCTAAGCCCCCCAAAGGGGTCAGACTTCCATCCGAACGGGCTTCAGGCCTTGCACACTAACCTCAATAAGCCTGGAGGGGTGTGCCTTGCTGAGTAATTTATTCTTTGGAGTGATGGTCTCCATTCTTGGGGTGTTTGCCCTGGTTATGTATGCGATGTCCATCGTTGACCGGCATAACGAAACGCGTGTGCAAAAGAGGGCCGCTACTGATAAGGCTATGCAGAGGATTCGCCATGTATCTGGTGCGATTCCCGCCCAGTTCATGAGTGTTGAGCTCAAGAAATTTCTCCTCAAGGTGGAGCTAGCCTTGGCCGGGCAGTTGCGTGCCCTGGGTGATAGGTCAGCACGCCGAGATACTCACATCCAGGGGCTTGTTGAAGCCCTGGCCCGTCCTGAGGAAGAGATGCGTGAAAATCGGCGCAGGCCGGTCACCAATGAGATTGTCGCTGTCGATGTCCGCAACAAGCTCAAGGTAGTCAACCGCGTTATTCGGTACGCAGCTGATGAGCGCCTATGCACTGTTGATGAACTGCAGCGCTGGACTGGCGTCCTCACCCGGCTTGGCATAATGGTGAACATCGAGCTCTATACCGGGCAAGCACTGCGCGAAATGAACGCCGGCAACCCTCGTAAGGCAGTGCTCACTATTGAGCGCGGAATTGACTATCTGGAGCGGATTCCTCACTCGGCGCAGTACAAGGTTGAGCTTGATCAGTTTGCTGTGGCGCTAGAGCGAGCTCGAAAAGAGGTAGAGCTTCTCGATGCAGAGGAGAGGGCCGGTGCCGGATGTGTCCTGTCTGAGGCTGTGGACCGCATGCTCGCCGACGATAGTGAAGTCCTTCTCAAGGCCTTCTAGCGCTTGTGTCACAGGCTGTGACACACCTGTGACAGCTTGTCAGAGTCTTCAGCCGGCAGCCGCTGTGTCTTCGCGCATGCGGCTTATGGCTGCATCGGCAGAGTTGCAGGCGTCGTAGAAATCTCCAACCGAGTTAAGGTCTTTCGGTAGCTTGTTGTCGAGCGCGATAACCCAGTTAGCCAGCTCAAAGGGGCTTGCAGCATGCGATGTTTGCCCCAGGGGCATGGCTTCATCAATCTCAACAACATAGCGGGTGCAGTCCAGGTTCTTCGTTCTGCAGACCTGATATCGCGGACCGAATTCCGAGCGGAGTCGCTTTGTTAGGCTTGCATGGCTGTATGACTCAACCTCTGCCATGAACCCCGCCAGCTGGGCGACTTTCCGGCGGATCCTTGTCCAGTACTGGTTGCTATCTCTGGCGCGTTGCTCAGCGTTCCTCTTCAGCAGTTCCACGAATGTTCCTGCAGGCCTGAGCCCATAAGTCACGTCGCTAAGGCATCGAGCCTCATCGCGGGACAGGAATTTAGAGTGAACTGAGCAGACAATTCCCTCTATGTAGCAAGCCATCGGGGTGCCCGCGAGCGATTCCAGCTTGGGCTGCATTTCTTGTAGTGGGTCGAGAAGCCCAGGTGAGCAAAGCAGATTGCTCAGCTCGACTGCCCTTCGGCAGTTGTTGCCAACGTCTTCTATCCAGTCGCACAGGTCATGAGCCGTGAAGCTCTTTGCACGAAACTCAAATGGCAATCGTGGGCAGCTATAGGCAGCATTTTTGGCCATCACGACCGGGCAGGGGAGTCGGGTGTTACGTGAACCGAATAGCTCAAATTCTGGCCCTGGAAATGTCGCCAGAGCATGGCGCTTTGCATTCTCTGCAGCAGCTATTGCCGCGGGGATAGCGGGGTGGCGCTCCAGTTGCCGGCGGATACCTTCAAACTGTGAGCGGCTGTAGTGCCCTGATTGCCAGGCAGGCAGTACAAACCAGCCCTGGTCGAATGCGGCCAGAATCTCGCCGGCGGCCCCAATGTGCATCGACAACTCTGGCGGTACTGGGCTGCCGGCCAGCAACAGTCTAGCGGTCTGCTGGGCTTCTATTGAGCAAAGGGCTGATCTGTTGAGGTGCATTGGGGTCTCCTTACACCTCAATGCTCTCACCAGTTTGAGATATGCAATGGCCTAGTTAGCTTTTGCGAAGCACAAGGCCATGCAGACGGCAAAACCGAAGCTTGTACTGATGGCCATAAGCGAGACTGTCACCCAGTCACCAATGGCGACCAGCTCATAAAGCACGCGTGTGACGATGTTGTTGTATTCGAACGGGTTGAAGCCGCCTGCCAGTGAAGGTGCAGCCAGTGCGCCGAGGAGGCAGATGGACCTCCAGAAGGTGGAGGTCGATTTAACCCTTAGACCTGCAGCTAGACGGAATGCAGCGAGGAGTCCGAGCCCAAAAGCGGTGACAATCGAGGCGTATGCCGCGCTTTGATAGGTGACCACTGACACGATCGGTGCAGGGAAGAGCTCGATACGGGGCACGCCAATACCGAGCATCCAAACAATCAGCCCAGGGAGCATGGCGAGCACTGCCCATCCGGCAAAAAATGCCGGAAGGCTGAAGTCGGAGCGTTTTTCCAGCGATATGAATTGCATATTGATCCTCCTAGGCTTGAGCCCCTAAGGATGTGCGTTCATTCGCTTCGGGTGTGGCGAGTCTGGCCCTGGTTTGGGACCGGTTTTCCCTGCTTCGAGTAGTTGGTCAGTGCATCATTTCCTTATGGACGTTGTTGTTGAAGCCCTTAGAAAAACGAATCACTGCATGCGTATTGCAGGGGAGCACTTCGCCAGAAAGTTTCTGCTTTCAGAAGTAACTTTTGACCTGAAAGGGACTTGTGCCGGCCAGGCTGTCTTCTGCAAAGATGGCAGTTTCAGGATTCGGTACAACCGTCTGTTGCTTGAGAAAAACCCCTCTTCGTTCATTGGCCGAACAGTTCCTCATGAGGTTGCTCACGTCGTGGCTCGCCAGCAGTACGGGCCAAAGATCAAACCGCACGGAGTGGAGTGGAAGGCCATCATGAGTGATGTCTTCCGAGCAGACCCCAGCCGAACGCACACCATGGACGTTTCCGGAGTAGCGGATAGGGAGTTCGTTTACCGGTGTGAGTGCAAGCCTGAAATAAGGCTCGGTAAGCGGATGCATGCGAAGGTAGTGGAGGGGAAGGTCTACGCCTGCCGGTCATGTAAGGCAGGAATATGGTTCGTTCGCCAGGACCGACAAGTGAAGATTGCCCCAGTAGCAGGCAACCTCCTTGTTTCATCCCTTGGTTCGCCGCTCACCCTCGGCCACCAAAAGAAGCTTGTCGAGCTACTTGGACCTACGCGTGTTGAGCATTTGATTGTTCAAGGGGATGCCTGCGCCGGAAAAGGTGCTGTTGAATTGGCCGGCCGGTTGGACCTCGCAATCTCGGCACTCCAGTTGCACCCGCGCCGCGACTCGATACCCGCGGATCTAACCCATGCAGTGTTTTTCGTTGATCAGCCCACTGCTATGCAGCAGGCTGCAATCGAGCGCCTGAGATCTCTCAATGTCCGGGTGCGACTACTCAAACATCCGAAATAGCAGGTCATCATGGGTAAGCGACAGGAGATCCAGCTGGACCTTTTCTCGGAGCAATTAGGCAATGATGAGGCTCCCCCGGCCAGTCCGGAGGATCGGATGGCATGTAACGAACAATTGCCTCCTGATCACATGTGCGGTGATTTATTCGTTCAGACTGGAAGCCCCTGGTCGTCATTTGGGGCCTAAATGCCTATGGCGAATGGGGCCCGCCTTGATAGTGTGGCCTCTAGGCAGCTGGCCGGCCCGGGGCTGGGCTTGCATCTCCTGGAAGTAGGGGATGATGCTCTCTAAAGCCTCACGAGAGATTTGACCATGGACCAGACGCTCGAACGCATTTCGCAGATTGTTCAGCAACTGCCAACCACGACCCTCACTCAGGACGAATACAACGATCGCCCAGCTATCTATGCGGGAGATGAGCCGATATTCCTGGTAAGAACTACAGGTGAAACGGGGCAGCTGTTCGCGGATGCTCTGGTTGAGGTTCTTCCCTTGCTCGGAGAGCTGGCCGGCGTTCAGCGCATCGAGACCACGCCGGTGATGCAGAAATCAGGTGTGAGCGCTGAAACTGAGGCTCAAGTCCGTGGCGCGATCGCTTCCGCTGTGGCGCTGCAGCCAGAAATGAAGGCGAAGTCTGAGCTCTTCAGCAAGCTGCTCTTTAGCGCAATCGCACCTTACCTGGCCGGCGCTGCCCTTGACGTGGAATCCTGAAATTGACAGAAGCTACCGTGCAGCAAAACAGAGCCCAAGCAAATGACCATGACTTCCTGAGCAGCGTTCAGGAGGTTACTCACTTCGTCATCAACTACCTTCGCGGCATCTCGATCGAGTACAAGGATCACCAGGTCGAGTCAGTGAAGAAGCCAGATGGCCAGACCAAGTATTCGGGACGTGTCGTCTTCAAAGAGGCGCCAAGCCATACGGACTCCCATAAGCAGATCGCCAGGGAATGCTTTCTGCACCTGGGATTTGCCGCTCTTGGCTCCGTGCGAGCCCTTATGACTACGGCATCAGTTCGTCAGGAGATATGGGCGAAGCTCAACAAAGCCCTTCCGGCTGGCGCACTTTCGGAGGCGGGTGAGCAGTTCACTGTCACGATGAATGACGGCACCTTTCGCCTGAAGTCCACCTCCGATGGTGCTCGTTCAGTGCTGCATGTGCGTGCGCAGTTTGCACCAGCCTTTTACGCCAAGCTTTGATCTGCCGCCTGCCGCCTGCCGCCTGCCGCCTGCCGCCTGCCGCGGGCGCGGGCGCGGAAGCGCTTTGAGTTGGCAGAAGTTACTTTGGCTGCCTAAGCCAGCGTATGGCGCTGATGGCTCGAAACTGACTAATTCCCACGGATCCGCGCTCATTCCTAGCCTTCGAGCCCGGCCGAGTAATCAGCTCAGTCACCGCTTCACGAGTGGCTTCATAGATCGCGAAGGCCTCGAAGTCCTCATCGAGTAGCACCAGCATTACGGTGTCGAAGGGCTGCTTAAGATCGATGGTGCCCATTCGGCCGGTTTTCTTCTTATTCCTCGCAATGCACCGGCCTTTGATCTGGATTCGTACTGGGTGGCCATCCTTGATTTCAATCGCGTCGAAGCCAGCCTGGCGGGCGGCTCCGAGGTCCAGTCCCAGTAGGCTCGCCGCCTCGTACTCCGCTACCTCACCGGTGATGCCAAGAGGCTTCCCTGTGAGTTGGTAATAGCGACGGCCAAGCACCTTCGCTTGCCCCAACACTTCCATTACTTCGTTCATCTACCCAGCTCCTGGTGAGCGTGGCCGCAAGCCGGCGATTCAACCGAACCCGCCCCTGTTTTGGGTGCAAATTGGCACCTTGCATAAGTCCGGACCCGTGGAAACTGTCTTCGGTGGCGCAAACAGGCGCCGTATCTATAAGAAGGATGATGATTTGAACGCTGTAAAGAAACTCATCGTTGTAGGCGGTGTTATCGCCGCACTTAATCTGACCGGTTGTGCCTCGGGCTTGAACTCGGCCCAGAAAGCAGAGCTGCGCGATTACGAGTCCAGTGGCCTGGCCGTGCGGGAAAAGAATCCAACCGCGGGCGCTGCTCTGGGCCTGCTGCCCGGAGGCGGTTCCTTCTACGGGCGTGAGTACGGTTACGGCGTGGTCAACCTCCTGTTCTGGCCGCTTTCGATCCTGTGGGACCCGGTCAGCGGCTACGAGGCCTCGCAAGAGATCAACTACTACGCCACCAAGGCGCACGTGAAGAAGCAGCACGAGAAGGAAGTCAGCGCCTTGGATGACGGCCTGGAATCAGGCGATCTTGGCATTGCTGAGTACACCCTGCAAAAGCGCAAGGTCGATAAGAAGTACGACATCAACTGAAGAAGGAAATAGCGAAAATGGAAACCCAAGTAGTCGCCGGTCAAGCGCCGCAGGATAAAACCGCCTTTTACATCTACATCCTCTATCTGGCAGGCCTGTTCCTGCCGATTACTGCGTTGATCGGCTTCGTCATGGCCTACATCAACAAGGGTAAGGACACGGTCCTCGACTCCCACTACAGCAAGCAGATCCGTACTTTCTGGATCGGGCTGGTTTGCTGCATTGTCGGCTGGGTGACCGCTGGCATTATCGTGGGCTTCTTCATCCTGCTCGCCTGGGCCATCTGGCTCATCGTCACCTGTGTTAAAGGCATGAAGGCCTTCAACAATGGTCTCCCGGCCTAATCACAATTAGGCTAGCGGTAATTTAACGGCCCGCCCTATGGCGGGTTCGTTATTTCTGTATCAGGGATCGGTCCGCCCATGGGCTTGCATCCTCCGAGAAGTGTGGAAAATAGACTCAAAAGGAGACCACACCATGATCAAATCAACTGCTATTCGAATCGCCCTGACTATCGCAAGTGCCGCGCTCCTTCATGGCTGTGCTGGCATGGGGCCGCCTGAGTTCTCCACCCAGGTTGAGGGTGTAAATGTCAGCTATCGCCCCCGGGATACCGGTCTTGATCGTTGGATCAATGCCCAGCCTGTAGATCTCAGTGTCCATGAGACTCAAACTGAAAAGGCCATGGCCCTTTTCGGGTACCCGAAGCTCAGTTGGTTCCCCGAGGGCCGTTTGACCTATAACAGCACGGTCAAGGTCGCTATCATTGAGACGCCTCTCTATATGCGTCCTACCTACGGTGGCCCGGGCGACCTAAAGCCGCAAAGTCATCAAGGCGGCCCGAATGCTGCTGATTCCATCATCACCGCTGGTCTTGGCTCGGGGAATGGCGGGCTGGCCGTATTAGGTGCGCTGGCGGGCATGAGCGCAGCTGGCGAGAATGCTGACCCCCGTACTACCTGGTCGCATTTCCTCTGCTACAAGTCGCAAGCCGATTTTGATGCCAGTGCCGCGCTGCAATCGTGCTGGAGTGATTGGCTCGGTCAAATGCGCTCTCTGCCCCATCAGCAGGTGGACAAACCTGGCCAGGGTAGTGCCAAGTTCGTAATCGAAGTTCCGACAGCATCTCAGGGCAATGGTCGTGTTGGCATGTCCTTGGCTCGTAAACGCACTCAATACTTTCAAGGCATGGCGCCGGTGCAGATGGGTGGCTTCAAGGCCCACATCTTTCACTTCTACCCGCATGTATGGGCTCTACCCGGGAGCTCTTTTACGGTCGAAGACCTTGTCGCTGAGCTTGGGAAAAACAAGCCTGCAGCACTGGTCTATCTGATCGCCGGCAAAGCCGACTCCCGTAATCGCACCGGCGTTGATCCGGTCGGTGTTGTCGACTAACCGACAACCATTGCGCCCCTGGCCGGACGTGGACAGGGGTGCTAGTTGCTGGGTATATTAGATCCAACAGCTGCGTCCCCTAGCAGCACCTCTCTGCTCCATCTGGAGCCCTGATTTTCGTGGTCTCGATGCCGAGTCCTCGAAATAGGAAGCTGGCCTTACCAGCACTTCAGTAGACCTTCCGCCTTCTCGGTGATGGTCACCCCGCAAAGAAATCTAACCCACCTGGGCAGTGCTAAGCCCGGTGGGCTTGTGCTGTCCTCCTACTCAGGAGTTCCTGCACATGATTTTGCTTCAGTACTTCCTCGCGATGATCTTGTCCTCATTCCAAACAGAGCCGGTTTTCACTTCGGCGTTGTTCCTTGGGGTCCTTGCCGTTGCGCTGTTTGTGATGTTCCTGCTCGACCGCCTGTTCGGTCGTGGCGGCTCGAACTAAATAAACCCTCGGGGGGCTTTCTCCCCTGGTGGGGGGATGCCTCTCCTTTAACCTGGAGAAGCACCATGCAAACTACGAACTATCCCGTGTCCCGTGATTATCAGGTGTCTCGTTCGGAGTCGATGAATGAGCCTGAGGTCGGTTCGATCATGAGCTACTACATCAACCTCGATGAGCGCGGTGACTTCTATGCTGACGTGCGGAACGCCTACGAAAAATCCGTATTCGAAATCTCTGGTTTTGAGATTTTCGAAGATGGGTTTATGGCGAACAAGCACGACATGGAAGGCTTGAAGGACTACCTGGTGTCGCTGGGCATCATGCAGCCGTCTCAACAGTTGCTGGAGGCTTGAAATGGATTCCTCTTTCAAGCCGATTATCGTCCACCTTAAGACAGTGGGTGTTGATAGTTTCCAGGCCACTGGTGATGAGGGAGAGTTGGTAACGATGGCTCTGGTCGATTTCGGCTTCTTGCTCCAGCCGCCGGATCTCAAGACCCATCGCTACAGCTTCGATCAGCTTGCTGATCAGATTGAGGCCAACTTCAGCCTCGACAATCCGCGCACTGCCGCGGTCGTTGAGGCTTTACGAGTGGTCCAGAATCGCAATGCTTAGCCAAAGCCGGCCCCTCGGGGCCGGTTTTTTTTCGCCCTAAAACCTCTGCCGATCTGGGCCATTTCCGGGGCGGAACTGAAGGCCTGCCTGCGATTGCCAGCGCTAAGCTGGGCTCACTTTACCGGCAGACCGATATGCTCCCACTTCGACTGACCCCAATGCTCGCGGCAATAGTGACAGCAACATTTGCTGGAGCATCCTCCGCATCCGTTATCTGCGAGTTTGAGCCAACCCCTGGCTATGACGACTGCCGCAGTTGCTTTAAGGCAGATGCTGACGGGATCGGGCTCTATCTCAACGGTGAGCTACGGGCCTCTAGTACCTCTCCCAGTAGGGCACCGACGCTCCCTGTTGATGGTCGGCTTTACAGCTTGGGCCTGGAGAAGAAGGCAGTATCGAGGCTCAATGGCAAAAGCTCTGTGTTCGAGTTTTGCTATGAAAAGTCTGCACCTATCGTTGCCGGCTCTGTGACACTGAGAATGTCGGAGCCGGATTTTGGTGAGTTCGACCTTGAGAAGAGCTTGCCTGGAATCGGCTCTGCAAGGGGCATCGAACTCGCCGGGACGGTTGCTGGTGGTGAGGCCTCAATCTTCGGCGCCAGCCTAGTATTTATGCCCGACGATGACTGGCAGGGCCGTGCGGCCATACCCTACCGAGTGCATCTTGCCGATGGCAGAAGCTCAGAGCCTGGTCTCATAACGATCCTGTCGCCTGGCGCAGAGACCCTAGAGGAGCGGGCGCAACGCAAAGCGCAGCTTGACCAGGCAAGGCGTGATGCTGAGCTGGTTGCTCAGCTGACATCAGAGCTGGCAGATCTTCAGGAAAGCCTCCTGACAGAAGTTACTTCTGCCGGTGAACTCCGCAGCCGCATCGGTGAGCTCCTGCAGGAAATCGAACAGGCAACGGATACTCTTGAAATGAGGTCGCTGGAGATTGAGCGACTGGAGGCCATTTGGGCGGCTGCAGATGCAGAGCGTCAATCCAGGAGTCGAGCTGCGTTAGCTGATGTCAAAAGACTTGAGTGGATGGATTGGCAGGCGCAGCAGTGGAGCTTCCGCTTTGAACCAGCAGTTATTGGCGGGATTGGCCCTCTGTCCCCGCTGATTGAAGCTGGAGACCGTGCCCCAGTGCATCCTGACAGAGAGAATGGCCTGTTGCGCCTTGTCTGGTGCCGGCGCCTCATGCTGGGCGTTCGTTTAGAGGAATTTGATGCTCCTGAGGGCGTTGTGCAGCGCCGGCGTAGAGCAATGAAACGGAATAATGTGAGGATGCCCCAGGCCGCTAAATCCAAGCTGCAGTTGAGGCTTGGAGCCCGTGGAGCCGCAACCACTCCACTGACTGCTCAGGTGGGTAGAGGTAAGCAGAAAGCCCCTGGGAAGACTCGCAGGGGCGTCAAAAAGTCCCGATAGTTCCACTACTACGGGCAGTTCCCGGCCAGTCTATAGCCGGCCTCAGAAGCGGCATCTTCAGTCACAAACTCAACCCGGTTCTTTGCCGATACCGCGTTGTAGCTTGGGCAGTCTGGCCGGTGGTAGATCTGCGAGTTCCTGTTCCCAATGATGGGGCTGCCAGCAGTTGCTAGAGTCGACGGCAACAAGTCGCTACCCTCGCGCTCCCGGTGCCGGAACAGTTCACTGGCCAAACCTGCCGATGCTGCTCCTGGCGAAGAGGAACTGAGTTTGACCTGGGCCAGGACAGGCGCGTGGTCTGAAACGTGCTTACGGCTCTTGGTGTGGCTCCAGCCTATCAGCCTTGGGTAGTTCAGGACGATGGATGCCTCTACTGCAGGTCCTCCTACCCGCCTTACCCAAATGTTGTCGTACAGAGATGCGAACTTCCCTTCCTTGGATGAAAGGGTGCTGGCGCCGGTGGTGATCAGGGGTTTGGCGTGGGCCTTCAATGGTCGCCAGCTGTGGTCGCTGGGAGGCATGTTGAAGTCGCCCATTAGGAACAGGTTTGGGGTGTTCTCGTAGACATCCCCCAGCCAGGACCAATAGTCGGCCAGCGCTTTGATCTCAGGTGTTCGGTCAGAAGTATCTTTGCCGTACAGGATGTGGACCGTGGCGGCGGCGAACAACTGATTGTCATCGAGGTCGCGGAATCGGGCCGAAAACGGCTCGCGCTCAAAGGTGTCCCCGCGGTCCAGGTACGTCACCGCACCGTCTTCATACGCTACGGCGTCGTCCCGCCACATGAAGGCGTAGTGCTCCTTGTAGCTGCCTCGGCCGATCGCGTGGGATTGAATGCTGGACCAACTCGTGCCGGTAATCTTTTCTACGGCTGATTCGAGTTTGGCTACGGCATCCTCGGTCATTACCTCCTGGATGGCCAGGAACTCAACCTTGCTTGCCACCTCCGCAAGCTTGGGGAAGCTCTTCTGGTTGTTATGACCCAGTCGTTGGATGTTCCAGGTGCCGATCGTTACTTCTGCAAAGGTGTAGCCGGGGGACGCAATAAGGGCCCCCGCCAGGATAGATGCCCTCAGGGCAAGGCTTAGCATGTAGTCAGGTCCTTAGCTTAGAGCGCCTGGGGCAGTTCTTCACCGCCGAGAGCCTCGATGAGCGTTGCGAGCATCAGTCGGTTGGTTTCCACCATCAGGATGAAGGAGGCTTCAAGTTGTGCGTTCATGTCGTCGCCGGCTTCTTTGCTGCTGTTGTCTACCAGCAGATCCTCGAACCTCACTTTGCTGATCGCTAGCTTGTCGTCGATGACGAAGCTCATCTTGTCTTCGAAGGCGATGGCCATCTTGGTCACGATTTTGCCGGTGCCAATCAAGGCCTTGACCTCATCAGTGGTCAGGTCCTGTGTCTTGCATATTACGGAGCCGCCATCGTCGCCAATGTCGGTGAGAGTGCAGGTGTCGAGCATGAAGAGCCCGGCCGGTATCTCCGATGTCTTGACCCAGTCGGTCAATGTCGCGGTTGGCGCCATTTTCACGGAAAGAGGGCGGACGGGCAGGGTGCCGAGTGCCTCTCGGAGCGTGCTCAGCAGGTTCTCAGCCTTCTTGTGGGAGCTTGCGTCAACGACGATGATCTGCTGATCGAGGTCGATATAGGCCATCGTAATTGAGCTGCGAGAGAACGCCCGTGGCAGGAATTCCAGAGTTACCTGGTCCTTGATGGAGTCGCGTTCTTTCTTGTACACCTTGCGCAGTTGCTCGGTTTCGATTGCTTTTACTCGGTCACCAACTTCTTCGCGAATGACGCTGCCCGGGATGTTCTTTTCCTCTTGTCGGCATGCGATCAGTACAGCCTTGCTGCTGTCAGACCACATGGACAGGGCAGGGCTCTGTTCATTTCGAACCAGCTCCTTGGTGGCGTAGGGCGAGACAAAACCAAACGTAGACAGCTCTTGGCTCTCGCACTTTCGCGCCAGCTTCGTGGCCAGGGCCTCTTCGAGTGCGGACTGCTCAAGGGCGAGGGGTTGGGTTAATCGGTAGGCAATCATGTTCCGGAAAAGCATAGGGGAGGTCCTTGCATGTTTTTGTGTGCTGCCTTCAGGTTGCCTCAGTTCGGGCCAACAGCAACGGCAATTCGACCCTTCTCAAAGGGCAGATAGAGACGAGGTGAAAACTGAGACCAATTTGGAGCGCAATTGAGCCCATCCCGGTTGCATGTGTTTGATCTAATGATTCCATGGAGCTCATGCCACGCCTGCAGGCATCGCAGGCGGCATCCACCTGTTTCCACTTTGCGAGAGGTCCGTATGGACAAAGAAGCCCTTTTGAAAATGCCCGAATCCGACTACATGGACGCTGTGCAGACTGAGTACTTCAAAGCGCTGCTGGTCAAGCTGGCTCTTGAGAAGACTGAGGCGCTGGAAGTTGCTCGTGAACAGCTCGGCGCTCTCGGCAATCCTTCGGATGTCAGTGATCTGGGCACTGTCGAAGAAACCCGCTCGATGCTCGGTCGTACAATCGATCGTGCAAACCAGTCGCTTCTCGAAATTCGAACTAGCCTTCGCGCCATTGCTGATGGCGAGTACGGATGGTGCGCTCAAACGGGCGAGGCAATTGGCCTGGAGCGGCTGATTGCGAACCCAACGGCTCGTTTGTGCGCCGATGCTCAGGCTCTGAAAGAGCAGGTACGAAAGCACCACGCGGCTTAGGCTGCAGGATCCGAAGCCGGCGTGAAGCCGGCTTTTTTGTGCCCCTTGCATATTTGAGGGGGCTGGCAAGCTGGTGGCATCGTTACAGAGATAGCCGCCATGAAGTTTGGAACTGAATTCACAACGCCGTTCTACCGCGCCTGCGGTCACAAGGTGGATGTCACCTTCAGCTACCTCAATCAGCGCCAGCGGGCGCAGCAAGAGGTAACGGCATCGCTGACCCTGTGTGATCAGTGTCGGCAGCATCTGCAGGCGCTCGTCAAGGATCATGCTGGCAAGCCGTGCGCTTCTAGCGGTGTCCTTTCAGGTCGACTTCCCCAGATGCTCGGCACGGTGAAAACCGCACCATGGGCCAATGCAATCCGGGCGGAGGCATGCAAGTACTACTTCCCGCTGCTTGAGGCGGTTGCATCCAGCGGCGTCCAGCCATGCACTGCTGCTCGCAATGTCATACGTCTCTTGTTCTCCGTTCAGGCTGCAAGCTTTTGGATCGGCGCCAGAGCGTCTCTTTGTTCGGATCGCTGGTTGATTGCTGAGGTTGAGTACATGCTGCGTGGGTCCAGAAGCGGCTCAAAGCAAGCTGACGAATGCTCGGTCATTCGCTATTGGCGTGACACCAAACCCGCCCTCATCGAGTCGGCGAGAAAGTCGGCTACGAACTCCAACCTGGCAGCTTGAGCAGGCGAAACAGGCCGGCATAAAAAAACCCCGGCACAAGGCCGGGGTTCGTTTTAGGCGGTCTTCACTGACATCCCTACGCAGATGCGGAAGTAGTGAGCAAAGTGAATTTCGGGATCACTCTCGAAGATAGACACTTTGAAACCCACTCGCTTCTGATCCGCAGGCAGGCAGTTCTTATTCCCATAGGCCAGTGCTTGCGCCTTGGTCATGGGTGGCAGAGTAGAAAGTCCGCTTTTTACCGGTAGCTTCTGTTGTTTCATGGTGTGCTCCTGCGTACGTGGAGGGAGCTCACCCCCAAAGGGGGTGGGCCCCCAGTGGGTTACGGATTAACGATCTCAAGTTCAGTGCTGGTGCGGGACACCAGGGGCTCAACGTAGAGGCAGTTGCCTCGTTCATAGATCGCATGTGGTTGCTGGGTTTTAGAAGCGGCCAACTCAGCGCGTTGCAAGGCTTCCAGAATATCAACGCACGGCATGGGCCACCTCCAGTCGAACAGGCACAGGGCTGTTAGCCTCAAGAGCCTTCGCCAGCCTGGTAGACACTTCAGCTTCCCAATCCGCAATTGCCATGCGGATAGAGCGCTTCAGCGTATCAGCACCCGGGTAACCGACATTCCCAGCTCTTGGAGCGGATAGGTCATAACGAGACCAGGCCGTCCAAAGAGTTTGCTGGCAGGTGATCAGCATGTTTCGGATCTTCAGCCACGCCTCCTGGGAGGGTTGATTCAGATACGAAAGGATCTGCTGGCGGGATTCTGCCGATAGGTCCTCAAGCATGCTGTGGCAGCCGCTAAACAGGCCTGGCAGCTTTCTCGCTGACACCAGTCGGTTTTTGCACCCAGTCCAGAACGCGACCTGGTCAACCAGCTCCTGCTTCCGCTGATTTCGGAGATCCTCAGCGGTCGGCTCAGTAACAGTCACCAGCCAGCTATCGTTGTCGATACTTGACTGGATCGCGTCGCATGCGGCTTCGAGGGAGTCGTAGTAGATGCTGGAGATGTTGATCCCCGCGCCGACCTTAACGACCTTGTCCTGGTTGATGCCCAGTTGTTCCAGATGCGGTATGAGCTTGTTTGGTGAAACCTTGTCGAGCGCATCCAGGATGATCTGGCTGCGCTCATAGCAGGTGTCACCCTTGACCTCTTTGGCGAGCATCCCGTTGGGACGAAATTCCCCCAGAAGGAACTTCTGCTGGCCGAACTGGCGTATCTCATAGAGACGGCCATTTTCGGCTTGAAAATGCCAAAGCTTTTCCTCGCTGCCTCCCTTGGGGACGCGGCGACGAATCAGGTGTGTTGGGTTAATCATGGGGTACTCCTTGGTTTAGGAGGGCCCCTGTCCCCGGCGGGGACGAAGGCCCCCGGATGGGATGATGCACTGATTTCGTAGCTGCAGAAGTTTGCAGTCGGTACCAGGCATTGGAAGGTGCTGTTTCCAGCTGATCAGCAAGCGTCATCGCTTGATGAAAGAGTGCTAAAGATACCAGTCGTGGTATGGGAAAACTATGCCCATTTTGGGCCCTAATTGGGGCTTCCCCATGGATTCAAGTGGGTAGCATGGCTGGCAACCATATAGACAGGAACCCACCATGTCCTCTTCGAACATCAAGCTGGTTCTCACCAGCGTGCTGCTATCCCAAGTCGTAACCTTCGGTGCTGTGTTTGCTTACAAGGGCGCTACCGGTAGCGTATTCCCTGGCTTCGGCTACACCCAGCAAGAGCTCAACTCTATTGTCGCCGGTGGCATGCGCCAGGCCGAGGACTCCCGTAAGGCGCAGGCCGCCGAGGCTCTACTCCAGCGTGAGATATTGGCTGAGGAGAAGGTGCCTAACGATGCTCGGGTCTTCGGCGACCTTCGGGCTCGATTCACCCTGATCGAGTTCTCGGATCTGGAGTGCCCATTCTGTAAGCGACTCCATCCCACCCTCCGTGAAGTGGTCTCCAAGTCAGGCGGCGCGGTGAACTGGCAGTGGCGCCACATGCCGCTGAGCTTCCATAACCCGGCTGCTGCTAACGGGGCCCATGCTGCAGAGTGCTATGCCGAGCAGAAAGGTAACCGTGGCTTCTGGGCGTTTCTGTCGAAGTGGTTCGAAGATTCCCGTATGAACGGCGGTGGTGTGGCCGACATGGATGAGTTCGTTTCGGAGATGGGTGCTGATCTCAACGATTTCCAGCAGTGCATGAGCTCCGGCAAGTTCAAAGACCGAATCCAGCAGCAAGCCGCGCAGGGCGCCAAAATCGGTGCTACCGGCACCCCGGCCACCGTGGTGGTAGACAACCTGACTGGCGAGAAAGAGTTCATCGCCGGCGCCCGGAACTCCCAGGACTATGTTCAGATCATGAAGCGCATGATCGAGAAGTCCGAAGAGAAGGATGCGAAGGATGCGGCCCAACAAACGCCTGAGGCTGCAGAGAAGGCGGCTCAGAATCCTCAGCCTGATGCTATGGGCCAGGCAATGGGATTGTTGATCCCGCAGTCGGAATAACGACCCAGACGAAAAAGCCCGCAGACGCGGGCTTTTCTTTGGCTGCTGAAAATGGTCAGGCTGTAACTGATGCCTGGCTGGTGTGTTCCCGAAGCATGCTGATGACGATCGTATTGAGCGCGATTGCCAGTTTGGCGCGAGTGACGGCAACGTAGATCAGGTTGATTTCCTCATTCTTCGTGTCCGCATCTACTTCCCTGTCCAGGGGGTCAATGAAGTCCTCAGCCAGATGCACGTAATCCCACTCCAGCCCCTTGCTACGGTGTGCAGTTGTGACAATGACATCTGCATCCACCTGGTTCTTTACGCTCATCTTGCGCATCTGCTGCAGGCGAGAACCTAGGTTGGTGTAGTTGTTGAGGATCTTCACGGCCCGCTTCATTTCGGGGTCGGAAGTTTCTTCTGCCATCTCAACATAGCTTTCGATGTCACCGTACTCATTCAGCAGGCGCTTGTTCTTTACCTGGTCGACCTGCTTTGAGTTGAGGCGCTGCAGGTCCTCGATGTCGCCAATCGAATACGCTTCGATGCCTCCGACCCAGAAGACTTTCTGGCCCTTACTGGTGAACGAGATCGCGGTATCGATCACCCCCATTACGGTCCTGTGGATGTAGGCCGGCTGATGTACGTCTGCGGGGAGGGCAGTCTTGATCTGGGTCCTGGCGCCTGAGCCAATTACCTTTCGCTGTTCGCCCTTGAAGGCCAAGAGACTGTTTGCCACGGTGGCCACGGCCGGGCCAAAGCGGAATGACTGTGTCAGATACAGGTCGGTGCTGCCTTCCAGGTTTGGGTGATCTAGTGCGTTGGTAGCGCCACGGAAGGAGTAAATTTGCTGGTGGCTATCGCCGCAGAAGATCAGCCGTGCAGAGGTCTGCTGCAGTACGATGGAGATGGTGACAGGATTGAGGTCTTGTGCTTCATCGATCAGGATGGCGTCGTACTTGCTGAGGTCAGGATTGGACAGCGAAAACAGCTTGAGGTACCCGTCGTGGAGCATGGGGACTTCGGTGTCTTCAGGGTCGATCATCTTCTGCCAAAGCATCTCTGCCCCGCTGAAGATGCTGTCTAGGTAGGAAAGGCGCTGTTCTTTGATGTGGTCATGACTGCGCACTGGAATGTGCTGTCCTGAAATTTCCGAGTCGGCACTGGCCATGAACCCGTTCAGGGTCTCTACCACAAGCTTGATGTGAGTCCAGTTCGAGGAGCCGATTATTCGCCCAACGTCGCTCAGTCGCAGGCTGCCGGCAAGCTTGTGTTTGTAGTTCTTCCCGATCTCTCCATAGGCAATGCCATGGGTCGTCATTGGGGTCACATTTCGGGGGAAGCGTTCCTTTGCCTCATCCCGGACTGACTTGTTGTAGGCGAGATAGAGGAACCGTACGTTGGGCCTCAGTTTGGTGTAGCCGACCAGCGACGTGGTTTTCGCGGCGCCGGCAAAGGCACGGATCCGTATTACCGGATCTTCGCATTGCAGGAACGTCACCTGCTCGTCGGTCCACTTGAAAGCCACAGAAAGGTCTCCTCTTGAGGCTTTCAGGCTATCAAGCGAATCCTGCATTATTCGGTCAATTCAGCCCCGTTTAGGCACCGGATCACCAGGCTTGTATCTGGCTTCAGTAGGGCATGATTGCCTAAGGTGGAAACAGAGAGCCTCCCATGCCGAACCTTTCGCGCTTAAAGAACCTTGAATCCAGGCTCGGCCGCTATTTGGTCGTGGTCGATCTGGAGGCTACATGCTGTAGCGAGAACACCATCCCGGTGAGCGAGATGGAGACCATTGAGGTGGGGTTGCTCGTGCTCGACCAGCATGACTCACTGCGGGTAGTGGATGAGTACTCCAGTTTCGTTCGTCCTATCAGGCATCCGCGCCTAACAAGCTTCTGCATGAGGCTGACGACGATTCAGCAGGCCGATGTCGACCGTGCTCCCTCATACACAGAAGTATCTTCTGAGGTTGAGTGCATGCTCGCTCGATACCCTGACTACTCTTGGGCCTCCTGGGGGAATTACGACCGGAACCAGATAGCCCAGGACTCACGGTTACATGGCATTGGTCAGTGCCTTCCTGAATCGCTGCACAGTAACTTCAAGGCCTTCTTCTCGTCGGTACATGGGCTCGGCAAGCAGATGGGGATGAAGCGGGCGGTTCAGCGCTGCGGGCTTGACTGGGTCGGCACGCATCACCGGGCTATCTCGGACGCGAGGAACCTGGCTGCGGTTTCCCACTTTGTTCTGGGCCGTAAGCCGCTGCCAGACCTTTCGGTCAGCTAATTTCGTCCCCCTTAGGGGCAATAAAAAACCCGCCTAGGCGGGTTTCTCTTTTAACTCAACGACCCGATTAACGCAGGTCAGTGCTCAGGCTAGGAGTGCCGAAGCCCACAAGCGTTGCGTTTGAGGTGCTCAGGTACTGGCGCCAGAAGTCGTTGAGTGCATCCATGGTCTTTCCAGATCGGTAGGCATGCTTGACCGAGTCGGTCACCAGGCCGGCGCCGGTGACGTAGACCCGCGCACCCTGTAGGTCTGCCTGCAGACCCTTGGAAGCCGCACGCTTCAGCTCATTGGCTACGTTCAGCTGCTTGATCTGATTCGACGCGTAGAAGCTGGTGTAGTCAGAATGCTCCAGCATGTCGGACATCAGGAAAACCACTCGATCATCCACGCCGTGCTCCAGCTTCATGTCCTCTCCGACCTTGCGCAGAGAGTTCATGATTTCGCTTTTCGGGATGTCTTGGCGTGCTTCACGCAAACCCTTGACGAACATCTTCCCAAAGCCGCCCTGGAAGGCCTTTTTCTGGGTTGCCAGGCACTGATCCAGGGAGCGAAGTTTCCGCTGGCTAACGTCGTCGCGTACCTCTCCCACAAGCGGCTTGTCCAGTTCGCCAGCGTATGCCAGGCGAAGGTACTCGCCGGGCAGGAAGGCCGAGAACGTGTACAGCTTCACTCGGTCACCAGGTTGCACGAAACGATCGATCTGGCCCCACGAGCTGCGCTGCAGGTCATCGGGCATGGGGATCGTTTGGTCAATGATGACCACCAACTCCCGGCCAGAGCTTGCCGGCTTGACCTCGGTCATTCCGTTACGCTCGTAGCAGCTCTGAAGGTCATTTCTGTCCGCGGCGAACGCTGCGCAAGGCAGCGCCATCGCAAGAACCAAGGCTTTAGCGAGGTTCACGATACGGTTTCCTCCTTCTTGGCCGGGAACAAGCCAATCGAACGCAGCGCGATCTGCTGGTCACGGATGTCACGCAGTTGCTCCTCAGAGAGACCGAGGCCGCGGCTGGCGGCTGCGATGCTCTCATCAGAGAGTCCGGTGACATCGTGGTAGTCGCCGGCTTTGATCGCTGGAGCCGCTGCTGGCGCCGGGGCGGAGGCAGGTGCTACGACCTCGATTTCAGGAGCAGCAGCAGGTGCGGCAGAGGCAACTTGAGCTGGTGAGTCTTCAGTCGGTTTGGTCGCAGCTGGTGCTGGTGCTGGTGCTGGTGCTGGTGCTGGAGCCTGGGCGGGGGCAATAGGCTGGTTGCGTTGGGTCACTTTGCCGGCCTTGAACTCTAGGAAGGCAAGGAAGTTGCGGTGCGAAGTGTTCTCGCCATCCAGCGCGGAGTAGACACCGTTGTCGGTCGCCTGGCGGTCGCGCATGGCCGTTTGCAGTCGTCGGATCTTGTCGTCCGCATGACTAGCGATCGCAATGCGTTTCTGGTCCATGGCCTCCATCATCTCTTCCAGCGTGGCGAACTCGTGACTCAGTCGGTAGGCGACTTTGGAGTGCACGCCGGCAAAGTGGTAACGACTTGCAAGCCAGATCGAGATGAACTGAATGGCAATGTAGATCACCGACAGCATCACGTAGGTGGTCAGGCTGGCTGCACGGATGGCGTCCATTTTGTCCTGAATGGTCTGGTCATCTGCCTCGTCATTGATCGCCTGGGATTCTTCAGGCAAATCGAATGGAGAGCCGACGCCGCTGCTGGACTGAGCTGACACTTCGGACTTCATGCTGTTGACCATTTCGGTCTCGATGCTTTCCAGAGTGGCTGAGCGCACTACGAAGGCACCAATAGCCATGAAGGTCACGAAGGCCGCGCAAGTGGCCATGGCAGTGTAGCGGCCTGTCACCTGCGGTTTTACGTTATCAACGCGGCTCAGGAGCTGCTCGTAGATCGGCTTGTCGTTGTCGTCGAAGGACTTTTCCAGATCGATCGGTGGAAGCGACTGCAGGGTACGCGAGCGCTTGGAAGGCTCTTCGCCTTGCCACCAGTGGCGAGCACGAGCCACGAGGCCGTTATGGTGAATGGCGTGGCCGGTGACTTCAGCAAGGCCGGCCGAGGCGATTGCGAGAAGCGCTGCAGTACCCGCAGTAAGCCAGTGGCGGTCATTGGTGGACGCGTCCATGTTCATCCAGCCAGCCAGAACGTATGCGAAGCCCATCGCCTCGATGAGGATTAGCACCAGCACAAGCAAAAACACCCACAACGGACGCTTGCTTCGACCGGAGTCGCCCGCCTTTGCGAGGTAATCCTTGGCTGACGTGTAGTCATTTGGCCCCTTAACGTGCTTCTTGTACTCACGGTAGTAGGCGTTGCAGAGGGTCACTTCGTGATTGATCCAGCCGTCCTGGTCAACGGTGCCGGGGCGGCGGGCCAAGCGTGCAACTGTCCCAATGAGGGGCGTGCTGTGCCACATGCGGATGAGGAAGTAGGAAACCTCTTCCCAATATTTCCAGATCACCACGGCGCTGATCAGCAGCGACACAATGCCGGCGGTCAGCATCTGGTTTGCAAGGATGAGCGCTTTGAAAGCGGCGAAGCTTAGGTCTTCCATCTTTGGATGTCCCTGTAGTTTTAGTTGGTGGCAGGTACTGGCTTGTAGGAAGCCACATAGGCTTCAGAACCCGCCGAGTAGAAGAGTGCGCCGTCGTTGACCTGGGCGTTGCCTTTGCTAAAGACAATGTCCATACAGGACACAGCCGCCTTAGCGTCTTGGGAGAAAACTCGGTACAGAACCTGGGTCTCGCCTTCGTAGGTGTTGGCAACAGCCTTGATCGACTGGGCTTTGTTTTTGGTGTTCTGGTCGTAGTTCTGGACGACCTGCAGGAGTGGCTGGCGGTCGACCTGGGCGTTGTCGCGAAGGATCGATACCGGAGACACGGTTACCAGGTGACCGTTTACGGTGTTGGCCCAAACCCTGTTGTTGTAGCCGGGCAGGTAGTCTCGGGTTGCGTGGCGCACAAGTGGCTTGTCGTTAGCCATGCTCAGGACCTCGCCGCTATTGCGAGGCATGTCGGCCTCGCAACTGGACATGGGCATTTGGCTTGCGTTGGCCGAACTGACCAGCTCAAAGCCGGAGGACTTCGGCTTGATGTTCTGAGCCAGTGTCCATCTGTAGGACGTGACCGGCTGACCGGCAAAGTCGACTTTGGGAGGCTGCTGAGTGCTTGGCTTAGCAGCTTTTGCTGCGCCGGCGGGTGATGCCTGGCCTGATGCTGGTGCTGGCTGCGTAGGGGTGGCCGCAACAGTGGTTGTTTGGCTAGCTACGCGGGGCTTGACGGTTGGGGCGGTACCGTACTGGAGGTACTTAGTGTTCCCTGCTTCCGATTGGGCGCGCATTACGAGCGCCTGCTCATTCGCCAGTTCGACGATCTCGACCCGGCGGTTTTGTCCACGGATCAGGGGGTCGCTATTGTCGGCGATAGGGCGTGAGGAACCTGCGCCCTGGTAATATATCGAGGAAGCAGGAATCCCCGCTTTCACTAGGACCTTTCCGACAGTTTTCGCCCGGCGCTCGGATAGCTTTTGGTTGAACTCAGCGCTACCAGTCGCATCACTGTGGCCAACTACGAGCAGGCGGCGCTCGGCAAGCTCTTTTGCCGCAAGAGTTGTATCAGTGGTGGCGGCTTTGGCATACATCTGAGCCAGTTTGTCTACAGCCCTTTGACCGCTAGCAGTCAGCTGATCGGAGCCATTCGCAAACATGCCGGTATCCTCGATCTGGGTTACCAGACCGGCCTCTTTGGGCACAGCTGAGACAACCGCGCCGGAAGCAACAGTAAGCTGCTCGGTCTTGATCTTCAGGTTCTCTTCTTTGGCAATGCGGTCGAGCTCCTGGAGGCGTGACTGCCAGGCATAGCCGAGTGCACAGCCGATTGCACCGCCAATTGCACCGCCGGCGGTTGTGCGCTTGAGGCGAGTGTTGGTGTCGGCATCCTTGTCTGTGGTGGCATAGCCGATCGCTGCGCCAGCGAGAACTCCTGCGCCGCATAGTGCGTAGGTGCCATATTCTTTGCCGAAGTTGTTCAGGCCTTCCATCTGTTGTGTGCTGCAGCCTGCAGCGGTGAGGAAGGCACAGCTGAGGGCTGTGAGTCGAAAACTACTATTCATGACGGCTCCTTGCCGATCAGTTATTGGCGGTAGCAAATTGACACATACCGAGTGGCCGGAAATTTACATGTAGGGATGGCATAAGGCCACTCTCTGGCTAGGAGTTTTCCCGGTTTTTTTCCTGACTGATCGGTAAGTGATCTGCAGTGGTAAAGAGCCGAGGCCCTCACCACTCACACTAACGCCATCTACGGATATGCAAGACCGCTGTCTGGCCCAGGTTTGGGGTCAAATCACCACCAGGCTTAGAGCAGCAGGGCTCATCCTTATCGCAGTTAATAGGAGAGCTCCATGTTCACTGAAGAAAGCCTGGTTTTAACGCTGCAGTACATCGCCTACATCTTTCTGCTTCCGCCAGTAGTAATCCTGGTCTTGGACCGAATCACGGGTTACCTGGCCAAGGACGTGTTCGGGGTATATCAAGCCACTGGGATCGTCGGTACTCCCATTCACGAGCTGGCCCATGCCTCTGCGTGCTTGCTGTTTGGCATGCGCATCGTCGAAATGAAGCTCTACAAGCCAAACCGTGAGACTGGCCAGCTGGGGTACGTCAACTTCGCGTACAGGCCGGGCTCAACCTTTCACGCGGTAGGGTTGGTGATCCAGGGTATTGCTCCGTTGCTTATGGCCTACGCCATCTTCATCGTGGTCATCCCATGGGGGCGGGCGCCAGAAACTCTGCTGCACGCGTTCGAGCTCTCCGATGCCTCTCCTACGTACCAGCATGCTATCGCTGGCGCCTCGGCACTCCTCATCGGGAATCTCATGGACGGTGCAAGGGGATTCTTGTGGTTTCTGATTGCCATGATCATTGGCCTTCATGCGATGCCCAGCTGGGCGGATATCCGGATAGCGTTCAAAGGAATGTGCACGCTCCTTGCTGTGGCCATCGGTTTTTCAGCCCTGTCGCAAATCGACATCAGCTTCTTGCCGCCGGGAATTCAGGATGCAATCTCGGTGATTCTTGGTCTGATCCTTAAGGGCTTCTTCTGGACGCTGGAACAGCTGACATACGCAGTTACGCTGGTGACAGCCGTGGCGGTGGTGAGTATTTTCACCTTCCTGTTTATCCCGGCCATGGTGGTGAAGTGCTATCGGCTCGTTACGGGCAAGCCTGCGCCAGTCCACGCCTCCGCTCCTGCACAAGGGCCAGTAATGGGGGGTACTCCAGTGGACCCCGGCGCTGCAGCACTTCAAGCTCTTGGAGCCATGGTTTTAGCTCAGCATGGCCAGGTGGGCAGGTCGGAACATGGCGGAATGCATGTCTCTCACTCGGGATTGGTTCCTGGGCAGACATCGGCGATCCAAAGCAAGGGCGACAGCAACCTGACCGGCCGTAACCATTGAGTTTGGCCCGCCTGCAGGGGGCAAATTAACCCTCTGCAGCGCAGGCCAGATGGCAGCATTACTCTATGAAACGACTTCTCCTTATCGCCCTATTGCCGGCTGTTGTGCTCGGTTCGGCCGAGCCTCATGTTGATGCAGCCAGAATGCTTGCCCATGGCATCTCGACCGGTGACCAGATCATCGTCGGAAACGCTCTTGCTGAACTGCGCAGTCTCTCTTGTAAGGGGGACCCGCAAGCTTCCGAACTGCTCGGGGAAAAATACTTCTCCGGGCGAGAGGAGTTTGCTGCAGACCCTAACAAGGCAGAGCTATTCCTAACGCACGCAGCTAAGCATGGAGTGAAGGGCTCCGCCATTACTCTGGTGATGCATTACCTCAAGAGCCCACCCACCGCGCAAACGCTACGTGAGGCTGCCATCTGGCTTCGCGTGGCCCGGATCGAGGAAGAGGCTGATTCGCCGCGCTACCGCCTGGCCGAAAGTGGAATGAAGGTGGCGAGTGCTGGAAATCCAAACCTTCTCCCTGTCGAGGATGAGGTTGCCAGGGAGGCAGCTTTGATCCTCCACGCGATTCGGAACGATCTTTTGGCCGGGGAGCCCGGCCCCTGTCAGACATGATCTTTATCGAGTAGCACGGCTCGCTCAATCAGATTGACCAACTCAGTCAGTCGAGTCGCGTCGAGGACCTGCTTTGTGTATGCCCGGATAGGGCGGTAGCCGAGCGAGACAAATAGATTCTGCCTGTCACGATCGGACTGGAACGCTTTCTTAGACCTGTGAAAGGCGAACCCGTCCATTTCCACGACGACATAGGGAGGGATGAAGATGTCAGCGCTAAACTCTCTGCCTGGCACCAGATCTACAGCCTCCCACTGAACTCGCCCGGGCAGCCTCGCGCAGAGCGCGTCGAAAAGTATCTTCTGCGGGGACGTTTCCTGCTCCACATAGCCCTTTGAGCCGGCGGCAAGACCTCTACCGGCGGTTCTGGCTCTGTCCTTTCCTGCTTCATCCATGATGGCGTTGGCTTGGTGGGCTTTGGATTCGCGAGCGCCCTCGCTTAAGGCCTGCAATTTTGCTTGGTTGAGGCTTGCAACTGCCTTGCTAAGGACTGGCTGGCCACGTCTGGATGTGGTCGATATCGTCTTGCCGTCGCTCGGATCAATCAGGCCGAGCCTGACAGCCTCATCTGGGGAAATGCGCATGCGTGCTCCTCTGTTTGAAGAGGAGGGTACGGAGCCCGCCAGATATGCAAGTCTGGTCAGGCATTGCAGGCAAGGGTCCATAGCCTATGGGCACAAAAAAGGCCTCAAGATGAGGCCCTCTCTGTGGATTCAACGTAACTGCCCAATTACAAATTGCCCTGGGCCTTTTCCTTTTGAATCCGCTCGTAGATTTCCTGGCGATGAACCTGGAGCTCTTTTGGGGCATGGGCCCCCAATCGCACCTGGTTGCCCTTAACGCCGAGCACCGTGATGGACACGTCATCACCAATATTGAGCGTCTCGCCGACGCGTCGAGTAAGAATCAGCATTGCTGGTGACTACTCGCTTAAGCGACGGCGTCTTTGAGCCCTTTCCCGGCCTTGAAGCCCGGAACCTTGGCACTTGCAATGGTGATCGGTTTGCCGGTAGCGGGGTTGCGGCCTGTACGCGCTGCGCGTTCTTTGACAGTGAAAGTGCCGAAGCCTACCAGGGTGACATCGTCGCCGGCCTTCAGCGTTTCAGAGATGGTTTCGATAATCGCGTTCACGGCCTTGCCAGCATCAGCCTGGGTCATATCGGCGGCGGCTGCCACGGCCTGGACGAGCTCAGTCTTGTTCATTCTCATACTCCTAGTGACCCATCACGTTGTGGGCTGTTTGATAATAAGGGGGCTGCAAAAAATGCAACTGCTCTATACGGCAATAGGCGGTCGCAAACCAAAGTGACTCAATAGGTCCGAGAACTCACGTTGGTCATCGGTGAGGCTGTCGTATTCAGATGGGCTAGGGGGAACACCCATTTGAATCTTCACGCTGAAGCGCTCAATTCTAGCGCTCAAATCCAGCAGGCGCTGAATTTTTGCCTTATCAGGGGTGTCCTTCATGTGTATGCGCCTGGTTGTAGCTGGAAAGGCTCAATGACGAATTCGAGCTCGACCGAAGCAATCGCAAAGAGGTTGTATATAGCACCCATGGTGCGCAGATTGTCGACCTTGAGCGGAGAGCTGGTGATCAGTTTGTTGATGGTCTCGCAAGCCTTGCTGGGAGGTAGGCCGCAAGCCTCAAGCTCAACGGCGGATACGGCAAGGTCATCGGATACATAATCGGCCTGAACACCCAGGTGAGCTGGATTGATAACAATCTGGTGCTCGTGGTTGGACATTGCCAGGTCAACAACCAAGGGTATTTCCGCCCCGCGGATCTCGATAAAGCCGGATGCCGCAATTGTTGTGCAAGAGCTCATTCGTTCTACTTCCGCGCAGTGATTTTCTTGGTTTCAAGGTCGGGCTTGCCGTCCTGGTCATTGAAGCTGGCCTTGCATCGCGGGAAACCTCCACAGCTCCAAAATAGACCGTTTGTTCCCTTTCGCTGCCGTAGCTTGTGCTTGCCGCACTTCGGGCAATCTTCAGCGGACTCGATGACAGGAGCTGAAGTGTCCTTGGTGCGTATCGTGGTGAGGTCGGGCTCTGGTTCCTTTCCTCGACCAGCCAGATCATTGCAGCTTGCCGTGCAGGTCGGGTAGGCAGTGCATGACCAGTAGTGGCCCGAGCTGCCCTTGCGCCGCACCAGGCTGCCTTTGCCACAGGCCGGACACTCCGTGAGGTCGCCAAATGCTTCCTTTCGGGCTGCGGCGATTGTTGCGTGGTCAAGGGTGGCATTTACCGCTTCTACCTCCCGGCTGAGAATCTCGTGCTGGTACTTCACAACTGTTAGATACGACGTTTGGCCAGCGGCGATCTTGTCCAGGCCTCCTTCCATGATTCGCGTGAAGTCCAGACTGGCAAAGCTGAACTTGTCTGAGAGCAAGTCTGCTACTTTGACGCCAAGTGGCGTAGCGTGGACTTTCTTTGCCTTCACCTCGATGTAGCCGCGATCGATGATGATCTTGATGATGCTGGCGAAGGTGGAAGGGCGGCCGATCCCGTGTCGCTCAAGTTCTCGCACAAGGCTCGCAATAGTCAGCCTGGCCGGTGGCTTTGTTGTTGCGGTGATTGCTTCTCCCTTCAAGCAAGAGACGCGGGCCCCTTCTTGAAGCTCAGGTAGGTCACTTTCCGATCCTTCATCCTCGGACTCATCTTTTTCGTTTCCATCGTCGTCTTCGCCAGGCCGCTCAGGGGTGAGTTTTAGCCAGCCCTCGGATAGAAGGGTTCGCCCCCGAGCAATGAACTGCAGGTTTTGGCCCTGGACTTTGAGGGCGCTGACCAGAATCGCGGTGGTGGAAAAGTACTTTGCTGGCTCCATTTGGGACGCCACCGCCCGCTCCCAAATCAGCCTGTAAAGTTTCCCAGCATGGCTGTCGGCCGGGAACTCAGAGGGTTGTTTGTTGCTTATGTCGGTCGGGCGTATGGCTTCGTGAGCCTCTTGGGCCCCTTCCTTTGAGTTCCAGGTGTTGCGCACATCAGGTACGCCAAACCCGTTGCTTCGAAGCCACTGCCTGATCTCTTCAGAAGCACCTTCTTCGAGGTTGAGGGAGTCTGTCCTGTGGTAGGTAACGAGCCCATGATCGAACAGCGACTGAGCTGCGGCCATCGTTTCGTCCACGCCGAGGCCTAGCTTCGTATTTGCGACTTGCTGCAGGAGGCTTGTGCTGAATGGTGACGGAGGCTTTCGGAAGGTCTCTTTGCGATCAACTTTGTAGATCATGAACTGATTTTGCTGCTGGAGAGCGCCAGCAACCTGAGTCACAAAAGCTTGGTCCGTGAAGTGCTCGGTTTCGTCCAGGCCAAGGGCCTTCTGCAGAGGCTTGTGCTGCCATGATGCGCTCCAGGTTGTCCCTTGTTTCCCTGGCCAGGGAAAGACTGCCTTGAGCTTGTAGTGGTCGATTGGCTTGAAGCCTGCAATAGCACGATCGGCCAATACCACCATGAGAACGGCCGGTGTTTGCACGCGGCCTGCAGACATGGCTGTGACGCCGCCGGTCATGGTCTTCAGCAAGGGGGATACTGTGTAGCCAACCAGTCGATCGAGTACTCGCCGAGCCTCCTGGGCCGCGACCAGGGCCATATCGATCTCGCCGGGGTTGTTGATCGCCTGTTTGATGGCGTCCTTCGTGATCGAGTTGAACTTGACCCGCTTGTAGGACTTCAGTCGCAAGCTATCCAGAAGGTGCCAGGCAATGGCTTCACCTTCGCGATCTGGGTCGGTTGCCAGTAGCACCTGGTCAGCCTCTTGAGCGGCCTTCTTCAGTCTTGCAATTACTGGTTGAGACCGTTTGGAGGCAACGTACTTAGGCCTAAAGCTTGGCGGCTCAACGCCCATTTCATCATCCGGTAGATCCCGGATGTGTCCGACTGAGGCCATGACCTTGTAACCGCTGCCAAGGTAGGACTCGATCTTCTTCGTTTTATTTGGGGACTCAACAATAATCAGGGTTGTCATGCGTACTGGCACCTCGCTTGAGAGCTAAGGTGCCATCGCTATCCCGATGAGTGTTGGTCGATTTGACCCCAAAAATGGGCTAAAGCTGCCCTGCCAGATTCTTCGTGCCCGCATTAAGGACCGCCCGAACGTGGAAGCGATCATGCTCGGCATCGCCCCGTGCACTTGCCTGGCGCATCGCGTCGGTGGCCTTGTCAGCCATGTCAATCGCAACCATCAGCTCGCACTGGCCAAGCTTTGACAGCTCGGTTGCTGACACAGACTGTGGGTGGCGTCTTTGGCTTTTCCTGTTCATGTCTCACCGTCCACTATGGGTATTCTGCTGCCGGCAGGCTGCATCAAAGTGACCTGCTGGGGATTAGCCGGCCGCGAGGGCAGTTATCCTTCTTCGGGCACATGATGCAGTGGTGCTCCGGCGCAGGCTTAGGCCTGGCTCTGAGTCCGAATTTCTTCAGCTCCCAGTAGCGGTTCCAGAGTGCAATGACCTGGCTGCCGCTGAGCAGGTTCACCGCAATGTACTGCACCTTTTTTCCACTCACGCACCGGACATAACCGGAGCTCGAAACCGGAATAGACCTGCCGAACAAGCGTGCGCTGATGCGCGACAGGATGAACGCATAAACTGACAGCTGAATGATGTCCTTCACGAATACCCGTGGCTGCTTCCGGGTTTTCGTGTCTACCGGAATCAGCCAGCCGCGGGAGTAGAAGACCTGGTCAACCCGGCCGTGCATTGGTACTGGGAGGGTTGTGCCGATATCGCTTTCTGAAAGCACCAGCCGAGCGCCGGACAGCGGCTCGGGCAGGATTTCCTGCCAAGCTCCTAAGTGTCGACTCACGGGAACACCTCAAAATTACTCTTCATGACCTGAGAGTAACGGGCATTCAAAAGATGCAACCCCTGAAGGGGTGGCAGAAGTTGCTTCTGCGGATAGGGGGTGCTGGATTAGAAGGTGAGGGCCCGCCTGAAGCCGACCCTCACTTAGGGTAGGTTAGGCCTGCAGCGCCATCTGCTTGCTGGAGTCGCCTTCGCTTTTTGAAGCCTGTTCCTGGTCGGGCTCGTCAACCATGCTGGCCAACTTCATGAAGCTCTCATACACGTCGACGGGAATCTTTACCGCAACATTGCCGCTGCTATCAGGTTTGGCAGTGGCCATCAGGTGGCTTCGAAGTTGCGACACCTTGGGCACCATTTGCTTCATGAAGGTCCTGGGCAAGGGGCGCTTCTTGAGGCTGATGTCCTTGGTTGTAATTCGCAGGGGCTGCTTGACTGTTGTAGATGCCGCCTCAGCGCTGGCCCCATCATTGGAGTCATCTTCATCATTTGCGCTTTTGGAGCCATCGACTGCACTGGAGGTTTCCTCTTCCTGCGTGCGCCTCGCAATCGCTTCGTTGAGGAGCTCAACCATGGCTGTAGCGCCATGTATGCGGTACATCTTGAGGGCAAACTGGGCATTGATAATGCCGTCCTCGATCATGGTCTGCACCTCCTGAGGGAGCGTCAGCAGCTTCATGGTTTCGCGGATGTTGGTGTCAGAGGTTTTGAGCTCTTTGGCAATCTCCAGGATCTCCCACCCCATGTTGCGAAGGCGCTGGTAGCCAACTGCACGTTGAATGGGCGTCAGCTTCAGAGAATCGTTCGAGGTGAGGAGGCGGATGTTGGCAACGTCGTCACTTCCCTTGAGCTCGATGACGCTCAAGCGTCGGATGCCGGCTCCGCGGGAGTTCGCGAGCTTGGCGGCGCGAAGTCGGCAGTGGCCATCGCGAACAAAGCAGCGGCCATCTTTGATCTTTACTTCCAGGGGCGGCATTTGATCGCCACTCGCCCATGCTTCAGCCAGGCGCTCGATGTGGGCGACAGTGTCTGGGCGATCATAGTCGCGCAGGTTGAACCCTTCTTCCTCCTCCACGAGGTCTGGCGCGAGCCAAATCAGCTTGGTATCACCGACTAAGGATGAGTCTTCGGCCTTGTGCAGTTTCCAGAAGCTTTGAAGGTCGTTGATGGCTGCCATTGTCGTGATCCCGTTAGTTTGGTTTCTTGCCGGCGATTCGAAGATAAAGCTCACGTGCCGCAATCCCCGAGCAAAGCTCGACAATTAAGGCTCCAAGGAACTCCGCGCCGTTGCTCTCATCGGCCGACAAGCTGAGCAGCCAAAAGGTCAGCGGGATTGCTGCCAGGAAAAAGCCCAGAAGAAAGGGCAGGGCACCTTGATTTGATCTTTTCAACGTATTGCCTCGTTCGTTGGTGGTCAGCGTACTGCAGATTTTGTGAATGCAAGTGCCGAGTCCCGACCCCATTTGGGGGTCAAACTAACCACCACATGGGTGTTGTTTTGTCATAGCGTCTCGACATCAATCCGACTGGCAGCGATCCAATGAAAACACGCCCATCTAATCTTGCAACCCGTGCAAGACCTACTGCCGCAAGCGTTAGCTCTGCAGAGCGGGCAATCCACGAGGGCGAGAAAACCATTGGTGAGATCTCGAAGTTAGTGAATTTTGATGACCTTGACCTGGATATTGATTTCACTCGGTCGCTTCCGACAGCAAGCCGGCGTCCGGCTGCGGCCAAGTCCGGCAATACTGGCGGGCCGTTTTCTGCTGACAGCCCCCTGAACAATGCGCCGTTGTCTGTTGTTGCGTTGCCCGATGTAGCTTTCTTCGATCAGGAACTCTGGGGCCTGCAACTGCGCGTGCTCATGCCTGCGGTGATGGGGCTGGGGTTTGCTGCAGGGATTTGCATTGGCTATGCCCTCTACGGCACGCCTATGCATGCAGCGATTATTGGTGCCTTCCCGTTCTTGGGGTGACTCGTCTACAGAAGCACCTTTTGTCCGGTCACTGGCTGGATTGGTGTGAGCGTATAGCGTCTGGGATGTAGTTCAACGCCAAAAAAAAGGGCGGCTCGTTCTCTTCAGAATTGAGCCGCCCTTTTACGTAGCGAAGTTACTTGCTGTGCATGCACTTCCCGCGCATCGATGCTGGAATGCCTTTGGGGCCGCCGAGGGCAACGATTTCCCACTCGCGCTCGGACATCTCCATGGTCGCACCCTGGCAGAATTTTCGGTACGCCCGGTTGTATTCGTCCTGGCTGGCCTGTAATGACTTGGTGTCTGCTGCCTGAACAGATGGCGCTCGGCTCAGCGCGGATGCGATCACGGCGTCTTGGCTTCCATTGAGCGGTGTGACGATTACGTCGGCCGTACTGGATGGCATGGTCGAGGGGGTCCGAAGCTCTTTGTAGTTGCCGTTTACCGTCATAACCATGTCTTCGCTGCCCATCACATGCTGATAGGCCGGTTTTCTCAGCGCGGCCCCGCCACGGCCCTGGTGCCCCCACGAACTGTAGAACTCATGAGCAAGGCGCTCGGGCACATAGATCAGCGCATCGGCGGCTTGGCTGGCTTCTGGCTGTATTTCCTTGCTTGCGCAGCCGGCTACGGCAATCGCGGCGGTCATCAGGGCGGCTAGGTGAATGTTTCGCATGAGGCCTCCAGTTGTTGATGGAGCTCATGCTACGCCCAGGAAATGGAAAACTATCTGAAGTCCCGCCCCCAAAAGGGGTGTGAACTGACGGCATCTTCGCTTGCGGTACGGGCACCATTGGTTGCAATTGGAGGCCTACATCTTGAGCATTTTCGCAAAGCTTTTATCCCGTATTGGCAGAGCCGGCGTATCTAAAGCGCCTGCTGCGGTTGCCAGTGGTCGTGCCCGTGAAGTGTCCAAGACCATCATGCGCGACGATAAGCGTGCCCTGCTGCGGCCAGGTGATGAGCAGCAGCTTGTGTTTGGCGGTATTGCCGAAGGCCTCATCGCATTTGTCACCGGTGAGGAGCTTCTAAAAGGGCACAGCGACAAGATTCAGAAGCTGATTAATGGAATCGGCTTGCCTCGGGATGAGTTCCACCGGCTGATCTACCCAGTCATTCACGCGTTCGCTGATTTCGCTCATAACGTGCCAGCGTCCAAGGCACACCACCACCGATCCTGGGGGGGTCTTCTTGAGCACTCTTTGGATGTGGCTTGCTTTGCCCTGAACAGCGCGGTACTAACGTCGTTTGACTATGGGTCTACCCCATCCCAGAGAACGCTTCGCCGCGAGCGCTGGTACGCAGCTGCAGCGATTGCTGGGCTACTGCATGACTCGGGCAAGCCCTTGAACGACATCAAGGTTCACGACGAAGGCCACTCGAACGTCTGGACTGGCTCGTTGCCTATTCACGAATGGGCTGAGCAGACTGGTGTCGAGCGCTACTTCATCACCTGGAATCCCGATCGCGGTGAGAGTCACAAGATCATCTCGTCGACGTTGTTCGAGCGGTTCATTCCCAAAGCCACGCGTGATTGGCTTCTAGAGGGCGGAATCGACATCTACCGAGCAATGGCAGATGCGATTCAGGGTCGAGACCCCAAGTCACTGCTGACTGGCATCGTCATCAAGTCTGACTCCGCTTCGGTCGATCTCAATCTGAAGACAGGGGCCGGCCTCGTCGCTGGCGGTGATGCCGCTGTTAACGTTCCCAATAACTTCACAAATGCCGCTCAGTACTTGCTTGAGAGCGGCGCCTGGACTGTCAATGCCCGGGGTGCTCGGATCTGGACAACGACAGCTGGCGTATTTGTCGCGTGGAAAAGCGCTGTACCTGAGATCGTCAATTTCTTCGATAACCACAAGATTCGAGGCTGTCCGCGTGGCTCTGACTCTCTGGGTTCTGTGCTGCTCGATCATGGTGTTTTCGAACCTCAGGAGGATGGAAGTCTTTACTGGGAGGTTGCACCAGACGCGCTGGTCGCCGCCGACTCTGGGAAAAGACTTTGGCTCAAGTGCGTCAAGCTCTCCTCATCGACAACCCTGTACCCTTTTGAAGCGGCCCCCGATCCGGTGGCTGTGTGTATCGGCAAAGAGGACAACCACACTCGCTATGATCCGGATGCTGGTAATGATGCGGGGCAGATGGTCATTGATGGCGCTGCGGTAGATCCCACTGAAGGATCTGTGTCGCCTATGTTCAGCCTGGATGGCTCGTCTGATCAGAAGCCAGTCCAGCCAGTTGCAGAAGTTGCTTCTAAGGTTGAGGTCTCAAAAGCACCTGAGAAGGCAGAAGCCCCTTCATCCAAACCTACACTCGGAAAAGCTGAAGCCAAAAGTACGATTACCTTGGGGACCGGCCCTGTTCAGAAGGCAGGAATTACGCTCGGGATCACCCTTGAATCGAATGCCGAGCCAAAGCCATCAGCGCTTGTCATCGGCGGGGCATCTAATCAGGTAAGCAAGCCGGAGAAGCAGGATAAGCCTACGGCCCAGCCCCAGGGCAGCCGTAAGAAAAAGAAGAAGGCGGGCGGTGGGGCTGCTCAGCCTGAGGCTAAAGCGCTTGCGAGCAAACCGGCACCCAAACCGGTTATAGAGAGCGGCCCTGGGATCGACGATGTCTTCGGTACAATCTCAGGTGTCAACATCGACATTCCGGAAGCCGTTGCGGAAGCTGCCCCTGCACCTATCGCGCAACTTGATGATCCATTCGGTGCGCCAGGCGCTGCAGATTCTGCTGATCCATTCAACTTTAAGCCTGTCGCCAAGCCGTCCGCACCCAAGCCTGTAGCTCAGGCTGAGCGTCAAGCCAAACTGGAACAAGTTGGCCAGCTTCCTGTTGGCCTTGAGAGGGCCAAGCCAGAACAGCCAGCGCCGGCTCTGCCGGTAGATGAGTCGCTATACGCCGGGCATTTAACAGACGCCTCTGCTGAGGCGGGCGGCAGTGCAATTCTCGACAATGACGGGCTTGCCGACTTTGATGCGGACATCATGTTGATGGTCGGCCTTAAACCGGTTCAAGGCCCGGCAACCAGCATGCCTCGGCAACCGTCCATAGATGTTGGTCTAGAAGAAATCCGCGGCCCTGTAGCCCCGCCGGCGCCGGCTGTTGAGGGGCCAATCTCCAACAGCCAGTACCGGCAGCCCTCGTCCATTCCAGCCGAATTCCGTTTTGATCTGGATGAGTCCCCTGTTGCTGCAGATATCCCGGACCTTCCTGACATAAACCCTTCGCAGTTTAAGTCTGCGCCAGAAGAAGTGAGGGTGAGGGATGCAGCGGCCACCCAACAGGCTTTGATTTCATTGCCGCCCGTTGAGGCTTTGGTCCTTGCAACCGATGAGGAGCTGAATGGCTTTGATGCGCCGAGCTTTGTCGACGGCTTCGTACTGCCTCAAGAGGTAGAAGTTGCTTTTGAGGCCCCCCTTTTGGGCGAGTCGGGCTGCCCGGAGCAGCTCCAGACATTCGATTTCGATGAGCCGGTTGTTCTGGATCCTTCAAATGCCGAAGTAACTTCTGCGCCGACTTTGCCGACTTCGCCGCCAAGGATCGAGAGAGCGCCAAAGCCTATCCCCATTGCAGTGGCTACCAGGCACCTGGATACGGATGCCATCACCATGTCACCTGCAAGTAGGGGGGATCTGGACTGGGCTGCTATCGGGTTCAACCCAGCTGAGCCAGTTACTGAGCCCTCGCTGGAAATAGGCAAGCAGGTGCACCCTGCAGCCAAGAAAGATCGGCCTAGTGAGCAAGGCAATGGGCGTGCAGAGAAAAGTCAGATCGTTAACGTGGTGAGTCAGCCTGAGCACGGTGAAGAGAGTGCTACGCCTCTTTCCTCAAAGTACTCGGCCGAAGAGGCGGCTGTCTTCGAGGGCTTCATGGCCCGTACGTCAGGCGTCAAGGAAAAGCTGACGTGGTACCTGGATCCAGATCAAGTGAAGGTTGTAACAAGCGCTATGCGTCCTTTCCTGCCGTTCAGCAAGGCGGGTGAGGGGGGCATTACTGCATCTGATGTTAAGGCTCTGAGCGAGGCCGGCTGGCTCTGGTTCAACTTTATAAATGCCGATGATCCATACGTTTCTCTCAACGAAAGGCGGTATGGCGTATTCCTGAGCGACGCAGCTGCTGACTGCATCGACTACCTCAGTGATGGTCTCGTCTACAGGCGCACCTTGAGTGGCTACGAAACGAGTTTGAGCATCGACGAAATGTCGACAGTAGCCTCCGAGCTAATTGCTCAGAGCAAGCACCACAGCATTCCGCCTGGTGGCGGGGCGCGCATCTTCAAGTTCACCAACAAGATGATCATGGCTTTTGGATCGAGTCGGCAGCTGACCACTGATGAGGTCAAGCGGTCCTTGTTCGAGCACCAGGATTGCCTGTTCACCCCTACCAATTTCTACGTGCTGGTTAAAGACGAGGTCTCAATCTATGAGTGAGTGGAGCTACGAAATGCCATGGAGGCCGAATTTTGAGGCCTACGAAGCGGCTAGCTGGTGCATTGGAATGCTTGCATCGTCTGCGGTTCATATCGCCACAGACTTGCCGAGCACCCCTTTTTATCTATCGCTCGCAGTCATGGCTGGCTTTGCTCTTCGGCGAGTCCCAAAGGCCATTCACCTGTACAGGGTCAAGCAAGGCCTGGTGGCGAAGGATGCAATCCTCATGGGGCAGGATGAGCTAATCGAGCGAATGCTGGCTGATCGCGATGCATTCTTCCTGGGCGAGGGCTTTGAGTGGCGACAAACAGAGGCGCAGCAGATTTTCGAGCTCATGAAACGTGATGTTTCGAAACTAATGCCAAAGCCAAAGGAGGGCTTCATGGGGGCGCCGTGGATTCACGGCATTTCGATGCAGCCGGATAAGCCAATCAAGTTGCCGAGGAAGCTGACCAGTCTCCATACCCTGATCGTAGGCACAACGGGCTCAGGAAAAACCCGTCTATTCGACATTTTGATCTCCCAGGCCATCCTGAGAAACGAGGCTGTAATCATCCTCGATCCGAAGGGCGATAAAGAGCTGGCAGAGAACGCAAAGAGGGCGTGTGCTCTTGCTGGCCAGCCTGGTCGCTTCAAGTACTTCCATCCGGCATTTCCCAACGAATCCGTTCGCATCTCGCCGACGAAGAACTTCGGTCGTCCAACTGAGGTTGCATCGCGAATTGCGGCGCTGATGAAAAGTGAGGGTGGTGACCCCTTCCAGGCATTCGCACAGATGGCTCTGAACAACGTCATCCAGGGCCTCCTGCTGTGTGGCATCCAGCCAACCCTGGTTGAGCTAAGGCGCTGCCTTGAGGGTGGCCTGGCTCCTCTCGTGATCAAGGCAATTCGGGTTTATGGCCAATCAGTATTGCCGGATTTTGAATCGATCGCCGGGACTTACCTTCGTAAGGCGCCAACTGATGAGATGCGTGCTCAGCAGATGCTGAAGATGTACCGGACTGAGATTTTCCCAATCAAGCCGAACTCCGACCTCGAAGGCATGCTCTCGATGTTCGAGCACGACAAGGCCCACTTCGGGAAGATGATCGCCAGTTTGTTGCCCGTCTTGAACATGCTGACATCTGGTCACATGGGTGAGCTTCTATCTCCAACCGATGATCCCGAGGATGGTCGAGAAATTACAGACTCCGGGAAGATCATTCGGATGGGCGATGTCCTGTACATGGGTCTCGACTCGCTGTCTGACTCGATGGTCGGTTCCTCGATTGGTTCGGTGTTCCTGGCTGACTTGGCTGCAGTCGCAGGTGAGCGCTACAACTTTGGTCTTGGCGATGCTGGTGCGGTAAACATCTTCGTCGATGAGGCCGCGGAAACGGTCAACGACCAGCTCGTCCAACTGCTCAACAAGGGCCGGGGAGCCGGTATGAACCTGTTTGTCGCCACCCAGACAATCGCGGACTTTGAGGCGCGGATGGGGTCGCCGGCGAAAGCACGCCAGGTGTTGGGTAACACCAACCACACGATCGCACTTCGTATCACTGACCCGGATACTCAGAAGTTCATTGCTGAAAAGATCCCGCCAACCTACTTCAAGTATGTTATGCGGACTCAGGGCAACTCGACAAAAGACGATCCCCACATGCACTCGCTCAACGTCGGTGAGCGTCTCATGGACGAGGAGGGTGAGCTTTTCCCCGCCCAACTACTGGGGTCGCTGCCCAACCTTGAGTTCCTGGCCATCCTTGCTGGTGGGCAGGTTGTGAAGGGCAAGATTCCCGTCTTGACCCAGCCAGACGACTTCGATGCTGCAGTTGTTCAGGCTGCAAAGTTGCGGGAGGCAGCTTGATGGCCGCCAACACTGTAAAGCTTGAGATAGCAAAGCTTCTGGATGACGACAAGCATCGCACGATCCTTTACCTGTTAGATGCGGACTGGCCGGCTGCGATCCAGATTGTGCCTGTCGCTATGCGCGTTGCCGGGGAGTCTGAAAGAACGCCGGAGTGCCTGCTGATCCTCAAGGAATCGCTTCGTTCCTACCACCAGAGCCTTGGGAAAACCGACCGTCAGCGGCTCAAGGCCTTCCTGGTTCCCTTCATCGATGGGCTCTGCGGTCTACTGACAGTTGAGCCCCTTGAACTCGGCGCAGTGACTGAGCTGTCCGCGGTGCTGGAGGAGGGGGTGGGCAAAAGGAGCTACAGCGCTGTGCGCGAGCGACTCATCGAACTACTCATGCCCACCAGCAGCTCGCTAGGGCGGGTTTGGCGCGTTATCAATAAGGTTTAAGCCATGGCAGATTTTGAAGAAAAATCGATCCCGACCACCCTCTGGGGTTTCTTGCTGTTCATCTTCATCGAAGTACTGATGATCGCCTGCTTCATGCCGAATCGCTTTATCGAGAGCGCAATCCTCAAAGAGCAGGCCTGGGGGGTGAGCCTTATGGGCGAGGCGCCTCAAGCGAAGCTGATGGACGATACGCGTGACCTCTACACCTTCTTGCTCATTGACTCCGGCTTCAATGAGACCGTGCGGGAGTTCTTCGTGCCCTCGGCTGAGGAGCTGGAGCGATCGAAGGGCTGGGAGAACCTGGCAAACCTGTGGTTCCCCTTCATCGAGAGTCGGGGGGAGGCGCTCTCGAACGTGATCTTCCACATTCTGTACCGGGCCTTGGCCTTGTACATGTGGCTCCCGTTCATGGTGGTTCTGCTGGTGCCTTCAGTCTTCGGAGGGTACATGTCATGGAACATCAAGCGGTACAACTTCGATCATTCCTCACCTTTCCTCAACACCTACAGCTCCAAGATCTCCTGGTTCTGTGTTGCGGCTACGCTTGTGAGCTTCCTGGCCCCCATACCGATACCTCCAATGATCATCCCCGTCGTGATCATCACGCTGATACCAATTGCCAGCAGTTTGCTGATTGGCAACCTTCCAAAGCGGCTGTGAACGCAGAAGTTACTTCGAGGCCCCGAAAGGGGCCTTTTGCTTTCTGAGGTTTGGCCCCTCTTGTGGGGCCTAACTCGGGCCATTAAACCAGTTGCAGCCGGCAACATTGCTTCATCGATAAGCAACTGATGCCGATTCTGATGAAAGCTTCCTCAACCATGCAGGCGCTCAGCGTCGCCTTCTCTGGCCTGGCCATTTTGATGTCTGGTTTCGCTCTGTACGAAATCAAGACTGCTACCTCATCCGCCGACAACGCGGCTCGGATTTCTGAGCAGGTTGTATCGGACCTGGCGCGAGTAAAGCCGTGGGCCTTTTCTCGTGACGGCCTGATTGAGGTCCTGAAGATTATTGGGCCTGGAAGCGATTTGAAGTCAGTTGTTGGGGCCAGCTCTGGCGACGATGGCACACCTGCAGTTGAAGCCGGCGAGCGTCGATACGGTGATCCGAACGCGCAATTCACTCTGATCGAGTACAGCGATTTTGAGTGCCCTGCTTGCAAGGCCTTCTATGAAATTCCGAAGTCGTTGGTTGATGGCTCGAAGGGGAACATCAGCTTGGTGTTCAAGCACGTGCCGATTCACGGCGAGGCTTCAAGGAAAGCTGCTTTTGCTGCTGAGTGCGCCGCTCACCAGGGAGGAAATGATGCCTTCTTCAAGATGTCGGCCCAGATCTTCGAAGAGACCCAGAGCAACGGCAATGGGACTCGTACCGCGCTGAAATCGATTGCTCAGCGCATCGGCCTCGATGGGCGTGAGCTCACCAAGTGTATCGATCAAAACCTCTATTACGAAAAGGTTAAGGGTGACTTCAAAGAGGCCGTGGATTTAGGCGTCAAAGTAACTCCGACCACTGTTATTCGATTCAATCCTACCGGGCAAACCGTTGATGTCGGCGGCGCAGTTGCGCCTGAAGATATCTTGAAAGCCATGTCGCAACTTGTTCAAAAGAGCCAAGCAAAATGAGTGCAATCAATATCCCGCAGTATGTAGATGACCCGCCCCATCTTCTCTTTTGGCAGGCCGACGAAGTAGCGCCAATCGGTATTGGTCTGGTTCTTGGGATGTTCACAGGGTATGCGGCAGTTTTCACTATCGGCGGAATCCTGCTAACTCGCTGGTATCGAAAGTATCGAGACGATCATCCAGACGGCTTTATGGCGCACATGATCTATTGGGGTACCGGAATTGCCGGAGCCAAGGCCAGAACAGTTCCAAACCCATTCATCAGAGAGTTCAACTAATGCTTCTTTCAAATCTCAAGAAAAGCATTGCAGGCACCCGCAGCGAAAACAACTTTTTGCGCCAGCTGGCGGTCGGGCTACTGGTTGTGAATGGTGCGCTGGTGGTAGGCCTCCTGTCTCAGGACACAGTCGTGACCATCGTCCCGCCTGCCATGACCGAGCAGGCGTGGGTAGATTCCAATGCGGCATCTGACACCTATACCGAGGCCTGGGCTCTCTATGTTGCGAATGTGGTCGGTAACGTCAATCCGCAAACCGCGACGATGATTCGCTCGACGCTGGAACCACTGCTTTCGAACGATATTTATCAGGATGTGATCAACGCAGTAGAAGAGCAGGTTGCTCAAATTCGCCAGGACCGAGTTGTTATCAAGTTCGAGGCGAAGGAAGTTCTGCGTGAAAAGCAGAACGCCAATAAGTTCTTCGTTGTTGGTCGCACAGTTATGACCGGCCCCAATGGCAGGCCAGTTCGCTCCAATACTACCTATGAGGTTGAGTTGGAGATCCGTAACTACAAGCCAACAATCACCTATCTGACTACCTACTCTGGTCGTCCAAAAACCGAGGACGTACTGCGTCGAGATAAAGCCTCGAATGAGGCTAAGCAGCGAATGGGAGCCGCACAAGATGCGAAGTAATTTTAAGTGTGCAGTATTGGCTGTAGCGGTGGCAGCGGTATTTGCCGGGCATGCGGCGGCGGACACTAATAGTTCCGTTTCTGGACTTCCGTCAGTTGCGCAAAAGTCTTCCGCCTCGAAGCTTCCTTCGGTGGCACAGCGGACAGCAGAAGTTGTCGACCCTAGCGAGTACGGCCTTGAGGAGCCATCCGGCTCCAAGGTTCGCACAGAAGTAGCTTCTGTTGGGCGAGATGACCGGGGTGGCGCTGAAGAGCCGGCGATTCTGGGCATTACCGGTGGCGGCGCATCTGATGATCTGCCGACCGTTCCTTCTTCTGTCGCTAGCAGTGCGCCGGCCAAAGAAGTAGCCCCAGTTGCTTCCCTGCAAGAGGTGCCGGTGGTGCCTGGAGTGAACACGATCATTCCGGCAGCAGTTGGACACCTAAACCGTATCGTTACGCCTTTCGAGAAGCCGATCGTTCAGACGGTTTCCGGCGCCAAGATCATGGTCAAAGAGAACGTGATCTACGTGTCCACCAAGGATGAGTCTCCGGTGACCATGTACATCACACCGAAGGAAGATGAGTCGGTGGCCATCTCTCTGACGCTTGCGCCACGTCGCGTGCCTCCGATCCAGGCTCAGCTCGTTCTGGTCGACTCCATGGCGGGTGGTGCGCTGAATGCTCCAGCGTCAGGTGGGCGCTCTGGTCACTTCCGTTACTCGGGCCAAGCTCGTAAGTGGGAGCAAGGCCAGCCGTACATGGAAACCATCAAGGGGATCATGCGCTCGATGGCTCTTGGTCAAATTCCCAGGGGTTACTCGATCGGCAAGGCCAATGGCTACGACACCATACCTGCGTGCTACCAGGAAGGAATTAATTTCGACTTCCGCGCTGGTCAGCTCCTCATGGGACATAGCTTCCAGGTCAGCGTTGGTGTGGCACGTAATACCTCAAAGCAGCCTGTCATGTTCGACGAAACAGCGTGCACTCACCCGTCTCTAGCGGCTGCAGCTGCATGGCCGCGAAACATGCTGGACCCGGGTGAGGCCACTGAAATCTATATCGTGACTCGTGTCGGGGAGGCCCCGGCAGAGGAGTCTTCTCGTCCTAGTCTGCTGCAATAAGGGGATGGCCATGGCTGGTTTTATGGATTCGTATCGCAAGCTTTCCCCGCAGCATAAGAAGTGGGCGCATATTGCAGCTGGTGTGGGCGCGGTTCTGCTTCTTGTGACGGCTCTGTCGTCCATGACTGGTGGTCAAAAGACCTCGGCTCGTGGAAAGCCCACCATCAACTCGGTCCTTACCGATAAGGATCCGCGGCAAGTTGGCTTGGACTCACTCAACAGTACTCAGGCTGAGCAAGGTCGCAAGCTTGTTGAGATCGACCGAAACCTCAAGGCGCTGGCTGACAAGTCGAGCCAGGGTAATGAGCTCAAGCAGCAGGTATCCGACCTCGCGAAAGTGGTCACCGACCTCAAGGATCAAAATGAGCTCGCAGCTCAAGACTCCGAGGCGCTGAAGGCTGCCAATGCGAAGCTTCAACAGGAGCTTGAAACGCTGCGTCGTCAGGGTGGCGTTGGTCCAAAGGCCGAGGACGAGCTGGTGAAGCGGCAGAAGAAAGCTGAAGAGGTTCAGTCTCGTCGGAAATATGAGGCCGCAGCGGTCAATCCGAATCAGAACCAGGCTGAGTTCTTTGCCAGTGCTCCGAAACCTGTTGATGAGGTTGTGAAGCCTGGTCAGGCCAACCGCAAACAAGACGACATCAAGATCGCCACCATTGGCGAAGATGCTTCTGAGGAGGAGGAAGAGGGGAAGAAAGAGCAGGAGGTCTATCTCCCTGCTGGTTCGATCATGTCCGGCGCCTTGATCACCGGTGTAGATGCGCCTACCGGTAACGGCGCTCGCCGTGATCCATTCCCTCTGCTGCTGCGTATCAAGAAGGAAGCAGTTCTACCGAACCGTTTCCGAGCTGATGTGCGCGAGTGCTTCATTATCGCGAGCGCTTTCGGAGATCTCTCCTCTGAGCGGGCCTACATGCGTGCAGAAACACTGTCATGTGTGCGTGATGACGGCGGGGTCATTGAGTCAGGTATCGACGCCTACGCTACCGGCGAAGACGGAAAGGCCGGTGTCCGTGGGCGCCTGGTTTCCAAGCAGGGCGCCATTCTTGCCCGCTCCCTGATGGCGGGGTTCATGCAGGGCGTCTCTGAAGCATTCAACGTCCAGTCCGTTCCCTCCATCAATGTTACGGGTGTTGGCGATGACGAGGAAGACTACTCACCTGTTTATGCGCAGGCCCTCAATGGCGAAGCCATGCAAGGGGCGGCTGTTTCTGGTGCAGGTAGAGCGCTTGAGCGTATTGCCGACTTCTACCTGGAGATGGCCGAGAACCTTTATCCGGTGATCGAGGTGGATGCAGCTCGCGAGATCGATTTCATCGTGAAGAAGGGCATCCAGCTGAAGCTGATCAACAAGGTCTGAGTTTCCGGAAGGCTTGATCCCATTTCGGGGCCTAATTGACCGCAATTGGCCCCTTCCAACCAGGAAGATTCACACATGAACAAAGCAAGCATGATTAAGAAAAGCATCCTCTTCGCCGGGCTGGCAGTAGTTCTTAGCCAGGTCACCGGTTGCTCGTTCCTGCAGATCGGTGAATCCGAGTACGGCTGTAAGGGCATGCCGAACGGTGTGACCTGTATGTCTGCCCGTGACGTGTACCAGATGACCGAAAGCGAGAATTTTCGTCAGCGCATGGAGCAGGACGCCAAGCTCAATCAAGCAAAGGCAGAGGGTGACGAGGATGCCGTCGAGGCTCTGGAGGCCAGCTCCAAACCAGTAATGGCCTCTGGTGAGCACTACGTCGTACCTCGCCCGGCACGCAACCCGGTTCCGATTCGCACGCAGGCCACGGTTATGCGCGTCTGGGTTGCGCCCTGGGAATCCGAAGCGGGCGACCTGAACGTGCCGGGATACATCTACACCGAGATCGAGCCTCGCCGCTGGGAAATTGGTACTCCTGCGATGAAGCCGACTCCCACGATTCGTCCGCTGACTCAAAGCAAAACCGAAACGAACTAACCCCCCCACCGCCAGAGATATCAGGAGAAACACCATGCTCTTCGGCAAAAACGCAAAACAGAAACAACTGAAATCCGCCGCCCAAATCCGCCAGGACCGCAACACCACCGCGCAAGCTCTGCTCGTTGTTGGTCTGATGTGCGCCACTCAGATGGCCATGGCCGGTACCGGCGGTGATTCCTTCGACACCATCTGGGTTACTTTGACCGACTGGATGCAGGGCACCCTCGGTCGCGTTGTCGCGGGCTCCATGGTGCTGGTAGGCATCGTTGCCGGCATCGTGCGTCAAAGCATCATGTCCTTCGCTACTGGCGTGGGCGGCGGTGTCGGTCTCTACAACACCCCGACCATCATCGAATCGATCATGACGGCCACTGTGTCGATCAACTGATCGCGATGTTTCCTGAAGCCGGCGCTGCCGGCTTTTGGCAATTCTGAGTTCGAAATAAAAGAAGAGTTTTACGATGCTGAAATGGATACCAGGTGCACTTTTCCTTCTGACGACCTCTTTTATTTCAAATGCAGCATTTGCCGATTGCGTCATGAGCAATCAGGACCTGGTCGTGTCGCCAACTGAAGCGGTGGCAGGACAAAAGGTTCAAGTTACCTACAGTGCGACGCGTGAGACCTGCTCTGGTATGGGTTCGTTCTCATACGATATTAATGTCGGCACCGGCACCTCCGGCAGTATCGGTTCCTGCGAGGGCAAAAGGACCAGTGACAGTGAGTCGTGCACTGGTGAAGCAACCCTGCCAGCTGGCTTCACGGGCAGTATCAACATTGTCGTGAAAGACACCTCTGCCCGCGTCAATGTCAGTGCTCCGCTTGATGTGCCTGCAGCGCCGGCAATCGCAATTTCCACTCCAGAAGACCAGCCCTTCGTTATCGATATGCCGGCAAACGGCGTCGACTATGCGTCCTACGAGGTGGCTGGTCAGCCGCACGATTCGCAGGGCTCAGCGTTTGTTGATGGCAAGACGATCATCTTTTCCCCGGTGAGGGACTGGAATGGGTCGGGGAGTTTCTCCTACCGCAGTATTTCTGCAGAAGGCGTTCAGTCTGATGTTGGCACCATTAGCTTCGAGGTGACTCCTGAGCCTGACGCGCCTGTCCTGTCGAAGACGGCCTTGATCGGAGTTGAGGATCGACCGCTTACTTTTGAGCCTCTTGTGGTCGATCCGGATGAGGGTGATACCTATACCCTCTTTGTTGATCAGCAGCCTGACCCCACGATTGGTGTGGTGACCATCGACGGGACAAAAGTTACTTTTACGCCTGCCAAGAACTGGAATGGGGACGTTGAGTTCTCCCTTAAGGCGGTGGACTCCTTCGGTGTTTCGTCTGAGCCGCAGTACTACAAGGCTACGTTCGAGAACGAAAACGACGCGCCTGAAGTTTCGCCGGTGATAACCAACATCCTCGAAGATGAGCCTGCCTCGGTTCCTGTCGTGTTCAACGATCCTGACGGCTCAGCTCCATTCACGATGTTCATCCACGAGCAGCCTGCAGCTGGCGGCGTGTGTTCTATTTCTGGAACCGAGGTTCGGTTTCAGCCTGATACAGATTGGAGTGGCAGCGCTGATTGCGTTGTTGCTGTAGCTGACGCCAGTGGTGCAGTAGGTCTTGGCAAATACACCTTTGCTGTGGCCGCCTCTAATGACGCGCCCTCATCCCAGGATATACAGGTCACGTTTAACCAGGGCACGTCAAAGGCTGTCTCCGTTTCGGTGTCTGATCCTGACGCCGGCGATACCCATACAGTTGAAGTCGTAACTTCTGCGGACCCGTCTTTCGGGGCTATCTCTGTTTCGGGGAAAACCATCACCTTGGCGCCGGTGGCTGGCTTCTACGGCTTTAAAAAGGTTACCTATAGGGTCCGTGATAATCGCGGGGGCGTGTCGAGTGATTACGCCATTTACGCCAAGGTTATTCCGCTCAACAAGGCGCCAGTAATGACAGCTCAGGAGTTCACGACTCCTATGGGGCAGTCCCTCTCGACAAGACTTTCTGCGATCGATCCTAACCAGGATGCGCCCCTAACCTTCAGCATTTCCGCTTCCCCTGCCGCAGGGGCTGGTACCGCAGCTATATCGGGGGATGTGCTGACATACACCCCGGCAGCTGGATTTACTGGCGTGGCAACGGTTCAGCTCAAGGCGCGGGACCCAGGCGGGCTTCTGTCCGCTGCTGTGCCATACAAATTCAACGTGACGGGAGATGTCCCAGTTGCGATCGATGTTGACGTGGGGATGCCGAGCGATAGCCACACCCTGGTGATTGTTGAGCAGCCGCCGGCCGGTGTGGGCAGCATTGCTGTGTCCGGCAGCAAAGTTACTTTTACTCCAGTCAAGGGGTTCTTCGGGAAGGCAACCTTCAAGTACAAGGTGGTCGATGCTGCAGGTGCGGCTACAGATGACCTGGTCGGCACAATTGACGTGGCCAAGTACAACTACGCCCCTACATCTGCAAGCGCAACGATCTCTGCCGTGGAGGGTAAGACAAGCTCTCCCGTTCAGCCTGTGGTCGTCGATGAGAATCCGTATGACGCGGGGAATCACACCTTCATCGTTCCAATCCAGACCATGGCTGGATTCGTGGAGGTGGTGAACAATCAGCTGGTCTACACCGCGGCCTTTGGCTATAGCGGCACCGACTCGTTTAAGTTCCTTGCTGTCGACCAGGGCGGTCTATCTGTAGTTGGCACGGCAACTGTCAGCATCGAGGCCTTTAACTACGCCCCTGATTCAGTCAGCGGTGCTGCGACGGGGCCAGAAGGTGTTTCGCTTTCCGCTCCTCTGGTAGTCGTGGACAAGAATGCTGGTGAAACCTTCACCTACGAGATTCTTGAGCAGCCGCACTCCGGCAGTGTCTCTTTGAGCGGATCCAGCTTGGTGTTCGCGCCGGCCGCAGGCTTTGTTGGGACGATGGTTGTTCCCGTGCGTGCGACCGATGCTGGCGGGCTTTCGGTTGATGGATACGTCGTCTTTACAGTCGAAAAGAACAACGTAGCGCCGACCAGTGTTGGCGGGATCATCAAGGTCTATGAGAGTGGGGTGAGCGCTCCCTTCTATCCGAAAGTGGCTGATGCCAACTTCTACGACTATGGGCGTCACGTTCTAACCGTCACTGTAGCCCCGGCATTCGGCCAGGCCGAGGTGGTTGAGAACCGAATTATTTATACCCCAAACAAGAATTACTCAGGCGCCGATCAGCTGACTGTGCGGGCTGTAGACCTCGGTGGTCTTTCGGTAGTCGGCAAGGTCGACATCGAGGTGATTCCCTACAACACAGCCCCTCTGACGACTGAGGCACTGCTCGTGGCGTATGAGGGTGAATCCTCGCGCCCCACCTGGCCGTCCGTAGAGGACCCCAATGCTTGGGATGCGCATACCTTCGAAGTTATTTCGCAGCCTGCTCACGGTGAGGTAGTGCTGACGACGGAAGGCTTTGTGTATACGCCTGAAGCCAAGTTCTACGGTGTTGATGCATTCCCGTATCGAGCTGTAGATGCCGCTGGCGATTACATAGAAGGCGTTGCTCGGGTGGTTGTATACCGCAAGAACTATGCACCAACTGGTTTTGCACCCCAGGAGTTCTACTTCTATGAGGGTGTCGGTGGGAATCTTCGCTTGAGCGCAGAAGATCCAAATCGGTGGGGTACCCACACCTTTACAGTTGCTCAGCAGCCTGAGCACGGCGAAGTGGTTGTGCGCGGCAATACGTTGGTCTTCCGGACTAAGGGTAAAGCTGCAACGCAAATGCTTCTGACAGTTACTGATCAGGCGGGCGAGTCCTTTACCGGTACTCTGAATCTAATTCCGCGGCCGATCGGTGATCTGATCGACCATCTGCCCGTCATTGATCTACCTGAACAGGAGTTCAAGACGCCGGCGATTACTCAGCCATTCAACCGTGCAGATGGCCGGCCGGGTCTGCTTTTGACTGACCCGCAAGCACTCGCCGAACTTGGTACTGAGTGGATTGCAGTTGTAGATTCCCAGTCTGAGGTGGGCCTGAATATCTCTGGCCAGGATATGGTTCCCTCTGAAGGCGGGGTGGTAGTGGTTGACTACTTGGCCGAGGATGCAATGGGCGCCAGCATCGCCGCTTTGGAGTCTGGAAAGGCCGGCAAGGCTTTCCTGAAGCTGGCCAGGGCGGACGGCACTGGTACCGTATATCGTGTGCCTTTTGTCGTATGGGCCCCGGCTGCTGAAGTAAGCCTCAGTGCCAACCCTGCGATTCAGCTCATGGATCGTGTTCGTGCAGAGCTTGTTCCTGGATCTGCCGAGTGCACTTTCAACGTCAAGGAATCCGAGGCTGCTAAAGGCAACCCTTATGATTCACCGCTCTGCTTCGTAGAGTGGACAAAATGGCCCGTTGAAACGAAGAACATTTCGTCCGGCAAGACACTGGCTTTTGAAGGGGCGGTTGAGGCTGTTGGTGCTCAGGCGGTTGAGGCTGCTGCCTTCATTGTTGGTGCTGATGGCGGGAAGCACCTGATTGGCACCTACACGACCAGCCTAGAAGTTACTTCTGTCTCCGGCGTTGTTGAGATGGGGCCGAAGTATCCGTTCACAGAAGCCTATTACATGGTCGAACAGCTCGACATCGACTTCATGCAGACGGCTGGGCCAAAGTGCGATCTGACTATCGTTGAGTTCCGGGCGAAGAACTCTGCGGCAACCAATTCAGCCCGTCCTGCTTGCCTGGTTGAGTGGGACGAGATCCCGGTTGGGTTGAAGGCGCGAGAGTACTGGGAAAAGCCTTACGTTCTTGGCGTCTCTACGTACCTGGGCAACAACGATACCAAGTGGACCCTTTCAGTGTTCACGAAGGCGGGCGAAAAGGTCGAGATCGGGAAGGGGGTCTTTAGCTACCAATCCGTCATGCCTCCAGAAATCGGGGTCGAGTTTTTGGAGAACAAGAACAAGATCGGCGACGCCTACTACACCTCGTATGTCAGCGGTCAGTATGTGACAGACGCTCAGATCACGGCTGCAGGCGCGAAGTTGATGATGACCCACAACTTCAATGAGGGCAAAGAGGCCACGGAAGAGGTTTCGCCAGGCCCTGCCCGGTCTATGGACTTCAGGCGCCGGATCAACACTGCACCGTTCGATAGTCTTTGGGAGCAGCGTGAAATCAAGGTCGAGACCAAATACGCGCAGCTGCATGACATTCAGTCCAGTGGTTCGATTCGTGTTGTCTCTATCCCGGACGCCAATGTTCTGCCGGTCATCCAGAGTGATAGCCAGCGCATTCTGTCCACAGAACTTTTGGGAGTCACAGTTAACGTAGGCGACTACTACACCAGCGATGTCGTTTATGACGCTGGCACCATGGGTGAGTGGGAGGTGCGCCTTGTGACTAAGCCAGCCTGGAACACGGTGGAGCCACTAACCGACTGGATGAAGTCTGACGGTGCCGGTGCCGCGGAATTTGAGCTGTCTGTTGCCGAGCTGGCTGGTAAGAGCCTCAGGATTTACGCTGAAGCAAAAGCTATTTCGCCTATCCCGGAATACCAGGAGACCCGTGTATCTCCGAGACCGCTGTCGATTGCCATCCTCAACGGTGCGGCTCTAGATGGCTCCATCCGAGCGCTGCGACTAACTGGTGAGGCGCCTCTGCGGGTCACTCTGTTTGCGGACGTTAACAATCGCGCTTGGACGAAAGACCTGGGCGATGTTCAGTGGGAAATTTCGACTGAGGGTGGCGCCTGGGAGCCTTTGCCCAACCCTTCACGGGCGCCTCAGCGGATCTTCAAGACCTTTGAAAAGGGCACCTACAAAGTCCGGGCAACGATGGTGAACAAAAACTCCGGGGCCACATCTCTTACGGATGAGGTGGAGATCATTGCCTATAACGTGCCTCGTGGCCTGCTGCGCGGTCCGGGGAACACCTTCCTCAATGCAGACTCTACGTTCAGGCTGAAGAGCATTGATGGCAGCGACCTCGATACGAGCAATATCGATGTGGAATGGAGCCTTGACCGCGGCGTGACCTGGACTCCTGGCGCTGACAGCGTGACATTCTCGCGAGACTCTGAGCAGCGGGTCTATGTGTATGCACGCATGAAGTACAAGGACTCCCCGACTGAGGATCCCCGGATTTGGAAGGTGCTTCGCTCGGGTGTTGCCTTCAGGAAGGTTCGCCCGCCAAGGGTGCAGCTGATTGGCCCTCGTCGGCCTGAGGTCGGCAAGGAAGCGGTTTGGGTGGCCAACATGCTTATGCCCTACCCGAACATGGATCTCACTATGGATGGCGAGTTCATCATGCCTCATGACGGGGCGGTTGTTCCCGGCCAGCAAGTGACCTATACGCCAACTGAAGAAGACCTCGACCTAGAGAAAACCGAAATCTCGTATAGGGCCTGGATTAATGGCTATCGGGACCAAGGTGGCGAGGGGATAACTACTCAGCGCATTACTTTCTGGCTATACGACTGGCCTAAGTGGGGTATCCAGCCTTCGTTCTCTTCTGAGTACGCGCCGGCGGACCTGACCCTCCGAGTCAGGAACATTGGCGAGTTCAAAGGTGTTGAAGGGGTCTATTACAACTGGGAGCTGCCAGCGCATCCTGGCCTTGATGTTGTAAAGGACGACAACATGGCGCTTCGCCTGTTGAAGGTGAATGCCCCAGATACCTACACGTTCCTTGTTCATGTCTACGACGCCAGGGGCAACTACTCGCAGGTAGAGCGGACAATGGTCTTCAAAGAGCCACCGCCTTGGCAGGTGACTCTTGCCTGGAGTGGTAGCAATACCGCCAACCGAGCGCCGCTGGATGTAATGGTTCGCCCCTACATCTCGGGAGGTCATCCAAAGGACACGATCACAAGCATTGTGTATCGGCTTGATGGTGAGGTGATCGACACAAATGGCTCCCGTTACGCTCGATCCACGCTGGGCGAGGAGGGGCAGTATCAGGTGACCATGGATATCGAGACATCTATGGGCAAGGAGGCAGGTGGTTCTGCCGACATTGAGGTTAAGAAGAACATACCGCCGACCTGTGAAATCAAAGTGACAGAGGGTGGAACGGCATGGACTGCAACTGCACGGTGCGCCGATGAGGATGGTCGAATTGCTCGCCACCGGTGGTGGCTGAACGACGCCGAGCAGGGGCTGGGTGGCGCTGTGATCACAATCTCCAAGCGCACCTACTCGACTCCGCCACACATCATCCTCGTTGGGGTTGATGACTCGGGGGACGAGTCACCACCTATAGCCTGGTGAGTTCTGCAATACAAGGGCGCCTGATGGCGCCCTTTCTATTTGACCCCTCCGGAGGGGCCTAATTCAGCTCATGCATGTGTGGATCGTCGGTAGCCTGTTTCTATTCGAACCCTGGACGGAAACCGATGAACCATATCCGAAAAGTACTTTTGTCCCTTGCCCTTGCTGCGCTGACGGCTACCGCTTCTGCTTCAGATAGTCCAGGTGCGCACAACCAAGTGGAGCCCCTGCCAATCAATGGGATGGTGGCAGCCGTCAAGAACGGAAAGCTGGCTTTTGTGTCTGCAAACGGCCGATTTGTGTTCCAGGGGTCGATGTTCGATGCCTGGGATGGGAAGAACATCGAATCGCTTGAGGACGCAAGGCGTGCATACAACTACATGAACCTCAAGAAACTCGATTTTCGTGTTGATGCTCTCGCGCCAATGACCATCGGTACCGGCCCAAGGGAGATCGTCATTTTCACCGACCCCTATTGCCCCTCGTGCCATCTCCTCATAGAGGACGCTCTGAAAGAAACGGATTACACCTTCAAATTGGTGCACATCCCCGTCCTCGGAGAAGACAGTCAGAAGGCTGTCCGCTTCGGGTTCTGCTCCCCTGACCGCGAACTGGCACAGAAGGTACTTCTGGGCCGGGTAAAGCCTAAGGATATCCCGAACCCTGAATTCAAGGACTGTGACACAACACCAGTAGCTAAGCGGGTGGTTACAACCCAGCTGCTGGGTCTGAAAGGCGTCCCCTTCCTTCTTCGCGACGATGGCCTTGTCCGCAATGGATACATGAAGGGCGATCTCCACAAATGGCTCACAGAGGGCATCTGAAGTGACTGCTTATAAACACGTTCAATACCCTCTGGCAGACCTGCTGCAGGTAGAGGCCTACGATCCCGACAGCAAGCTTTTTCTGCTCGATGACAATCAGATCGCCTTCGGCTTCCTTTGTCGCCCGCTGCCTGGCTCCGATGGCAAAGAAGGGGATCAGCTGAAGTCGGTGCTTAAGCAGGCGTGGCCTGACGGCACCCTTATTTCGTTCATTCTTTTCGGTAGTCAGAACATCAATGACCAGGTCAACGGCATGCTTCGCATGCGCCTTTCGACCGAGCAGGGTGTAGAGACTGTCGCTATCCAGAACCGTGCGCAGTATCTATTCAATGGCACGCTCAATCCGATCGACGAGCACTCCGGCATCAAAATCCGTGAGACCCATGCTCTCGTCACGGTGATTCTGCCCATCGCCGACACCTTCCCTAGCGAAAAGGAAGCCCAGCACGCTGGCGAACTGCGAGCGCAGTTCGATTCGACCTTCAACTCAGTCGGCTTTTGCCCGCGTGTCCTGGATAACGATATTTACGTAGAGCTGATGGGGTCCATCCTCAACCAGGGCCCGGATGCGTCCTGGCGCGATCGCACCGAAATGACCGCGGATGACGATAAGCCCCTGAAGTACCAAGTCTTGGACTATGACCGGACTGTCGAGGTTTTCTCCGATCACCTCATGATTGGTTCCACGCTGGTGAAGTCGTTGAGCGTTAAGCGCTTCCCGCGCACTACCTTCCAGGGCAATGCAGCCTGGTATCTCGGCGATCTACTTAACGGCCGAACCGGCATACGTGAAAACTGCATTTTCAGTTTCACTATGTATTTCCCTGATCAGCAGGGGACGAAAGACAAGCTGCAGACTAAACGCACCTGGGCCAATAACCAGGCGTACGGTCCACTGTTGAAGTTCGTTCCAATGCTCGCCGCCAAGAAGAACGGCTTTGACACCCTCTTCAAAGAGCTGGACGAGGGTGAGGCCGTCGTCCGTTGCAACATGACAGTGCTTGTATTCGCTGAGAACCGCGACAAGCTCGTACGTGCATCCTCCGAAGCGAGGAACTACCTGGGTATCCGCCAGTTCCAGGTAATGGAAGATAAGTTCTTCAACCTCCCGCTTTTCATCGGTGCGCTGCCGTTCGGGGCTGATCGCAAAGCGATTGAGGAATCGCGCCGCTATAAAACGATGGCTATCACCCACGCGCTTCCGCTGCTCCCGATCTATGGCGACTGGAAGGGGTCAGGCACACCGATGATGACCTTCGCGTCGCGGAACGGTCAGTTGATGTCCTACTGCCTTTTCGACTCGGAGACCAACTACAACGCGACCGTTGCGGCTCAGTCGGGCTCTGGTAAGTCATTCCTAACCAACTACCTAATCACTGCCTACCGATCAACCGGGGCGCAGGTGTGGGTTATTGACGTTGGGCGGTCCTACGAGAAGCTTGCTCGGGCTTTCAATGGGGACTTCGTCGAGTTCACCCCTGAGGCAAATATCTGCCTCAACCCGTTTGAATTGGTGCAGATCTACTCCGACGAAGAAGACGTGCTCATTGGTCTTCTGTCTGCGATGGCGGCGCCTACGGTTCCCCTTACCGACTTGCAGACTGCCGGCCTTCGCCGTCACACCTCTATGGTCTGGCAAATCCATGGCAATGCCATGACGGTTGACCATATCGAGCAGTCCATGCTCGGTGACGAGGATAGCCGCGTTCAAGATATCGGCCGTCAGCTCTACCCCTTCACCTCCAAGGGCATGTACGGCAAGTATTTCAACGGCAAGAACAACGTCAACTTCGAAAATCCGTTCACAGTTCTTGAGCTTGAAGAGCTGAAAGGTCGAAAGCACCTGCAGCAGGTTGTTCTCCTCCAGCTCATCTACCAGATCCAACAAGACATGTTCCTGGGCGAGCGCGATCGCAAGAAGATCGTGATCATCGACGAGGCCTGGTCCCTGCTTACTGAAGGTGACGTTGCCAAGTTCATCGAGCATGGCTATCGCCGGTTCCGTAAGTACAACGGGGCCGCAATCACGATTACTCAGTCGGTGAACGACCTGTATGCCTCACCAACCGGTCGGGCTATCGCTGAGAACTCGGCAAACACCTTCCTGCTGGGTCAGAAGGCAGAGTCAATCAACCTGATCCGCAAGGAAGGGCGCCTGACTCTGAGTGACTTCGGTTACAGCATCCTGAAGTCGGTACACACCATTCGCGGGCAGTACTCCGAGATTTTCATTAACACGGAGCGCGGCTCCGGGGTGGCGCGACTCACGGTCGATAACTTCTCGAAGCTGCTGTATTCGACGGCTCCCGACGACGTTCAGGCGATTAACAACCATATCAAGACCGGCATGGATACCTCGCAAGCGATCAATGCCGTCCTGCGTGACAGGGGGCATCTGTGATGCGTAACGCGATAATTTCATTCCTGGTTTCTGTGGCCGTCTTGGCGGCATACGAGTCGTTCTTCAGAAGCGCGGACCAGGGCCAGATGCTGGCGGTGGTCAACTATGACGCTATCCTCGGGAAGCTCGGGGATGCCGCTACGACCGAGACGGTCAACGCCGCGACCCTCGATCTGCAGCAGAAAGCAACCAAGCTGGCCGCAGCGGGCTTCGTCGTCATCGACTCTCGCGTACTGGTTAGCTATCCGGCTGAGAGTGAGGTCCCTGTCGACATCGAACGCGCAGAAGTTACTTCTGCAGGGCAGGCAGCAGGTTCGATTGTTGATCCGGAGGCCTTCGATGAAGAATAAACAGCCTCTTGGCGTGTTCCTCCTCAAAGCCTTGCCGCTGACAGCCGTCATTTCCCTCGGTGCACTCTACCTCACGGATCGTTACAGCATCGGCATCGATCCCCAGGAGCACACCTGCCTTCAGTGGCGGGTGTTCGCAATCGATAAGTACGACACGACTGTTGAGCGCGGCGAGATCTTCGCCTTCCGCTCTGGTGCGATGGAGCCTTTCTTCAAGAATGGCACCCAGATCATCAAGGTCGCCGATGGCGTACCGGGCGACCGCGTGAGCGTAGGCCTGCAGAAGGTGACCGTTAATGGCTATGAGGTGGGAGAGGGCCTGGCCCTCTCCCCGAAGTTGAAGCGCCCGCCGAGCCGCTATGTGCGTGATGAGATCGTGCCTGAGGGGAAGTACTGGTTTATGGGGAAGACCCTGGACTCGTTTGACTCCCGCTACTGGGGATACGTCCCGGCCGGCGACATCATTGGTAAGGCGTACCCGCTATGGTAAGGGCACTTTTGCTGGTGCTGCTGGTTGAGTCGAGCCTTGCTGTGGCAGGCCCTCTCGGTATTGATCAGGTGAGCCCTGATGAACAGGTGTTCGGTGCGGAAATGACCGACATCAAGGCCCATGCAGAAGCTCTGACTAAGGGGGCGCTGGATGCCGAATCTCTGGACTGGGTTAGGCGCGATGAGATCAAGGCTGTATTCCCTGACGACCTTGAAAAGATCGCCCGCAAACCGCCAGAACCAGGGAAGGCCGACGTTCTCAGCACCGGTGAGAACTTCATCATTTTCGTGTCCTGGTCCATGGGCGAGGGCCAGATCCGAGAGATGCTGAAGGAGTACGACGAATCCGGTCGGGTGACCCTGAAGTTTCGCGGCATTCCAGATGGGGCCACCATGGTTCAGGCGCTTGCCAAGATTCAGACACTTGCCATGGAAACCAAGTCTGACGTTGAGGTTCAGATCGACCCCGTCGCGTTCGTAGACAATGGGGTGACAGAGGTTCCCGCAGTGGCACGCAGGAAGGATGACAAGGTCGTCAACATTGTCCGGGGAACCTCCTCAATCGAGGTGTTCAAGGGCAAAGAAGATACTTTCGACCTTGGGACGCTCGGCGCCACTGTTGAGATTGCAGAACGAGACCTTATCGAGCTGATGAAGGAGCGGCTGGCAAACATCGATAAGGAAGAGCTCAAGAGGAAGGCCATCAAGCGCTTCTGGGCAAACCAGCAGTTTGTGGTGCTCGACGATGCACTGGAGACCAGGCTTCGAAAGCTCGATCCGTCAATAGTTGTGCCTCAAGAGATGCGGGCGCCTGACGGGACACTCATTCATGCTGCGGGGACCCGCATCAACCCGCTGGACATCCGGCCGTTCAATCAGCGTCTGCTGATCATTGATCCGGCGAAGGAATGGCAACTGACCCTTGCAAGGGGTCAAATTGAAGCCTTCGGCAAGGATCAACTCATTACGATCATTCTCACCAGCCTGCCGCGAGATTCCGGCTGGGAGGAACTAAAGCGGGTTGAGGACTATTTGAATCAACCTGCCTACCTCCTGCAGTCAGATGTGCGTGAGCGCTTTGACCTGCAGAAGGTTCCCTCAATCGTTACAGCTGACAAGGGCTTCTTCTTCATTCAGGAAGTGGCCAAGAGGGATGTGAAATGATCGTTTTGGCTACCCAATGGATGCACAGTGCAAACCACCAGCCCGAGGCGCTAGAAGTCCTGGCCAGGATGGTGCTGCCCTCGAAAAAGATAGCGGTGCCCGCTGAGTTCATGGCGATTACGGGCATGACCTGGAGTGACCTAGATGTTGAGGTTTACTCCTTGCTCAACGGTGATCAGGAGATTGCTGGGCTGAATAAGCCCATCTTCGTGAACATCAGCCCGGAAACCCTCGAAGACCCGGCGACATTCGGCCTTTGCGCGGATCTGTTGTCAGACCTGGTCGCGAGGAAGCGGGCGCGAGTTGTTGTCGAGGTACCCTGCAAAAGTCCTCTTCAGGGTGATCACCTGGCGCATGTGCTCAGTGTGCTGCATGCCGGCGATATTGCTGTGGCTATCGATGATTATGGTGTGAAGCACTCTACTCGTGAGCGACTTGACTCCCAGCATTGGGACTACTGCAAGGTCGATCTTTCAACATTGAAAATCACTCCTGACCTTGAGTGGCTTCTTCGCCTTGAGCGTACCTGCGCTGAACGCGGTACCAAAATTATTTTCGAGCGCCTTGAGCGTATTCAAGACATCGATGTGCTCAAGGTTTTTCCCAGCGCCTGGATTCAGGGCTACGCAATGTCCCGCCCAGACCTGCCGGGTGGGGTTGATGCTGCAATTCGCCGATCGGTTGCCCGCATTAAAGACTTTGACCTCCTTCCGCAGGCCATCTGATAACTCAACAGGAATATGACCGTGTTCTGCCGAATAGCACGCGCTACTGCATTGCTTGTTGCATTGATTCTTATGCCGCAACTCTCGACCGCTGACTCTACCAGTGGTGATGCGCTTTCTTGCCCGAGTGCTGAGCTATTTAGCGCAAAGCTTTTCACCGATGTTTGCTGGGCATGTATTTTTCCGATCCGGGTTGCGGGTGTATCTATTACGCCGGGCGAGCGTCCCGAAGAGTCATCTGATTTGGCGTTCTGCATGTGTAAAGACAACCTGGGTATTCCCATGCCAGGAATTGTCAATTCTATGTGGGAGCCAGCCAGGCTTATTGAGGTAGTGAGAAAGCCTGGATGTGCAATGTCTCTTGGTGGTGTTCAGTTGCCGCTGGGCAATGCTCGTCAATGGGGCACGCAGAGCACATCTAACAATGGCGACATGATCTCAAGTGAGAACCTGTCTTTTTACAGTGTTCATTACTACGCATTCCCTTTGCTGAGTATTCTTGAGCTTTATATGCCCAAGAGGTGCTCTGCTGACGGATATAAGGACTTCGATATCATCTCATTGTCCGAAATTGACCCGACTTGGAATAATAGTGAGTTAGCTTTCTTCACTCATCCCGAGTCGGCTGCAGTAGCAAACCCATTGGCACAGGCTGCGTGCACAGCTGATGCGGGGCTTGGGCTGGCAGCGCAGCAAGGTCTTACCTCCCTTTGGTGGTGCTCTGGTACTTGGGGTTCGATATACCCAATGACCGGAAACACTATTCCCGATGACTTTGGTCGAACAACGTCACTCCTTGGGGCACGGACTGTTGCCCAAATGCATCGTCGCGGAATGGCCCACCTCACTATGGGTAACGAGAACATTTGCCGTGGCCAAATTTTCCCAACTATTCCCAAAAGCCAATACAAAATGGCGATGTTCACGCCGCGGCCTGAAACCAAAGAAGCCCACTGGATTGGTCAGCATCCTATGACATGGCAAGGCGGGGAAGGGCGCGTAATTCCCAAGGTTGGCGAAGACGCGGTTTACATGATGTTTCGCTGGAACGACTGCTGTAATACCTTGGGTACAAACTAATGAACGCGTTTCTTCGCGGCACTTCAGTGATCACACTGTTCTTCTACCTGAATGCGACGACATTCCCTGCATGGGCTGATGCTGTCTCAGAATCAGCCAGTCAAGGCAATGCCTTTGCTAAAAAGGCCATGAGCGCATTCCAGGCTCCGAGCGTGACGGACAGCGCAATTGTGTTCGGGTCGGGCGCTGATTCATCCTCCATTAATCTAAGTGATGTATTCCCTGGCGCTTCCTCAACAAATGCCCCCGAGCTAGAGCATTTGTACGGCAACGACCAGGGGACTCTTGATTACGGAACTACGGCTAACGTTCGCCTCCAAGATGAATCTTCGATGGAGGGTGAAGCGTACCGGTTGATTAAAGGTACCGCCCAACTCCAGCGTCCGGATATCACTAATGACCCACTATGGACCAATACTGATACGGTCTTCAATAATCAAGACCTCTTTGAAAAAGAGTTTGCCGACTGCAGCGAAGAAAATACCTACAACAAAATTACCCTGACCAAGAGGGTTCCTGATTATAAGACCTGCGAGCGAATCAATAAGCCTGCCGGTGACTGCACAATTACTCACTCGATTGAAATTGAGCCTGAGCCAACAGATCTGTATTTCCTGATAGACAACTCGGGATCCATGGAGTCAATTATTCAGTCACTCCGCGTCAACGTGAGGCGGGTAGCTGAGCTTCTCGGTGTTAATTCAAAGGGTAAGCTGAGGCTTGGGGGTGCAGTAACCCGTAATGGGCAGTACACATATAATCACATTCCACTAACAGACAATATCAATGCTTTTCAGGCATGGATTGATAGTGTGAAGGTGAATGGCGGTGATACTGAAAACTTTAATGCTGTACGCTGGGCTATTAATAACAATGCCTGGCGTGACAATGTTAATAAGGTATTCGTGATCGTCGGTAACAAAGATGGTGGTGGCAGTGGTGGGTCCCCGCGTGAACAGATGGACGCAATGGGTTTTACGGCCTACATCTTCCATGACAACGCTGGCATCAAGTCGCTTGGCGTGGCGATGGCAAATACTTTCACTGCGGGTCAGTTGTTCAAAGTTGCACAGTTCCTGACGGTCGTTCGCGATCGGTGGGAGCCCCAGACCTGTGTTCAGTCTGCGCTTTCTACTCTTGATGGATTTTGCACAGGTGAGTACACGGCTGTTTCCGGGACGGAGTCTTGCGTAAACCTTTCCGGGTTTGATGTTTGCGAGGGGGATCCAATCTACGAGAAGCTGAGTGAGCCTCCTATTCCTAATGTGGGGAAAATGGTTCTCCGGGTCGATGTCGGCAACGTGGAATGCCCCTTCAACGTAGGCCAGATGGAGTGCTATACCGATGCCAGTGGCGTCGAACAGTGCCCTGAGAACTCAGAAGATACTTGCACCGTTACCCATCCGCTGTCTGTCGCAGAAGTACCTTTGATGGCCAGTGTTGCAGTCGAAGACATGCCTGGGACTGGCGAAAAGAACCGTGTGCGGATCACCTTTACCGATGGAAAGGCGGTAAACACAAGTCGTACCGCAGGTTTTGATTCATCGGTCCGAGCTTTGCAATTCGATAATGTCTGTAAGAAGAACGAGATGGGTGCGCTGCTTCCCCACAAGTTCGCGTTTGTGAGTGGTGTGGGTGTTTGGGCCGAGCACAGTGCAAAGCCCAAAACGAATGCCGGCGGGACGGTGAATGTCGTTCAGATGCCTTCCTGCACCAACAACCTAACGGCAATCGTTGATATCAACGATGACGGCAGTGGAACGCCGGGCAATTACTATTCTCGCGACCTCGCTTTCAAGATGATCCGTCTCGATAACGAGCAGTGGGGGCCGACCGCGTGCTTGGAGTCTGCCAAAAAAGTTGCTGACGGCACCTGCTCCGAGGGTGGGACCCTGAAGGTTACTGGTGGTGTGGAGTCTGGATGCCTTCCTGTGAAGGGTGTCCAGGTTTGCCCGGGCGATACCTTCTACAACGCGATGAAGCCATCCCCTATTAAAGGGATCGACAAGCTGGCTCAGGCAGTAAAGGTTGATGGCTGTGTCGATAACTCCCTGCGGGCCACAACCTGTGAGGAGCTTGAAAATACCTCTGGGTGCGGCTTTATCTCCACCCAGTGCATTGGCAATGCCACAGGCCAATCTGGCTACTGCTATGTCCAGGAGGAGGTTTGGGACTGCGGCGTTGATGTTCCAATCGAATCAGCTACCGCTTCCACCTCTTACCAGTGCGATGGCCAAGTTCGATGCCTTGGCACTGAGTGTTACAACCCGGTGGACGAGAAATCTAGTGACTTTGCCTATGCTGCAGCAGCCCTTCAGATTGCGCAGTTTGCTGAGCATGACCTTGATTGTGGTGAGAACCCAGAAGATGGCAGCCTCGACTGTAAGATCTGGAAGGGTGAGGTGTTCGAGTGCAAAAAGGCATTGGGCGGGTGGGTTGACTGCTGTGAGGCGCCTGATGGCGTTTCCCTCTTCGATTACATGAATCTGACCTGGAACACACTTAAGGCTGCCAGTATGACTGGTGCCTTGGGTGAAGCTGCACAATCACAAGGACTGATGAGCTATGGGGCTGATCTTGTTGTGCAGGGATACAACACCGTTGTTTCGAGCGTTTGGGCTTCAGCAGGAGAATCCGGCGCGGCCGAGATTGCCGAAACAGCAGTGTTGTCTGAGGTCAAGCAAATGATTATGGATAAGGTTGCTGCTTGGACCTATGAAACCTTTGGCCAGGCAGCGGCTCAGACGATCTTCGTTTCCACTGCTACAACCACTGCTGTAGATGGCACAACTACTGCGGCGTCGTATACCGGTTCTGGGGGCGCGGCATTTGGCCCCATGATTGCCGGTGCTTTGAGCGTGATCATGATCGCTTACATGGTCTACCAGATCGCCAATATCCTTGTGCAGATCATCTGGGAGTGTGAGGAGCGGGAGTTCGAGCTTGGAGCTAAGAAGCAGACAAAGCTTTGCCACTTCGTAGGCTCCTATTGCGCTGATGAGTCACCCTTTGGCTGCATTGAAAAGCGCGAAGCTTATTGCTGCTTTAACTCCCCGCTTGGGCGAATCATGCAGGAGCAGGCAAGGCCACAATTGGGTCGTGATTTTGGGGAGGCAGAGAACCCTGAGTGCTCCGGCCTTGAGGTCTCTGATCTGGCGAAGATTGATTGGTCGAAGATCGATATCTCTGAGTGGGTTGGCATCATGAACCTAACAGGTGTCTACCCAACGATTGGAAATATGAACCTGGACAAACTGACCGGGCAGAACTCGCGCATGAACTATTCCGGTACACGCCTGGATTCTGCAGAGCGGAACGTTCAGCGGGTAGAGAACGTTGGTGACCTCACAGAGGTCAGGAAGAATGCCGAAGACGAGATGAGGCAAACGATACAATAAAGGACTTCATTCCAAGCCCCGCTTAGCGGGGCTTTTTGTTGCTGGCCTTTGGCCGAAGTCCGGCAGCAGTCCCTACCTCTAGGCCAAAAAAAACCCCGCAGGGCGGGGCTTAGTTCGGGGGTGGGATTAGGCCGACTCAGCCAGGCCCTCGTCACCCATGACCGCGTTTGCTTCTTCAGATGCTTTCTTGTCCGAATCGTCTTCGTCCAGCACTGCCTTGAGAGCCTCGATCGCTTCAGGGGTGCCTTCAGTCTTAGCCTTCTTACGAGCCATGGAGGCTTGGTTCTGAAGTTTGCGGACAATCCGCATGACCATGCGCAACTGCTCGCCGCGGAAGGACTGCGCCTTCTTGCTGTCGATGAGGCCGACGAGCCAGAGGGTGTCGAACAGCTGGATCATCTCGTCGAACGAGACGAGGATTTTTGCGAAGCGCAGGATTTCAGGAGTGCTGATAGCGAAGGTGAACTTCTTGGCGCCCTGGTAGCGGGCGCGGGTGTCGGCCTGGTTGTTGGAGGCCAGCAGATGCTCGAAGCGGCCCTTGGCGTCGCTGATGTCTTTTTCCAGCTTGGTGATCATGATGTTGATGCTGTTCATGATCTCGCCGTGATCGAAGGACTTGTTGTTCTCGGCCAGGGCGCGGGCGATTACGTCGACGGTGAACAGGGCGCGGCCGGCGCCTTCGAAGCAGCGGTTGAAAACACGCATTGCTTGCTCGGTGTTCAGGGTGATGGCCGACTCGATGGTTGGGGTCGAGTAGTTGCTGCTCGGTACGAAAGTTTGGCCGTTAGCCATGGTGGACTCCTTTGGTTGGGGAGCACTTAACATATTTCACGGCAAGCTCAGAAAGTCGTCAGTTTGTACCCATAACAGGGTCTAGACCTCGGCACGTCAGATGATTCGTCGAGGGGGTTTACAGGCGGATTTCGTGTCGGTAATCTGAAGACTCTTCATCCAAGCAATGCTGCTTGGTGAGAAGCTCAAAGGTTTCACCTTTGAGTCCATGTGTAGCTAGGCACCTTCTAGCACTTCCTAGGTACGTCTCGCGAACGTACTTACCCGTCGGGGATAACCATCCCCTCTGGGTGTGGTTGTCTTCGGCCTCAACTCCGGAGTTCCAACCATGAAATACGCAATTCTCTTCGCTGCTGCTATCGCTATCGCTCAGTACGTTATCGTTCCGAGCCTCGATTTCAGTGCCGTTGCTGCTCAACAAACTGCCCATTTCGCAGCTATTGAGGAGGCTTCCAAGTGAACGTCTCTGACTTTGGCTCTCTGCTGATTGGCGGTCTTTTTATCGCTTTCGTTTACTGCATCGTTGCATTCAATCGTCACCAAAAGGCTCAGGCCGATAAGGTTGCGAAGGATAAGGCGCTGAAGGAAGACGATGGCGAATCCCAAGATAGCGTTCTGTCGTTCTCAGCTAAGCGTGATGATTTCGATCCGCTCGATGCTGGTTCCGCAGTCGCGCCGCAGAAAGTCTCGAAGGAGAAGCGTGTAGATGCCCCTCGTGGTGCTACCCGCGTGAAGCCGGCCGAAGTCGATTATTCGATTTTCGACCAGCCCACATACCTCCGTCGTGGCGTTCAACTCACTTGCTGAGTTGATCTGCAGGACCTCCCGTTTGGGTGGTCCACCCAAGAGCTTCTCGAAGGAGCTTTTCGGTGGACCACCTAAGCCGGAGTAAGCCATGCACACGTTAGAAGCTATGTATCTTGTTGAAGTTCAGGAACTGATGCTTGGCGATGGACAATGCGTAAAGGTGCCCCAACAGGTTGCCGATACCGTGTCCCCCGAACACCTAGATCTTCGCTTTGTGAAGAACTGGGCTACCAGGTGTCAGATCCTCACCGCTGGCGCGGACATCGGTGTAGTCGTCTGAGCTCTTCAAGAACGCGGGAGGGGGTGCGCCCCCTCCTGAAATGCTTTTCCTGTTGTCCTCAGGTGGGGACCACAGAAAAAGTTTTTCCCTCCTGTTTACCCCTCAGTTGAACCTCCCCAATTCTTGTGCAGGCCTTGGTGCCTTCACAGATGCAGCAGCTGGACTGTCTTCCAGCAAACACCAAACCATCCCCCCCTAGGGGCTCTTTTGCCCCACAGGGCAGATGGGCCTCTCTCAGCTGGAGATCACACATGGCTAAGAAAGGCGTCAATAAAGTAATCATCGTCGGTAATCTCGGCGGCGACCCTGAACTTCGCTATCTGCCTAATGGCAATCCTGTCGCAAGCGTTACGGTTGCGACTTCGGAAAGCTGGAAGGACAAGCAAACAGGGCAGCAGCAAGAGCGCACTGAATGGCACCGAGTGGTGGTGTTTGGGAAGCTCGCGGAAATCGCCGAGGAGTACTCAAGCAAGGGGTCTCAGGTGTATATCGAAGGCCGTCTTCAGACCCGTGAATGGGAAAAGGATGGCGTCAAGCGCTACACCACCGAGATCATCGTTGACCAGAATGGCACTTACCAGCTCCTGGGAAGGGCTCCTGGCTCGGCGGGCCAAGCTTCTGACTCGGCGCAGCAACAATCGCGCCCTCAGCAGCCCAGGCCGCAACAGCAACAGCGACCGCCGCAAGCGCCTCGTGCGCAGCAGCAGCCGCAACAGCCGCAACAACAGTCTCGACCTCAACAGTCGCCGGCAGGCCCTCAGCCTGATTACCCGGATTACGACTCGTTCAACGACGACATGCCCTTCGGGGCAGTGCCTTTCCTGGCAATGATCTGATCGGTAAACCAACCCTGTGGGGCCCATTCCCCACGGGGAATGTGTCCCTCTTATTGACTTGGAGGTTCACATGGCTAAAGACAAAACACCGGTTCCGAATGCTGAAATCAAGCAGCTAATCACTGCTGCTGAAGAAGGCTTCATGAAGATGGTGAAAGCCACTGGCAACGCAATTGTCTTCCAGCAGGAAGCGTTGTTTGCCATGAAGGCAATGCTCGAAAACGACTACCTGGCTCAGACTGCCAAGCGCAACCCGACAAGCCTGAAAATGGCGCTGGTCCAGATCGCAAGCTCTGGCCTGACGCTAAACCCGGCTATGAGCCTGGCCTATCTTGTCCCTCGGGATGGAAAGGTCATTGCGGACATCAGCTATCGCGGTCTGATCAAGATTGCGACTGACAGTCGGGCGGTCAATCTGGTGGTTGCAGAAGCTGTCTATTCCAACGATGCGTTTCGCTATCGCGGGAGTAGTGTGGAGCCCATCCACGACTTTGATCCGTTCTTGGCTACCAAGGATCGTGGCGAGTTCCGTGGGGTGTATGTCAAAGCCCATCTGGCGATTGGTTGCCTTCTGGTGACCTGTCTCAGTGCGGAAGAGGTGTACGCGGCCCGTGATCTCAGTTCTGCCTGGAAAAACGGCAGTGTTGGGAAAAAGGGTCCATGGGAGACGCACTTCAAGGCGATGGCGCTGAAAACCGCTATCAAGGCAGCTCGTAAGTTCTGGCCAATGACCTCGCCGATCCTCGACCAGGTGATTAGCTACCTCAACGAAGATGCTGGCGAAGGCATTGCCCCGTCTGCAGTTACCCTCGGTGTAGCTGCTGCAGAGATGGGTGCTGACCCGATGCTTGGTGCTTTGCAGATCGGTCACGAGCCAACAATCCCCATGCCAGTGATGGACGTTACGCCTCGTGCGCAAACCCCAGAGCCGGTGATGGCGAGCGTGGCTCCCCTTGCTACCGTGCAGGCCGCTCCGGAACAGGCAGCTTCGGTTGCTATTCCACCGCAGTCTTCAATCGCCAGCAATGGAGTTCCATCAGAGGTTGAGATGGACCCGAAGGTGTTAAAGCGAATCGACAATGTGCTTCAGCGTTCGATCCGTACTAACTCCTGGGAGGCCGCTTATGACTGGGCCAATGGCTATCTGGAGGGTGCAGATCTGGATTACGCACTCACGGAGTTCTCCAAGGCTCAAGCGCTGAAAAAGGCGAGTTAAGGAGTATCGAATGAACCTAACCCTATGGGGGCCAAGCCCCCTATGGGGTGCGGTCCCTCCAATCTGGAGGTGTCTATGGCAATGAGAGTCGTGGATCTTCGTCAGCGCACGCCTCAATGGCATGCATGGCGAAAAAATGGTGTAACTGCAACGTCGGCGGCTGTTGTGTTGGGTGAAAACCCTGACAAGACTGTCTGGAGGTTGTGGGCAGAGCAGACGGGGAAAATCACCCCGCCTGACCTTTCCGTAATTCCCCAGGTGCGCCTTGCGATCCTGCTGGAGTCTCATGCCTTGGCATGGTTCCAGGATCGATACGACATGACGCTGCTGCCGCTGTGTGCTGAGTCGTCCGAGCATCCGGAAATCCGGGCCAGCTTTGACGGGGTCAATGAGTACGATGAGCCGGTTGAAATCAAAGTGCTTTCTGACCGAAATTTCCTCGACGTGTCTGACATGGGCGAGGAGTCCTTCCACTACAAGCTGTATTGGTGGCAGGTGCAGCACCAGCTGTACGTTACTGAGGCGAGCAAGGGTTACCTGCTCTTCTATCACTCCCGGCTTGAGCCGATTGTCTTCGTGATTCAGCGGGACGATGCGGCTATCAAGAAAATGGTTGCCGCAGAGCTGGCCTACTTCGAGCTTGTCCGCAAGGGCAAGGAACCGGGGAAGGACAAGGAGCGCGACTACTTTCAGCCCGAAGGGGCTGATCACAAGAAGTGGGTTGATGCAGCAATGCAGCTCCGAAATCTTGAAGCGCAACGCCTCGAACTGATGGCGCAAGTGGATGGGATAGTGGGGCAGCAGAATCAGCTTCAGAAGTTACTTCTGAGCATGATGGGGGATCACATGTTGGCGGACTTTGAGGGGGTCAGAATGACCCGCTACAAACAAGCTGGCAGGGTGTCTTGGCGGAAGATCGTTGAGCTGCTCGATCCTGATTTCAAAACTTCGAAGTATCCAAACCATGTTTCGGGTGATGCCGAGCGGGTGAGGATGACCCTGGATGATGCACCGATGTCGGAGGCCACTTTGGACTACGAGCTCTCGGGAATCGCCAGTGGGGCTGATGAGTTTTGCTGCTAGGCAGAAAGGGGGGGTATCCCCCCTTGATGCACATGCCCGACCCCATCAAAGGGGTGAACTAGGGCTAGTCAGTAGCCTTAGGCAAGGTTAGGCTTTGCCTCAGTCTATTGGAATTCTCTTCTCGGCCATGTGGCCTTGGAGTGATACCCAGCTGGTGGTTTACCAGCACTCACTTAAAACCCATTGGGGACATCTATCCCCATGGGGATTGGTGTCTCCGCTTATCCGGAGTTACACCATGTCTCAAGTTCAAACCACTCAAGCTACCCCTGCAGAAGTTACTTTTGCGCTGAATGCCCCGGTCGCCATGACGGCTTTCGGTGTACAAAGCGATGCTCAGTGCAAGGCCTTTCCGCAAGGTCACGAGCACCAGGCCTTCGTTCCGCCGCGTAGTTCGTTCTACAAGTTCCGCACTGGCATTCGCATGCCGGTAATGAACTGGCTTTACTCGCCGAACGGTGACGCACTTGCTCTGACCGGTCCAACTGGTTCTGGCAAGACATCGCTCATTCGTGAGATCGCTGCAATTCTCAACTGGCCCTACATGCAGGCAAACGCCCATTCGCGCATGGAGGTGCCGGACCTGATCGGTGGTCTGCGCCTTGAGTGCGATCCGGCAACAGGAGATCAACGCACTGTATTCAGCTATGGCCCCCTAGCCCTGGCAATGAAGCATGGCTACATCTTCTGCCTGGATGAAGGTGACTTCCTCGACCCGTCGGTGATGTCCGGTCTCAACGCTATCCTTGAGGGTGCCCCTTTGGTCATCCCTGAGAATGGCGGCGAAATCATTCGTCCCCACAAGTTCTTCCGCTTCGTCATCACCTGCAACACTCGTGGCCAGGGTGATGACAATGGCTTGTACGGCGGCACCCTGGCGCAAAACCTGGCCACTTGGGATCGCTACCGTATGGTGGAAGTGCCTTACATGTCGGCAGAGGATGAGCTCGAAACTGTGCAGCATGTGCTGGGCGGGAAAGCGGGCGACATCATTGCTCGCATGGTTGAGATTGCGAACAAGGTTCGTGCTCAGTTCGTTGGAAACCCCAGTCCTACTGGTGAAACCGGCAATCTGACTGTCACGTTCTCTACTCGCACTCTGCTGCGCTGGGCCCGGATCTCTGGCTCGTATAAGCGTGCAAACGTTGAGGGTTGTGCGATGGCGCTTGCGCTTCGTGAATCCCTGACCAACCGCGCTCCGATCGACCAGCGAATCGCCATCCATACCATCGCTCAGACCGTTTTTGGACCCGAGCTGTGGAAGGGTGACGAGGTCCTTGTTGCTGCACAAGTCGTCGACACAGTCGCCGGCGCCTAATGGAGGGCAGGAGAGATGTTCTATTTCGGACTTTCTACTCCTGCTGCCAAAGAGCAAGTTCTCAGCATCCTCCAGCCTTGGCTGGAGGGTGCCGAGGGCGAACTCAAAGGCGCAGTGGTTGATGTTGTTGGCGTCATAAAATCACCGTTCAATGCGGACTACTTGGAAGGCGAGTGCTTCTACAAGATGGTCGTTGTCTTTGGGCTTCTGCTGGCGCTTCGTGGGACTTCTAGCTACGACGCTGTGACATTGTCTGATGCCGGCGGCAAAGTAATTGAGTTCGACGATGAGTTTGGCTGTAGAAGCCTTCTTCGTTCAGCTCTGACCCTAAGCGATGAGCGTGTTGATGAGGCCTGGAGCATTCTGGCCGACTTCGGCGTGATGCGTCGCAAACTTGATCTGTCGGTTCTGGGCGAAAGTCCTTCTGCGTCCGACGACGAGTTCTGTCTTTAACCCAATCGGGGCCTCCATCCCCGGCGGGGTGGGGGCTTCTCTATACCCGGAGAAGCAACTATGAAAATTCGTATTACTGACCACCTTGTTCGTGCTGTTGAGCTTTCGACGGCCTGGCTTACTGAGGCCGATGTCGAACTGCTGGGGCGCATGGCAATTGCTTACGCCGAAGGCGGCGACACGACTGGCTGCGTAATGAAGCATGAATGCGGTTTTGTGGTGTTCGTGGGTGAGCCTACCTTCGGTCACATCAAGGCAGCTGGTGCTTCTGAGCAATTGGTAAGCATCCTGGACGAGACCTTCAAGGCGGGTGACATCATGTACCTGACCTTCCACTCTGACCTCGGTGAGCTGGATGAAGAGGGTGCTGAATCCCGACCAGATGTTGAGCTCACGGCCGACCAGCTTTCCTGCAAGTACGCAGGTGAGCACGGTGCCTGGGGCGAGCATCCGGAGTATCCTCGCGGGGATTGGCAGCATGAGGTCGCCGATGGCGATACCTTGAGCGGCTACTGGGTCTGGGTCGTTTCTTGTATCGAGCGTGACCTGGTGTGTTAGATATGCGATAAATCGGTTGCGGGGAGTTTTCTCCCCGTAGTCGTTCCGAGTCTCCATTGCTATCATCGGCGATACCAATGCAGATTCTTGCAGTTTCTCGATGCCCCCATGCTGGGGTGTTGGAAAGTGTTAGCTGATCACTCAAATAATCAGCACTCAACTCAACCCATCGGGGCACTCTGTCCCCTTGGGGATCGTGTGCCTCATCTCCGGAGGTACACCATGTCTGTTTCTATCCCTAACGCTTCTGTGCTGAACCGCATCGTTCTGGTCGGTCTCGACGTGAGCATCTGGTCCGCCCGCAAGAAATTGCACCGTGACGAACTGGACGCGAGCGTTAAGCTGCCACCTGAGGAGATGTTTTCCTTGGGCTCGAAAAACGTTATCGATCTCGCTCACCTGAGCGTCTTCGAAACGCTGAAGCGTCGTGCTCTACGTGCCATCGAAGGACCTGGTGTTCGTTTGATGGGCGCCGTAGGCGTGCCTGATACCATTCACCTGGAAGTCGTGGTCGAGCTACAAAATATCCAGGCTGAGTTCAATGCCGCCAAACAGGACTTCCTCAATAACCTCGACCGTTACCATGAGGAATGGATTGAAAAATCCAAAGCCGATCCTGCCTGGCAAGCCGTTCTCCGTGCTTCTGCTACGCCTAAGGCGTATGTGGAAAAAGCGCTGAGCTTCGACTTTTCGATGTGTCGCCTGATCCCTGATCAAAGCGCCCCATCAACCACCGAAGGTCTGGAACGTCAAATCAACGGCCTGGCTGGGCAGCTGTATGCCGAGGTCGCTGCTGAGGCCTGCAAGATCATGGAGTTCATGCTGCAAAAGGACTCTGTGACCCAGAAAACTGTAAATCGCCTGAAAGGGATGCATGGCAAGCTCTGCTCCATGGCATTCGTCGACAGTGAAGTGCAGGAACTGGCCGACTACCTGGATGAACGGCTCAAGGCTCTCCCGCAAACTGGGAAGCTCGAAGGTCGTGATTTCAAGGATATGGTCAGCCTGGTGAGCAGCTTGTGCGATGAGGACCGCATCGTTGGACTTGTGAAGGCTATGGCCACCCAAGCACCTGAAGCGGTTGTTGATGAGTTCGCCGGCTTGAACGAGGCTGATGCCGAGGAAGAGCTTGTTGATCTCGCTGCGGCGCCGGCAGTCCCTGAGGCTGTTGAAGTTGTGGTTGCGCAAGAAGCCCAAGATGTTGTCACTCAGCCGCTGGCGCTTGATGAGGCCGAAAGCTTCATTGAGCAGGAAGCCGAGGCTGCTGAAGTCGATATCGCGGTTGTTCCACCAGTTGAACCTCAAGCGCCGATCCCAGAGATTTCTGTTCCGGTGCCAGGTTTGGAGTCCGATCTTGTCGTCGACGACGGCGATATCGATTTCTGCCTTTAATCATGCAACTCAATCCCAGTGGGGGTATTCACCCCGCTGGGGTGAGTACCTCTGCGGTCCTAACCCGGAGGTACACCATGAAAATTCAAACCCTGAAAAACGCACTCCCGATCGTCATGCGCTCGATGGCGGATGATGTCGGTGTTCAAGTTGTTTGGGGCGCGGACAACGCCCATACCTGGGACAGGGTGATCTACCTGCCCAACCTTCAGGAGGGTGAGGGTGTCGCTAAGCTCGCGCTTGGCTATGGCACTCACGAGTCCGCACACATCCTCTACAGCGATCAGAGCGTCTACGAGAAGGCCGGCGAAGAGCCTCCAATCGTGGTGAAGCTGATGAACGCTATGGAGGACGTGCGAATTGAAGGCCTGATGTTCCAGAAGTACCCGGCCGTTCGGCCGTGGCTGGATCACACGGTTAAGGTCGTGCTGGGAGGTGTCGAACGTTCTGACGGCCTTCCTGAAGCGGCTTTGCTCCACAACGCTGCGCTCCTCAACGGGCGCTACCGTCTTCTCAATCAGCCCCTGGCTGATGAGGCTGCCGCTTCGCTTGCCGCTATGCGGGAGGTGATGGGTGGCGGGCGTACGGTTAAGGTGATGGCTCTGCTGGGGAAGATTCCAGCATGTCCTGACACCGAGGCTGTCTACCAACTGACGCATCAGATTCTTGATGTGCTCGATGAGGAAGAGCCCGAAGACAATGACCAACAACCTGACCCTCAGGAGCAGCCGCAAGGCGGTTCCCAGGACCAGGATAACCAACCAGGTGGCGACAGCTCGCAAGGGCAATCGCAGCCGGGCGACGGTCAGGGGAATGCTGGAGATCAGCAACCAGGCGAGCAGGGTGCCCAGCAGGGTGACGCTGGCGCCGATGGCCCTGGTCAGGGTGGAAAAGATCAGTCCAAAGACGACGGCAAGGGCGCTCCTGATGATTCCTCGCAAGGGAAGCAGTCGGGTGATGCTGGTGCTGATCAGAATGGGGCTGATGGTGCATCGGGTGCTGGGGCTGGCAGTGGTAAGCCAAGTCTCAAGCAGAAGGTGTTGGCGGCGAGTGCCGGCGAACTGGACGACCTCAAGTCTGACTTGGGTGAGGCCGCCGCCAAGGTGCTTAAAGCCCACGCTTCGCCTTCGAGTGGTTCAACGCCTGCAGCTGTGTTTCATGCACCTGTTGGCAACGAGCTTCTCGGTGAGGATGTTGCTCAGAAGGGGCGTGCTGCTTCGATGGGTATGCGTCAGGTTCTCATGGGCCTGATTCAGGGGAGTCGCAATTCGCGTGTCGTGATGCGTCGTACTGGTCGCCAGGTCGAAGGCTCACGGCTCGCACGGGTGGCGGTTGGGGAAACCCGGATCTTCCGGAAATCTGAACCCGTGCAACGTACTAACGCGGCCTTCCAAGTCCTCCTCGATGCTTCTGGCTCGATGAGCAAGTGTGTGCGTGAAGCTGAAGCGGCGGTGGTTGCGGTTCTGACCTCGCTCGAAGGCTTACAGGGCGTCACTTCTGGTGCCATGGTCTTTCCGCGGTCTGGGATCGACAACGCAAAAACCTGCGTCGGTGTACTGAAGCGTCACAACCAAACCCTGGTTCGTGCGCTGAAAGAAAACCGATTCGGTGTCCTGGCTGGTGGTGGTACGCCTTTGGCGGACGCTATCTGGCCCGCCGCTGGCGACTTGCTGTCGGCTAAAGGGGAGCGAAAGGTTCTGGCTGTCATCACTGACGGTGACCCCGATCGCGTCTCTGCAGCTGAGAACATGGTTGCTCGCTGTCGTGCATCCGGTATCGATGTGTTTGCGCTTGCCTTCGGGTCGGCACGCACTGAGTTGCTGGACAAAGTATATGGACCAGGTAACTGGACCTTCCTGAGCGGCGTAGACCAGCTTCGTGCTGGCCTGAGCTCACTGGTTCAATCTGTCCTGACCAACGCAGCCTAAACGCTGCAAATCAACCCACTGGGGGTACATCACCCCCTTTGGGGGTGGTGCATCTCCGCTTGCCCGGAGTTTCACCATGAATTCACAACTCGCACTAAGCATCTTCGATGAGCTTCCTGAAGGGTTTATCCCGAAGGAGCGCCTGAGAATGCGCCGAGCTGCACGGACCTCGAACGGAAAAGTCGTAGAGATCCGCCAGCTCAGCCTTCTCGATTTGCTCAACATGAGCGATGAAGAAATCGGCCCAGTTTGCTGGACTGACGACGACATCGAAACGCTGCGTGAAGGCATTCTTCGTGAGGCCTGCCATGTTCTGCTCGACAACCGCGCAAGCATGGCTACACGTATCGAACGTTGGAAGTGGATCAACGATGACAGTTGGACTGCCTTCAGCTTCAGTGCGTGCGCTGCAGCTTGCTATGTGGGTCACGAAGAACTTCGTGAGTCGCTCATCTCGCTGCTTCGCCATCACAAGGTCCTGCATACCCTGCAGGCCGCCTGATAAACCCTTCCCCGAGCAATCGGGGAAGGCTTCAGCCCAGATTCCTTACAGGAGCCCGTTCTAAGCGCGGCCTGCTCTAAGGATTCTCTGTCCTTCAATGCGAAGGTCAGTGATACCCAGCTGGTGGTTTACCAGCACATTTCATAACCCTATGGGGGCACTAATCCCCCTTGGGGATTGGTGTCTCCGCCTAATCGGAGATACACCATGACTACAGTGATTAATGCAAAGCTGGGAACTGCGAAGGGCGGCGTGGCGCGTGTTTGGCTCGAAGGTCAAAAGCTCATTCACGCCGGCATTCGGATCGGTGCTCAGTACGTTTTGAAGGGCGATTCGACTTCGAAGCGTGTTGAGCTGGTAGCAGTGGAGCAGGGCGCTGAACTTGGTAAGGGCAAGGGGATTTTTACTGTCTCCAAGCGCGAGCGAAATGGCGTTGTGTCTCCTCTCCTTGAAGTCCGCTCTGAGCTTCTGAGTGCGTTCTTTGAGGGCTGTGAAAAGGTTCGCGTGGCGATTCGTGCGGGCCGGATTCTCATCACTGCTCGTCAGATCGATGTGAAGATTCGCGAGCGCGTGGAGCGCCTCAAGCGCAAGCTGGCTGCCCGAGAAAGACTGGCAGTTGGATCGCTCTTCCACGGCATCGGGGTCCTTGATAAAGCGCTTCACAAGGGCCTGCTGGCTGCTGGTGTTGCCGCGTTTGTTCAAGTTGGCGTTGAGCTCGAAGGCGAGTACCTGGATGCGTCCTTGAGGAACAATCCAGAGATTTGGTCGGAGGGCTCGGTAGCTATCAACAGCGACATCCGGGACGTGTATCTGGGTGGGGCTGTGCCTCAACTGGACCTAGTCTGCGGGGGCGTGCCCTGCACCGGCGCTAGCGTCAGTGGCCGGGCGAAAAACAAGTTGGTGCATGCAGAGGATCACAGCACTGCCGGCACACTCTTTTTCGACTACCTGGAGTTTGTGAAGGCGACTAATCCTGCAGTGGTTTTGCTTGAGAACGTTGTGCCCTATGCCAACACAGCTGGGATGTCAGTCATTCGTTCTGTACTGACCAGCCTTGGTTACAACCTCTTTGAGACGACTCTTTCAGGCCCGCAATTTGGGGCTATCGAGAATCGTCACCGCTTGGTGATGGTTGCCGTTTCAAAGGGCATTAGCGCGGACGAATTCGTCTTTCCCAACACCCACCATTCGGTGTTGTCAGGGGAGGTGAGCACTCTGGCTGGTGTCCTGGATGACGTTCCCCTCGATTCCCCTCGCTGGAAGTCCTATGACTACCTCGTGGAAAAAGAAGAGCGGGATATTGCCGCTGGTAAAGGGTTCCGTCGCCAGTTGGTTACAGGTGAGAGTACGACTGTCGGCACTATTGGCCGTGGTTATGCGAGGTGCAGGTCAACTGAGGCCTTTGTCCTTCATCCTGATAATCCGAAACTGTCGCGTCTGCTAACGCCTGCTGAACATGCCCGTGTAAAGGGGATTCCCGAAACCATGGGGCATGGACTGTCTGATACCACGGCCCATGAGGGCTATGGCCAGGCGGTCATCTTCAACAAGTTCGAGGCCGTAGGCGTGGCCATCGGTTCGTACCTTCGCGGCTTGCCGATGCCATCCAGCTACTACGTCCCTAAGACAATGGTTGCTGATGCCAGCGGCGGCTCTGCTGATGCTGAAGCTGTTGTGAAAGGCGAGCCTGTGCAAGCAGAGCTGCTCGTCGCTTAAACCACCCATGAGGGGCCCAGCCCCTCGGGGCTGGTGCTCCTTCCCTGTTCATAAGGAGTAACTATGAAAAGTGCAATTAACTCTGCAATCGAAGCCCTGGAAGTCGCCGCCGAATCCGGCGGGGAGATCGACCTTCAGATGTACCAGGAGAGACTCGACGAGCTGAAACAGTTCCGAGATGAGATCTTGCAGTACGACAAGCGCCTCAATGAGGCCGGGAAGGCACCGGACGGTGATGACTACAACGCTTTGATGTCGTTGACTGGACTCATCGCCTAAGTGCATTCCAGGCGCTCACAGCTTGAAATCGAAAGCGGTTCAACTGTACCTTACCCACTGTCGCTTCGGCGGCGGTGGGTGAGTCTTCTCCCGCTAGCCAGCGGTTAGCGAAAGAAGATTCTCAGACCGTCCATGAGGGCGTTCTAGAAAAAGCTGGTATCCCAGCACTCTCAACGCTGCGTCCTGCAGCAAACCCTACCGGGGGCCATTTCCCCGTTAGGGGCAGTGGTCTCCGCACAACCCGGAGATCCAACATGACTACTACCAAAAAGATCGTCTTCGAAGCGAATGTCATCAGCGATTTTCTCGTAGGCCCTACCTGCGGAATTTTCGATGATGCTGGGGAGCTTCTGAACCAAGTTCAGAGACTTAATAAGCTGGTTCTGGAGAATGGTTTGACCGAGGCCAGAATCAGCCTGAGTCCTGAATGGCTTCCATCCTCTGCTATGGAGGACATAAGCCTTGCAATCTGTGAGCTTGTTGTTACGGGGCGCTCTTTCTGGTTCGTAGATTTACCAAGTGAGGGTGGTGACAGTATTGAAACCTACTCATTGGATATCTCTAGTTTTGTTCGATTGATGGAGTCTGATGCCGAGATTCTCTTTGCTACTGACTCCCCCCGACCGAATGAAAGCCTGAAAGAAACCTACCTCGAAGCAATCTCCAAAGAGGAGGATGCTGTTGAGGGTGAAGATGGCGAGGAGGACTGCTAATGGCTTCCGCGTCGATTGAAGACGATCTGGAACTTCTGGATCAGTACCGCGAAACCGAGAATGTCGGCCAGCTGTATGACACCGACGATCGATTCGCCAGCTTTATCCGCCGGACCATCCCTGGCTTCGAATTCCCCGATTTCTCGTGGATGACGGTCAGGCAGGTGAAGGCCCACATCGCAAGACTCTAACCACCAAACCCTAACGGGGACCATGTCCCCGTCTGGGGGCATGCGTCCCCTCCATCTGGAGAACGTATGAAAACTTCTACTGCTATCGCACAACCTGGACTCTTCGCCTACGCGGAGCTTCCGGTCAACATCGCCCTCTACCCGTACTTCGATTCTGGGAAGCCGAAAAGCCGCAATCAGCACCAACTGATTGCTGGTGCACAGCAGCTCGCCAATCAGCATCGCATAAGTGACTTCGACGCTCGCCTCGGCGAGCTACGGGGCCGCGGCGAATCGCTGAGAAGCTTCCCGACTGATGCTGGATCCATCTCATGGCCTCTTGAAGGTCGAGCTGGTAACCAGGAAGTGCTTTCATACATCGAGCAAGTTTCGCGCCCTCATGGCCATGGCCATGTAGCGACACCCGCCACTGATGTCATGGGGCAAGGTCCATCGGATGATCCTTATCCTTTCGAGGCGCCGCCGATCGATGCTTCAGCATTCGGTGGCGTTGAGGTGGATCCTGAGTACGACCAGGGTATGGCGCTGCACCCTGCAGGCGAGGAGGGGCAACCCGATGTTTATGATTGGTCCGATGCAACTATCGGCAATATCACGAAGATCGGCTTCTTCCCTTACCGCTTCAAAAAGGGTGATAAAAAGACCCACATGATTCGTATCGGCACCAAAGACCATTGGGGCGTCGACCTGGAGCGTGTGGTTCGCGAGTTCAACCTGCGTGAGGGCGACAAGATCGCCCTGATGTGCATCGGCAAGCATCCTGTGGTCGTGAAAGAGCGCGTTCTTCAGAACGATGGCTCCTACAAGACCGAGGACAAAAACGCCATGCGAAACACCTGGGTTTGTAAGCGCGTGTAGTAACAGCTCCCCCGGCCGCGAAAGCGGCTGGGGAGAGTCTTCATCTGTGAGCCAACGGCTGACAAATGACGATTCATCCCCATCACATGCGTGATTGGGCTGAGCAGCTGCGCTAGCAGCATTCGACAACCGTGGAGGTGCTTGCCTCTACGGCGGCGATCCACTTCACCTGGAGTGCCGTATGGACCTTTACGCAACAAAGCGATTCATCGCAGAAGAACTGGCCCGCTTCGGGTGGGAGATGTGCGACGAAGTATCTTTGACTCACTTTTGCGGCGTTGCCACAAAGTGCTTCGAGACAGCTGTGGGCCCTAAATCAGCCCTTGTCCTTATGGAGCCCTATTTTGGGGTCCATGCTCTGAAGGCTGAGTACTGGAGCGAAGGGCGTAATGTCCTGAGCACCATGCTGTTGAAGATCGATATCCAGGCTGATCAGAAGGTGCTTGTAGAGGCCCTTCCGAAATTTGCCGAAGAGGTCGAGAAGCACGTTGGGCAGTCCTACGCTGTCCGCCTGCATCGTTCCAAGGCTTAATCCCTGACGCTTGCCGTCACTCAACCCATAGGGGGCTTCATACCCCCGCTGTGGGGGTATGGCTTCCTCATTTTGAAGGAGCTTTACCGATGAACTACACCAACCCAATCCGCTCTCTGTTCACCGCCGCTGGCGTTGTTATGCCTGTCAGCGTCGAGGCTCATCTGAACCTCATCGACAAGACTGTTGATGCTGCGCTGGATCTCGCGCTGTCGGCGGATAACGCTGGCTGCAGCGGGGAGCTGACAGTGGTGGACTCGAAGCAAATGTGCGATCTCACTGACCTGCTCAACCAGGTACGTGACACGCCCGTTGAAGTTTTCGAGACGGGGGCGCCGTGTCTGGCCGTAGGCCTGACTATTCGCGATCGCTTCGGCGAAGCGGTAGATACCAGCTCGATGCCGATTCCGGTCGGGCAGGTTACTCATGTTTTTGACCTGGTCTCTGACCTGGTGATCGACAAGCGCCTCGGCCGCACGGTAGATGATCATGTCCAGTCCTTGACTGATTGCATGATCGATTACGGGGTGGTCCAGAAGCCGGCTGAGAAGCTGACTCCTGCACACTCTGGTACCGCGGTGATCAAGGTGACCCTCAACACTGAGAATGGCGTTCAAGATGCCTACATGGCATCGGCGACCGATTCTGAAGGGAAGGGCATCCTGGTGAACTTCGACCAGATCAAGAGCTCTGGCACTGTGTTCTCGGCCGAGGGTTACATGCCCGATGTCAATCGCTATGGCTTTGCCGAGTGGGCTACCCAGAAGGGTCTAGTCGATCTGGTAGGGCGCCTGGGTCTGACCCCGAACTTGATGGCTTCCGAGATCAAGAATTCGGGCGACGACACCGAAGTCATTACGCTCGTCATGCGAGTGCCTGTGACTGCGGTTTACGAAGGCTCCCTGAGCGAGGCAAAAGAGTTCGCCGGTCTACACTGGGGCAAGCTTTTCGAGTCGCTCCCGGCCAGTGAGCAGGTCGATGTGGTGAACCGCTTCGTGTCTGCCATGAACGGCGTCGACTCCTGACCTGAAACAAGCTCGCCCTCGCAATGGGGGCGATGCAGGCATAGCCCCCGAAAGGGGGCCTGCTTCCCCTCACTTCCCCACGCTTACCCCCGACGACGAGTCGCCATCCCTAACGCTGGTTAGGCATGGCCATTCCATGAGGAAACTTCCATGAGTCAAATCACCTGTTTGCTGCAGCAGCTGGGCGCTCACCTGGCGTCGATAACCGCGGTGGAGCCGGCCAAGGCAGTGCCGAGTTTTCGCGAGATGCAGGGTTTCACGAAAGTCGTCCCTGTTGCCCTCGCATCAGCTGAGGATATCCGTGACGGATTCGCAAAATCCCTGGCCCTTTCGGTCATCACGCCGGAGGGCCGGGGCCCTGCATTTGAGCGCTGGGTTCCCGGCCTGAGAAGCCTGGGCCTGGTATCCGAGGCGGATGCTCTTGAGCGCGACCTGAATCAGGTTCGTCAGGTCCTGCTCCAGGCCTAGCCCGGAGGCTTCAATAGCCTTGTCTTGGGCGGGGCATTGGTTGAGAATAAAGATTCTTGCCTACCTCGATGTCGAGGTTGGAAAGCTAGCTGCAGACGCAGCACCTACTGGCCGTCCGGCCGCAACCCACGGGGGTGTCTATCCCCTTGGGGAAAGCACCCTCTATATCCCTGAGGAGTGCCTTATGAAATACCTACCCTACGATGCATCCCTGGAGCTCTTCGCCCATCTGCGTAAGGCAATGGGTGGGCTTGGTTATAGCCCTGAAGTTCACCCAGTCCTTCAGTGCATCACTGGTCTGCTGTACCTGCATCAGCAGGCATGCGTGATGGAAGACGCTGAGCGAGAGCCGATCATTGCCGGCCTTGTGCAAGCAATCTGCCCGCTCAACGCTAATGGCCTGTTCGAGATGGTGCTTTTGCCAGCTCTTCAGCAGAAAGCTTTGGTCTCTGAAGCGATCGAGCTATCCCGGCTTGCCGTTGATCTTCGCTCGCTGATGGCTGAGCTGGTCGCTAATCCGGTTGTTGCCCAGGTCAATGACGTGAAGCAGCAGCTGCAGGACCGTTTCGGCGACAACGACGATATCCAGCATGCCTTCGATGACATGGTCCTGGATTCGCTCTGTAACGAGGCATCCAACATCAACAACCAGGGCATGGATCACCAGATCAAGGCCTTGTTGGGTGTCGGGTTCTCCGTGCAGAACATCGTCGACAGCATTGATCAGAAAATCTAAACCCCACCGGGGCTTTCCAGCCCCCTTCGGGGCTGGTGCCTCGCTCAACTGGAGCACCATGATGAATACAGCAAAAGACCATGCCAAAGCCTTGGCTGAGTTCGGTAGTGTGAAGGCCGGCGCAGACTTCAACGGCCTGCAGGTCGTGAAGTTCTGGTTCAACGGTCGTCGCCATGAGGTCGTGATCGGGACGCCGAACTGCGAGCGCATTCGCGCCTGCTACAACGGTTCGACCGAGGACTTCGAGCGCGGCTGTGTTTCTCGTATTGGCACTGTCAGCTACGAGAACCAGCAAGCACCTGGTGATGATGTCGTGGCTTTCCTCAATCGCTGGCGCCAAGCCAGTCACGCAGAGTGGTCTGCGCGAATGCTGGAAAACCCCGATCGTTACGGCCACATGAGTCCGGATGATCCGGATCTGGTGCCGCCGGCAATCCTGGTGCCTGCGTTCTACGTCCAGGGCAAGGGCTGGCACAAAACGATGGAGGTCGATCAGGCGAAAGCCCTGGCCGGCCTGTAACGTGGATGCACCCCGGCGAAAGCCGGGGCAACTCCGAGATCACATCCCAATGCCCTGGTATTGGCATGCGATTTCTCGTCCCCGGCATGTGCTGGGTCGTGAAAGCCAGCTGCAGCTTACGCAGCACTCTCAACCCTCTGGGGCCAGCCGCCCCATTGGGGTGGTCGGCTCCCTTCAACAGGAGCTACACATGAATTCCCAAGAGATCCACTCGTTCCAGTTCATCTGTTCGTACAGAGGGACCTTCTCCTACCAGGTGCGCTTCAAGGACAACACTACTCGTCGTCTGGAGATGCGCCGCTGGCGGGACACCCGTTGCGAACACTCGAACTTCTCTCCGGAAGAGTTTGAGCGCGAAGTAAACGGGAAGATTGGGCTGATCGACGTTAAGTACTTCGATGGTGACACCGAGGCGCTTGTCGTTGCATTCAACCGCTTCTGCTTCCTTGAGCATCAGTCTCAGGTGAATCAGATGCTCGCCAATCCGGAGCGCTTTGGCCACTTCACGCCAGAGCTCTTCCCGGTGTACGTGGGCGGTGCCTACAACCTGAAGGACCGTCGTTGGGATGTCCTGCATGACTTCGACCAGGTTCGAATTAAGGCAGGTATTCCAGAGGATAAATGCCTCAACCCTCGTACCAACATGGCAGCCACCCAGCTGTCACTGGTTGCCTAACCCTTAACCCATCTGGGGCCTTTCGCCCCTGTGGGGCGTGGGCCCTCCTTATCGGAGAACGCTCATGAACTCTTCTCAAACCCTTCTTGTTGCACAGTGGCTGCTGGCAAAAGCGGGCTCTCGCCTCAAGATCAACAAACCACTGGCCGGCGGTGAAGGCTATGACCGATTCCAGGTTTTCGGACCTGGATGGCGCAAGTCGGTCGTCATGCCTGTGGTACATCAAACCACGCACGTAGCCATCCTCTCGCTCCTGCGTGAGAGCGGCACTGGCGTGAGAACCTGGCTCTTCAATGGCCAGGCTTCACGAGGCATGTCGCAGATTACCCATTACGGGCATAGCGGCGCGGTGACGGTGCGGCATTCCAAGGCAGAACTGCTCCGGATTGCGGGGAATGACCTGTCGACGATGTCGCGTCCGTTTCAAGACCTGTACCAAGTGGCGCCAGAGTCACTGACCCTTGTGGTCTTTGGGCCTGACGACCATGAGGAGCAGGTTGTGTTGCCGTCCGAGTCCGATGCTGACCTGCTGGTTGAGGCGTTGTCCTCCACCATTCCGATCAGTGTTGGTAACCGGGTCGAAGCTTTCCAGGGTCTGGTGAAGACCTTCGGTCTGGACCTGTGCTTCGGCGAGGGTGCTCTGTACGGCTTCATGTTCAGTCGTGAAACCCAGAAGGCCTCCAAGTTGGCGGCCTGATGGCTTGAAAGCCCCCCTCGCGGGGGCTTTCTCTCGTTCCATGCATCTGCTGTTCGCCTTGTCCCGTCTGGTTGCAACGCCGGCGATACACCGGCAGAATTGATGCAGCTCTTGTGTCGCCGTGCGGTGATGCAGGCCACTAGCTGATTCCAGCACTTTCTTTCACCCACCGGGGCTACCTTCCCCGATGGGGCATGTAGCTCCAGCATTTACTTAGGAGCTTCACATGCATAACCAATCTCCAGTCTCCGTAGAAACCAATCGATCTGTGACTTCGCGGCTCACTGATTCGCCTGTAGAAGTCACCTTGCCATCTGGTGAGTTGGCGTCTTGGAAGATCAGTCAAAACCTGACTGACCGTTGGGGGGATTTGAATGCCTTCATGAGCCCAAACGAGGCATATCAGTTGCTTGCGGCTGATGGTGCGCTTTTCGAATCGCTTCAGGCTCAGATGTGCGAAGAGACCACTTTCATCGTTCGTAAGGAAGGCCAGTTCGGGATCTTGTACGAGCTCGAATTCTGCACCCAGCATTCTGAGGTGGCTGTGATAGGTGAAGATGACCCTGACCTGCAAAGCCGCCTGCAGGAATACATGACCGAGGAAGAAAGTAAGGCCCGTCTGCAGACGGCAATTGCTGAACTTGCCCCGAAGTTTCCTGGTGTGGAGTTTTGCCTCCCTCCTCGTGAAGAAATGATCGAAGAGCGACTTGGCATGTGGGCCTTTGTTCCGAATGGACATCTCAATGACGTTCAGTCTCAGGTTCTAGCTGAGGCCATGTACGAGTACTACTGACCTGGCGCTTGTTTCAGGTGTCGCAATTTAAAACCTACCTCGCGGGGTCCTATCCCCTGTGGGGTTAGGCCCTGCTCCAAACCCTGGAGCACTGTAATGAACATTGAAAACCTCAAGTGGGACCTATCTACCCTGTATACCTTCTGGGAGATGCTGGGGGACATCCCAACCACGAATGACGATTCGAACGATGAAACCGGCCCTGATTGCATCGAGGAGCCCTTTCTGCATTTTCCGATCGGTACTCACCGAGAGGAAATTTGGCACTGGTTCGAGTCGGTCAATCAGCGTTTCGTTGTGGGGGAAGTGATGGAGGGCATGCGCCTGAAACCACTTACGTCACGCGCTGGTAAGTACCCTGTGTTTGATCGCAATGGAGTGCAGCTGTGCGTTGGTGACAAGTTGAAGGCCCAAATCTGCACCGGTCGGTATGGGCAGGTGGCAGTCTTTGACTTCGATGTGAATGTGCCCCACGCCATGTATGGCCAGTTAATTGCGCAGACACCGACCGGCGTGGTTACCTGCCACTTCCAATGGCTGGGGAAGCCTGATATCCCCGTCGATATCGGCTACTACAAGCACGCGGACTACGAGCATGGCCATGAAACCTGGGTTGAGGTTGTTGCCCGGACTGCGGCTTTGCCTGCTAGCGATTGAATAACTGCCTGGCCACCCGATTGGGTGGCCATGGCATTTCAGAGTCCTCTTCGGAAAGCCATTCTTTCCCGAGAAGATTCATCTGCAGACCATGTTGTCTTCAGAGAAACCCAAGCTGACGGGTAGTCAGCACTTTTAACCCTCTGGGGCAATCCGCCCCTGTGGGGTGGTGCGCTCCAGCAATCTGGAGACACATCATGACTACTCCCAAAACCACCTCTATGGCCCTGCCGCGTCTTGCGGAGGCCGTGCGTGCGGTTCGTGATCACTACATTGCTACTGGATTGGCGCCGAGCTACTACGAGATCAACAACGGACAGTGCGAAGACTTCGCCCTGGACCTGATCAAGGAGTTGCGCGGCATCACCACCGGTGCTCTGGACCTCTGCAACTTCAACTTCATGACCGGCGTGAACGGTGATGAAAGCGAAAATGAAGTCTGGGACTGGGCTTTGCTCAGTAAGCATTGGGGCATAACACCTCCTGCAGGCCTGACCGCCGATGAGATGGATCAGATCGACTTTGGCCAGCATGTCTGGATCAGCGTTGGTCGACTCCACTTTGACGCTGAATGCCCTCAGGGCGTGGAAAGCTTCTTCGACTTGCCGTTGTTTCGTCGTCCGATCGTTGTGGCCCTTCGCAAGAAGGGGATTGCGGCGGATGAGGTGCTTCCTGAGGATGTCGTGCCGCCGCCTCTGTGCCCGGTACCGAACCCCTCGGCTGCAGGCCTAGGGAGTGCAGCATGAGTCTGTACACCTACGTCATGGCGTTAGGTGGCGGTCGATCGATGGTTTATCTGTCGTCGTGCGCTGCCCCGCGCCACCGAATGAAGGTCACTCGTTGTCGAGCGCCTAGCCTGATGATTCATGAAGCTGTCCGCATTGCGGCGGCCCAGTGGAGGTCCGGCAAGGTGCGAGCTATTTCCGGTGGCGACCTTCGTCGACTGAAGTATGTCGGGCAGTTCCAGCCTGGGACTGGTCAGGTTGACCTTTCGGAGCACGAGTATCTGCTGGTCAACGACGGCAGCTACATCGTCAACTCTGGCGCTCACCTTACGGTGGAGTCGCTGGAGAAGAACCTTTTGTCCTGGTCAAGACTCATGGGAGCGAAAGTTTCCTGGTCGGTACCGAGACAGTTTCAGACTGAAATGGAGCGCAATGCTTTCCTGGCGGACCTGGTCCCCTGGTAAAGCAAAGTTACTTCTGACAGTTCATCAACCCTAGCGGGGCTTCATGTCCCCGTGGTGGGGGCATGGCTTCGCTCTCATTTGGAGCATTATCCATGACGCAAGATTCGAACGCCCCTGAAAACGTCCAATCCGAAAGCCCCGTCCATGGCGAGGTGGTTGTAATTCCACTTTCCCATTTCATCGGCTCTGGGCGCCTGCCCTGGCTGATCATTGGTCGAGTGCCCAATGATGACGACGATACCGGTTACCTGGTGCTCGCGGATGATGAATCCCAGGCCCAGGAAACTTTCAAGGATCAGCTGCACGATGACGCGGGAAATGATGAGGAGGAGCGAGCCAATATCGCTGAGAAGTATGACTCCGACACCTTCATCACTACTTCGCAACTGCTGACCTAAGTACCAACCCAAAACCCTAGCGGGGCTTCATGTCCCCGCGGTGGGGGCATGGCTTCGCTCTCTACTGAAGGAGTTAAACCATGTCTCAAACCACTCTCAGCAAGAACGTGAAGGCCATCGAAGAGCGTGCCACGCATACCATTCTGGCGGCCTTGCGCCACTGGCAACGCACCTCGCATGTGATGGAGCTCGACGAAATCGCCAGTAATGGTGGTGAAGTCGAGCCCCTGTATGACCATGAGATCGATGATCTTTGTGAACTCATCAACGGCGAGCTGTACTTGCCTGCAGATGATGTGAGTGAGCCTCAAAACACCCATGTCAGCGATCTGCTGTTCGTGGGCTGTGCAGAGGTGCGGCAGTGGCTGATTGCAGCACTCTTCTTCTGGCGACAGGAGGGGCAGTGTGATCCGGTCAACCGTACTGACGGCATTCATGCCATTGCGACGGGTAAGGATCAGTTCACCTCTGCTGCTGAAAGCGACATCGATGAGCTGCTGATCAAGCTGCATTCTGACCAAGACCCTGCTCAGTTCCTTGGGGACCTGGCCGGTGCGATTGGTGCTGGTGCTGCTAGTCATCCAGTTGTCGTCGTCGAACTAAACGGTGGCCTGATTCAGTGCATCCGTTCGAGCACTCCTGTTGATGTGGTCAAGATCGACTACGACACAGAGGGTGCTGACGAGGACGAACTGACTCAGTTATTCGATGAAGAGGCGGTGGTTTCCATGCGCCATCTCCATGAGCAAGTCACTGGCGGACACGATGGGGTAGACCCTGAGTTCTGTGAGCAGGTTGTTGAGATCGCTCTGAGCGGCCAATAACCCATTTCAAACCCCTGACGGGCATTTACCCCGTCTGGGGTACGTGCCTGTCCTCTGCACGAGGTACAGCGCGATGAATCCCATTATTCAGGCTTCTAGCTTGATGGGCCGGCGAAAGATCATGCGTCGGGCAACGGCTAAATCGGCGGAATCGACAGTCTTCCTTTGGGAGCTGGACGATGGGGCAACACTGGAGCTTGTCCGTTCGGGCACGTTCAAGAGTTGCCGGGAGCGAGGCGAAGGCTTTGACAGCTTGCTGGCTTACTACCAGCGAGGTCACTGCCGAGTCTTCAGTCCGAACTCGCACGCCGCATAGCTCTGCTGCTCGAAAGAAGACCTTTCGTTAAGCAATATTGGTTTCCGGTCTCTCTCCCGCAAGGGAGAGGGGCAGGGGGCTTTACGACTGTTCCCTATGCCCGGGTGCATTCCTAAATCCCTCTGCATCGCAATGTGCGATGTGGAAGTGCCCAGCTGGTGGTTTACCAGCACCATACGGATCGTCAGATCCATAGCCCCTGCCGGGATGTCTCTCCCGGTGGGGGAGCATGCCGGTCTCAATCGGAGATCTACCATGCACGATATTTACGAGCCCGCCGCTCCCTACGTTGCATCTCTGGAACCGATCGGAAAGGTCGACCTGGAGAAGATTCGCTGCCACTGCTACGTGAACCTGGTTATTGCCGAATCTGACCTTGCTCTGTTCGACGACATGTTCATGAAGCTCCGCGGTAAGCCGCAGTGCTACAGCGTTGCCAATCGTGGTAACTACACCTTCTACGTCCCCTTCCAGGGCGAAGAGGTGTTTGTTGATTGGCGTATCTACTGCACGTGGTCCAATACCTTCCATCTGCGTTACGAGGAAGGCTTGGTAGCCCTGGGTCTCAAGCACAGCAATCCGCACATTCATCCGACCAACCAGTTCATGCTGGCCAATTGGATGCGGCGTTTCGAGAAGTCGCCGAAGCCTCTGGCCGAGTGTGATTTCGCCGAGTACGCACGCGCCGGATAATTGCCCCGACCCGAGCCCGCCAACCGGCGGGTTCGGTGCTCAGGGGGGTTTATGAGTGGATCCCAAGTGGGTATAGTCATAAGCCTTCCCTCCATCGCAATGTGCGGTGAGGAAAGCCTAGCTGGGGCTGCCAGCACTCTTAACGGATCGCTCGATCCAAAACCCTTACCGGGATGTCTCTCCCGGTTGGGGGGGCATGCCGGTCTCTATCGGAGATAGTCATGCAAAATATTCAAGTTTTCGTCCTCCCTTCCCAAGAAGACATCGCCACCTTTCTCAGCGGCGCTAAGCCTGCGAATGTCCTGGTGCGTACCTTCGCTTCTGCTGAAGCTGTGAATGCCTACCGTAGTGCCCATGGGGCCTATTTGGACATTCACGAAGCCCTGCAACAGGTCTGTGTTAATGGCCTTGTTGTGACTCACTGGATCGCTGAGGGTGACGATATTCCGCTCCCCTGTGATACCACCTTTGAGTCGAAAGAGGCTGCTATGGCTTTCGCGCAAGGGCTTAAGGACTTCGAGGGCTTTGCAGCTCCGATGGTGGTCACTTCGGAGCAACCCGAAGACTTCGGCCGTCTGGTTCATTACTGGATCGGTGAACAGCTGAAGGTTCCAACCATCGTCGTTTACAAAACCGAGTCGCAGATTACCCGCGTGGTGTCCTCTCAAGAGGTGCGCATGCTGGTGCTGGATTCCGATGGAGTAGACCTCGAAGAGGAAGCCGGCCGCGTGATCAACGTTGGCGGTCAGGAGCTGATGGTCACAGACCTGAAGGTTGCTGGTGCTGTTGGGGGCTCTCCGTATGGTGAGCAGGGCGTGGATCCAGAGTTTGTGAAAGGTGTCGTTGCGGTTGTTCAGGGTCTGCCTGAGCCGTCTCGCGCTGAGTTCAACAAGCCTGGCGTCTATGCAGAAGCTTTCCCGGTGGTCAAATCGGTACCGGTCAAGCACTGGGATAGCTACGGCGATGCTGGCGCTCCCAAAACACACCAGATCGACTTGGACGATCAGCGCGTTTCCAATGGCCAGGTGTACCTGACCGTTGGGGCTCTGGAAGGCGAGTTGGACGACCTGATCTCTGTTACAGCAGAGGTCAACACCAGTCCGCTGAATCCGGAAGCTCAGGTGCCGTGCATGCACGTGCACTTCGACAGCGACAACCTGGCCTTCACGCTTTTCAAGGTGAAGGATCAGATCATTCTGCGGCCGGAGAAGGGGGTCACCCTCGAACCTGTCGAAATCATGAATGACAAGTCGCTGGAGCGTATGTACTCGGTCCAGTGATCCACCCCTCTTGTTCGCTTCGGCGGGCAAGAGGGCTTTCATCCAGAACACTCCCCAAAAGTTACTTTTGGAAAGTCTTCCGGTTCTTCATCCCCTGCATGCGCAGGTGGTGAGAAAGGCCAGCTGGCGCCTAGTCAGCACTCTTAAACCCTCTGGGGCATTTCATTCCCCAGCCAGGGGAGTGGTGCCTCCAACAACCTGGAGTTACACCATGAAATTTTCTTCTAGCGTTCTGTCGTTCCCTGACCGTGGTCACTGGGGGCAAAGCAAGTACCGTGGCAACTGCTCGGGGCATGTGATCAAGGGCTTCTGGGAGACCTATCACAAGCGCAAGGGCGGTTTGGCGTGTGACCCCTCGATCGGCGGCGGCACTTCGGTGGACGTTGCTCGTGAGATGGGCTTGCGCTTCATCGGTACCGATCTGCATCAAGGCTTCAACTTGCTCCTGGACGATTTCAAGTCCCACCTGGGCGAGGAAGCACACACCTGTTTTTGGCACCCAGCTTACGCAGACATGATCCAGTATTCGGGGAACATGTGGGGTGAGCCAAACAAGTGGGACATGTCCCGCATGGCCATGGGTGAGTTCACTGAAGCATTGGAACTCGCGATCATGAATATCCATGACGCAGTGGAGAAGGGGGGGCACTACGGCATTCTGATGGGGAACCTCCGTCGCAATGGCGAGTACTACAACCTCTCCTCCCTGGTGGAGCGTGTAAGCCCCGGCAAGCTGGTCGACGAGATCATCAAGGTGCAGCACAACTGCGTCAGTGACTCGCGTCAGTACGCCGGCAACATCGTCAGGATCGCGCACGAAAAGCTGATCATCCTGCGAAAGGATAAGGACTCGCTCTTTTTCCTCGGTACGGTTGAGAAGCGTGCTGCTGCAATGACTGGAATCACCTGGCGTGCTGCGATTCGTCGCGTGCTGCAGGGCGGAAAGGTCATGCATATCAAGGAAATCGAGGCACTGGTGGAGCCCTACGCTCGCACCACCCGTAACAACAATGTGGACGCGAAAGTGCGCCAGGTGGTTCAAGACGCCCGTTATTTCGAGCGTGTATCGCCCGGCACATACCGTTTAGCTGCCTGACACCCTTCACGCCTCTGCGTGGAGGCTCTGTTTCGAGGTTTCGCTATGAATTACGTGTCCAAGATCGTTGGAAAAGTGGAGGCTCTGCGCCTGGCGCAGATCTGCATCAACGGGTCCATCTTCATGGAGGTCATGCCGTTGCCGGATGACCAATATGAGGTGAGTGTTCGCAAGGACCAGGAGCGTGTGCTGTTCGACAAGTTCCTGGTGATCGGCCGCGGCAAAGAAACCCGCCTGGAAGGGGGTATCGTCTCTGCCCTGACTGAAGCTGATGCTGTGAATAGCGTCCGCTGTGGTCGTGGCTGTTATGTTGGAACGCACAACGCCGACAACACCCTCAAAGCTGACCAAGTCGAGTATGTCGACTTCATCGGTGAAGAGAGTGATGACGACGAAAATGCGGACAGTGGCTTCATCATCCGACCATACGTGGTCGATGGTGTTGTCATGAGCTACATCGGTGAAGAGTGGATGCGCGGCGATATCGTGGATACCACGACCGGTGCGTATTCTTGGGTGCGGCGCTGGATATCAGATCAGCACGTCGATCACTGGAAGCGGCGATACAGTCTGTCCAGGCTCATCGATATCTGGAATGAAGTGGTAGGGCTTCCGCTGGTTGGGGAAAAGCTCGCGGAGCCCTTCATGATTTTTCCGGTCGGTGCCAGCATGACGGATGTTTTGCTTTTTCTCCTCGACACCTGCCCGCAATTCATTTCGGTGAAAGGGAAGGTCGAAGAGGATCACTGGCTGCGTAGACAGGCTGACGCCGATTTAGGCAACTCTGCGTCGGTTGTTTGCGATAGCTGTGAGAATGAGGTGGTTGAGGTGGTTGGAAGCCCTGATGGGGCCGAGATCTGCCAAGACTGCTTCAACGCTGGTCAGCACTAAACGCTACATCAACCCCCGAGGGGCTATCCCTCGCGGGGTGGCTCCTTGGCTCAATTCCTAGGAGTTTCCATGAGCAAGCAAATTAAACCCGAAGAGCTTTCTGAGATCGTGACCAACCTGCTGACCTCTCCTGAAAAGGTAGGGGAGCTGGAAGAGTCTTCGACCTACGCCAGCTTCATGACGGCAATCGCGGAAGCGGTCGCTGATCATTGTGGTGGCGAAATCCTCCAGCCGGCCGCCGAGTTCGATGGCGTCTGGTATGTGGGGGTTCATCGCACCGATTCGTTGCCAGAAGGCTGCGATGGTGTCTGGGGCCCTTACGACAAGGACGGCGAGCTGTAAAAGGTACTTTGCCAGTCTGCTGCCACCGGGTAATCCGGTGGTGGTGAGACTGCTTTGGATAACAAACTCCAAAGCAGTTTCTGTTCGTGCCGATGTGTGCACGACTGAAAGCATCACTCAATGAGTGATGTTGGTGGCCTGCGGGTCGCTTAGCTGCTCTGCAGCACACAACCACCTGGGGGTGAGAAATCGCCCTCAGGCGAGCTCTCTGTACCCCCTCCCAGGCGGATCAATTAATGCCCGTGGGGTGGGCGTAACGGAGATGCTATGTCAAAAAAGAAAGTTCAAAAGAAGGGGCCTGTAACTACCCCGCCAGTCCAGTCAAAAGGGCCTTCACTCTTCGCTGCATTCATTGCTGCTTTGGGTGACCTAACCATCGGTACATCGGTCGGTTTTCTACTCCTACTCGTAGGTGTGTTGACCGGTACTGTGGTTGTTGGGCCGCCGATGGCAGTGTTGTATGGCGTTGCCACTGCGGTGGTGGCCATCATGCTGGCAATCGCCGGAATTGGATTGAAGGTGTATGCTGCCTTCGTGGAATCGAATCGGCCGTAAGGCCTTTTAGGAGTACGCTATGGACCCTTTCGGTTATGTAATTTTTGGTGTTCCACTGTTCCTCGTGGTGATAGGTATCGCCGGGGGACTGATAGCCAAAAAACTCGACCATCGGCTCACTGCAAAAAAGATCTGAAGGGCAGGGGTAAGTGATCTCCCTGGCCTCACGATCGTTACTCGTCATTCCTCTGCTGTCCTGCAGCAGAACGTAACTCCCTCGGCACAGCGCCGGGGGAGACTACGCCCCTCCCGATCTGCTTTACTGAGACCGAATCGGTAACCACGCGTTACCCATGCGGTTTCTGTACCTCCCAATGTGGGCGGTGCTGAAAGAGCAGCTGATCTCCCAATATCAGCACTTCATAAACCCTCGCGGCGCTCCTTCTCCGCCCGGGGGAGGGCGTCGTCTTTATCGGAGCGACACCCATGCAGATCAAAGTTGCTGTTCTCGTTATCAACGCCTCTGGCGAGCCTGACTTCTTCTACACCACGGTGCCGGATGTGACTCAGGAACAGATCGATGACGGTGAGCACTACGAATTTGCGGAACAAGCTGCCGAGGACCTTGGCTACGAACCCGTAAGGGCTTTCGACGCTAATGACTCTGCCGCCGCCAAGCTCTCTGAGATGGCTACGTACTTCGCAAGCTAAACCTGTTTCAACCAACCCCCTGCGGTGTTTCATGACCCGCTTGGGGTCATGGCACCGCTCCTAACCCTAGGAGTTACACCATGTCTAAAATCATCGTCCTCTCCGACGACAAGCACGCTTCCCTGGTCAACTACCTCAAGCTCTGCAAAGAGCGCTACATCAGTGCTGAAGAGCACGACGTGGCAGGGCTCATTGAGTCCCTGGAGGCTGTCCCCCATGGAAGTGATGTTGCAAAAGCTGCCGTCGAGAACGGGGTCACCATGATCCAGTTCATGGCTAGCTACGGTGTTCCTAAGGTTGGCAACCGCTTTGCGGAAGCTGCCGAGGACATCTACAAGCATGCCCGGGGCCAAGGTGACGACATTGAGTTCGATGACATCCTCATCGTTGATCGTGTCCTGAACGGAGCCTGGGTAACCAGCAACGTTTGGGTCTACGCCAGTGACGTTGGCGCCCTGGATATTGCCGATAACATCGAGGCCATGCGTGACTTCCTCCATGATGGGATTGCTGGTTTCGAAACGGCAGATCCATTGCTGTTCGAGAAATGCGAGCTCCTCTTGGAGCTGGCTTGGGATGGTCCCACTGGCCCCTTCGCGGGTCTGCAGCCAATTGCAGGCGAAAGTCCGAGCACCACGATTACTCTCGCCGGCGAGCTTCAGCCGGTCACCCTCTCTGGGCTGATCCGTGATGTTGCTGCTAAGGCAGAGGAGCTGGGGTACGACAAGTTCCAACTGGAGCAACTCGAACTCTGGCTTGCAGAAAACGCTGTGGCGCTTGATACCAAGTTCCACGCCGTAACCGAGGAAAAGTCGAAAGACTGATTCTCACCACAACCCTTGGCGGGCAATCACCCCGCTTGGGGTGAGCGCTCGCCTCTCACTAGAGGAGAGCTTCAAATGGAGAAGAACAAAGATTCTCCGCACAAGCCATGGTGGGCCCCTTTGGCCCATTTTCTGGGTCACTCAGTCGTAGGTACGGGCATCTTCTTAATCGTCGGCGCCCCGGCTGTATTCCTAGGCTGGATGGTTCACAAGTTGCGCGAGCTGCATGTTGCCGAATTTACCTTGACCGTCCTCCAGTTCCTGGAGCATTCGATCCTGGTAATCGACTCACTGCTGTTCCTCGCCTACCTGGCGTTCACAACGTGGTCTGCCATTCAGGAGATGGTCCATGAACGTAAATCCGAGTAAGTGCACGAGTCACGCCTCGTTTGCCGGGGAGTTTCTCTCCGCGGCTAAACAGGCTCCCACCATCTTTTTCGCGCCCATCCTGGGGGCAATTAAGGGGGTGTCTGGCCAGTGGCGTGACATGCACCGTGCTACGTTGACTGCAGCAGGGAAGGCGGCCTAGGCCGTGATGTAATCCTGTGCTGTTGGGAGTATGCTGGTCATAGAGAAGCGAGGAGCCGATCATGACCAGCATGTTCTCGATTGCACCGCTGAAGAAGTTTGGTGAAGAGGTCCTGGTCGCAGCGAAAGCTGCGCCGAAGATCTACTTTGCCCCACTGGCTGGAGCTGCCTCTGCAGTTTCGGCGCTTTGGAAGCGTCCCCAGCAGTAACCTTTCCTCGTGGCGTTCGCCACTAACCCTTTGGGGCACCTTGCCCCCTAGGGGCCTGGTGCCTCTTCAGCTTGGAGGCACCATGGCAATCATCACTGACGGTGAAGACTCTGCTTTAGCACTGACGATGTCACGAAAGTGGTTCTCGAAGGTGGATAAGGCGGTTTCTGCACACCAGCGCTGTCTCAACTACTGCATCTCGGCATTCGGCGCCGGCGTAAATTCCGGGGGCGATGTCTGTTACGTGCCATCCGACCCGCGCTACTACTTGCCGACTGAGTTCTGCGATGTCGCCACGCTCTTGTGGGATGTCGGAGCGCTGTTTCTCTTCCGGCCAGATGCGGACTTCGTAGCCAACCCGTTCGTTAAGGAGCGCGTGGCCCGACTGGATGTGTTCGACAGCAGCCTGCAGTACTTCGCATCTCCTGAATCGGTGGTCACTGTGTTTGTTCCGTTCGGACGCATAGCCGCCCCCGGCATTCCAGAGCTTGATCACCGTGCCGATAAGGCCCGGCTGAAGGAGCTTTGGGAAACGATCAGGAAGGCTCTCGACACCGGGTCCCTACCAGGCGACGACGAGCTAAAAGCAACTTTTGACGCTTCTCTCGCCGATCTCGGTTCACCTGATGAAGGTGTGTTCGAGTTTTGCGGCTAACAACCAACCCTTGCGGGCAACCACCCCGCTCGGGGTGTGCGCTCGCCTCAACCGGAGTGCACACATGAAATTGATACCTGAAGGACAGTTGTTCCGAGCTTTCACTACCTTGGCGGGCCCCACTTTGCGGTGGGCCGGAACTGAAGGTATGTCGCTAAGCGAGGACACCATGGCGCGTGTTGAATGCATCATGGAAACCTTTCCGGTCAGCCCGCCGCTGAACGGACTGGAGTTCTTTTCGTTTCCACCTGGTGATCCGCGGCAGTCCGCTGTCGGCTCCGAGGGTATTGCGGTGTTCAAGGATGTCATCGGGATCGTTCACCGCAGAACGCTCAGTTCGGCGCTGGTCATCAGTGGTGACTTGAGTAGCCTTTCCTGTCTGGTCGACAAGTACGAGCACAGCGTTCTGTTTGCTCGTGCATGGCCGATCGACTCACGGGCATTCGGGGCGCTTTACTGTTTCACGCCGGTGGTGGATATGGGGGGCATGGACTTCACTGACGCTTATTCGAGCATCGGCATGCATGGCCATCTGGCTGGCATTACTGCTGATTTCGAGTGGGCTGAGAAGGCCCTTTCAGACAGCATCTCCAATGCTTCGATGAGGCTTTCTTCCTTGGGCGAATGCGCCGAAGGTGAAGCTGAATTTTGCTGCTGAGGAGCCGCCAGATGATCCGTATCGACTGCAAGCGCAAAGGTGAAGCGCCTCTCGTGATTAACGCTGAGACCTTCATCCTGGCCGGTGAGAAGCTGTTTGATCAGTACCTCTCCTGGCCGGACTGCAACATGCCTGTGACTACCATGAACATCGAGGCCTGTAAGGTCGAGAAGCATGGTGATCTATACCGTCACATCGAGCTCTTTGGTCGTGAGCACGCACAAGCGATCAAAGAAGTTCGGCGAGGCGCAGGCCTCTGACTGGTGGCGCCCGCAAGGGCGCCATTCGTCGGCGACTGGTTAAAAACTGTTCACTTGCCAACCTTGTCTTTGTATATTTTGCGCCAGCTGCTTGCAGCACTTCTTAAGCCCGTCCTGGGCCTTGCTACACCACCTCAATACCTTCTGTTCCATCGCCGCCCCGGTTGTTGCGTGATCCGCTTTCCAGCTGATGATGCGCTGTATCACCGCCTGGCCGTTACAAAGATCCATCTCTGTAAGTTCCTGCTCCGTTCGGAGCGGTGTCCCAAATTGAACCGTCCTTCGAGAAGGCCATTTCGGCAAGGCTCAGCTTTGCCGAAGTTGCTTTCCTTCTCGCGCCATGTGGCTCGGGGGAAAAGGCAGCTGCACCTTCTGCAGCACATTAAACCCACTGGGGGCTCACTCTCCCCACTGGGGAGGGGGGTCTCCTAACCCTTGAACGGGGCCACACCACGACCCCGTATTTATTCGGATTTTCGGTGTGGTCCTGTTTGATTTGCACTGGAGATACGACCCATGAACACCAAAGTAACTTTCAACCCTGAGATCGATCTGAACCTGCCGCAAAGCATCTCTGTCGATGTGCTGATGGAGAAGTACGCCAAAGGCGATGAGAAATCTGCAGACGAGATCTTCGTCCGTGTAGCGCGAGCTATTGCTAAGGCGGAGAAAAACCCGGCCAAGTTCGAGGCGGAATTCCTGAGCGCTCTGCGCGATGGTTTTACCCCGGCAGGTCGGATCATGTCTGCAGCAGGAACGGGCATCAATGCGACGCTCGCCAACTGTTTTGTTCAGCCAGTCGGAGATAGCTTCGCAGAGGTTTGCGAGGCCACTGGCAATCCAGGTATCTACCGCGCCCTCTGGGAGGCGGGTGAAACCATGCGTCGTGGCGGGGGCGTGGGCTACAATTTCTCGCCCATCCGGCCGAAGAACAGTCTCGTCAAAGGCACACAGTCCTACGCAAGTGGGCCGGTGAGCTTCATGCACGTGTTCGACAAGTCCTGCGCTACCGTAGAGTCGGCAGGAAGCCGCCGCGGCGCCCAGATGGGTGTGCTCGACGTGTCCCACCCGGACATTCGCGAGTTCATCCGTGCCAAGCGCACTTCTGGCAGCCTCACCAATTTCAACGTGTCCGTAGGCGTCAGTGACGCTTTCATGGGGGCGGTAGAAAAAGGTGAGAGCTTTAAGCTCGTCCACAAGGCGACACCGTCTCAGATGCAAATCGACAACGGTGCTTACCAAGAGGGCGATGTCTGGGTCTATGAAGTGGTTGATGCGGTTGAGCTGTACCGTGAAATCATGGAGTTGACCTACGACTATGCTGAGCCAGGTGTTCTGTTTCTTGATAGAATGAACACGGAAAACAATCTCAGTAGCATCGGGGAATTACTCGCAACAACTAACCCGTGTGGAGAGCAACCCCTTCCGGCGTACGGTTGCTGTGACCTCGGATCGGTGAACCTCGCCCGCATGGTGAAGAACGTTTTCACCGCAGAAGCCCAGATTGATTGGGCGCTGCTGAAGCGTCTCGTAACCACTGCTGTGCGTATGCTCGATAACGTCTTGGACATCACGTTCTGGCCGTTGGAGAAGCAGCGCATCGAGGCCATGAACAAGCGCCGCATTGGTCTGGGCTTCACCGGCCTGGGTAATGCCCTGATCTTCCATTGCATCAAGTACAACTCTGAAGAGGGGCGTGCAAAGGCTGTGGAGATTCAGGAGTTCATGCGTGACAACGCCTATCGTGCTTCCATCGAGTTGGCAAAGGAGAAGGGTGCTTTCCCGCTCTTCGATGCTGACAAGTACCTGCAGTCGCCGTTTATTCAGCGTCTGCCGGAGGACATCAAGGCTGACATCCGCAAGTACGGCATTCGTAACTCCCACGTCCTGTCGATCGCCCCGACCGGGACACTGTCGCTGGCGTTCTGTGACAACAGCTCCAACGGGGTGGAGCCGGCGTTCACCTGGTCTTACCCGCGCAACAAACGTATGCCGGATGGCAGTACTGCCACCTACAGCGTGATGGATCACGCGTACCGTGTGTGGCTGGCTAATGGTGGTTCGGCAGATGCATTGCCGGATTACTTTGTCAGCGCCCTGGAGATGTCTGCCCAGGACCACATGGCCATGCTGCAGGTACTGCAGCCATACGTGGACACTTCGATCTCTAAGACCGTGAACGTGCCGGAGGATTATCCTTTCGAGCAGTTCCAGGACCTCTACATGCTTGCATGGAAAGGCGGTCTGAAGGGGCTTGCAACCTACCGTCCGAGCGCTGTGCGCGGTGCGGTTCTGGTGGCTCCCACCGAGGCGAAGAAAGAAGAAAAGCCTGACTTCGATGACACCGATCCGGATCGTCGCGTCAAGCTGGACAAGCTGCCTGAGCCTGCTCTGGCCAGTCTTCGTTGGAACAAGCGTCCGGCTCTGCCGGGTGGTAATCCGTCGTGGACCTACATGGTCAAACGTCCGGATGGCCATGACTTCGCCGTTATGGTGGGGCACGTTGAAAGCGTCAGTGGCAGCAAGCCGCAGATGCTGGAAGTCTGGGTCAATGGTTCTGATGCGCCTCGCGGTCTGGGGGCAATCGCCAAGAGCCTGAGCATGGACATGCGTAGTGAGGACACCACCTGGCTGAAAGCCAAGTTGGAATCCCTGCAGCGTGTGTCCGGGGAAGATGGTTTCGAAATGCCGTGTCCGTTTGACGGTTCGGTAAAGTACATGCCATCCAGTGTTGCCGCCCTGGCGACCGTTGTTAAGGCGCGTTGCGAGCAGTTGGGGATTTTCGAAGGTGAGAGCGCAAGCCCGATCCACGATGCCCTGATGAGCCCGAAAGAGCCGAAAACTGGCGCTGACGGCACCATGTCCTGGGCTGTTGATGTAACCAACCCGGCCACTGGTGATGACCTGTGCCTGTTCCTCAAGGAGCTGGTGCTGCCCGATGGTACCCGTCGCCCGTACTCTGTATGGCTGGCTGGTTCCTACCCGCGGGTGCTCGATGGTCTGTGCAAGAGCCTGTCGTTTGACATGCGAGTCGTCGACCCAGCTTGGGTAGGCGCCAAGCTCCGTCAAATTGCGGACTTCAGCGAAGTGCGTGGTGACTTCTTCGGCAAGGTGCCTGGCTCTGAGAAGAGCGAAAACCAGCCGTCGACCATCGCATACATCGCCAAGCTGATCCTACATCGCTATCAGATGCTGGGTGTGCTTGATGCCGAGGGTCAGCCTGTCCAGGAGCTTGGGTTCTTCTACAAGGAGAGCACTGAAGCTGCCGGCCAGGAGCCACAACTGTTGGAAATGAAGGGCAGTCTGTGCGGTGAGTGCAACAAGCTCGCCGTGATCCGCAAGGATGGCTGTAACTTCTGCACTGCATGCGGTGCAACTGGCAGCTGCGGTTAAAAAATTGGGCAGGGGGGATTTCCCCCTCTGCCCACCTTCTTTAAACTCAGAGTCGATTTCGTAAAGGGATGCCCTTTACCAAGTTGATTCCCTTTCTCTTCAAGGGGAGGGCAGTGCAGCTAAGCACTCTCTTAGCACTCATGCGCATCCTGCGCCGGCCGTATGGCCATCCAGGCACTAGCAATAGTGCATTCAACCCAGTCGGGGCTTTCCCGACCGGGCGAGCCTCATCCCATCCGGAGGCTCTTATGAAAACCACCAAACTCTCTACCGGTACCGATTCTCGCCAGGCGTTTCTCGCTGCTTGCGCCGACAATCGTGGAAAGCTCCATCAGGCCATCAAGGATGGTTTCAGTTATGTCATTCGCCTGAGGGATGAGTACCTGCTCTTCAAGTCGCAGTCCGAAATGGATTCTGTACTTGTCGCTGCAGGGGATTGTATGGGGGCGCAGCCGGCCCATGGCTCGCTCACCCATCACAATGTCTGCTGGTACGTCTGATCGCTTGTTCGTGGTTCGATGCTGGTCGCCAGGCCCGCATCATGGCCCGATGGCCATCACAAGTTTCCCGCGCCAGGTGTGATCCTGGTACGTGAAAGTCAGCTGCTACTTATGCAGCACAACACAACCCTATCGGGGCTAACCCCGATATGGGGGAGGCCTCCATCTTCGGAGGTTCCATGCATATTCAAACTCGTCTTCACCTATGCGGTATGGACTCTACAGCGCAGGCAATTGCCTTTCGTTCGGAGCGTCTCAGTCGTGTGGGCGTTGATGTCAGCGATGTTGGTCTGCTGACACACGAAGAGCGGGCAAAGCTTGAGCGTTTTGAGAGCCAAGCCCGTTCGGTAAAAGGCGTGAAGACTCGTGCTGAGTTGGAGGAGTTCGAGCGTTTGACGGTGCTGCTGGCCCGTCTTACGACCGAGTCCCTCTCCTGGCTTCGCGGTCTTTCGCTGGATCGTCTCCGTCAAATGATGGAGCGTTTTGAGTAACAACCCATTGGGGGTCAGAAGCCCCTTTTGGGGCTTCTGGCCTCCGCAAACCTGGAGGTACAAAGCAATGAATAACATCCGTCTGCAAGACGTGGATCCGCGAATCCTGATGTCTCATTTCGAAGAGCAAATTCGTGTCCGCCGGCAGAAACTTCAGCTGGAAGGCATGCAGGGTATTCAGGACATACAGCTGCTCGATGTGGCTGATCGTCCGACCTACCTGATGTGTCTCGCGGCAATCAAAGCGTTCAAGAGCCTGCACGGCCAACTGGGTATCAACACGCTTGCCGACATGGCCGAGCACATCCAGTTGGTTGAGCTTCTGTCTGCAACCCAGTCGGAAGTACTGCCAGGTGAACTGCGTACATTCAGTCTCGATCTGTTGCGCTCGATGCGTGACGGTCAGGCTGTCGCTGCCTGAAAAAACCTGGAGGGGCTTCGTCCCCTCCAGGCTTCTCACCTGCAAGGGCTTTTGATATATTCAAGTCAGCTGGTTTCACAGCACTTCTCAGCAGTCCCCCTGCACCCGCTACACCAATCTCCTCATAAAGCGTTTTCGGAAAAGATACTTTTCCAAAGGCGAATTCTCACTTGATGCATGCGCATCAGGAGAACACGTCAGCTGCGGCGTCTTTCTGCAGCAATCCCTCAAACCTTCTCGCATAAGCGTCCAAGGAGAACCATCATGGTTGAACTCATCCTCAACATCATCATCGACATCCTTTTCTCCTAATGGGGAGCGGTGTCACGCCAGCCCCAAGCCTTGGTTTGGGGGTTCTTGATCTTCGGATCCATCAGGTGCGTTTAAACAGGCAAGAGTGAAGTCGGTGCCATCTGGCCCGGCTTCATTCGAGTCCTTTGACCAATGGCTCACCATTGGCCAGAGGATTCTTGAAGTCATCGTGTGATGGCTTCTCGATAGGCAGCTGCACCTTCTGCAGCACATCAAAACCCTGCGGGCTCTTATCCCCGCCAGGGGTGGGGTCCGCCGTAACTCGGAGGTACCTCACATGAACTTTGCTTGCTTCAACATTTGGACTGCTCAGCCTGTAGGGCGCGGCTACTTCATCTGCGATGGCTACCTGGTGAAAACCAGCGGCGGCGTGGTGAAAGCTGTTACCTCGCGGTGCTTTCCCGTATGAGTTCGCATCAGAACAAGGCTCCTCGTGAGATGAGTGATGATGAGTTCATTGCTCTGATGGGCGCTTCGATTCCTACGCCGCCGGCGAAAGGAGGCTCGAAGTGAAAAAGCACTCGCGACTGGTCGAGCTACTTCGTCAATCCTTCAACCTGACGCTGACCGAAGCTGAAGGCGCCATTCGTGGTGCTGAGGCAGAGGCGGTTTCACGTTGCGGTGGGCGTCGGGCAGTAATTGAGCGAGCCTTTCGTGGTCGCCAGTTCGCAGCTTCTTCGAAGCTGAGACGCCAGTACCCCAACGCACGTGATGTGACGATGTACTGCATCGATAAGGGCTACACCGGCAAACGCCGCGTGTTGGTTCATGACGGTGTTGTTGTGTCGCATGGTCGAGCCGACTGGCATGCATTCGCTGCCAGGCTGACTCGCTAATTTCTAAACCCGCATGGGGGTATCTATCCCCTGTGGGGTAGGTACCTCTCTTAACCTGGAGGTACACATGGCGCACTCAAGTGCTGTGGAGAAGATTTTCACTCACCAACTCGAAAAGCTCGGTTACCCGACTGGCGACATTCGCTGGAGCCTGGGTTACTGCCAAGGTGACGGTGCTTCCTTTTCAGGAAAGCTGGATACCAAGGCTCTCGGCAAGCGGCTTTGCCCGCAGGTTCAAGAGGCTGTATGGGATGGTTTGCCCGATGACTTTGAGCTCTTGCTTGAACGTCGGGATCACCGCTACGTCCACGAGAATTCCACCTCCCTCAACTACGATGCCAAATGCCTTGAAGGCAGTGATGTCGAATCGTGGGGAGGTGTCGCGCAGAAGGTGGCCCTGGGCCAACTTTTGCCACTTCTTGAGGAAGAGATCTACCAGACCGGCAGCGCCTTGGCGAAGCTGGGCTACAAGATCTACGAGATGAGTCCCTACGAGAAGGAGCTGGTAAAGGCCTATCAGACTCAGAACTTCCGCGTGGAGATCCACCGGGAGCGTGACACGGACTGGTTTCTGGAGGATGTGTTCGGGGAGGACTCCCTGGATGAAATCATCGCCGACATCGAGTCTGAACGCACAGAAGTTGCTTCTATGTGCGTCAAGGTGATCCAGATCGATGAGGACGGTGATGAGCTCTGTGAGCTGCACACTGAGTACCTCGACCGTATCGCCTACGAAAAGAGTGGCCCTGTGTTTGGCAAAGGCACCGCACGCGAAGTCGTGTCGGAGGCAGTTGTTAATGCGCGGGAAATGCTGAACAAGCGGAATCGAGTAACGCTCAAAGCCGCATAAACCCCTGGGGGGACTTTCTCCCCCTGGGGTGAGGTCCCTTCAGTTCCCTTACCCCGGCTTCGGGGCTTCCTAAAGCCTCCGTTTCGGGGGTTTCAGGAAGCCCCGAGGTTGGGTCTTTGACTGGAGGAAACCATGAAAAATTTTGACGCACGTGTCGTTAAGACCGCGGCATTCGGCCAATGGGACGCAATCATTCAAAGGCTTGCCCCTGAGATCCCGGCTGCTGCATTCAAGAAGCTTGGTAAGCACGTTGCCTGCCCGATCCACTCAGGTGGTACCAAAGGCGATGGCTTCAAGCTGTTCAAAAAGGACTTCGCCGAAACCGGAGGAGGTATGTGCAATACCTGCGGTACCTTCCACGATGGTTTCAAGCTGCTCATGTGGCTGAAGGGTTGGGATTTCCCGACCACGGTGGAGGAGGTCGCGGGTGAACTTGGGTTGAAGAACTCCAATGACCAGCGTGAACAGCGGGCTATCAACAGAGACCGTGAAGCAGAGATTGCTGCAATCCGTGCGCAACGCCTGGCCGATGAAAAGGCAGAGGATGAGCGTATTCGTGGCAACCTCAAGCGAATCTGGAACGAGTCGGTACCACTGACCGATCCAATCGCTGAGCCTGCAAGGCTCTACCTGGCAAGCCGCAAGATCCGCATCTGGGATCGACCGGGGCTGGAGCGAGCTGTTCGGTTTCACCCAAGCCTCAACTGCTACAACGAGGATCAAGAGTTCGAAGGGAGTTTCCCAACGATCGTTCTCCTGGTGTGCAGTGAAGGCCGGCCGGCAACAATCCATCGTCACTACCTCACCCCCAAAGGTGAGAAGGCACCGGTGGAGAACTCGAAGAAAATGTGCGAAGTCCCTTCTGACCGTCAGGTAACAGGTGGGGCAGTGTTCACTTCGATGGCCGCCGAAGTCGCTGATGTGTGTGAGGGTCTGGAGACGGCGCTGTCGATCGAGATGGCTATGGGCATCCCGGTCTGGCCGTTGGTCAATGCCACCCTGCTTGAGCTGTTCGAGCCTCCCAAAGGGGTCAAGGCAGTTCGAATCTGGGCTGACAAAGACGTAACTGAAACTGGTATCAGGGCCGCAAACGCTCTGAAGGCCAGGCTCTGGGAGAAAGGGATCAAGTGCATGGTGATGATCCCCTCGATCAGCATCCCAGAAGGCGCCAAAGGCGTCGACTGGGCTGACGTTTGGATGACGATGGGGCTCTTTGGGTTCCCGCAGCGTCCGAAAGCAGAGCGAGTTGCGTCATGACTGGGTATAGGTCGAATCAGTTTCGTCCTGACCTGGTCGACACCAGCCCTGGTGCTTCGGCTCTTTGTCCTTTCAGCCCGCCCCCTGACTTTGAGGGGGACGGGCAGGGGTACATCGAGCTGCTCCGCCGGCGTTACAAGGACATCTCACACAAGCGTTACCTGCAGGACCGCATCGCGAGGTTCGATCGCGGCGAGGAGGTCAATATCATTGGCCCCTTTGCTGTCGAGGCCGCGAAGGTGTTGGGCTTGCTCGTATCGAATCAAAACCTGAAGAAGACCGGCTAACCCCGGTCTTTTTTTTTGCCTGAATCGAGCGTTGCAACAGGACTTGGTCGTAGTAAGGTCTGCACTCAATACACCGAAGCCCTCAACTGCCATGACTTACACCGTTGTCTCGTTCCACACCGTAAAGACTGAAACCCCCGGCATCTTCCATGTCTCGTTCAAGGGCGACAAGCGCTTCCGGCATAAGCTGGAGGTTCATACCCTGGCCGACTTGGGAAATGACGCCCTCGACTATGTCGAGCTGTATGGGATCTGGTTCTACCTCATGGGTATCGAGTACGCCGGCAAGATGCGGTCGTCGAAGAATCTTCGTCTCGTCGTTTCCCGGGGCGCCATCAAGCGCCTACTGCGTGAAACCAGCTCCAAAGCTCATCTCTTTCAGTTCACCAATGCCATCAGAACTCAGTTTTTCGGAATGACCGACATCGAGGTCGACAAGAACCCAGACTGGGCTTCTGACCTGGAGCTGAACGCGTGTGTGAAGTGGGATGGCTTGCCGCCGGCGTACCCAACTGAGGTAAACCCAGTTGCTGGCCCGGTCGAGATCACCTACCACGCGCTGGAGCGTTACTACGAGAACACCAACAAGGAAGGGCGGGCTGACCTGATATTCCAAAAGGTTTGCAGGCTCGTGCGTGAGGCCTCGATCCAGACAACGCTGCCAGACAGCGTGCTACGACATAAGTCGCAAAAGTATGGCGCTCGAAACAAGAATGATTTATACCTGAACACCCGGTCAGGATGGCAGGCCGTGGTTTCTGAGTCAGAGCGTGGGGCGAAATTCGTCGCTACGGTGTATATGAGGCAGTAATGGGCTCACTGTTCAAGTACGTCGAGAAAAACCGAAGGGAGATGCTGGCCTTGATCCGGGCGGTTGATCGGCCTGCCTGGGAGGTGTTTTCGACTCTTAGTAAGACTAGCCAGGTCGCTGCGATTTCAACTCACCCGAAAGTTCGCGAATCTGCTGTAAACCATGTTCTACGGGAGATGGGCTTTGGTCCCATGGACAGCGTGCAGCACAGGTTCACTCGCAAGATGTACGTCGTAGATTACCCGTTGGTCGGGTTTTCAGATGACGGTGTTCCTTTGAGGGTAGTGTTATTTGGTCATGAGTTCACAGCCACTCATGAGGCACAGTCTCCAGGATTCATTGGTCACCTTGGTGACTTCAGTAGCCTGAGTACTGGCGCAAGCATTACGGCAGAAGAGCTGCTGATGGTGGGGTGACCCACTACAGGCTGACGCGTGTGTAATATCCGATAAACCCCAGACCCGGATATTGCGCAGAGCCCCTGCGGGGGAGCATGATATTCCCACTTTTCAATAATCATCCCGTTTTGAATCTGTAGTTCAAAAAAGGAAAAGTGGACTGCTTATGGCTCGTGTGCCCCAGCCTCTGTTTGATACGTTCAGCCGATTCCACGAGCTCAATTTCCTCAACCTTAGTGCAGAGCTCCCGTCTGTGCGCGAGTTTCTGGCCCAGTTTCCGACAGAGTGCCAAGCGGTCGACGGGTACCTGGCTGTTCGCAGCTTTCTGAAGTCCTACGGCGGCAACGAAGCAACCTTCAACTCCTACCGTACGCACGTCGAGCGCTTGCTTTTGTGGTCGTTGATGGTCGCCAAGATCCCGCTGCTTGAGATGCGCCGCAGTCACGGCGAGGCCTTCATCGAGTTCTGCCATAGCCCTGACCAAAACTGGATCGGCCCTGTCGTGAAATCCCGCTTTGTCCGGATTGGTGGCCGCAAGAAGCTTGACACGGATACCTACCAGGTAAACCCCGACTGGCGACCGTTCAACGTGACTGTTTCAAAGAGCGAACGTAAGGCCGCGACTGAGTCCGGCGCAGAGCTCCATGTTGCACCCTACAGCATGTCCCAGGGCTCGAAGAGCCAGGTATTTGCCGTTTGCGGAAGCTTCTTCCAGTACTGCATCCAAGAAGGCCTTACCGAGGTCAATCCGATCCAGTCGATCAAGCAGAAATCCAAGTACATCCAGCGAACCATTGCCGATGCCAGTGGACGTTCACTGACCCAGCTGCAGTGGGACTATGTGATTGAGACTGCCGAGCTGATGGCGGCTGAAGATCCCGGGCATGAGAGAACCCTGTTTATCCTGGTGACCATGTTCAGCATGTACCTTCGCGTGTCCGACATGGTAGGCCGTGATAACTGGGTGCCCACCATGGGCGATATTCGCCGGGACTCCAATGGGGACTGGTTTTTCCATGTGGTTGGCAAGGGCAACAAGGCCGCCAAAATCAGCGTGAAGGACGAATACATCCAGGTTTACTTGTCTCGGTACCGGCAGCACCTGAACCTGTCTCCCCTGCCCGCTCCCTTCGAGAAAACGCCTCTTGTGGCAACACTGAAGGGTCGAGCTGGCCTCTCCGATCGTCACATCCGACTTATCCTGCAGGAGGTCTTCGATCGCGCCCTGGAGCGAATGAAAGAAGAGCGTCGGACTGTGGATGAGATTGCTCAACTCCGGGCTGCATCGCTGCACTGGCTCAGGCACACTTCTGCGACCTTTGACGCCCCGTTCCGTGACATGAAAGACCTGCAGGCCGATCTCCGGCATGAGCAGATGAGCACTACGCAAAACGTCTACTACAACAGCCTCGATGAGCAGCGAGCAGGTTCGATGAAGGGCTTGAAAATCAGGAGGTAACCCTGCCTCCGGCGTCACCTGAAAGACATACCCACACAGTCTGTGGATAAGTCTGTTGACTGCTCCGTAGCGCCGGCGCCCCACCCCGCCCTCGTTAGAATGACTGTTTTTTGTACAGTTGATCTGAACCCATTTTGGGGCTGGATTAACCCCCTTTGAGGGGGTTGCATCCCTAGGATATCGCTAACAGGAAATTCACGATTAGCGATTCCGATATGACCCTAGCACTCAAAGTTCAAGACTCGGAGCCCGTTCATGCGGACATCAACAACGACACTCCAAATGGTCGTGGGGATGAGCCGCGGTGCCTGGTCACCGAGTACGGGGGCCGGATGTCGGCCAAGGACGTGGCTGGTGAGCTCGGCTACAGCTACACCTACTTCACAAAGAAGATCGGCAATGCAAAGTACCGGCACCTGGACTGGGTAAAGGTGTTGCTGCCTGCGCGAATTAAGAATGGGGCCGCTTTCGACTACAAGACTTCTGCTGTCGAAGGCCTGATGAAGGTGCGTGGCCTCCTATGAGCACCATAGCGCAGAAGTTACTTCTGTCAGCTGCAATTGCTGCTTCTGGCATGGCCATCGCTGAGCAATCGACCACTCAAGTCGCCGAAGCGCCTTCTGTCATGGCAGGCGGCTCTCAGTTCTACAAGGACAAAGCCGAAGGCTGGTTCTGGTACAAGGATCCGCCCAAGGAAGTCAAAAAGAAGGTCGAGAAGAAAAAGGAGCTTCCTCCTCCTCCACCGCCTCCTGCAGAAAAGCCTGTCGAGGTTAAAGCTGAGCCGGTGAAGCCCAAGGGCCCGCCCGTGGGAAGTGTCGCCTGGATCAAGGTGAACCTTCCCTTGTACAGGGACCGCGCTATCGATGACCCATCGGATGAGAACGTACAGGCCTACTACTACCTGCAGCGTCTGATGATGGATAAGGCGAACAAGTTCGCTGAAAGGTCTACCAGCGTAATCATGCGCGATCCGTTCCTGGATGAAGACAGCCGCCGGCCAGTAGCAACCTACGCCGCCAATACCATGAACCGTGAGTCGTCCAAGCGGAAGGAGACGGTACTCAAGGATCTGGCTGACAGGGTCGGCCTGTTCTACTTCTTCAAATCCGACTGCGCCCTCTGCGTTGAACAGGCAGGAGTGCTCCAGGGCCTGAGCTTCAAAACCGGGATACCGATCCTCCCAGTGTCTCTGGACGGGAAGCCTTTAGACCAGAACATCTATTCGGAATACCGCATTGATGATGGCCAGGCGAAGAAGCTCAAGATCTACAACGCCCCTGCCCTCGCCTTGGCGATCCCCCCGGACAAAACGGAAATTGTTGGCTACGGCGCCGTGACACAGGACGTGCTTGAGAACCGAATCCTGATGGTTGCTCGGGACAACGGGATCATCAGTCACCAGATGTTCGCCTCAACCCAGCCCTTTACGGATAACGGCCTGCTCACCATGGACGATGCCAAAGACCTGTCCGAAGAAGATTTGAAAGATCCAAACGTACTTGTCGAACATCTGCGCAACCAGCTTGCGCAAAAGACTGCGCTAGAGGGGATGTAAATGCTCAAGGTCAAATTCAAAGCTCTCGCCCTCGGTGTTGCGATCGCATGTGCTTCGCAAGTGGCGAATGCCAATATCCAATCCCAGATGGACTCGATGTTCGACGGCATGTCGAATTCCACCGATGCTGGTGCGTACGAGACTGCGACCCGGGGCGTAATTTCCGGTGGCTCGATGCGTTTCCGCAACAAAATCGTGAACGCCCCAGTAGTCGCCTTTCGTCCGCCGTCCTTCCAGGCCGGTTGCGGTGGCATCGACATGTTTGCTGGCTCGTTCAGCTTCATCAACGCTCAGCAGTTCGTGCAGTCCCTGCGTTCCATCGCTTCCAACGCGGTAGGTGTCGCCTCCGGCTATGCCTTCAAGCTGGCTCTCCAGGCAATGGGGCCAACGGTCGCAAACGTCATCAAGGACCTGCAGGAGGCCATGCAGCACATCAACGGCTTGATGTCGAACTCGTGCCAACTGGCAACGGGCCTGGTTACCGACACGTTCATGGCATTCGGTGCGAAGCTTGATGCCGCTGACAAGCAGAAGTCCTTTACCAAGGGCATCAAGGATAACTTCGGCTCCTGGTTCAATACCGAAGGCAAGTCGGCCGGCGAAGAAGTTGAGTCGAACGGCTATGCCGAGATGTGTAAGGACAAGGGCAACGTCGTCTGGTGCAACCTGCGCAGAAGCAACGCCAAAAATGCTTTCCTCTACGGCTCGCTAGAGACTGACGAGATCATGATGTCCTTCACGGGATCAATCATCCTCGGTGAGTTTGGCGACTCGGATGACGGCAAGGGGCGTCAGCGCCAAACCATCGTTCTTCCGCCCCTCAAGATTGACCTTGAGACGATGATCGAGGGCAAGAAAGGCGAGAAGGTCAGCATCTATGACTGTGGTGGCGATGAAGATACCTGCTATCCGGACAACGGCAGCAGCCTCGGTACCAAGGAGATCGAGTTCGACGGTGTTGCTGAAAAGATCGTGAAGGCCTTTATCGGCAGCCCGAACAGCATCGGCATCGTTCAAAAGTGGGCAACTAACACCGGGTCCTTCACTGAGGAAGAAAAATCGTTGCTGGCCGGCCTGCAAGCAACCGGTTTCTCCGCAATGATCCAGCGACTCTCGAAGAGCTCCCCATACCAGGCAAAGGGCTTTGTTCAAGAGCATTCCAAAATGCTGGCGCGTGACATGACCTACGTGCTCGCCCGTGGATACATCGAGGCAGTCCGTAACTCCTTGGTTGGCAACGAAATGGAAGGCGCCTTGGGCACATCGCCCAATGAATTCCTGCGCGATGCCTACACGCGACTCGACAACCAGTACCAGGCAGCAATTGCTAAGTACGGGACCCCGTCCGAAATGAACATGGCTTACAAGACGGCTATGGAGCTGTTGCCGGCTCCGGCACTCACCACCGCCTTCAGCACCAAAGTCACCACCACTGGGACCAATTAAGAATGGAATTCTCTATCTACAGCCTCGGCAGTGCTGTGTTCATGGAGGACATCCTGAACGCAGTGGCCATGATCAGCGGCAGCGGGACCATCGAAAGTCTTGCGATGATTGGGCTCCTGGTTGGTGCGTTCATTCTCGGCTTCAAAGCCGTTTATTCGAACACCGGCATCCAGTTCCAGCAGCTGCTTGTCTGCTTTGTTCTGTACCTGGCCATGTACGGTCCGACTGCAACTGCCGTGGTTGAAGACATCTACACCGGGGAAGTCGCCGTCGTCGACGGTGTTCCGATCGGGCCTCTGGCAGTAGGTTCGATTGTTTCGAACATCGGCTACCAAATCACCCAGGCAATGGAGCAAGGCTTTTCGACGCCCAGCATGACTTCCTATGGTTTTGCCGATCCGTTGAACACGCTGATTCACGTTCGGCAGATCGCATACAACGTCATCAGCCTGAGCTCGATGACCGGAAATGGCGGCAACTCTAACCTTCTCGCGTCTTGGTCCAACTACATCAAGGAATGCACGCTGGTCTCAGCAAGCAGTGATGACCGCGCTCTTCAGAACATCCTGAAGGATCCGAACGGTATCGATGCACTGGCATTCGAGTCTGACGTTTACTACACCAAGATTTACGATGGCCCTGCTGATGGCAGCACAAAGTCTTGCACGGATGCCTTTGTGAGCCTGAAGGCAATGACAGAAAGTGCCGAGTCAGACCTCCTTGGCGATATCGCAAAGGGTATGACGACTGCTGGCTCTAAGCCGGATTCGTTTGCTATTGAAGCCCGCCTAGACGACGCGCTGTCCAATATCGCAGCCGGCGCCATCGATGCCCGTAATTTCGCGATTATGTCTGCTGTGATGCCAATCCTTGAGGGGGCGCCTTCCGCTCTTGCCATTCAGGATATGCAGGGAGCTGCGGCCATCATGATGAACCAAGCCATGGCGCAGCAGGCGACGCAGTGGGCTGCTGAAGGATCGATGTTCACCCGCTACATCCGGCCCTTCATGACGTTCTTCGAAGGTTTCATCTATGCCATTACCCCGATCATGGCGTTTGTGATCGTGCTGGGTGGTTTCGGTATCAGCCTCGTCAGCAAGTACCTGATGATCTTGATCTGGATGACTCTCTGGATGCCGGTTCTGGCGATCATCAACCTTTACGCGCTCTCGACTACCCAAGCGAAGATCGAGGCGATTCTTGGAGGTTCTTTCGCCGTTGGCACCGGGCTGTCCTTCAACCAAATGCGCGACATGATGCCAATTCTTGAGGCTCAAATTGGCATTGCCGGCATGCTGGCTTCAGCTGTGCCTGCGCTGTGTATGTTCCTAGTGTACGGCACCTCCGTAGCAGCCTCCGGCCTCGCTACGAAGCTGGGCGGATCAGACACCATCAACGAGAAAATTGCTTCGCCGGATGTCGTTACACCTGGTGCTGGCCTGCAGATGACTTCGCAGGCAGTCAATGACTTCAACGGTACCCGTGCCTCTGGTTCGGAAGCCAACCTTGGCGACATGAGCATGAGCAGTGCCATGAGCAAGGCTGTCAAATCCGCTGACTCCAAAATGCACAGCGAGTCGGCAACCATGCAATCGCAGGCAATGTCCGCGTTCAGTACTGCTTACAGCAATTCGAAGTCAATCGGGGAGCAAGCCTCGGTTGGTCAAGGTGTTCAGGCTGCATTTGGCATGTCTAATGACGCGTCCATTCAGAGTGCTCTGCAGGACATGAAAAATGCTGGTTTTACCCAGACCCAGCGCGACGCTCAAATTGCTTCTTTGACTGCAGGTTGGAATGCCTCAGGCGGTGTTTCAGCCAGTAAAGGCGGCGCCTCGGCATCAGCAGGTGCCAGTGTAGGCGGCACCACTACCTCTCAGCAGACCCATGATAACGCCCAGAGTGGTGGCCGAACTGCGCAGGAAACCGCGCAAGCGAAACTGGCCGAGGCCGTTAACAACAAACTGGCGAGGACCAGCGGACGCGAAATTGCGCAGAACGTTCAATCAGGCCAAAGCCTGGGGCTCTCCTCGACGGATACAAATTCTCTGATGCAGCAGGCTGCACGAACCGAACAGTCAGCGCAGACTTATGAAAGTGCCTCGGCATTCCAGCAGCAGTACGGATACGGTGAAAACCTCAAACTACACGCCTTTGCCTCGAATTTGATGAACCAGGGGCGGGGTCAAGATGTGGTCAATACAGCTCAGAGCGTTAATGGGGAGCAGTACGACCAGAACTACAAAACCCTCGGGAATATGATGTATGACGACAGCCAGCGATCCGTTGCAGCTGCTGCTTTGACACTGGCTCAGACAAACAACTTCGATAAGATCTTTGGTGACGGCGCGATCGATGATTCTGGCCGGAATGCTGGCCTTGTTGGAGCCGATGCTAGCGGCGTTGATGCGAGTGGTGCCGGTCGAATGGTTGATGCAGGGGCGTTCAACTCCGAGTTTAATAATCAGAACGCTTCAATTCGAGGTGATCGATCTGCTGAAGGCTTGTACACGGACAAGGCAGGCACCGTACGGAACGACGCAGATGTATATCGTGGCCGTGTTGGTGCTGCGTCGGCCGGCGATGCAGAAGCTCGTATTCGTGGTAGAGAGAGGGAGGTTTCTGACGATAACGAGAGCTACAACAATTGGGTAAAAGGGGGCATGAACTACTTGGGCTCCTCAATTGGAACTCGTGGCTCTGCTTCGGATTATGAAGCTATGGGCCAGCAGATGGGGCTTAACGAGCCTCAGGCCCAACTGTTTGGCGCAATGAGCACCGGTGATATTAGCAATGGCCGTATGGCCTGGAATGAATACGCCAATAGCGTAGGCATGGACAACGAACTTCGCGATGGCATGTATAACACCATCAAGAACGCAGCATTTAATGATGAAGGTGCTGCAGCTGGGGTTCAGGACATTGTGCGTATGAATCAGGCTGGTGAGGGCTTCAACCTTTCACTCCAGTCCGACTCACTGACAGGGCGTTGATGCTCCATGAAAAAGCCCGGCAATCGCCGGGCTTTTTCTTGCTCGAACGTTAAAGAAGCTTGATCGAGCCGCCTACGTCTATCGAGTTGAACTCAAGAGTCAAAGGGTCCAGGTAGTTTCCAATAGCTGGAGGTGCTTTGTACTCATCCATTGCTGTGGCCACGTTATCCTCCGACTCGCAGAAGGTGGTGATGACAGATGCAATTGCGATCACGGTGGTGACAACCCACACGCCAGCTGCGCCACCCATGACGGTCTGTCCTTCTTGCGCTAACACCGCACCGACACCATAGCCAACCATACATGCAATGTAGCCTGCCGCCATGCCTTGGCCAGGGGACTTCTTCGAAAGGCGGCCCCCTGCAAGGCCTGCTGACAACATGGCGATGAACGTTACTACCTGGGCAACCATGGATGGCATTTGGATGGCGGCGAATGCCAATGCGACCATCATTACGTGACGCAGGAATGTGGTGAATACGCTGTCACTGAGGAAGTCCTCGATGTCGCGTGCTAACAGCAGACATTTATGCATACGAGGCTTCGAGACCGCTACGCCTAGGCTATCTGCCAAGTTCATATAGCGTGCAGCGAGCTCCTGGCTTGCGTTAGCAGGTACTGGCAAAACTTGAAGCGCCAGAACAATCCGCTTCACGTCGGCGTTGACGTTGCTGTACGACTCCGGGCGGAAAGTATCCAGCTCCAGTGCGCCATGCGGCTGGCCCACATAGTTGGCCAGCATGTTCTCTGCTCGTTGGATCTCGTCGTACATGATCTGGGTGAAGGTGTTCATCTGTAATCTCCTGGCTTCTTGATTACAGATTACCCCTCACTCCAGATATGCAACCCTTCTAAATTAAGAGCGGTTATTCCCACGGGGATGAGCTTGGGGGGGAGGCAGTAGCTCTACGTATCCGCCTGGATTGAAACTGCTGAAGTCCCCTGTGTGTGGGTCTAAATATGCACCGAGAGGGCTTTGGTACTCCGCCCCATAGTCATCGTCGTCCTGGTCACCAGCGCAATCCTTGCGATAGTCAACGAATGACCGTACCACTGTCAGAGCTGCCACCAGCATCGTATAGATCCAGAGCATTGCGATGCCGCCACGGTACGGCTCACTGGTCGCAATCACTAAGCCCACTGCAAACGCTGCGATACCGGCGCCGGCGCCGGCCAGCATGCCTAGTCCTGGCCGCGACTTCCAAAGTGACGCCCCCGACAAAGTCCCCGACGCGATTACGACTGCAGCGATCGGAAGTGCTATCGCCGGCGGGAGATTGATCCCGGCAACAGTTCCGCCGATCAGCGCCAGGTGACGCAAGCCATTGAGGAGGAAGTTCCGGTGCAAGAACCCAGCTGCTCTCACAAGCGGGTTGGTAATTGTGGCGTGAGTACTTGCAGTAACCTCGATGGCCAGCTGGTTGACCAGGCCGGTGTAGCGCTCCAGAAGTTGCTTCTGTCCATCGGCCGGCAGCACTTGGAGCGTCTTGATGATCTGCTTGGCCTTCAGGCTCAGCCGAGCATTGGCATCGGCATCGGCATTGAAGTCGTCCAGATCAATGCTGCCCATGGCCACGCCGCAGGCTTTCGCCAGTAGCGATTCAGCACGGGCAATCTGCTGGTGGATACCTTCGGAGATAGTGGTCATCTCAAACTCCTCGACGCTGCGCCTAGGTTACTACGGCGCCGGCCCATTGCTACCCGAATTACGACCCGTCGTCGGGTGGAACACCGCCCAGGTACGTTGACGGCACGGCGAGCTTGCGCCCTACCCTCGCTTTTCTCTCTGTTGGCAGGTACAGACTTTTCCTGGGCACGGCCTCTGAGGCCTTCGAACAGTCCGGTCGCTCGGCCGTCCGGTTGCTGCGGTCAAAGTCCTTCAGGTCACGCACCTCACATCCGTCCTCACTGTCGAGCACGAATACCGGCAAGTTGGCGTGGATCATCGCGTCGTAGGTGGTGGATTCGCTCAGGTAGAGCATGGCGCGTGGATGCGGCGCCACTAGCTTGCGCTTAACCAAGGACTCATCATCCGCCATACGCACGATGGACCGTAGCTCCTGGTACTCGACGGTCTGCTTGACCGGCACGCCTTCTCGGTCAGCCCGTGCGGCTGCTTCCAGTTCGAGTTGCTCGCGGACCTGGGCCACAACTTTGTACTCGGTACCGCCGGTGTGTCCCGCCCAGGTGAAGACGATAAGCCGCGGCGCTGCGTCGAAGCTTTGGATGCTGCGCAGGAGCTGGTTGGTGTTGAATTCCTTGCCCAGGGCGCGGCGCATGATCCGCGGCCGAATGGCGGGCTGTACGTTCTGCTCGATGCGGGTTTGCTCGATGGCGTCCTTCACAGCCTGCTTCAGGGCGTTGATCTGCTCGACACGCCCCAGCACGCCAGAGCTCACGAAGATCACCCCAGGCAGGCGCATGACGGTACCCGGCGCCTGGCCGACCTCGCGCTCAAACTGCAGGAAGGCCGCCTTGGCAGCCGCTATGGCCACATGGCCATCGAGGCGCTCCACGGGGATGGTGTCCGGCGTCTTGTTCTCCTGCAGCACCGGCAGGCGCCATACGACGCACCTGGTGGCCAGCTGTGGCCAATCCTCGTTGAAGTGGACGATCGCCTGGCGCAACGCTTGGTAGGCCTTCTGGATGTCTTCCTGCACGGTCTTTCCCCTTGGGATACCTGATTACGCTCTAATAATACCACCCCTGCACGGTTTGTCATTTTTGCAAGAACCCTCTCCTCCCTGCCCTACCACACCCTCTGAGTCGCCTCATCGAATCTTTCCTCTATTTTCCTCTGCTTTTCCCTCTCTTTTTCCTCACATCGCGCAAGCGCGGGTCGATCAATAGATGGGTCGCGGTATAGGGCTTTTTCGAGCTCACAGGGCCCCGCCAGGGCCAAGCGGGCACGGTCCGGGTGGGGGTTGCACGGAGGGGAGTTGGGATTAGGGCCGGTTAATAGTGCAGGGGTGGTATTATGAGCATGCAGATCGGTGCTGGTTGAGGTGCCTGTGAGGTGCACTTTTATGCACTTCTGATCGGGCTTCGTTTAGGTTCACTTTTGTGCACCTTGCCGCCGGCATTCTGGAGCGTGTTGCTACGCGAAATCTGATGCGCTTTTCGGGTTATGCCCCGTGCATTTTGCTCAGCACGCGCCCTGCCCTTGCCTGACTATTCCCTCCTGGCGGATTACCCGGCTGCTTCGAGCGGCTTCACCTGTCCGCTACCAACCTGGTCGGATCTCTTGCCGGTGCTGTCCCGATTCTCAGCGAGACTTCCTGGGTGAACGCCGACCGTTGGATCTGGCCTGCAGGTAACGCAAAACCCCCAGTGTCATCACCGAATCGGCCAGGGCACGATGGCCATCCGGGTTGGCAACGCCGCTCTCGCCGGCGGCCTCGATCAACTTGCACCAGCGCCAGGACCCTCGGCGTTTATCCCACTCGCCGTTCCAGACCGCATACATCAGCATCAAGCAGTCGGCGTCCAGTACCGGCGCGGCCAGGCCATACACCTGGTGCGTCTGCCTGATCAGCCTCGAATCGAATGTCGCGTTGTAGGCAACGACCCGGCGACCTTCAACTATCGAGGCGTATCGTTCTGCGATTTCCGGCCAGGTCGGTGCGGTGGCCACCATGTCGTTGCTGATCCCATTCACGGAACTGGCTTCAGCTGGGATTTCGCGGCTCGGTCGCACCAGGGTGTCGAGCAAGACTTGGCCGGCCGCGTCGACGATGGCGATCTCACACACCTCATCATCCCTGCCGGTACCAGTCGTTTCGACATCGAGCACCAGGCAGTCGCCGGTGATCAGCTCTGCTGCTTGCCTGGATATCTCCTGCCTACGCAGCTGAGCATCACATGGTTCCCAAACCCAAGGGACGCACTGACTGCGGTCGTAGACAAAGTACTCCCCGCGACCTTGCCAAACACTGCCGGAAGGCCGGGCACCTGGTGCAGGCATGAGGTTCTCTTTCCTCAGGTGCGTTCGGCATCGCCAGCCCTTCGATTCAGCTTCACCTGGGGTTAGGTGGATCCTCACCTTGCTCAAAGTTCTGCATCTCCTGGGTGCGAGTGAAGCTGTACACCTAGCTCGAAAAGATCCTGGATTCGCGCCGCACTGGTCTTCCCCCATGCGACCGCCCGATCTGAAGCATCGAGCACTAGAAGGTCTCCATGCCTGAACCTGAGCCCCACGGTATTGGCGACATACGCCACTGCTCCCATCAGTGAGCTCGATCGCTGAGATTCGATTTCCAGTGTTGGCCAAAGGTCGTCTGTCAGCAGCGTCTCGCTGAGTCCTCTCCCATTCACAGCGTTTCCTCGCTGTGGAAGTTGCCCGTTGCGAGCTTAGACGCCCTTCCCTTGCCCAGCATGTTTAGCCGCGGTTCGCCCTAGCGGCTATTTGCCGTCCCCAGCTGGCAGAGCCATGTCCCCGCATTGTCGCTTGTGGTGTCTTCGGCTAAACTTACAAACTAACTAACTAACTAACTAACTAACTAACTTTCCCTGCTCACCAACTGGAGTGGCCCATGCGAACCGCTGATTACACTGATGAGATGATTCTTTCGGCAGGTGCTCGTCTTCAGGAGCAGGGAGTCGAAGTGAACGGGTGGCAACTGCGCGAGGCGCTCGGTGGAGGCAATACCAAACGCCTCTTTGCCATCTGGCAGCGGCATAACCCGGTCGAAAAGGTTGTTCTGTCTGTTGCCCTCCCCGAGTCTGTCAAAGAGTCGGTAAAGGGCTTGATTACAGGCCTTGAATCACAGCTGCTGACGATGGTTGGCACCCTTTATGGTGAAATGGCTGACAAGGCCAATGCGAAGGTGGTCGAGGCGCAGAAGCTGATCGACAAGGTTCAGTCGACCGCGAACGACGAAAGTGAGCGTGCCGGCAATGAGATTGATCGCCTGGATGCGCTGCTCGAAGAGCGTGATGAGCAGATCTCTACCCTGCAGGCCAAGCAAGTCGATACTTCCCAGTCTCTCCAGGCAGCGTTGGTGGAGTTAGCCCATTTCAAAGAGAAGGCATCTTCTTCTGAGCAAGCCCTTGCCGAAGTACGCCGTGAAGCTGAAACGCTTCAGGTCGAGGTTGATAGGCTGACAGAAGTAACTTCTGAACAAGCGCGTGCCCTTTCTGCATCTCAGCAGGAAGCCACTGACCTTCGATCATTTCTGGAAACCCGCACCGCTGAACTGAACGATGCCCGGCGTGCTGAGCAAGCTGCTCGTGAGCGCGAGGCCAATGCATCTACGCAGGCTGCGACCCTTGAGAGGCTTCGCAATGAGGACCAGGTGTTGATTTCCCGGTTGCGGCTGGACTACAGCAATTCGGAGAAAGTATGCGGTGGTCTGGAGGCCAGGCTCGAAGCTGCCCTTCTGCAGGTCGACTCAACGAATGCTGCCCTGGAGCAGGTCTCCAGCGAGTTGGATTCGTACAAGGCTGCAGTGTCTGAGCTTGAGTCGCAGGGCGTAGAGGTCAAGCTCAAACCATCGGCTGCTGCATCCGGTGCCGTTCCGGGTCAATCAGTTAAATCAGGTGCGAAGCCAGCTCCTTCTAAGAAACCGTCTAAACCCTGATTCACTGAGATCCTTATCCGATGCAAAGCAAGATTGATGGCTTTCATGTCTTCGGCCGATCGTCAGCTTTCAAGTTCGAACAGATCGCTAACGCTGGAGGGACACCTGTGCTCTCCATCGATGGGGCGCCTTTGGCGAACAGTTCGGCTGATTGGCAGTTGAAGACTACCTTCCAGATCACCCCAGCAGAGCACGTCGAGTTCCTCTGTTTTCTCCTCGGGCTCACTCGATCATTCAAGGTGGGGTTTCATGGGCCCAAAAAGGACAAGTCGATCGAACTGGTCAATCAGCCTGAGCGCGGTTCGTTGTTCCTGAAGGTCTGGGAATCTGGTCGCTCCCTTGGTATCGAGCTTAAGCCTGGTGACGCTTTCCAGCTTGGGGCTTTGGCGCTCCGTGTTTTGTCCCTTCAAACGGGTTTCGACTCGCAGACAGCCCTGGCTGTCCTTCGCGGAACCGCTGGTAGGCTTTTCGCTTTTCCATCAAAAGAAAATTGAGTTTTTCTTGGTTAAAAGATGGTTAAAGAATGGTTATATATGGTTAGCGCCTGTGGATACATTGCTGCAGGCCCCGCCAGCCCTGTCTCTTAGCATTTACCCCTTCACCTCAACATGAGGTATTTCAACCTGAACATGAGGTATTGCTACCTCAACTAGAGGTATTGCCACCTGAAGTTGAGGTTGACTACCTCATAGCTAGGTCCCTGATTTCGGCCCTGAGCTTTTCCCTATGGCATTCGGACTCTTTCAGCCAGTAACCTATTGTTTCTAAACGATTTTTGTTCATTTTCTCTACCTCAAAACTAGGTCACATTACCTATTTATGAGGTAGATCCGGCCGGATTATCCGCTGATACCCACAGATGCTTGGCTTTTACTCTAGAAAAGCTGCCTAACGTCATGTTTTATAAGGGTTTAGCGCTTCGAAAATCTGTGGATAGAACCAGGCTTAGATCTTCGTTGCTCGTGAGGTTTCTACCTCAAAGCTAGGTCAAAAAAATGGACTCAGCTTAGCGTCCTGCCTTGCCCTATCTAGCTCAGTTCCGCCCCTTTTCGGGGTCACCCCCTCGTCGGATAGGCCAATTTCTTCCGCAATTTGTGCCCTTACAAGGGCCAAATCCAGTTGTTTTTCATATAGAAGCCTGATCGGAGCCCGGCGAATTCCGGCCATCTACCTCAAAGTCAGGTCACGCGCTACCTCAAAAATAGGTGCTACCTACCTCAAAGCTAGGTCAGGCTCTACCTCAAAAATAGGTGCCACCTACCTCAAAGCTAGGTCAGGCGCTACCTCAAAATAGGTGCCGCCTACCTCAAGGCTAGGTCTCGCTCTACCTCATAAATAGCTGGCAGCCTTGTTCTATGCGTGATCCTCGTGGCCACCCATGCACTGGTCTCAACTTCATAAGCAGGCCAAATAAACCGTCGTGACCTGGTTGGAAGTGGTGTTCGGACACCCCATCGCCCATGTGGCCCGGGCAAGGGTTAATAGCGAAACTGCCTCTCCCCTCCCCTGCCTCTGTTCCCTGTGGGCATAAAAAAACCGGATTACTCCGGTTTTGGGATGGCCTTTCTTGGGCGCTTAACCCTGAACTTGCCGTCTTCCGTCATCTGGTATTCCTTCAGGAATCCAACCCTGATCAGCTCCTCGTGTGCAGCGATCAGCAGCTGTTTTGCCTTGTGTTTGTTCGATACCTTGCTACCGCTGGTGGACAGCAGAAGATCTACGCTGATGTCATGAGGCTCACGATGCGATGAGTAAAATCCGTGAAGCCACTTTGCGAGCTCGCCATTAATTTCCAGGCGTTGCTCCCACTCCAACCTGGTCGAGTAGATCCCGCCTCCAAATAGCTTGGCTATGTCTGGATCGATCTCAATTACCCAGTCGTTTGAGGGTTCATTGGCATCAGAATTGCTGAACTCGAACTTGTTGATTAGGGACAGGGAAACACCCTTCCCTAGCCTTTCTGACTCGAATTTGACGGCGTTTGCCTGCAACCTCGTGAGGTTGGTCTTGAGGCGCTCCGTTGTTTTAGCGCCATAGTTCCATTTCAGAGCCTTTTTCATCTCGTTCGCACTGAAGCGAATCGGCTCGCCTAGAGGGTGTTCCCTGGCCATGTGCAATACTTGAAGCCAGACATCAAGGTCGTCCTGGCGCAACTCCTCACCGGTGTACAGGACGCGTGCATTCCCATACGCAGCTACCGAGTGGTTCTTAAAGGACTCCCGTGGTGTCTTCCTATTTCTAGGGGTGAATAAGGCGCACCGGAGAGCTTCGTTCGGTGCCTCACGCTGGTCATTGGCCCAAGGCTTTAGAGAAAGAATCAGGGTGCTTTCAACTTCGGCGTTGTCTTCTGAGTAGAAGTCAGTTTCACCCAGTTCCCGCTGAGCCTTCTTTTCCTGAGCTCGCCTGGTGAGACGCTCTAACTTGCCTTGAACAGTTTTGCTGCTCTTAGCCGCATTCGGTGTTTCACCATTGGACTCTGGCTCTGACTCAGGTTTGCTTCCCACCCCGAACAGATCGGCAATCTGGTCTTTCTTGTTAGTCATGTGCTGCTTCTCCAGGTACAGCAAGCTTGCCTATCAGGGTAGCTTTCTGAATGTTTCAGGCCAGTCGATCAGCCCAACGTAGGTCTAGAACCTAAATACTGTGAAAAACATACTCCAGAAATGGCTTTTTGCCAAACATAGGGTATAGTTTTTTCACAAATCGACCCTTGGGGGCTGCTATGAACGATGTTGTGCCTGGTTACGCTAACTTTGATGAGATTTTGTTCTCTCCAGCTTACGCTGCTGAGTGCCTTGAAATCTCCACAAGGGCATTGCGTTCCTTTGAGGATGAAGAGGGTGTCGAGGTTCGTCGTAAGAGCCGCGGTACTGTTTCCGCCCGGGTATACACTCCGGCCGATCTCTTCAAGATTGCCTCGATCCGGCGTTCGAAGGGCTTAACCAGGACTCTTCACCGTCCGTTGATCCTGAGCACCTTTATTCAGAAAGGCGGTACTGCGAAGACCACCACCTCGGTGAATTTTGCTATGTACCTTGGCTTTAAAGGGTTGCGTGTTCTTGTCGTGGACAACGACCCGCAGGGCGATGCTACTAGCATGTTTGGCTATGACCCTGACCTCACCGAAGAAGAAGTGATCGAGGCTGGCTTGTCGGCAGATCGCTTCGTAAAAGGGAGCCTGGGTAACGTCATAGGTATCTCGTCTCTGTTTCCCGCGATGCCTTTGGCCGACGTTGTCAAAAAGCCCTTTGGTGAGTTTGGCCCTCATTTGTTGCCTGCTGAGATCGGTCTGGAAGACATGGAGATTGCTCTGTCTGCAGCTAACAATGCTGACTTCCGCTATGCCCATTTCTTCAACAAGGGCCGTAAAGGGGAGCTCAAACAGGCTGACCTTTCCTGCTATGACGTAATCCTCATTGACAACGCCCCTAGCGGTTCCCTGATGACCCGTAACTCGATGGTTGCCAGTGATATGGTTCTTTGCCCGATCCGGATGGACAAGTTCTCTTGTCGTGCCCTGGAACGCCTTGCTGGTCGCTTGAACACCTTTGCCGAGGAATATCAGCGCTGCCCCCAGGTTGCCGCCATTCCGACCATGTTCGTAAAGAATCGTCCTCGGGCAATCGCTCATATCGCGAAAATCTCGGAGATGTTCCCGGGTAACGTCACCGACTCCAAACTTTTCCAGTCTGAGGATTACGGCAAAGCCCTGGAGGTAGGTCTCCCCCTCCTGGCTTGGCAGTCTGCTTCCGAAAACTCTGCAGGGGCTTTGCGCCAGGTTTTCGGTGAGCTTCTCGATCGCCTGCTTGAGATTCGTTGATTTATTTTTTTCGTGCTGGATACTCGCCAATTACGGATACCAGTTATGCCTAAAGAAGCCCGCCCTCTCGGCCAGGATCGACCATTAGCGAAAAGTAATTTTCCTGGCGTGACGCACCACAACCAGTTTCCCAAAGCCGATCTTTCTGTCGGTTTAGATCATTTGCTTTCCGGGATGGACGAGGAGGAATCCCCGTCCTCTGTGGCGCCTGCCGTCGTTGTCAGTAAAGCTCTACCCGAAGAGCCTTTAATCCCCGAAGAAGGCTTTGCTGAGCTGCCGGTTTCCTTGATCGACGCCGCTCCATGGCAGCCTCGGATCTATTTTTCCCAGGATGCTCTTGATCGATTGGTTGCTTCGATTCGCTCGGCCAACCAGGTGAACCGCCCTCTTCTTGTCCGTCGTAAAGACGATGGACGCTTCGAGCTGATTGGTGGTGAGCGTCGTTGGCGTGCGGTCCAGATCCTTGGCTGGGAGTCGCTCCATTGCCGGATTGTCTCTGCTAGCGACCTGGAAGCTAGACTCCTTGCGCTCTCTGACAATGAAGGTCAGGAAGGCCTCACCGATTATGAGCGTGGGCGTGCCTTCAAAGAGCTGCTTGCTGATGGCACTGCTGAATCTGAGCGTAAGCTGGCTGTCAAAGTCGGTGTTGGTCACATGATTGTGAATCGCTGCTTGGCACTGACGAAGCTCCCTGAAGCCTGTCTTGAGCTCCTGGAGAAGGACCCTACCCTTCTCGGCAATACTGTGGCTCCGGAGTTCTATAAGCTTTCGCAAACTTATCCAGAGCTGGCTTACCAGGCACTCCTGAAGATTGATCAGGAAGGCATGAAACAGGACCATGCTCTCAAGTGGTTTAAGGATGAAGCAAGTAAGTTGGCTGGTGTTAGCCCTAAGAAACGCACTGTTCCTGAGCGCTCCTTTAGCTTTGGTAAGGGCCTTGCCGGATCGATGGTCGTTACTAAGAAGAGCATCAAGTTGTCTGTCCCGGATGGTGTAGACATCTCAGATCTTGAAAGTCACCTGCTATCTCTCCTCCAGATAGCTGAGTAAATCCGGGCCCTCAGGGGCCCTTTTTTTTTCTTTACTTCCTGTCCTGCCCTGCCCTGCCCTGCCTCATTCTGCAAACAGGTCCCGGTTCTTCGCGCTGTCACAGCCTGTGACATGCCTTTTTTTGTCTGCTGTCACAGCCTGTGACACCCCTTTCACCGTCATCCTGTATTGCGCAGACCATTCCATTGTTGGCAGCTGTCACAGGCTGTGACACGCATACGTTATAACATGACGCACATCATCTAAATGATTTGTTGTTTGTAGATTACTCGCCCGCTATCCGCCCCTTAGCTGTACAAGGCATAGTACAAATAGCCGCCGACCTTCCGTCCTGCCTCTCATCTATTGGCTGCTGGCCTCCGATCTGACTCCTACTCCTGGGTACTCTGATTTCCTTTCCTCCGGTACTGACACACGTCATTGGCACAGGCAGTGGCATTTCTTAGGCTTCATTTCGAATGTCTGCTGTTAGCAGCATTGTGGCCACTCAAGAAGCTCTTTCGGGTTAGATGCGACCAGTGCCATTAGGTGTACCTGGCCAATATGATTAGCGCAATCCCATGTCCAACTGATCTTGTATTTAGGTTGGTTTGTTATGGCTGATGCTTGTCACAGCCTGTGACAGCAAAAGATCCATCGTGATTGTGTTGATTGTTTGAGGCTCTGCTGCACGCCAATTACACGTTCCCTTCAGTTCTTTGATTCGACTGTCACAGGCTGTGACACGGTTCTTTGAGTACGACCCGAGTCATTGTTTTAGATGGCAACAGGTCGAGGTTGTAGCAGGCGTGTAATAGCAGAGGTCCTGTCACAGGCTGTGACACCAACAGGCGGCTTGTGAAGTTGAGATGGGTTCAGGTGTTGCTGAAGCCAATTACACGTGCCGGTCAGGTTTTAGATTCGACTGTCACAGGCTGTGACACGGCTCGTTCAGTACGACCCACGTCATTGTTAATAGATGGCAACAGGTCGAGGTAGTAGCCGGCGTGTAATAACAGAGGTCCTGTCACAGGCTGTGACACCAACAGGCGGCTTATGATTTTGTTGAGAGTATTCGTGCGTTGCTGTACTGCGAATTTCACACGCACGTTAGGCCATTGATTCGCGAGTCACATCCTGTGACTCGTATCGTTCCTGATCGCCGGGTCTATCAGTTCACCAGGGGGTAAGACCCGATACTGCGCTAGTGGGGGAACTGGGAAGGTCTTGTCACAGGCTGTGACACAGAAAGGCATTCGGGGTGCGGGCGCCGCTAATTCCATATAGCAGTACGCCTCAATGCACGGGCCTGCATCTGGCGTGGATGCTACTGCCAGAAGGCATAGTGGCGGTGGAATGAAGCACAAAGCCCAAGAGGTTGATGAAACCAAAGACCCTTGGGGCTCGATAAAGAAATCCGACCATTAACGCTTTGTTAAGGCGTCTGACCCGGAAGGTGCAAGAGAGATTTCGAAGTAAAACTGGTGGGCGCGAGACCTATTTATGAGGTAGCGCCAACCTAACTTTGAGGTTGAAACAGAGGAGTGGGAAATGGTTAGAAAGCTAGCTTAAGATCCCGAATGCATCCGACCACGCATGGAAAGTTGAGTAAGTGGATCAAAAGCTGGGCTAAACAGCGTCAAGAATTGCAGCTCAGGCCATATTTAGACCGAAAACCAGCCAGTCAGTCATAAAACCCAGGGTGCAAATGTTAGGTTGTAACAAATGATCAGGGGCCTAACTTTGAGGTAGAACGCACTTTCTATCAGACGGGACCGACCTGACTTTGAGGTAGATATCCTGAAGTAACTGCCTCCGCACGATGCGTATATGCTTGATTTCTAAGGACTTTACTTCCGATAGGGCTAACACCCCACGAGCTGGCTTGGGCCGAGTCATTTCCTAACCTGAGTCGGATAGAGCCGGGTTTAAAGACTGAAAATAGGGGAGAACCACGCAGGGCAAGGTTGGAAAATGTGAACCTATTGCAAAGCTGGAGGGTGGAAAGTGCATAAAAGTGAACCTGCCGATCTACTAGGCGCAAACGAGGCTTCGAGGAGGTGCACAAATGTGAACCTAAAGCCATTGAGGCCATGGGGCACAGAAAAAAAGGTGCAAAAAAGTGAACCGCCCCGTCGATGACGCACTTGATCTAAAGAGCAAAAAAACCGCCATGGGGTACCCAGTGGCGGCCTAGGAAAAAGGGAAGGGTGGTCAACGAATGATGTCGTTGAGCGATTCTGACTGAGACTCAAGCTTGAACATTGTGCGAGTTGTAGCGACGTAGAGAAGGTTCAGCTCTTCGTCCCCTTGTGGACTCATGGACTGGCCATTGATAAGAAGGCCATCAAGCCGAGAGTCGAAGTCGTTCGAGATAAGCACGTTCCGCCATTCGCAGCCTTTTGCTCTATGGGCTGTGATAAGCGTAATGAGGCCCCGCGGATTCTTGGCCTTACAGAGCCTTACCAGGCTGTCGACCCTGCGAGCATTGTTCTTCACCAGGCTTCCGATCTGAGACACCTCTGAGTCCTGGTTCCGATACATCCACCCTTCAAACTCATCCCAGCTACGGAACTGTTGATAGGCCGGATGCCGAATGTCACGTGTAGCCCCGCGAAGTAGGGCATAGGCACCCTCAATCTTAGATTGCAGCTCAGCCATGTCTCCAACAATGTCGATAGAAGCCCCTAAATCGCTCAATGTGAGGGCTCCAGCAAGAAGGCCGGCATTGGTACGGAAAATTCGCGTATGAGGCTCCTGCTTCGAAATAGGGCCTATAGAGGCGGGGTTGCTAGATAGGCCCTTGAGGCCTAACTCGGCCTTGGAGGCTTTTGATCGAATGATGCTGTTGGCGGCATCAGCTATTTCCTGGCCAAACCTGAATGAAAGGGACAATGGAAAAGCCTGCCCAGGCACCTTCAGCATGGCGTCCTGAGCGCCCTTAAAGCCAAAGATCTGCTGAGCTGCATCACCTACGTAGCACGCACGTTTTGCGTACGCCAAACAGCCAAAAAGAACGCCGGATAAGTCTTGAGCTTCGTCCAGGAAAACGAAGTCGTATGCACTCAACCCCGGGCATCCTCGTAAAGCCCAGCTCTTAAGATACAGGTCGTGCGGGAGCGGTAGGGAAGTGTTCACGCCCGGTAAGAGACCTTTGAAGAGCACCTCGGCGTACTTCAAAGCTAGGCCGGCTGTAACAGGGTCCTTTACCCAGGATGGAATGTGACTTGGCCCCATCTCTACTGAACTGCTTTGGCAGTAAGAAGTGACAATGGCCAAGATAATCCTGGCGAAGGTTGTTGCCTGGGTGGGCAATCGCTTGGCATTGAGGCCGAAGGCGTCGATTACCTGGGCGGGGTAGACCTGGGTTGTAGGCCTTCCTGTAGCGCCTGCAGCCGTGCCCTCATACGCCATAGCGTTGAACGTACGAACTGCAGCTATGTTACGGAATGAAGCTTCGCCGGCCTGCACAAGGGGCTTGCTGAAGGCCAAATACAAAAGCCGGCTTCCGCCGGCTTTCTTGCATTCAGAGGCTGATCCTACAAGTGTCGTCGTCTTGCCGCATCCGGCGCCTGCTACGACCTTAATGATGCCTCGGGGCTTCGAGAGCAGATCTACAGAAGCCTTATGGACAACAGCTTGTTCTGAGGTTGGCGTATGCATTTACGCGACCATGAACTGTAGGGAGCCATGCTCCTGCAAGGCTTGGATTGCCGCTGAGGTGCTGGCTTCGCTGGCAACAAGGGCACGGAGCTCACGCGGGGACAGGGTAGTAAGAGCCTTGGCAACGGTGAGCTCTGAAAGGCTGATCCCCATTTCAGAACACAGCTCCTCGTCGTTGCTACCCCAGTTAAGGGCTTTGCTAACTGAGCTGCTCAGTTCGGCCAGCTCGGAGAGAGGCCTAGGTTCCCCTTCAGTGGGGATTTCAACCGTAATGCCACTGCAGAGAGGGCAATTGAAACGACGGCAAACAGAGCTCGCCACAAACTCTGTATGGCAGCTATTACAGGATCTCATGCTGACATTCATTGCCCGATAGTCCCGGGCAATTACCCAGGCGCGATCGAGGTCAAGGTAGACATCCTGGTCAACAGCACCCCCACGAAGGGACCCATGACACTCAAGGTAATGAGCGTGCGCCGATATGACTGCCAGATTGTCGATGGCTTCGGCAGGATTTTGGGCAATAAGCAGGTAGGCGTTCATGAAGAGCGTCGCTTCCAGGATCATCTCGCGACTGCTCAAAATCGTTTCGGAGTGGGGGAGGGGGCCTGAATCTGCGCTGCCCCTCAAGCCAAGTTGCTTGCGTATTGCTGTGATCTGCTTACGTTTCATGCTCGTTTGGCTGACGAGTATGATCGTGCGAAGTCCTGATTTGACGAGCTTTTCGTTGATGCTTTTCTCGTCCATGTCGTAAGTCATCATATTGGTCAGCTCGCTTTCCGTGGGCTTGAGATAACACGGAGCAGTGCAGCCATTTTCGCGGTTGGGTTTTGGACCCCAGCGCTCAGATGCTTGGTTTCACAACGCAGACTAAAGGAGATGGAACCCTTCATTGCAAGACGTAGCCGCTCTTGAATGGAGCTTTCCGCCAGCCACATGGCCTTGTCATAGCTGGTGATACCCCAGTTGATCATGCCAATTCGCAGATCCTGCTTTAGGTCGTCTGCGATTGAAGTGAGGATGGTGGTCACAAGTCCTACGCTGGCCGAAGGAATCGTCTTGGAAACGGCATCCAACCCGCCCTGGAGAATTTCAAATGAAATCTGGAAGGGAGAGGTAGCCATCTCGCAAAGGTCAGAGACAAGCTCTTCTGACGCGGCCACGAGCCATTTCTGGTCATTCAGACTCAGATCGAAGAAACGAGAAAAGCTGACCTGGTCATTGGCGGCCCACTCTCGGGCGGCGCGGACAGCAATGGAAAGTCCAAACGTATTCATCACACATCCCCCAGCAAAATAAGCCGACGCCAAATCTTGATTACGTTTTCCCCGTACCCGCGAGCGATGTGCTCAAGCTTTGGGTTTGGGGTGTGATACCGACCGATAGCAAGGGGCAAGTCGCCCTCGTTGCCGGCGATCATCTCGCAAAGAATCTGTGTTCCAATCAGGACGTTCTTCCGCAGATCGAGGAGATCGCGAGGGTTGTTCACTCGTGACCCGTTCCAACGAATGGAAACCTGCATAGCGCCGACAGCAATGTGCTTTGTGTTGGCCAGTCCCTCCTTCAGCAGCTGCTCAGCTGCATGGCGCGTGGAGGGGTGGTATCCCTTATCCGAGATGTTCAGTGCATAAGGGTTTGGAGCCACCATGCGCCCACCTGCGTACTTCTTCGACTCCTGCAGTGCCACTGCATAGAGGAGCTTCGGATCAACGTGGCAGGTTTGCGCTGACGCCTCTTCCCAGACAGTCCCCTTTAGGCTGAAGGCATGGGCCTGGTCAGCGAAAGCGGAGCTTGCAAGAACAGTAAGACCAAAAAGTAGGGGGGTGGCTCGGTTCATGGGTCACACTGCTGTGGTGTAATTTCTTCCGTGTTGGCCCGGCGCATTCTATAGATGTTTCGCCATGGTTCAATATGTTTCAGGTGTGAAATACACGATTACAGTGTAAAAAATGGCCAAATCCGACCAGTGGGAGCTGAGGTTTGGGTGATTTTTGACATCTGTTTGTGATTCTTTACACGTTTTAAAGGCTCTATGTGTCTTGATTCAAACAGGGCAGTGTAGGAAAAGGCTTGCGCGGAGTAAGTGTGGTTGTGGTGCTGACATGGTCGGTCGCTACCCTTCGGCAGTGTAAAATCCGGTTAGTAAGCTATATTTCTCTGGAAGGGATCGAACTAGCAGTCGCTGCCGCTAGCTTCCATTACACTGTAGGAAAAGGACGCTTTGGGCGTCCCATGGTTTTACGCAGTGGGGTTCTCGCTGCGCTGAAGGCAGATATGTATTACCAAAAAGACCTGACAACCCACGCCTCTTTTGTTGAGCGGGTTACCGAGAGAATGAAAGTACTCGGGCTTTCAATTCCTCAGGTAGCTCAGCTATCAGACATCAAAGAGGCGACCCTTAAGAACATCCTCTACAAGGACGTAGAGATCAGCCGGACTGCGCTTGTTAGTCTGGCTTTCGCTCTCGAAACCACTGTTGAGTATCTGGCAGCAGGTGCCCGTACTGCGGATGCTGCAGACGCTTCTGACTCAGTCACCCTCGCGGTTCAAGCCCCTGAATGCCTAGGGTTCGTGGAGGGCTTCATTAATACAGAGCCGAGGTCCTCTGACCTGGTGAAGGCTGCCAGGACCATCCCAATCCCAAGGAAGAGCCTTATCAATGAGGGAGTAGATCCAGCTCACGTCCGAGCTGTGGAGGTAAAGAACGATCGTCTGAAGCCTGACCTTGATGACGGCGATGTAGCCCTGGTGGACATCAGTAACCGGGTACTAGCGGAAGGCTTCTTTGTTGTCGCTATCCGTGACGCTGTCGTTCTGCGGTTCGCATCGCCTTCTGTGCGGGGCTTCCTTCTGCAGGCATTCAGTCACCACGTTGGTGGCACACTCGTGAACATGCAGGCTGATGGCACCTTCTCTGATCCCGAGATCAAAGTGATCGGGCGAATCTTCAGTCGAATATCAGTTCAGTCCCTGTAAAAAAGAACCCGCCAATGGCGGGTTTATTTTTAATCTGTCATTTGTGGGGGCTTCCTAATCGAACGCCTGGGAGCTGTGGGTGCCGGCGCAGCAACTGGTGGTGTTGCGGGAGCGGGGACCTGTACCTGAGCGGGCTCCAGCGGAGCCGCCTGTGTGACTGGACGGCTCTCCATCACTGGCTCGACTGCACCCTTAGCCGCCAATGTGGGCTGCACCTGGAGTTCTGCAGGCTCGATCTCCTGCTGGGGGAGGGGGGCAGCGTTTTCCGCGGCCGGCGTTGCTGGTTGAGCAGCTGCAGCCGGTGTCACTGATGGAATTGGCGCAGGCTTCATTTGTGCAGGTTTGCTTGGTCGGGGTGCTACTTCAGTGGCACCTGCATTGAAGCGGGCGTACATCAATCCCAGGTTGGCCAGCTGCAGCATCCTCTTAGTCCACTGATTTTCAGGGTACTGCAGGAGCTCCTCTCGGAGCTCCGGCATATAAGAGGGCACCTTGAGAACGATACGTCGACCAAATGGTTCGTTGTCGTCAGTGCTGCTCATCATCAGTCCTCTCAGACGTTTCCGTACAGCCAGAAGCCGACAGCATTGGATACCACTGGGTTTGCAGAGGTAAGAACCTGTGCGTCCGGGTAGTGGCGCATTACCGCAGCCTTGTAGTACTCGCTACCCCCGCCGCCGAGGAAGATGAAGTCCAGCGGCTGGCTCTCGTGTTGGAAGCGCATGGATTGCAGGGTGTCCTTGAGAGCCTCGTTGGCGATGATCTCTTGGGCGCGTTCCACATAAGGCGCCAGGGGGACGCGAGCGCCGCGTACCACAACGTTATCGCGGCCGGCCTGCAGAGACATCTCGATCTTCTCAACGCCAGGCGAAACGGCGTGCTCCAAGCCGATTTGGCGGTTGATCTCGCCAATCATCGCGGACATGGCTTCCAGCGCTGTACCAGAAGCATCTTTCACAACGTGGCCTTTGTTGTAATTCACCCAATCAACCGAGTAAAAGCCGGGATCGACGACCAGGATGTGGGATTCATCCAGCAGCTCTGGATCGCTGTAGCTGCTGTAGATGTCGTTCAGGATCCCTGCGGGCTGGGGGACAACCAGAACTTCTTTTACTTCGACCACAACGGAAGGCGCTACCTGATGCTTACCTTTAAGGCGTTTGGTCAGTGCCTCGATCAGGGCCGGATCACGCGACTGGGAGGTCGGCAGGCCGGTAATCAGATTGTCGATTACGGACTGGCCGTCCTCGGTGGCAGCAACGAGCGCGCCAAGGAAGAGGGCGTAATAGAGATCGGTCGAAGGATAGTTGGCGTGCAGCTCACGCTTGATGTCGGCCCGAGCAGGGCTGATCAGGGAGAGCCAGCGCTCATCTTTCACGGTTACAAAGAACTCGCCAGGGCCGGCAGTGTGCTCACCATTTACAGCCGAAATAGGCGCCGCATGAGCGGGGCGCACGAGAGTTTTTGGCTCGCCTTGGGAGGGGTAGCCGAAGGCAATCTTGACGTTCGAGTAACCGATATCCAGACCAACAACGAAAGGACCGGTAGCGTTTTTTGGGGCTTTGCTGGACATAGAGGTTCCTTACCACTGGTGTTTTTAGGTGTAAGAAAGTGCACCTCTCGATCACCGTCCCAGGCTCCCACCTGAGTAAGTGATGCGTTTTTGGTTCACATTTGTGAACCTTGCAAGCCAGGCCAAGGTTCACAAAAGTGCACCGTGGGAGCACCTTTTGAACTCAGCTTGCCATCGATTTTGGATATGCAACCCCTCAATTAGGGCCTGATTTAGGCCCTGGTCTTGTGATTTTCCATGGGCGAGCCTCGGTCTAGCTGTCGTAACAGAAGAGACACGTCCAAACCTGCTGAAGGTTTTCCATGCGATAACGGCTGTAGCCCTTACTCTGCCTGGGGTGTAGTTGCTATGCGCGCAATGAATGTGGGGTAGAGCAGGGGAAAACAATGACTTCTGGCCGTTCGGCTTACCTTGATGCGGCTTTCAAGGCATTTGCCGAAATTTATGGCGAAGAGCTAGGGCTAGTTGTTCGCAAGCCATTTCGGCGCTAGCCCATGTGCTGCGGGGTGTTCGCGTTGCACGTTGGCTAAAAGTATTGCCCACGTTTTGCGCCAAATTCCGGCCTATTGGAGGCTGTGGGTATTCGCTGCCCAGGGTTTTCAAAATAGCGGGGGCCAAACGGCGTCTAATTTGGCGGAAGGTGTTATCTCGGAATCCCAGCATTTACGGGGGTTTATACGAGGTGATTGGCCATGAATGTTCCAAAGGAACAGGTCAGTTCGACCGAGACCATCTGAACGGCAATCCTTCCGGGTTAGCGAGAGTCCATGGAAAAACCGGCGATGAGGATTCCATCAACCGAATCTGTGAACCCCCCGCCGGGAGAGGGTTTCAGCAGGAGCATGCATCATCATTGCCCGCAGAGCATAAAATGCGAAAAGCTAGATTTCAGGAAAAACAGCTTTTCCCCTAGATCAAAGCCCTCTGGAAGCCACGCGTGACGCGGGGTGCCCCTGAATTGGGGTCAAATTGCTCATTGATTAGGCCAAAAAAATGGGAACTTGGCCGAAAACCTGAACTAGGAAGGAAGGGATATAAATGTGGAAAACTGTTGAACAGATCGATGAGGAAATGGCGAGGCTTGATGCGTTCGATGAGTCACTCAAGCAGATGACTCTGGACCTCAATGAGGAGATCTGGGCTCAGGCCAGGCGCGAGAAGTTTGTCCTGGTGAGGGCTGTGCAGATTCGCGAGAACACCGACAACTTCCGAATTGAATGGTGCCGCCTCAAACATGTCAAGCAGGATGGGACTACGGTTGTTAAGCCCAATCGCATGTCGCTCAATAATTCCAAGAGCAAGCGTTCCTTCAGGCAGAATATGGTCATCATGGGGCGGCTCGACCAGAACCACCTGGCCATTGTTCGCCGGTACGACGAAAAGTTTGCTGCCATTCGTGAGCTGGCTGAAGGCAACGGCGAATACCGTAAGGTGCTGAAGCGCATGCGGGTCATCATGGGAGCGGTTGGTCTCTAGCGGGGTTGCATATTTGGTGGGGTTGGTACGCTGACCCCATCAATCGCCCGAGGAGGCACCCCATGGAAACTGTCCCGCGCATCACCCCTCTCATGTCCAACGCTGAACTCGACAACTGGGCCGACATCTACGCTCAGGCTCGTATCGGTGAAGTGGTCAGCATTACCTTCAGCGAGTTCATCCAGTCTCCCTGGGCGCATCTCGCTAGCGCCGGCCAGGAAACTGCCCCCGAATGCATCGAGAACGGATTCCTGCCTCTGCTGCCCGCGCAAGCTGAAGCTTCGCGCCGAATCCAGGGCGACTGGAATGCGCAATCGAGAAAAGGCGCCGGCTCCAAGTCGCACCTGGTACTGGTAGCCAGCAACTGAGCCCCCCTGCTAACTCCGAACTCACAGGCCCCGGCGGCATGGGATTGGGAATAGGCGACTGGAAGCCTGAATCTGACCCGGTGCTGAAGGCCTGAGGGGGATGGGGATCAGAAAACGACAGGCAGATTCGAGATGTCTGTCGTACTCGAACCGCTAAGCATGTCAGCCCGCGGTTTCCACTTATCGGACGCAAGGGATCGGGCGACAGCCAGTGAACCTCGTCCGAAACGGTCGTTGATGCTCGCAATGAGTGTCGCAACACGACAGCCATCCACATCGTGAGATTCGAACAGCGACTGCTGAGGCATAGAGCTTGGCTCGATGATGTCCATGAGGCTGATGCCAGCTTTCGCGTATGAAACCCCCTGCCTGAATATGCGCATGGAGGCCTGAACGGACGCAGAGGCAAGAATGCGGGGGTCCCGAGTCCGAACAGGAAGCGAGACAGTGGTGGCGGCTGAGCGTACGTACGATGTCGATACCGGACGCAGATACACGCGAATGACGCCGCAGACGGACTGTTGCCTGTTGAGCTTCTCGGAGGCGGCGGATGCGAACGAAACGATGGCGGCAGCAAGGTCGCGCTCGCAGGAGAGACTTTGTCCGAATGTGCGGCTGACGTTGATCATCTGCCTGGGTACGTCTGGCTCAGCGATGTCGATAGAGACGTGCCCCTGAAGCTCGGCCTGAGTGCGACGAACACCGATAGGGAAGTTGGAGGCGATCAGCCCCACAGGAGCGTTGGCGAGCTGTAGCGCATTGGTGATACCAAGCCCGACAAGCTTCTCGGCGAACGCAGGGCCGATCCCCCAGACCTCGGCGATAGGTGTTGCCTCAAGAGCGGGCAGGCGCTGGTCGTCGGCCAAGATGGAGCAAGCCCCAGTGCGCAGAACACGCTTGCCGAGGTAGGAGGCGACCTTGGCGAGTGTAGGGGTGAGGCCGATGCCGGCGCCGATAGGTAGGCCGGTCCACTGCAGCACCTTATGGCGGACCTCGGAGGAAAGCGTGTCGAGCTGAGCTGGTGACATCCCTGGGCACCTGGCAAACACCTCGTCCACGCTGTACTGGGTCAAAGCGGGGACCATGGAGGCAATTACCGACACCATGCGTGCGGACATGTCGCCATACAGCGGGAAGTTCGCGGAGAAAAACTTGACGTTGTGCGGCCAGAGCTCCTGCCGGTTGCGGACGAAGTGAGCCGGCTCTCCCATCTTGATGCCAATGTCCTTGGCCTGCTGTGAGCGAGAGATGACGCACCCGTCATTGGAGCCGATGACGACGACGGGGTGATTGGCGTACTGGGGCTTTAGGACCAGCTCGGCCGAGACGTAGAAGTTATTCGCGTCGAACAGGATGAAGGCCATGGCTAGCAGGCCGACAGTCGGTGCAGGTTGAACGTGCAGACGCCCCAGACGAAGAAACCGTGCTCTTCGGAAATGACGATATCCGCGTAGGAGGGGTTCTCGGCCCGAAGGATGATCTGGCCGCGTGAGCGCAGGAACCGCTTGCAGGTGAACTCGCCGTGCACAACGGCCAGGACGATGTCGCGGTTCTTTGCCGTCTTAGAGCGATCGACCACGATGATGTCGCGAGGGTAGATGCCGGCGCCGACCATGGAATCGCCACCGGCGCGGACGAGAAAGGTCGCGGCGGGCGCAGAGATGGCGATGTCGTCGAGACTTGCCAGCTCCTCCGAAAACTCTTCGGCCGGACTCGGGAACCCGCAGGCGACCTCGGAAAACATGGGAATGGGAGGCTTTTGGGGGGAGGGGGCTAGAAGGCCAATGATCTGGATTTTGTGGGAGTCCATAACGCACCTGTATAAATATCCAGTATCAATAATACAGGCACGCTCCCTATGGCGCATGAGGTCCGACGAAAAGCCTGACCCTGAAATGGGGCCGAACTTGGCGAAAAGAGGCGAGCGGCGTCCGTAGGATGCGCATTGAGAAAAACCGCCACTGACAGCGTTCGCAGATGACAAGCTTCCCCACTACATCGCCAGTACCGCCATCGAAGACCGATGGAGAACTGCGTGCGCGTCAGGAAAGCACGCTGAAATACTGGAAGGCCCTGGAGATGATCCAAGGCCAGAGCCTACCCAGAGGGGAGCATGGCCAGCACGATGGCGCGAGAGTGACGGGGCTTGTTGAGGGCGTGCACGAGAAGTACCCCTGGCTCCAGTTCGAGGCTGGCGTCGACCATCACGTCTACGTAGGGGTTGTCTCCACCCACGACGCTTTCGAAGCTGTGTCTGGCGCAGCCCTTCATGACGAGCTGGACGGCCAGGGCCGATCGAGCATGGCGCTTGGTATCCTGACCCTGAGGGGTGGGCGGTATGTGAGGGGTTCGTTCCGGGTTTCCACTGGAAAGTGGGCGCTGTCCAGGCTTCGAGCGGGTCAACCGCTGCCTGATGGGTACGATGAGTCCTGCCAGGGTGTTTGCGAAGAGGTTGATGAGCTGCTTGAAGGGACAGAAGTAACTTCTGCGACTCTGCGCGTCCTATGCGAACTGGTTTCAACGAGACTGGGCCTGTCTGACCTGTACGCAGGTCGCGAGCTCCGTCACCGGGTGCTGACAAAAGCTACTTCTGAGTCAGGCTTGAACAGCTATGGCGCACTCAACGGGTTCTACCTGTCCGATATCAACAAGACCCTCAAGCGAGTTCGATCTGGACGCCTAACTCCAGCCCTGAGCGCTTATCTCGGGGGAGCCCCCGGCCAGAGGACGGATGTAGGGAGTGAGCGCGGGCAACGTGAGTGCGTTGAGCTGATGCTGCCGTACGCGGCGGTGGCGGCGGCCTGGCCGACAGATGATTCGCTGAGTGCATCTGAGCAGTTAGTGTCGAACGCACTGCGACAGCAACTGGAAACGAATGGTGGGCTGCAGGCGGTTTGCTTGCCCCATGGCGCGAGCGGGCACCGGATAGCGCGGGACCTGTTGCTTGAGGCGCTGAATCACCGGGCCGCGGCAATGGCGGCGTTTCCCCGTACACGGATGATGTTCGGTCGTACGCGCAGCCATGTGGCAGCGGATGAACGGTTTGCGACCGTAAACGAGACCTTGTTGGACTGTGGCGTTGCAGTTATCCAGCCGAGGAACGCCGGCATTGAAGATCTAAGCCGGCAGCTGAGCGCCGGTTTGACGGTGACTGAAGAAAGGGACCCCCTGGTCGCTGCGCTGATGCGCAAGGGTGTTCTGTGTCTTGATGCCAGCACCAGGGAGTCGCGCAGCCGGTTTGTCACGGACCAGCTCGAAGGCGAGGGCGGCATATACGAACTGTTGCGGGCGGCAGCGAACAAAAAGCAGCCCCGCGAGGAAGAGTTTTCCCAGTGGCGCCAGGCCTGCAGCCGGTACAGAGAGGCGGTGCACGTGGTGCAGACAATGAGCGAGGTGGCGGAGGCAGCACCTGAGGTGATCCGCCGGGTAGTCGAGTTGCGTCGCTGCATCCATGCCTTGATCGTCGACCTGGAGCGCTTCAAGTCCAGACGGCAGCTACGCACCGAGAAGATATTGTCCTCTGCCGACACAGAACTCCGAACCATTGAGCATGAGCTCGATAGGGCGAAGAAGGCCATGAGCGCGACTCCCCGCAGCCTGTTTCAGACGATACGGGTTTTTGTCGGCCGGCGTCGTGTGGTGGCTGAGGATCATGAGGCTGCAGTGCGGGGAGCTGAGCAAAGGCTGAACGTCCGTTCCGCACAGCTGGAGCGCGACCTATCAACCCTGTCAGAAGCTGACGACGTAATCGCGCAGAGCAATCGCGAGCTCGCAGCCGCCGAGGCAGCCCTGGTGACCAGTATCGAACAGCTACAGAGGGTCTGTGTCGAGCAGCACCTGGTGCACCTGGGGCAATGGCTGTCGACCGGCCGCATTGACGACCCGGCTACCGAGTTCCAGTCACCCTGGTACCAGAGCGGATTGGCGGAGGCGAGGGCTCGCTTGTTCTACGAGTGCGTCCGCATCAACGCTGTATTCTTGCGCCAGCAGGCCAAGCGCGTGCTTGGCAACCTGCAAATAGCCCAGTGCTTGCTCGCTGGCGGCCCGACGCGAGGATTGAGCTCGGCTGAAAGCCCGTCGCTGTGGGCGACAGTCCACCTGGTGGCGCCGGCGGCGGTGATGAATAACGCCAATGTCGGCTCAGTGTTCCGGAAGGTGAAATCTGAGGGATTCCGCTGGGTAGTACAGATGAGTGCCGGCCAGATCAGTCCCTGGCGAATGCTTGCGGCGGTCACGCGGGGCAGAGGGGTGGTGCTGCTCGGTGAGAAGAATGATTTTCTGAACTCCCTACAGGTTCCGGACGTGCTGAGGCAGCAGATTGCGCTCGCCACCGGGATGGATCCGGCCGCTGCAGTTAGCCTGACATCGGCACTTCACGTCGCGGATGCCGCGTCGAGATGGCGCGGCCTGGCCGTGCGCAGTGTCGAGTGCAGCGCTGAGCCGATGCTCAGCATCCTCAGGGCGGCGGCCTATGGCGACTACCTGGTGCCGCGCCGGGTAACCGAGGGTGTTGATGGGTTTGACTCAGGCTGGATCGACATCCGCGGGAATGCCAACAGCACCTGGGTACCGAACGAAGGCCGTGCGCTGCTGCGAGTCCTGGATTCATTGTGGTGCCAGGGCGTAGCTCATGAGCAGGTCGCGATTGTTTCGCTATCGAGTCGGGTTCGCAGTGAAGTGCAGAAGCTGATTCCCTCTACCAGTGGATTCCACGTGCTGGCGCCGCAGGAACTGAGTGGCCGGTCTTACTCCTACGTGATCCTGATGCTGGGGAGTGGCAGCACCAGCTGGCGCCGGGCGATGAGCTCCAATCCGGCGATTCTGGCTGCACCAGCGGGCGCGGCCAGGCGCGGCCTGTATGTGATTGGCGACCGGGCGGAGTGGTCCCGCCGGGGTGTGCTGTCTGTTGCGGACGATTATCTGCCCCGGGTATGCGTCGACGCCGTGGTTGACCTGGGCGGCGAGGTGTACCGAAGCAACGGCCAGATACTGACTAGCGTGAGGTAACGACCGGCACCTGGTGGTGGCCAACTCACTCGCTGTTCAGCTGCAGAACGAACTTCGCCGCCAGATGGGTATCCATGCACAGCAAAGCGGGCATCCAGTACGGACGGAGAACGCCGGCATCGGCATCGGCCGCGACGATCACGTTTCGATCGGGCAATGCGGCCCAGGTCCATGCCGGGAAAAGTCGCGACAGCACCAGCAGCTCATCCAGGTCAGCCCTGATCATCGTCATTCCCTTCCTGCCGCTCCATCCACTCGGCCGCCAGCCACAGGCCGGTACCCATGGCCAACAGCAGCAGAATGGCCCACAGCGGAATGAGGTGATACGAGCCCAGCCAGAAGCCGGCACCAGCAAACGCGATCGTCACCAGGATTTTTCCCATTCGGAGCACCTCCATCAGTTGAGTGCTGACAACGCTACCCGGGGGAGGGCATGTGTCAGCGACTGAGGGAGAAAAATCGTCGGCTCCGAGAATGGGAGCTGAGGGGGAGGAGGGCTAGGGCATCAGAGCCCAGAGAGTTGGTTGCTCAGGCCGCGAAGAGGGTGGGCAGTCCTGATCATCTCACGATGATCATTGATGAGGTGGATCAGGAGCGTGACTTGGCGGCCAATCAGTTCGCAGTGAGCCTTTTGTTGGGCTTCGAGCCAGGGGGCACCAGGCATGAACGCCATAATGTTTCGTTGTGATCCCTGAAGATACTGCCAGCGCGGCATTGGGCTATAGAGAGAGCCAAAAAACTTAGCCGACAGATCATTGGCGAGGTAGTCAATTCGCTGCTCCAGCTCACGGAACTCTCGTAGGAATGGGTATGAAGCCAGATGCCCGCCTAGTCGATCCTTGATTTTGGTTCGAGCTCTGACGAACTCCCGCACTGACTCGCAGTAGTCCACCTCAAGGTACCTCTGGATCGGCTCACGCATGACATTCGCATACGGATAGCGGATGCTTTGAACCAAATGCTCAAAACTAAGAGCTATCGCGTACTCATCTCGATAGACCGAAATCTGCCCCTCCGGAAGTTGATCATCCAGCCAGTAGCGAACGAACTCGTAGGTCGTTTCGACCTGCAGCGGACGCTGTTCAATCAAGAAGCCCAACAAGTCCTCTTGCGTGATGACGCTTAGATTGACCCCTGGAGAGTCGAAGTCAGGGGCAGGGTGGCTGGATGCAGTAGGAAACAGGAAGATCAGATTGTCGTAATCGGCCTGAAGTCCGTGCTTGAGGAACTTCGCATAGGTCTGCTTTATTTTCTGGTTCAGGTTCTCGCGCTGAAAGCTGACCTGGACGGCCTTTCGGTTTGTCTTATCGCCCAAATCGATTGCAGGGTAGTTGATGCTCCCTGGTGAAAGGTCATCGGGGATATCCTCTAGGGGGCTACACCCCAGACTGTTCATGTTATCGAACTGGAACCCCAGGCAGTTGAACAGGTGCTTGTAGAAGGTCTCGGCTTTCTTGGCGTCGTCATTGAAGCCCATGGCGCACTGCTGACTGACCTGCTCGGCGTACTGAGGCAGGCGTTTGCGCAGGTAGTCGATCATCATGTCGACGTAGGTTAGAGACATTCCTGAATCCTTTGAGTTAAGGCATGCCCCGAGGCTACTAGGGGGTTGAGGCGGCGTGCAATACCCGGCTTTCGTCGACACCATCGTCACGGCGGCTTAGCTCGACAGCCCGGAGGTGCCATCGCCATTCCACAGGCGGTGGGCAACACAGCGGATCAGGTTCAGGTCGGCCTGTTTGGCGTTCTGATTCTCGATGCCGCCCAGAAACGCTTTCTGAGCCACTTCGCGGCAGAAGTCCGCGGTGCTGAAGCCGGACTTGGCGAGCTTGCGGTATACCTCGTCGCCCAGGACGCGGCGCAAAGCATCTTCGAACTGGGCTTTGGTGGCGAAGTAGGTGCCCGGCGGGGCCACGCGGTCCTCACGGGACAAGATGGCAAGGATGGCCGTGGCCATGCCGCCCAGGTACTCGCCGCGGCGGAACATGGTTTCGTCGATGACGGAGGCGTCGTTGATTGCCGGGTCGATGCTCTGCAGGTCGTCGTGCTGCGGTACCAGCTCGCGGGCCTTCTCGATAAAGCGCTGTGCCAAAGTCATGGGTGGTTCCTGTTCCATTTCTTGTTCGGGTCGTCTAGTCGATCTGTGTCAGGGCGCGGGGAAGAGGGCGCTCCTCGTTATCCAGGCGCATGGCTTCCAGCAGGTTGTTCAGTGCCTCTACGGTGCGGGGACTGCGCTGGCAGTGGCAAACGAACTCGATCGAGGGCGCGTAGTCGTCCTGGCGCTCCATCGGCGGGATAACCCGCACGTGGATGTCGCCTTCGCTATCCCTGAAGAGGGAGAGACGCCCATCCGGGCTCATGTCCTCAGGTCTTTCGATCAGCATTTTATCGGCACCTGCTCCACGGGATTGGATGAAGCCATGCTTGCACGGGGCTGAGTGAATGCAAGCAGGGCGGTCTATACCTAGGCTGATTCTCTTGCCTGGGCCAGGGCATCCTGATTGACGCTGGCGTTGATGCGCTGGCTGATCCGCTGGAGTTCCAAGTGCACGATTTCCATTTCGGCGTCGGTCAGGGTGGTGCCGGCCTGCTGGAAGATCGACTCGGCATTACTCAACAGGCCGGAGGCGAAATTTCGTGCAAAGGCCACTGCCACGCGCACTCTCGGTTTTGTTGCAGCCATGCTGGTGCTCCTTGATCTGCTAACCGATGAAATCGACATACTTGAAGCGGCCTAGGGTCCTGGCCAGCTTGGCGCCGGCGGCTTTGACCTTTTCCAGGTCGCTCCCGAACACCTGCACGCCTTCCCACTGGCAGCGAAGCTGGCAGTCCTCACGCACATCAAACTGATCGCGAGCCTCGTCAAGGGCACGCTGCATCGCAGCATTGACCTTGTCGTGATACCCGGAGTCATGGACATAACCCTCCTTCCAGAACCACTGGATCAAGGCGAAGTGTTCGGTTCGGACTTCGACGATGGGGCGCTGGGAAATCATGGGTCAAGCCTCTTAGGCGGCGAGGGTGGCGCAGGCGCGGACCGAGTGGTGCGCATCGTTGAGCAGCGCCTGGCGGGCGGACTCGTCACAGATTCCCCAGTGCTCGTTTGCCACCTTGCAGCGGCCCAGGCGATCGAGGTCGGCGAGGCTCGCAGCGACAATTGTTCCCTTGCCGGCCAGCGCCAGCACCGCGGCTTCGCGCTCGGCATAGAGCACTTCCAGTTGCTGCGGGCTCGGGTACTTGGGGGCGCTCATGACAGGTTTCCTAGGCTGGTTGCGATGGGATTACCGTCTCACGAGAAACCTGAAGTGCAAGCGGCCTGAAGGCGACGACTGGTACGGATCGGGGCCACCCAGGCGCCGGCGGCGCACTATCTTTAGGTGTTAGCCAAACGTGTTGCGCGAGGGCTCTGATCATGGCCAGTCTGATTTTCCATACCGCAAGGGTTGGTGGGCGAATCCTGGAAGCGTTCATCACCTCAGAAGGTCCGTTGCTGACAATCAAGGGAAGTCCCTTCAGTCAGGCGGAGCTTGGAGTTTCAGTTCTTCGGTATGCCGACCATGCTGAAGGCTATTTTGGCCCTCCGGGGACTGGGTGGTGGATTGCTAAGTACGGCAATGACTACCGGATTCATCTGCCGGGCATAGGGCAGGCTGAGGCTGAGCAGATAGCCCAGGAGTTCGGTGTGCCAATCTGGATGCCGACAGCATCGCCTCACAGCGCAATGACCGAGTTCTACCGAAGCAGAGCCTGGGATGGGCTGAAGTTATGGATACGGAAGAACACGATAGTGGCCCGCAGACTGAGCCGCGGGCACCCTCACTACCTGCCGCAGTGGTATGAAGCTGCTGCTGAAGATGGTCAGGCACTCAATTTGACGTGCCCCAGGTAGCGACGAACTCCCCAAGTCCTCAACTGGTACGGATTTAACTTCCCGGTTTGCCAGCCTTCTGCTTATCATCTGGGCGGGTGTTGTCGCACGCCTTCCGCCCGCACCGGAAAAACAGCCATAGCGACGACTTAGTTTCTGCTCCACCTCAAAACATTCGTTCTCTGACCGGCGAATGAACCAGCGGGTAGTTCTGCATGCCGTATGGAGAATCGTATGCGCACCACAACCACGCCTTTTGAAGACCCAGAGTGGCTGTCTGATCGGTTTTATTACCCTGCCATGTATGCCTGGGCGCGAATCCGCCCGCACGGAGTTGCATCATCCCTTACGGATCGCATCAAGCATGCGGGAAAGCTGTATTCGACAGTCACTGGCCTGCAAAGAACGAGGGCTCTTGAGCACCTTGCGGCTGCGTTTCGGTTTGAAAATTGGCACCAATTGCGGCAGCACCTGGAGCATCCCATCGTTAGTGAGTCTGGTCAGGCAGCAGACCAGTGGGTGGACCGCTTAAAGCTGCTGCTGGTACTGCTGGAGGATACGGATCCAGAAGTACCTTTTGCCGACGAGTACGCACAGGCGATGGAGTTAATAGGCTCTCGATTGTCTCAGTTAGCGGGAGTGCCACTGGAAAAGGTGTTGGATGGCGTCTGTGCAAAATTGGCCATGGCTGACAACTGGAAGTCGGGGCTTGAGCGGTCACCCCTTGATGCCAAAGCCCCTCTCTACACCGCGTCGATCAAAGATGAATTGCTTTGGATCGAGCCATCCATGGCCTGCGTTGAGCTTATAGACCTTCTTTACAATCGCTTACCGGAGAATCCCACTAAGGATCAGGTCAGGAAGAACATCGTCTGGCTTAAAGCGGTCCTAAAGAAGCAGCCAGGCTTTCTTGATGGTTTGCTTGCGCTGGCGCTTGACGAGCAATTCTTAGGCAATACCCGGGAATCGCTGGAAGTCGTAGAGGCTGCCCTGAAAACGACTGAAACGCAGCTTCTGCAGGGCTATAAAGGCCGCATTGAGTGGGGAGTTACAAGCAACAGGGTATACCTTCGCATGCTGTGGCTTAGGATGGAGATCTACCAGGAGTTAGGCGAGCCGAAAAAATGCCTGGCAGCCGCAAGGCGAATTCTGAGACTCAACCCAAGAGACAACCAGGGCGCAAGATTCGTGGTGCCACTGCTTCAGATCCAACTCGGTGAGTTCGATAAGGCTCTCGTTTCAAGTCGAGCACGGAGGGATGAGTTCATTGATGCCTGTCAGTATCTAACTAGGGCATTTGCTCAGTTCGGGGCAGGCAATCACAAAGCGTTTATCCGTGACCTTTTGGCGGCCCTTTTCGACTTTCCCTGGCTCAGGTGTTTCCTGCTGAACGATGAGCAGGCTCTGGCGAAAGGCGAGTCTGGTATTCGATCTGTCGAGCCAGACGTTGATATGTTCTGTGATTTCGGTTGGCCGGCGTATCAAGCTGTTCCCGGTCTCAATGCAACCTGTTGGATCATCCTTAACAAACCCGCAGTCATCAAGGCCGAGCAGGAGCTCCGCATGTACTGGAACGGTTTCTGGGGTGTCCGTGATTCCACTCGTGTGGGGAACCATGAAGGATGGGAGGACCTGAAGAATCGGCTGATTGATCAGCTGGAGGAAGTGATTGGGCCGAAGGTAGTTTGGTAACGATTTCTCAAGGACTCTCTATGTCTACAACCGTTCTGATCGACAACTGCGTTTGGGACCTCCTATGGAGCCGGGGCGTGCAGCTCCGTGATGAGCAGGGAGGCGATCTGACCTTCACAGTCAGTCCATACGGGACACAAGAGATACCGCCGGCGGATCATCCCAACACGAAGGCTCGGGCGGTTGGCGACTACGCCAGGGAGCAGCTGGCCGAGCCGCAGGCCCAGGAAGCCACCTGGTTCTGCTTTGGGGACCTGGACGACCCTACAGCTGGTTCAGGCGGCTTCGGAGACCTGCAGGATGACGGTACCGTGGTCGGGGGTGGTTTCTTGACCTCGGCCGAGGGCCAGGACTTCCGTAATGCCAACCAGCACCGCATTGGCGGGGACTCGGGCACCAAGGTCACGAAGAGCGGATTGCTGAAGAATCAGACAGATGTCGACTATGGCGAGTGGTCGTTTGGCCTGCCAGTGGTGACGCTCAATGCCAAGGACTACAAGGGCGCCGGCCAGGTGATTGATCTGAGCAGCTGGTCAACGGGTAGCTTTGGCGACTTCATTCGCTCGCACCTCGCGGCGCCGGCCGCTACCTAGCCGGGCCGCCGAGCCTTAGGAGCGCCCAACAGAGCGGGGCATTGAGGGCTTCAAATGGCCGGCAGTACTTGGTCGAATGGGGTGCCTAGGTGCGACATTTCGCTAGACAGGTTGGGCCGAACCAAGCGCACTCTTCTGGCAAAGACGTTGAATCGCTTTCCGTACCGGTCGAACCTGACAATGTCGTTGGTCGACAAGGAAATCCCCCTTGGGCGGACATCCCTCGATCGGAAGTTAACGCGCTTTCCCATGTGGGTGACTATCTGACCGAATCCCTCTACAGGGCGGTAGTAGAGAACAGTCCCCTTCATCCCCTTGATGCAGAACATGCCTAGCAGCCTCCTCGATAACCAGTTCCCGATGCAGTCATGCTGTCATAAGCTGAATTTCTAAACGGCTTGGGTTTAGGCCCGAATCTGGCCCCGGCCGAGCAACCGGGATCTACCGCAATCCGGATGTCAGGTTGCATATTCAGAGCTGTTGGCATGATGGCGGCATCTGATGCGGAGATGCCCCATGAATACTGAGCATGCGAACCTGGTGATGTGCCCTGAGAACCTTCTGCCATGGGCGGTGATTAGTGAGGATCATCCAATGCTGGCGCTGCCTGAGGACGAATCTGTGGCAGCGCTGCGGGTCGGTATGACACCGGAGCAGCTGCAGGCGCAGATCAACAGGATCTTCAGCCTCGCTGAGCAGCGGCTTGAGTTCGGGATATGGGGGTTGCTGGGGTTGAAGACTCTCGATGGTGGCTATCCCTGCATCGACAGTGCAGCCGGTTCGGATGTGAGGCGCTGGATGCACGGGCACGAGCAAACCATGGTGCAAAGGCTGCAGCTGGCGCTTCCCTCCCAGGGAGAGCTGATTGATGCGGCGCGACAGCGCATTCAGGCGCGGATTTCAGCCAGAAAGCAGCGCAGGGCTATGAACGACTCGCCGGCGCCGGCTGGTTGCTGATGTAATGCCACGGCCAGGCCGGAATATGCCGTTGCGTTCCTCGCGCTCCGTGAGACGCTGCTCTCAGTACGTTTTCAAGGAACGCTGAGATGGGCAAGCACATTAGCAGCACCAAACTCACCGAGACACTGACACTCTCGGAGTGCAGCGACGGATTCTGGCTGTATGACGAGACTCGGGGCATGAATCTGAGCATGCGTGCCAAAACCCCACAGGACGCCTTCGTAGAGTGCATTTCCTACTATCAAGGTCGCCTTTCCAAAGTGGAAAATGAACATCGTGAACTGACTGCCAAGGTCGACGCCTTTGTGAGCCAGTTTGTCGAAGGCGGAGACGACTAGCGGCAGCGCCAGCAACGCCCGCAATTACTCTAGGCTGGGCGAGGCTGGCCGCATGAAGGAAAACGCAATGGATACGAGACTTTGGACAGTCGTCCGGTTCCCGGCAGGCGTATGGAGCGGCGGCGGAAGCCGGACCGACCCGGACTACTCGGGGTGTGAGGTTTACCTGATCACGGCTGAGAGTCTGGAAAAGGCCAAGAAGAAGGCCCAGGCTGTCCGCGCACGACTCGTGAAGAAGGGCAGTGACCTCCCAACCCAAGCCTCTCCCTACCAAGCAAGCTGATCTATGGAACCAACGATGACCGCTGAGGCTGATATTGATGTCACCCTGTTCGATCAGCCTTCGGGCAATGTTCGTGGCATGGTGACCGCTTTCGTGCCGATCAAGGGCAAGCAAAAGCGTATTGCGCACGCCACCCTCCTGGTCGGCAAGGCTCCGACTGTTTCTCTGGAAGTCCCGACAAAATTGCCCTTAGATCAGGTCGAGGCCGTAGCTATCGGTCTCACTGCCTTCGCCGCGAAGGTGATCGAGCTGACCCAAGAAAACTGATCAGAGATCTGAGCATGAGCCAATCCGCAAACCCGCGACTGTTCGTCGTAGCAAAGACCATCGGCGGCTACACCCGCGATAGCAAGGATGAAATTGAGGTCATCGGTGTCTTCGATGACGAAGAGGTCGCGGCCAAGGTCCGGCTCGCTTCTTCCGCCCAGATGTTTGAGATAGGCCTAAACACCCTGGCGGCAGGGCTGCTGGCGAATGCCGGCGAGCTGTTCGGCAAAGACAGCAAGGGCTTCCAGTACATGGCGTCGAAACTGACAGCTATAGAACCGGCAGCCCAAGACAAGATCGTCTAGAAAGCATCATACAGATTGATCGCCCGAATATGGTGTACCGCAACGGGCTGCTGGCTGAGCAGCATCGTGAGCGCGTGAACACCGTTCCGGTGCGCTACAAGCGCACATGGACTGTTCGCCGGGTGATCGAGCTGGAGGCGGGTCAGGTTGGCCTGTTCGACCAGCACTGCGTCATAACTGATGACGCGGGCAAGCGAGTCATTTACACCCACGCTGAAGAGCTCGGCGCGGGCCTGACAAAACACAAGGTCATTGCCATATTGGGGCAATGATCGAATCAAGGAAAACTCCGTCATGACGCAATTCATCGCAACCGATCACAAACTGGCACGCCTATGGGTCGATGCCTGCGGCAAGAGCCTGGGCATCGAGCGTGCCGAGGCCGCTGCGATGTATGCAAACATGTGTGGTTTTCGAACCTGGGATGCGGTTACGAATGCGATAGGGAGCAGGCAGCCCAGTGTTCCAGACGAACAGCTAGAAGTCCCAGAGTTGATGGCTCGACGGGAGAGCTACATCGCAGTGATGGTTGATGTATTTGCGCTCAACCCATCGATGGCTATCCATCTGGCCGCGAACCTCAGCCCTTCTAGCGGCATGGTGCCTAAGGCAATATCCATTGACCGGAGCGCCGTTCATTCTCCGTCCGAAGACGATGATATGAGCCTGTATATGCCGGGTATTGATGATCCCCGGGTAACCGACGCCATGCTCAAGGATTTGCTCAGTGGTATGCCAGGCCTCGAAGGCATCGATTTGGAAAACTTAACCGACCGGATGCGCATATCTCATCCGGTTGAGCAGGGGATTTTCTGGGACTACTACAGCGATATGGGCTTCGATCTGGACGAGGAGACCTATGTCGAAGAGTATGAATACGGATTTCCATCGTTCTTCATGCCGTGTAGCCCTGAAATATCCGAGCACGAAGAGGTGCCAGTCTTCCTGACCAGCCTTACCTATACGCCTCTAGATCACCGTGATCAGATGGCAGATGAGGTCCGTCGAGTGATGCTGGAGAGCGCCCTAGAGCATACTGGTCAGGATACCCTGCTCCTTTGCTGGGGGCAGATGCAGCAAAAGGAAATTGGGGGCAAACGTTTTACCTACGCTGGCCAGATTCATCATAAGGGGGCGTGGCACGATCTGCTCCTAAACCGATCGCTGGACTCCTTCGACAAGTTGCTGCACGCAGCAACGACTCTTCAAGACATAAACGAGCCTGGGCCAGAGCTTCAGGACAAGGGCTCGGAATGCGCGATTCGCTTCTTTATGGTGCAAACCCAATGCTCGAACAGCGCTGAGTTCTTCAAGGAATACACGGTGAACAGCATCGGGGGGCCCAGCGGATGGTCAGTGATGCTTCTTGGTAGCAAGTCCAAGTAAGCAGCATAGGCGCCGATGCTGAAGGCGGATGGCTCGTTGGGACCAATTACCCTGCAATCCTATGCAGGGCCCGCCTTCAGGCACCAGCACCAGCGTGCATTGTCCTCTGCTGCCAGGCATAAGCAACCGCGCTGCATGCCTGTTGCTGGCGCTGCCACGCCATTTCCGAACGGTTTGATCATCCTCAACAGCATCTGCCGTGCTCGGGTTGATACCGAAGTAGGCGATCACCTTGCTGTCCTCGAAAGGCCTGGTGCACTCGCGCTCCAGGCGATATCGGTCCGGGTAATCCGGTGAGAGATCCGGCCTGCTTGTCCTATGCGGACTCTACAACAGCCAGCAGAAGACCGCCGAGGCTGCTACCGAGCACCCTGGTGGACATTCTTGCTGGCCAGCAGGCGAGCAAACCGCTCAATCTCTACCAGGTCCTGGTCATCGAGCGATCCCGCCCGGTGAAGTTGATTGATGGAGAGCAAGGGCAAAGCAACTTCGTTGGTCTTTGCGGCCTCCATGGCTTCGACCGTCTCGCCGAACAGCAGGTATGCCACGGTCACACCCCACGCCGCTGCGATCTTCTCAGCGTTGCGCCTGGAGGGCTCAGATTCGCCGGTCACCCACTTATGCGCGGCGTGATCCGTGACGGCGCACAGGGCTGCAAGGCGTCGGGTCAGTCCACGACGAGGGATGCCACGTGCCTGGGCGGTTTCAATAAGCCTGATGGATACATCCGAAGGTTCTGAGATCGACACGAGCGCTCCAGTGGCCGGGTTCTGTTTCAGTGTTCTATGGGGTATCGCTGGATGAGGGGCGTGGCTCAATGCTGCGATTCTTGAGGATCACCGAGGGTATATCGGTTGAAGGGCGCCAGTTCTTTGCGCCAGGCCAGCGCCAGAAGGCATCAAACCGGTCTGCGATCTTGATCCAGACCACACGCTCGCTTCCTGGGTTACGGATCACGTGTGTTGTCCCCTCCGGAGCCTGTGACCAATCGGCCTCAGGCTTCGGGTGCCGGCGGTACTCTGTCCGCGCAGAGGGATGACCGTCGACGATCTGGAGGTCGACGACACGGCGCTGCAGCATGCCGGCGGCCTCCAACCGTGCACAACGGTAGGAGGGGCGTGCTATGGGAGCGTGCGCAACGTTGAACCACCCCGAGTCCGGAAGATCGTCCAGGGCGGCTCTATCGGCGTCTGTGAGTGGTTTTCTGGGTTGCATGGATGTCCCTATGGCCTACTCCGGCGTGTCCAATGCGGAATCTACAGCACCAGGTGGCGGAGCTAATAGAGCCGGGCCGCTGCCGGCAATGGCGGCCAGGACATTGGCCTCATCTCCGAAGAAAGCCTTGAAGCGCCGCCCCATCTCACACATGGCCATCATGCTCCCGTAGAAGAACTTCGAGGCCTCTTCGGTATAGGGCATCTGCCGGAGGTACTCAGGTGCCTTCGGCGCCGACAGGCCCGTGATGCCCGAAAGCTTCAATCCCCACTCACCCAGTGCCTGCTCCTGCTCGAACTGCGAGATGCGGCTCCAGACGACGGTGGCGCCACTTGGGCGGGTGTAGGTGATGCGCCGGTGGATCGCGGCATACATCCCAACAGAGAAGTGCTGGGCGGTTTGGGTCGCGCTGATGGTGGTTCCGCTTTTCAGCTTGTGATCATCCCAGTTGCCGCCAGCCCCATTCGGGAGGCGCTCAGCGGCATCGGGCATGGCGCCGTTAGCGGTAATGGTGCCGTCCGGGTTGAGCCAATAGCTGACCTCGGAAAACCAGTCGTAGCAGATGACCAGTTCGGTGGTCACCACGGCCTTGTGGTGCTGCTTGTGCGCCTCGTCGACGAAGCGCAGCAGCTCGGCAAGGGACGGGGCATAGGCGCGGTGGTTGACCTTCAGTTTGTGGACGTACAGCGAAGGGCTGGCCTTTCCGCCTTCCGTGCTGACCGTTCTCAGAGCATCGAGGAGAAAGTCCGGAACGGTGCAGCTGAACTCGCCGTCAGTACTGACGTGAATTTCACTCTCGAACTGGTGCGGGTGCCCATCTTCGGTGCGGGTCGAGAACGTGTGGTTTCTCAGTTTCGGCATGGCTTTGACCTCAGACAGAGCAGTTGAGGCCGCACACCATCAGGCGGGCCTCCTTATCACGTGCGGCCTGCAGGGCCTGCTCATGGTCGCTGTAGCTAACTTCCCCCACTGGGGAAACGTTGCCTGCGCCATCGCTAACGTAGGCCCACCAACAGCCATCAACGTTGACCGCAATCGGTGTGCCAGCATCGAGATCCAGCAGCTCTTTGCTGTCTTGGTGCTCGCTGAGAACAACTCCATTTTTCATGCTCGTTTTCCCTCAACCTGCCAGTGGCAGGCGGTTGTTCAATTCAAGCAGCTTCTGATCGTAATCCTCGACCAGCTCGCTGTACTCCTTCGACTCCCAGCTTTCGAGACCACCTGCACCCAGCACCGCAAGGCAATGATCTTTCTGGCCCTGAACCGAGAGGATTTCGTCAGCGATAAGCTGCTGGTAGTGGTTCATGGCTTTAACCTTGATCAGATGAAGGTGACGGTCAAACTCAGCAATGAACCCAGCGCCCTGCGATGTTCTGCACAACCACAAAGGTGCTAAAGGGCTTCAATGCCGCCACCGCTTCGTCGCGGGTTGGAAAACCGCTACTGGCAAGCAGGTCAACCTGGCCGCTCGCGATGGTGTCGGCAATCATTGCTGCAGTTTCGGCATTCGCTTCGTTGAGCATCCGTTGCAGCGCCGGGTGAATGTTCATTTGTAGACTTCTCGGTGATTCGATATGGGCTCAGCGTCTCACGGGTCGCCGGAAGCGCAAGCCCTGCTGTAAAGGGCGTTCTTCGCCTCAAGCAGTTCATGCCCGTTGCCGTCCGAGGCCTCATAAAGCGCAGAAAGTAAGCCCGCCGCATTGCCCAGGGTATCCAGCTCGTCGGCGCTGATATGGACGGATGCGCCTTTCTCGCGCTTCGCGGTGTTCATTGGCGATTTACCTTCGGGTCTGGCGACGGAAAGGTCTCAAGGGTGACCGGCTCGCCTGGGGTTCTGAGAAGCCGTACTGGGAGGCCTCGCGCCGCATCGGCATAGCCAAGGCGGGCGATGCGCTGTGCTCGATACACAAGACCCATAGGATTGGGCCAGCATCGACCGGCCTCATAGCGCTTCCGTCCGGCCATGTAGGGGACTTCGATGTGCAGTGAGTCCAGGCCGGCGTTCTCTGCGCGGAGGCGGGCGATGTAGCGCTCTAGTAGGTCGGCACGCATGGTGTGTCTCTGGTACTGAATGCCTGCAGAGTCGCACGAAGGTGATGAACCGCAACCCGTGATTAGGGGCCAGCTGAGGGGCGGAACTGAATAGGGATGCTCCAACCAAAAGTTGATTAAGGCTCTATAGTCGGAAAGTGGATTAAATGTATCCTACAGATTGTGGTGCGGCGACTGACCGCTCGCTGTAATTTTTATGTATAAATTTCGGGGCGTTGATGAATATGAGAAGGCCGTTGCCGCTATCTACAGATGATTTTAAATCAGGTCGATTCGAAGCGCTTGCTGATCATGTTAGAGCTGAGTGGCCGTTTAACAATCGTCCAACCCGCGAGTCAGTGTTAGATATTGTTGCTTATTGCTTGGGTTACAGCGACTACTCTGATGCTAGGAGTCAAGCAACTGAAGTGGCTGTGGTTAGTAATGATTATGTCATTGATGAGCTTGATATTTCGAATCGATTTGAGAGTCTTGGATTTGCACCTAAAGAGCCCGAGCTCGGTAGTCCAGAGCGGCCATATAGCATGGACGAATTCTTCTCTTGCAGATTTATGAGAACGAACATTGCCTCCGATAAATTTGTTGAGTCATGGCCAATAAATATGGTGGGGAGGTGGAATTATAGTGGGTCCCCAGTTGACTTCGATCGCGATTTCATTGCTGATCATGAGGAGTTGTTTTCGAGGCTGTGGATGTTTGATTCCAGGGAGTATTCCGGGTTCCAGGAAGTGACGAAGAATAATAAGTCAGCGGCATCGGTTGCTGCTTCTTTGATAGTTGGCTTGTCCGTCGAGACTATCAGCGGGATGAAAATTTCAGACGTTATTGACGCTGAAATTGCTGAGGCTCTTTTTCAGGATGTCATGCCACTTTTGATAGGCGGGATCTTCACTGTCAGCATTAATGACATTGTTGTATTAACCAATCAAACCGGTAACAGCATGCGCGACCTCTGGGAGATGCCAAGGAATGAAGCTAGTTTCCCCTCCCTATATCAGCACATGCGCAAAGTGATGACTGAATGCTTGCTGGAACGCAGGCTGTTGGATTTGTTCATGGTTTCACGGGAAGAGAACGGTTGGTACACAGAGATGCGCGGGTTTAATTCAGCGCTGCCTTGCATGGAAGTTGAAGTTCCGGAAGGCAAGTTTCTGATGCAGGTAGATCGAAATTATCTTGAGTGTGAATATTTTCGAAGCTATATGTGCCTGGCACAACTTCAAGATACAACTGGTAAGGTTATCGCTAGGTTCGGAGGGACATATTTGGCCGGACCAGCAAATAAAGATATTGCAGGCTTTGATATGATATCTGCGCTCGATGAAGTCTGCGACGATGATGTCGAGGTTGGCGATATGGTTCTGTCGCTGATTCAGATGGACCTTATGTCAGACGTAGATGATGAGTTTTTCGATGATGAGGAAGTTGAGCTAATAGAGAAAAGCTCTATAAATGCAAACCTTATTTTTTGTGACGGAAACCTGCTAATTGTTAGTGCTTGGGAGCGCTCTCCTGAGTCGGAAAAAGGGTGTGGAATTATTCTCCTGAATTATTGCGTTCATGCTCTTAAAAAGAAATTCAGGAGAAATATGAGTGTTGCGTGCATCCTTGACCCTGCACAGTACGGTCTGAGCAGTCAAAAGGTTGAAGTGTTAGAAGAGCAGCGGCGGAAGGACATGGGCAAAATCCACGCACACTTGATGAATCTTGAATTTACCGATTTTGTTCCCCGTGTTTATGCAGCAGGGAGAGTGCACAGCGATGGGCCTTCTACCTTTTCCAAGTATTGCGGCGAAGCCTACATCGGTGACGAGAGCTGTAGGTAAGCCATCCGCTACGGACATTCTGGACACAGTGCCGTCTTCGGCCGGCGCCATTTCCGCCCCGTTGCGGTAGCAGAGTGTCCGCACTCCAGGGCGCACAGCCAGCCTTGCTTGCTGTGGTCACCCACCGGTAGAGGGGTGCCGAGCACTTTCCGGCGTTTGCGTGGTTTGGTGGCGCAGTCCATGGCGATTCTCCTGCCGGCGGTGCCGGACTTGTGAAGGGTAGGGTAAGCATCAAGGTCGCCTAAGGCGCCCTATATGCAACCTCCTGGGAGGCTACCCAACGAGCCACGCAGTCGCTAAACTGGGGCCAGTCTCCTCATTCATCACTCATGGTTGACCATGAGTGTGATACCCAGCTGGTGGTCACCAGCACTTCCAAACCCTCGCGGGCCAATCCCGTCTGGGATTGCTCCGCGGTCAAAAACCCAAGGAGCACACCATGTTTAATCGCACCATCACCATTTCCCTGACTGGTCAAACAGAGTCTGACGTTGATGACGCTTTCGAAGAAGCGATTACTCGACTGAAGGCAGGTAATGTCAGCGGCAGTGATCAAAACAAGACTTCGAGCTTTTCCTTTGAGAACGTTCCTACCGAAGAGGTTTCCTCTAAAGCGGATGAAGTTTCCGAAGGTGCACAACTGCTCGTAAGTCTCGACGGTGGCCAGACCTTCCAGCCGGCGCCCTCCGGTGTGCGTCTGATCTTCCCTGATGTCGAAGTGGACGATGAAGACGGTCCGACCGAGTTGCACCTCAATGCAACTCAAGAAGGCCTGATCAGCGATCTCTACACCACTCGGGGCGAGCACCTGGATCACATCATCGGCACCGACTCCCAGTTGGTCTCCGATATCGTTGAACGCCTGGTTACCCTCGGCGCTTAAACCACACCTTAAAACCCCATGCGGGGCAATCTCCGCACGGGGATTGCTCCGCGCACACTATGCAAAGGAGTACACCATGAATAACGCAGCTATCGGCTTCATCCGCTTTCCTGAAGGCCAAGTCTTCATGATCAATGACCAGAAGGTATTCAGTGGCACCGTAGTTGTACCCAATTACGAGGGCTTCGATTCTGAGTCCCGCTTGGACGCAATCGCTGAAGCTGTATCTCCGGGCTTTGTCGGTCTGAGTAGCTTCTCTTTCCGCTACCTGGGTGATGACCATGTGTCAGTAACCTGTGTTGCGGGCGAGCTACCGGACGATCCGGAAGAGTGGGGGGAAGAGGGCTGTGAGCTGCTCACCGCTGATTCCCCCGCGTTGCGCGAGTTGCTGAAGGCGCAATATGGCCTCAGTGACCTCGAAGTCGATCACGCGCTCGCCAGTCTCGGGAACGAGTATGGTGATGAGTGTGTGAATCAAAACGTTGGTTCTGCCCGCCAGGTCCGAACCCCGGCCCATCCCTGCGAGTGCGAATATGTTCGCGTCGTTGTGGATGGTCTGGAGATCGCCTATTGGGTCTCTGACGAATGGGCTGATGATCCAGAGAACGTGATGGGTGCGATTTTTGGCGCTTTCCATGGAGGCGCCCGGAAATGAACCCTGAACCTAAGTTGCAGATCGCAAAGTACTTCGCCTGCGGCGCTGTAGCTGTATTTGTCCCCGATTGCGGCGGCTCATACGACCTCTATGCGAACGACGACTGCGAAGAACACCTGGGCAATGTTTGCTCTCTGTCTGAGGCAGAGCGCTTTCTGGCCGAGCTGTAATTTCCCGACTGTTTCATAAGCCACACCCACCCTCGCGGGCCAATCCCGCCAGGGGTTGCTCCGCGATCACTATCTAGGAGCAACACATGAAAACTCGCATTCTCTTCAGCTTCACCGAGTCCGTTATTCCGCCGCGTTGCCGCAAGTCGCGGCTCGTGACGCGTAACGACGGCGAGGTGGATGTAGAGATCACCGAACTGAGCAGTGAACAGGCGCCCGTAGCGATCCGCGCAAGCGGTACCACCCTCACTCGCGATCTGGCTTTTGCCTACGATCTGCGCTGGTGGGGTGGTCAGCTCTGGACTCCTGTGTCCCTGGACTCGAATGGTGAGCCCCGTGGCCGCACCTCTGGCCAAGACAACTGCGATTGGCCGGCTCTGCCGGAGGTCCTCGATCTTCGGCAAGGTGGACGTAACCAGTGCTACACGTACGAGTTCTACAGCACGTTCGGTAGCAATCCCCGTGAAGAGGTTGAGGCTGAGATTCAGGCCTTCGCCAAGCGGCATGTTGTCATCGACGGCATTCCTCATCGTGTCGCGCCTGAACCACGCTATGTGGTGATGACCTTCGGGCTTGGCTCGAACCACGGTGGAACTGCAGTGATGGTCGACAGCCACTTCAACTCCAACATCCGGACCGAAAGCTACTTCGGTTTGCTGGAGCTGGAGGCGGCCCTGGCCTACGCAACGAAAATTGCGGAAGAGCGGCGCGATACCAAGAACCTTCCCATGCAGTACCACGGGACGAAGTTCGATGTGCTCATGCCCGAGGTGGTGACGGTTCGCAATCCTCTGGTGCAGAAGTCGCAGCTGTTTTGCGAGTTCGGTACCGCGCCTGAACAGGCGCTTGCAGGCTATCGCCTGACAGGCACTGTGGTTGGGACTGAGGAGGAACTGCTGCAGCGCTACGAGTCGAAGGACGTTCGTCTTGTTCGAAGCCCTGGTGGCCCCGACGAGGACGGCAAGCATCAGTTCGGCTTGATGGTCATGCAGCCTGTCCGCCAGATGCGCTGTGCCTGTTGTGGCGGCTCTACTCGCGGCCGGCAGTGGCACAACCAGGACACTGGTTGGGGTCTTTGCACTTCCTGCGTCGACTACTGCAAACCGCGCTTCCAGAACGGTGAGTTCGAAAGGACTTACGGTGCACGAGGCGTTCACTTCGACATCCCGGCGTAACTGCTGGGCTGTCATGCCATAAGCAACATCAACCCGCCTGGGCTCCCATCCCAGGTGGGGTGGGGTCTGGGCTAATGCTTGGAGTCCACTATGCATGTAGCAACACAGCAAATGGTTGCCAACCCCTGCCGCCACGAGATCCACCTCAATGGTGAACGTCTCACCGGCGGTGATCAGAAGTCGGTAGCCGTTGTATGGAACAACCTCACTGGAAAGAACCTTCTGACGCTGGTGCCCAAGGATGATGAGTCGCAAGACCATCACCTGCAGTACCTGAAGATGATCGAAAGGCTCTGGTCGTGCTCGATCACCAATGGCTCTGTCATCACCTTGTGTGATGAGCAAACAGGCCATGTGCTCGACAAGGCCACCATCCAGTTCTCGTAGTTAAGAAACCCGGCTTCGGCCGGGTTTTTTTATGCCTGGTGATTTGATGAGTCGCCGAAGAAGGCAGTTCGACCCATTTATGGGGGCCGAATTGACCTCAGTGCAGGCAACGCTGGCCGTACTGTTGGAGTGAAGAAACTCATATCGAAGGCCAGCGGGGCCCGGGGGAAGCCGAAATGAATGACATGACTCATCCTGCCAGTAACCAGTCGCTCTCGCGTGTAGACGGGGTTATTCAGGGAGACAGTACAAAGTTGCTTTCCTTCTCGTATCCGCTGTCCTTCACGGCGAAGGAAACAGGCTCAGCAGCATGGGCAGCCTGGTATGGCTCCAACCAAAAGGTTGCGAGCATTGTTGAGCTCCTAGCTAAGGCTCGGATTTCAGCTCTCGGTGATTCGCGCTCCTTTGGTCAGCTGCAACCGTGGCAACTGCTTTCTAGTTGGTTCAGCAATCCAGTCTGTGTAGAGGCGATAACCAAGGCCGTGCCGGAGGCGGATTCAAAAGTTTTCCCCCAGGGCCGCATTCATAACCATCTGCAGCACCTTGTAGGTGACAAGCTGATAGGTATTAAGGCTCTAGTCGAAGAGAAGCCGATAACGGACGTTGCCAATGCAGTCATCGCGGCTTTGCCAGTCGGACGTACCTATATCGACCAAGGGATCATTGATCGAGATGAGGCCGCTTCAATTTTGATTTTGTTGGCGCTGGCGGGTCATAGAGAAACCTTGCCCCTTGGTTCTCCAGACCGATTCCGCTGCGATATGGCTATGGAATGTTTTCTGACTCGCTTGGAAGATAGTCCATGGATCCTCCTGTTCTCCAAAGAGCTCCATGAGTGCGCAGGAGCTCGGGTTGAAGAGGGTGATGTAGAGCCGAAATTGCCGAGATATTGTGAACAGGCCGATGAACTCCCGAAGAAACTGATTGCCCTCGAACGAAGCCTTCTCGTAGCGCGTCCGGACTCCCATGCGCTCTCTAATCTTGCCTGGGCTTACATTGAGAATTCAGCCTCCGTGAAGTGGGAGCGACTGATTGAAGCGCTGACTGCCCACTCCGTTACCGTTGAGATGGAGATTGATAGCCGAGCACTGCCGCGTGACCTATTTGCTGTGAAGTTACCAGCGCTTCAGCCCACCGCGGAGGGTGCGCAGCTACTGCGCGATATCATCTCCCGCTCTTGCCTTCAGACTGAACCTGATGCATTTGATGGGCGGGCGCAGAAGCGCTTGGCGGGAGTCCGCGGGGTCCAGATGCAGATCCAGCGCATTGGGAACGAGCTCACCGCAGGCGGCATGCTAAAGCTGGCAGAGCTCGCCGAACGTGGACGGGATGAGATCCTGGCGAGCAGAGAGTGGTTTGCTCAAGAGCTGAAGACCTACGAGGCCGAGGCTCAGCTTTGGAAGCAGTTCTTTGCTGACTGGTCGGCGCTTAGCCGAACTGAGGCCGCAGGCCGCAAGAATGCACGTGAACCGGAGAACGTGCAGAAGGTTGAAGCCCCTTCTTCAGATTCGAAGCTACTTGATGACTTGCGTGGCGAGCTGGCGAAGGCCGTGGAGCGCAACGACGTAGTCAGCGAGGAACTGAAGGTCGCACGAGCTGAGGTGCACCGTCTGAAGTTGGCGCTGGAGTCCAAGCAGGCTTTACAAAGCCCCACGAACTCGCCGGCGGTAGATACGGCGCTTCTACACCGAGTAGTGACCCGCAAGGGGTTGTCGCCCACTGACGTGCTCGCCTATATCGAGCATGCATCGCCAGACCGTGTCGAGATCTTGGATTCGGCTTGGAAGTCTGCCAAAGCTGCTGAGCACTATGCCTATCCGGAGCGGATGCTTGAACTGCTCGACATCCTGGTCAATCCCTACTTTGAGTCTCTGGCTGCAGGAAAACCGGATGCGGTAGCACGGGAAGTTTTCGGTAATGCCTACTCGGCGAAGGAGTCGAAGACTACCCTCGCCACCCACCGGCTGCGGGCAAAACGCGAATTCGACTACCGCGGGAAGAGGATGGTGTTCGAGAAGCACCTGCGGGTAGGTGGCGGCGTTGGTGCACGCGAATGCATGCGAATCTACTTCCAGATCATCGACGGCAAGGTAGTCATCGCCTACGCCGGTGAGCATCTGGAGGTCATTACGACTAACTGATGAGGCTGTCGAGAAGGCCCCTCAGACAAGTAGTTGACATCCTCCCCCACCTTCGCGGTGTCCGCTCAGGAAGGGGATTCCTTTACAGGCGTTAGCCGATTGCTCGGCTAACAGGTTCCTGCTGCTGACGGCATTACCGCACCGTTCACTTCACAGGCGAACCGGGCTAAGTCCAGCCCTTCGTTGCTCAGGTGTGCCTCGCCACGGCGCAGGGCGTGCGCAGGGAGTGGGCCGGCATCGGTGGCACGCTCGATGGCCTCCGATTTGGACTGGATGCGTGCAGCACGCAGGACGCTTACCCATTCGCGCAGCTGGCGCCGGCGGTAGGCGACAATCCGCAAATGGGCGGAATTGCCAATCGCTATCTAACCGGCCCTATCAGGCCTCCAAGACTTCAGCGCTAGGAATGCCATCTGCCTGCAGGCCACAGCCCTCCAGCGCCAGCTGCTCAAGCAATAGATCCTCTGCTGCCGGTAAGTCGCTTTTGAAGGCGTTGAGTCGGCGCTGGATGCGCTGAAGGGCGCGGAAGTGGTCATCGCCCTTCAGTTCCCAGCCGAGAAGGCGGACCAGGGCGTGGATGACCTGCTGCTCCAACGCCTTACGTTCTGTCCGGAACCGGCCGATCGAGGTGGGCGTCACCGGTGCCAGAGGGCCGACCAGGCGCCAGCCACCTGTCTCCACCTGCCGGGCCGAGACGCCGGCCCGTACCTCGGCCAGAACCCTCTCCACACGGTGAGGGTCGACGAAGTGCTCATGAGGCATATTTAGACTCGCTTTTAGGCTAGGACATCAGACCTAGCCCCTACACATTGATCGAAATCACCCCCGCATACGCGGGGAATACGAAGACAGCCTTGCAACCTGCGATGAAGTTTGCCGTTCACCCCCGCCTCCGCGGGGAATACCCTATGTCCGCAAACATCCTGTATGTCGTTGCCCGTTCACCCCCGCCTACGTGGGGAATACTAATGGCCATTGAAGCGTGACAGCAGAAGTAACCGTTCACCCCCGCTTGCGCGGGGAATACGGCAGAGCAGAAATACAGCAAGAGTTTTTCGGCCGTTCACCCCCGCATGCGCGGGGAATACGTACTGCAGCGCCGTCAACAGTTCACAGAAGTACCGTTCACCCCCGCCTACGCGGGGAATACGCGCATTTACGGTTGAAGAGTTGGTCGCAGAGCCGTTCACCCCCGCCTAAGCGGGGAATACATGCGATGCCGGTTTTGATTTCACAGAAGTAACCGTTCACCCCCGCCTACGCGGGGAATACGCAACTCACCCAGTTCGCCCATACAGAAGTTACCGTTCACCCCCGCATGCGCGGGGAATACACATAGATCTAGGGTGTCCCAATAATCAGCAATATGTAGTAGCTATTCCCCTTGTCTAAGTTCGGTAGGTACTAATACCGGTTGATGGAGTGTCCGATCCCAGTACGGTCCGCGTAGGGATGCCATCACCTTGGCGTAGTCCCCGGCAAGCAGCTGCGGATCACTGTTCTCAGGCATAGCTCTTAGGGACCAGTCGCACTCATTTTCGTCGATGACCTCGACAGAAACGCCTGCAACCTGCCCACTCCCAACACCTCGGCGCCCCCCGACCTGCCGGCAGTGGGACAGTAGTTCGGCGATACCCGCTTGCTCGCCAACGCAGTAAGCAGTGAGGGTCGCCCAAATGACTGGGTATTGGTAAATGGAAGTCTTAAACGGACCGCCAGCAATGTTTGGTTTCGCCGCTCGCAGCAGTAGAAAGCCCTCATCACGGTGCTTTGCCGCCGTTGTGATGTTGAGTCGCCCCGTCTGCATCGAATTCTGCGATTCAAGCTCCCTGGCGTAAGTGAATGCGGAAGCCTTGAACACCCAATCACCCTCGCCGGCGCTGTACTTATCCAGGGGCAGGTCATGATGGTAGTCCCTAGGGTTTATGCCTTCGCCAAACTCCGCCCTGGCCTGCTCCACACGAAGGGCGCCGAGCAGGGCGTCCAGGTGGAACAGGTCACCAGGTTCGACCATCGGGGTGCTCAGTCGGATGGTGACCTTCAAGAAGTCCATCAAGCCTCCTTGGCACTTGCAGCAAACTGCTCAAACTCCGCCTTGCTGAGGCTGTCGAGTTCCTCGGCGATCGCGTCGAAGTAGGGGGTAAGGTCCTGGCCGGAGAAGGAGTTTTGGCTCCAGATTTGCTGGCCATTCAGGGTTACGCCATCAATGACAAAACGGCCGTAGTCTTTAGCGTGTCCGCCGGCAATTCGTAAGTTGGTGATGTTCGACAGGGCAAGAAGAATGAGCCCTACCTGGGCCTTGGTAGGCTGATCGGCGTTGATGCGCCAGAGCCATTTCACACCGCCAATAACGACTTCGTGTGCGTTGAACGCATTGAGTCCACGCTTGGACTCGCTGGCCTCACCAGGCTCCTCGCCGCCTTCCTTACCAGCCTTCGCCTTTTTGGCCTTGGTCGTCGCCAGCAGGTTGGTAATCCAGTTATTGGCGGCCTGTGCCCCACCTTCAATGACCGCGGCATCCTGTGCTTCACCCAGCGCAAGCACCGGGTCGTTGCGCCGTGTCCAAACCACGTCGGTGATCTGGCCGCTGACAGAGTCGTTGATGTAGTCGGAGCCGATGATGCGTTCGGAATTGCCGTGGATCGGGTACAGGGTGTCGACCATGAGGCGGCCCTTGAGCATACGGGGGCCGCCACCGAAAAGGCCGATGAATGGGTGGGAGCGCAGCGCAACGGTTTCATCGAAGCTACTCGGAACGCCATCAGGGTTGCCCGTGGCGCTGCCTGAATATGCGGCAGCGTAAGCCCCGATGCTCAGCTGAGCAGCTTTATCGAGCAGGGCAGGCTGAATCACGTACTCCAGCATGGTTCGACGGAGGAGGTTGCGCATGGTGTTGCCCGGCACTACCGGAAGATGAACCGGCTTTGCGACCCCGTTCGAGTCTTCTGCCACCACTTTCAAGGTGCGGGCGCGAGTCACCGGGAACCGCGGCTTATCCAGCGAGGGGTTGAAGGTGCCATCGAGGCCGATGTAAGCGCCTTCAGGGGACGCAGAGAAGATCGGAGTGATGTTGCGAATGATGACTTCGATTTGCATGTGGTTGTCCCTTAAAGCTTCTCGATGATTTTGGCGGTGATGCATTCGGGCATTTCAGGCTGTGGGCGCTTTGAATGCATGACGTAGGCGAGTGCCCAACGCTCACCAGGTGTCAGGTTGAGCATGAAGTCTTGATCTGACTGGCTCAGCAGTTCTCGGCCGGCGGTAGTGAGAGAGCCGTGGTTCTGGTTGGCGGCCTTGCGATCCAGGAACAGTGGAGTGGTCCATTTCTTCAGGCCTTCGTTCATCGCATCGGATATCGCCAGGGCTTTGCGCACAGCCTCAGGCCGAACAGTGAACAGGTGATTCCCGTAACGAACACGGATGATCCGGTTGTCCAGGGTGATCGGTGTCCGCCAGCAGAGGTGCTGCATGGTCGAGGATGAGTGCATGACCAGAAATGGCGCCGGCGGGGGAGTGGTGAAGAGCCAGGCCTTGTTCGTGTCCTTGCTGATCTGGAAAACCCCGTCCAGGGTGATGAGCGCGTAGGAAAGCCCATTGAGCATGGCCTTCTTTCTGAGGATGACGCAGCGCCAGCAGATGCTTCGCGACGTGGCGGCAAGGCTGCGGGTGTCACTGAAGAATTGCCCGGCGTTCGACGGTGAGTAGAGGTCTCCTCGTGCGATCGGACGAGCGCAATGGCTGCAGGCTGTGGTCTCTTTACCCCAGCTCAACAGGCCGTTGTCCGGGCCGAGCTTGAACACCTGGTCTACGACATCACTCGGGTAGCGCATTGAAGGCCCCCGACAGTTGGTAGGTGGCATCGAAGTGGCCATTGCCCTTGCTCAGCATGTAGCCAGCAGTCCAGATGCCGCTAAACCAGGCGTGCACATCAAAAACAGCACCTTTCAATCCGAGGTGGGCGACCTGCGATCCTGGGTTCTGCTTTGCAGCAAAGGTTCCTTTGGCCCCCATGAATGCAACCTCCAGATTTGGCGGCAGCAGCACGCCAACGGCATCGGCCTGGCGCTGGATGGACCCCAGGAAAAGGCTTTCGATGTGACGCTTGCCAGCCTCGTCCGTCAGCAGCCGCGCAGCATGCTTTTCCTTCTTCTGCACAACCATGCGAGGAACTGTGTAACGCAACGCGTAGGGTCGAGGCTCAACCGCTAGGGACAGCTCCCGGGATCTCGACTTGATGATCTGCTCGGGCTTATGCCGGCAAAGGGCGGCATGAATCAGTGGGGCGGCATCATTGACGATGCAACTGCCAGCCTCGCCAAAACCAAGAAGGCAGAACCCGCCTTGGTACCGGCCGAATTGCACCGGCGGAAACTCAGTTTTCGAGATGCTGGTGCCGGGGATGTAGTTCATCAGCGTTGCAACCAGGGCAGGCTGAATTCCATTCATCAACTCCGCGACCATAGCTCGCGCTTGATCAGGGTAGATGCACTCGCCTAGATCGAAGAAGCACTGCAGAACTCGCATTAGGGTTACCTGTTGTTAATCTGTGCGTTAAATTAATAACACGTTTTAAAGTAGAGCAAGCCCTATGGAAGTAGTTCGAGTTGGCGCGGTGAATCCCCCTGCTGGAAATCGCAGCCAGTGGGCCAGAGATCAGTTATGCAGGGCGCTTGATCTGGACCTCGCCCCGTTGCCAGTCCCGATTCACGAGGTGGAGAGCTTCACGGCCACTATGAGCCCCGCGCTTAGCCTGCAGCTCAGAGATTTGGCCCTTAAGAGGGACCTAACTGTTCCTCGCCTGACGGCAGGGCTTCTTAAGGCTCTTGAGCAGCACCAGCAGGCAAGCCCTGGCGCCCAAGCAGAACCGACTGCCCATGAGCCGCTGATCATTGGGCAGGAGCATGTCCGGGACGTACTTCATCCCTTGCTTGAGAAGAGTGCTGCCGGGATGGAGGCGGGCAAGATTGTGTTTGCTGAGGCCGCAACGGGAACCGGCAAGGGCCGGATGATTGCCTCCCTGGCTGCCAATGCAGCTGCCAAGGGAGATACCGTGGTGATCAGTGCGCCACTGGCTGTTACCTGGCAGCTTGTCGAGGCTCTGAGCGCGATCCCTGAGGCATGCTCAGCCGGGATTACGATGTCACTTGGCCGACCCAACTTTGTATCGCCAGAGCGCGTCTCTGACTGGGCGTCGGACAATGGTCGCGAGAAGCTTCTGGAGTGGGTACAGGCCGGAGGAAAGCCCCTCACAAGCCGCACCATAGAGGCGAGCGCAGTGATTGATCACGAGCTTTGCTGGATGCTTGAGGATGCGCTGGCGCTGGCCGAGGACATGCCGGTCGATGCTCTGATGTTGTCCAGTGAGGACACTGATGATTGCCCGGCCCAGCAGCTCTACCGGTCGATGCGAGGCAATCACACCGAGGCGGGGATTGTCCTCTGCTCACACTTCATGTTGGCCAATCACGTTCGCTTAATGCACCTGCGAGGCCTGATCGAATCAGAGGAGGAGGAGGCTGCTTCCCTCTCTTTGCCGCAGACCATCGACACGCTCATCGTTGACGAAGCCCATTTGCTGGAACAGGCATTCGCCTCGATTTTTAGCCAAACCCTGCGAGTGAGGCCGTTACTTCGAGCTGTTGAGGGGCATGCGGCAAAAGGCAGAAAGGTCGCTCTTGCCGCCTTGAATGCGGTTGAGGATGCGATCGGTCGCGCCGTTCGCCAGTCTGAGAAGGCCTCAAGGGTAGGATGTCAGCTTGCTGATGTTCCAGAGGTCGAGGCCTCCCTGCGGACGGCGCTGACAGCCCTTGAAGGCATTAGCCTAAAAGCCATGGATAGCGGGCCGAAGATTGTCATCCGCTCAGCGATTCGAGCCATGAAAGATGCTTTGTCGGGCCGGACACGATTAAGCATGGAGCTGACCCCCATTCGTTACTACCCGATGCTGGTCTCCGGGCGGGCGAACCTTGGGTGGGCGCTTGAATCGCTCTGGAACTCATGTGTCGGTGCGACCCTGGTATCAGCCACGCTCTACTCCAGCGATGACAACCCGATGCTCACCAGGTGGAAGCTGGAGGTCCCGCCGGCTCGCGCCATGTACCTGCCCTCTGTTCATCCGGAATGGACTACTACCCCCGTGACCTACAGGCGGGCAAAGAACACCATTGCGCCTGAGGACAACACCCCTCAATGGGCCGACGAGACAAGCGAGCTGGTTCTGCAAGCGGCGGAACAGGCCGCCGGCGGCACCCTGGTGCTGTGCACCTCCTACCTGAACGCTGAGCAGCTGCGTGAGCGCCTGCAGGATAGGCTGGGTGAGCGGTTGGTGATTCAGTCTCGGTCTGCCAGTGCCTCGATGTGTGTTTCACAGTACAAGGCACTCTACCGAAGCGGGAAGCGACCAGTATGGGTTGGGCTTGGAGCTGCCTGGACCGGCATCGATCTGTCGGATGAACTGGTTGAAGCCGCAGATGATGCCATGCTGAGCGATCTCGTGATTACCCGGCTGCCTGTTGGCCTGAATAGGTCGCTCACGCACGAGCGGCGCCACGCCATTGCCGGCTTCAAGATCACGTCGCTAGAGGGGGCATGGGCCTTGCGGCAAGGCCTCGGCCGGCTTGTCCGGCGCCCAGGGGTGCAGGGGAAGAACTTGTGGGTGCTGGATGCGCGGCTCAGCAGTAAAGAGCCCTGGGTTGCCCCCTACAACAAGTTGCTTTCACGGTACCGGCTGGAGGCATGACCTTCTTGCCGGTGCTTCTTGCATGTCCGGCACCCTGTCTTAGGATCCTCTGCATCATTCCTTCTCTGATGCGGAGTTTCAGATGCTGGCGCTTGATTCGGTTGTAGCCCTGCTCGATGGCCTTGCTGGCGCAACCCTGGGGCCAGATCAGTTCTCTGCCGTGTGCCAGCTGGGCACCGCCACCACCGACAAAGCCAGCGGCTTGCTGGTGGGTACCTTGAAGACCGACCTCGGGGTGATGGAGTTGGCCATTTGCTGGGAGGCGTGGCCACAGGCCCGGCCTGAGCACGGCTGGATCGTTCGCGAAGCCCCGCACCGGAGCGGCGCCTTCACCCGCACCCCTGTTCCGGTGACTGACGATGGCGAGGCCCTGGATCCCTTTTCTGATGACCTCTCGGGGCTGGCCTATGACTTCTGGTCCTATCAGGACATTGACCGATGGATTGAGCTACACCTTTGGTGCTGGGGATTGTCGAGGGTGTGAAAGAGAGCCATGGGCAGAGGCTGTAGAGCTCTGCCGGGGCCTAGGTCTCTTCTTGATCGGCGTGTATCCATTCATGCGGGATGTAGAGAGTTACACCGTAAAACTCCCCAGCGATAACCGGTACTCCATCTGCGTTGTGCGGGCCTAGCGGCCTCACGGCGTGGACAATGTTGAATGGGGAGGAATGCTCCCCGTTCACTTCATTAAAACCGGGGTATCCTGCGATACCGTACGAGTTCCAAGCCTCGGACAAGTGGAAGCGCTCAATCTGGCCCGCTCCTACAGCGCCGGACGGGTAGATCAACTCACGACCTGCAGCGTGGATTGCCAGGTACTCCCCATCTGGGATCGTGAAGTCAATGAACGAGTCCTGCCCCCTGGTGCGGGTTAGCTCGGCCTTAAACTGCTTGTCGTCAAAGTAACTTCTGAGTTCGTATAGGCCATCGAGAGCCTTAATTCCTGGCGACTCATTGTTGACGATGCCTCGAAGGTGATACATGTCGCCTTCGTTATCCGACCCTGACCAGAATGCGCCTCTGTATAGAGCGCATGCGAGGAAGTCCAAGGCTCCTACGAAACGGGTCAAGTAGATGAAGCTGGATTTTTCCCAGAGGTAGGAACGAAGCGCATAGCTGCGGTGGCGGCCAAGCTCCAGTGCTCCGGCCTTGATCTCGTCCCCGATGTGACGGACATAGGTCATCATCCATGGAATGCTGTCCTTGCGCAGATAGAAAGGCTCTGCGGCAAGAATCCGCAGCGCCAGCTCGATGAACTCTTCTAGCGACTCAACGCGCTGCTCCTCGGCAAAGGCTTCATGGATGACTCGCTCTGGGTTCCGTCGAGTAGGCGAGGGCGCTGTCTCCAGCTTGTAAACCTGCAGCGGCTCAACCTCGCGCCACTCTCCGCTCATGCACTGATATCGCACGGTGCGTTCCTTCTCTGTCATCCCGGCGTTATCCATTCTGCTCATGCCTTCAACTGGCCCTGTTTCTGGCTTGCCTTCCCGATCCGCATCAGAATGTCGGTGTTCCTATGCAGGCGGCTGCGGATTCTGGCGATGTAGAAGGTCCCGATCGGAGTGGCGGCAAGCGACCACATGGCCGGGAGCAGAGTGATGGTCAAGACCAGCATTGTGGAAAAGGTTCCGCTCGCGAAAAGCATGGCTGACCAGCGCAGGCCGTTGTCCTTGATCTTGCGCAGGAACAGAAAGTAACAGGCGCCGATTGACCACACGTAGAGCATCGCCAGCATGCCGAGGGCGTCCGCGCTAAAGCGTTCATCCTGGGTGAAGCCCCAGATGAGTGAGGTCAGGGGCGTCATCGAGAGCAGGCCAATCGCGATGTCTGCTTTCATGACCTTTTTCCGGGTCGCCTCGACAAACTCCATGTCGACTTCTCTGCCGGGTTCGTTCTGCATGCTCATATTCACGCTTTATGCCTTCTCGACCGCCAGGTACAGGCGGTGGGACTTCTCGATATCGGTGGCGAGGGCGGGGTCGACCTTGGCCTCGTCGGCGAATTCGCGCCAGCGGCGTACAGCTGCAGCGACCTCCTCGATGACCTTCTTTGGATTGAACCGGGAAATCTGCTTGGCGACCTGCTGAAGGTCCTCAACAGTGAAGTCGTCCCGCTTGCCGTTGGCCGTCATCTGGTGCTTGCTTGTCCATTCGCCCTCAGGGTTATAAGACCAGCACACGTCATAGGCAGGGGCGAGCTTCCAGACGCCGTCCCTCCAGACCATGAACGAGATATTGCGGGTGTGGTCGTCCTGGTTGCGGGCGATGATGTTGAACACCATGCGGCGATACAGCTGGATTTGCTCGTCGCGGGTGAGCTCCAGGTCGCGGCAAACCATCAGTGCAGACTCGTAGCTGTACGTCCCCGGGGAGTTGTAGTCAGCTTCGTCCATGGCGCAGAGCGTCTGAACGTGGATCTTGTCGCCATCCTCCATGCGGTCAAACCGGCGCGTCATGAAGTGTGCACGCGGGCCTTCCTCCATCAGGCGGCATTCGGTCATATCCAGACCGGCAGCCTTGGCCATCAGGTGGTAAGCGTACTCAACTCGCCCGAAGCCTTTCGGGTCACCGAGTTCGCTGGCCTTGTCGCCAACGTCGAACTTCAACAGCCAGTAGCCGTAGCCCTCGGGAGCTGGGACCTGGCCAGAGCAGATCTCGCCTGTCTCGTCATTGATCGAGATGATCGCCTTGGCTCTGGCGCCGCCGGCGGAGGAGCCGATCTTGAACAATTGCTGCAGGGCTTCGTCGTCCTTGCCGGCAGCCGGGTCGATTTTGAGACCGTCGAGCTGTTCCTTGCGTTGGGAAAGTATCTTTCCTGCCAACTCGACCAGGGCATCAAGCTGGATCTTCTCGACCTTGTTGGCGGTCTTCACCGAAGCCGGCCTGTATTCCAGGGCACCCATACCGCGGCTACCGATATAAAGAAGTCGCTCAACCGGTGAGAAGGTTTTAGGGTCGCGGCCGGTCGAGGCCAGCCAGCTGTCGATCACCGCATTACCGAAGTCGTCGGGCAGGGAGTCGGACAGGCAGGGCGGGAGGCGTTTGAACGCCTTTTCAGCTAGGGTCGCGAACTCGTACACCTGGCCAGGCTCGGCCAGCATTGTCAGCGGTGCGATCTGGAGGCCGATGGTGCAGAAGGTTGGGTCGAATTCAAACGTACCCGTTGGTGCCGGCCGGGTTTCGTCCCAGAGCACGGTTCCCACCTTCTGGTCCCATATCCATACTTCAGCTGTCTTCGCCATCTTGGCTCCTGCGTGTCTTCTTCGGTATCAGTAGTGTTGAGCCTGGTGATCCCTTGCTCACATGGACCGCTGTGTTTCGGGCGGTGGCGCGGGCACTCCCGTAACCAACAGCCCTGATTCTGGTCAATGACTTCTTCGACTTAGCCACGGCAAGCGGGCTTACGGGCGGCGGCGTCATCAAGTGGGTCAGCAGGTCGAGGCTGCCCAGCGCCCGGAGGGTCGAGATAAGGGTCGCAATGGTGCCTTTGCCCTTTTCCAGCTTCTGCAGGGTTGGCGTGCTGATGCCGACCGAGTTCGCCAGGTCATCCTGGGTGATGTTCTTGCGCAGGCGACGCTCACGAATAGCCTGTCCTATCTGGACTGCGATAGCGTCGTCTGACATGCGCATTGTACGCATAACAGAAAGCTCCTTTTGTATTAGGTGCCTTGATAGCCTACAAGGAAAAGGAATGTTTGCTTTGCGGTGTAGTATACCCGCAGCAAGCTAGAACGGCCAATGCAAAGAAATATTTGTATACGAGGCTCTCTTGGCCTGCAAGGCAAAGATTCGTTTGTGTTGATATGGTGCGGAAATGGCTAGAAGGACGAGATTGCCGGATTGCAGTTTCTGCAATCGGTGAGAGGGTGGACTCATCGCGACCGGATGTGCGGTTGCAGCCGCCTAAACCACCTGATTACGGAGCCGCCCCATGAACACTGCAACCCAAATTCGTCTCGGCATGCGGAGCAGTACGTGCCCGGTCACCCACTCGCCATCGCCGAACGTAACGCGCAGCTTTGGGGCTGATTTCCACATCAGCTACAACCCGCGCAGTTCCGCGTACGGAAGCGATACCACGGCCATTGTTCTGCAGGAGCGGGTCTTCTTTGTGCTCAACGGTGATCATGCTGAGGCGCTGTGCACTGCATCGGCTGAGCATGGCGTTAAGGGCTGCATCGACTACTTCGCCGAGAACATCACTCGCGCAAACGACAAGAGTGAGCACCTGATGGCCGCCGGCCTGCACAGTGATCCCTTTAACCTATTGCCGACCACCCTGGAAGTCATCGGCCAGGAGGGCGTAGATCGCATTGCTGTAGCAGTACAGGCAGAGTTGTCGGCGGACCTGGGTCAAAGCTAGGTCCTTGAAGCGGCGATAACGCTATGCGTCAACACGCTACAATCCTTGGGGGCTGAGAGAAGTAGTCCGCTTCGGGCCATTAATAATGGGCGCTTAAACAACTGGATCACGCGTAAGGACTCGGAATGAATGGCCTATCAATAATTGGCTTAGCTATTTTGATTTTCATAGCCTCGCTCAAATTTGGAAGCGCTTTGCTCTTTATAGTTGCGCTTGCCGTTGGCTGGTTTGGAGCCATTCAATGCCCGCCGCCCAGAGGAGCGGATCGTGAGGGCTATCGCGGATGGCGAGCTGGCCATCGACGCCGGAGGTGACGGTTTTCTCTGGCAGCACGAGGATCTGCTTGTGCATTTTCAGAATGTCCGAACTGGACAAGAACTCAGAATCCAACAATGAGCCCGCCATGTGCGGGCTTTTTAATTTGTGGCGCAAGGTGCGAGAGGTCGATAGAAGCCGGTAGCAGACGGGCCCCAAAAATGGGCCGAATTAAGGTGTTGCATATTCGGAGAAGCGGGGAGAATGAATTCAACTCCCCGACTGAGCTACCCCCAACAGGGTTGATGCAATGACCGTTACCTGCGCCGACACCAAACCTTACCCTGCAGCCGATACCGGCTGCGGTGAAGGTGCGGGTACGACGGAGCGCATCAGCCGTGAGCAGCTACTTGCAGCACTGGTCACCGGTGGCAAGGATTTTCGCAGCTGGTGGCTCAAGTCGGGCGAGTTACTCACACAGCATGAAATCAGCGTCAAAGACCTGATGGAGGCTGCGTATATGGCCGGTACCGTCCGCGCTGGTGCTGCACCAGGGCAGTTGTCCGCTCCTCCCGTCCCTGCTGAGGGTCATTTTACGGGGGTGAAGCACTTCGACATCGAGCCCGAGGTGTTCAGCAATGCCGAGAACGGCGGTCGTTACGAGGTGATCGCCACTGCGATCGGTGAGGGTTCGTTCCAGAACGTTGAGATTTTGGTGTTCCGCTGCCTGGACACAGGCTTTTATCAGTTCCGGACACCGACCGAATTCGAGCAAGCCATGGTGCTGGCCGACTGCCCCAGCGGGGTCGTCAGCAGTGAGTGAGTCGCTGAATACCGCATCCACCATAAGCGGGTACTATTCCACCCGTTCGGTTGATTCGGGGTTCGCCATGGAGATAACACCATTCGGCCAGGCAGTTCGCTTGGCCCGGCTAAAGGTCCGCAAGCGTCTCAATGAGATGGCTGCGGCTATGGGGCTTTCAGATTCGTATCTGTCTGCCGTGGAGACCGGCCGCAAGCCGGTGAACGATGACGTGGTCAGCAGGGCTATCGAGTACCTCACCTCCCTGGACGGGAAGTTCGATGGTCGGGAACTGCGCGAAGCTGCTGACCTGACCCGGGGAACTGTCTCGATAGCGGGCCTGTGCCCCGAGGCCTCCGCCCTCATGGTCCAACTCTCACACCGATTCGCGGCCATGGGCCAAGAAGCGCAACTGGCCGAAGCCAAGCGGATCCAGCAGAAGCTGGGCATGGGTGAAGCCGCTCACAGGAGAACCGAAGCACATGTGTGACCAACCCAAGGCCCCGGTGATCGTGGCCCACATCACCTACATCGAGTGCCCGCACTGTGATACCCCGCAGCAAGGGTTCATCAACGACCCACGTGGCGGCAAGTTCACCTGTGAAGCCTGCCGGCAGGATTACCAGGTACCCGAAAACGCCGAAATTGACTTCGGCTGAGCCAATCCACCTGAAGGAATCACCGTGTCCAATTCGAACAAACCACTTCTGACCCAGTACCTGACCCCGGAAGAGGCGGCCCTGGTTGAGCACTTTCGCGCCCTGTCGCCAGATGACCAGGCCGGCGCTATGACCATGCTCGGCTCGATGGCTCAGGTCTTCCGCGTAAAGACACCTGACACGGCCCCCGGCCGCATGCTCCACTAAGCGCCCCTGATAACCCGGATCGGACATCCATGATGATGGATATGCAGTGCTCACACGCAGACAAGGCCGTTGGCTTTCTCCGCGAGATAGGCCTGTCCGTTGACATCGTGCCTGGGGCGACCGGATTCATCGAACACATTGCCATTGTCGAGGGCGGCCTGCAGGTCGACCCACGAGCACCCGCGTCCGGCCTGCTCCATGAAGCCGGCCACCTGGCCACTATCCCGACCAGGTTCAGGGGCTACATGAGCGGGAGCCTGGGCGCTGGCATGAAAAGGGCGTTTGAGGAGCTCGACCAGATGGGTCTTGAGCCTGATGACCCGCTTGCGCGGGCTATGGTGCAGTGCAGTGATCCAGAGGCGACAGCCTGGGCCTGGGCAGCCGGGAAGGCGCTCGACATCCCTGACGAAAAGATCGTGCAGGACCATGAGTACGAAGGGACTGGTGCCTGGATCCGTAAGTGCCTGGCCGCTCGCTCGTATCTGGGCATCAACGGCATGTCTCACGCTGGCTTTTGCGTCCTGCGGGCCACACCTTACCGGCCTCTGCCGGTGTACCCGGAGCTAGCGTTCTGGCTCCAGCCTTGAACCCTGAACCCGTTTAGCCCCTTTTGCCCGCTGATTGACGTACGGGACGGTGGTGACGCTGCCATTATCGCGGCTCATGATTGCGCCGTTTCGGTGTGGAGCGAATGGCCAGTTGCTGTCGACGATTGGTCTGGTGGGAATCCTCAGATTGAATAGCCCGTCTACGTCCGTTGAGATGTGAGGCGTGAGGTCAATGACGCCGGCCAAACGGTATTCGGGATTGAATGGCTCAGTACTGAACGCTAGTGCCAGAGGGTAGGTCTTGAATGCCGAGATCCAAAGCGGCTCGTGCTTGCCTCCAAACACCATGTGGTACAGGTCCGTCATCATCCCTTGGCGGTGGAAGGGATAGAGCCAGAGCAGGAATCGAAGTTCATCGTGCAGGCCAGCTTCGGGATCGAGCACAAACCTACGAAGTTGGCGAACTCTGTGGTGGCGACCGGATGTTTTGTCATCGAGCGCCAGCAAGTGGCCGGCTACCGCCCTCGCTACCTTCGGCTTTACCGGCAGGCTGGGATCAAGCTCGGCACCTCGCACAGTGGGCGGCGCTCCCTGGCTGCTCGCGTACTGGCTGCGACCGGCGATGTGGAGACGGTGCAGACCATCCTGGGCCACCAGCATCTGGATCACAGCAAGCCATACCTCAGCGTTGATCAGAACACCATACGCCGGGCATTCGAGCTGGCTTTGACTTAGGTTTCGCACCCTTACGGGGCGGGATTAAGGGGTTCCAAGCTACTGGAGTGTGGGAAAATGCTGGGACTTAGTTGGGATTTCGACCGTGGCCGTTATCCTCTGAGCATATTTCGCTGATCCACCTGATGACACGCTGGATTACGGCTGATCATGGCCTTGCGTTTCGGGCGACCCGTGAGACGCTGAACCCATAACGAATACCGAGGAAACCACCAGATGGCCACGAAGACCACCGGAGCTGAGCTGAGAGCGTTCTACAACGACGATGCCTATTGGCAGAAGTCGGATGACAGCAAGGGCGACGATATTTGGCACGAAGAGCTTGTGCTTGAGGTGAACGGGGTTGAGCAGTCCGATGACTACTCCATCAATGAAGACCTCAAAGATGAAGACCAAGTGAAGATCATGTACGGCCATGTGCTGTCCAGCCGCGACGACTTCGCTGATCGCAGCTTCGAGTCGTTCTTCAAGGCCTGGCGCAAGCAGCAAAATACGGTCTACCTCTCCGTCGCCGTACCGAAGGACAAACTGGACGCCGTGCGCGCTGCAATCCTCGCTGCCGGTGGCAGCGTCAAGTAACTGAGTTCGAGGATACCGACCTGCGATGAAAAAGCTAAAGCTCACTCAGGCCCAGCAGCGTGTAATGCACTGGCTCAGTCAGGGCTGGGGCGCTCGCGTGTCGAGCGGCGCTGCGGTTGAGGTCAACGGCGAGCGAGTCTGCAACGTCGATACCATGACCGTCCTGGTCCGCCTGGGGCTTGCTGAGCGCGAGTCCCGGCCTCCCTGCTGGATGGCAACAGCTGAGGGCCGAAAGCTGAGCCCCAACTACCGCCCCGACCAGGGCGAATGAAGTTCGAGGAAACCGACATGGAACAAGAGAACAAAGAGCAACAACCGAACGAGCCAGCGATTCACCGTGGTGAGTGGTTGGTTTTTGGCTTTGGCGCATTTGTTGTGAGTGGGCTTATTGCCCTGATGCTCCAACTGAAGATGCCTGATGCACCTATTTACCCGGTGATCTTGGGTGGCGCTCTGCTGATGATGTTCGGGTTTCTGCGCTCGGCAAAGCCCCGTGAAACTACTGGTAAAGACCAGCCTGAAAAGTAACGAGGAAAACGCCGCTGATCATCAGCCCGCCTCGTGCGGGCTTTGGCAGTACCAGGGTGCGGGTTTAACACCTTGAAATTTACGGAGAGCATAATGAAGAAGAAAGCGTATGGCTTGGGTGTATTTGGCTTCGGAATGGTTGCCGTTGGCCAGATGGCCCCTGGACAGTTGGATGACGCCCCTATAAGCGGCTGGCAGTTTGTTGTGGTCACTTTGCTTATGTGTGCGACCTTTTTTTGCGCCTACAAGTCCTTCGGCATGAAGGAGGATGTTGCGGACACTCCGAGTTAGTGGAAATCTCCATGGCTCTTGCCCGTAGCACGAATTTCATTGTCGGTAGCTCAGTGATCGGACTGCCGTTTCTGTGGTACGAGCACCCGATGGAAGTGCTCGGCCCGCAAATCTTCTATTCGCTGGCCGGATTGATATTGATCACCGCGCTCACTGGTTTTGCCCTCTGGGCAATCGACCGTGAATAGTTCAAGGAAACCGCGATGAAAGCCCAGATCTGGGAAAGAACCATAACTGAGGTTGAATGGCCGCCATTGCTGGCTTCCAAAGCGTTCATGGCGAATCTGATCAAAGCCATTGAAGACATGCTTGGCAAGAAGCTGCTGCCCGGAGAATCCTTGCTCATTAAGAACTGGCCGAAAGAGGCCCATGAAGCACTGCTGCCAATGCTGCCGGAGCGCCTCGCCGGCGGCTTTGATCTGTCGGCCTTCCGTGCCGATGGCTCATGCCCATATTTGGATGAGACAGAGGGTTTCAGGGTACTAACCGGCTATGAGGTTGCAGGTCCCGCAGGTTATGACGAAAGCCAATTGACGCCCTACGGAAGCTTCAAACAGCGCGGCCCCTATGCCGACATCGTCTCGATCTTACGCGTACCGCTACCCATTCGCCTTGACCGAACCCGTGCCCGTGTGCGGGTCGTGCCGGATGAAGGCGATCTAATTCTCATGGTCGGCCAATTTCGTTGTGGGCAAGCCTTACAACTAGAAAACGGCTCTTTTCGCGTCGAAGAAGAGGTCGACGGAGGTAAGACTACAGTGACGCTGGCCGATGGCGTGTCTCAGGATACTGCTGCTGATCTGCTGTTACAGATTGGCCGCCGCCAGGCCGTTGAATTGGCTCCCAGGGCTCAATAGGAAAACGCTGCATGTCTCGTTCTGACCCACAATTTAACTACCGGATTCCAGACCACCTGAAAGCACTACTGCTCGATTCGGCCAAGGCTAACAACCGCTCGATGACTGCCGAGCTGAATGCGATCCTCGAACGAACATTCACCCCCTCTCTACCGCAAGCGTGTGGCGAACAGGCTGACCTCAAGTCACTGGACAAAAAACTGAGTGCAATTTGTGCCCACTTGGGTATCGATGGCGAAATTTAAGAGAATCTGGGCTCAGCTGACCTTGCTGCTGAATAGAACGAGTTGATCGAGGTAACCTACGAACACGCATGCCGATCACGAGCCGTTCGCGGCGATCATTCAGCAGGGCCTCGCAGAGCGCTGCGCGAAGGGAGCGCTCGACAGGCATCCCGAGTACAACGCCCCGCTCTACGTTGTGAGCATGTGCCGGGAGTTGATCCGCGCTATCCACGATGCCGGCAATAGCACTGCAACGGTGGCCGAAGTCGTGCGCTTGGAAAGCACCTGCACTGGTGCTGATTACTGCCACAAACTCGCCATGCGCTGTCACAGCCTCGCGTTCAGCGCCGCAGCCTAGAAAAATATTACCGGTCATCGCCCTGGTCGCAGGGTTGGCCGGGGAGGGATCCGTGGCCTACCGCGGAGCAGCGTGGATCCTTACACCCATGGTTATTGCTTCCGGCGGGTGGTTTGTCGTGGCTCCCGCCCTTCGCTAGCGGGATTCGCCGCCGGATAGCCGGCACAAAGCCTTACCGGCGACTGCACACGATTTCACTCAGTAGTCAGGGGCGGCGGGTTGGTCTGGCCTTTTCCTTCCAAGTGCACTTGGGATAGTTGGTACAGCCGAAGAAGTCCCCGTAGCGGCCAGGAATCAGCTTGCGTAGGCCATCCTTGCAAGCCGGGCATGGCTCGGTACTGAGCGGCTCGCCATCACGACCCACGATCTGAAGCTCGTTCCTTTGCGCCAACTCGATCAGAAATGCAGATTGCCTGTTCTGGACCGTGAAGATGAAAACCCCGCGCCGCGCACGCGTCAGTGCGACGTAGAACAGCCTACGCTCCTCGGCGAATGGGAATTCCTCTGGTAGGGGCATCGCACACTGCAGTACCGGGTCGTCGGCGATCTCGCTGGGGAAGCCCTTCCGTCCTCTAATGACGTTCAGCATCAGCACGTAGTCGGCCTCAGTCCCCTTGCTGCTGTGCACCGTGTTGAAGCTGATATCGATGCCATGCCCACAGATCTGGGCGAGCTCGGGCATGTTGTCTGGGCGGTCACTGCGGTACCGGCCAAGCAGCATGATGGTCGGCTTTCGGGGCTGATCCCAAACGGAGTTGAGCTTGGCTGCTATGCGTGTGACGGTACCGGCCACCAGGCTGGAAAGATCATTGGGGTGCTTGGCCGCGAAGCACTGAATCGCCTTGCCGCTGACCGTTGATGCGGTCCTGACCTCTTTCGGGATCTGGATCGGGTTCTGCTGCACGAAGTTGCTGGAGACTCTGCAGATCTCCTCCGGACAACGAAATGTCTGGGTCAGCTTCAGTACGGTGCCGGAGCCATAGAACTGCTGGAAGTTGCGCATCACGCTCATGTCGGCGCCCGCAAATCTGTTGATGCTCTGGGCGTCGTCGCCAACTGCTGTGAGGAAGGTGTCAGGCCGCACGGTGATGGCCCGCAGTAACCGCGCTCTGGCCGCTGAGGCGTCCTGGTACTCATCAGCTATGACCAGCTTGTACGGTGACCGGTACCGGCCCGATTCGGCGTGCTCGATGGCCAGGTTGATCATGTCGTCGAAGTCGACGGTACCGGTTGCACTCAGCTCTGCCTGCCAGCGTTCGAGCACTTTGGCGTACAGGCTGATGATCAGCGGGCCGCGCACAGGGTCGACCTGGCTGGCACGAGTGCTGAGCTCTGCAGGCGAAAGCTGGTTGCCCTTGGCATGCTGCATGATGTTCCTGATGATCCGGGCGAGAGCCTCGAACTCCAGGGGAGGGCGCCCAGGCGGCTCTTTGCTGAAGTCGGGCTTCAGCGTGAGACCTCGGCTCTCCAGCGCCTCCTGCAGGGCCGGAAGCCCGGTACCGGCCACCAGGGTATGGCTGGTCGTCTCAAACAGTTCGGTACCGTGCTGCTGGTGCAGGGCCCGCTTCCACTCTACGCCCTCTGCATAGCCTTTGAACTCGCGAGGCGGGTTGCCGTTGGCATCCAGTGCAAAGTGCTCGTGGTACAGATCAATCTCTGGGTAGTAGAAATCCGGATGGTACTGGCTGTGTTGGGCGTCAGCTGTGTCGAATGCATAGGCCGGCTCGTACTGATAGTCCACGCCATGAAAGAACAGCCAGTCTGCAATTAGCTGCTCTTGCCGGCTCTTGACGGTTTCGCCGCGGCAGGTGATCAGTTCTTCATCTGTAGCGGATGTGCTGGCGCCTGAGGCGTTGCCGATCGGCTGGGCAAACACCCTACGGACCAGCATTAGGTTGGCATGGAAGGCCGGGTCTGATTTGCAGAGCTCGTTCATGATCTGCTCGACCTTGGCCAGGTCCTGGCCGCCTTCGAGCCATGCGGCTGGGCGGGGCTTGGCGCCGGTGGCTTCGCCGATCACCGAAAGCCCAAAACTGTGGAAAGTCCTGCAGGCAATCTGATCAGCGCCGGGGAAGGCCTTCAGACGCTTCTCCAGGCGCTCCTCCAACTCTTTGGCGGCATCGGCGTTGAATGCCAGCATGAGGATCTCGTCGGGCCGCACAAGCCCTGTGGCGATCGCATAGGCCGCCTTCGCAACCATTGTGGCGGTCTTGCCCGAGCCAGCTGCAGCAACCAGAAGTAACTTCGAATCGAAGCAGATCACGGCCAGCCGCTGCTCCAGGGTGAGCGGAGTGGACTCAAGCGTGTCGAACAGCGCGAGGTTCTTCTGCTCCTCAAACAGCGCCTCATTGAGCCTGGAAAGCGCCAGCGCGAGGCCGGCGGCGGGGCGTGGAGGAGGAGAGGGTAGGATGCTCGGAAACGCCTCACTGGCGCCCTTGATTGCCGGGTGGGACGCGACGGCGTCAACACTCAGTCCACAAGGCAGGTCTGCAGGTGGGTTTGTCTTGGCCAGGTGTTCGCCCATCCAGGATGGGTGCCAGCGATTCGGTAGCTGGCGGGAAACCTTGCTCGCCCATTTGCCGTACAGCTCAAGTGCTTGCTTGCCGGCTGTGGCGACCACTTTGTGTTGAAGGGCCTGGAAGGCACTGTGCCACCGGCCACCCTCTGTTTTGTCTATGCCATCAAGCTTGTGGCGTTCCCCGTCCAGGGTTTGGATAGTCAGCTCGGCCCACACGATCCCCGGCACCAGTTTGGCGGCGCCAATGTTGAGTAACGGCCAAGCAGACTCGTTCCCGTCGAGGATAAGCGTCAGGGTGTCGTCTGAAACGTAGGCTGTGAATCGGGGCGTGCGGGTGAGCTTTGCACCCATGAAGCTGTTCTTGAGGATCACGACGATGGCTGCTCGAACTTCCTGATAGCACAGAGAACATAGCCCGCCGGGGCGGGCAGTAGGAACACTCTGTCTGATTTACGCCGGGACGGCGCCAGGCTGGCAGGCGCTGGTGCCGGTGCCGGCGGAAACCGTTTCGCCGAATCGCTCAGAGGTAGAGAAGAGGGCTTTGCCGGGGTTCGACTTCTTCACGTAGTCGTAGATGGTCGCCTCGACGTGTGTCATGAGGTCGCCGTTGTCCGCCACAAGGCCAAGCTTTCGAAGGTCGCGCACCAGGTTGTCACAGGTCTCTCCTAGCACCGCGGCAAGATCCTTAGCTTGCTCGTGCGCACCGGCTGGGGCTTCTTGGGCGCAGGCCTTGAAGTTGCGCAGTGCCTTGTTCAGTTCGTCGCTCATGTTCTCGTCCTTGGATCCACGTTGCTGACTGTTCAGAGCTTTGCCGAGCGAAGCAGCGCCACTGCTTCCCACTCAGCTGCTTTGGCGAAACACCTGGCGGCCACTTCGGAGTTGCCATTGGCTTCCTCAGCGATGGCTAGCGCCCGCCATTTCTCGGCTCTCTTTTCGGCTGCCTCGGGCGTGTTCTCGTAGGCCAGCGCCAGAACGTATGGGATCAGGAGCAGCAATACGAGGGCTGCGCCAATCCATAGGTTTTCTACAACCATGCTTCCAAGCTGAGCAGTAGAAATCATCTGCCAGTCCTCCTTCGGTACCCGGGAAGGGTGAGTTCTGATTAGCCGCGCTTTTGGCGCGAGATGACTACAGCGACGCCCGTAAGCTGGGTCACCGTGCGGTATTTGGTCATGCTGGCCGGGCTGTAGAAGAACTTGCCCCAGGTAGGTCTGAGGATCATGCCGATTATGTTCAACAAGAGGTCGAAGAATCCAAACATGCTGAAGCTCGATTCGATGTACTGGTGCTCATGAGTGATGAGCACCGCATTCCCGCCGACCCGTGAAGACGCCGAGAGCAGCGAGTTACGGGCGTTGGCGAATCCCTTCTCAGCCGAGGTCACTTCACAAATTTCCCGCTCGACAGTGAAGCCGCCGGGGAAGTAACCGTCTTGGCTGTACATGACCTTGTTGGGGTACTCCATCTGCACCGGGTATGGTTCGCCGGCTTTGATCAGGATGATCTTCTCGGCCTGCACACCCTTGGGAGTTTGCTTGGGTCGAAACTCTACGAAATCATTTACGGACGGGGAGTGACCTGGCTGCAGGAACTTGCGATGGAAAAAGACGGAGTCGCCGTCCTCAGTGCGGATGAAACCGAAACCCTTGTCCTCGATGTACTTGTGGATCGTACCCTTCATGCGCTGGCCCGTATGGTTCGTCTCAAGTGGGGCAGCGTCGTATGCATGCCCTGATTTGCAACCATGATTCCATGGCGAAAAGCGTGTCAGCAGGTCAGTTAGGCCTTTTTTTGGGGGCAAATCGGGGCGTCGTCGTTTGGGCTTGAGGCCGGCATCAGACTGTTGTTAGCATGGTCTGGCGCTCAGGCAGGCGCATGACACCCGTTTTTAAAGCTGGCAACGGCACTGCCTTTTGAACTGATGACCGACTGTGACTCTGATCGGTCCGTATGTAGCGGAAACGGGTGACGCTGCGCAGCTGGGCCGGGAGACCGTCATGGTTATCAACGCCACACCTCCGTCCTCCGTGGGCGGCATTCAGCGCCTTGCCAAGTCCATCAAGCGTGAACTTGGGATTCCTCACACCAAAGCACTTGATGAGGCTGCCCGCCAGGCCGGCTTCAGTAACTTCCTGCACGCCAAACGCCAAATCAGCTCCGCGCCGGTCGCGTCCTTTCCGGTTTTCCTCACGGCCTACTGGTACGTGAAGGGCAGCGTTCCCCAGCGTGCGGGGCGCGAAACCGTCTCGATCACCTTGTCTCGCCCCTTGACCGACTTGCTCACTGCCAGGCAGGTCCCGGCTTGCCGCAATCTTTCTGGCTTCAAGATGGAGTTTGCCGACCACTTGGAGCTTGTGGGCGACCTGGTCGACAAGGAACGTGCATTGGAGGCTCTCGAAGGCGTTGCCAGGACTCTGCGCTTTGTTGACGCAACGGGGCTCATTCCTGCCTATACCCAGCCCCTGCGCGGCGCTATGCGCATCGCTGGTGCTCTTCCCAGCAAGGACCATTCCTCGTGGTGGGTTGAGCCTTCCACGAAGGAGTGGCTGGTGATCGATGAGCCCTATGGGAAGCGCGAGGGCAAAGACCGTACTGATTGGCTGCGTGACAATGGCTTGTTCAGCGTAGCCCCGGCTTGGGAGGGGCTCTATTTCCCCGGCAGCTGTATTCCCTACCTGGTCGGCCCGAGCCAGGACCTTCTCGCCAAGGTTCAGGCCCAGGTCGAATCTCTATCAGGAAAGCCAAGCGGGGTGGTGCCAGTGGCCTCCGATCGCTACTTCAGCCAGTTCACCAGTCCGGCGCGGGCTGAAAGCGGGAAGAAGCGCCGCTCCCGGCCTTCCCGGTCCTACGGTGACCACAATGGCGCCTCGCCCTACGGCGGCGGGCCAGGTGTTCGCTCGCAGTGGAAGCCCACCAGTCCAATGCCGCTGGCCACGCACACCAGCATTGGCCCTGTGCTTCACAAGCTCTGTAACAGCTCCCAGCAGTCCACGGGTATCACCCAGCGTGTTTACGAAAAGCTCAACAGGGCGCGCTCCACACTTGAGGACTGGGCCTTCATCGAGCACCGCAATGAGATTACCCGCGAGGATGAGGAGAAGCTGTACTACGGCCCTGGTGTTGCCGGGTACTCGACGCCTGATGAATTCCGCGAGGCTATCGAGTTTGTCCGTAACGGAGTCCTCAACGGCTATCAGGACTGCAAGCCGCGGCGGGACATGCTGGCGCTGCTCGATGGCGCCCTGAGCCAGGGAGCTCCTAAGGCGGGCAAGTAGGGAGCTCAGCCTTCAGTCGGGGTTATGCAGGCGACTAGCTGACCTCGATTGCGCTTTCCCAACTCCATGAGAGGCTGCCTCTGAACGAATCAGGGGTAGCCCACCAATGCCATTCAAGAGAAAGCCAGGACTCGGGCGTTACAACGAATCCCGCTCCGCCTGGTACGAAGCCTATCGAATAGCGCGTGTCGCCATCGGTGCTGGCCGGAAGCCTGATCACACCCAGGATGGGGTGCGTTGGAAGGCACAGCTCATCGTGGCCTATGAGCGTGAGGGGCAGGGTGACCAGTTGCTCCTCGATGCCCGCACCAAGTTGGGCATGCAGCGTCTGACAGATGAGATACTCCGCGACATAGCCAGCAAAGGTTGATTCAGTGGGATCCACACCATTACACCGGCGGCCGGGAGTCACCGTCGAGCAGCTGAGGGATAAGCGCAATGCACTCATTGCCAAGCTACATGCCCCTGAGCATGCAGATGGCGTTATTACGCGTGAATACGGTGACCATGACCCCCGTATTGCGCCTTTTCCGGTCTGTACTTGTGGTGCGCCAGGGGTCCTTGAACGTCTCGAAGGCGGCAAGTGGCTCGCTCGTTGTTCCAGTTGTGAAAAGCGTATCCGCGACCCACAGAAGCACGATTGGGAAGCCTGTCTACAGTGGTGCCTACTGAACCTTGAGCAGATGGACTATCAGAATCTGCCGCTGTTCGGTCTGAATGGCCTTGATCGGCAGGCCGCAAAGGTTCGCTTAACCTCGATCTATGACGACTTGCTCCTCCGGAGCCAAATCGCGACCCTCGACCTTTCTCTCAATCAGCGTACCCGCGAGCACCCGGCCCCTGGGCGGGACTTCTACGAGAAGATGTGTGCCTACCGCGACTGGGCAAAGTTCGCTCTGCGGCTGATCAAGGTCGCCAAGAAGGAAGAGCCATGACCACCGGAGCCATTCACCCAGCCATTCAGTGGCGGGAGCGATTTACCCAAGGCGCCAAGGTGCAGGCCTGGATCATCATTGAGGCCGAAGCCTGGGCTCAGCTGCAGGTTGCAGGGGAACTGGTATGCCCTGAGTCCTTTGCCGCTCCAGGTGAGGAGTTCCAGACCGCCTACAGCTGGATGAGGCAGCAGATGACCGCTGCCGGCGTCCTGCCACCGGGTGAAGGCCTCAGTCCATGGTGGGTGTGGGTGCAGCGGGCCGGTGGCCATTCAGCCCCATACCTCGAAGATCTTGCTGGTGTCAGGGCCCCGGTGGTCCTGGAGCTGGCGCTGCCAGCTTCCGACCTGGTTCTGTCCTGCTTCGATGCTTGGCATGCGGTGCTAAACCGCTGGTTTCTTTACCAGGACCAGGCAGAGAGCGACGAATTCGAAGCCTTGGAGGCAGCAGGCTCTCCAGATGCAGAATCACGGCTGCGGCATTCCTGGTTGAATGTGTTCGACCTGGGCCATCTGTACGGTGATGCTACGCCGCTATCCGCTCGGTCGGTGCAGGGTTGCATCTGGGCCTTACGGTTGGATCAGGTGACTCGGGTAGTCTCGCATTCAGAGCTAGAAACGACCGACGATGAGCCGGATTAGCAGCAGGTTGCTTTACTGCAGCCGTCTGGGATCATGACGATTCTTAACCCCTCCGAGAGGATGCGTCATGGCGCTTAATCAAGCCCAACAAGCTCACGTAAATGGCGCATTTCCAGAGTGCCGTTCGAAGATCGCCAAATACCTCGAAGAGAACGCAGAGGTTGTCGTATACCGCCAGAACGAGTGCGGTAGCGATGTCGAGCCCTATGCTGTGGCCCCCAAGGTAGAACATGACTTTTGGCTGGGCTGCTGGGACACGCCGGAATTGGCCGCGGCGCAAGCATGCGTACTGGGCCTGAGAGTGGTCGAAGTTACACCCTGATGTATGACATCAATTCACGAAGGAAAAGAAGTAATGGCTTGTACTGTTGAAATCAACCAACCCAACCAGATGATCATCGTTAACGGTGTTTCCATCAACGCCCCATTCGAGGAGTCGAGCATCGAAAGCGGGCACCCAGATGGCCCTGTCCTCCGGCATGGTGCAGTCAAAGCGGTGATCACCCAGGCAGATGCAGACAAGTTGATTGCCGCAGGCGTTGTTGACCGCCGCAGTAGTTCTACTGGCACAATCTGAATTGCGGGTTTGGTACGAAACGTCCACTGCCCACGATCAGTCCGCAGGAGGGTAGGGCTTTCCTGTTGGCAGCGCGGCTTCAGCCGCGCTGGTCCTTCTTCTCGGGCTCCCGCCAAGGCGAGCTCACCTTCCCCAGCGCCAGCTCCATTCTGCAGAGCTTTTCTACGTTCATTTCCTCGAACCCGGGTACCGGGTGCTGAAGGCAGTACTGGTACCGACCGTACAGCAGCGATCGATCAAGGCTGGCTGCCAGGGCGCTATACGCCGCCTCTACGTGTTTGGTCTGCATAGGGCGCAAGTTCAGGGCTGCGGCCGGAATCGCGTATGTGCCATCAACCAAACGGGCGTCCAGGTCCTTCGGTACCGCGCCGCTCATCAGGCTGACCGTCGCTTCTCCAGCCCCCACGTCCTCGGAAAAGTCCTTGAGGGCGAAGAAAGATTTACCGGTGACCACCTCCAGGGTGTGCACCTTGTGGAGCAGTGCTGCAACGCGCTTGTCCTCGTCGTCATCGGTGGAAAGCGCTATGGGGCTGCTTGCGCCGGTCCTCTCGAATAGGGCCTCCAGGGACCCGTCCCGCTTGGATGTAGCGATCCAGGCATCAAGGACAGGCAGGGTCATCTCAGCTCTGCGCTTCGGGTCGACCTCGGCCACGTAACTCTGCAGCAGGCCCCTGAGCCTTTTATCGAGCACCGCAGCTTGGCGCAGATCCCTGAGATAGCCCTGGCCTCGAAGCTCTGGGAGCTCAATGAGTGAGTCGGGAATCTCGACGGGCTTCAGTGCCGCACGAAAAGCAGCCAGGTCAGCAGCTTGCTGGGCTTCAGAGGTTTCAATGGTGTTGCGGTTCCACACCTCGGTGTAGCCGAAGAAACCGAAAACGGTGGCTCCAAGCAGAGCCATGAGGGCGGATTTACGGGTCAGAAGCATGCAGGACCTCCGGTGTCCTAACTGAACATTCTCATTGGAAACCGAGTTTATAGAGTCGCCCTGGGCGAATCCAAGAAATCACCAGGATGTGGGGTTGCATTACCGGCGGCCTGTGGAGAATAGAGATCAAAGGGAGCCAACAAGCGCAATCACGCCCGCCAGGCCCCGCCAGATTTCAGACGACCAGAAGGTGGCCACGACCATAACAGTGGGGCCAAAGGCACTTGCCGGCGGCCTGGAAGCACGAAAGTGCTTTCGCGGGGTGCGCAGAGTGTGCCCCGGGCCATAAGCTCCACCGGCCCGCAAAACAGCTGCAGGTGATGATGGCTCTGCGGATTGCTCCACTGAGTAGGCTCTGCCGAAAGGGGAAGGACTTTCCAACTCCACCGCCAATGGCGGTCCTTCCTGGGAACAGGAAGTCTCCCCGGTAGGGGCGAGGGGCCAGGCAAAACCCGCTGCCCACGTGACGGGCACAGAATCCCAAGACCCGGCCCCGTGCCGGGTTTTCTGTTTCTGCAGCCAGCCGGGGTTTCGCCCGAGGGTTGCATATCAGCGATCAGTGAGAAATTGGTCACCGTTAATTGCGAAACGGCCCATCGCTCAGTGAGAGGTTGGCCAGCGCTTGATGAGAATTTGCGGACTGCAGTACACCTTCCAGGAGCCCAGCAATGACGCTGAAAACCTACGATCTGAGTAAACCTCAGCAAGCCACTGAAGCACTGGCGCTGGCTATCCCGACCATGAAGGATGGCTTTACTGTCCGCACCGGCGCCGGTGATCTGGTAGTTCCGGAGGAGGACGCCATTCTGCTGATGCAGACTCTGGCGCACCTGGTGGGCCTGCGAGTGGCTGGGCCATCGGCTCAGCCGGTACCCAAGAAGCTTTACCTGGTAGGGACTGGGTTCTCTTGCGGCTCGGCCGAGAACGTCACAGTGGCCGGCATGAGCGCTGCATTTGAGCTCGCTGAGCGTAACTCCAAGCTGCCGGATGTAGTGGAGTCCAGCGTGTGGCTCGGCTGGTGCCCTCTGCGCACCTACAAGAACGGTGTCGTAGCCCGGGAGTTCGACGGCTCGCCGGCGTACTAGGGGGAGCCTCCACAAGGTTTTAGTCAGTTCCTGCTTGAATCAGGCTGCGAATTTCTCCAGCCTGACTAAGTCCTATTCGTGAGCCCTCCAGCATGACTCAGAAGCACCTTTCCTCACCGCTCTCCTTTGCGGCAGCTATTCAGGCCTTAGGTCAGGACATCGTCATTACCGGGGAGGGCGTTGAGGCTGAGGCTGATCGACTGTTCGTCGCTAGGCGCTGGGCTGAGGCACGTGACCTTTACGCCACCCTTGAGATCGATGGTCCTGAGCGTCGTGAGAAGCTGGCGCTGTCCATGTTGAGCTCCGGTCAGACCCCAAGTACCAGCCTTATGCAGGCTGGTATCGATGCAGCTTCGGCCGGCGGCCTTGGCCTGCACATATACTGCCTGGCTTATGACATGAGGTCGGGGAGCTCAACGCCGGAAGGGCTCAAAGCCTTGATGGCAATTTACATGCGTGCAAAGGAGGTTGAAGCCAGTCGAGAAACTCGAATCATGATGATCGCGAGTTGTGCGTTTCTGGCCGCACGGCCTCATAGGCAGTCACCCGAGCTGGTCGAACTACACCTTGCGGCGTGCGCCGACCTTGAAGCTCTTGAATCTCTGCATGCACCATCTTTGAGAATTCTGCCGCTGCTGGATGCATATCGCCGTGAGGTTGAGGACCAGGCAGCCTGCGATTCCATAAGGGCCGAGATCAGGTTGCTCCTCGATCAGATCGCAATTCCTACCTCGCCGATGCTGGCTATCCCGTTCAAGGCCGCTCATGTCTTGGGTGACCATGAAATTATGCGTTCAGTTACAGAAACGCTCTGCACGCGCTTTGCCGCTGACACGTTCCTGGAGCCTACGGTTTCAAACGCGGCGATCATCTACAACGCACCGGAGATTCTGGAGCTACTCCCTGTTGAGCTGAAGCAAACCAGCCTCGACCGCCCAGAGATCCGCTTGCTTCTTGCTCTGCATCAAAAGGACTCGGATGCAGTTCTTGAGGCCGTCGATTACTTGGCAGAAGCAACCGATTATGAGCCGCTGTCCCTCGCCGGCTGCGTTGTGGAGCCTCTTCACAACTATCTGCTCCATGGTGAAGACACATACGGGTTTGGTGCTTGGAGCACCATTTACTGCTGGCAGGCAAATTTTTCGGACCTACTCGTAGAACGACTTCCCAGCGGCCCTGGCCGGAAAAAGCACCTCATGTCCGTGCTTACCTATGCGAGCAATTCACTGACCCCAGAGGTTTTGATGGAGTTGGCTCAACTCTTCAATGACGATCCGTCCTATGCCATCTACATCGAGTTGCCTACTGAGGCCTATGAACATATCGCGCCCCAGACCCTCGCTCGGTTCTTGGTGGAAACTGCCCGCCAGTCACCGGACGAGGAGTTGTACTTTTACGATGAAGACTGGGCGTGGGATCGGTATCTGTCTGAGCTACGGCATGCCCTGCAGTCGATCGAGCCAGAGGAGCGGGCAGGAATTGAGGCGGTGATCGAACGTTGGGGTGTTCCTGTTCATCCGACCCTCTCTCAACGCCTGGCTGGCGCGTCCTTACCGGACTCGGTACGCAATGCCATTGCTGCACTCGAAACCAGCCTGGACAGCCTTGCCCCGGCACAATTGCCCTACCTGCAGCACTGCTTAAGCAGGATTGCTGGCGCTGTGCCTGACCTGGTATCGCCAGCGGTCACCAGCGACGTGTCAGTTCAGGCTTTCAACGACCTGATATCACCTAGCGTTCTGACCAAGGTTGGTGAGGATCGACTCCGGAAGTTGGCCAAGCGGTATGGCGCCGCCGGCGTTCTGCGAGGAATTGAGGCCCTGATGACTATGCCGGGGTTTGACAGCAAGGCAGACGGGTCCATTGATGCCCTGTCACGAAAGCTGGTCGAGCTCCAGGGCAGCCTACAGAATCGCCGTGCTTACCTGGCCGCGGTTCTCCGTAATCGGCTGCCGAAGCTGAACACTCATTGGTTGGACAAGCAGGTGGTCGAGGCAATGAGGCGCGGGGTCGACATCGAGCAGATGATCGATCTTGCCAAGGTGGTTACCAGCTGGGACATGTGGTCCGATGGTATCGAGGATTTGCAGCCGTATTGAGGCCGGGGAGCTGAAGGATGAAACGCATCGAAAGGGACTTTATCGCCCTGTTTAACTGCCTCTGGTTCCAGGACTTCCCTGTAACGGTTGAGGATCAGCTGGCGAGTCGATCGGACTGGACGATTCACCTCGGCTCCGTCGTCAGGCAATGCGCGAGTTTGCTGGGCGCCCGTGCGTTGTTCGAGCACGGTGAACGGACAGACGCTGCACTGCGTTACCCCAGTGGTGAGTACCTCACGTTCGTTGAGTGGGAGTGGGAGCTTGCCAACAGTGGAATCAACGAATTCGGCAAGCTCAGAAGAAGCTCTGACCGGGCCGTTTTCCAAACCTTTGTGGGGTACAGCAAGGTCAATGAGGTTGAGGGCACCCTGGAGAAAATCCAGGCAGAGTGGCAGCAGTGCTCTAAGCCGCTGCTGGTGTTCCTGATCACCTTCGAACTGTTTGGCGGAAATCGCTGCTTCGAGTCCCTCGATACCTACATTTTCTCCAAGGGGAAGTACCGCCGAGAGCGACGGCAGCCGGCGCTTCCATGGAATATCAACCGCAGGCAGTTCAACTCCGAGGATGACTAATCCGGCCAGAGCGAGTTGCATCTGGCGAAGTCGATGGGAATCTGGTCCTGAAACTAGCACCAGGGTGAGCCCTATGAGTCATGAATCCACTGTGAACGTACCCGGCTATGGCGAGAACGAAACACTTCGCGATCGATACGACGTGTACGTCCAGTGCGCCACCAGCCTAGGGCAATCGGTCAAGTCGTTCGAAGAGTGGCTGGATTCGTAGCAAAAGGCGTGCGCAGCCCACCAGGGTGTTGAATGCTTGGTTGAGCGTGTAGCATCGCTCGAAAGCCCGCTGAGGGCGCGCATCTTGATAATAGCTCGGTGCACAGCACCAGCATGGGCATTGCCCATCAGGGGAGGCTTTGTGAGTACTTTTTCATCGTTTGTTAAGACTGTCAGTAAGCGCTACCCGAAGGTTGACTTCGCAATTCGGATGGCCGGTTTCGTAGCCTGTTCCTTACTGATCGCCAGAGCGTTCCAAGGTCAAACGCATTGGGCGTTTGGTGCTATTGGTGGAGTAGTCATCATCCTCCAGCTGCTGATGTATTACTTCTGGCGAGACGACCGAAACCAGACTGGCGTCAATTGAGCAGGCGGCGGCCCAAGTGTTGCTCAGAGAGCGAGCCCAAGGAAGAACCATGTCCACCGACACTTTTTACTTTGCGATTCATCCATCCGGTGACCGCTCTACCATCCAGGTAATAGATCTGGCGTATGCAGTTGCGTATGAGCGCTCTGATTGGATGGCGGTCAACGGTGAGGACTTTACAGACCGAGACGAAGCCATTTTTCACGCCAAGGCCTTGGCCAAGAAATATGGCCTTCAGTACCTGCCTTTCTCCTCGCGCTATGACAAAGAGTTGAGTGAGCCGTCTCACCTCAATCTGAATCTCGACTAAGGCGCAGGCCGACTGTATGACCAGGTTCCAGAGTGCTAAAGAATTCGCTCAGCTACACCTTCGAGTGTTGGCTGCTGAGCTAAGGATGTGGCAGCGAGGCGGGCAGCTGCCGGCGGACGGGAAGTTCCGGGAGCTGGCATCTCTTTGCGAGGAGGGGGCTGCTGGGGACGAATACCAGGTCGCTGAGCAAATCGTCGTTCGCTGTGCCTTGGACCGGGTGATGGCTTGTTCCAGCGTGGATTTTGATGCGCTCTGGTCTCAGCACGGAATTGACGGTGAGTCGTACGACGTTGCTCGCCAGTGGCTGGACATCGGCCTGACGGCTCAGGTTGGTTAGTCCGGCCGAGGGCCTATGAACGCCTAAACCACCCCGCCCGAGGCGAGTCTTCGTGCAATCGAGTACAGCGCTTGGCGCTCCAGTTCCGAATCGGACTCATGCTGGAAGTCGCGCCATTCCCCCATGACTGCCTCGGCCTCAGGGTGCTTTTGAACCAGGGCCGGCCAGTGATTTCCTCCTGCTTTGACCACTGCGGTGATAGACCTGCCAGTTGCATAGAGAAGGCCCCAGCGCGTTGGTAGCTCTTCTGGTCGAATAAGCCCCTCAGGGCAAAGGTAGAAGCGGTAAACACCGATTCCGCCGACGTGACGCTCCGGTTTTCGCTGATCGGCCAGGAAGTCCGCTCTACTGACCTTCACCTCGATCATGGCGGAGCAGCTGCTGCGGAAACCCAACACATCCGGGCGCTCGCGCAAGCCCAGACTGGTCAGCTCTGTGGTCACCACACCGAATCCATTCTTCTTGAGCCAAGCGGCCCCTTTTTTTGTCAGCGCTGCGTGATCGGCGGAGACTGCCATCGAATCCAACCCTCGATCAGTGGGGCAGCATGCTGGAGCCATAAAGGGCATTCCAGGCCAGCAGCGCGGCTGCCGGATCATCAAGAGCCTGGCTGACCATCTCGGCCGCGCTCTGCCCAGTTCGGCCGCTCACCGCCTGGCCAAGGATAAGCAGCTTGCCCCCTATGCCAGCCTGGCTAGCAAGGGTCGCGTACTCGTACTCTTTGGCATGCCCGAACGTTGCGACACCGCTGAAGCTCTCGATGAGCATCGCGATTACCTGGTGCTCGTTCTCAGGTACCAGAATGGTCTCTCCGTCGAAGAACACCTTGGGTGTCTGGCAGCACGCCTCCATTGCTTCCATGTACTTCTCCGGTGGGATGGCCACAACGGCAGAAGGGAAAGCGGGGAAGTCGTTGCCGCAGCTGGTCGGTATGTCCTCCAGTCGCGGCGCCGGGCCGCTGATTGGCTGAATGTGCTCGACCTGACAACGGCTGCAGAAGTACTTGAAGTGGGTAGGGCCAGTGGACATGGAGTGCTCCGGACTAAGGCTGAGTGGTTTCGACCAGGGAATAACCCTCGTTCGGCCCGCAAAGGATGAAGGAGACGCCCCAGTACAGATGGCTCTGGATCAAGCTCTTCAGAACCCGATACTGCAGATGGTTGTCCTGTTGAAACTGTGCTGATCCAGGATGTGAATCAGGAAGCCAGTACTCCGGGCCGAAGCTGGCAAAGCTACTTCTGGCAGTCCGGATCAGACGATCAACCAGCTCCTCTTCTGCGAAGGTAAAGGTGAAGTGGATGTGGTCGTCACCTGCCTGGATCGGCTCGGCGCGAGCCTCAAATGAGGATCCAATCCCCAGGGCCTCGAAGGTTGAAAGAAGGTTCTTCTGCAGGGAATTCAGTCGGTCTGCCTGGCACATGTGCCTCACCTGTTGCTGGGCGTATTTGGAGTGGCTGTCAGGTTCCCATGGCACGGACCACCATTGGGACGGGTTTGACCCAGAAATGGGGGCAGACTTGGAGCCCCGCCGGCGGCACATACAGGGATGATTGCCAGAAGCGGCATGTGTCCGCGCTGGATAGGGGCCAACTGGAGATGCCAACCTTTGCCGAAACGGATGAGCAGCTACTTGAGTTGCTTGCTGGTGCTGAGCATTTCGGTATCAGCCGTGTACAGCGCCTAACCGGCCTCAACTTTCACAAAGCTGCAGGGCGGGTTGAGCTGCTGGCTTCAAAGGGGCTGATCCGCCCTGTTGAAGGTGCGCCATGGAAGTACTTGGTGGTAGAGATACTGCCGTGTGCCGGGGGTGACAGGGGTTGAGCTCTGGTAACAACTGGCAAGATCGCTGTGGCGTCCTGAAGGTCGTTCAAACAGACCGATACGGGTGCGGGATTGCATGCCTTGCTATGGTCACGGGTACCGCCTACGAGGAAGCGCGTGAGCGCTTCAACGAATATGGACTCGGGGTTCGGCGCAAATGTCGGCCTGCCTACTCAACCACGAGCAGTGAAATGGCTGGCGCGGTGGCCCGCACCGGCCTGCTGGTGCAGACCAGGCGATGGCGAGGGTGGACAGTCTCCATGGTCTGGGGATCCTCAAGGTGCGCGACGACTGGCGCGGAATGAAAGGCAAGTGGCATTGGGTCGTTGCGTTCAGGCACCAGGAGTTCGGCGTAGTCGTTTTCGATCCACACGAAACAGCGCCATGCTTCGAAAATATGCCTTTGGACGAGCTCTGCATTGACTTCAGGTTCTACGAGCCCAAGGGCGAGTGGCTCCAGGTTGAGCAGAGTTTCCCGCTGGAGTACAGCGGTACCGCGGGTGGCGCCAAGGGAAGATCTAACGTAGCGAACGAGGAGAAGACACTTTGACTGAGCGCACTACCTACCAGCAAAACATGGAGTTCATCGAGCAGACCGTTAAGCGCCTTGAGCAGAACGAAGTCGGCATCGATGAACTGGAAACACTGGCAACGGAGTTTTCCCAGGCCGTGAAGTTTTGCGGGGACCGAATCACCCGTATCGAGGGCGTGCTGCAGCAAACTCTGCAGGGCGATCGGGCGGGTAGCTGATGAGCGCGGCTGGGCAGCCTCAACATCAGACACTGAGCCGGTATCTCGCCACCTGTGAGGCAGCGATCAAGCGCGTGCTTCCAGAGTCGGCCTGGTGCGTGGCCGAGTTGTCCTCGTTTAGCCTCAAGCCAAACGGCACGGTCTTCATGGACTTGGTTGAGTCTGTGGACGGGAAAGAGGTGGCCAAAGCGGCTAGCTGCGTGATGTTTGCCAACGTGGCCAAGAACGTCCTCGCTCAATGGAAGTCCGTCGCCGGCGGCTTGCCAGAGGCCGGCATGAAGGTGCTGGTCAAGGTAAGGCCTGATTTCTCCACTCAGTATGGGTTCAGGCTTCATGTCGGCGGGATTGACCCCAGCTACACCCTGGGCGACATGCAGGCGAAGATCCAGGAGATCATCGGCCGGCTGAAAGAGCAGCAGCTGTTCGACAAGCAGCGAGTCCTATCTGGACCCTCTGGATTCTGGCGCGTAGGCGTTGTCTCACCTCACGAGGCGGCCGGCCTTGCTGACTTCCGTCAGGATGCGGACAAGCTCGAATCCGCTGCTGTTTGCTCCTTCGAATACTTCACCGCCACCTTCCAGGGGGAGGTGAGCTCCCAGAGCATTCGTGATGCCCTGAGAGCCCTCTACGAGCGCCACCAGATCGAGCCATTTGACGTTGTCTGCGTGATCCGCGGCGGCGGGGCCAAGACCGATCTTGCCTGGCTGAATGACTTCGAGCTCGCCCGTTGGATTTGCAGAATCCCCATTCCGGTCTTCACCGGCATCGGGCACCAGGTGGATGAGACCATCCTGGATCTGGTCGCTCACAGGCGCTTTGATACCCCGTCCAAGGTGATTGGCCACATCAAGGCCACGCTCAGTCATGAGGCTTCTAGTTTCCGTTCGAGCGTGGAAGCGGTGACCAATCAAATGCTGCGGCTTGTGTCGGTTCAGGCCCCTGCAGTCGACCGGCTCAATGCCCGGTTCGGCGCCGGTGCGCAGCGGATGCTTCATGTCCACCGGACCAGATGTGAACGGGCAGGCGCCTTGTTCTCCAGGCTGGCTACCAAGAGTGTCGCCGAACACCGTGAATGGCTGCAGTGGGTGCCAGAGGCATTCTTACGTTACTCATCCGCCGGCATTGGTGAAGAGAAAAGGGCCTGCGATCGCGCCGCCAGCGATTTCTCTCGGTTGGTCACGAGAAAGGCTGGGGAAGGGCGGGAGCGCCTCCGGCGTGCCCCTGAGGTTTTCGCCGGACATGCCAGCCGGCTTTGCGCGGCGCAGATTGCGGCGTTGCAGCTGGCCACAACCCAGGTCAGTAGCCGGGCACACGTGATTGTTGAGCGAGAGAAATCGCGATTGAGCACCGCCGACATGCTCTTCGAGAAGACCAACCCACTGACACTGTTAGGCAAGGGATTCGCGCTGGTGCGGGCGCCCGATGGCTCGATCGTTACCAGTGCTGACCAGGCTCGCAGGTCCGGTTCTCTTGATCTGGCATTTGCTGATGGCCACGTCGAAGCAACTGTAATCCCTCTGGACTGACTCTCCCATTCTGACTACGAAGGCGAGCCCTCCGTCCATGGTGTTCATGCTGAGGGTGATGGCATCATCTCGCCTGATGAGCTGGAAGATGGCGGCTTCGACTATGACAGCAGCGCCTTCGACAGTGACGCCGGCGGCTGTGATGGCCGTACTCTGGAGCAGACCTTGCTCGAAATTCTCAAGCCGGTGCTGGTCGTTCTCCCTGAGACTCCAGAGGATGCCGAAGACGAGTGATCGGCCTTGGTACAGTAGCCTCCTCATTTAGGATTTAGGCCGGAGTGACCTCCGGCCTGGCGGGGCGTGGAGCCGCAATCACCCAACCCACTACGTCCGTTCTGGACGCTGAAAGCTGCAACGTCTGCGTGTTATCGTTCGTGCATAAAGGCTCCTCAAAAGGCCCGTTCTTAAGGGCGGGGAGCCGTTGATACCGCTTGATCGAAAGGGGTGTATTGATGACGAACACAGCAGGCGCCCGAACACCATGGGGCATTGCTCAACGCTGTGAAGAAATGGCCCACGGAATCCTTCGCTACGAAACGGATTCTCACGGTGGCTACTGGCTCTCCCGAGACCGCCGCGATGTAGTCCTGGCCAGCCTAGGGTTCGAGAAGGAGTGGTGGGAGCAGGCCGATGAGGCCCGCCTTGTGGACTTCGTATTTGCTGAGGAGCTCGGCATCCTCAATCCCCACGAACCACTAAAGACCCTGGGCGAGCTCGTTAATGCCCTGCGGGCTGAATACGAAGCTCAGAAGGAGGCAGGTCGATGAGTAAGGTCCAGGCCTTTCTAGCTGAGAAAGACGCGCTCATCCTGGGCTTGAATGCTGAACCAATCCCCGCCAAGGTCATGTCCTGGCTTCAAGGGCAGGGCATTGTCGAGAAGCCTGTCCAGTCGCATTGAGCGTCTCGCCAAAGATTCACCCGAACTCTGCACCGGCGGCTTGCACTTCATGGCTTCCATGAGACGGTGGGTCCATCACCGAAACATGAACACCAGGGAGCCGCTCATGAGCGCAGCCACACACAACAAGCCGATGACTGTCCTGAAGGGCGGCCTGATCGACGAATACAACGCTGATGGTCAATACAACTACAGCGGGCACGTAGAGGCTCAGCTGCAGGCTTTGGAGAAGTTGAATGCGCCGGTGGCTGCCCCTCTGCGCGAGCGCTTCGATAAGCTTCGTGGCGGACGCTGGTCCGGTGAGGACCACGTCAACAAGGTCGCCAAGGACGTATCCGAGGCGCTGAACAAGTTGGCGCCGGATGGCCTGTACTTCGGTACGCCGCGCTACAACTCGAACATGGCCGGGTTCTGGCCGGCTGAATGGGAGCGGGCTGGCGGCCCAATGGATAGCGTTGCCCGCAGCCACGGCGCGTGTGTGATTGGCCATGCAGCCTAAGGTGCCCGCCATGCACGAGAAAGTGACTGCGTACCTGGCGGGGATTCTCTTTACGTGATCACTGGTAACCACTGCCGAGTGCTTACGGTTGATATGGCCTTGCTCGACGCGCTCTGTTGGGTGCGTCAGACAGTGTTCCCGGCGGACTTGGAGGCGGGTCTAATCGCTAATGGCGCTACTCCTGAGCAGGCTGAGGAAATAGCGTTCGCATTCAAGTTGACCCCTGATCGGGACATCCTCAAATTCTACGAGAGCTACGCCTATGCGCCGGGGAATGCTGAGTGGAAGGCACTCCTGGCGCGGGTAATACAGTCCAGGGTGAGCGAGTTTAGCCGCTACCCTGGAGCCTGATCGCGCCAGCAACTACTTCCCCCCCTGGAGCCTCTGATGGCCACGGCTGCAGGCTCAGGGGATTACCTTGATCTTGATTGTCTGCGGCATCCCTTCCAGCACTTTGAACTCCAGCGTCGCTCCGGGTGTGGGTGCGTCATTAACTGGGTTGACCGTTATAGAAACCGTTGCTGGGCTAGACCAGGCGCCGCTTGAGTCCTGTGCCCTATAGGTGAGGGATGTCGTGCCGTTCCAGTCGGCTGCTGGCTTAAACGAGAGGCTGGTCCCGACTATGGTTCCAGCACCAGCGCCGCCTGAAGGCTGAGCGACCACCTCAAACTTGGTTGGGGTGGGGGAGTCGATATCAGTGGCGCTGAGCGTGATCGTCGACGAAGTATCTTCTGCCATTGTCATCGATCGAGCAGCGACCACCGGTGCGTCGTTGACTGCTGAGACGGTTATGGTGACTTTCTGGGTGCCGGAGACGGCACCTTTGGAGTCCCGTACTCGATAGGTCAAGGTTGTCATCCCGTACCAGTTGGCCGCTGGTGTGAATCGCAAGATTGCACCGCTGATGGTTGCAGAGCCATGAGCTGCGTTTGGTGGGCTTACGATCTCCCATGTATGGCTGTCGCCCTCGTAGCTCAGATCCACGTCAGTCACGGTCAGCGTAATCTGGCCGGCCGTGTCCTCGGGTGTGGTCATCGTGCGGTCCGTGGTGCTCGGTGCGTCGTTGACCGCTGTGACGGTGAAGGTGACCGTGGCTGTGTTTGAAATTGCGCCCTTCGAATCGGTCGCCCGGTATTTGAGGGTAGTCTGCCCGTTCCAGTTCGCCGGCGGCGTGTAGGTGAGCTTGTTTCCACTGATTGAGGCTGATCCAGCGCCAGGGGATGAGACCAGGGCGAAGGTGTGCGAATCCCCCGCGTCGGGGTCAGTAGCGGTCAGGGTAATAGAAGTGCTGCTGTCTTCCTGAAGAGATGCTGAGCGGTTAGCTACTGCCGGCGCTGTATTAGGGGATTTTAAATAAGAGATTGTTCCGTCACTGAAGTTGGCTCTATATATTTCGCCATTAACAATTGCAATTGGGGCTACTGCCTGCGGCCGGTTAGTGCTTGAGGGAATAACTTGAGTGACTACCCCGTTGATAATTACGTTCGGAGGCGCCAGTGCCTCCATGTACCCTGGAATTTTTTCTGTTGTAAGTACGCCGTCAAAATTGGGACTTGAGCAAACTGTAAACGCGTAGTTTGTGGTGTGGTTTGATGGGCTTTGCTGGGTAGAGCGGGTAAAAGTGTACTTGCCAACAGTGGCAGTGGAATACAGTGGTGGGCTGCCAGTTATAGATGAAACGTGAGTATAAACTTTGTCCTGAATGACAATTGGGATGGTGAACCCGCTTACCGTCACGTAAACCTCGTTGTAAAAATAGCCGCCGGCCGACCAGCCGTCATTCAGAATTAAATAGCTGCCTGTGTCTGAGTATTTGCAGATGGCATAGGCCTGGGTCGTCGCAAGGCAGAGCCAGATGAGGGCGATCCGGAGTACCGTGATTGCGGGCTTCGAGGTTTTTGAGATGTGCATGCTGGCAGCCATTAGTTTCTTCGTCTCATTTGTATTGTCATGGCAGCAGGTGAAGAGCGATCTCCCTGGCTGCAAGAGCAATCTATTAGCGAAAAAACAAGCGCCACTGGCAGTTCGGTCCGCTTTAAGGGGCGGACCGGCCTGAAACCGACAAAATAATACTTTTTTCATACTAAAGAACTACACGCCCATATAGCTAAAATGAATGGGTCAGTGATTTCTAATATCGGGCTCTGTTGAAGATGCGTTCAGCCTTCTTTGGACCTAACCCGTGGATGGCCCTGAGATCCTCGATCGAAGCGTTTACGAAGGCATGTACCGAGCGGAAGTGGTTCAGGATCTTGATGGCTGTTGTAGGGCCGACGCCTGGTAGACCCTCGATAGCGAAAAGGGCTTCGCCGCGGCCGGGAGCAACCTTGCCACGTCGAAAGGCAACGTCGTACCCCAGCCCGTTCTGCGCATGCGTGCCCATGCGATACAGCAGGCCGGCCGCGGCAGCGTCTCCTTCACGTACATGACGTTGCAGCCGACGATGGCCACCAGGTAGGAGATTGCGCCGTCGATAGCTTCGCGTGAGATGGCTTATCTGGTGCCGTATACATCGCCCTTGATGAAGCCCTGGGCGGTCTTTCTTTCAACGGCTATATCGGCGCTGAGGACGTAATCGCCTGTTTCCAGTTCAACGACCTGCACCTTTGCCCCCATGGCCTTGAGGCGCTCCAGGATCCCAGAGCGGGATTCGCGCATGTCGGCAAGAATCGTCACGTCAGTTTCGGACATCTACGTTGCTCCGTGCATGTGCTGGGGGCGTAAATCCTTGATTTTGGTGGTGGGACTGGCCAGCACTGAGGAAAGTGCGAGGTATGCAGCTGCCCGTCGCCGGCATAAGACTCGATCACACCACGTCAACGGGACTCAAATTTTGTTATGCAAGGATTGGGTGCTCGTGCGGGTAGCGCTGAGTATGCATCGAAACAAGCCTTCCTACCTGTTCGGCTAGGTCGTTCTCATCCAGGACATCTGGTGAGCCCACCAGCATGGGCTTGAAAATGCGAGTATTGCGAGGAGCAACCCAGTCACAGATCAGGAAATGCAGGCCGCTAACCTGGTTAAGTGGGGGCATGATCTCCCATGTTTTAGTGTGACAGGCATACTCCAGAAGGAGCTGGTGAAGGGTAGGAATTTCTCTGAAGCGCTCTTCATTACTGCTCAGTCTGTCGAAACTGGATATACAGGATGTCAATGCGTCGACAGGTGAAACCCCTACTTGTCTGGGGCGGGTTTTCGGGTTGGTGCACGCACGATAACCCTCAATGGAGACTTGGGAGATCACACGGATGCCCTCTGTGGGGCTGATTGAGTACAGCCACAGAGGCGTTACGGTATTGCCTCCTCCGTCCACATGAAAATGGTGGCCTGCATTTTTGAGGGACTGCTCAAAACGGTTCTTTGCTGCCTTTTGAATATCGTCCAAGAGTCATAGTCCTTTCAGTTATGTGGGCGTGTTGGAAGTCACGCCTCACCCTCTCACGCCAACCCAGAATGCAACTGGTGGGCGTCCTAGGTCGGCCGGCGACTAGGGCGTTATGAGTCCGGCAAGTGGAAGGCCCTCTGTCAGCACCAGGGTGTATGTGCCGTGTGGATCCAGCATTTGGATTCCACTCTGTCCATCCGGCCCGACCAGGTCGGAGGGCATCACAACGCTGGTCTTGCCCCCACAATTTATGAGTGCGCCCGGAGTTGAGAGGAGGCGCCTATCGACCCATTTTGTCGGTACAGAAACATCACAGCGGCCTGCCAGGCGTTCGGCGAATGGCTTATTCGGGAAGCCTGGCACGGAGATAGGGAGCGTCACGGGGCCGTGCAAATCGTCGGCAGCCGTTCTGACCTCGAAGCTGATGGCAGTGCCGGCCGGGACGACCGCCTCCGCGGGGAAAGTTACTTCTGACCCGAGCTTGAGCTCATAAACTTTGCTGGCGCCCAGTCCTACCATCACCAGCAAAGCGCTTGCTGGCAGCATCTTTTTCCATATCGACATGCGTGCACCATCTCTGTTGGTTTGACCAATGGTCATGTGAATGTCCATGCGACCATTTTCACCCACCCTAATGCAATGCAAGGTGGTAAGAGTCTCTCTGGAGTGAAGGCCGTCGCCTTCCGTTGCATTACAGGGAACTGGGGCATGCTGAAATAGTCGATCTGAATGCTTCTGTCATCTGCAGGCGTCGATCGAAGTTTGGGCCTTAATCCGGGCCAAAATAGCCACCCCTTTGCCAATGGGTCGGTAGCATTGGCACTCATGGTGGCGCCAACTGAGCACCGGCGCCTGGGTCGATAAGGAAGGTCCTAAGTGAACACTCAAACAACATCTCAACAGCAGAACCCGCCTTTGGTTGAGGTGCCGGCACACCAGGTGCTCCAGGGTGCGCCGCGTGAGTACAACAGCCGCGAGGCTGACAAGTTCGTTGTTCGGATGCCCGATGCCCTGCATTCCAAGCTGACGCAGCTTTCCACGGACAATTTTCGCAGCTTGAACTCTGAGGTCCTGGCTGCGATTGAGCTGGGATTGAAGAAGAACGTTCGCACTCAGATCATCTTCAGCCTTCTCAAAGAGTCGCCCTTGGCCGCTGAGGTCGAGGCGGCAGCCAAGGCCGTTGATCTGACCTCCGGCCGGATACGCAAATTCATTCTTCGGCTGCCTGACGACTGGCGTGGGGCAATCACATCCGTCGCGCCCGCATCGAGCATGAATGCCTGGGTCGTTGATTGCCTTCGCGAGTGGGTCACCACACAGCATCAGATCGAGCTGCTGCTTACTTCCAAAGGCCGTGGGGCTGCGTAAGCTGACCCTACGGTAATCTTCGCCATTGCGGCAGGGCAGGCCATCCGGTGCTGGTGCCCTGGTCAGCTAGGAAAGAAGTCCCGAATATCCGCGAAGGTCTCGTGCAGGAATGTGCCGGTAAAGGCGAGATTGAGGTCCTGCAGGTTGAGCATCGTGACGTGACTTTGCTCAGGCGGAATTGCTGGATTGCAGAAGTAGGGCGTGTCGGCCATGTTGAACATCAGGCGACAGGCCATTGGGCGGGCGCTATAGACGCTGCATGAGCCCTTCTTAAGGAAGGGGCAGGGTTTCCGGAAGTAGTGAGCTGTCTCTTCACGAGAATGCCTGGCTGTGACCTTTGCCAGCTTCCTCCCACTCGCCTCGGCGAGCATCTGTGCCTCTGTGTGGCTGATCGTTGTGGGGATGTGACAGCAATGACTGCACTTTGCCCTGCAGGCAGCGTAAGGCGTGGCTGCCTTACTGAGTTTGTCAGCCACCTTCAGGGCCTTAGCCAGCCTTCCCTTGCTTGAAATCGGCAGCTGCAGAGCCGCAAGAAACTCGTCCCGGTAGCCGTGCAGCTGCCCGGTAGCGTTTAGAAGGCTAAGGTTTCTGTCTGCTTGCTGCTCTACCTCTGCAGGAGAGGGAGGGAGCTCGACGGCTGATATCAAAACAGGGGTCTGGGTCATTCCGGGCGTTACAGCGGTTTGGGTGAGCGTGCTTCCCTCTGGCGAGGGAAGGGGCAGTAGACATGGAGGGTAACCGATTACAGCATGATGCCCTTGACCTTTTGCTGGCGACCTTGAGGTTGTTCGGCGGCGTTAGGCAGACTGGGCTCGATCCACTGGCATACAGGCGTTCCAGCCACTGTTTGGCAGTTCGGGACGATAATAACCTGTTGGGTAAACACCTGGGTCGATTGGCCATTTCCCGATTGCTTGCTCGGCTGGGGGGTTGCAGAGCAGCCAGTCGCCAGGGCTGCTGCCATGATGATCTGAGCGAGAGCGATGCGGGACAGGGTTTTCATGCTAGTGATCCTCTGAAGGGCGGAAGGCGTTGCGCCTCGATATGAACAGGCTCGCATGTTTTCCAGGTATGCAAGCTGGCACTGGCTGCGGTGCGTTGACCGACTCTCGGGGATGAAAAAAACCGGCCACATGGGCCGGTCTGTTTCACTTGTGAGCCTGGACTGGCTCAACGATGAGCTTCATCGCTTCAACCCTGGTCACCTTGACCATCTCTCCGGCCTGCACGTCAGGGCCGCTCGCTGGCCAAACACCGTCGCCGGCGCGGACCCGGCCGTGGCCATTCTTGATCTCCTCGAAGACCTCGAACGTACGGCCGATGAGCTTCGATTCAGGAGCGTTCAGCGATTGCTCGGCATACCGCCGAGGCATGCGCTTCAGCGCCTGCTTGCCGACGATCCCGTTCACAACGGAAAGTATGCCCAAGAGGAACAGCTGAACCTCCCAGCCAATCGCCGGCGCCACGGCGATTACCAGGCCCAGCAGGAACGCTGCAATGGCGATCCAGAGCAGGACCCCGGTGGCCAGCATCAAGTCGACGATGAACAAAGCGACGGCGAAGGAGAACCAGTCCCAACAGGACAGGTGGTTCAAGAAGTCGGCCATGGTCAGCCCTTCTTCTGGCCGTCGAAGGTGGCCCGGACGATTTCGCCGATGCCGCCCACGGCGCCGATCATCTGGCTGGCTTCCAGCGGCATCAGCACCACCTTGCTGTTGTTGGCGGATGCCAGCTTACCCAGGGCATCGATGTAACGCTGAGCAACGAAATAATTCACGGCCTGGACGTTACCGGAGGCGATTGCTTCGGACACCATGCGAGTGGCTTCAGCTTCTGCCTGTGCGGCACGTTCACGAGCCTCGGCTTCGAGGAATGCCGACGCACGTTCACCTTCAGCTTCGAGGATCTGAGCCTGCTTCTTGCCTTCGGCGGTGAGGATCGCTGCCTGGCGCATACCTTCGGCCTCCAGGATCTGGGCACGCTTGATCCGTTCAGCCTTCATCTGGCCAGACATGGCGGCCATCAAATCTTCCGGAGGGGTAATGTCGAGAATTTCTACTCGGGTGATTTTGATACCCCACGGCGCAGTGGCTTCATCAACGATGCGTAGCAAACGTTCATTTATGCCGTCGCGCTGGCCCAGCATGGCGTCTAATTCGAGCGACCCCAGCACGGTCCTGATGTTCGTCATGATCAGGTTTCGTATTGCATTGGTGAGGTTGTTCACCTCGTAAGCGGCTTGGGCTGCGTTGATGATCTGGAAGAAAGCGATAGCGTCGATTTTCACCGTGGCGTTGTCCGCGGTGATCACTTCTTGGGGCGGGATATCGAGCACGTTCTCCATGACGTTGAGCTTTTGCCCGATGCGGTCCATGAAAGGAACGATGATGTTCAGTCCGGGCTTGAGCGTGGTGGTGTAGCGGCCGAAGCGCTCGACAGTCCACTGGTAACCCTGAGGGACCACTTTGAAGCCCATGAAGACGATGAAGATCGCCAGGGCCACGAACACGACGATGAAACTTCCAGCTTGCATTGAGTACTGCTCCATACGGTGGTTTCTGCGGGGATTATTGCAAGGCCAGCGTTTGAGCAACGCTCAATCTGGGCCTATCCGGGGGACGAACTGCCGGTGCCATTCGGGTGAGTGGCACCGGCTATAGGGCTACAGAACGAAAACCTGCAGGGTCTTCTTCACTGGAACGTAGAAGCCTGTAGGCCCGGCGGTGACTGTTGAGGACGTGCCATTAAGCGGGTCATGGAGTGTTGCGGTACCCGGCAGCGGCAGGGTTACGCTGGCGTACCGCCGCAGAAGTTAATTCTGTCGCTGCCTGCAGCTCGGAAAGCGGAGTAGTGCTGTCGAGCAGCGCCAAGTCCGAGCTGGAGTGGGCGGTACCGGAGAAGTTCAGGCGCTTGTAGAGCTCCTTCAGGAGGTTCTCGTTTGGCTGGTATTCCAGCTCGAAGCACGGGAAGACCACGTTATTGAAGCGGCGGCGGCGATCACCGATGGACAGATCGCTGTAGCGGATGCCACCAAATACCTGGAGGTCGTCATTCTTGAAGCGGGCGATTGCAGTGATGCGCTGCTGGCCATCAATCAGCCAGCCAGACATAGGCAGATCTCCCTCGTCGTTGTAGTTGCGGCCATTCACCACGTAGTGACCGGTCCCCAGACCAAGGAAGATGCCTTCGACAAAAGCCACCTGCTGGCGCTCAGACCATACGGCCGGGCGCTGCCATGGCGGAAGCACCAGATTGAGCAGCTGACGCTCGGCCTCAATGGTGCGATCAGCGCTGGTGCCTTCCCAGAGCATCTCGATGGAGTAGGCACGCTCAATGCCGCGAAGAATAGGGGCTGGTAGGGTGGCGTAGGCCATCACGAACTCCGGGTAACAGGACTAGATGACTCAATCCTGCCAGAGGCCCTGAATATGCAAGAGCCGATTGGGTCCCTGCTGGGGGCGGGGCATTTCCATTCCGGACAACGAAAAATGGCTCTTTGACATCATTACGCACTAAGCTTGGATTTTTCCAAGTCATCAAGGCAAACAAGGAAGGTGCCTATGCCGCTTTTTCCAGCCCCAGCTCAAGCTCTGTTTCTCGTTCTTATCGCCAGCCTTGGTGGGTGCACCTGGTCGCCAGCGATCAAAAGTTGGCCTGTACCTCCGGAAAGGATTGTGTCCTACGGCGCTCCTGACCTTACTCCTACCGCAGGTTCTTCATACGTGAAGATCACAAGACTCAAGACGCACGTCGAAGGCCTGCGAGATCTAGTGGTGGAATCGCGGCTGGACCGAATGAACCGAGATTGGGCATCCAGTGACTTCACGTCCCTTGGGGTGGTTGGGGCCGTAGCTGGGGCCATGGCAGACCAGACAGGACTCCTGAATACCGGTGCCGGGATGTCGGTACTCGGTCTAACCGCACGAGAGCGATATCAGTACGGGGCTCAGCAGGCTGCATACGCCGGCGCTCAGACTGCACTGGACTGCGTGCTGAGCCAGATAAATTCTACGAACGATGCCGAAGTCGAATGGGCTGGCACCCAAACGGGAAGTAAGACAACTGCGCAGGCCGCTCATGCCTTGCCAGATGTTATCTACAAGGCCACCAAGAAGGTTCAGCAAAGTCTGATTACGCGCCTGGGGTCCATTTCAAGCGAGCCAATCAAGGGTTCTGAATTCGATGATGTTTTCAGATCGCAACGGTCTGCGTACACAAAGAAAAACGAAGCCTCTGAACAGCTGCAAACACAAAGCCAGAAGGACCGGGTGACTATCGCCTTAAAATCCGACACCCAAAAGATGCAGGCGCTGGCAAAGAAGGATGACGGGCAGAAGTCCAGGATCGATGCCGAGATGATGCGAATCACAGCTGAGCGCCAGCTCGTACCTCTGCACCTGCAAGAAATGGTTGGGTTAAACATCGTTGGCATGGAGTCTAAGATCGCCGAGTGCACGGCGGGGTATTGACCCTGTTTAAGATGGATTACTGCTCATGGAGGGGGAAAAGATGCTTCGCCTGATCACGCTGAGTTTCATTGCATTCGTCCTGGTCGGATGCGCAGTCACGGCTACTAAAACTGCCTCGAAGGCGGAACCCAAGTGGTTCGGTAGCGATAAGCAGATTCGGATCACGATGTACTCTGACGGTGCTTCCTGTCCTGGTGAGTGCGACTCGCATGTTGTATTTGATTCCAAGCTGAACGGAACCCAGTTTGCTCATTTGCCAAACACCCAGGCTTCTAAATGCCGCGTCGGCGAGCAGTGCGAAATCTGCTTGTTGAGTAATCGGCGCCAATGCCTGGAGGTCATGTATCGGGGTGGGGGACCCGATAAAAACACGTTCGATTTCACCCCGGCCTTCTTTCAAGAAATTTGTGCAGCAACACCCACCCAAGAAATCCTGAACGAACGCTGCAAGCAGATGCGTCGGGCTGAGGCATCTCTCTCAGGGCGCACGAATTGCATTACGGCGCCGGCCAGCCCTGAGTGTGCGACAGTCATGCTTAAGGCTCGAAATGACCGAGCTGCAGATCTACCACTCTATGAGCAGTGTTTAAGCCTCGGCCAGGCCAAGTTCAATAAGCAGCAGCCGAAGGCCGCACAGCGCTCCTTGGAATGCGCTTACGAAGCCTATGGCACGGGTGGCCCGAACAGCCGAGGAACTCGATGGCGCAAGCTCTTGCCGGGGGCGTGCCGAGAAGGAACTTTTGTCGGTCGCGACGGGCTTGATTGTTGCTCGGGCGTGAAGCTTACAGATGCTTGGCTTGGTTCTGAGTGCAAGGCCTTCTATGTGCCGCCAGCTAGAACACCTTCCAGGTAGAGATAGGCCGCGTAAAGGTGCGGAATTGACGCTTGCATCTCTGGAGGTGCCGGTAGTTTGAAGAGGCCTAACACAACAAGGACTCTTCATGAGCGTCATGTCATTTCGGCAGTCGCGCCTGGCTCGCGCCACAGCGGCTGTCACTCTCGTTTCTATGTTGTCCGGATGTTTGCCGCAAAACCTCAAGGAAGGTGCCGGCAAAGCAATGGACTCGACTTCCTCGATCACTCAGGGCGCCGGTGACCTCTTCGCCAGCATCTCTGGCGTAACGGCCACGGTATCCGACCTGACAGGCGTTCAGCTGCCCGGCACGACCAAGGGCGGCGAGCTCAGAACGTGGACCAGCGATGACCTTGCGGCAGCGGAAGAAGCTCGCAAGGTGATGCTTGGCGAGCAGCTCGATGACCTTCCGGTCTATGACCCCCTCAAGGCGGGCGAGGCCCAGCGCTACAAGGCGAAGATCGCTGCGGTTGCCGCTAAGTACAAGGGCCGCAAGTCGCTCAATCCGGAAGAGATGAAGGAGGCCTATGAGGCGATTCTGCCGGTAGTTCGCTATCTCGCGAAAAGCCGTGCCTACCAGGAATCGGCCAAGAAAGTGCCTTCCATCACCCGCAACCCGAAGGGCCACGCTTCGATCGTTGTTCCCGCGGGCATGACGATGAACGTATCGTTGCTGACCTACTGCAACGACCATGGTCTGCCGGCGCCGTGGAGCGGTTCCAAGATGCAGCTCCGCAGCTCAGCGCCCTATATGCCGGAAGATCTCCGGCCGCTCTACAAGGACCTGCACGAATACGCCGCGACCCACCCGAACGCCCACTACCTGATGCAGTCCACTGTCTGGTGGCTCCGGGACACCCCCTGCAAGCAGGAGTCTCTTTCGGACAGGCAGAAGGCCATGATCGAGGCGGCCCACCCTGGCGGCCTGCAGGAGCTTCAGTCTTACTGCATGACCCAGAAGGTGAAGGGCTATGCACTTGATGCAGCCAAGCGCTTTATCCCTGGCGGAAGCTCCGCGAGCAGCATGCTCTCGGAATACCAGCAAGTGATGTCGTCGGTTAATGACTACCAGACGAAGGCCCAGGTCTTCCTGAACAGTGACCTGACCAACCCGAATGATCTCCTCAAGCTGGCGCAGACTTCTGGCCTGACCAACAAGCTCGGCGCGAACAGCCTGCTGTCGGACCCGTCGATCAGAAAGTACGCCCCGCTGATGCAGCAGTCGGGTCTGATCAAGGCCATGATCCCGCACAGCGATGAGGACAAGGCTATTGCCACATCCCTCTCTGTGATGGAGGAGCTTGGTCGCCAGCTCGGTGAGCAGCAGGGTGCTGATCGCGGCAGTCTGGCCAACTACTCGAAGCTGCCAAATGGTCTCTACGTTGAAGCCAAAACAAACGGTGGCGCCAGCCACGCGTACGTCAAAATCCGGAACACTGGTACTGAAGACCAAGTGTTTGATGGCAGCGAGTACGTACTGACCACAGTTGATGACCGTGAAGCCGGCCATTCGAATTATCGACCCACCCAGCGTCTGAGCATCGGGCCGATGGTTCCGGAGAACATTGGACCGAACGAGAGTGATGCCAAGCGGCGCTATACCCCAGGAAACGATAAGGCCGCTATGGACGCCCTGAAAGGCGCCAAGGACCTCGAAGCTACTTTGGAAGGGGAGGAGGACCCTCAGGCTAAAGAGCAGTGTGCAGAGCGCGAGAAGGCCTATCCGGGCAATGGCACGCTGAGCTTCGGCGACTTCGGTCTCGGGATCATCCGTGATGTCGTGCAGGCGGTGCCTTTTGTTGGGAACGCGGCTTACGGATACAGTGCGCTTACCGGAAAAGACTGGCTGACTGGGTCAAAACTGCCCCCAACTGATCGGCTTATTGCAGCCTTTTCCGCTGTTGTGCCTGGTCTGGCAATAGCAAAAGGGCTGGCTGCAGGCGCGAGAATTGGAAAGGCTGGTACTGTCGCATGGAATGCATACAAGGAGGCTAGTCGCGATGTCGTCCGCGGCGCTGCCGCGTTGAAGGCAATGGAAGGAAGTGTGGCCTTCCTGGGCAATGACGCCTGTACTGTCTGGGGTGCTGGGGCCGCGACTTTAGCAAACGGGCTTTGTGGGAGCACGTCGACTGCGAAATGCATTGTCTACCAGGGCATTGCGTCGGCGGTTGGGAATTCTCCACAGGTTCGGTTAGAAGACATGCTTGAGTCGGGTCCAGGGTTGGTGGAACGCGGGACGCAGTCGTTTATCCAAACTGCTAAAGGCTGGTTCAAGTAGCGCCGTGCGATCTGGACCTAAAAAGGGGGCAAATTGCCCCCTTTTTTATGCCGAATAACCATGATCATGCTCGGAGCTCCTAGATTCCACACGAGGCTTCCATGTCCGATCATGACCGCAACGACCTCTTCACACGCGATTACGGGTCCCCATTGCTGGTGCCTGAAGAGTGTCCGCACCTCATCTGGTTCGACGACACTGAGAAGGCGCCGCTGGTCTTTGTAGGGGCCGGCGCCAGGCCTGCAGCTCTACGCACCTGGGAGCAGCAGTCGAAGCAATGGAACGGTAGTCTGTTCGTTCGAGTCGCCTCCAACAGCCGAGATGATCAGTTCCCCTCAGCTATTGCCACTGATCTGAAGCTCCCGGTTGAGCAGAAAGAAACCATGCTGCGCATGTCATCCATGATCGAGCGCCTGGCGGGCGAGGTAGAGCGGCTCAATGAACTGGTCAGGGACGATATCGACGATGATTTGGAGGATCCAGATCTGGAGAAGGAATTGTGCGAGGAAACCGACGAGCTTGTGATGGAGGCTCGGGAGTTTGTTCGTAGAATTGACCGGCAGCTGTCCGCGTGATCGGTTGCTAGTCCCTGTAGTTGTAACTGGCGGCGGTATCCGTCAAAGGTGAATAGCGTGAATGCGATGACCAAAGCAGCCTCGATCAGGCCCCTTACTCTTCCCCTACCAGAGGTCTGCACCGATGACTTCGCGGCTGGCTGGGCGCTGGCCGATGGTCACATCTTCAATGGTGACGCGCTGCAGGGCGTACCACCCGCGACCTGGAATGAAGAGAAGGCTGTGGGCTACCAGCACAGACTGGCGGCGGAGCTCCAGCCAACTGAAGCCCTCCGTGGCATGTGAGCCTAGCCGGCGGACAAAAAGACCCATGTCCTGTTGGTCATGGTCTCGGTTATCGGGCATGAGGGCCTATTAGCTCCAGGGCGAGCAGGAACGATCATTCCACTTCCGATAGCTGATGCGTCTGGCACGTAGAGAAACGCCGGGCATCCCTCAGGTTTAAAGCGTGTTGCCCCCGTTATGTGGCCGTCGATATCGCCTTCAACCACTGTTCTCTGTCCGTGATTGACGGTGACAAGGGTGACCTTGCCGTTGCCCTGGTAGGCATAGTGGCCGTCAGTATTGGGAATGGTGGGCCCTGAGTCAGTACAGGCCGCGATATGGCCGACGACAGCAAGCATGCAGAGGTTTCGCAGTGTGCGCATTGAGAGCTCCTATGAATGGAGTCCCCATCCTATGAATTTGCTCGACCTGACGCATCCCAAAACGGGGTCGCTTACTACTAGCCGGCAGGGCGCCTGCTTAAGTAGAATTTCAGGATCTTCGATTCTCCACTTCCAGCATGAGCTGAGAGTGAGAAAACCTAGCTGGTGGTCACCAGCACTTTCAAAACCCTCGCGGGGCTATCCCGTTTGGGGTTGCTCCGCGGACCTAAACCGAGGAGCTACACCATGATGAATCGCACCATTTCCTTCACCCTTGCTGGTAGCACTGAAGCTGAGCTTGAAAGCGCCTTTCAGGAGGCTCTCAAGCACCTGCAAGCGGGCTGCAGTACTGGTTTCGATCGAGACGGCTCTTCGAGCTTTTTCTTCGAGACTGCCGATGGCAAAGCTGCTTCTGTCGAAGAGGTAGGCCAGTCCACCCTGCAGGCCGGTCCGGATAGTCTGGCTGCATTTGTTGACCAAGTCGCTGGCCTCAGTATCTGGGACTACGACAAGGACGACGGCCAGCCATACAGCGAAACGGAAGAGCCTGAGGACGGCTACATGGACTCCCACAACTGCCTGATGGGTCTCATCGAGCAAGCGCGGGATGTAAGTCGTGGGCTGATCGCTGTTTCCCGATCACAAAGTGATGGGGTGAGTCATGCCTGATCCGCAGATCACCGTGGCGGCTAACTGGGCTATCGAGGCAGTATCCCGCCCCGATCTTCCGAGGCTGATCGAACGAATGAACCTGAGGCAACTCAGGATCTTCGACGACCTGGTGTCGAGGATGACAGTCGACGTTGGGCTTACTCTCAGGTTTGCGCCAGAGGCTGAGCATGCGTCGATAAAGCTGCGACTCGAACAGAAGAATGCTGATATAGCTAAGGCTGCAGAGCTTCTTCACCAGGCGATTTCCCAGCGACAGTAGTTCGGCATTACAAGCCTTGGGGGCTATCCCTCCAGGGGAAAGCCCATGCCCCAAGTCTGGGATTGGTCTCTTGCTGAGCTTTGAGGTATGAAGGCCCGCGAAAGCGGGCCTTTTTCATTTCCGGGATAGCAAGAGTGCTTACGAGAGGCTGTAGTATCTATTCATGCTGCAGGCTGCGCCTCCTGCAGTGCTTGGTAGGCCTTGCCATTCCATACTTGAAGGTTCTCGGCAGACACCGGGCCTGACACGCTTCTCGCGGCCTCCTGCAGGGCCTTGTCGACGCTTGCCGCACAGATCATCACGAACCCATAGCGCCCCTTGTAGCGGTAGCTGTTAAGGCCTGAGGCAGCCAGTGGCAGTTCATGGGTGGCTGGAAAGGCAGATGCTGCGGTGCGAGAGAGTGTCATGCGTGGGCTCCCTCATTCTCTCCCACGAGAACGACGCAGCTAAGGCATCTCTGGCTCATGTCCGCCGACACATCGAGTTGAATCCCGGCTACTACGGCCCCAGGCGCTGGAGTGTGCCGCACTGAGCTCCACCAGGGTCTGCGTGTGCAGTCCCTTAGAATCCGATCGAGACACCTCGCAGAAGTTACTTTTGCATTCGAAAAGGCCCGCAGAAGCGGGCCTTTGTCGTTGATGGTGTTTACGTCACCTTGCGGTCTCGGACAAAGCTAGCTACCCGGCTGCAGTCACGATGATAGAGCCGGGCCAGTTCCTGCTGGGCTTGTTTCAGGCCGCTGCGCTTATGCTTCATGACCAGCTTCGCCTGCAGGTCCAATACCTCGGGCGATTGGAAAAGGGGCTCAACGTCCAGAACACCGATTGCACCTGGAGTGGGCTCTTCATCCGTATTCATCTCGACGTGGTTGTGATTCGCACCTACCACCTGCAGGCCAAGCTTCTCGAATATCTCAACCTTCTCGATGGGGCACGAGAGGCCGATATGCGGGTAAGCCTTACGTAGCTCATCCATCAGAGCTCGCGCCACACCTTGACGGCGGGCATGTTGCGCCACCGCGATGTAGGTGATGCCGCATGCGTCTGTCGATCCCCGTAAAGGCAAGTAGTGAACAAAGCCTGCCACCTCCGCCGGCGAGCAGTCGGACATGGCCACGATCAGCTCCGACCGGGCCTCGGCCTGAGGATCCATGCTCTTCAAGTAAACGCCCAACTCTGCAGTCAGGGTCACTTCATAGATGGGGTAGAGCGCATTGCTCGGGGGGATGCCAGACATGCTGAGTGAACTGGTGTTCTCGATGGTCAACGCCAGGACTTGATCGGTGATGTGATGGTGGGGTGGGGTGGTGTAGCGAACTGTCTTGCACATGTCCGAGCCTTCGTTGTCGTAAAGCACCTTTTTCCCATGGGTCTCGAAACATGCAACCGGGTGCCGTGTTTGGTCTGCCCCTCAAAATGGGCCTAACTGAACGACTTAGGCAGTTTTGCTCCTGTATTTTATGACCTATGTCTAGGTTGTCGCAGGAGAGCTGACTATGGGGCTGCCCATTAAGCCGAAGTCAACCATTCACCAAGTTATTCGTAGGTCTCTTTGTGTGCTCATGGATAAGGTAATTTCCGAAAGTGCATATATGTTTCAATCAGAATAATGGTTCTAATAGGAGCGTTATGATTCTAAGTAAGACTGATGGTTTTTCCGGGGTGCTACTTTCATTTATTTTATCATCAGGATTAATTATTTCGAGCAATGCAGAGGCTGCAACCTGCAGTTACCAGCAAGGCACCAATCGTTGGAGCATTGTATCCTGCGCTAATGGGTCGAGCTCGGAAACAGTGTTTCGTGATGGTGCGTTAATTACGATGATAGGGCAGTTAGGTAGCGGGGTTTCAAGGTCAGGTAGTAACTATATTCATAATGGCGACCTTATTACAAAAGGCGCTTATGTCAGTACAACTACCTCAACTAATGATTTGGCCTGTGGGGTCGGCAAAGTCACAACGTCAATGCACTATCAGTTGTGTGTTGGGTCTACAAATACTCCGCCTGTGGTCGGTAATTTGGCGTTGAGTTTAAATGAGGACTCTAGTAGAACCATAACGCTAACTGCTTCTGATTCTGACCCTGGCGATACGCATTCTTTCGGCGTGGCATCTGGGCCATCTGTTGGTTCTGCTTCAGTAAGTGGGAACAAACTCACCTATACACCGCCGGCGAACTGGAATGGCGTAACATCGCTTACGTATGCTGCGATTGACTCTGGTGGTGCTTGGTCGAACGTAGCAACAGTCAGCATTACTGTCGTTCCGGTCAATGACATTCCTTCTGTTTCTAATCGAACAATGTCGCTAGCTGAAGACAACTCTTCTTCGATAACACTCACAGTGACCGACGTTGACTTGAGCTATGAGGGAGACAGCCACACCTTCAGCGTAGTATCCGCCCCGGTTAATGGATCGGCGGTAATTTCGGGCAAAGTCCTGACCTTCACTCCGAATGTAAACTGGTTTGGAACTACTACGCTTACATACCGAGCCGTGGATAGCAAAGGTGCGGCATCATCACCAGCGACAATTACGATCACGGTAACAGCGGTGAATGATGCGCCATCGGTGCCGGATCTTGTCTTGGATGTGAAACGAAACACCAGCGGAAGCCTTTCCCTTAGTGCCGAAGACGTTGACCCTACTGATACGCATACCTTCCAGATTGTCAGCGCCGGGGAGCACGGCACTGGTTCTATTTCAGGGAGTACTTTCTCTTTTACCCCGACGTTTAATGTAAGCGGAACATCGGTGTTTACCTACAGGGCGAGAGACAGCGGTGGTCTTTATTCTCTTGCAGGGACCATAACTGTTGTCGTCGCTGAGCCTGTGGGGCCTGTTCTCTCCGTAGGCTCGATTACCGCGCCGGAGAATGGCAGTGGATCTGTTACGGCAGTGGTTACGGACGAAGATCCTGGGGATACATACGTGATTAAAGTGCTTTCAGATGAAGGCTACGGAACCATCACGGTCAATGGGAACGTCATTACATTTGTTCCATTGCCGGGGTGGAGCGGTTCCACCTTTATTAAGGTCGCAGCCGTTGACTCTGCTGGCATGTACTCTAATTATGTGACGATCCCAGTAACTGTTACTGCGGTGCCTAAGCCCCCTGTTACAGCGCCTCCAACTGATACTGTGAGTCGCACACTTGGCCGGCCACTCTTCAATACAACTGAGAATACGCCTAAGTACTTCCGGACAAAGGTTGTTTCTCAATAGTTGGTTTGATATGTAGCAGACAACGGACTTGCGGAGTTTTTTATGAGTCTCAAATTTAAGAGTTTATTCAGTGTTGCCGTACTGGCAGCTTCCTCGCTGTTTGCAGGTGAGTCCATGGCTGCTGATGTTTGCTATTACAATGCCAACACAAGCTCGGGTGGCAGTGCTGTATATCTGTATGGAAGTAGTTACACGTGGACTCTTAATAACCAGAAAATCTCAGGAAGCTCAGCCTCTCAGATTTCTTATGGCGGGAATACCTACTATCGTGGGGCTAAGCGGACAACCTTTTCTCTAGGCCGTGCCGGGGAGTTGAAGTCCTTCGAGATTTGTATGCTGGATCCAAACGTGGCTCCATCCGTCACGAACTACTCCATGACGATCAATGAAGACACTACAGGGACAAAGGCAGTGTCAGTTACTGATCCTGATGCGGGTGATACTCACACTTTGGCTGTGGTCTCGAAGTCCGGATACGGGACATCATCGTTTTCCGGGTCGACATTCACCTTCAAGCCGGACCTCAACTGGAACGGTTCCACTACAGTGACCTTCCGGGCGACGGATTCGAAAGGCGCAGTTTCTAACATTGGAACAATGTCCATTACGGTGAATCCGGTAAACGATAAGCCTGTCGGAATCCAGTACGAGACCAAGTGATAGCCCCGTTTAATGATTGTTGCATGTCTCATTGATAGGTCTATATTGGAGTACCTAACCAAGGAGTCCCCATGTCCCAGCTAGTCGAATACCGTGAAATTCAGAAAACCATTGCCCAGATGACTGCTCGCCTGGGCGAGATGGAAAATGATCCTACGCTGAAGAGCGAAATGGAGTTCGAAGATAAACTCAAAGCTCTGCTTGGCGAGTATGGAAAGACACTCAAGGACGTGATCGGCTTGCTGGCGCCCGAGATGCTCCCAGCAGGTAAAGCGGCCACAGGTAAGCGTACCCGCCAGCTCAAGGTATACATCAACCCTCATACCCAAGAGCGTGTTGAGACCAAGGGTGGTAACCACGGCACGATCAAGAAGTGGAAGGCCGAGCATGGCGCTGCAGCTGTAGAGGGCTGGGTTCAGAAGTAACCGCCACTCGTTGACCTTAAAGGCCAGGTTCTCCTGGCCTTTTTCTTTAAGTGGCGCTGCACCCTCAATACGCCCTAATTGGCACTGACACACCTTCTCTCAGTGCAACCATGGGGCTGTCTATTGCAGCCTCTATGGTCCCCGTCATGCTCACCTTTGTGACCGACATCTGCTCCCAATCGGAGCCAGACATTTTGCAACCAGTCCAATTCGAGGACCTCGTCATTACCAACCATGATGGTGAGGAGATCGCTCGTCGACGCCCGCCTGCCGGTGGTTGGTCTCATGGCCTTCTCACAGATCTGGCCGAGGAACTCGCTTCGCTTACACGTGACGGTGCAGAAGCGGCCATTGGAGGCGTTTGGGTAGGCAGCACTGAGGTTTAGAAACCTCGAAATCCCCCGGTTGCATATCCCATTTCTCATGCGAGGTTGGGTCAGGAAGTATTTCCTAGACCAGGAACATTCGCATGACAAAACCCGTATTGAGCCTTGATGACCTCAAGGCAAGGATCCTTCCCGAGCTATTTGCTAACCCATCCAGGCTGGGTGAGTACGGCGCATCCGAAGATTCGAAGCTAGCGATCGACGAGCTGTCCAAGCTCATGGAGACCGGCGCTGCGTCGGCATTGGCCGACAAGGTTGCCGAAATCCTCGCGAAGATGACGGATGCCTCTCCCGAGCATATTTCGAAGCCCCCCAGCTTCATGGCCAGGATGTTCGGTACCGACGTGGAGCGGACGGTGAAATACCGCTTTGCTCGGCACCGACTCGAAGAGCTGATCGCTGACGCCGAGGGGATGGCTCAGGGTGTGCAAGACACCCTGCACTCCATCGATCGCTTGATTGGTGTGCACTCCCAGGACACTGAGCGCCTGAGGACGCTCATTCAGGCTGGCCGAGAGTTCCTGCTTGAGAACCCGTCCGTTGGGGCTGTTCCTGAAGGGGCAATGGAGTTTGACCGCCCGCGTGAGCGCCTAGCCCGCAAGTTGGCCAACTTGGGCACGTTGCTCGCCTCCCATGAGCTCAGCATTAACCAGATGAAGCTCACCAAGGCCCAGGCCCTGGACCTGCTCGACCGCTTCAACGAAACGGTTTCTGTGCTCGTCCCGGTGTGGCGCCAGCACTCCCTCACTCTCATCACCACCAAGCACATCAGCCCTGCGCTCGTGGCAGAAGCAAGCCAAGCGCACCAAGCCTTGATGAAGAGCCTTTCCGCCAGCCTCGACGGTATCTCGAAGCACTAAATCCAGTAAGGGGAAAACTTAGATGACTACTCAAACAGCCACGATGCTGGTCCCTAACCTCGGCACCCTCGACCTGGGGAACCTGGGGCTTCAAGAGTCAGACATTGCCGAGATCAACCAGGTAGCAGTTCGAATCCAAGCGGATAACCCACTTTCTGTGGCAGAGTTCGGACGGGACATTGCAGAGCATACCGCCAGCTATGCTGATGACCTGCTCGATCAAGTGCGCAATCGAGACCTCGATGTCGCCGGCGAGAAGCTCACAGAAGTTGTTTCGGTGGCGCGTGCACTCAACATCGGCCCGCTCTCCGACCGCCGTTCGCGCATCCCCATCATCGGCCCGCTGATCGACAAGGTACGTCTCAAAGGGACTGATCTGATGGGTGAGTTCAATACCACCCGTGAGCAGATTGAAACCCTCGTTGCAGAAGTGGGGCTGACCCAGAGCTCTCTTTCCCAGCGTAATGCCGGCCTGGAAGAGATGTACCTGAATGTTCGCGAAGAGCACCGCATGCTCGGCATCCATATCGCGGCGGGAAAGATACGCTTGGCTGAGATGAAGCAGTCTGCAGATGTCATGCGAAGCAACCTGGCCAACAACCCGGCCAGGGTCCAGGAACTGTCCGACATGGACAGCTTGATCTCCAACCTCGATAAGCGCATTGGCGATCTGACAGCCCTGCAGCAGTCTGCCATGCAGAGTCTCCCGACCATCCGCATGATCCAGGCGAACAACACTCTACTGGTCGACAAGTTTCACACCATTACCGAGCTCACTGTGCCGGCGTGGAAGCGCCAGTTCATGCTCTCGCTGACCCTCCGAGAGCAACGCAATGCGGTCGAGCTGGCCACAAAGATCGACGATACGACCAATGACCTGTTGAAGAGAAACGCTGAGCTCCTGCACCGGAACTCTGTCGAGACAGCACGGGCCAACCAGCGTCTGGTCATCGACGTTGAAACTCTGAAGCAGGTTCAAGAAACGCTGATCAAGACGGTTGAAGAGGTAATCCGCATCCAGCGTGACGGTGTTGAGAAGCGCCAAAATGCCGAGAAAGAAATCCAAGGCATGCGGGTCGATATGCAGAAGCGCCTTGCTCGCTCCGATGAGCGGAAGGAGCTGCACTGATGGCTGATCGTCCGTTTCGCCAACTTTTCAAAGAGCTCTTCACCGGTGGTTGGCCAGAGGGGAAAGATACTTCTGAGCAACCGCGGGCCAGTCCGCATACTGCCGAGTTCGCGGAGCCATTGCAGCAGCTGGCTTCCCGCGTAGCCAGGCTTCGTGCTGTTTCTGCGCGTTCGATGTCGATCGGCCTTTCTCTGGCAGTAATGGGAATTCTGGCCATTTTCCTATCGTGGGTCTTTGGGCCAGCGGCTGACCTGGAATCGGTCGAAGTACCTTCGGCGGTGATGGCACTCTTTGACCCGCCGGCTGAGATCAGTGCTGGGCGGGGAGGCAGCACCCCTGGCCATGGTTTTGCTGCCCTGGCGGACACTCTGGATGTGACAGCCATTCTCGATTCGACTTTGTTCAGGGTTGTTTCTGGAATGGCCATGCTCGTAGGCATAGCTTCGGCGATCATTCGCCAGAGTTTTGTCCCATTCATCGGGGCCGTGTTTATAGGAGCATTTCCTACAGTTGCGAGCGCCATGTTCGAGACTATCGCCGTCGGCGGGGAGGCGGCTGCAGGCCGACTCGTTGAGCAGGCAGTTCCAAGGTCCAATCCTTTGGATGATGCGTTACGGGAAGGCTCATTCGCTCAAGTGAGGGAGGTCATCAGCAGTTCTGCGTCCATCTCTGACCCCGACAAGGTCTTCATCCTGGCGCAAACTGCTCTGAAGTTCCGGGCGAAGGAGGGGGAGGTCATTCGCCAGGGGGCGGCGGCTATTCGCGAGGGGCGTGTGACCATCAACGTTCCCGCACAAACTGCCTATGCACTGGAGCACGCGGCAGATGGAAAGGCCCTTTCTTCGACGGCTACCCAGTACGAGAAGCAGGCTTTAAGTAAGGCTGCAGGCTGGAAGGCTGGCGGATTGACCATGCTGGGTATCGGGAGTGCTTCGCTACTGCTGATGCTGTTCTGTCAGATAGTCGCGGCCCGGATGCACAACTTGCTTCAACGGGTTCGGGGCATGCTCCAGGTGCTCGACCAGAGCTTCTAGGTTGCCAAAATGAAAATGCCCGCAGATGCGGGCATTTTTTGTCTGTGCGCTATGCGGTGGCAGGTGCCGGCCCCTTGAGGCGCATGAAGATACTCCACGGAAGCATGAGCAGGCCGAGGATGCAGATGGCAGGAATGACCAGGAGGTTGTAGAGCTCACCGACCTGAACGATCGCGTTGAGTGCTTGTGTCGCGAGCCACAGCGCGGTGTGAACGATGGCCATGGCCAGGAGAGCCTTTTGATAGACCTCCCGGCCAGCGATCAGGTCATTGGCAGCCAGTATCACCAACGGGGCGGCAAGGAAAATCAGCATGTACAGGTAGCCGGCCATGTTGACCTCATCCTGCTGCAGGATTGCGTAGGTGGCCAGGCCGGCAGGGGCGAGGTAGCAGCCTACATAGGTGGCAAGTGTGCGTGCTTTCATAGGACCCTCAGGAGATAGTTTCAGGCTTCTATTGTTCACGCTAAATGCACGGTGCTATCTGCAATTAGACCCCGGTTGTGGGGCCGAACCTGATTGACGGTGTAGGCCGGTGTTCATACCATAGGGGTTCTGCTGGTGCCTTTGTTGGTGCCATCCCTAGCTGTCCTACAGCACTCTTACGACCCGCCAGTATCCCTGGCTGCGTCTTCTGATCCCTCCCTGGGGTCTACTCAGCTTTAATACCAATCGCTCCCGCATTCGCGGAGGCATAACCCGTGCGGGCACTTTCCCCCGTCCGGGTGGAGGTGCCTGCTTCACCTGGAGGCACCAAATGTCACTTAAGTCGATCAGTTCTTTCGCACAGTCCCTGAGCAATCCACTTGCTCGACGCTCTGCGCGGATTGACGTTGTCCGGATTGTTGAGCTTCCCCACGAGGATTCCGGGCTCCAACACAGCATCATCCGTATGCACAACCTGCATATCGACTCCAAGCGGAAAGACAGAAGTCGCTTCTTCCGCCGCGAGCCGCTTGTAGTCATGAATCCCGGCAACGGTGAGAAAGTCATCCGCTATGCCATGGGCAATCCGGGTGGTCTTTCGATCAAGAAGCACGAGGTCTCTCTCGATTACGACGCTATCGCAACCCTGGGTGTGCGATTCAATCGGGACGTTGAGCTCGTGGTAAGAAGGGCCAGTACGCTGGAGATCATGTCGTGGTTCTTTAACTACCCCGATCTTGGCATACGCTGGTCGATGCGCCTTGGCCTACTCGGCGGGGCGCTGGGGGTGATCGGCCTGATCATTGGTCTGCTACCGTTCATGTTGCCCCGATAAGTCAAAGCCCGGTCTCGAAAGAGCCGGGCTTTTCTTTTGAGCGAGACGCCGACGCTTCAGGTTCATTCGTCGAGACGTGCGGTTATCTTGTACCGGATGTCATGGCGCCCATTCGCATCCCTGATTCTTCGCCGCATCTCAGAGACTGCTTTGCTGTTGCTTTCGGCATACAGGTGCTCGGACCACGCGCCGTGCGTGTGTTGGGAGCTGTAGGTCACTATTTCAGGTACAACGCTGACCAGATATCGACGACTGAGCTGTTCAACTGTCTTGCGGGGCTTTGGGTTGGAAATCACCTTGGGTGGGGTGGCCCCTGATGCAGGTACAACGCCCAGGGCACGCTCAACCTCGGCGAGGGTTCCTTCGAATGGGGGATTACCTTGTCCGCTTAGGTAGGCGTAGTAGACGTGCACTGCCTCGCGCATGAGGATCCCGATGCGGGGGTCAGTGGGGTAGGGTTGGATTAGCTCTGTCATCGACCTTGCGCCGCTCTGCTTCGTGGTAATCAGTAGCTTCTCCCAGGCCTGGGGATATGCAATGCACAGTTTGGGTTGCATGTCGGTTCATGAGTGCTCAAATTCACCCGCAACCGCCCGGCGCTTTGCTGGACCCCTTCCTGCATTAGAGCGCCCGGTACTGACAGCAAAGAGAGGCATCATGAGCAACAAGGTAACCACGCAGGTATTCGAGCTCCCAGAGAACGACCAAGACCGGGCTAAATTCCTGGACGGCATCAAGCAGTTGGCTGAGGAATGCAAGGCGACCTGGATAGCTGGGTCGGTTCATGACGAAATTGCTTACGCAGACTTGCTCGCCGAAGAGCTGACAAAGGAAGTCGGCGAGTTGGCGGTCGAGGACCTGCGTCAGAAGTTCGAGAAGGGCCTTATTGAGGCCTGACCCTTTTACGGCCCTAACTGACCATTTGTGATTTGTTTCTGGGCTCACTATTGGTCCCTAGCTATCAAGCGTAGGGGGCCTTTGTGGACCAGAACCTTTGCAACGCCTTGCGTGACCTGCTCTTTGCGCAGAAATTTCAGTATCCGGGCAAGGGGTACACAGAAAACCAGTTCCGATTCGTGGCGGTCCTTCCGGATCATTCGGGCGCCTGTGATGCCCTGGTGCACTTCGCCTATGACAGTCCGGTTTGGGTTCGTGCAGGTGTGCCATCCGACGTTATCGACGTTGTTGAGCACATCCGGATCTTCATCCTCGGTACCGAGTACTCGGAGCATCAGATTGGGATCGTCAATCACCGCCATCTGCGCGATGGTTGGCCGCTTCCCTGGGAGGTCACTGCTCGTGCTGACCACCACAACTTCCCAACGATCGTTGCTGTTGAGCGGGCTGACGGTTCTGTTGCCGGTGCCGTGATGCGTGACCCTCACGTCTCGAACAGTGAGTTCAGGATTGCTGACGGATACGCGGAGCCGGCGGAGGCGAGCGCTCTGATTGAGCGGCTAAGGGCTGCCGAGCAGTACACCCTCGTCGAGGGGCTCTACAAGGATTCCGACATCGATGCCCCTTCTATTCTGGAGGCGGTTGCCACGTCTCCTAAGACTGTTCACGGCCAGGCAATGGTAATCCTCTACCGTGAAGATGAGTGGCTCAAAGGGCTGTGGAATGATCCAGAGATGGGCATTGAAATACCGATGACCTTAACCAAGGTCTCGACCCATCTGCCGTGCCGCGTTTCCGAGTCTAAGCGTGCCGAGCGGCCGGCGCTGGACGTAGCCCGAGACGGGCAGGTTATGGCAGGTGATTACCAGCTGCTGATGGCACTGGCCTCCCAGCTGCAGCCAGCCAGCTGCAGGCCTGAAGCCCTCTTCGAACTCAACCCTTGCGTGATAGAGCTGTGTGAATGGTGGAATCAGCGAGCCCCAGAAGGCCAGCGGAGCGCTGGGTGCTTCTCCCTTTACCTCTGGAAAGGCAAGGACAAGGTGTTCGTTCCTTGCCACGGTGGCGGGGAGCCACCGATGACAGCCGAGCAGATCGTCAATGTGCCCTGCTACTCGTTATTCGAGCAACCTGGTCAACCGACCCTGGCGGCAGTTTTTTACCGAGGCAAAGAGTTCAACGAGGCTTGTCCGATCGGTACGCAGGTCTTTTTCGCAGACGGACAGTTGGCCTTCGAGATCGGGCTCGACCCTGATGAAGTCGATGAGGCCTATAACTCAGTTACCGGTCTGGAAGTGTTGAGGCAGTCATTGCTTGCCATGAAGTCTGCCTAGCTGTTGAAACCCTGCCCACATTCCTGAGGGCAGGGTGCACGTAGCCGATGTCACTGCACTGGCGGTGCTGCGTCGAACTGCAGAACGGTTCGGAACTCAGCTGGGCGCTTGGGGTTGGTGATGCTGAACTTCTCGCCCAGCTTGGCCGGCCGGAACGCTGTGAACTGGGTGTCCAGGATCATTGGCGCCGGCACCTCAGCAGTCGCCTCAACGTACTGGGTGTGGTGGCCGTCAAACTGCACCAGCAACTGCCCTTGCGGTCCTTCGGTTACGGTCACAACCGCGGTAAGGCCCAAACGAACCGCGCCTTCGAGCACGATCGGCTGGTTGCAGGCTGGCTTCTGCCCGTCCTCTTGCACGTGGCAGGACAGCGCTAGACCGGAATGATCAGTCTTGAACTCTTCAGTTGAGATGAGCAGTGGTTGAGCTGGGCTCAGAAGGTACTTCTGCGAAGTCATACCACCGGCGTCACTGGGGTACTGAATCGACAGCTGCAGCGTAGGGGTGGCCAAAGCACAGCCCGAGAACAGCGCCAGGGCAAGTGCGTAGGGTGTTTTCCGGAATCGCATCAGCAGTTCCTTCCTGAATGAGATGAGCAGGGGAGTGCATGAACTGCATGAGTCCATGGATGAGCGGATATTTTGGGGCCCAGTTTGTGGCTGCAGGCCTTAGATAGGCCCCGTTTGAGGGGGCAAACCTCAGGGCCTCTTTGTGCTTGTGGTCGGGCGGCTGGTTCGCTATACGTAACATTCAAGATCACTTGTCACGTATTCGGAACATGGATTACGAGCTTATAGCCACTCGGCTCGGTGAGCAGATACGGCAACGCCGCCTCAATCGAGGGCTGACCCAGGCCAAGCTGGCATCATTAGCGGGCGTCACCCGGCAGAAAATTATTGCCATTGAGAAGGGCGACCTGTCGGTAGGCATGGCGTCCTATGCCCGGGCTCTGGGGGCCCTTGACTGCGAGTTCGCACTGGTTCCAGCGAGGCTGCCCACGCTGGACGAAATTCAGGGTGTCTTCGACTGAATAGCATCGTTTGGGGTCTGGCATAGCCATTTGGCGAAATAAGGCTCATCCATCACCCTCGTTCCTGTCGATAAAGAACGGGGGTTGCAGTTTTGACGTTGGTGAGATGCTCAGTGCATGAGACTTACCTTTGGAGCTGACATGTATATCGTTCCGACCACTATTCCTCCCGTCCTGACCCCAGAAGTGCGTAAGCGCGTGATTGCTGGTGCTGTACAGGATGTTGAATCCACCCTGAGCCGAAAGCTGGGTGATACTGATCCTCATGGCCTGCGGCCTGCCGTGCTTGGGGAGTGTCTTGCCCGCTCAGGTCAGGCGGGGCCTGCATTCAATCCGGCGCACCTGGAGGATGTGGCTAACGCCTACATGGTGTCGGTGATGTCTGAGTTGGTTGGAGAACTGTCCTTCATCCACCAGGTGCTGGCCTGCGGAGCCATGTGTGACGGCTTTTCAGGGCTCCAGGCTTGCACTGCTGACAATGACTATGGATACAAGGTCTTCGCAGTGCTGAATGGCAATCGCGGCTTCCTGGTCTGCCTGTCTGAAAGTGCAAACGATGCTGCTGATTCGGTGACCGAGGTTCATCTGCGAAGCCTTCGGGCTGATGAAGTGGGCAGCACCAGCGCACTCGAAGCCTTGCTGTCGTCCGGCATGGAGGTGGCCATCCGCATTGGATCGAGAAGTCCTGTGGATCGAGGCTATCTGATCTCTCTTATCCCCACTGAGGTTTCGCCGCCGAAGTGGATCGCCGGCGGGGCGCTTGCTGACTGGAGTGGTCTAAGCGCAGCTGTATCCGACCTGGTGGCATTGGGTGCAGAGTTGAGGGCTTCCGCATGCTGACTTTCGCCTTGATCGGGCTCTCCATTTGCGCAGCTGGCGTGCTTGCCATGGGAGCCGCGTATTGCCGCCTGCTGCGTGAGTATCAGGCGCTTGCCCTGGGTGAGCGCGAGACAGTCATTGAGAAATCGTTCTGATAGCTTTGCAGGCCGGCGGTAGTTCGGTCCCCTGATTGGCCCGAACTCGTTATCTCCCACCAACTGGCTGGGGGAGAATTTTGCATGCCCTCCCTGGCGATCCTGTGCCAGGGTACCCTGATGTGAGCATGCCCATGACCGCCCAGCAAACGATCGACTCCCTTCTTGTCTCTCCCGCAACCAGCTCCTGGCTCAAGTCTGCCCTTCAGGGGGCATTGGAGCGCGATCCAGTGGACGCTGCTAATGACGCCGAGCTCCTCGCCAGTCTTCTTGCAGCACGATTTGATGAGCAGCACAGCCAAACTCCCGGCCAGGGAATGAGCTAGCGACTCCGGCCGCCTGGGCGCAAGCCAAAACGGCCCGCGGCCTTGCACTTGCAGCTTGCATTTTTACAGGCCGTGAGAAAGTCGAGCTCATAGCCCATTGGTGCCGATACGAGAGCTCCCATGTCACAGATCCTCACCGTCCAAGACGAACACGCAAATGTTGAGCGGATCACTTCCTCGCTCGATCTACCAGCTTTTGGCCAGTGGTACTGGGTGAAGGAGGAGGGGTATGCAAAGTGGTTCGGCTGCATCACGAAGGTCGGAAGCAACTTCTTTGAGCTTCGCGGCCCATGCAGTGGTAACGGGTACCACTCAACTCGTGTCCACGTTGATGATGTGGATCAATGCCTGACGTTCGAGCCCAACTACAAAGCCGTGCTTGATTCCAAGGTCGCTGATGCTCGTGCCGAACTTGACCGTCTTATGGGCGAGCTCAATGCGTTGAACGCGAGCCTTGGTGTTGGCCCTATGCAGCGCCTGCAGAATCAGAGAGCCCAGGGGGACAACGCTCTGGCTGTCTTGTCGACCCAGGTCGATATCGAAGGCTACAAACAGGCTTTGATCGAGGCGAAGGCCGAGAAGATCCCGGCGCTCAAGGAAAGCCTGCGTAAGGCTACAGAGCGCCTGACGGCATGGATGAAGGCCGAAGTGATTGTCCTGGACGCCACGATCGCTGAGAACACAGATGTGGTCGACGGGATCAAGGACCGTCTTTTCAGCATCGAACTGTACGCAGGCTTGACCGAAGAGATTGTTCAGTTCGCCTCTGGTCGCCCGGCAGTTGAGACTGAGAAGCTCCGGGTGTTCCAACGGATGCTGTTCTGTGATGAAGAGGCCCTGCTTGCCTACGATGACGGCGGCATGGACATCACTAACATCCAGTCCTTCGATGCATGGCTGGCTCGGCCTGTGAACCGGGACCGGATTTTGCCGTACCCGCGCTGCGTGGTCGCCATGCGGGTACGTCGCAACAAGAAGGACCGGGAAAGTGACGGTACTCTGCGGGGACTCCTGCGGAACATGCACCTTGCCGAGGGTGACAAGTACACCTTCCTGTTCATTCGCAATGGAGAGCAGCTCTACCGCATCAGCACCGCAATGGAATTCGATGAGCTGATTTTCCCTGAGCTTTCATCCTTCGACCCAAGTGAGCCGATGATGATGAAGACCTGGGGGCGCCGAGTCGACAAGGTCATGACTCGCCGGGAGTACGATGCACTCTGTGAAATCTATGCCGACTTTTTGAAGTGGAAAGAGGATAGGCCGCCGAAGGAAACCTGGTGGGCTGGCAACTATCCACGGTCCAGCGAGCTGGGGCATTTCACCCCGGATGACTGGAAGCCATTCGATGATTCCAGCGTCTATTTCGATGAGGCGATGGCCAAGCTAGAAGCTGAGATCAAAGCCTATAACCGCGTGGCCGTAATCATCCAGGGGCTGTTTGATCGTTCCGAGTGCCTGCTACCGCACAAGCGTGTCCGCAGCTGGACTCAAGAGGGCTTTGCAGAAGCAATCGAGCTGATCTACGACGGCATGGGCCTGACTCATGGTGAACCCCCGAGCTTCGAGGCCTACCGGCTGCGCTGCAATGCCGAGATCAATGAGAACTCCGTACTCGTTGGGCAAGAGCGACTCTGGCTGCTGCGCGAGGGCGAAGCCGAAAACCGGCGCAGGGCTAGTAGCTGGCGGCATCACGCTGACAGCCCTACCGTAACCACGTTCAAGCCGTACGGTGACCCAGGCCCAGGGTATCTGGCTAAACCAAAGAAGGTGATGAAGAGGGCCGAGAAGGTTGTCTTCAGCTGGGAGCGGAAAAAGCGCACCCGCGATCGGTTCGACTTCGCTCCTCAAAGCACCGTATCGACTTTGACCGTGCCGTTCAGCGAGCTATTCAATGTGTCCGCCTACCGGGCGGGCGATTACAGACAGTTCTTTGCCGACCCGCGTACCCGCGAGCAGTACCTGAAGTGGGCGCCATTGTTGATGGCAGCAGAGGACTACATCCATGGCCGCAAGAAAGTAGGCCCTAAAGACTGGAGGTTGGAGGACTGACCCTATGGCCCTGATCAATCAGAATAATCCGCTGGTAGTCACACTGCGGCGGGGGATCAAGACCCTGGTGGTTGTATCCTTCCTTGCGGTCGCAGGGGTGTCGACCTACAAGAGCTTCACCCGTGAGCCCGTCCTCACGCTGCCCTATGTAAAGCTCACCGGTGAAGCGGGGCCTAAGCTGGCCTGCGTAGATGGCGTGCAATACATGATGAGCGGTTTCCTGCCACAGGCTGCGAAGCTCGATGCCTCTGGACTTGCTCTCACCTGCAGTGAAGCGGGGACGATGCAGCAGTTCGACAGTCGGTACCGTCTCGCCTGTTACGAAGGCACTACCGTCGTGAAGTTTTACAAGCCACGTACAGACTCGATGTTTATCCTTTACGACAAGGACACGCGGCTTCCCAAGGGCTGCAGTTGATGCCTACTGGAGGCTGCTTGAGCACTTCGATTGACTTAGACCTTGCCATCGAGGTGGCAGTCCAGACTTACAAGGGGCGCTTCGACCTCGCCGGCCAGGCTTACATTCTCCACCCGTTGCGGGTGATGAGCCGCATGCCTGATGCACACACCCAGGCCCTGGCAGTGATGCACGATGTGGCGGAGTTTCTGATCGAAGGGATTTTAAGTACCGGTGAGGCCCAGGGTGCTCAGGCAGTGGATATGGCCTTCTCAATCCTGTCGACCAAGGGTTTCCCTCAGGCGTTTCTGCAGGATCTGTTGCTACTGACCAGGCTGCCCGGTGAAAGCTATATGGCCTATTGCGCTAGGGCTGGATCAAAGCCGGCGTCAAGGAAGGTTAAAATCGCAGACATAGAGGACAATATGGATCTGACCCGTCTTCCTGTTGTCAGCGATGCCGACCTTCGGAGGGTCGCCAAGTACGCCAAGGCCCGCCGTCGCCTGTTAGAACTCGAAAAAGCGTGACAGCTTCCTTAGAACCCAGCCTGTTATGACCCCTGGTTAGCCATGAGTACAACCCCATTTCCTCGAATCTTGAAGCCTTGCCCCTCTTGCCCTTGGCGGGTCGATCAAGAGGCTGACGACATTCCTCATTTCGAGCTTGCCCTTGCCGAAAGCCTGGCCGAGTGTTCGCCAGACGCTAAGGGGATGGGGCCAGACTTCGCCAGCAGCTGCTTTGCATGCCACCAGTCGAAGGTTGGTGAGGAGTTCGCGTGTGCCGGTTGGCTGGCCACTGTCGGGCACCGGCACCCGAAAGTTCGCCTGGCAGTAACAATGGGGCGGCTCCCCGTAGAGGCGCTTACTCCCGACCCTGATGGCCCCGAGCTCCACGCGACCTATGTCGAGGTGCTTGAGAAGCTTCGCCGCACCACTAAGTCATAGAGGTGACTTTCTTCCCAGCCAACACCGGGGAGATTGGAGGGGCTTATTGGATCATTTCCTCGATCCCGCTGGGGGATCAACCAACACGAGGATTTGACCATGGCTAAACACGACGACGATAACCGCTCACAACAGCTGAACCCGGAACACGATGCCTATTGGCAATCTCGCGGGGAAGATGAACGCCCTGACGACTGGCAGGATCGACTGGACGAACAGGATTGAATCCTGAGGGAGGGCCCGTGCAGGGCCCTCCCGCTACCCTATGCGGCTCGCCGGGTAGCCTTTTGAATACCGACCCCCATTGCCCTTTGCTCGATCAAGTAGGTGTAGCGGTCAATGATCGATTGCGGGGTGGTGTATTGGGCCTGGAAGCCCATCAGCTCAGAGATGCTGCTGCGTACCTCTGCCAGCTGGACGGCCTCGCTCCAGGAAGGAACAGCCTCTGGCCAGCCTTTCGAGAAAAGCATGTGGGCCGGTATGGTTGCCTCAATTTCGACACGCTTTGCAGCCTTGGCTTTTGCGGCCGGGATTTGGGCGCGAAGTTCATCGGGCAGCAGGTGAGGCGCGACATCGCACAGCCAGCGGTTCCCCTGGAAGGCGAAGCCAGACTTGAGCTCAAGACGACACATGCGGATGTAGATGCTCTGGTTGTCCGGGCAGGTCGTGGAGTTCTGCAGGTCTGCAATCGCCGACATGATGCAGAAGGTGCAACTGACCCTGGACATGCCATACCGGGTGTAGGCTTCATGCAGCGGAAGCCCTGCATGCACAATCGCGTACACCACGTCCTCCACTGGCCAGTCGATGATCGCGTTCCAGAACACCCCTGCAGCGTTCTTGCGTTGGAGTTTCTTCACCGGCCCCGAGACTGCCATCTTCGATCGGGCCGTGCTCTCCTGACGGCGCACGCCAGTGACGTTTAAAATTGCCTGGCCCGGGAATCGTTTTTTCAACTCGGCCGAGATTAAGTCACCCTTCAATTCGCTCGTACAGAAGCGGAGAGCCGGCGTTGACCACGGCAGGATGAGCTTGACGCAGGCCAGGTCCTCGAAGCGCTGAACATTGCTCTCCCAGCGCGACTCCCAGCGCTCCATCAACCCGCCAGCCTTTCTGCTGACTACCAGCAGCTCCCACCCAAGATGAGCAGCAAGGCGCCGGCAGCCGTCCAGACTCTCGCGCCACTCAACGACGCCGAGGCAAGCATGGATTAGTACCTTGGGCCCGGTGTGGCCAATAGCGTCCAGGTGGCGGCTGACGGCGATGGCGCATGCGTCAGAGTCTTTGCCGCCGCTGACGCCAATGGCCACTACGCAATTGCTGTCGAGCAGTGCCGTGACTTCAGGCGTCAGACTGACACTGTTGGGCTTGCCCTTAGCCGCAAGGGCCGGGGTGATTGGGAAGGTAGGTTCAGAAAGGTCGAGCAGTTCAATTTGTGCGGCAGATGCATTGGTGATCATGGGGTGCGTCCTGTGGGGCCATGACCAGATCTTCCCAGGCTGCTCAGATATGCAACCTGGGCCACCAATCCATCGGGCTTGCAGTTTTGATTCCAGGGGGAAGATAGGGGTGTTCTGCGTGCATGGGTGTCGAGCCTTATCCGTGGAACAACAAATGGGTCTGCCCTGGGCAGGCCGGTATCCATGTCACCAATGGCCCCAGTCGGTGAACTAGGTCGACCTGTAGAGGGTCTTCAAGGTTTGGCGGTTGGAGTCGAGCCGGGCAGCGCAAATGAGGGCGTTCGTACAGCGTCCAGCCGGCGTGCCCGGCTCAGGCAAGAAGGGAGGTACAATGGCGACCTATGCACAACGCTTCGTCAACGAAGCAAGGGACTTGATGCCCTACCAGTCCGACCTGCAGACGCTTGCGCTGGAGATCGACAACCCCACTGAAATCAGTGAAGTCATGGTCCCTAAAGGCGAGTATGTGGCAGGTATGACTACTGTGATTTTGGCTCTCCTGGCGCGAGAAGACGCCAGGGTGTACTGAGCTGATGGACAACTCCACCAAGGATTATCGAGTGTCGAGCACTGAAACAAAACGTCGTGGATCGTCCGGGCTTGCTTACATAATCCTGGTCATCGTGATCTCGTATGTGTGGATTTCCCCTTCGTCCAGCAAATTCGTGATGAATAGTGAGGCCTCAGCCAACGGTTATGCTTTGGCGGCTGAACTTTGGCCTCCGCTTTCTTCTGAAGCCAAGGGGAAGGTTGCCTGGATCTACAAGAAGGGTTACCTGACGCGAAATGACATCACCAAGATCATCAGCATTGCCCTCGATGAGAAGCCTGCCGGCGAAGGTGTTTCGTCTCAGCCGAGCAAAACCTATGGCGATGACCCCAGCCTGTCGGATGGCTGGATGTGGCGCGAGGTTACCGGTGAGCTGGCCTCGTATAAGGCAAAAGATGCTTTCGAGGCCGAACTGCAAGCCGCTGGCGTGACCTGGGCCAGTCCCGCTAAACGTGACGGCTTTGGCTGGTGGATCCTGTGCCCGTGGTGTGCTCCCCCTTCGGTCTATGCACGCTGACTTTTCAAATCTCTACTGGGCGCCAATGGCGCCCAGTTGCATTTCTGGCTCTTCGAAGACAATGGGCTCAAGCAAATATGGAGACCTGTCATGAACCCACTGTACCCACCGCTGAATTTGCCGGAGCTCGATCCGGCTCTCCTCAAACCGCGCCTGCAGGTCCAAACCAGAACGTTCTATGCGGACAGCCTGCCTGGCAGTAAGGCGACGGTTGTTCGATTCTGGGATACCCCAAAAGGCGTGTTCGTCCGACTGAACTATGGCAAGAACCTTGGTGGCCAATCGCTGCTGAAGACTATGCCTGCAAACGTCCTGGCGCTCGCCTGAGATGCCGATCAAGTCGCTGTACTGTTCCAAGTGCCTGAAGCTCTACAAGCATCAGACAGCGCCCCGGTGGCTCAATGTCGAGGTGGTTGGGATTGATCAAGGTGGAGAAACGCCAGGTGCACGGTGCCTCTGCAGGACTTGCGGCCATACCTGGGTCAGTCGGGCAAGGGCAGGGCGTCGTGCAGTTCAGCGGTACCTGGGGAAGCAATAAGGATTGGTGATGCAAGAGAAAAACGAGATGACCGAGGAGCAGGCGCTCTTCACCCTCAGAGCCGGTGAGGCCTTCACGATCGAGCAATTGATGAAGGTGACGCTGTGGACTTACAACAAAGCTGCCCGTCAAATTGAGCTTTGGAGGCGGCGATCCTCGATTGTTAAGGTCGAAGGGGACGATACAGGTCGGTACCAGGCACTTTCGCCTGAGGAAGTCATCAAGCTTTGACCTTCTTCGGTAGGCATGAAAAAGGCGCCACTCTGCTGAGGGCGCCTTCTGCATTATGGGGTTACGCCCTTAGGTGCTCGATCGAGGTGTTGAAATCTGCCCAGCTCTTGATCAGGGCCGAATAGCCTTCAGTTACTGAAGCAAACCAATCCTTGCCCTTTTCGAGGTTCTGCATAGCCTCTTTGCCAGCTCGCTGAATTTTGGCCACGTCCTTCGGGGTGGCGTCTTTGGACAGCTTCTTCACCTTGGCACCGGTGGCCTCGACCATTGCTTGAAACTCGCGCAGAACCTCCATGTCGCAGCTGGTGCCGCTCTGGCTGAAGCTAGCAACCACCAAGTCAAAGAGGGCATCGAGCACCGCCTTTTGCTGGTTGGGGATGTTCATGTTCAGGCCTGGGCGGATCATGTCCTGCGGGACAGCTGGAGCCGTCACCTCGAAGAACGCAGCGCCCTCGCTGAGCAGCTGCGCCAGCTGGGAACAGTCGGCGAACGCATACTCGCCCAGGAAGTCCTGATAGATGCTGTTGATCTGGTCACCAACATCCTGCCCTTTGGCGATTGCATGGGAAGTTGAATCGATGCGGCGGATGAGGTTGTCGAAGTAGCTTTCGTCATCCAGGTAGGCGTTGAAGTAGAGGGGCATCGAATACTCGATGAGGCCGTGTGCGGTCGTTCTCACAGCGGTATCAGGGACTTTACCCCAGAGGTCGGCCGGCGACTTCAAGCTGTCGGAGGTCACCCCATAGAACATGCATGGCTGCTCGAAGATGTCGCCAATCGCAGGAGTGGTGACTGCTACGACCATGGCCAGTCGGCCCGGCAGGGTGCGCATCAAGCAGCTGATCACCAGCTTGACCACCAGCATGTCGACTGGGATGAGGTGAGGGTCATCGAGCTTCTTGACCAGTAAACCGATAGCGATCAAGTGCTGGCTGGCGCTGCGAAGCATCAGGCCTTGGTCGTGCAATGCTTTCATGGCCGGGAAATAGCGCTCAACGGCCTCGGCGAGCTCTTCTCGACGGCTGTAGGTCACGGTCATGTAGATCTGGTTGCAGGTGTCTGCGCCCAGAATGTCGAACATGACCTGGTTGATTTTGGTCATTGGCATGCGGTCTGCCGCATGGTGACGGAATTCTCCAGTCGGGTCGCAAGCCAGCAGAGCCAGGTCCAGGTCCAGGCGGTGGGTCAGACGATCGAGCGGGTCCATGTCGCGCAGGTTGCCCGCCTGCTCGATTTCCTGCTTCGACTGCATACGGCCGGCCAGCTTGCCAGCTTCACGGGCGATACGCAGTCCGCCGTACCACTTGGTCCAGACGGCGGTGCTGGTGGTGCGGTCGTGCATTTCTGCTGGCAGCGCAAAGGACATGCTCAGCGGGCCGACCATCGTCTGGTCTGCATCATCGGAGCGGCACATATCCCAGAACGAACCTTCGCCTTTCAGATCATCATATCGGCTGATGCGGGTAGGGGTGTACGAGGAAACGGGGAGGGCGTGGCTCATCATTAGCTCCATTCAACTATGGGCACATGATGAACGCCGGCAATTCGAGAATGGTGTGAGTTAGCCCCCTTGGAAGGGGACGAACTGCAGCGCTTTGAAATCGGACTCATCCTGGATAAGATGAAGGTTCTCCGTTGCCTGCATGCGCACGCAATCGGTGTTCCTTAGCTGCTCAGCAGCACTCTCAAACCCTCTCGGGCAATCCTTGCCCGTCTGGGCAGGACTGCCTCCTTGCTTAAGGAGTGTCCCTCATGAATCAACAAGTCTCGAACGCTATTGCAGCTGCAGAAGTTACTTCTGTTCGCGGTATCAAGCTTTCTGTGCCTGAGCTTTTTCAGGATCCTGCTTTCGTGGAGTACGTGAATAGCAGCTCTGTGATGACCTGGCACGATAAGAAGGGCCCGATAGCCGAGGATGACTGGGCTGATGTGGCTGTCTTTGTGGATCCGTCTATGACGGGGGAAGGCTCGGATAGCGACATGCCCTACTGGGATGTGTTGGTTGAGAAACTCAGATCAGTCACCGGTACAAACCCTTTCGGCGGCAACCATTTCATCCTGATTCTCACGAACTGCTGAGGTATCCCCAATGAACACAGCAACTGCTTTGGTGGGTATCCAGTGGCGTGGTTATCGCAGCGGCCACTTCTACGTCACGCTCTTCGATGCTGAGCACCGCAGCGCTGCGGTGGATGCACTGGAGCACCTGAAGCGGGCGGGCAGCCTGCCTGATTACAGTCCGGGTATGAATCGCGTTGAGCCCTTCGGCTGTATCGAGCTCGGCCACTGTAGTGATCGGCCTGCAGAGCACGAGGGTAGAAAGGTCTTCTATCTGGTTGGCGCTGAAACGATCCCTGTTTGTGATGACTAATAGATTAAGCCCGGCTTCGGCCGGGCTTTTTCATTTTATTGGGATCGTAAAGCCCATGCGAAACTACTTCCCACGAAGCCGCTGGCAACGCATTGCGTCAACTACACCTCGTCTTCCACCGCAGATGCGACCGCTGCAGGGAAAATGTAGATCGCGCCGTCATTCACGCGGCTAGCGGGGGCGAACCCGTAGGATTCAAGCCAGGCGGCCAGTTCAACCCCTTCACTCCCGTGATCTGAGTCGGGCGCATTGATGATGATCGCTGCGGCGCCAAGGTTTTCAGCCTTCTCAAAGAAGTGAGTCATCAGCCGGCTGCCGAGGCCGCGCCGGCGCATCGGCTCATCTACAAAGATCCGCTGTATGACCGCCACAATCGGGCACTGCTTGTTCAGGAGCCCAACGATAGCTTCTCCGTCTGAGCCGAGCTCGTCCAGGTAGTCCAGGAGCTCCTGATCTCCCGCTTCACACGCATAGCCAGACAGCACACCACCAGGGGCGCCCAGTTCGATAGCCTGATGTTCCATGCTGATCTCCACGATCGAGGTTCATGGCTATGATCGGCTGGCGACGGACCGTTGTGCGCGAGGTTTGGCCCGCCTTGCGGCTCGGCCGACCGGTTGCACTTCTTGCGGCAATGGCAGAATGGAAAGCATGACCAATCATCCCGAACCCATCCTGCAGGTCCTGCAGCACAAGTTGCCGAGCTATTCCCCCCGCACTGCTGAAAACGCTTTGGGGGCGGATCTGACTGTTGCTTTCGCGCAGGACTACTCAACGGCCGGCGAGCGCCTGACCAAAAAGATGGCGGGCGCAAAGTTCGTTGCTGTGCCGCTTGGGCAGCCACCGGTTGAGGCGGCCCGCCTACTGTACAAGGCCCTCAGGTACCACGATGCACGTGTCTTGAATGTTGCGGGCAATGGGATCTACACCCTGCAGGCTAACTGGACCCAGTCCAGCCTCAATCAGTGGGTGTACCAGGTGCTGGCGCTGGTGCATGAGCACTGGCCCCTGGTGACCGTTCGATCCGGCTGTCAAACCGGAGCAGACCTCGCCGGCTTGGTTGCGGCGTATGCATGTGGCGTCCGGAAGGTGATTGCACTGCTACCGCACGGGTTCATACAGCGCGGAGCGGATGGGATTGATCGCGAACACACCCAGTCAGAAATTCGAGAGCAGATTCTTGCTGGCGCCAGAGCGCTCACAATCTAGAAGCCTTGTTCCCCACCAGGTGAAGCTATCGCCCACAGCGATCGGCTGAGCGCCGGCATCATCAAGAAAGCCCTGGTATGGAGACATTCCCGCTCTGGAGTGCGGGCAGGATGAGCCAGGTCCAGGCCCCCACTGAGTTGCAGCAGGTGAAGAATAGTTGCTGGGTCATCAGCCCCCATGCCCTGATGTAAAAGGCAAACGCTGAAGTCGCTACGGAGCTGAGGGTGAGCAGGAGCCAGCTGTACTCAAAGCCAGTCACCTTCAGGCTCAGCACCATAGCTCCAGTGATGCCAAGGCAGCAGCCAGTGATTTCTAGGCCACGGACAAGCCAGGGAGTACGTGCAATGGGGTTAGACATCAAAGAGCCCTCTCGTTTGATCACATCGTCTCTCGGCGCAACGAATATGGGGCCTGAGTTAGGCCCCTGCTGTGGGTTTGGCTTTATTTCGCCCGCTTGAGCTGGTCTTTCAGCTGTGTCGGCACGTTTCGGATCGTGAGGGTGTTCCGATCCTCATCGAACTCGATGGCGCTACCCAGCAGGTGAGAGTCGAAGCTGATCGACAGGCCTTCGGCACGGCCGGTAAAGCGGCGGAAGTGGTTCAGGGTCTTTTTGTCCGCTGGGAATTCCGGCGCCATGCCGTAGTCCTTGTTGCGGATGTGGTCGTAGAAGGCTTTCGGTCGGTCCTCGTCAATCAGGCCTGAGAGCTCTTCCAGGGTGATTGGTTGGCCGATCTTAGCTTGGCTTGTCGCATAGTCGACCAGGGTATCGGTCTTCTCCCGTGCGGCATCCTCCGGCAAGTCCTCGCTCTCCACAAAGTCGCTGAAGGCTTTCAGCAGCGTGCGGGTCTCGCTAGGAGCATCGACACCCTCCTGGCAGCCGATGAAGTCTCGGAAGTAGTCGGTCACCTTGCGACCGCCCTTGCCCTTGATGAACGAGATGTACTGCTTGGATTTGGCGTTGTTCTGCCATTCCGACAAGTTGATCCGGGCGGCCAGGTGAAGCTGGCTCAGATCCAGATGCAGGGCCGGCGCCACGTTCAGTGCTTCAGTAACTGCGATGCCCTGGTTGTGATGCAGAAGCGCGATGGCCAGGTAGTCGGTCATGCCCTGTACGTAGTGAGCAATCAGAACATGGCCACCGGTGGCCATGTTGGACTCTTCCATCAGTCGCTGCAGGTGTTCTGCCGCACTGCGGCTGAAAGTGGAGAAATCAGAACCACCGTCCAAGTAGTCCTTTAGCCAGCCACTCAGCGGATAGGCGCCGGAGCTTTCATGGAACAGGCCCCAGGCTTTCCCCTGCTTGGCGTTGTAGGCCTCGTTGAGGTCAGCCAGCAGGTTCTCGACCGGTTCTGAGAGTGGAAGTGGGGCAGCTGCTGCAGTGAGGACTGAAGGGCTGCCGTCCGGCAGCTTGTGGATGTGGTGAATCTCGATTTGGCGGATTGGCATAGCTGGCCTCTTTAGGTAGACCCAGCAATCGTCACACGAGCTTGGGAAGGTGCAAGCCGAGTTCAGGTAGAGATTTGGTCTTAAGGCCGGAGGGAGATTAAGCCACGCTGCGAACCAGATCCCTGTCGATCTCGTAGACGGAGAAGAGGGGGCGGGAGTCTAGGCCGCGGTCGTTTGCGATTGAGAGTTTTCTCTTCCCGCAAGCGAAGGAAGGGCCAACGCAGTCAAGAAGATCGCTCGGCAATGATGCAATGACATCGTCGCTGCAGAAGTTACTTTCCTTCAGTCGATCTTCGCACCAGATGACCAGTGCCTTTGACGGAAACTGCGACTCAGCGATGAGGCAGGCGACATCGTTCGCATCTAGTCCGGTTCTGCCTGCGAAGGGAAGGAAAGCCATTACGTTGGGCTCTATTTCAGCCCACCAGCCAGAGAGATCCCGGCCATGCACTTCAAAGATGTGCAGCTGAGGGAAGGGGTTGTCTTTGGTGTAGTGCCATGGGGCGAGTTTGATGGTTGCACCCTGGTCGATGATGTCGTTCATGCAGCGACCATGGACCAGGGTTACATGCTTTTCCTTGCCGGGTCTCCCATTGAAAAGGAGGCTGACGCAAAAGCAGTTGTGCTCAAGGCTCACGCGCTCCCTGTCCCTTTGAAATATGGGGGGAGCTTCAGTTGATCGCATTGAGGTCGCGATCGAGTTTAGGGAGGGGACTCGGTTTGACTGCATTCGTTTTCCAGCAAAGTTTGGATTAGACGGCCATGGCCTATCGGGGCCTTTTGGAGTCCTGGCTGACTACTTTAAAGCCAAATTGTACGTTTTCGGCGCGCTGTATATGGCTTTTTCTAGCATGGCAATGTGACACGTTCGTCTATCACCATGCAGCCAGTTACGCCCAGATACTGGGCCAGGCCCTGTGAGGCCTACCTCAAAAATAGGTGGAGCTACTTCAAAGCTAGGTCTCTCTACCTCATGTATAGGCGACATTTACCTCAAAGGCATGAAGCATCATTGTCGCTACATCAACTGCTCTCGATAATAGAAAAATCATGTGGATTTTCCGTGAAAGTGGCCCTTTGATGCCTTGACGAAAGCTGGCGCTGATGCATCTGTCGCCTCAAAAAGGGACTTCTGCCTACCTTTGAGGTAGTGAAACCTGGTCAGAAGGGCTGGAACCTATTTTTGAGGTAGATCTGGGATGCCTCTGGAAGGTTGAGACCTATTTATGAGGTAGAGATTTACTCATTATTGCCAGCGCCCATGATTTTTGGGGTGTATTGCCAGTCTGCAGTGCGGCGACCCTGTAATTAGTTGGATATTGCCAATCGGCAGTGTGCTTGATGGCCTGCAGGGTGCGCCAGTACAGGGGGTTGCAGATTTCAGGAGGTGGTTAGGATGAAAGTCATCAGAGGGCAAAGCCCCGACACCACCACAAGGAAAAACGACGATGACCATCCAAGCAGCTGAACTCACCCTGACAACTGAAGCGATCCCTTCCGACGATTTTTCTGAGGACCTGTTCTTCGGCGGAATCAAGAAGTTCATGGGCAAAACGCCTTCTGCCGACCTCTGGAAGATTGAAGCCAAGGATTTGGAGACGCTGCAGATCCTTCCAGGGCTTAATGTCCGAATCGACGATGAAGGCCTGAAAGCCCACATTCGTCAGCTTGCGGATTCGATGAAGGTTGGCGGCTACAAGATGTCGAAGCCGATCGAGGTTGCCATCCTGGATCGCAATGGAGAGCTGGGCGCATACATCACGGACGGCCATTGCCGTATAGCTGCCGTTAAGCTGGCCATCTCCGAAGGCGCAGAAATCAAGCAAATTTCCTGCGTGACCCTTCCATCGAAGGGCATGGACATCAAGGATCTGACAGTAGGACTGATCCGCAGCAACTCCGGCAAAGACCTGACCCCTTATGAGAAGGCAATCGCCTGTAAGCGCCTGTTCAACTATGGGATGTCAGAGGCTGAGATTGCCGAGAAAACCGGGATTACACCCGAGTACGTGGGCCTCCTGCTGGAGGCAATTAGCGCCCCCCTCAGCATCGTGGCGATGATCCAGGCTGGCGAAGTTGCCTTGAACACTGCAGTCGAGACGATGCGCAAATATGGTCCGAAAGCGGTCGAAATGCTCAAGGCCGGCCTCGTGGCATCGAAGGCTGCTGGCAAGAAGAGTGTGACTGCCTCCTTCCTGCCGGGCGCCAGCCTGGCCAAACACGTCAAGCGCCAGGCAGAGCCCCTCTACGATGCAGCTAAGGCTGTGAGCAGCGACCCTGCATTCTCCCAGCTCGGCGCTGAAACCCAGGCGTTGATCAAGGACCTGCTGAAGACTATTGCCGACAAAGAGGCGGCATCCCAGAAGAAGGCGGCTTCTCAAGTGCAGGCCGAGACCGAGGGTCAGGACCCTGCGGCAGAGTAAATAGACAATCGGGGCTTTCCCCGTCCAGGAACACCAGTGGTGGTGTGCTTCAGATCTTAGCCCCGTTCTACGGGGCATTTTTTTGCCCGCTCCATGGGTTTCCTTGTCTCAGAATATTCGTTCAATTCTCATCTATTTCGTTCTCTCACCTGAGCTAAAGCCTGTCTCATCTATTTCGTACTGCGCGTGGAATCGAAGCAGGTGGGAGAGCGGAGCGGGTAGGTCTGGCCCCTTCCGGGTGCCCGAATTGCCGCCCCACCCTGGCCCGAAGATGCGAAATTGTCATGGCTGATCTGGCTGCAACTGGGGTGTGACGTGCGAAAACGAAAGCAAAAGGCGCAAGGGCCGGAGGCATCGAGCCTTGGTCGTGCTATCGATACGGCCAATGTCGATGCGAAGGCTTCCGTCGATCGCTTGAAGAGTCAGCTGGTCACCTACCGCTGGTGGATTGCGCTGTTCCTGGTAGTGGCGACCGCTTGGCTTGGGCTGCGTGCCCCGAAACCCGCGGTAATGACAGAAGGTGAGGCCGCTATCTGTCGAGGCGATCTAGCCTGCTGGGTCGGGCGTTATGGGGCAAAGGGAGAGGCTGGCTGCCGTCACGTGGTTGAGGCTGCGGCTAAGAACGGGGCTGTCTGGGATGATGAGGGCTTTGGGAAAGTCCTCACCAGGTGGCATGACCAGGGGAAAGGCAGCCTACAGCTGATTGGCGATGCAGTCAGGTTCGAGGATGACAATGGGGACCTCACGAGAATGTCCTTTTCCTGCGTCTTCGATCCTTCGTCCAGTCGGGTGAGGCTTACCCACCTTGATCGGTCAGAATGAATAAAGCCGGCTCATGCCGGCTTTTTTCCTGCTCGCTATACCCCTCGTTCGGCCTGCCAGATGCTGGCCCAGTCCTCTATGCCTGAGGCCAGTGCCTGCTCACTGTGGATCCAGAACCGTGCGTCCGGGGCGACTGTGACGATGAATTGCGGTCGACTCTCGCCAGTCTTTGCCAGGGCCATGGCCAGGTTGGCTGCAGTGTCGGACTCTGCCGGTGCAATGTAGAAGTCGAAAACGCCAATCACTTCAACCTCGAAGTCACCGGTTTCACCTCGCTGGATATCGAGGGTAATCGCCTCATCCCGTTGGGTCATTGCCGTGCTCAGCAGGTCGTTGAGGGCCGCTGTGCTGAAGCCGGTGAGCTTTGTGCCCAGCTGCAGGTTCATCGACATTCGCCGTACGAAAGGATTTTCGCTAGCCAGCCATGGCTGGGGGTCGAAGTAGAATCCATCGCTCATGTGCAGATAGTTCCGGTCTGTATCGAGGAGGTTGAAATTCACGTGGTGTCCTTGCGGAGCTAGCCCCGCCCAAAATCTTTGATCGTGTGGTCGATTCAGAACATCGCCAGTTGTTCGCCGGCGGCAGAACGCGCTTTAAGGCAGGTGGCCAGCTGTTCTCGCAGGAATGGGATCATCGTCTTGCCGAAGGCTATGTGGCTGCCAAGGATCAGCAGTGGCGAGCGGACAGCCATCACCGGATCACAATTGCCGTTGTAGGCAATCTCCAGGTCGGTAAGGGCAGACAGGCCTTCGGTCATGATCTTGGAGTACCGGGCAAAGTCCTTTCGGTACCGCTCTTCCTCGCCTTCAAGGCGGACCTTGAGCGCTTTGATGCGCTGATCCAGATCGGAGGGAAACTCCGTGATGTAGCGCTCTGGCTCGCAGGTAAGGCTCGCTTCGATGTCATTGGCCGGCTGAAACTCGCTAGCCATGTAGGCGGAAAGCGCCTTGGCGTCATGAGAGGCACGGACTTGGTCAGCAAGGTTTTTCATTCGGTCGGTCATGGTCTCAGTCCCGATTCACTGACTTCATCTTGACCTGGTCTGGAGAGATGCAAGAGCCTTGAACACCACTGCTCCTGGGCATTAGACTTGTTCAAACCATGTGCTCACGCACTTTGAATCTCTCAACAGGCATGCCGCCTGTTGATTGATGGCAACCTCGGTTGCTCTCTTAGCTGCTCAGCAGCACTTCTTAAACCCTTCGGGACTTCAAACGTCCCGGTCGGGGCGTGCGATTTCCCTCCATTCTGGAGTCGCACAATGTCTACCTCACAACCTTTCACCACTACCGTGCTTCAACTCGGGCCGTCCCGCTTTGACATGGGTGGTCGATCCCTGCCGAAGTTCCTCAGTGAAACCGATCAGAGCATTAGCCCTGGTTTGGCGAAGCGTCTAATTGCTTACGCAAGCAGCGCTATGGAGGACGCTGGGTTTCTGTCTGCGGTGGCCGGTTGGTCTATCAATGTCTACACGATGGATGCAGATGAACGGCCAGCCGATCGCTCTTACTGCGTCCGCTGGACTAACGCTCAAGGGGGCGCCTTGGAGGTTATAGGCATCCTCACCAGCAAAGGCTGGCCATCGCTCAACCATGGCATTGTCGTTGGTGATTAACTTCAACCTTCCTACTCCCGGAGCACCTCTATGAGCTTCAGAAACTCCTGCCGTATAGGCTCATTCGCTACTGCGCCGTTCGTCATTGCTTCAACAAGTCGTGGCGAAAAAGCTGTGTCCTCGGAGGAGGTGTCAGAGCTGAATGCTTTGTACAAGTCTTCTGGATACACCCATCGGATCGAGGCCTGGAAGCAAGCCCCCAAGCGGGGTGAGGTCCAGATTGCGATTTGGATGGTTGAGCCAAACGAAGACCTGATACGTCGGCAGCTTTTCATGGCCGGCTGTACAGATTTCACACGCGCAACGTCCACACTGCTGTAAAAGAGGATTTCCTCGTAAAACCACCCTCGCGGGCCCCTATCCCGCTGGGGCTAGGGGGCCGTCTAAAACACGGAGATACCCCTATGAAACTCGAAAAGAACACCGTCCTAACTGGCGAACTGACTGGCCCTGAGGGTATGCAGCCCGCTCCATTCAAGGCTGAGATATCGCCATGTAGCTGGATGTATCCAGGCTACGGCCTTCAGTTCCGTGTTGAGCTTGAAAGTGGTGATTGGACGATGGTTACCAATAAAGCGATCCTCTTTGATGATGCTGAAGAGAGCCACGCGATGGCCTTGATTCAGGAGCTCAAGGTTTGTCCATGTAAAAAGTGTTCTCAACCTGCTTTCGATCCGTCGACCTGCTTGTCGAACCGGGGCGGAGTCTGTGAGCGCTGTTTCCTCAAGCAGCTTCGAGCTGAGTGTGAAGCTGAGCAAGCAAAGGAGGAGCAAAAGCTGAAGCGAAAGGATGCTCGACTGAAAAAGCAGGGCTTCACTCACCGCATTGATGCATGGATCCATCCCGCCAGCGGTGGTGATGACTACCAGGTGTCAATCTGGATGGTTAACCCGACCGAAAAGGACATCCATAAGGAACTACGCAAGCTCGAATCTTGCGAAGTAAACGATTTCAAGAAGATCGAGCTTTAACCTAACCCACCCTCTTGGGGCACGCTGCCCCTTTGGGGTGGTGTGCTCCAGCAAGCCTGGAGTTCCACATGAATGCCAAACAGAACGCCCTGCCTCGTGCAGGTGATGCAGTAATCCTCACCGGCGACTACGCCGGCGCGGTGCCGGGTGACATCGGCGTTATCGGCGGCAGTTTTCGCGGTGGTAACAACGATCTGACGTTTAACTACCGGGCGTTTCGCACTGATATGTATGTCAGTTGCGGTGGCGGCCCTGGCCTCTTCAATGTCCCTGATCTCCATCCCACCGGGTTGACCACTAAGGTCAATTTTTGGCGTTGGAAAAATGGGATGGCTGGCGCTGGTAATGGCGAGGAGTTCGTCCTGGAAGTCCCTTTGTGGGAGTACAAGGGGGAAGGTCCAGCGCTTTACTGGAAGTCGGAGGAGGTGACCGTTGAGCGTCTTCTGGCTGACAAGAAGCAGGCGCTCAGTACCGAACGTGAGTTCTGGTTCCCTGAAGAATACGCATGGGGTGATGTGTACCGCGGCGGATTTTGTGTAACTCGCTGCGGCAACCGCCCTAGCGATGACTACATGGGGCGGATTCTCAAAAACGCCTACCTGAAGCGCAAGCTTTTAACAGTGCTGTGCCATATCGCCCCCCAGGGCGTTGGTTACATGTTCACCGTCCAGCTCAATGGCGGCGCTTTCACTGCCTTCCGGACCAGGTTGGAACTGGATGCGTGGATGAAGGCCTACGCTCTTGAGGTGGTCGCTGAAGAAAATCATCTGGGCCTCGATACCCTGGTAGTTGTTCCCAATGCCAAGGTTGAGTCCTGGCAACCCCTTCGTCATGAGGCGATCGCGGTTGATTGACCCTAGAATGGCACCCTCACCGGGTGCCATTTTTTTTGGCCCCATGACCCCATCGAGGGCTTCGCAATGTGCAGTCATTACGAGGGTCCAACTGCCGACCGTATTCATCACGCGTTCGGTATACGGCCGGACGGTCCGGTCCAAACTGACCTCTGGCCAGGCCATCGGGGCTACTACCTCACGTCAGGTGGCGACTCTGGTGGACTGTCTGTCTCCACTGGCACATTCGGCCTGCTGCCGCACTGGGCGAAGGATGTAAAGCTGGCGAGGCGCACCTACAACTGCAGAAGCGAAACTGCAGCCGAGAAACCCTCTTTCCGGGCCGCATGGCGGCAGGCCAGGCACTGCATCATCCCTGCAGAGGCGATCTATGAGCCTGACTGGCGATCGGGCAAGTCCACCCCGACCAGGATTACTCGCCGTGATGGCGGCCTCATCCTGATTGCCGGCTTATGGGAGTCATGGTCGGACGCGGAAGGACTTCAGGTGAACTCGTACACGATGCTGACGATAAATGCCGACCAGCACGATCTGATGAGGCACTACCACCGGCCTGAGGATGAGAAACGGATGGTTGTCATGCTCGCTTCTGGCGCTATCCAGGATTGGCTGACGGTGCCCGCAGGTGAGAGCGCCGCCTTTCTGCGCCAATACCCCGCTGAGCGCCTGCAGGCTGAGGCCACCGGCTAGCTACGCTGACTGCTTCAGCGATCCGTGAGCGCCAGAATGATGTTTGCCACATGAGCCGCGGCTGGGCCAAAGCGGAAGCTCTCAGTGAGGTAGTGGGTTTCTGCCCTGGCAAGCCAGTTCGCTCGCAACCCCGGTCTCGATGTAGATTGCGCCCCAGTGGGGGTCCATCACTCTTGTTAGGTGTGGTAACTCCACATGCTGTGAGAGCTCATGCCAGTCGCTGTAAAAGTGCCCCTGGGCATCGGGCTTTCGGCTACCCATAAGCCACACGCCACCTCGTTGCTTGTCTTCGCTCAGCACCCACGACGACACCCACGGGTCGCGCTCACGGTTATGAGCGCAGCCAGCGCATTTCGAGCCCTCGCATGGGGCAAAGGTGGTAATGCAGCCGAACGCGGCCATTCCCCGACCAAGATCGAGGGCGGCCTGACGGGTGGTCGGCCTGAGCTTGCAGCGGTCGGTCGGGTCGACAGTATTGATCGAGAGGCGATTCCGGCCCTGTCCATCAGGCCCTTTGGGGTCCCTGGCTGGTTGAAATGCAATGAGGTTGGGCTTCGCGCTGTTCATCAAGAGTTCCCCGGTTTCAGAACAGGGAAACATGGGTTCCTCGAACTGCAACCCTTGCGCCACCAGTTGGGCTGTCCCCCTAAAGGGGCCTAATAGGGGGTGTTCTGCGCTGTGCGGTGGGTAATCTGGATCTATCACAAATCCAGGGATCCTCTGATGAACAGCATGCTGAAATCGCCTAACGCGGCTAGCGCTGGCCTCACAGGCAACAATTCGGGGCTAAAGCTCTCGGTGGTTGAGGATGTGCTCTTCGAATCGACTCTTCGCTCACCTGCAATGGGGGTCGTTGAGTTCGGTCCTAACATGCCGGCTTTGCATCGCTTGCGGGTGAAGGATCGACTCTTTGCCGCCTGTAATTCGCACGCTGATCACGTGGCTTGGCTCGAAGTGATCGAAGTACTCCCGGCGGGTTACCGCGCAATCGTGCTTAAAGGGGAAGGTGGCTGGCCTGAGGTTGAGCTCGACCTGTCAGGTGTAGGTCTGTTCGATGGCAGTCCATTCATTGTGGAGGCCATAGACGATGGTCTTCGGTTCCTCCCGACTGAGCGTTCGAGTGCGGTGTCGAGCTACATGGTCTTCCGTGAGCTTGGCATTACCACCAGCCTCGACTTCTTCCATGCCAATGGGCGCCCCGGTACCAACCAGGTGCATTTCAATGCCGGCGAGCAGGCCATCCTGAGCCTGACCTTGGGTCAATACTTTGTGGCCGGAGGCAAGTTCTGGATCGTCCGCGAGGAGGTTGGATCTGGATACGTTGCGCACCGGCTGTGCGATGACATGGTTGCCCATTTCAGTCCGAGCGGGCATTGCGTGGACCTCGCAGCCCAGGTCGAGTGCGTCGTCTTGGGGGAAAGTGACTTCGATCTGCCTGGTTGGGACTATGAACACTGGAGCCTCCTCGCCAGTGGCTTACCTCGCTATGACCTGTTTGACATCCAGCCTGGTGCCCTCAAGCGGGCACAGGTAGGGCAGAGGGTCATGCTCCACGCAGCGGGCCAGGCCCCGATCACCTCGTGGGAGGTGCTGCATGTGTCGGCCACTGAGCTGCTGATAAATAATGGCGATGCTCTTGGCACCCTCAGTATTCGTACCGGCGCGGGGGGTGGAGCCGCTGCTGGAGCCAGCTTCATGGCTGTAGCTTTGGCCACTCCGTGGTCTCGAAGCGACCTGGTCGCTATGGCGCAGAAGTTACTTTCCCGCCTCTAGCCGGAGGCATGGATCGTGAGCAGCTATCAACGGATTTCCTCGGCGGCTGGTGCCAGTCGCTGGAAAAAAGCTTGTATCCAAGCACTTAACAACCCTTGGGGGCTTCTAGTCCCCTTTGGGGCTGGGGCTCCCGTCGACAAACTGGAGAACCCTATGTCTACACAAACACGTCATGGCCTTATTGATCATGAGGGCGATATCGAGCGCTTGAAGACTCATAATGCTGAGCAGCTGGCCTCGCTAGAGTCCGAGTTCAAAAATGCCTCGACAGAGTTCCTTGAGCGTATTGCCGCAACCCACATGGAAGCAGCTGACACTCAACGCCTGAAAAGCCTTCTTGAACTGAATGACTACCCGGGATTTCAGCTCAAGCTGCGCAATAGCACCATGCCTGAGCGGAGTGGCTCCGTCATTCGTTGTGCCTATTGGGCGCTCAACGATGCCATGAGTTTCTTCGCCGATGCCTTGGGTACTACCTGGCGGTATATGGACCTGGCCGACCGGATTCGTTACCTCGGGTTTGCCGAGGATGGGCTGAAGGGCTACCGTTTCTTGATGTCCAATCTGGACACGGAACCTTCAGAGATACTCGTTTCTTTGGTTTGATCCCCTAACCCGCCGTAAGGCGGGTTTTTTTATCTGCTTAGGGTGTGTTTGTCTGCGATGGCATGGTCTCTTGCTGGCGCCGATTCAGCTCGGCCTGCAGGCGGTAGAGCTCTACGCGCATGATGTCTCTGCGCTCACCGCTTCTTGCCTGGTCTCTCTGTCGGCCGGCAGCGCCCCGCCCGCCAAGTCGTGCGGGGTTGAAGCGGGAGATGCTCTTTGATATCGAGTCCTCAAGCGCGGCTTGAATCTTGGCAATGCGTTTCTCGATCGCCTGCTGTTGGGCGTTTGCAAGGTTCTCATCGGCTAGAACCGTCAAAACGGACACGGCATGCATAGAGCTTTCACCGCAGTAGGCATGTTCATGTGAAAGCCCTCGCGCCCTCAGCTCAGCAAGCAGGGCATTGGTGTCCTTTGTGGTCACAACGAAGCGCTTCTTGATGAGTGGCGCGGCGATTTCCCGTGCGATGCTGGTTGGTGGTCTGGGGTAGCTGAGTTTCATGGCAATGCTCCTGGTGCGAGCATCCATCTTCAGGGCTTTACCGGTTATGCAAGGGCTCCCAGGCTTGTGCCGCTAGCCCGGCAGAGCTTGAGTTTGACGCGGCATTTGTAGATGATGCGATTTCTTGCCTGCCTCGATGTCGAGGCTGGAAAGCTAGCTGCAGACGCAGCACCTACTGGCCGTCCGGCCGCAACCCACGGG
>NZ_JARPUS010000006.1 GCF_029537485.1 Pseudomonas sp. GOM6
CACTCACCTAACTCACTGATTAACAAGGAGTTTTCAGATCAGGCTGCGCCGTAAGAGGCGCGCATTATAGGCCTTCGAACTTACCCGTCAATGGCTTTTTGCAAAGTTTTCACTCCGCCTTGATCGAGATACGAGCAAAAGCCTTCTTGCCAGCCTGGCACACATGACTGGAGCCCAGCTTGAACATGAAGCTGCGATCCACCGATTCACCATCGACCTTGACGCCACCAGCACTCAGCAGGTCGCGAGCCGCCGCAGCATTCTTCACCAAACCAGCCTTATTAAGAACCGCGGAAACCGGCATATCCTCAGCGGCAAGCAATTCAACCTCTGGCAGATCATCGGGCAGCTCGCCATCTTTCAAACGATTACCAGCAGAGCGGTGCGCTGTCGCTGCTGCCTCCTCACCGTGGAAACGCGCCACGATTTCCTCGGCCAGCTTGATCTTGATATCGCGCGGATTAGCGCCCTTTTCAACATCTACCTTGAACTGCTCAATCTCTTCCATGGAACGGAAGCTGAGCAATTCAAAGTAACGCCACATCAACGAGTCCGGCATGGAGACCAGCTTGTTGTACATGACGCCCGGAGCTTCCTGGATACCTATATAGTTGCCCAGAGACTTGGACATCTTCTTCACGCCATCCAGCCCTTCAAGCAAGGGCATGGTGACGATGCACTGGGACGGCTGGCCGTACGAGCGCTGCAGCTCACGCCCCATCAACAGGTTGAATTTCTGGTCCGTACCACCGAGTTCGACGTCAGCTCGTAGAGCTACCGAGTCATAGCCCTGCACCAGCGGGTAAAGGAACTCATGGATGGCGATCGGCTGATTGCCCTCGTAACGCTTCTGGAAGTCATCACGCTCCAGCATGCGCGCCACGGTGTACTGCGAAGATAAGCGAATGAAGTCGGCCGGCGTCAGCTTGTCCATCCAGGTCGAGTTGAAAGCGACCTCGGTCTTGGCCGGATCAAGAATCTTGAATACCTGGGTCTTGTAGGTTTCGGCGTTGTCGAGCACCTGCTCACGAGTGAGCGGCGGGCGCGTAGCGCTCTTACCGCTGGGGTCGCCAATCATGCCGGTGAAGTCACCAATCAGGAAAATCACCTGATGGCCGAGCTCCTGGAACTGACGCAACTTATTAATAAGCACGGTGTGCCCCAGGTGCAGATCCGGCGCAGTCGGATCGAAGCCCGCCTTGATGCGCAGCGGCTCGCCACGCTTGAGCTTCTCAACCAGCTCAGACTCAACCAGAACTTCTTCGGCGCCACGCTTGATCAGCGCCAGCTGCTCTTCAACCGACTTCATGACAGGACTCATGCCACTCGAAACAAAAGGGAGCCAACCATACAAGATCACTGACCAATTACAAGCTCCAGCACAGCCCCAACCACCCAGCCATTAACCCGACTCAAGGGTTGCCTATAGAGAAATTTGATTATATTTTAGACAGTTAATGCACTCTTCCAAGAAACACCCTGAGCCATGACGCATTCTGTACCCAAAGCCACGTCCTATCCGCGGAGCCATTTACTGGCGGCAAGCGGCATTGCGGCGCTGCTGAGCCTGGCCTTGCTGGTGTTCCCATCACGCGAAGTCGAAGCGAAGAAGACCTACCTGAGCCTGGAGCTGGACAACGGGGCCGAGCAGATCCTGCAGGAAAAGGATGAACTCCGACCTGGCCAGCCAGAGGTGGCGCAAAAGGCATCGCCATTCGCCGACACCAGCCTTGCAGACAACAAGAACAGCGCCGAACCAGACGCGGACAATAAGAAAAACGAAGCATCTCTGAATCAATCTACCGACCCGTTGCAGAAAAGCGTCACCGTCGCCAGCGGCGATACGTTGTCGACTGTTTTTGCTCAGGTGGGGCTGGATGCCAATGCCCTGCATGAGGCATTGAATAGCAGCAAAGATGCAAAACGCTTTGGCCGCCTGCGCGCTGGCCAGGTGCTGGACTTCAAGCTGACCACCGACGGCCGACTGGAGAGGCTGAGCAGTAAGCTCAATGATCTGGAGAGCATCAGCCTCAACCGCTCAGAAAACGGTTTCGCCTTCAAGCGCGAGCTGGTCAAGCCCGATGTGCGTACTGCCTACGCCCATGGTGTCATCGATAGCTCGCTGTTCCTTTCTGCCAAACGTGCTGGCCTTTCGCACAGCTTGACGATGGATCTGGCCAACGTGTTCGGCTACGACATCGACTTCGCTCAAGACATCCGAGGCGGCGACGAATTCGAGCTGATCTACGAAGAGAAGGTCGTCGATGGCAAGCGCGTAGGTAGCGGCAATATTCTTTCTGCCCGCTTCACCAACCGCGGCAAGACCTATACCGCCGTGCGCTATACCAATAAGCAGGGCGTAAGCAGCTACTACAACGCTGACGGCATGAGCATGCGCAAGGCGTTTATCCGCACCCCTGTGGATTTTGCGCGTATCAGTTCGCGCTTCTCCATGGGCCGCAAGCATCCGATCCTGAACAAGATCCGCGCACACAAGGGCGTGGACTACGCCGCGCCGCGCGGCACTCCAATCAAGGCAGCGGGCGATGGCAAGGTCATCCTGGCTGGTCGTCGCGGTGGCTACGGGAATGCCGTCATCATCCAGCATGGCAGCAGCTACAAGACGCTTTACGGTCACATGCAAGGCTTCGCCAAAGGCATCCGCACAGGCGTCAGCGTCAAGCAAGGCCAGATCATTGGCTACATCGGCACTACCGGCCTGTCCACCGGGCCGCACCTGCACTATGAGTTCCAGGTCAACGGGCGCCATGTCGACCCGCTCAGCCAGAAACTGCCGATGGCCGACCCGATCCCAAGCAGCGAGAAGCAGCGCTTCCTGCAGCTGAGCAAGCCATTGATGGCGCGCATGGATCAAGAGAAGGCCACCCTGCTGGCCGCCAACAAGCAACCCTGATATGCCGCGCTATATGGGAGTGATGTCCGGCACCAGCCTCGATGGGCTGGACATTGCTCTGATCGAGCAGGACGAGAACATCTCGCTGCTCGCCCACCATTACCTCCCCATGCCCGCAGAGCTGCGCAGCGAATTGCTGAGCCTCTGTGCGCCCGGTCAGGACGAAATTGCCCGCGCCGCAATCGCCGAACAGCGCTGGGCAACGCTGGCGGCCCAAGGCATCAATGAGCTATTGCACAGTCACGGCCTTGGACCGAGCGATATCCGTGCCATCGGCAGCCACGGCCAGACCATTCGCCACGAGCCCGCACGCGCTTTCACCGTGCAAATCGGCAACCCAGCCCTGTTGGCTGAACTGACCGGCATTGACGTAATTGCCGACTTCCGCCGCCGGGACATGGCCGCGGGCGGGCAAGGCGCGCCCCTGGTACCTGCTTTCCATGAGTCGCTGTTCGGTGCCACTCAAAAGCCTTGTGCCGTTCTCAATATCGGCGGTTTCAGCAATCTGAGCCTGATCAACCCCGGCCAGCCTGTTCGAGGCTTCGATTGCGGGCCAGGCAATGCACTGATGGATGCCTGGATTGCCCAGCACCAGGGCCAGAGCTTCGACCGCGACGGTGCCTGGGCCGCCAGCGGCACACTGCACGAAGGGCTGTTGAGCCGACTGTTGAGCGATCCGTTCTTTGCTGGAAAAGGCCCGAAGAGCACTGGCCGCGAATTGTTCAATCTGCCGTGGCTGGAGCGCCATCTGGCTGCCCTGCCCGTCCTGCAACCTGCCGATGTTCAGCGCACCCTGCTGGAGCTAACGGCATGCAGCATCACCGAGTCCCTGCTACAGGCGCAGCCCGACACCCAAGAACTGCTGGTCTGTGGCGGCGGTGCGCACAACTCGGCACTGATGCTGCGCCTGCAGCAACTACTTCCCGGCTGCCGGGTGGATAGCACCGAAAGCCGCGGCGTACCGCCGGACTGGGTCGAAGCGATGGCCTTTGCCTGGCTGGCTCATTGTTGCCTGGAGCGCATTCCAGCCAACCGCCCCAGCGTCAGTGGCGCCAGGGGGCTGCGAATCCTCGGCGCCATCTACCCGGCCTGAACACAGAAACGAAAAAGCCGCGCAGATGCGCGGCTTTTTCTTATTCGATCCGCTTAGATCGAGAACGACGAACCACAGCCGCAGGTCGTGGTGGCATTGGGGTTGTTGATCACGAAGCGAGAACCTTCCAGGCCTTCCTGATAATCGACCTCTGCACCGGCCAGGTACTGAAAGCTCATGGGGTCGACAACCAGGCTGACGCCCTCACGCTCGACGATGGTGTCGTCGTCAGCCACGTCTTCATCGAAAGTGAAGCCGTATTGGAAACCGGAACAGCCGCCACCGGTGACGAACACCCGCAGCTTCAGGCGCGGGTTGCCTTCTTCATCGACCAGGTTCTTCACCTTGTTCGCCGCACCCTGGGTGAAAATCAGGGGGGTTGGAGTGAAGGTTTCGACGCTCATCTTGCTGCTCTCCCGGCGCCAGGCGCCATGTTACGTACCACGCGGAAGCGGATTATCCGCTTATCCGAGTAAACTGGTCAATTATTGCGCACCAGCAGATACGCATAATCTGCTAGCTGGATGGTGCGTCCGCGGCGAATTCAAATGCTAGGACGCACGGAGGATCAAGGCAGCAGCGCAGCGTGGGACAGGCCCAGGCGCTCGTCCAAGCCAAAGAGGATGTTCATGTTCTGTACCGCCTGGCCGGACGCGCCCTTGACCAGATTGTCGATGGCCGACAGCACCACCACCAGTTCGCCGCCCTGGGGCCGGTGCACAGCGATGCGGCAGACGTTGGCGCCTCGCACGCTGCGGGTTTCCGGATGGCTACCAGCCGGCATCACATCAACAAAAGGCTCATTGGCGTAGCGCTTCTCGAACAGCGCCTGCAGGTCCACGCCGCGGTCGGCGACGGTGGCGTACAGGGTCGCATGGATACCACGGATCATCGGTGCCAGGTGCGGCACAAAGGTCAGGCCTACCGGCCCGCCAGCCGCGCGACGCAGCCCCTGGGTGATTTCGGGCAAATGACGATGCCCCTTGACCGAGTAGGCCATCATGCTCTCGCTGGCCTCGCACAGCAGCGAGCCGACCTTGGCGCCGCGACCTGCACCGCTGACACCGGAGGCGCAGTTGGCAATCAGTTGGCTCGGTTCGGCCAGACCGGCCTCCAGCAGCGGGATCAGGCCCAGCTGAGTCGCTGTCGGGTAGCAACCCGGTACGGCGATCAGGCGTGCCGACTTGATGGCGTCACGATTGACCTCCGGCAAGCCATATACGGCCTCGGGCAGCAGCTCGGGAGCGCCATGGGGCTGGCCATACCACTTGGCCCACTCCTCGGCATCCTGCAGGCGGAAGTCGGCGGACAGGTCGATGACCTTGGTGCCCGCCGCCAGCAGTTCGCCGGCCAGGGCATGGGCCACACCGTGCGGAGTGGCGAAGAACACCACGTCACAGGCGCCCAGAGTCGCCACATCGGGCACGCTGAAAGCCAGGTTGTCGTAGTGCCCGCGCAGGTTGGGGTACATGTCGGCAACCTTGACCCCGGCTTCGGAGCGCGAGGTGATAACAGTCACCTCGGCTTGCGGATGCTGCGCCAGCAGGCGTAGCAGTTCCACTCCGGTGTAGCCCGTACCACCGACGATTCCGACCTTGACCATTGCCCGCCCCTCGCTGCGCAGTTGAGAAAGGCGCGATGATAAGCCAACAGCGCAGGTGACGCACGGGCACGGCTTTCTCTACTATCGCGAGTGAATCGTTAGAGGAAAGCCCTAATGCTCTATCTGTGGGTCAAGGCCCTGCACATCATTGCCATCGTCTGCTGGTTCGCCGGCCTGTTCTATCTGCCGCGTCTGTTCGTCTATCACGCGATGGCCGAGGACCAGCCCAGCCAAGAGCGCTTCACGGTGATGGAACGCAAGCTGTACCGCGGCATCATGAACCCTTCGATGATCGCTACTCTGCTGCTTGGTGGCTGGCTGCTCTATCTCAATCCGGGCTGGCTGCAGATGGGCTGGCTGCACGCCAAGTTGACCCTGGTAGCCGTGCTGGTCGGCTATCACCATGTCTGCGGCGCCCAGCTGAAACGTTTCGCTCGCGGCGAGAACGCGCGCAGCCACGTGTTCTATCGCTGGTTCAACGAGGTGCCGGTGCTGTTCCTGCTGGCCATCGTGATCCTGGTGGTGGTCAAACCCTTCTGACGACGAGAGGAAATCCCATGTCCCTGCCCGCCCTACTCGACAATCGTCTGCGCCTGCCGATCGTCGCGGCGCCGATGTTTCTGGTATCCGGCCCGCAACTGGTGCTGGCCTGCTGCAATAACGGCGTGATGGGCAGCTTCCCGGCCCTGAACCAGCGCGAGAGCAGCGGTTTCAAGGCCTGGCTGGAGGAGATCGAGACCGGCCTGGCTGCGGACGCCGCGCCCTATGCCGTCAACCTGATCGTGCATGGCAGCAACCCACGGCTGCAGGCCGACCTGGCCATCTGTGTGGAGCACAAAGTGCCCGTGGTGATTACCAGCCTGGGCGCGGTCAAGGAAGTGGTCGACGCGGTACACAGCTATGGCGGCCTGGTCTTTCACGACGTCACCACACGCCGACACGCCGAAAAGGCTGCCGAAGCAGGCGTGGACGGCCTGATCGCCGTGGCCGCCGGCGCCGGCGGGCATGCCGGCACCTGGAGCCCTTTCGCCCTGGTCGCCGAGATCCGCCAGTTCTTCGACAAGACCCTGCTGCTATCCGGCTGCCTCAACCACGGCCATGAGGTACTGGCCGCCCAATTACTGGGCGCCGACCTCGCCTACATGGGCACGCGCTTCATCGCCACCCGCGAAAGCAGCGCGGACAGCGATTACAAGCAGATGATCCTTGGCGCCCGCGCCGCCGATATCGTGCATACACCGGCGGTTTCCGGCGTACCGGCCAGCTTCATGCGCCAGAGTCTGGAGCGCGCCGGCTACGATCTGCAGCGCCTGCAGGACAAGGGTGACATCAACTACGGCGAAAAGCTCAAGCCGATCAATGACGAAGCCAAGGCCTGGAAAACCGTCTGGTCTGCCGGCCAGGGCGTCGGCGGCATCGACGACCTGCCCAGCACGGCCGAGCTGATCGCCCGCCTGGATGCCGAATACCGGGCCGCCCGCGAGCGAGCCGTGCAATTATCCTGAGCCGCACATCCCCCGAAGAATGCCAACAACAACGACAAGGAAGCACAGATGACAGAGGCCCGCTACAAGATCATTTTCGACGGCCAGCTCATGCCGGACATGGCTCTGGAGACGGTCAAGGAAAACCTCGCCCGCCTGTTCAAGAGCGAGCAGAGCCGTATCGACGCGCTGTTCAGCGGCTCCCCCGTGGCGCTCAAACGCGACCTCGCCGAAGCCGAAGCCGACAAGTACCTGGCGGCGCTGCAACGAGCCGGTGCCCGGGTACGCAAGGAGAGCGAGGGGCCACAGCTCAGCCTGGGCGCTACCGCCGAGCATGACCAGACGGCCCTGCACAGCGCCGCCGCAACCAGCATGAACTGCCCCAAATGCGGCCACACCCAGCCACAGTCAAGCGAGTGCTCGGCCTGCGGCATCGTCATCGAGAAGTACCTGGCTCGTCAGGCTCAGCTGGCCACCAGTGCCCCCACAGCCGAAGCACAGGCACCCGCGAGCGCGCCGGCATCGCCTTACAGCACGCCCAAGGCAGAGGTAGGCGAAGCCTTGCCGGAGCACGGCCCGCTGAACATCTTCAGCGTACGTGGACGGATCGGCCGACTGCGCTACCTGGGCTGGTCGATGGGCATGATGCTGCTGTTCATGCTCGCCTATGCCATTGCCGCCGGCATCATGGCCGTTGTGCCCATGGTTGGCGGACTGCTGATGATTCCCGTGGTGCTCGGTTCGATCGTGGTAGCGGTGATGATCGGCGTGCAGCGCCTGCACGACATCGGCTGGTCCGGCTGGCTCTGGCTGATTAACCTGGTGCCGCTGGTAGGCTTCGTCTTCTCCCTGCTGATGCTGGTGGTACCCGGCACTTCGGATGCCAACCGCTACGGCCCACCGCCGCCGCCCAACAGCCGCGGTGTGATCGCCATGGCCTGGGGCGGCCTGCTGCTGTCGATCATCGCGACCGTGGGCATCCTCGCTGCCGTGGCCATTCCGGCCTACCAGGAATACGTGCAGCGCGCACAGGACGCTCAGCAGTTCCAGATGCCGCAGGCCGAGGAGTAAACCGGTGAGCGGTTACGCCCTGATCACCGGCGCCTCTAGCGGTCTCGGTCTGGCCCTGGCCGAAGCGCTGGCCCGGCGCGGGCGTAACCTGCTGCTGGTTGCCCGCCAGCGCGATGCCCTGGAAAGCATCGCCTGCGAACTGAGTCAGCGCTTCGGCGTTGAGGCCCTGTTCCGTGTCTGCGACCTCAGCGAGCCCCTGCAGGTCAGTGGGCTGCTCCAGGAACTGGAGGACAGCGAAAGACAGATCGACCTGCTGGTGAACAATGCCGGTATCGGCAGCGCCGGCCTGTTCGTCGAACAGGATTGGAGCCGTGAGCAGGAACTGATCGAGCTGAATGTCCTGGCACTGTGCCGCCTGTGCCACGCTATTGGCGGGCATATGCAGCGGCGCGGCGCCGGGCAGATTCTCAATGTCGCGTCCCTGGCCGCTTTCCAGGCGGGGCCGCTGATGAGCAACTACTTCGCCAGCAAGGCCTATGTGCTGCATTTCTCAGAGGCGCTGCGCAGTGAGCTGGCGCCTTACGGGGTAAAGGTTTCGGTGCTTTGCCCCGGCCCTGTGGCCACCGCCTTCTTCCGTCGTGCGCACCTGCGCAGCGAGGGTTTGGCACGGCGCGAACTGCTGGCCAGCCCGGAGCAGATTGCCCTGCAGGCCGTACGCGGACTGGAGAAGAACCGCGCCATCATCATTCCCGAATGGCGCCAGCGCCTGCTGCCGCAATTGCTGCGCCTGACCCCGCGGGCCCTGGCCAGACGCATTGCTATGCGTATGGTGCGCCCACTGCTGCCCCGCGCGGGCGACGAGCACGCCTGATCAGCCAGCGCTGACCGTGCGCCCAGCTGCCCAGGCACGCAGAGCGGCCAGATCCTCGGCCATCACCACCGACAATGGCGCGGTGCCCTGGATGCAGCTCAGCAGCAAGGCCTGATCGACCGTCTGTTGTCGCGCCTGCGCGGCGTAGAGTGCGCTGACCACCACCTGCTCGATCTCCGCGCCGGAGAAACCGTCACTGATACCCGCCAGTTCGGCCAGATCGAAAGCCTCAGGCTCCAGCTCGCGCCGGCGCAGGTGGATGGCGAAGATGTCCGCACGCACCTGCGCATCCGGCAGGTCGACGAAGAACAGTTCATCGAAGCGCCCCTTGCGCACCAACTCCGGCGGCAGGCGGTGAATGGCGTTGGCGGTGGCGACCATGAATACCGGTGCCTTGCGCTCGGCCATCCAGGTCAGCAGGGTCCCCAGCACGCGCTGACTGACGCCGTCGTCGTTGTCGCCCGTGGCCAGCCCCTTCTCGATCTCGTCCATCCACAACACGCAAGGCGCCATCTGCTCGGCGAGCTTGAGCGCCTCGCGCAGGTTGCGCTCGGTCTCGCCAAAGAACTTGTTGTACAGGCTGGCGAAATCCAGGCGCAGCAGTGGCAACCCCCAGAGCCCCGCCACGGCCTTGGCGGCCAGGCTCTTGCCGCCGCCCTGCACACCGACCAGCAGCATGCCACGGGGGACATCAGCCCCCTTGGCATTGAGAAACAGCGCCTGGCGCTCGCCCAGCCAGCGTTTGAGATTCGCCAGCCCGCCCACCTCGGCGAAACGCGCGGTGTCGTACTCGAAACTGAGCACTCCTCCCAGGTCGAGCAACTGGAACTTGGCCTTGTTCAGCTCCGGCAGGTCTTCCTGGGTAATGGCGCCGTCATCGCAGATGACATTGCGTGCCAGCGCCCGGGCCTCGGCATGACTGGCGCCACGCAGGTTCTTCACCACCTGCTGCAGCGTACGGTTGTCGGTACGCACCCGCGCGCCGCGATTGCGCTCGCTCCAGCGCGTGGCCTCCTCGCGGACGATGGCCAGCAGCTCTTCTTCCGTTGGCAGCGCCAGACTGAAGCGCGCGGCATAGCGCTGTACCTCGGCCGGCAGCTTGAAGGCATGGGACACCAGCACCAGGGTCGGCCTGTGCGCCGCTTCGCTCATAGCAATTTCCTTGAGCAGGCGCACCAGCTTGGGATTATCGGCAAGGAAGGGGTGCAGATCGCACATGACATACAGGTTAGGCACCGGATCGGCCTTGATCAGGCGCAGCGCCTGCTCGGGCTCGCGGCTGTCCAGTTCACCATTCGGCTCACCGCCAAAGGCCAGACGCTGCAGCCCTTCGGTCACCGCCCAGGTATAAATACCCAGGCCACGCTTGATCGCCAGCGAGGTCAGGGTCTCCAGCACCCGCGGCTCATCCCAGGACTCGATCACCACCAGCTTGACCCGCGAGTCGAGCACCAGCCCCAGATCGTGGATATCGTTCTTCACACGCGCTCCTTGTGTCGCTGACCCTGTCTGGCTTCGCAGAATACCCAAGGATGGCCAGGAAGCCCATGAACAGCCCGCGGGCTGGCAAACACGGACATTCGCGAGAGGAACAGCGACCTGTTGTCGCCGGTCAAAATTCTGGCCGAACCTTCAGGTAAACTGCACGGCATGCCCTGCATGGAGAAGCCCATGAGCGACCAACGCCAGTTTTCCCCCGTCGACCGCCTGCTGATGCAGGCCGATGCCGCCATGCGCACCCTGCTGCCCTTCAGCGGCGCACCGGCCAGACCCTCGCCAGCCATCGTGCAGAACGAGGGGCAACTGAGTGACGAGGAGGCCCGTCATGTCGCCGGCCTGATGCGTATCAACCACACCGGCGAGGTCTGCGCCCAGGCGCTTTACCAGGGCCAGGCGCTGACTGCCAGACTGCCTCAGGTACGCCAAGCCATGGAGCATGCCGCCGACGAGGAGATCGACCATCTGGCCTGGTGCGAACAGCGCATTCGCGAGCTCGGCAGCAGCCCAAGTGTGCTCAACCCGCTGTTCTATGGCCTGTCCTTCGGCGTCGGTGCCATGGCTGGACTGATCAGCGACAAGGTCAGCCTGGGCTTCGTCGCCGCTACCGAGGATCAGGTGGTCAAACACCTCGACGAGCACCTGGAGCAAATTCCGGCGGATGACGCCAAGACCCGCGCCATCCTCGAACAGATGCGCGAGGACGAGCAGCAACATTCCACCAGTGCCCTGGAGGCGGGCGGCCTGCGCTTCCCCGCCCCGGTCAAATTCGGCATGAGCCTGCTGTCCAAGGTGATGACCAAGAGCACCTACCGGATCTGAAGCAAAGAAAAAGGCGCCCAAGGGCGCCTTTTTCATATCAGCCGAACTCAGCCAAGTTCGACGATTTCGTAGTCGTGGGTGATCTCCACACCGGCGCGGCCGAGCATGATCGAGGCCGAGCAGTACTTCTCTGCCGACAGCTCCACCGCACGCTTGACCTGTGCCTCCTTCAGCCCGCGGCCCTTGACCACGAAGTGCAGGTGAATCTTGGTGAACACTTTGGGATCCTCGTCGGCACGCTCGGCCTCGAGGAAGGCTTCGCAGCTTTCCACCGGCTGGCGCGACTTCTTGAGGATGCTGACCACGTCGAAGTTGCTGCAGCCGCCGAGGCCCAACAACACCATTTCCATCGGCCGCACGCCCAGATTGCGGCCACCGGCCTCGGGCGGACCGTCCATGACCACGACATGGCCGCTGCCGGACTCGCCAAGGAACATGGCCTCACCGGCCCACTGAATGCGCGCTTTCATCGCCAGACTCCACTACCCGAAAAAATGCGCGCTAGCTTAGCACAGCGTCAAAACCAGCCCCGAGCAGCCGTTTCGTGGGCAGTGGGCCACCCCTAGTGTTAGCCACGTCGCATTTTGGCGTTACCCACTGCACCACGTCTGTTAAGCTGGCGGCGGTTTACTGGCACACTTGTTCGGATAACTAATAAGAAATACGCCTGCTGGACAGAGGCTTACTCACTTTTTCGGGACTCGGGCATGGTCGCTATTACCCTTACACCAAAGATAAAGAATCTCGACAAGCTGCTCGCGCACTGTCACCGCCGCCGTTATACGGCGAAAAGCACCATCATCTATGCAGGGGATCGCTGCGAAACCCTGTTCTTCATCATCAAAGGCTCCGTCACCATCCTGATCGAGGATGATGATGGCCGCGAGATGATCATCGCCTACCTCAACTCTGGGGATTTCTTCGGCGAAATGGGCCTGTTCGAGCGCGAGGGCACCGAGAAAGAGCGCAGCGCCTGGGTTCGCGCCAAGACCGAATGCGAAGTGGCGGAACTGAGCTATGCCAAGTTCCGCGAACTGACCCAGCAGGACCCGGAAATTCTCTACGCCCTGGGCAGCCAGATGGCCGACCGCCTGCGCAACACCACACGCAAGGTAGGTGACCTGGCCTTCCTCGACGTGACCGGCCGCGTGGCCCGTACCCTGCTGGACCTGTGCAAGCAACCGGACGCCATGACCCACCCGGACGGCATGCAGATCAAGATCACCCGCCAGGAAATCGGCCGCATCGTTGGCTGCTCCCGCGAAATGGTCGGTCGCGTGCTCAAGTCCCTCGAGGAACAGGGTCTGGTGCATGTCAAAGGCAAGACCATGGTGGTCTACGGCACGCGCTGAGCCACTCACACCATAAAAAACGCCGCTGATTGAGCGGCGTTTTTATTTCTGCAGAGCTGACCAGATCAGTCCGGATCAGCGCCCAGCACCACTCGACTGGCGCTCTGGAAGAACAGCCGCTTGAGCTCGGCCCCCGGATCCTCGGCACGCATGAAGGCTTCGCCGACCAGGAAGGCGTAAACCTCACTGATCTCCATCAGCTCCACGTCAGCACGGGTGAGAATGCCGCTCTCGGTGATCACCAGGCGATCACGCGGAATGCGCGGCAGCAGGTCGAGGGTGGTTTCCAGGCTGACCTCGAAGGTATGCAGGTTACGGTTGTTGATGCCCACCAGCGGGGTATCCAGGTGCTTGAGCGCACGCTCCAGCTCGTCGCCGTCGTGCACTTCCACCAGCACGTCCAGACCCTGCTCCTTGGCCACATCGGCCAGCTCGACCATGCGTGCATCGTCCAGTGCGGAAACGATCAGCAGCACGCAGTCGGCGCCGAGGGCACGGGCTTCGACGATCTGATAGGGATCGACCATAAAGTCCTTGCGGATCACCGGCAGCGCACAAGCGGCACGCGCCTGCTGCAGGTACTCGTCGGCGCCCTGGAAGAAGTCGATATCGGTCAGTACCGACAGGCAGGCAGCGCCGCCATCCTCGTAGCTCTTGGCGATCTCGGCCGGCACGAAGTGCTCACGCAACACGCCCTTGCTCGGCGAGGCCTTCTTGATCTCGGCGATCACCGCCGCCTGCTTGTTGGCAGCACGGGTCTGCAGGGCGCGGGCGAAACCGCGCGGGGCATCGGCCGCACGTGCCTGCACTTCAAGCTCGGCCAGGCTGACCCGCGCACTGCGCTCGGCCACTTCCTCGAACTTGCGGGCGATGATCTTCTCCAGCACGGTTGGGATACTCACCCTTCGTTCTCCACGCGAAATACAGCGGTAAAGGAAACCAGCTCGTCCAGCTTCTCCCAGGCCAGGCCGGTGTGCAGGGCGTCCTGCGCCAGCTGCATGCCTTCCTTGAGACTAGTCGCCAGGTCGGCGGCGTACAGCGCGGCGCCGGCATTGAGCACGATCATGTCGGCCGCCTTCTGACCGTTCTCGGTCTTGCGCTTGCCCAGCGCGTCGCGGATCAGCGCCAGCGAACCGGCCGCATCCTCGACGGTCAGGCCGATCAGGCTCTGGCTCTTGATGCCGAAGTCCTCGGGCTGAATGCGGTATTCGCTGATCACGCCGTCCTTCAGTTCGGCGACATAGGTCGGCGCGGCCAAGCTGACCTCGTCCAGACCGTCGCTGGCGTGCACCACCAGCACATGCTGGCTACCGAGGCGTTGCAGCACTTCAGCCATCGGCCGGCACAGCGCCTGGCTGAACACGCCGATCACCTGATGCTTGACCCCCGCCGGGTTGGTCATCGGGCCGAGCATGTTGAATACGGTGCGCAGGCCCAGCTCACGACGCGGGCCGATGGCGTGCTTCATGGCGCCGTGATGGGCCGGGGCGAACATGAAGCCCACACCGACACTCTCCACACAGCGCGCTACCTGCTCCGGCTTGAGGTTGAGATAAACCCCGGCCGCCTCCAGCAGGTCGGCACTGCCGCTCTTGCCGGACACCGCACGATTGCCATGCTTGGCCACCCGGCCGCCGGCCGCGGCAACCACGAAGGCAGCAGCGGTGGAGACGTTGAACACGTTCATGCCATCGCCACCGGTGCCGCAGGTATCCACCAGGCGCTCGGCATTGATCTGCACCGGCGAGGCCAACTCGCGCATCACGGTAGCGGCGCCGACGATTTCGTCGATGGTCTCGCTCTTCATGCGCATGCCCATGAGGAAGGCGCCGATCTGCGCGTCGGTGCACTGCCCGGTCATGATCAGGCGCATGACGTCCTGCATTTCGGCGGTGGTCAGGTCCAGCTGGTTGACCACCCGGTTGAGGGCTTCCTTGATGTCCATGTCAGCGCACCCCGCCTTGCTGTTTGAGGAAGTTGGCGAACAGTTCGTGGCCCTGTTCGGTGAGGATGGATTCCGGGTGGAACTGCACGCCCTCGATGTTCAGGGTCTTGTGGCGCAGGCCCATGATCTCGTCGACGCTGCCGTCTTCATGCTGAGTCCAGGCGGTCATTTCCAGGCACTCCGGCAGGGTCTCGCGCTTGACCACCAGCGAGTGATAACGGGTCACGGTCAGCGGCTTGTTGAGGCCGGCGAACACGCCCTTGTCCTCGTGGAATACCGGGCTGGTCTTGCCATGCATCACCTGGCGCGCGCGCACCACATCGCCGCCAAACGCCTGGCCGATGCTCTGGTGGCCGAGGCACACGCCGAGGATCGGCAGCTTGCCGGCAAAATGCAGGATGGCCTCGATGGACACGCCCGCCTCGGTCGGTGTGCACGGGCCAGGGGAGACCACGATGCGCTCGGGCTTGAGCGCCTCGATCTCGGCGATGCTCAGCTCGTCGTTGCGGATCACGTGGACGTCGGCACCCAGTTCGCCCAGGTACTGCACCACGTTGTAGGTAAAGGAGTCGTAGTTGTCGATCATCAGCAGCATGTTGGCGTCTCCCTTACTGCACGGACTGTTCGGCGAGGCTGACCGCGCGGAACATGGCGCGACGCTTGTTCAGGGTTTCTTCCCACTCCAGCGCCGGCTGCGAGTCGGCAACGATGCCAGCACCGGCCTGCACATGCAGCTCGCCGTCCTTGATCACCGCGGTACGGATGGCGATGGCGGTGTCCATATTGCCGTTCCACGCCAGGTAGCCCACGGCGCCACCGTAGACGCCACGCTTGACCGGCTCCAGCTCGTCGATGATCTCCATGGCGCGTACCTTGGGCGCACCGGACAAGGTGCCGGCCGGCAGGATCGCGCGCAGGGCGTCCATGGCCGACAGGTTTTCCTTCAGATGGCCGGTGACGTTGGAGACGATGTGCATGACGTTGGAGTAGCGCTCGATCACCATCTGCTCGGTGACCTTCACCGTGCCGGTGCTGGAGACGCGACCAACGTCGTTGCGACCGAGGTCGATCAGCATCAGGTGCTCGGCGATCTCCTTGGCGTCGGACAGCAGATCCTTCTCCAACTCGATATCGGCTTCCTCGTTGGCGCCGCGCGGGCGGGTACCGGCAATCGGGCGCACGGTGACCAGGTTGTCCTCGACCCGCACCAGCACTTCCGGCGAACTACCCACCACGTGGAAGTCGCCGAAGTTGAAGAAGTACATGTAGGGCGTCGGGTTGATGCAGCGCAGCGCGCGGTACAGATCGATCGGCGCGGCTTGGAACGGGATCGACATGCGCTGCGAGATCACCACCTGCATGCAGTCGCCGGCGAGGATGTATTCCTTGATCGCACCGACCGCCGCCTCATAGTCATCGCGCTTGAAGCTGGAAACGAAGTCCGGCTCCGGGCCGCTGGCCTTGCTCAGATCCACGCCCAGGCGCGGGGTGATCGGCTGGCGCAGCCTGTTCAGCAGCTCGCGCAGTTGTGCCTGGCCCTGCTCGAATGCATCGCCCTGCGCCGGGTCAACCAGAACGATGGCGTGCATCTTGCCGGCCAGGTTGTCGAAGACGACGACCGCATCCGAGACCATCAGCAGGATATCCGGCGTGCCCAGCGGATCAGGATTCGGGCACTGCGCCAGTTTCTTCTCCACGTAGCGCACGCTGTCGTAGCCGAAGTAGCCCACCAGGCCGCCATTGAAACGCGGCAGGCCGGCAATGGTCGGAACGTTGTAGCGCGCCTTGAACTGTTCGACGAAGGCCAGCGGGTCTTCGCAGTCGAGGCTCTCGGTCTCGACGCCGTCGACGCTGACACTGACGTGGTGACCATGGGCTCGCAGCACGGTGCGCGCCGGCAGGCCGATGATCGAGTAGCGCCCCCACTTCTCACCGCCCTGCACGGATTCCAGCAGGTAGGAGTTGGGGGTATCGGCCAGCTTGAGGTAGATCGACAGCGGGGTGTCGAAGTCGGCCAGGGTCTCGAAGGCGAGCGGAATGCGGTTGTAGCCTTCGGCGGCCAAACGCAGGAATTCTTCGCGGGTCATGCACACAGCCTCGTGGGGAGGGTAAACGGGAGTTGAGCAAACACGCCGGGGCAACCGGCCGGGAGGAAATCAGGCGCGCCAGCGCCAGCGGGCCAGGGCCTTGACCAGTTTCATCCAGTGTTTGTGGGCAACTACCACGATGCTGTCTCGTGCGAGGGGTAATCAGAGGAGTCCGGGGACATTACCCCAGCGCCCTCGCCCGTGCAACCAGGCAGCAGTTGGCGCAGGTCGTCGATGACCCGCGCCGGGTTTTCTTCGGCAATCGGCCGGCCATGGTTGTAGCCGTAGGACAGCGCCACGCAAGGCACGCCAGCAGCATGCGCGGCCAGCACGTCATTGCGAGAGTCACCCACGAACAGGGCCTGATCCGGTTCGACACCGGCCAGGTGCAGCACATGCAGCAACGCAGCCGGGTCGGGCTTCTGTTGCGGCAGGGTGTCGCCACCAATGATCCAGCGGAAGTAGCCGCCCAGGCCCATCTCGTCGAGCAGCGGCGCGACGAAACGCTCCGGCTTGTTAGTGATCAGCGCCAGCTCCACGGCGGCGCCACGCAGCCAGTCGAGCGAACTGACCACGCCCGGATAGACCCGGCTCAGTGCATGGCTTCCGGCATAGGCTTCGTTGAACAGCTCCAGCGCCTGGGTGGTTTCCGCTTCGTCAACGGTACAGTGCTCGATATCGCCAGCCAGGGCGCGGCGTACCAGCACCCGCGCGCCGTTGCCGACCCAGTGACGCACGCGCTCGATACCCGCCGGCTCGCGGCCCAGCTGCACCAGCATGCTATCCACCGCCGCAGCCAGATCCGGTACGGAGTCAACCAGCGTGCCGTCGAGGTCGAACATCACCAGGCGCGGCAGATCGCCGCGAAACAGCTCCAGTATCACGTGCGCACCTGGGCCAGCTCGGCACGCATGGCGTCGATCACGGCCTTGTAGTCCGGCTGGTTGAAGATCGCCGAGCCGGCGACGAAGGTGTCGGCGCCGGCCTCGGCGATTTCGCGGATGTTCTGTACGTTGACCCCGCCATCGATCTCCAGGCGGATTTCGCGGCCGCTGGCATCGATCAGCGCGCGCGCTTCGCGCAACTTGTCGAGGGTGCCGGGGATGAACTTCTGCCCGCCGAAGCCCGGGTTGACGCTCATCAGCAGGATCATGTCGACCTTGTCCATCACGTACTTGAGCACGTCCAGCGGGGTGGCCGGGTTGAACACCAGGCCGGCCTTGGCGCCGCCGGCCTTGATCAGCTGCAGGGAGCGGTCGATGTGTTCGCTGGCTTCCGGGTGGAAGGTGATGTAGCTGGCGCCCGCCTCGATGAAGTCGCCGATGATGCGGTCGACCGGCTTGACCATCAGGTGCGCGTCGATCGGCGCGGTGATGCCGTACTTGCGCAGTGCCGAGCAGACCATCGGGCCGATGGTCAGGTTGGGCACGTAGTGGTTGTCCATCACGTCGAAGTGGACGATGTCGGCACCGGCGGCGAGGACATTGTCGACTTCCTCGCCCAGGCGGGCGAAATCGGCGGAGAGAATCGACGGGGCGATGGCGAAGGATTGCATGGCGGCCTCAGGGCTTAATCACGGTGACGCGATTGTAGCCTGAGAGCCTACCCACGATCTCCTGCGCGTCGGAAAAGCCGCGTTGAAAGCACCTTCGGAATGCTCATTTACCTCTCGTAAACTGCGCTTCCTCAGTCACTTTCGCCTTGCTTTTCTCTAGCGCAGAAGCCCGTGGGCAGGCTCTTCGCATCTATCTACTACTCCGGCAACGACGTACGCATCTTCTCGCTGCGCCCGCGCAGCCACTCCAGGGTCAGCAGCAGGACGATGGAGAAACCGATCAGCAAGGTCGCGGCGGCGGCGATGGTCGGCGACAGGTTCTCGCGGATGCCGCTGAACATCTGCCGCGGCAGGGTGGCCTGTTCGGGGCCGGCGAGGAACAGGGTCACCACCACCTCATCGAACGAGGTGGCGAAGGCGAACAGCGCACCGGAAATCACCCCGGGGGCGATCAGCGGCAGGGTGATCTTGCGAAACGCCAGCAGCGGCGAGGCGCCCAGGCTGGCGGCGGCGCGCACCAGGTTGTAGTTGAAGCCCTGCAGGGTCGCGGACACGGTGATGATGACGAAAGGTACGCCGAGCACGGCGTGCACCAGAATCAACCCGGTGTAGCTGTTGCCCAGGCCCAGCGGGGCGAAGAACAGGTAGCTGGCCACGCCGACGATGACCACCGGGGCGACCATCGGCGAGATCAGCAGGCTCATCACCAGCGCCTTGCCGCGGAACTCGCCGCGAGTCAGGCCGATCGCCGCCAGGGTGCCGAACACCATCGCCAGCAGGGTCGCCGCCGGGGCGACGATCAGGCTGTTCTTCAGCGCGCGCATCCATTCGGCCGAGCTGAAGAAGGTTTCGTACCAGCGCAGGGAGAAACCCTGCAGCGGGTAGACCAAGAAGCTGCCGGAGTTAAACGACAGCGGGATGATCACCAGCACCGGCAGGATCAGGAACAGCAGCACCAGCGCGCACAGGCTGCGGTGAGTCCAGAACCAGGCGCGCTCGATGGGGGACTTGTAGGGGCTCAGCATATGCACTCTCCAATCAACTCCCCTCTCCCGCTTGTGGGAGAGGGGCTGGGGGAGAGGGCTGCATAGGCTTCGCCCCTCTCCCGCCCTGCGGGCACCCTCTCCCCACAGGGGCGAGGGTCATCAGTTGGCCTGCAACGCAGGCATTTTTATCCCAGGCGCAGACGGCTGGCGCCAACCAGCCAGCTGTACACCACATAGAGCAGCATGGTGGCCAGCAGCAGCAGGCCGCCGAGGGCCGTGGCCATGCCCCAGTTGATGGTGCTGTTGGTATAGAAGGCGACGAAGTAGCTGATCATCTGGTCGCTCGGACTGCCTAGCAGCGCCGGGGTGATGTAGTAACCAATCGACAGGATGAACACCAGCAGGCAACCGGCGCCGACACCGGCCAGGGTCTGCGGGAAGTACACGCGCCAGAAACTGGCGAACGGATGACAGCCGAGGGAAATCGCCGCGCGCATGTAGCTGGGCGAGATGCCCTTCATCACGCTGTAGATCGGCAGGATCATGAACGGCAGCATGATGTGCACCATGGAGATGTAGACCCCGACACGGTTGAACACCAGCTGCAGCGGCTCATCGATGATGCCCATGGCCATCAGTGCACCGTTGATCAGGCCGCCGGACTGCAACAGCACGATCCACGCCGCCACGCGCACCAGAATTGAGGTCCAGAACGGCAGCAGCACCAGGATCATCAGCAGATTGCTGGTGCGGGTCGGCAGGGTCGCCAGCAGGTAGGCCAGCGGATAGGCCAGCAGCAGGCAAATGACGGTGATCACTGCGCCCATGCAGAACGTGCGGGCGAAGATGTCCAGGTAGATGGCCTGGTCCGGGGTGGCAGCCGCCAGCTCACCGAGGTCGTCGATGCGATGGTCGAGGGCAGCCAGCAGGTAATAGGGGGTGAAGGCAGAGCTATTGCGACGGATCACCTGCCAGTAGGCCGGGTCGCCCCAGCGCTCGTCGAGGTTTTCCAACGCATCCTTGTAAGACTCCGGTGGCTGCTTGAATGGCAGCGCGCGGCCGGTCTTGGCCATCAGACTGCGGTAGCCGGCCAGTTCCATGTTCAGGCGCTTGGATAGGTCACCAATGGTCTGTTGCTTGCGCGCTTCGGCCAGGTCGTCGGCCAGGGCGCGATAGACCGGCTCGTCGGGCAGACCACGGCCGTCCCAGGCGGATATGGCCTCGACAGTACGCGGCAGGCTGCCGACTACTTCGGGGTTCTCCACGCTCTTGTACAGCAGGATGCCAATCGGCAGCAGGAACACCGCGAAGAGGAACACCAGCAGCGGCAGGATCAGGCCCTGGGCCTTGAGCCGGTTGAGGCGCTCGGCGCGCGCCAGCCTCTGCTTCAGGGTCAGGCCGGAGGCGTCAGTGAGAGTAGCGGTAGTGGCCATCGCAGGCTCCAGAAAACCGGGATAAAGCACCCTCGCCCAACCGCGGGCGAGGGTTCGAGAGGAACGGGGGAACGTTCCTCCTACCAAACCCCTTCAGGCGAAGGGGGCACTGCACGGAAGACTTACTTCGCGGCCCAGGCGTTGAAGCGTTGCTCCAGCTGCTCGCCGTAGTCCGCCCAGAAGGTCACGTTCATCGGCACCTGGCCGGCGATGTTTTCCGGGGTGGTCGGCATGTCCTTGAGCAGCGCCGGGTCGAGCAGCTCGACCGCCTTCTTGTTGGCCGGGCCGTAGGCAATGTTGGAGGAGTAGACCTTCTGCTGCTCGGGCTGCACGCTGAACGCGGCGAAAGCCTTGGCGGCGTCGGCATCCTTGGCGCCACGCGGGATGGCCCAGGAGTCGAAGTCGTAGATCCCGCCGTTCCACACCACCTGCAGGTTGCTTTCCTTCTGCACGGCGGCGATGCGACCGTTGTAGGCGGAGCTCATGACCACGTCACCCGAGGCGAGGAACTGCGGCGGCTGCGCGCCGGCTTCCCACCACTGGATGCTCGGCTTGATCTCGTCGAGCTTCTTGAAGGCACGGTCCTGGCCTTCCTTAGTGGCCAGCACGGTGTAGACATCCTTGGCCGGTACGCCATCGGCCATCAGGGCGAATTCCAGGGTGTACTTGGCGCCCTTGCGCAGGCCGCGCTTGCCCGGGAATTTCTGCACATCCCAGAAATCGGCCCAGCCGGTCGGGGCGCTGGCCAGCTTGTCGGCGTTGTAGGCCAGTACGGTGGACCAGACGAAGAAGCCGATGCCGCAGGGCTGGATCGCGCCTTCGATGAAGTCATCGGCATTGCCGAACTGCTCGGGATCGAGCTCCTCGAACAGGCCTTCGTCGCAACCACGGGCCAGCTCCGGCGACTCCACTTCGACCAGGTGCCAGGACACACTGTTGGTGTCGACCATGGCTTTCACCTTGGCCATCTCGCCGTTGTACTCGCCAGCGATGATCTTGCCTTTGCCGGCTGCTTCCCACGGCTGGTAAAAGGCTTTTTCCTGGGCGGTCTTGTTGGCGCCACCGAAGGAAATCACCGTCAGATCGGCGGCCATGGCCTGGGTCGCGCCGGCCAGGCCCAGAGCCAAGGCGGCGAGGCGGAAGGTACTGCGAACAGCTGTGCTCATTGTTGTTCTCCAGAGTGCAGGGTTGGTAATGCCTGGCGTCATTCCGCAAGTTGCGGGTCGAGCGCCCTGACGTGCTCCACATGCCAGCCGAGCGGCACCACATCGCCCACGCTCAGGGCGGGGTCGAGCTCGGCGATCGGCTGCTTGACGAAGAAACTGGGGTTGCCACAGACCTCCATGCGCACGCGCACGTGATCTCCCAGGTAGATGAACTCGGCCACGCGGCCGCTGAAACGGTTGGCGCAGCTCTCGCTGGCGCCATTGATACGCACCCGCTCGGGGCGAATCGACAGGCTTACCGGCTCGCCCGGCGCGCCGACCTTCACAGCCAGCGCCTGTACCTGCTCGCCACGCGCCAGGCGCACGGTGCAGCGCTCGCCGTCACGAGCCACCAGCTCGCCGGCCAGGCGGTTGTTCTCGCCAATGAACTGGGCGACGAAGGTGTTGCTCGGTGCCTCGTACAGGTCACGCGGCGGGGCGATCTGCTGGATCTCGCCCTGGTGAAACACCGCCACGCGGTCGGACATGGTCAGCGCCTCGCCCTGGTCGTGGGTCACGTAGACCACGGTCACGCCCAGGCGCTGGTGGATGTGCTTGATCTCCATCTGCATGTGTTCGCGCAGCTGTTTGTCCAGCGCACCGAGCGGCTCGTCCATCAGCACCAGCTGCGGCTCGAACACCAGCGCACGGGCCAGCGCCACACGCTGCTGCTGACCGCCGGAAAGCTGCGCCGGGTAGCGGTTGCGGAAGCTGTCGAGCTGCACCATGGACAGCGCGCGCTTGACCCGCTCGGTGACGTCGGTTTTGTTCATGCCACGCACGCTGAGCGGGAAGGCCAGGTTCTCGGCCACCGTCATGTGCGGGAACAGGGCGTAGTTCTGGAACACCATGCCGATGTCGCGCTTGTGCGGCGGCACGTTGTTGATCGAGCGCCCGGCGAGGAGGATCTCCCCGGCGGTGGGCGTCTCGAAACCGGCCAGCATCATCAGGCTGGTGGTCTTGCCGGAACCGGACGGCCCGAGCAGGGTGAGGAACTCGCCCTTGCGGATGTCCAGGTTGAGGTCTTTGACGATCAGGCTTTCGCCGTCGTAGCTCTTCTGCACGCCCTTGAAACTGACGAGCACATCGCTGGAAGCATTCTCGGCCATTGCCGCACCCTTGTTCTCGTTGCCGTGCTGTAAGACTAGAAAGCCCTGCAGACGGCGCAAATCGGGCGCAAGGAGAGATTGCTATAAGGCGACAGGACGACAGCCTGTAGGGATCGCCCTACACACGGGTTTTGTGGGAGCGGACTCAGAGCAGCTTGTGCTCCACGGCGTACTTCACCAGGTCCGCCACCGAATGCAGGTTGAGCTTCTGCATCAGGCGCGCCTTGTGGGTGCTGATGGTCTTGCTGCTGACCGACAGGTGCAGGGCGATCTCGTTGACGCCCTCGCCACGCACCAGGCGCTCGAACACCGAGAACTCGCGCTCGGACAGCAGCGCATGCGGCGGCCTTGAATCGGTCAGGCCGACCTCGAAAACCATGCGGTCGGCCAGCTCCGGATCGATATAACGACCGCCACCGGCCACCTTGCGAATGGCGGTGAGCAACAACGCCGGGTCGCTGTCCTTGGTGGCGTAGCCGGCGGCGCCGATCTTCAGCGCACGGGCCGCCATCTGCGCCTCGTCGTGCATGGACAGCACCAGCACCGCCGGCGGGTTGGCCAGGGCACGAATCCGCGGAATCGCCTCCAGTCCGTTGACACCGGGCATGGAGATATCCAGCAGCACCACCTCGCAGGGCGTGTGGCGCAGGGTTTCCAGCAGCTGTTCGCCATTGCAGGCCTCGCCCGCCACCTGCAGGTCCTTGGCCAAGCCGATCAGTTGCTTGATGCCCTCGCGGACGATGGTGTGGTCTTCGGCCACCAGTACACGAATCATGCGACTACCTCTTCTTTCAGTGCCACTCGCACGCTCAGCGTGGTGCCCTCGCCCGGATGGCTGTCGATGCTCAGGCTGCCGCCCAGCATCAGCACGCGCTCGCGCATGCCGACCAGGCCGAAGGATTGTGCGCGCGGCGCGCGGGTGTCGAAACCCCGACCATCGTCACTGATCCGCAGGCACAGCTCATCACCCTCGACGCTCAGGGCGATCTCGACCGTGTGCGCCTGGGCATGGCGCAGCACATTGGTCAGCGCCTCCTGCAAAACGCGGAACAGGCCCACGGCTTTGGCATCGGCCAGTTTTGGCAACTGCTCTGGCACCTGCACCAGGCAGGCGATGCCGCTGCGCGCCTCGAAGCGCCGCGCCTGCCACTCGATGGCCGAGCCCAGTCCCGCATCCAAGATTGGTGGGCGCAATGCGGTGGCTACGTCACGCACCAGCTGGAACAGGTTGGCGATCAGTTTCTTCATGCTGTCCAGGCGTGCCTGCAGGCCCGGGTCGAGCCCGGCAAACGCCAGCTCGCACATCGAGGTTTCCAGCTTGAGCACGGTCAGCACCTGGCCCAGTTCGTCGTGCACTTCACGGGCGATACGCGCTTTTTCTTCCTCACGCACGCTCTCCAGGTGCGCCGACAGCTCGCGCAACTGGGCACGCGACTCGGCCAACTCCAGCTCGATGGCCTTGTTGTCGCTGATGTCCCAGACCACGCCATCCCACACCACATGGCCATCGCCCAGCTGGCGGGCGCTGGCCTTGATATCCGCCCAGCGGACCCGACCATCACGGGTGAGAATGCGCCCCTGCCACTGCCAGTCGCCTGCCGCGGCGATGGCCGCATCCTGGGTACGGTGGTAGGCCGCACGATCGTCCGGGTGGACCAGGCTGCGGATACCGAAGTCATGGGCCATGATGGCGGCCGGCGGATAGCCCACCAACTGCTCGCTGCCCTCACTGATAAAGGCGAAGTCCGAGGGTGCCTCCGGGCTGGGCCGTTCGAGGCGGAACACCAGCCCCGGCACATTACCGGCGATGCCTTTCAGTCGCGCCTCGCTTTCTTCCAGGGCCGCACGGGCACGGCGCCGCTCGGTGGCATCGCTGAGGTAAACCACCAGATACTCGGTCTCGCGAAAGCGCAGAAAACCCAGCGTCACATCAACGGGCAGGTCACTGCCATCGGCGCGCTGACAGAGGCTCTCGAAACTCAGGGCGCCATCCACCTGCTGACGCACCCGCCGCCACAGGTTGAGCCAGCGGTCCATGCCCAGCGTGCGCTCGAAGTCCTGCAGCGGCCGGTCGACCATGGCGGCCTCGCTGTAACCGAGCATGCCCGCCACCGCCTGGTTGGCATAGCGCACCCGGCCGTCCCAGCTGACCCAGAGGATGCCCACCGTGCTGTGGTCGAGGGAGAACTGGGCCAGACGCAGCGCTTCCTCGGCCACCTCGCGCTGATTGAGGATCTGCCGCGCTTCGAGCAGGCGCTTTTCCAGCTGGCCACGCTGGCGACGCAGCACAGCGAGCAATAGCAGGCTGACCAGCAGCATGAGGCCGAGCAGCACACTGAGACTGCGCCAGAAGCGCGGCGAGTCGCCGAGCCCGGGGGTACGCGCCGTCAGCCAGCGGCGTTGCAGGCTGTCCAGTTCCTCGGCCGGCATCTCGCGCAAACCCTGCTGCACGATGCTGGCCAGCTCCGGCCAGTCGCGACGGGTAGCGAAGCGCAACAGCAGCGGCAGGCCGACATCGGCCAGCACGCGCAGGTTGGCGAACTCACTCTCCTGGGCCAGGCGACTGAGCTGGGCCTGGTCGATGGCGGCGAAGCGCGCCTTCTGCTCCAGCACCGCACGCAAGGCCTCGCGTTCGGACGGCTCGGCCTGCAACTGCAGGTTGAAGTAGTTGCTGCGCAGGTAGTCGGCCACCGCACTGGGGGTGCGCACGGCAATCACATCCTGTTCACCGAGCTGCTCAAGCTCCAGCCCCACCTCGCCCCCCGGCTCGCCGACCAGCAGATGGGGAATGCGCATGTAGGGGTCGGAATACTGCCAGAGGCGCAGACCGGCGGGGCTTTGCTGAAGGCCTGGCGCCAAGTCGATACGTCCGGCGCGCAGCGCTTCCTGCAGCGCCTCCAGGCTGTCGAAGCTGCGCCAGCTCAGTTCGACGCCGAGACGTTTGGCCAGTTTTTCGGTGAGTTCGATGCTCAGCCCGCTCAACTGCTGCTGACGGCGCCGATATTCGGCATAGGGCGCCTGCAGCACCACACCCACGCGCAGCCGCGGGTGCTCGGCCAGCCAGGCCTGCTCGGCCGGCGCCAGGCGTAGCGGCGCGGCCTGGACGCTCAGCGCACCCAGCAACAGCAGCCCACAGAACACTCGAATCATGCGCACGACAGCGACCTCCGGCCTGTTACCTTACCTGACAAACCTTCACGCAGCGCTTAGGCTGCTAGAACCCTTATCACGCCGAGCCCCTGAGATGCGCCGTCCAGTCCTCTCGACACTCATCGCCCTGCTGCTGAGCCTTGCACATCCCGCCCTGGCGGAGGAAGAAACTCCCGCCGCCAGTCCAGACACCGCCGCCGCAACGCCAGATACCGAGGAGGCACCTCGCCAGCCGCTCGAAGAGCGTAGCGAGGACAATGCCCAAGCCCTGGAACGGCAACTGCCCAAGGGCGAACAGCAGATGCTGCAGGCCGAGGGCGGCAGCTTTCTGGCCTTGTGGAAACCGGCCAATGCGCCACAAGCCAAGGGGGTGGTGATCCTCGTCCCCGGCGCCAATGAAAGCGCCGACTGGCCGCAGGCGATCAATCCTCTGCGCAGCAAACTGCCCGATGTCGCCTGGAGCAGCCTGAGCCTGAACCTGCCCGACAGCCCCAAGGAGCCGCTGCCCGAGGCCGTGCTGCCGCGTACGCCGGAAGCGGTCACGGTCGATACCGCCGACAGCGTCGCCGAGCCCGCAACAGAGGCGCCCGCCAGTGAGCCCACGGCCGATGCCCCGGCCCCGGCGCCGGTCGATCCCTCTCAGCGAGTCTTCGCCCGTATCGACGCCGCCATCGCCTTCGCCGAGCAACAGGACGCGAGCAACATCGTGCTGCTCGGCCACGGTGACGGCGCCTACTGGGCGGCGCTCTATCTCAAGGAGCGCCAGCCTGCACAGGTCAAGCAACTGGTCACGGTCGCCGCGCAACTGCCTGCCGGCCAGTCTCCTGCGCTGGAAGAGCTGATTCCCGGCCTCAAGCTGGCTACGGGCGACTTCTTCTACAAGGATCAGGCTGCCGATCGCAGCGCCGCCGTGCGCCGCCTGCAGGCCAGCAAGCGGCTGGCTCACGACAGCTACACGCAGGTTGCCCTCAAGGCCTTGCCGGGTAATCAGGATGCCGAGCAGGAGCAGCTGTTCCGCCGTGTCCGGGGTTGGCTGGAGAAGCAATAGGCGTCAGCGGAAACCGTGCCTTCGGCGGATCAGCTCGTAGGCGGCGTGCAACTCACGGGTCTTGTCGGTCGCCGCACGCAGTTGCGCGGCACTGGCGCCAGCGCCAGCCAGCTTGTCCGGATGATGGCGACTGAGCAGGCGTCGGTAGGTCTGTTTGATCAGCCTGGGCTCGCTGTCGGCGCGCACGCCCAATAGGCGCAAGGCCGCCTGGTAATCCCCCCCAGGCGTGTCCGGCACCGACGCTTGTGGCCGATATTCCTCGGCCATGGCCTGCAAGGCCGCACGCGGAAAGCCAAGCCAGCGCGCCCACTGCTCGATCAATAGGCGCTCCGCCTCACTCAGTCGGCCATCGGCCCAGGCCATGCGCCAGCAGGTACGCAATACCACCTCTGCACGCTCCGGGCGCGCCTGCAAGGCACGCAGGGGGCCGCGCAACTCCTTGTCTGCCTGCTTGCCGCGCGCGAAGGCCTGCATGGCACGACGACGCGACAGCTCATCCAGCCCCAGCCGCTGCATCTCGCCTGCGGCCATCTGGATATGACTGTCGAGCACACGCCCATCACTCTTGGCCAGGCGCCCGAGCAGCATGAACAGCAGATCCTCGTCGTCCATCTGTGGCCGCTGCAGCCCCAGGAGCTGACGCAGGTGCTCCAATGAGCGCAAACGCATGCGCCGGTCGAGCATCTGGCCAAGCAAGCCGCCCAGCAGTGCACCGGGGATGCTGGCCAGGGCCAGCCCCGCCGCAGCGCCAAGCAGGGTCGCCGGCCAGAGCATGTCAGCCCTCTGCCTGCAGTAAACGCTCGACCTCGGCCAGGCGCTCGTGAGTGCCGACATCGACCCAGCGACCGGAGAAATGCTCGCCACTGACCTGGTCATCGGCCATGGCCGCGCGCAGCAACGGCGCCAGCTTGAAGGCGCCCGGCGGGCAGCCGGCGAACAGGTGCGGATGCAGCACGGAGATGCCGCTATAGGTCAGTGCATCAGCACCGCCGACTGCATCACTGACCCGCCCGGCCTCCAGCCGGAAGTCGCCGCCCTGGTGGTGGGCCGGATTGTCTACCAGCACCAGGTGCGCCAGGCCCGCCAGCGGGCGGCGCAGGGCAGCGAAGTCGTAGTCGGACCAGATATCGCCATTGACCACCACAAATGGCGCGGCGCCCAACAGGGGCAGCGCTTTGCATATGCCGCCGCCGGTTTCCAGCGGCTCGCCCTCAGCCGAGTAGACGATGCTCACGCCAAAGCGCGAGCCGTCACCCAGATAGTCCTCGATCTGCTGGCCGAGCCAGGCGTGGTTGATCACCAGCTCGGTGAACCCCGCCGCGGCCAGGGCGCGCACATGAAACTCGATCAGCGGCGTGCCGGCGGCGCGCACCAGCGGCTTCGGCGTATGCAGCGTCAGCGGACGCAGACGCTCGCCCTTGCCCGCCGCCAGGATCATCGCCTTCATGCCGGTTGCGCCTCGTGCTGCGGCAGGCTGGCCAGCAGCTCGCCCAGCACAGCCAACTCCGGCCGGCGTGCCAGCACGGCCTCTATATAAGTGAAGAAGCGCGGCACATCGCCCAGGTACTTGGGCTTGCCATCGCGATGGCAGATGCGCGCGAAGATGCCGATCACCTTGAGGTGACGCTGCACGCCCATCAGGTCGCTCATGCGGTGGAACTCGGCGAAGTCCTCCGGCACGGCGATGTCCGCCTCGCGGGCCAGCTGCCAGTAACGCTGCAGCCAAACCTGCACACGCTCCTCCGGCCAGCTGAGAAAGGCATCCTTGAACAGGCTGGTGACGTCATAGCTGAGCGGGCCCTGCACGGCATCCTGGAAATCGAGAATGCCGGGGTTGGGCTGGCTGAGCATCAGGTTGCGCGGCATGTAGTCGCGATGCACGAACACCCGCGGCTGGGCCAGGGCGCTGCTCACCAACAGGTCGCAGACCTGCTGCCACTGCGCCAGCTGCACGACATCCAGTTCGACGCCCAGATGGCGCTGCAAGTACCAATCGGGGAACAGCTGCAGCTCGCGGCGCAGCAGCGCATCGTCATAAGCCGGTAGCTGACTGTCGACGGGCAGTTGCTGGAACCTCACCAGCGCCTGCAGAGCCTGCTCGAACAACTCGTCGGCGTTGTCCGCATCGAGCACTTCCAGCCAGGTCTGGTTGCCCAGATCGTCCAGCAGCAAAAAGCCACGCTCCAGGTCCTGGGCCAGAATACGCGGCACATGCACGCCAGCTTCGGCCAGCATCGCCGCGACCTTGACGAAGGGGCGGCAGTCTTCCTGGGGCGGCGGCGCGTCCATCAGAATCAGACTGCGACCTTCGGCCTGCCAGCGGAAATAACGACGGAAACTGGCATCACTGCTGGCCGGTGTCAGGCCGCCAGAGGGCACCTCACCCCAGCCCTCGCGCTGAAACAACACAGGTAAAGATTCTTCCAACCAGCTCTGCAGGAGCTGAAGACGCACATCTTGATCAGGCATTACAGGGGTCTCCGACGGCGCTAGCCGTTGCGCGGGTCATGCTTTATTATCCAGCATCTTTTTCAGCCCATCGAGAGGCGTGCGGTCCCTGCGGGGCCGGAGGCGCGCAGGAAGCCCGGACTAACAAGATGGCAGTAAAACTCCCCGTATTCCGTAAAAAATTCCCGTTGTTGATGACCAGTGGCCTGCTGGCGCTACAACCTCTTGCCACCTCTTTCGCTGTCGCTGCCGAGCAATTCGACTGTGCCGCCTCCGCTTCCGGCGGTTGGGCCTGTACCCCGAAAGCTGTCACCACCAGCCAACTGCCACGCCCACAGCACACCGCCACAGCGGTCAGCGCCGTGGCCGGCACAGCCGCCGTATCCGGCGAAGCTGAGCGCACCACCCTGGTCACCGAAAGCGAGGGCCGTGGTCTGCAGAGCCGCAGTGCTGACTTCAGCCATCTGGACTGGGTGCCGCGCGAACAACTCACCGAGGCCCAGCTGGCCGAAGTCGGTCCTTACTGCGCCGGCTCCTACGTCGAGCCGCTGCGACCGGGCATGAGCGACGACACACCGATGGACGAAGCGCCACTGTTCGTTTCGGCCAAAGCCTCACGCTATGAGCAGGACAAGGAAGCCGCCACCCTCGCCGGTGATGTAGTGCTGCGCCAGGCCAGCATGCAGGTCGAGGCCGATGAAGCCACCCTGCACCAGGCCGAAAACCGCGGTGAGCTGAAAGGCAATGTCCGCATCCGTGACAACGGCATGCTGGTGGTTGGCGACCGCGCCGAGATCCAGCTGGACAATGGCGAAGCCAAGGTCGAGAACGCCGAGTACGTGATCCACAAGGGCCACGTGCGCGGCAGTGCGCTGTACGCCAAGCGCGAGGAAAGCGCCGTCGTCCGCCTCAAGGACGGCACCTACACCCGCTGCGAGCCGGGCAGCAACGCCTGGCACCTGAAGGGCAACAACGTCAAGCTGGACCCGGCCACCGGCTTCGGCACCGCGACCAATGTGACCCTGCGGGTGAAGGACATTCCTGTGTTCTACACCCCCTACATCTACTTCCCGATCGACGACCGTCGCCAGTCCGGTTTCCTCGCGCCCAGCCTGAGCTCGTCGAGCGACAACGGCTTCACCCTGTCGACGCCCTACTACTTCAACCTGGCGCCGAACTACGATGCCACCCTCTACCCGACCTACATGGCCAAGCGCGGCATGTTGCTAGAGGGCGAGTTCCGCTACCTGACCAAAGGCAGCGAAGGCCAGGTCGGCGCAGCCTGGCTGGACGACCAGAACGACGACCGCGAGCTGCAGTCCGAATACGAAGACCAGCGCTGGATGTACAACTGGCAGCACAAGGGCGGTCTCGACGAGCGCCTGCTGGCCGAGGTGGACTACACCGATATCAGCGACCCCTACTACTTCCAGGATCTCGACAGCGATCTGGAAAGACTTGAGACGCCGGACTTCCTCAACCAGCGTGGCACCCTGACCTGGCGTGGCGACAGCTACACAGCACGCCTGAATGCCCACGCCTATGAACCGACCAGCGTTATCGACATCACCCCCTATGACCGCCTGCCGCAGCTCTCTCTGGATGGCCAGTTGCCGTTCCAGCCAGGCGGGCTGAACATGTTCTACAGCACCGAATACGCCAGCTTCGACCGCGACCTGCGCAGCGGCAACTTCGTCGATGAGGATGGCAATCCCGAGCCCTGGTATGACAACAACGTCTTCGGACTTGACCGTGCCACGGGCGACCGCGTTCATGTCGAGCCGGGCATCAGCCTGCCGGTCGAGCGCACCTGGGGCTATCTCAAGCCCAGCCTGAAGTACGCCTATACCCAGTACGATCTGGACCTGGACTCCATAGGCAAGGCCCAGGCCGGCAGCGACTTCGAAGACTCGCCGGACCGTGGCGTGGCCATTGCCAGCGTTGACAGCGGCCTGTACTTCGACCGCAACACCACTTGGTTCGGCAACAACTACCGGCAGACCCTGGAACCGCGCGCCTTCTACCTCTATGTACCGGAGGAAGACCAGGACGACATCCCGGTGTTCGACACCAGCGAACCAGGCTTCAATTACTCCTCGCTGTGGCGCGACAACCGCTTCAGCGGCCGCGACCGCTTCGGCGACGAGAACAAACTGTCCATCGGCGTAACCAGCCGCTGGATCGAGAGCAACGGCTTCGAGCGCCAGCGCTTCAGCATTGGCCAGGCCGTGTACTTCGCCGACCGCAAGGTCACCATGCCGGATCGCACTGGCACCCTGAAGGATCGCGACGACTACCAATCCGACGTCTCGCCCTATGCCCTGGAATACCTCTACCGCTTCAACCGCGACTGGCGCCTGAGCTCGGACTTCAACTGGGATCCGGACAGCCACCAGACCCGTTCCGGCAGCATGATGTTCCACTACCAGCCGGAAGACGAACCGAACAAGGTGGTCAACCTGGGCTATCGCTATCGTAATGACACCATGCGTTACGACCAGGCGAGCGGTAGCTGGGTATATGGCAGCGACTTCGGCGTCGAAGGCCAGCCGAACTACGTCGAGGACTACTACAAGATCCAGCAGCACGATTTCTCGGTGATCTGGCCGATCGTGCCGCAATGGAGCGTGATTGCCCGCTGGCAGCATGACTATGCACAGAACCGTACCCTGGAAGCCTTCGGTGGTTTCGAGTACGACAGCTGCTGCTGGAAACTGCGCCTGATCAACCGTTACTGGGTCGACTACGACGAGACCAGTCTCAACCCCGATACCAACGAGGAAGGCGATCGCGGCATCTTCCTGCAGATCGTCCTCAAGGGCCTCGGCAATGTGCTGGGCGGCTCGACCGAGACTTTCCTCGACCAAGGCATTCAAGGTTACCGTGAACGTGAAGAACAAGCTTTCTGATTGCCTGCGCCCGCTGTTGTTGGGCGCAGTTTTCCTCGGCTCTGCCGCACAGGCACAAGTACAGTCTCTGGATCGCGTCGTCGCCATCGTCGACAACGACGTGATCATGTACAGCCAGCTGGATCAGCGCCTCAACGAAGTCGAACAAACCCTGAACAAGCGCGGTGGCCAGCTGCCGCCGCAGGACGTTCTGCAACAGCAAGTGCTGGAGCGTCTGATCGTCGAGAACCTGCAGCTGCAGATCGGTGATCGCTCGGGCATCCGCATCACCGATGAAGAACTCAACCAGGCCATGGCCAGTATTGCCCAGCGCAATAACCTGACCTTGGATCAGTTCCGCGCGGCCCTAGCCCGTGACGGCCTGTCCTACGAGCAGGCTCGCGAGCAGATCCGCCGCGAAATGGTGATCAGCCGTGTGCGCCAGCGCCGCGTGGCCGAGCGCATTCAGGTCACCGACCAAGAGGTGAACAACTTCCTCGCCTCCGACCTGGGCCAGATGCAGCTGGCGGAGGAATACCGCCTGGCCAACATCCTGATCCCGGTGCCCGATGCCGCTTCGCCGGATCAGATCCGTGCCGCCGCACAGAAAACTGCCGAGGTCTACGACAAGCTGCGCGGCGGGGCCGACTTCGCCCAGATGGCCATCGCCAACTCCGGCAGTGAGAACGCCCTGGAAGGCGGCGATATCGGCTGGCGCAAAGGCGCCCAGCTGCCGCCGGCCTTCGCCGAGCTGATTCGCAGCCTGTCCGTTGGCGAGATCACCGAACCGCTGCGCACCCCGGGCGGCTTCATGATCGTCAAGCTGCAGGAAAAACGCGGCGGCGATACACAGATGCGCGACGAAGTACATGTGCGCCACATCCTGATCAAGCCCAACGCCATCCGCAGCGAAGCAGAAACCCAGCGCCTGGTCGAACGCCTTCACCAGCGCATCCTGGCCGGTGAAGATTTCGCCGAGCTGGCAAAGAGTTTCTCCGAAGACCCGGGTTCGGCCCTCAACGGCGGCGACCTCAACTGGATCGACCCGAACAGCCTGGTGCCGGAGTTCCGCGACGTGATGGCCAAAACCCCCAGCGGCCAGCTGTCCGAGCCGTTCAAGAGCCCCTATGGCTGGCACGTGCTGGAAGTCCTCGGCCGCCGCGCCACCGACAGCAGCGATCAGTTCCGCAAGCAGCAGGCCATGAACGCCCTGCGCAACCGCAAATACGACGAAGAGCTGCAGGCCTGGCTGCGCCAGATCCGCGACGAGGCCTACGTCGAGATCAAGCTGTAAGCACTGCCGCATGAAGAGCCCGGCCTGGCGCCGGGCTTTTTTTCGCCCGTAAACTGAGCGTTCCGCACCAAGAGAATCTGCCCCATGAGCCTGTTCGCCCTGACCCCTGGAGAGCCCGCCGGCATTGGCCCGGATCTGTGTCTGCTGCTAGCCCAGGAGGCCCAGCCGGCAGCGCTGGTCGCCATCGCCAGCCGCCAGCTACTGGTCGAGCGCAGTCAGCAACTGGGGCTGGGCATCACGCTATTGAGTGTCGGCCCAGGCAGCTGGCCTAACACGCCTGCTCCTGCCGGCAGCCTGTACGTCTGGGATACCCCGCTAACAGCAGAGGTGCAACCCGGCCAACTGAACCAGGACAACGCGGCCTACGTGTTGCAAACCCTGACCCGTGCCGGCCAGGGCTGCCTCGACGGCACCTTCGCCGGGATGATCACCGCCCCGGTGCACAAGGGCGTGATCAACGAGGCCGGCATCCCCTTCTCCGGCCACACCGAGTTTCTCGCCGAGCTGACCGCCACCGAGCAAGTGGTCATGATGCTGGCCACCCACGGCCTGCGCGTGGCACTGGTGACTACGCACCTGCCGCTCAAGGACGTCGCCACGGCCATCACGGCCGAGCGCCTGACGCGGGTGACCCGTATCCTGCATGCGGACCTGGTGGAGAAGTTCGGCATCGCCCAGCCGCGCATTCTGGTCTGCGGCCTCAACCCGCATGCGGGTGAAGGCGGCCATTTGGGCCGTGAGGAAATCGAGGTGATCGAACCGACACTGGCGCAATTGCGTACAGAGGGGCTGAACCTGATCGGCCCGCTGCCGGCCGACACCCTGTTCACCCCCAAGCACCTGGAACACTGCGACGCCGTGCTGGCCATGTACCACGACCAGGGCCTGCCGGTGCTCAAGTACAAGGGGTTCGGCGCGGCGGTCAACATCACCCTGGGCCTGCCGATCATTCGCACCTCGGTCGATCACGGCACCGCACTGGACCTGGCCGGCACCGGCAAGGTCGATACCGGCAGCCTGCGCGTCGCACTGGAAACCGCCTACCAGATGGCTACTGCACGCAGCGCGTAGGCCGGGGAGAGCGCAGCGAAACCCAGTCTTCCCATGAACAAGACGCTGGGTTTCGGCGCCAGGCGTCTCTACCCAGCCTACGGCTGGCGGCGGCGATGCTGTTAAACTGCTGCACTTTAGCATTGCGCTTTAAGCTTGTGGCTTGAAGCTTGGAGCCGTACCCATGAGTGACTACCAACACCGCGCGCGCAAGCGCTTTGGCCAGAACTTCCTGCACGATGCCGGCGTGATCCATCGCATCCTGCGCGCCATCCATGCCAAAGAAGGCGAGCGTCTGCTGGAAATCGGCCCGGGCCAGGGCGCCCTGACCGAAGGCCTGCTGAACAGCGGTGCACAGCTCGATGTGATCGAGCTGGACCTCGACCTGATCCCTATCCTGCAGGCCAAGTTCGGCGACAATCCGCGCTTCAATCTCAACCAGGGTGATGCCCTGAAGTTCGACTTCAGCCGCCTGGATGCCGCGCCGCGTAGCCTGCGCGTCGTCGGCAATCTGCCGTACAACATCTCCACCCCGCTGATCTTTCACCTGCTGGACAACGCCCCGCTGATCCGTGACATGCACTTCATGCTGCAGAAGGAAGTGGTCGAGCGCCTGGCTGCCGAGCCGGGCGGCGGTGACTGGGGCCGCCTGTCGATCATGGTGCAATACCACTGCCGGGTGGAGCATCTGTTCAACGTCGGCCCAGGCGCCTTCAACCCGCCGCCCAAGGTCGACTCGGCCATCGTCCGCCTGGTGCCGCACGAGACGCTGCCGCATCCCGCCAAGGATCATCGCCTGCTCGAACGTGTGGTACGCGAGGCCTTCAACATGCGCCGCAAGACGCTGCGCAACACGCTCAAGCAACTGCTGCCAGCCGAAGCCATCGAGGCCGCCGGCGTGGATGGCGGTCTGCGCCCGGAGCAGCTGGACCTGGCCGCCTTCGTGCGCCTGGCCGATCAGCTGGCCGAGCGCCAGCCCGCCAGCCAAGCCGACTAAACTGTCTATCCAGCCAATCGAGTTCACCCAGATGGCCGCCTCCCCCTATCAGATCGACGTCAGCGTCGAGACCCGCTACCTGCCGGAGCAGTCCACGCCGGAGCAGAACCGCTACGCCTTCGCCTACACCGTGACCCTGCACAACAGTGGCGCGGTGGCCGCCAAACTACTGAGCCGCCACTGGATCATCACCGACGGCGACGGCCGCGTGCAGGAAGTGCGCGGCGCCGGCGTGGTCGGTCAGCAGCCGCACCTGGAGCCCGGCGAGAGCCACACCTACAGCAGCGGCACGGTGATGGCGACCAAGGTGGGCAACATGCACGGCAGTTACCAGATGGTCGCCGACGACGGCACCCGCTTCGACGCCCCCATCGCCCCCTTCCGCCTGGCCATGCCCGGAGCCCTGCACTGATGGCCACCTATGCCGTCGGTGACCTGCAAGGCTGCCTGCAACCTCTGCAATGTCTGCTCGAACGGGTCACCTTCGACCCCGCCCGGGACAAGCTGTGGCTGGTTGGCGACCTGGTCAACCGCGGCCCGGCATCGCTGGAAACCCTGCGTTTCCTCTACGCCATGCGCGATTCGCTGGTCTGCGTGCTGGGCAATCATGACCTGCACCTGATCGCCGTCGCGCACAACATCGAGCGCCTGAAGAAAAACGACACCCTGCGCGAAATCATCGAGGCGCCAGACTGCGCCGAGCTGATCGACTGGCTACGCCAGCAGAAGCTGATGCACTACGACGAACAGCGTGACATCGCCCTGGTGCACGCCGGCATCGCCCCGCAATGGACCGTCAAGAAAGCCCTCAAGCGCGCCGCCGAAGTCGAGGAAGTACTGCGTGACGACGCGCGCCTGCCGCTGTTCCTCGACGGCATGTACGGCAACGAACCGGCCTGCTGGGACGGCGACCTGCACGGCGTTACCCGCCTGCGGGTGATCACCAACTACTTCACGCGCATGCGCTTTTGTCGCGAAGACGGCACCCTGGACCTGAAGAGCAAGGAAGGCGTCGGCACCGCCCCGGCTGGCTACGCGCCCTGGTTCAGCTGGCCGCAGCGCAAGACCCGCGGCCAGAAGATCATCTTTGGTCACTGGGCGGCCCTGGAAGGCAAGTGCGAAGAACCCGGCCTGTTCGCCCTCGACAGTGGCTGTGTCTGGGGCGGCGCCATGAGCCTGATGAATATCGATAGCGGCGAACTGTACCGCTGCAGCTGCGAGGACCTGAAATGAGCGAATTCAAACGCATTCCCCCGGAGCAGGCTCAGGCGCTGCGCGAGCAGGGCGCCGTGGTCGTCGACATTCGCGACCCACAGAGCTTCGCCAATGGCCATATCAGCGGCTCCACGCACCTGGACAACCACAGCCTGGCAGGCTTCATCGCCGCCGCCGACTTCGACCAGCCGCTGATCGTCACCTGCTACCACGGCAACTCCAGCCAGAGTGCGGCCGCCTACCTGGCCCATCAGGGCTTCGCCGAGGTCTATAGCCTGGACGGAGGCTTCGAACTGTGGCGTAGCCAGTACCCGGACCAGGTGGCCGCCAGCGACGCCGAATAAAAATTTCTGCGCGGTGCAAAGCCGCGCCGCATGCCGCCTGCAGAGAAATAACCGACCAGCGGCAACATACTGTCACCTGTTTGCAGCCCTTGCGCCGGACGAAAGCGAACTACGCTTAGGACGAGGCCGTCCAAAAGGAGAACCGGTCCACCGGTTCCGGGCCATCGGTAGCGTCTCTTGGTGTTCTGGGGGTTGTTCCACGGCGTTTACGCCGCCTTCCCATGCACCCGCCCGAATGCCCCGCGCCGACTCCACGTAAGCCAGCGAGGTGCAGTCATGAGCATATTCAGCCACTTCCAGCAAAGGTTCGAAGCCACTCGCCAGGAGGAGTACTCCCTGCAGGAGTACCTGGAGCTGTGCAAGACGGACCCCAGCGCCTATGCCACCGCGGCAGAGCGCCTGTTGCTGGCCATCGGCTCGCCGGAACTGGTGGATACCTCGTCCGACTCGCGGCTGTCACGGATCTTCTCCAACAAGGTGATTCGTCGCTACCCGGCCTTCGCCGACTTCCACGGCATGGAGGAGTGCATCGACCAGATCGTGTCCTACTTCCGCCACGCCGCGCAGGGCCTGGAGGAGAAGAAACAGATCCTCTACCTGCTCGGCCCGGTGGGTGGCGGCAAGTCGTCCCTGGCCGAGAAGCTCAAGCACCTGATGGAAAAGGTCCCCTTCTATGCCATCAAGGGCTCGCCGGTGTTCGAGTCGCCGCTGGGGCTGTTCAATGACGCCGAGGACGGCGCCATCCTCGAGGAGGACTACGGCATTCCGCGGCGCTACCTGAACAGCATCATGTCGCCCTGGGCCACCAAGCGCCTGCAGGAATTCGGCGGCGACATCAGCCAGTTCCGCGTAGTCAAGCTGTACCCGTCGATCCTCAACCAGATCGCCGTGGCCAAGACCGAGCCGGGCGACGAGAACAACCAGGACATCTCCGCCCTGGTCGGCAAGGTGGATATCCGCAAGCTGGAAGAATTCCCACAGAACGACGCCGACGCCTACAGCTACTCGGGCGCGCTGTGCCGCGCCAACCAGGGCCTGATGGAGTTCGTCGAAATGTTCAAGGCACCGATCAAGGTGCTGCACCCGCTGCTGACCGCGACCCAGGAAGGCAACTACAACAGCACCGAAGGCCTGGGCGCGATTCCCTACAGCGGCATCCTGTTGGCCCACTCCAACGAATCGGAATGGCACAGCTTCCGCAACAACAAGAACAACGAGGCGTTCATCGACCGCATCTACATCGTCAAGGTGCCCTACTGCCTGCGCGTGTCGGACGAGATCAAGATCTACGACAAGTTGCTGGTCAACAGCTCGCTGGCCAAGGCCCATTGCGCCCCCGACACCCTGAAGATGCTCGCCCAGTTCTCCGTACTGAGCCGCCTGAAGGAGCCGGAAAACTCCAACGTTTATTCGAAGATGCGCGTCTACGACGGCGAGAACCTCAAGGATACCGACCCCAAGGCCAAGTCGATCCAGGAATACCGCGACGCGGCCGGCGTCGACGAGGGCATGAACGGCCTGTCGACCCGTTTCGCCTTCAAGATCCTGTCCAAGGTCTTCAATTTCGACCCCCACGAGGTCGCCGCCAACCCGGTGCACCTGCTCTACGTGCTGGAACAGCAGATCGAACAGGAACAGTTCCCCGCCGAAGTGCGCGAACGCTATCTGCGCTTCATCAAGGAATACCTGGCGCCGCGCTACATCGAGTTCATCGGCAAGGAAATCCAGACTGCCTACCTGGAGTCCTACAGCGAATACGGGCAGAACATCTTCGACCGCTACGTGCTGTACGCCGACTTCTGGATTCAGGATCAGGAATACCGCGACCCGGAGACCGGCGAGATCCTCAATCGCGTGGCACTCAACGAGGAGCTGGAAAAGATCGAGAAGCCGGCCGGCATCAGCAATCCGAAGGACTTCCGCAACGAGATCGTCAACTTCGTGCTGCGCGCTCGCGCCAACAACAACGGCAAGAACCCCACCTGGCTCAGCTACGAGAAGCTGCGGGTGGTCATCGAGAAGAAGATGTTCTCCAACACCGAGGACCTGCTGCCGGTCATCAGCTTCAACGCCAAGGCCAGCAAGGAGGATCAACAGAAGCACAACGACTTCGTCAAACGCATGGTCGAGCGCGGCTATACCGACAAACAGGTGCGCTTGCTCTCCGAGTGGTATCTGCGGGTTCGCAAATCGCAATAAGGTGGCCTGACGCGACCGGCCACAGGCCCGGGTTGAGCGCCGCCAAAGCGCTTGGTCCTGGCTTGCGGCCGATGCCTGCAGCGTACGGAGGGCAGTTATGAGTCATGTGATCGACCGACGCCTGAACGGCAAGAACAAGAGCACGGTGAACCGCCAGCGTTTTCTGCGGCGCTACCGTGACCACATCAAGAAGGCGGTCGAGGAGGCCGTCAGCCGCCGCTCCATTACCGACATGGAGCACGGCGAGCAGATCAGCATTCCCGGCCGCGACATCGATGAGCCAGTGCTGCACCACGGCCGAGGCGGTCGGCAGACCACCGTGCACCCGGGTAACAAGGAGTTCAACGCCGGTGACCATGTGCAGCGCCCGCAGGGCGGTGGTGGCGGACGTGGCGCCGGCAAGGCGAGCAACTCTGGCGAGGGCATGGACGAGTTCGTGTTCCAGATCACCCAGGAAGAGTTCCTCGATTTCATGTTCGAGGACCTGGAACTGCCCAATCTGGTCAAACGCCACCTGACCGGCACCGATACCTTCAAGACCGTGCGCGCGGGCATCAGCAACGAGGGCAACCCCTCACGCATCAATATCGTCCGCACCCTGCGCTCGGCCCACGCCCGACGCATCGCCCTGTCCGGCACAAGCCGGAGAAAGCTACGCGAGGCCAAGGCCGAGCTCGAACGACTCAGGCGCGAAGAGCCGGACAACTTCGGCGATATTCAGGAAATCGAAGCGGAAATCGAGCGACTCAGCGCTCGCATCCACCGCGTTCCGTTCCTCGACACCTTCGACCTCAAGTACAACCTGCTGGTCAAACACCCCAACCCCAGCTCCAAGGCGGTGATGTTCTGCCTGATGGACGTGTCCGGCTCCATGACCCAGGCCACCAAGGATGTGGCCAAGCGTTTCTTCATCCTCCTGTACCTGTTCCTCAAGCGGAACTACGAGCGCATCGAAGTGGTGTTCATCCGCCACCACACCAGCGCCAAGGAAGTGGACGAAGAGGAGTTCTTCTACTCCCGCGAAACCGGCGGCACCATCGTCTCCAGCGCTCTCAAGCTGATGCAGGAGATCATGGCCGAGCGCTACCCGACCAACGAATGGAACATCTACGGCGCCCAGGCCTCGGACGGCGACAACTGGAACGATGATTCGCCGGTGTGCCGCGATATTCTGATCAACCAGATCATGCCGTTCGTGCAGTACTTCACCTACGTCGAGATCACCCCGCGCGAGCACCAGGCGCTGTGGTTCGAATACGAACAGGTCAGCGAGAGCTTCGCCGAGAGTTTCGCCCAGCAGCAGCTGGTCTCCGCCGCGGACATCTACCCGGTGTTCCGCGAGCTGTTCCAGCGCCGCATGGTCACCTGAGGGTCAGCCCATGAATGCCCCCGCCAAGAAACGCCAACCCATCTCCACCGGCTCGGAATGGACCTTCGAGCTGATCCGTACCTACGACCGCGAGATCGCGCGCATCGCCGAGCGCTATGCGCTGGACACCTACCCCAACCAGATCGAGGTGATCACCGCCGAGCAGATGATGGATGCCTACGCCTCGGTGGGCATGCCGCTGGGCTATCACCACTGGTCCTACGGCAAGCATTTTCTGGCGACCGAGAAGGGCTACTCGCGCGGGCAGATGGGCCTGGCCTACGAGATCGTGATCAACTCCGATCCCTGCATCGCCTACCTGATGGAGGAAAACACCATCTGCATGCAGGCGCTGGTGATCGCCCATGCCTGCTACGGCCACAACAGTTTCTTCAAGGGCAACTACCTGTTCCGCACCTGGACCGACGCCAGCTCGATCATCGATTACCTGGTGTTCGCCAAGCAGTACATCATGCAGTGCGAGGAACGCCACGGCATCGACGCCGTGGAGGATCTGCTCGACTCCTGCCACGCCCTGATGAACTACGGCGTCGACCGCTACAAACGGCCCTATCCGATCTCCGCCGAGGAGGAGCAGCGCCGGCAGAAGGATCGCGAGGAGCACCTGCAGCGGCAGATCAACGACCTTTGGCGCACCATTCCCAAAGGCAGCGGCAAGGACCGCGAGCACGACAGCAAGCGCTGGCCCGCCGAACCCCAGGAAAACATTCTGTACTTCCTGGAGAAGCACGCGCCGCTGCTGGAGCCCTGGCAGCGCGAGGTCGTGCGCATCGTGCGCAAGATCGCCCAGTACTTCTACCCGCAACGCCAGACCCAGGTGATGAACGAAGGCTGGGCCACCTTCTGGCACTACACCCTGATGAACGACCTGTACGACGAAGGCCTGGTCACCGACGGCTTCATGCTGGAATTCCTGCAGTCGCACACCAGCGTGATCTACCAGCCGAGCTTCGACAGCCCCTACTACAGCGGCATCAACCCCTACACCCTGGGCTTCGCCATCTACAGCGACATTCGCCGCATGTGCGAGCACCCGACCGAAGAGGACAAGCGCTGGTTCCCCGACATCGCCGGCGGCGACTGGCTGTCCACCCTCAAGTTCGCCATGGCCAACTTCAAGGACGAGAGCTTCATCCTGCAGTTCCTCTCACCCAAGGTGATCCGCGACCTCAAGCTGTTCAGCGTGCTCGACGACGACCTGCAGGACGACCTGGTCATCCCCGCCATCCACGACGAGTTCGGCTACCGGCAGATCCGCGAAACCCTGGCCGCCCAATACAACCTGGGTAATCGCGAGCCCAACGTGCAGATCTGGAGTGTCGACCGCCGTGGCGACCGCTCCCTGACCCTGCGCCACCAGCAGCACGAGCGCAAACCGCTGGGCGACTCCACCGGCGAGGTGCTCAAGCACCTGCACCGCCTGTGGGGCTTCGACATTCACCTGGAAAGCATGCGCGGCGACCAGGTGGTCGGCATGCAGCACGTTCCGCCCAAGCGTGAAGCGGAGAGCGAGAACGAATATCCGCGCCTGGACCTGGTGATACCACCGATCTAGGGCGAACGTTCGGAGGCGAGGAGCGCCAGACGGCGCTTTTCGCTTATCCTCCGCCGCAACGGAGGAATCGACATGCAGATCTACAAGGTTGGCGGCGCCGTACGCGACCGCCTGCTCGGCCGCCCGGTGGCAGACATCGACTGGGTGGTGGTGGGCGCCAGCGCCGAAGCCATGCAGGCCCAGGGCTTTCGCCCGGTCGGTAGCGACTTTCCGGTCTTTCTCCATCCGCAGAGCGGCGAGGAATATGCCCTGGCGCGCACCGAGCGCAAATCCGGCCAGGGCTACGGCGGCTTCACCTTCCACGCCAGTCCGGACGTCACCCTGGAAGAAGACCTGATCCGCCGCGACCTGACCGTCAACGCCATGGCCGAGGACGAGCACGGCAATGTGATCGACCCCTATGGCGGCCTGCAGGATCTCGAAGCACGCCTGCTGCGCCATGTTTCTCCCGCCTTCGCCGAAGACCCGCTGCGCGTGCTGCGCGTGGCGCGCTTTGCTGCTCGCTACGCACCACTGGGCTTCCGGGTTGCCGAAGAAACCCTGGCGCTGATGCGCCAACTGGCCGAGTCCGGCGAACTCAAGGCCCTGACCGCCGAGCGCAGCTGGAAGGAAATCTCCCGCGCCCTGCTGGAGCCGCGCCCGGACGTGTTCATTCAGGTACTGCGCGATTGCGGCGCCCTGGCGGAACTGCTGCCGGAGCTCGATGCACTGTTCGGCGTACCGCAAACCGCCAGCCATCACCCGGAAGTCGATACCGGCGTGCACTGCCTGATGGTGCTGCAGCAGTGCGCCCAGCATGAACAGCCGCTGACCGTGCGCTGGGCCTGCCTGCTGCATGACCTGGGCAAAGGCCGCACTCCGGAAAGCGAATGGCCACGGCATATCGCCCACGAAAAACGCGGGCTGAAGCTGATCGATGCGGTCAACCAGCGCTGCAAGGCTCCCCGGGACTGTGCCGAGTTGGCCCTGCTGGTCGGCGAGTACCACACCCACGGCCACCGGGCCCTGGAGCTGCGCGCCGATACCCTGCTGGACCTGCTGCAAGCCTTCGACGTGTACCGCCGCCCGCAGCGGTTCGAGGAATTCATCTCTGCCTGCGAAATGGACGCGCGCGGTCGCCTGGGTTTCGAGGAGCGCGACTATCCACAGGCCACCTACTTGCGCGGCGCCATGCAGGCGACACGCGCGGTAGCCGTACAGCCCTTGCTGGAACAGGGTTTCAAAGGCGCCGAGCTGGGCGAAGCGCTCAAACGCGAGCGCCTCAATGCCCTCAAGGCCTATAAGGAAAACGCAAAGCAAACGTAGCCCGGATGCAATCCGGCTACAGAGAGGCGGGGTTGGCCTGGATCAGCTCGGACGGGGTCAGCTCGACGCCACGCCACTGGAAAGCCACAGGCCATAGCTGCTGATCGATGTGCGTCTCACGCCAAAGCTCGGCAAAGGGCTTTCCCACCTCGGGATGCGCCACCGTGGGTGCGAGCAGCGCCAGCGGCCAGAGCACAAAAGCGTTTTTGAGAATTTCCGCGCGTGGCAGCACCAAGCCATCGAAGCGGCCAACCTGCTGGCCATACAACAGCACGTCGATATCCAGTGGCAACCCACTACGCTCCGGCGCATAGCGGCCATTGTCAGCCTCAATGCACTTGAGCCGACGATCTAGCTCAGCCAACGGCAGGTCGGTGCGCGCACTGATGACCAGGTTATAGAAGTGGGAGCTCTTGATCCCCACCGGTGCACTCTCGAACACCGGGGAGCAGCACAGATCCTGCAGGAAGCTGGCAAGCGCATCGAGACCGGCACGCAGGCGCACGTCCCGCTCGGTGTTGCTGCCCAGCCCGAGAAATATCCTGGTCATCGCGAGCGCTCGATTTCCACACCCACACTGAGGGCCAGAGGATTGGCGCCCGGCTTGGTCACCCGCAGGCGCAGCCAGGGCGCGCCAAACTGGGCCAGCAGGCTCTCGGCAAGACGCTCGGCGAAGGTTTCCACCAGCTCGAAGCGAGCCGCTGCGGCAAAGGCCTGGATGTGCTGATTGACTGCCGCGTAATCGAGCGCCTTGGCCAGGTCATCATCTGCCGCTGCCGGGCGGATGTCCCAGGCGAAGGTCAGATCCAGGCGCAAGCACTGGCGAATACCGCGCTCCCAGTCGTAGGCGCCGATCAGGGTGTCGACCTCCAGCCCCTCGATGAAAACCTTGTCCACCTGTTCACTCCACTCGTCACGCCGCTAGAATCGGGACTCCCTCGCCCCGGAATGGACACCATGTTCTGGCTGTTGGTCCCACTCGCCTACCTGCTTGGCTCTCTGTCCTTCGCCATCCTGCTCAGCCGCCTCGCGGGCGGGCCAGACCCACGCGCCAGTGGTTCGGGCAACCCCGGCGCCACCAACATGTTGCGCGTCGCGGGCAAGAAGCTGGCCATCCTCACCCTGCTTGGCGATCTGGGCAAGGGCCTGCTGCCGGTGCTGGTCGCCGATCTGCTCGGCCTCGGCATTCAGCAGCAGGCCTGGATCGGCCTGGCCGCCGTCGTCGGCCATCTCTACCCAGTCTACTTTCGCTTTCGCGGCGGCAAGGGCGTGGCGACGGCAGCCGGCATGCTGTTGGGGCTCTATCCACCAGCAGCCCTGCTGGCCCTCGGCGCCTGGGCTTTAGTGTTCTTCCTTACCCGCACCAGTTCACTGGCTTCGCTGATCGCCACGCCGCTGACCCTGCCATTGCTGGCCTGGCAGCAACCCGGCGCGCTATTACCGATGTGTGTGCTGACCGGACTGATCGTCTGGCGCCATCGCGGCAATCTACGCGACCTGCTCGGCGGGCGCGAACGGCATTTCTAATCCGTCACCTGAGCCCCGCTCATATGGCCGGCAGTTGCTCCATGGGCCAGCGCGCCTGCACCTTGATCTGCGGGCCCTCGTGCTGGCCGGCCAACAGCCGTTGGGTCCCCGCGTAAGCGATCATCGCGCCGTTATCGGTGCAGAAGCGCGGACGCGCATAGAACACCTTGCCTTTCAGGCCCTCCAGCATGCTCTCCAGCGAGCGGCGCAAAGCCTGGTTGGCACTGACACCACCGGCGATCACCAGGCTGTTCAGGCCGGTCTGCTTGAGCGCGCGCTTGCATTTGATCGTCAGGGTATCGACCACCGCTTCCTGGAAGGCGCGGGCGATATCGGCCCGGGTCTGCTCGCTGGCATCACCGGCATCGCGGCACTGCTGCCAGGTATTGAGGGTGAAGGTCTTGAGGCCGCTGAAGCTGAAATCCAGGCCCGGCCGATCGGTCATCGGCCGCGGGAAGGCAAAGCGCCCAGCCACGCCCTGCTCGGCCAGCCGCGCAATTTCCGGGCCGCCGGGGTAGTCCAGGCCCATCAGCTTGGCGGTCTTGTCGAAGGCCTCACCAGCGGCATCGTCCAGCGACTCGCCGAGCAACTGGTACTGGCCGATGCCATCGACGCGCACCAGCTGGGTGTGGCCGCCGGAGACCAGCAAGGCGACGAACGGAAAGGCCGGCGGCTGCTCTTCCAGCATCGGCGCCAGCAGATGGCCTTCCATATGGTGCACACCCACCGCCGGGATGCCCCAGGCAAAGGCCAGTGCCTGGGCGCAGGAGGCGCCGACCAGCAGCGCGCCGACCAGTCCCGGACCGGAGGTATAGGCAATGGCTTCGATTTGCTCGCGCTCGACACCCGCTTCGGCCAGCACTTCGCGAATCAGCGGCAGCATACGTTTGACGTGATCACGCGAGGCCAACTCGGGCACTACGCCGCCAAACACCCGATGCTGCTCGATCTGGCTGAACAGCGCATCGGCCAGCAAGCCGCGCTCGCTGTCGTAAAGGGCGACACCAGTTTCGTCGCAGGAGGTTTCCAGTCCCAGCACCAGCATGGCGTGTGGCCTATAGAAGGGGGTCGATTCGAAGGCGCGGATAATAATCGCCGTCCGGCGGCCGGGCCAGCGCTTTTCGATCAGAGGCTTTGCATTCCGTAGCATGAGGCGTTAATATCCGCAGCCCTTGAAAACCGACGTACTCCCGTGCCCTTGCCGGATCGCGTCGTCCATTCGGTAAAACAGTGAAGGTACGACCTGGATGCCAGCCGTCAAAGTTAAAGAGAACGAACCCTTCGACGTAGCTCTGCGTCGCTTCAAGCGCTCCTGCGAAAAGGCCGGTGTACTGGCCGAAGTGCGCAGCCGCGAGTTCTACGAGAAGCCCACCACCGAGCGCAAGCGCAAGGCAGCTGCCGCTGTTAAGCGTCACGCCAAGAAAGTGCAGCGCGAACAGCGCCGCCGCGAGCGTCTGTACTGAGTTATCAGTCGCGCCGCTAAAGGCTTCCGCACTACCCGGCTTCGGCCGGGTTTTGCATTTCTGACTCCGCTTCGCCATTCGGCGATGACCGGAGTTTTTTCGTTTATGCTGCCGCCTTTCTTCTCCAACACTGACGAACCATGGCCGGTCTGATTCCCCAGTCCTTCATCGATGACCTGCTCAACCGCACCGACATAGTCGAGGTGGTGAGTTCGCGCATCCAACTGAAGAAGGCCGGCAAGAACTACACGGCCTGCTGCCCTTTCCATAAGGAGAAGACCCCCTCCTTCAGCGTCAGCCCGGACAAGCAGTTCTACTACTGCTTCGGCTGTGGCGCCGGCGGCAATGCTCTCGGCTTCATCATGGATCACGACAGCCTGGAGTTCCCCCAGGCCGTCGAGGAACTGGCCAAGCGCGCCGGCATGGATATCCCCCGCGAGGAAGGTGGACGCGGGCGAACGCCGCGACAGCCGGTCGACTCGCCACTCTACCCACTGCTCACCGCCGCCGCCGACTATTACCGCCAAGCCCTGAAGAGCCACCCGACGCGCAAGTCGGCCGTGGACTACCTCAAGGGCCGCGGCCTCTCCGGCGAAATCGCCCGCGACTTCGGCCTGGGCTTCGCCCCACCCGGCTGGGACAACCTGAACAAGCACATGGCCGGCGACAAGCTGCAGCAGAAAGCCATGATCGACGCCGGCCTGCTGATCGAGAACGCCGAGAACGGACGCATCTACGACCGCTTCCGCGATCGCGTGATGTTCCCCATCCGCGACAGCCGCGGCCGCGTCATCGCCTTCGGCGGCCGGGTACTGGGTGACGACAAACCCAAGTACCTGAACTCGCCGGAAACCCCGGTCTTCCACAAAGGCCAGGAGCTCTACGGCCTCTACGAGGCACGCAAAAGCAACCGCGATCTCGACGAGATCATGGTGGTCGAAGGCTACATGGACGTCATCGCCCTGGCCCAGCAAGGCCTGCGCAACGCGGTGGCCACCCTCGGCACGGCGACCAGCGAGGAACACCTCAAGCGCCTGTTCCGCCTGGTGCCCAGCGTCCTATTCTGCTTCGATGGCGACGGCGCCGGACGCAAGGCCGCCTGGCGCGCCTTGGAAGCCACCCTGCCCAACCTGCAGGACGGCCGCCGCGCGCGCTTCCTGTTCCTGCCCGAAGGCGAAGACCCGGACACCCTGGTGCGCAGCGAAGGCACCGACGCCTTCCGCGCGCGCATCAACCAGCACGCCCAGCCACTGGCCGACTACTTCTTCCAGCAGCTCTCGGAAGAAGCAGACCCGCGCTCGCTGGAAGGCAAGGCACACCTGGTGACCCTGGCCGCACCGCTGATCGACAAGATCCCCGGTAATCACCTGCGAGCCCTCATGCGCCAACGCCTGTCGGAGATCACCGGCCTGTCCGGCGAGATGCTGCAGCAGGTCGCGCAAAGCGCGCCACCCGCGCCCACTGCGGGCCAAAGCCATGAGCCGCCAGCCGACTACGGCCATTATTACGACGCCCAGCCGGAATATGGCGATATCGCCGACTATGCCGACCATATCGAGCCACCCGCTGAAGCCTACGAACAGAAAAAAACCTGGCAGAAAAGCGAAGGCAAACCCTGGAAGAAGGATGGCGACTGGAAAAAAGGTGGCGACTGGCGCAAAGGCTCGCGAGATAACGCCCCGCCGCGCAAGCCGGTCAATGTCGAATCACCGACCCTGACCGCCCTGCGAACCCTGCTACACCATCCAGAGCTTGCACAAAGCGTTGAAGATGTCAGCCATTTCGCCGACGAAGGCGACACTTACGCCCAGCTCCTGGTAGCGCTGGTCGGCACCCTGCAGAAAAGCCCCAAGCTGCGCTCACTGCAGCTCATCGCCCGCTGGCACGGCACCGATCAGGGGCGCCTACTGCGCGCACTGGCCGAAAAGGAGTGGCTGATCGAAGGCAGCAATCTTGAAAAGCAGTTCTTCGACACCATTACTACACTTGCCACTAATCAGCTGCAAAAGCGCCGTGATCAACTGCTGCGCAGCGTCATGCACAAAAGCCCCAGCGAACTCAGCGACGAAGAAAAGACTCTACTGAGAGAACACTTCAGCCAGAGCCTCTCGACCGGCGACAAGAGCCAAACTGGCGCCTGAGCCCCAAATTCAGGTATAATCCTCGGCTTATTTTTAGCCCGCCAAGACCTTCAGTGGATAGGGTGTTATGTCCGGAAAAGCGCAACAGCAATCTCGTTTGAAAGAGTTGATCAGCCGTGGTCGTGAGCAGGGTTACCTGACTTACGCCGAGGTCAACGACCACCTGCCGGAGGATATTTCCGATCCGGAACAGGTGGAAGACATCATCCGCATGATCAACGACATGGGGATCAACGTATTCGAGAGCGCTCCGGATGCGGATGCCCTGTTGCTGGCCGAAGCTGACACCGACGAAGCCGCAGCCGAAGAAGCTGCCGCTGCGCTGGCGGCAGTAGAGACCGATATCGGCCGCACCACCGACCCAGTGCGCATGTACATGCGTGAAATGGGCACCGTGGAACTGCTGACCCGCGAAGGCGAGATCGAAATCGCCAAGCGTATTGAGGAAGGTATCCGCGAAGTCATGGGCGCCATCGCCCACTTCCCCGGAACCGTCGACAGCATCCTGGCCGAATACCAGCGTGTTACCAGCGAAGGCGGCCGCCTGTCCGACATCTTCAACGGCTACATCGACCCGGATGACGGCAACCTGCCGGCCGAGGAAGTCGAGCCCGAGCTCAAGGAAGCTGCCGCCGAAGAAAAGGACGACGAGGAAGAGGACGAAGACGGCGATAGCGATTCCGATGACGAAGGCGATGGCGGCCCGGACCCGGAAGAAGCCGCTCGCCGTTTCGGCGCCGTAGCCGAGCAGCTGGAAAAGACTCTCAAGGCCCTGAAAAAGCATGGCCGCGGCAGCAAACAGGCGACCCAGGAGCAACTGACCCTGGCCGAACTGTTCATGCCGATCAAACTGATCCCCAAACAGTTCGAAGCCCTGGTCGACCGTGTACGCGGCTCGCTGGAGCAGGTTCGCGCCCAGGAACGCGCCATCATGCAGCTGTGCGTGCGTGATGCCCGCATGCCGCGCGCCGACTTCCTCAAGCTGTTCCCCGGCAACGAAGTGGATACCACCTGGGCCGCCGGTCTGGCCAAGGGCAAGGCCAAATACGCCGAGGCCATCGCCAATGTGCAGGCCGATATCCAGCGCTGCCAGGAAAAGATGATCGCCATCGAGGCCGACGCCGGCCTGGTGATTGCCGAGATCAAGGACATCAACCGCCGCATGTCCATCGGTGAGGCGAAGGCCCGCCGCGCCAAGAAGGAAATGGTCGAGGCCAACCTGCGCCTGGTGATCTCCATCGCCAAGAAGTACACCAACCGCGGCCTGCAGTTCCTCGACCTGATCCAGGAAGGCAACATCGGCCTGATGAAGGCGGTAGACAAGTTCGAATACCGCCGCGGCTACAAGTTCTCGACCTATGCCACCTGGTGGATCCGCCAGGCGATCACCCGCTCGATCGCCGACCAGGCGCGCACCATCCGTATTCCGGTGCACATGATCGAGACCATCAACAAGCTCAACCGCATCTCTCGCCAGATGCTCCAGGAAATGGGTCGCGAACCTACCCCTGAAGAACTGGGCGAGCGCATGGAGATGCCCGAGGACAAGATCCGCAAGGTCCTGAAGATCGCCAAAGAGCCGATCTCTATGGAGACGCCGATCGGCGACGACGAAGACTCGCACCTGGGCGACTTCATCGAGGACTCCACCATGCAGTCGCCGATCGAGGTGGCCACCGTGGAAAGCCTCAAGGAAGCCACCCGCGAGGTCCTGGCCGGGCTCACCGCTCGCGAGGCCAAGGTCCTGCGCATGCGCTTCGGCATCGACATGAACACCGACCACACCCTTGAGGAAGTCGGCAAACAGTTCGATGTCACCCGTGAGCGCATTCGCCAGATCGAGGCCAAGGCACTGCGCAAGTTGCGCCATCCGACGCGCAGTGAGCACTTACGCTCCTTCCTCGACGAGTGATAACGAAAACCCCGACAAATTGTCGGGGTTTTTTGTTTTCCTGCGGGCTACACTGCAAGCAGTCAATGGCGTTACCGGAATCACCGCATGTCGCGTCTGCTGGCCATTCTTCTGTCGTGTCTGGCGTACTGGATGCAGCCTGCGGCGGCGCTTGAGCTAAGCCCAGAGGAAGAAGCCTGGCTCGCCGAAAATCACCCGATTCGCCTTGGCATAGACGCATCCTGGCCACCCTTCGAGTTTCGTGACGCCAGCGGTCGCTACAGCGGCCTCAGCGCCGGCTATGTCCAGCTGATCGAAGAGCGACTCAAGCTCAGCCTGACACCTGTTGAACCCAAGAACTGGAGCGAAGTGCTCGCCAGTGCCAGGAGCGGCAAGTTGGACCTGCTGCCAGGCGTGATGTCGACCCCGGAACGACAACGCGACCTGATCTTCACACGCCCCTACCTGGATTTCCCGATTGTCATCCTGGCCCACCGGGACGGTCCGCAGCCAAGCAGCATGCAGGACCTTTACGGCCTGAAGATTGCGGTCGTCAAGGATTATGCTCCCCACGAACTGCTGCGCAACCGCCACCCGGACCTCAGCCTACTGCCCCTGCCCAGTGTCAATGCCGCGCTACAAGCGCTGGCTTCCGGCCAAACCGACGCCATGGTCGGCGACCTCGCCTCCAGCGTCTGGAGCATGCGCCAGCTGAAGCTGGAGGGTGTGCAGATCAGCGGCGAAACACCCTACCGCTACCAGCTGGCCATGGCGGCGCCGAAGAGCCAGGCCGTGCTGATCGGCATACTCGACAAGCTGTTCGCCGACCTCAGCACGCAAGAAATCGAGGCACTGCAGGAGCCCTGGATAGGCGGCGTGCTCGATCGCCGCCAAGTCTGGCGCCAAGCCCTGCTATATGGGCTCCCCGCACTACTGCTGGTGCTGGCTGTACTGGCGATTGTTCTGCGCATCAACCGCCGCCTGCGCCAGGAAATGCAGGAGCGCCAGGCACTGGAAGAGCTATTGCGCACCAGCGAACAGCATTATCGAGGCTTGATCGAGAGCCTCTCGGCCATTGCCTGGGAAGCCAACCCTGAGAACTTCCAGTTCACCTATGTATCGCCGCACGCCGTGAAACTGCTCGGTTACCCGCTGACAGACTGGCTCCAGCCTGGTTTCTGGCAGCGCACGATACACCCTGATGACCTGCCCACTGCGCTGGCCAGCTGCGGACGTCTGCAGGAGCAAGTACGTGACCATGAAATCGAATACCGCATGCTCGACAGCCAGGGCAAGACGGTCTGGATACGCGACATCGTCACCCTGTTCCGGCGCGACGGACGCCTGGTCGCACGCGGCCTGATGATCGACATCAGCGCCGCCAAACAGGCTGAGCAGGCGCAGCGACTGTCCGAGGAGAAGTTCGCCTCGGTGTTCCACAACTGCCCCGACATCCTGGTCATCGCCCGCCGAACAGACGGCGTGCTGCTGAGCGTCAACCATACCTTCGAGCAGCAACTCGGCATCCCAGCCGCCGAAGCAGTCGGCAAAACGGCAACACAGCTCGATATCTGGGGCCATGCCGGCATCGGCCCACTGCTGCTCGACCGCCTGCAAGAGCAAGCATTGAACAATATCGAAATGCCGTTTCGCCGACGCAACGGCGAACCCTTCACCGCACTGATCTCGGCACAGCACATCGCACTGGATGGCCAGCCTGCACTGGTCGTGGCCGTACGCGACATCACTCAGCTCAAGCAAACCCAGCGGCAACTCAAGGTGTCCGAGGAAAAATTCGCCAAGGCCTTCCATGCCTCGCCGGACGGCATGCTGATCACCCGCCTCAGCGATGGACAGGTGCTGGAGGCCAACGAGGGATTCAGCCGCATTACGGGCCACGACTACCAGCAGGCGATTGGCCGCACCACCGCAGAACTGGATATCTGGGTAGACCCCAACGACCGCCTGCGCATGATCGAACAAGTCAGCCGTCAGGGCATGGCCCGGGATTTTCGTGCCTGGATCTACAACAACCGGGGCCAGCGCCGCCTGGGCGAACTGGCAGCGCAGCCAATCACCATCGACGACGAACCCTGCATGCTGACCATCGCTCGCGACATTACCGAGCGCGAACAGATGCAGGAGCGCCTTCACCAGGCCGCGACCGTATTCGAAAGCACCGCCGAGGGGGTCATGATCACCGACCTCGAACAGCGTATTACCGCCGTCAACCGCGCCTTCACCGACATCACCGGCTTTACCGAAGCAGAAGCTCTGGGCCAGACCCCGCGCCTGCTCGCCTCCGGCAAGCACGACAGCGCCTTCTACGCGGCCATGTGGCACCAACTGGCTGCCGAAGGCCACTGGCAGGGAGAAGTGTGCAACAGGCGCAAGAATGGCGAGCTCTATCCGGAGTGGCTGACCATCAGCGCCGTACGTGACCAGAGCGGCCAGATCACCCACTTCGTCGGCGTGTTTGCTGACATCAGTTCACTCAAGCAGGCTCAGGACAGGCTCGACTACCAGGCCCACCATGACCCGCTGACGGGCCTCCCCAACCGCATGCTGTTCGAAAACCGCCTGGACAACGCGCTCAAGGACGCCCGCGCCGACCACCAGTGTGGCGCCGTGCTGTTCCTCGATCTGGATCGTTTCAAGCACATCAACGACAGCCTCGGCCATCCGATTGGCGACCAACTGCTCAAGGCCATTGCCCTGCGCCTGCGCGAACAACTACGCGACATCGACACCGTCGCCCGCCTGGGCGGCGACGAATTCATCGTCCTTCTTCCCGGCCTGCACCAGCCGCGTGATGCCGAGCGCGTCGCCACCAAGCTGCTGGCCTGTTTCGGCGCGCCCTTCCAGGCCGATGGCCATGAATTCTTCACTAGCGCCAGCATCGGCATCAGCCTGTTCCCCCAAGACGGCAACGACGTGCCTACCCTGATCAAGAATGCTGACGCGGCCATGTACAGCTCCAAGGCCAAAGGCCGCAACCGTAGCGAGTTCTATACCCGCAAACTGACCTTCCAGGCCACTGAGCGCATGACCCTGGAGCTTGAGCTGCGCCGCGCCATCGAACGTGACGAGCTGAGCCTGTATTACCAACCCAAGCTGTGCCTGCGCAGCGGCAACCTGGTTGGCGCCGAGGCCCTGTTACGCTGGCACCATCCGGTGTTCGGCGAAGTCCCACCGGATCGCTTCATCCCCCTGGCCGAAGACAACGGGATGATTCTGCAACTGGGCGACTGGGTGATGCAGGAGGCCTGCCGCCAGATGCGCCAATGGCAGGACAGCCACGCACCCTTTGGCCCGCTCTCGGTCAACCTGGCCGGCTGCCAGCTGCGCCAGCCGCAGCTGACCGAGCGCATCACGGGCATGCTCGAAGACTTCGGCCTGACCGCCGACAAGCTACAGCTGGAGATCACCGAGAGCTTCATCATGAATCAGGCCGAAGAAGCCCTGGCGATCCTGCACGAACTCAAAGCCCTCGGCCTGCAGCTGGCCATCGACGACTTCGGCACCGGCTACTCTTCACTCAGCTACCTCAAGCGCCTGCCGCTCGACATCCTCAAAATCGACAAGTCCTTCGTCCACGGCTTACCCGGCGACCCCGATGACGCCGCGATCACCCGCGCCATCCTCGCCCTGGGCCGCAGCCTGCAAATGACCGTGATCGCCGAAGGCGTAGAAACCAAAGCTCAGGAGCTGTTCCTCACCAGCGAAGGCTGCGAGCAGATCCAGGGCTACGTGGTCAGTCGCCCCCTGCCCGCCGAATCCTTCGCCAGCAACTTTCTTGGCCCCTTGCCGATTGGCAGCACGGAAAACGCGCCGGTATAATCCGCCGCTCCTTCTGAGGGCCTATAGCTCAGTTGGTTAGAGCAGAGGACTCATAATCCTTTGGTCCACGGTTCGAGTCCGTGTGGGCCCACCAAATAGATTGATCATCGAGACCAGCCATTGCGCTGGTCTTTTTGTTTGCCGCCATGTCGGCCGGCGGAGGCAGGACCTCTGATGCTGGACGCAAGAGGCGGGATCAGTGGTTGCTCGGCACCGTCTGGCCTGCGCGTTTTTCGCGGTACATGGCGGTGTCGGCGTGTTTGAGCAGGGTTTCGATCTGCTCGCCGTGTTCGGGGTAGTGAGCGATACCGATGCTGGGGACGATGCGCAGGGGATGGCCGTCGATGTTCAGTGGGCGGCCCAGTTCCTTGCGTAGTTTGGCGGCGATCTTGTCGACGCTCTCCGGCGCCTCGATATTCTCCAGCAGCAGGACAAATTCATCGCCGCCGATGCGGGCCACCGAGTCGGCTTCGCGTACGCACTGTTGCAGCCGCAGGGCGACTTCCTGCAGCAGGCGATCGCCGACGGTATGGCCACAGGTATCGTTGACCTGCTTGAACTTGTCCAGGTCGAGAAACACCAGGCTGAACCGGCTGCCGTTGCGACGAGCACGGGCCAGGGCGCTGTCGATGCGGTCGTGCAGGAAGCCACGGTTGAGCAGGCCGGTCAGTTCGTCGTGACGCGCCATGCGCTGCAGGCGCTCGTACAGGCGCTTGCGCTCGATGGCAGTGGCGACCTGGGTCGAGACGAACTGCAACAGCTCGCTATAACGCGCCTCGTTGCTTGGGCTCTGCAGCACCAGCGCACCGATCACTCCGGCCTCCGACACCAGCGGCGCCCCCAGCCAGCGGTGACCGTCATTTGCCGCCATTTGCAGCGGCTGCCCCGTGCGCACCAGCTCCTGGCAGAGGGCCGTGGGCGGTGTGGCCTGGGTGTCCGCATGGTAGGGGAATTCCAGCTTGCCACTCTGGGTGTCGTAGAGCGCCACACAGAAGTCGCGGGCCGGCAGCAACTGGTCGACGATCTGATGCACCTGGCGGAACAGCGCCAGCAAATCCTGCGCCGTATGGGCCGCCTCGGAAATGCGGTAAGTCGCTGCCTGCAGGGCTTCCGCCTGCTTGCGTGCGGTGATGTCGCGGGCCACGCCGATACGCAATTGGTCGGCCTCGGACCAACGCGCCGACCACATGATATGCACCAAGTGACCCGCCTTGTGTACGTAGCGATTCTCGAAATGCGGCTGCACCTGCCCATCCATCACTGCGCGGGCGGTGGCCTGGGTACGCTCGATATCCTCGGGCGCGACAAAGTCGAGCATGCGCCGGCCGATCATCTCAGCCGGGGTATAGCCGAAAACACGCTCGCAGGCGGCGCTTACAAAGACGAAGTGGCCCTGGGCATCGACCATGCACACTGCATCCAGCAGCAGATCGAGAGCTCCGGCGAGGAAGGTACCGCTGTCACTTTTCATAACGTACTACGGGAACCAGTGCATGACGGCAGACTGCCACTAAGGGACAACTTAGCACGCCGCCACGCGGGTTCGTAGACCACCCACCTCAGTGCCCCCCGGCATTCAGGCGTTGCGCATGCCCCGTACATGCAGCACGCCGAACAGCAGTACCAGCAGACGATCCTTCCAGGGCTCGGCCTGGCGTTGCAGGCGGTTGTGCAGCAGGACAATCTCGAGCAGGTGCACGACCAGCAACGCCAGGGCGATCCAGTTCATGTACGGGCCGGCGAAGGGCAGGAACAGGTTGACCAGGGCCAGCAGCCAGTAGAGCGCCAGCACGCCTTTGGCGATTGTGAGCATGAATTACTTCCTTAACCTGTAGAGAACATGCGATCGCGGGTATTCGCGGCCGCCGCCGATACCAACTTTGTGCGCCAGTGGCGCGTTGAGCCGCTCGCACCGGCGCTGCGGCTCTAAGCCAGATTATGCAGCCGGACGGGTCGGTCTGGGTGTCATGAGCCAGCGGGGCATGGTCGTGCATCGCCACCTCGGTGAATTCCAGATCGAGGTACCTGACCACGCGCCGCTTCATCGCTCTACCCCTGCGGGGCGAGTTCAGCGCACGGTCAGGCCGAACGGTTCGTCGCTGAAGTCGAAGCAGGCGAGGAAGGTCTTGATATCCAGCAGGTTGCCATCGACCTTCACGTCGCCCAGCAGCGCGCCCTTGAGCAGGCCGCCCTCGCCGGTCAGCAGGGTCTCCATGAAGCGCTTGTCCATGGTCAGCTTGAGCGGGGTGCCTGCGGGAATGCCCTGGTGCAGCTGCACCACGCCGCGGCGGATCTCCAGGGCCCATTGCTCGTCGATATCGGGGAACTCGAAGCCCAGGGTCAGCTCGACGTCACCGGCCTTTTCCGGATCGATGCGGGTGATCCAGTTCTGCAGGAATATCTGCGGGGTGAAGTTGCGCACCATGTCCGGCGACAGCAGCACAGCGCGCATGGCCACGGCGCGGTCGCGGATGCTCTCGGCATCGAGCTTGCCTTCCAGCTCCATGGCGCTCATCAGGTACCAGTTGCGCCAGTTGATGTTCATGCTGGCGTAGCCGAGCTTGCGAAAGGCACGGGCCTTGATGTCGCGAGCCAGCGTGTCCTCGTTGTCCACGCGGATGGCGTAGCCGGAAAGCTCGGCGGCCCACTGGTAGTCGCCTTTCAGGTAAGCCTCGCCAGCGGCCAGCAGCACCTTGTCGCGGCCGCCCATCAGGGCGAGCAGACGCTCCGCTTTTTCGCGCGGCGGGGTTGGGTCGAGATCCACCGGATCACCATGGAACCAGCCCAGATAGCCGTTGTAGATCTGCCGCACGCTGTGTTTCACCGTGCCGTAGTACTCGCGCAGGTAGGGGGTGTAGCCGGCCAGATGCGGCGGCAGCTTGACCTTTTCCACCAGCTCGTCCGGAGTCAGGCCCTTGTTCATCCAGCGCACGCTCTGGTCGTGGATATAGGCGATGCCGTCGCGGGTCATGCGCAGCACTTCCTCGACCTTGTCCGCACCGCTCACCGGCTGGCCGTGCAGCGGCACCATGTAGTCGGCGCGAAACTCACGCAGCTTGTCCAGGCTGGCCACCCACTGCACCGGGTCGCGGAACTTGGTGCCGCGCAGGGTGTGGATGTTCGGCAGGGTCGGGCCCTGGTCGACCTCGGCGCTGATCAGCACGCGGTTCTGCGGCAGGAACAGGACGATCTCGTCCGGGGCCTCGCTGGGCGCATGGAGGAACTGCACCGGCAGGCCGGCGATGGTGGTGTCCAGTTTGTCCTTGAAGGTGATGGTCGGGGCGATGAAGGAGGACGGCTCGGGCACCACCAGCGGGCCGATGCCGGCGTTCATGTCCTTCGTATCTGCCGCCTCCAGGAAGGAGCCGAAGCTGTAGGCCGAACGCACGCCGAGGATCGGCCCGACCAGCGCGCCCTGGGCGACCACGTTGGCCAGCAGGCTCTCGTGGGCGTAGATCTGCACCTCGCCCTGCTCCACCTGCTCGCGGCTGACGAAGGCCTGCACACCGTTGATATGGTCCGGGTGGAAGTGGGTGTAGACCACTGCCTTGACCGGCTTGTCGGAGATCTTGCGGAACTCGGCCATGATCTTGCGCGACTCGCTGACCGACTCGCCGGTGTCGACGATGATCAGCCCTTCCGGCGCCTCGATCATGGCCACGTTGCCGAGCTGCCAGCCCACCGCCGAGTAGACGTTGTCGGCGATCTTGTAGACCTTCTGGCTGAACAGCTTGGTGTGTGCGGCCAGCTCGGCGTTGATCGACGGTTCGATGCGCTCGGCCGGCAACTCGGCCTGGGCGGTGAAGGGCAATGCGGCGGCCAGCAGCAGGCCGCTGAAGCGACTGAGAGAGGTCATGGCAGGACTCTTGTTCTTGGTGTGCTGGCAGATTGGCAAAAGAGCCTTGATACTTCCAATGCATTTCAATCGAAAAGGCAATGCACTGAGCGCATGAACGATCTTCGCCAGCTCCGTCACTTCGTCGCCCTCGCCGAACACGGCCACTTCGCCCGCGCCGCCGAGGCCGTACACCTCAGCCAACCGGCCCTGAGTCGCAGCATCCAGGCGCTGGAAAGCAGCCTCGGCTGCCAGCTGGTCGACCGCCACAGCCGCGGCATCAGCCTTACCGCCCACGGCCAGCTGGTGCTGGAGCATGCCCGGCGCCTGCTGGCCGGCAGCCGGGCGCTGAGCAACGCAGTGAGCCAGCTGGGCAACCTCGGCAGCGGCGAGTTGCGCCTGGGCGCCGGCCCCTATCCCGCCGCACGCCTGGTCCCGCTGGCGCTGGGGCAGTTCAGCCAGCGCTATCCACAGGTGCGCGTGCAACTGTTGACCGAGAACTGGCAGCAGCTGCACCGGCGTCTGCTCAATGAGGAGATCGAACTGTTCGTCGCCGATATCCGCGAACTCAACGCAGACGCCCAGCTGCGCATCGAGCCGCTACGTCGTTTTCCCGGCGTGCTGTTCTGTCGCCCTGGTCATCCCTTGCACCGGCTGCAGCGCACGCTGCAGGTGAGCGACCTGCGCAGCTATGGCCTGGCCGGCACGCAACTGCCACAAGCCATCAGCCACCACCTGGAGCGCGTAGGCGGCGGCGACCTGCTGAGCATCCAGTGCGACAACTTCATGGTGCTCAAGGAACTGGTGTCGAGCAGCGATGTGCTGAGCATGGCGCCCTGGGACGTGATCGCCCAGGACGTACAGGCCGGGCGCCTGGCGCTGCTGCAGCCGTCCGAGGTGCCAGGCGTAGCCAGCTCGGCCTACGGCATCGTCAGCCGCGCCGGGCACAGCCTGTCGCCGGCAGCCGAGCAGTTGCAGCAGATACTCCACCAGCAGGATCACGACAGCCTGGTGCCCGCGCTGGTACTGAACGCGGCTGCGGACTGATTCCTCGGAGCGGCCGACTTCATCGCGGCTGTAGCCGTTCATACATCCGCCGCTAGCCCCGCGCCCGCCAGCCGGGCGCGGGACAGCGGGCACCGCAATAGAATCTGCGGGCCTCCTTCGTCTAACTCCGACGTCGATACGGCAGCGACTTTTACGCAGGCGGCTGGCCAGGTGCTCCAGGGCGTCCAGGGTTTGCAGGATTTCGGCGTGGTGCAGGGAGGCGCGCTGACGCTTGCCCACGGCCTCTTCCGCTTCGAGCTGGTAACGCGGGTTGAACGTATCCATGAAAATTTCCTCAACAGTGATGAGGCGACGTAAGCCGCCGGGATTGTCAGCAGTCAGGAAAGGCTTCGGATTTGTTCTTGTCGGTTAAGCCTGCGCGCAACCGATGACCGTCAGAGGTACGGCCGGCGCCTGATCACGTTCTGCTCAACCTGCCGACAGGTCAAGCCGGCAGCCGACAAACGCGGTCTATAGTTGCCATTCGACTTTTCAACCCAAGGAGATCTCCATGAGCAAGATCTACAAGGTCGCCGTTCTGGTCGGCAGCCTGCGCCAGGCCTCGATCAACCGCAAACTGGCCATGGCCCTGTCCGAGCTGGCACCGCCCTCGCTGCAACTGGAGATCGTCGAGATCGGCGATCTGCCGCTGTACAACGAAGACACCGACGTCGAGCCCTATCCCGAGGCCTACCTGCGTTTTCGCGGGCAGCTCAAGGCTGCCGACGCCCTGCTGTTCGTCACCCCGGAATACAACCGCTCGATCCCCGCACCGATGAAGAACGCCATCGATGTCGGCTCGCGCCCCTACGGGCAGAGCCATTTCGGCGGCAAACCCGGTGCCGTGCTCAGCGCCTCCCCGGGCGCCATCGGCGGCTTTGGCGCCAACCATCATCTGCGCCAGTGCATGGTGTTTCTCGATGTGCACATGCTGCAACAGCCCGAATCCTACCTGGGCGGTGCGGGCAAGTTCTTTGCTGAGGACGGCACGCTGGATGACGGCGTCAAAGGCTTCCTGCAGAAATTCATCGACACCTATGCAGCCTGGGTAACACGCCTGGCCCAAGGCTGAGCCTGCATGAGTGACGGTCACGCCCTGCGCGCCTATTCGCGGTAGCCTGCCGCGGATTGGTCTGGGCGACGGCGGCCTGTAGGCATGAGCCTGCAAGGCAAAGCCAAGGCCTCCCGGCACGCGCCGTGAGGCGCGTGTTGATCAGGCCACAGTGCGGCCAGTGGCCTGTGGACGGCGCGTGTCTGCCGCCTAACGGCAGACCCGGCGATAGAGCGTATCGTCCTTAGCGATGCGCTTGAGCTGATCGAGCTGCGGCTGCTTCTGTGCATTCAGCGGCAGCAGTTCGGCGCTGTCGCAGTTGAGCAGATGTGCCTGGTGCGCAACGTGATCGATATGCTGCTTCTCGAAACGGTAGAGCATGAATTCGGCCACCATCCGGCCGTCCAGCTCGCGCTTCGCCACGCTCGTGCTATCGAGCACGGTAAAGGCGGTGACCATCGGCACGAAGTAGCTCCACGGGCGCCAGAACACGTGACCCGCTTCGGTCGCGACCACGACCGACTCCTTGGGCTGGCGGGCCTGCTGATGCTCGAACCAGGAATACTCGTAGAACACCTGATAGCCCAGCATCCCCAGACCACCGAACAGCGGCACGATCCACTTCGGCAGTTTGTTACGCGTCAGTTTGCGCAGCAGCAGAGCAATACCGGCAGCGCCGAGCCCTGCCACCACGATGGCAAGCAAAGTCCACAACATAGGGTTGTTCCCGAAAAAAGACGGGCCTCCAGTGGAGGCCCGCCTGTCAGACCCTGGACCATCGACAGATGGCGTCAGGCCCGGATTATGCTTAGTGGCTCAGCGCGGCACCAGCACCTTTGGGAGTACGTACGCTTTCCACCAGCTCCTGGATTTCCTGCGGCGGTGCGGCGGTGACCATCGATACGCCGTAGGCCACGGCGAAGTTGATCAGGGCGCCGACGGTACCGAAGGAAGCCGGGGAGATACCCATGAACCACTGGTCCGGGGTGTTGGGCAGCATGTTGGTCTCCGGAATGAAGAACCAGCCCAGGTAGGTGAAGATGTACAGCAGGGTGACCACCAGGCCGGCGACCATGCCGCAGATCGCACCCTTGTCGTTCATGCGCGTGGAGAAGATCCCCATCATCAGCACCGGGAACAGGGTTGCCGCGGCGATACCGAAGGCCAGCGCCACCACCTGCGCGGCGAACCCGGGTGGATTCAGACCCAGATAGGTCGCCAGCATAATCGCGCAGGCCATGGAGATCCGCGCCGCCCGCATCTCGTTCTTCTCGCTGATCTTCGGGTTGATCAAGGTCTTGATCAGGTCATGACTGATCGCCGAAGAAATCGCCAGCAACAATCCCGCCGCCGTCGACAGTGCCGCCGCAATGGCGCCCGCCGCGATCAGGCCGACCACCCAACCCGGCAGGTTGGCGATCTCCGGGTTGGCCAGAACCAGGATGTCGTTGTTCACGGTCAGTTCGTTACCACTCCAGCCACGCTCCTGAGCGGTCGCGGTGAAGGCCGGGGCAGCATCGTTGTACATCTGGATGCGACCGTCGCTGTTCTTGTCTTCCCACTTGATCAGGCCGGTCTGTTCCCAGTTCTTGACCCACTGCGGACGCTCGTCATAGGACAGCGCCGGAGCAGATGCGCCTTCCGGATAGATGGTGGTCACCAGGTTCAGACGCGCCATCGAGGCAACGGCCGGAGCGGTGAGGTAGAGCAGGGCGATAAAGATCAGGGTCCAGCCAGCGGACCAGCGGGCATCGGCCACTTTCGGCACGGTGAAGAAGCGGATGATCACGTGCGGCAAGCCGGCAGTACCAATCATCAGCGACATGGTGAACAGCACCATGTTCAGCTTGTTGGTGGTGTCGGCGGTGTAGGCCGCGAAGCCCAGTTCACGCACCACTTCATCGAGTTTCTGCAGCAGCGGCACGCCGGACTCGACGTGGTCACCGAACAGGCCCAGCGGCGGAATCGGGTTACCGGTCAGCTGCAGGGAGATGAAGATGGCCGGGATGGTGTAGGCCACGATCAGCACCACGTACTGAGCGACCTGGGTGTAGGTGATGCCCTTCATGCCGCCGAATACGGCGTAGGCGAATACCACCGCTGCGGCGATCCAGATACCGGTGGAGTTATCCACTTCGAGGAAACGCGAGAAAGCAACGCCGGCACCGGCCATCTGGCCGATCACGTAGGTCACGGAGATGATCACCAGGCAGATCACCGCCGTCAGACGTGCACCACGGCTGTAGAAGCGGTCACCGATGAAATCCGGCACGGTGAACTTGCCGAACTTGCGCAGGTAGGGTGCCAGCAGCATCGCCAGCAGCACGTAGCCACCGGTCCAGCCCATGAGGAAAGTAGAGTTGGCATAACCACCGGCGGCGATCAGGCCCGCCATGGAGATGAAGGAGGCAGCGGACATCCAGTCAGCGGCGGTCGCCATGCCGTTGGTGACCGGATGCACACCACCGCCAGCGACGTAGAACTCCTTGGTGGAGCCGGCACGCGCCCAGATGGCGATGCCGATGTAGAGCGCAAAGGACGCCCCCACGAACAACATGTTGATGACAAATTGGCTCATGACCACTTACTCCTCGACGCCATATTCTTTATCGAGTTTGTTCAGTCTCCACGCGTAGTGAAAAATGAGCCCGATGAAGACGAGGATGGAGCCTTGCTGCGCGAACCAGAATCCGAGGTCGGAACCACCAACGGAGATTCCCGCGACCATCGGGCGCAGAATCATGGCGAATCCGTAGGAAACCAGTGCCCAGACGATCAGGCTCCAGGTGATGAGCCGCACGTTGGCCTTCCAGTAGGCCGCGGCATTTGCTTTTTCAGAAGTCATAGACGCCTCCGGTTATTGTTATTCTGCTGCAGCTTCAAACTAGCAGCAGGTCCCGGCAAGCCGACAGCTAGACATTGGTAGTAGTCGCTTTGCACCGTTTCGCGAAGGCGCTCGGTGCGCGGCGAATCGGCACTTGCAGTCGCACCGAACGACGCCTGAGCAGCAGGGACGACGCTGCCCTAAGGGCCAGGCGACGCTGCACGGCGAGCTTCGGCGGGGGCTCGTCCTGACTGCCCAGGCGCCCCCTGCCGGGCCTGCGCGAACAACCCCGCGATACGCCGGGCCAACAGGTGCCCGGCGCGCGCCTCCTCGCGCAATCCCACATGCCCGCTCATGAGCGGTACCACAGGCGCATAAAGCCCAGCGCCAGCAACAGGCCGACCTGACCGAGCGCGGCACAGAGCGCCAGGAAGGAACGCACGTGGGGGTTGCCGGCGGCATCGGTCAGGCCGGTCAACCGCTCCCAAAAACCATCCGGCAGCACTTCCAGGGCCAGCCAGGCCAGTGGCTTGCCGGTAACGTTGAGGCCATGGATCAGGTCGAACTGACCGAAGAACATCAGCCCGATCAGGATCAGCCCGGACACCACCAGCCCCAGGGCGAAACAGGCAGAAAACTGCATGAAAAAACGCAACATGACGATCTCCTTGCTGGGCGCGGTCGCGCCGCGCCCGTATTGGGTCAGACGGCGGCCGGCTTGCTCAGGCCGTACCAGTCGAGTTTGCGGGTCAGCACCATCACCACGCTGAGCAGGCCGAACACCAGTAGCGAGCCCATCAGCAGGGCGTAGTCCTCGGCGTTGAGCAGGGCGTAGAGCATGCCGTAGAGCGCGGCCAGGGCCAGGGTAAAACCGGCGCCACGCAGCCAACTGTGCAAGACATGGCTGACGTAGAAGCCAATCAGCAGCACGCAGGCGGATGCCGCCAGCAAATAGGCCTGGGCAAAGGCCATGTGCTCGGCCAGCGACAGCAGCAGCAGGTAGAACATCGCCAGCGACAAGCCGACCAGACCGTACTGCACCGGGTGCACGGCCAGGCGTCTGAGCACTTCGAAGAGGAAGAAGCCGGCGAAGGTGAGGACGATGAACAGCAACGCGTACTTCAGCGCCCGATCGCTCTTCAGGTACTGGTCCACCGGGTCGACGAAGCTCACCCCGAAGTAGCGGCTCTGCAGGCTGCGGCACTGTTCACCCGCGCTGCAGCCATTGAGCACTTCCTCCAGGTTGGTGGCGAAGAAGCTGGTCTGCCAGCGCGCCGTGAAGCCTTTGCCGGTTATCTCGCGTTCGCTGGGCAGGTAAGCACCGATAAAACTCGGGTGCGGCCAGTCGGCTTCCAGATCGACCAGCGTCTCGCGGCCCACCGGTACGATATTCAGCTCGCCGGTGCCCTGCAGCAGCAGGTCGAAGGCGAAGTCCAGGCGCCGGCCCTGGTGAATGTCGGCCACGGCCAGCGGCAGCGGGGCGTGCACGCCGGCGCCGAGCAGGTGGGTGGCGCTACCCGGCTGGAACGCCAGCTTGCGCCCGCCCTGCTCCAGCACCAGGTTGTTCTTGATGCCGCGGATATCGCTGATCCCCACGCTGACGAAGGGCTCGCCGAAACGGTAGTCGCCGACATCCTCGCGGATGCCGAAGTTGGCCGGCACCTCGAAGTGCCCGGAGAGCCGGCTGTTGCTGTGGAACAGGCGCGCCTGGTAGATGCCGCGCGCGCGCAGCTCGGTGCTGACCGTGCCGCCCAGGGCAAAGTACTCGGGCAGGAAGTACAGGCGGCCGGAACGTTCGCTTTCCTCCAGGTAGCGTTCGCCCGTGTTGACGTGGGTTTTCCAGTTGCGCTCGGTCTTGCGGTACGGCACCACCAGCAGCGGGCCGGTAATGGTCTGGCTATGGCTGGAACTGCGCGCAATATCGCGCAGCACCTCGTCACGCAGGGACTGACGCTCCTCGACCATGCCGTCGATCATGAGGATGGGGATCATCAACAGAATGATCAGCAGGCCTATGGCGCCAAGCTTGATCAGCAGATTGCGGTTCATCGGGACTCTCCTTGGGTTGCTCCGAGGGAGAGTCTCGACGGCGCCAGTGGCGGCGCCGTGGGGAAAATGTGGAGAGTCTGTGGAGATTGTTGGAAGCGGGTAGGCTGGGGAGAGCGTAGCGAAACCCGGCAGCGAGTCAGGCTGGGTTTCGCTACGCTCTCCCCAGCCTACGAGCGCTCGGCAACTAACCCACTTCGCCGCGAATGTACTGCTCCAGTTGCTGGATCAGGCTGGCCTGATCGTCGATGGTCTGCTTGACCAGGTCACCGATCGACAGCAGGCCGATCAGCTCGCCCTCGGCCAGCACCGGCAAATGGCGCAAGCGGCGGTCGGTCATCAACTGCAGACAGTGCTGCACGCTGTCGCGCGGGCCCACGGTGATCACTTCAGCGGTCATGATGTCGCTGACCTTGGCATCGAAGGCGGCGCTCTCCATTTCGGCCAGTTTGCGCACATAGTCACGCTCGCTAACGATGCCCACCATGCGCCCACCGGCCATGACCACCAGCGCACCGACGCGCTTCTCCGCCAGCTGCTTGACCACATCGAGCACCGAGGCATCCGGCGCCACGCTGTGGATATAGGCATTGTTTTTGTTGCGCAGCAGTTCGGCGACCGTCTTCATTGTTGTTCTGTCTCCCAGGTTGGATATCCCTCAGTTTTAGCAGAGTGTGCCGCCCTGCGGACAACGCGAAACAAGCTGTAGCAACCTGCGCGCCAGAACACCTAGACGCGCGGCAGGCTCAGACTCACCTCGACGCCCCCGGCGACATTGCCAATGCGCAGCTCGCCGCCATGCAGTGCCGCCACCTCCTGCACGAAATTCAGCCCCAACCCGGTGCTCTTGCGCCCACTGCCAGGGCGCGGCAGCGAATAGAAACGCTCGGTCAGGCGCGCCAGCGCATAGTCGGGGATAGCCGGCCCCTGATTGAACAGACACAGCACCCACTGCTCGCCCGAGGCGGAAGCCGAGAAACGTAGCACGCCGGCGGGCGGGGTGAAGTCCAGGGCGTTGTCCAGCAGATTGGCCAGTGCCTGGCGCAGCAGAAAGCGCTCACCCAGCACCCGCACGCTGGCGTCCAGCGCAACCTCGACCCGCAGCCCTGCGGCCTGAATACGCGCCGCCTGCCCTTGCAGCAGACTCTCGACCAGCTCGCGCAGATTCACCGCCACCCGCTCTTCCAGGCCCTGGCGCTGCTCGACCTGGGCCAGATTGAGCAGGCGCTCGATCAGCTGCTGCAGGCGCTCGCCCTCGCCGGCGATATTGGCCACGAAACGCCGGCGCTGCTCGGCCGGCATCTCCTCTTCCAGCAGCTCGGCGGCGCCACGAATAGCCGCCAGCGGGCTCTTCAGCTCGTGAGTCAGGGTATGAACGTACTGCTCGACATAGGCCTTGCCCTCCAGCTCGGTGCGCATCTTCTGCACCGCCTCGGCCAACTGCTTCAATTCGCCACCGCGCAGCGCCGGCAGCTCGGCACGCTCGCCACGGCTGACCGCGCCGGCATAGCGGGTGAGCTTGCGCAGCGAGCCACTGAGCCACCAGGACAACAACCCGCCGATCAGCAGGCCGAGGCCGATCAGGCCCACACCCAGCCAGGCCAGGCGTCGCTGCGAGCGCTCGATATAGGGCTGCAGTGACTGGTTCGGCTTGGCCACCGAGACCACGCCGATGATCGTCTCGCCATCCTTGATCGGTGCCGCCACGTACATCACCGAGCTGTCCTCGTCGGCCGGGTCTTCGCGGGTCGAGCGGGCGCCGTATTCACCGCGCAGGGTCAGGTACACATCGTTCCAGCGCGAATAGTCCTGGCCCACCGCCACGCCGCTGGAGTCGAGCAGGACGATGCCCTGGGCATCGGTGACATAGATACGGTGATTCACCGCCTGCTTGTGCACGCCCCAGATCTGCGCCTGCGGCTGACGCCGACCGTAAGACTCCAGCAGCTCGGGCAGGCGGCCCTGGGCCAGGCGGCCGCTCTTGACCTCGTCACGCAGGATCTCGGCCAGCAGGTTGGCCGTATCCACCAGGGTTTCCTCGGTGCTCTGGCGCACGCCGGGGCGGATTTCGTCCATCACCGTGCTAAGCACGAACCAGCCGGCCAGGCCGACGAACAGGAAGTAGACCAGGAAGATGCGGATACCCAGCGGCATCAGACCAATCTCAAGCTATAGCCCAGACCACGGTGGGTCTGGATGGCCTCGGCGTCCGCCGCCACCTGGCGCAACTTGGCGCGCAGGCTCTTGATGTGGCTGTCGATATTGCGCTCGTAGCCGGCCTCGGCCGGCACACCCAGGGCGTCGAGCAGCTGTTCGCGGGAAAACACCCGCTCGGGCTGGCCGAGCAGGGTCTGCAACAGGCGGAACTCGTGGCGGGTCAGGGCCAGCGGCTGGCCGTGGTAGTCGATACGCACCCGCTCGGCGTCCAGCTGGAACGGCCCGCTGTGGCTGATCGCGCTCGCCGCGTTCTCGCCACGGGGCAACAAGCGCTTGAGGATGGCGCGCACCCGCGCGGCCACTTCACGCGGGCTGAACGGCTTGATCACGTAATCATCGGCGCCAATTTCCAGGCCCACCACCCGGTCGATCTCGGCATCGCGGGCGGTGAGGAAGATCACCGGCACCTCGGAGAACCGCCGCAGGCGCTTGCAGGCCTCGAAGCCGCTGATATCCGGCAGGCCGACATCGAGAATCAACAGATCGGCCGGGCTGCGCTGCTGCAGCTCCAGCGCCGCTTCGGCCAGTTGCAGCCAGGTGGTGGTGAAACCCTCGGCCTGCAGGGCGTAGACCAGGGTATCGGCGATGGCGGCTTCGTCTTCGACTATGAGGATATGCGGCATGGCGTCCGTGCGCTCGGCGTGGCGATGCAGGCACGGTGCCGCAGCGGCGCCGACGCCGTCAACCGCCTCAGTCGAACAGCGAGCCCTTGCCCATGGCCTGCCCCGACCAGAGCGCCTCGATGCTCTTGAACCCCCACTCTTCGGCTGACTCGCGCCCGACAATCTTGTCGCGCCCGGCCAGTTTGCTCAGGTCGATCACCTCCTGGGGGATCGGCATCTTCGAGCGTGCCGAAAAGAACACCTTGACCCTGGGCGTGAGCAGCGATTTTTCGTGTTGTTCGATCACCACGCCCAAACGACCACTTTCCAGGCGTACCAGCGCGCCCACCGGGTAGATCCCCACCGATTTGACGAAGGCCTGGAAGATCATCGGGTCGAAATGGCCTTTCCATTCGGCCATCTTGCGGATCGACTCGGCCGGGTCCCAGCCCTTCTTGTAGGGGCGATCCGAGGTAATGGCGTCATAGACGTCGCACACCGCACCCATACGGGCAAACTGGCTAATCTGCTCACCAGCCAGGCGGTGCGGGTAGCCGCTGCCGTCGAACTTCTCGTGGTGGTGCAGGCACACATCGATGACCAGGGCACTGACCTGGCGACAGTCGATCAGCATGCGCGTGCCGGCCTGCGGGTGACTGCGCATGGTGCCGAACTCGGCATCGGTGAGCTTGCCCGGTTTGTTGAGGATGCTGTCGGGCACTGCCATCTTGCCGATGTCATGCAGCAAGCCGGCAACCCCGGCTTCGCGCACCTGCTCCTCGCTCAGGCCGAGCTGGCGGGCCAGCGCAATCATCAGGGCGCACACCGCCACCGAGTGCATATAGGTGTATTCGTCGCTGCTCTTCAGCCGCGCCAGGCTGATCAGCGCGTTGGGGTGACGCATGACCGAATCGGAGATTTCCTCGACCAATTCACGGGCATGCTCCAACTCCACCGCATGACCCATGCGCGCGTTGCTGAACATGGCGACCACCGCCTGCTTGGAGCGTGCGCACAGGCGCACCGCACGCTGCAGTTCGTCCTCCAGGCTGGCGCGGGCCGGCAAAGGCGCCGCCGTGGCGACCTCCAGCAGACGTGCCTCGGTCTCGGCCTCGACTTCCTCGACCGTCTGGCTGAGCTGCCCCGGGGCGACATCCAGGCCCTTGCTAACATCGATCCAGACTTCGCTGATATCGCTGTCGCGAATACGCCGCAGATCCTGCTCGGTCTTGAGCAGGAAACGTCCCCTCCAGAACGGGTGGTCCATCCATGAACCGCAAAACTCGTGGATATACATGCCGAGGCACAGCTCGGCGACAGCAATGCGTTTAAGCACAGTGGATGGCCAATCAGTCAAGGCACCAGCCTGGCGAGGACCCCCTGCGCCAGCCAAAGGCATAGTGCCATCAAGGCTGAGTCTAGGTGAGTCCTACCGTTCGCGGTAGACGATCCGATGGGTATCATGGGCGCGCCTGAACAAAGGGAACCTGTCATGCGTCGACTGCTTACCGCGCTCTGCGTCATCGTCCTACTGCTACTCAATACCCTGCTGCTGATCGGCCCGTTGCTGCTGATCGCCCTGCTCAAGCTGGCCGCGCCCAACCGACGGCTGCGCGCCCTGTTCTCCCGCGGGGTGATGTGGGTGGCGGAAACCTGGGCGGAGATCGACAAGCTGATCTTTGCCATTTTCACCCCCACCGTCTGGGACATTCGCGGCGGCGAAGGCCTGCGCCGCGACCGTTCCTACCTGGTGGTCAGCAACCACCAGTCCTGGGTCGATATCCCGGCACTGGTGCAGGCCTTCAACCGCAAGACCCCCTACTTCAAGTTCTTCCTCAAGCAGGAGCTGATCTGGGTGCCCTTCCTCGGCCTGGCCTTCTGGGCGCTCGATTACCCCTTCATGAAGCGCTACTCCAAAGCCTATCTGGCGAAGAACCCGCAAATGGCTGGCAAGGACCTGGAGATCACCAAGCGCGCCTGCGAGCGCTTCAAGGATCTCAACGTCACCGTGGTCAACTACCTGGAAGGCACCCGCTGCACGCCGACCAAGCAGGCGCAGCAGGGCTCGCCCTACCAGCACCTGCTCAAGCCCAAGGCCGGTGGCGTTGCCTTCACCCTGGCGGCGCTGGGACCGCAACTCGATGCCCTGCTGGACGTGACCCTGGTCTACCCCGGTGACCGCCCTCCAGGCTTCTGGGCGCTGATCAGCGGCCAGGTGCCGCGCGTGATCATGGACATTCGCAGCCGCGAGCTGGACCCAGCCCTGTGGGCCGGCGACTATGAGAACGACGCCGAATTCCGCCAGTACGTACAGGCTTGGGTGACCCGGCTCTGGCAGGACAAGGATCACCTGATCAGCGAGCTCAAACAGCAGCTGTAAGCCCGCAGCGGGTGGGCGTCAGCCTGTTACAATGCCAGCCCCTTCCGCCCAGGTGCGCCCCGTGACCAGCTCCTTCGCCACCCTGCCGCTGTCCGCCGCCATGCGCGACAACCTCGCCGCTCTCGGTTATGCCGAAATGACGCCGATCCAGGCCGCCAGCCTGCCGCTGATTCTCAAGGGCCGCGACCTGATCGCCCAGGCCAAGACCGGCAGCGGCAAGACCGCCGCCTTCGGCATCGGCCTGCTGCATCCGCTGAATCCGCGCTTCTTCGGCTGCCAGGCGCTGGTGCTGTGCCCGACCCGGGAGCTGGCCGACCAGGTAGCCAAGGAACTGCGCCGCCTTGCCCGCGCCGCCGACAACATCAAGATCCTCACCCTCTGCGGCGGCGTGCCGCTGGGCCCGCAGATCGGCTCGCTGGAACACGGCGCGCACATCATCGTCGGCACCCCGGGGCGCATCCAGGAACATCTGCGCAAGGGCACGCTGAAGCTCGACGGCCTCTCCACCCTTGTGCTGGACGAAGCCGACCGCATGCTCGACATGGGCTTCTTCGACAGCATCGCCGAAGTCATCGAGCAGACCCCGGCGCGCCGACAGACCCTGCTGTTTTCTGCCACTTACCCGGATGGCATCGGCCAGTTGGCCGCACGCTTCCTGCGCGAGCCAGAGCGGGTGCAGGTGGACGCCGTACACGACGATGAGCAGATCGAGCAGCGTTTCTACGAAATCGACCCCAAACAGCGCGAAGAGGCGGTAATTCGCCTGCTGCGTCACTTCCGCAAGCAGCCGGCGGTCGCTTTTTGCGCCACTCGCCAGCAGTGCGACGAGTTGGCCGCGCGCCTGGAAGCCGAGAAGATCTCCGCCGCCGCCCTGCACGGCGATCTGGAACAACGCGACCGCGACCAGGTGCTGACCCTGTTCGCCAACCGCAGCCTCAGTGTGCTGGTGGCCACCGATGTGGCCGCACGCGGTCTGGATGTCGCCGGTCTGGAGCTGGTGATCAACGTCGAGTTGGCCCGCGACCCGCAGGTGCATATCCACCGCATCGGTCGCAGTGGTCGTGCCGGCGAGAAGGGCCTGGCGCTGAGCCTGGTGGCGCCGAGCGAGGCCTATCGCGCCCAGGCCATCGAGGACGAACAGGGCAGCCCGCTGACCTGGCAGCTGCTCGGCGAGCTGAAGGACAAGGGCGAAGCGCTGCTACCGCCGATGCACAGCCTGTGCCTGAGCGCCGGGCGCAAGGACAAGCTGCGCCCCGGCGACATCCTTGGTGCGCTGACCGGCGATGCCGGCATTCCCGGCGACAAGGTCGGGAAGATCGCCATCTTCGACTACCAGGCCTATGTCGCCGTGGACCGCAGCATCGCCAAACAGGCCCTGCAACGTCTGGCCAGCGGCAAGATCAAGGGCCGCCCAGTCAAGGTACGGATGCTCTAAAAGGACAGATGGCGATGCGCAATATCCTGGTGGTGGAAGACAGCCCACTGGTGCTGAAAATTCTCGAGCACCTGTTCCGTCAGGAGCCGGACCTGCAACCCCTGTTTTGCGCCAGCCTGGGCGAGGCCCAGGTCCTGCTGGAAACCTCCTCGGCACTGTTCTTCGCCGCCATCGTCGACCTCAACCTGCCGGATGCACCGCGTGGCGAGATCGTCGATCTGGTGATGCAGTTCAACCTGCCGTGCATCGTGCTCAGCGGCTCCTATGACGAGCACCGCCGCGACGAGCTGCTGCTTAAAGGTGTCGTCGACTATGTGCTGAAAGAAAGCCAGCACTCCTACGAATACGCCTTCCGCCTGCTGCACCGGCTGGAGAGCAACAGCCACGTGAAGATTCTGGTGGCCGAGGATTCCGAGGCCACCCGCCACTTCATCCGCCGCGTGCTGACGCCACACCTGTACCAGATCATCGACGCCTGCGACGGTGAAGAGGCGTTGCGCATCCTGCGCGAGCAGCCGGACATCGACTTGCTGCTGGTCGACCACAGCATGCCCGGCATTAGCGGCTTCGAGCTGGTCAAGCTGCTGCGGCAGAAGATGAAGCGCAACGAGCTGATCATTCTCGGCCTCTCGGCCGACGCCAAGGGCTCGCTCAGCGCCATGTTCATCAAGCATGGTGCCGACGACTTCCTGCGCAAGCCGTTCTGCCCCGAGGAACTGAACTGCCGGGTAATGTTCAGCCTGGAGCGCCGCGACATGCTGCGCGCATTGAAACAGGCTGCGCTGTTCGATGCGCTGACCGGCCTGTACAACCGCAGAGCCTTTTACGAACAGGGCCTGGAACTGCTGCGCCAGACCAAGAAAGCCGGGCGCGACATCAGCGTCGCGATGATCGACCTCGACCACTTCAAGCGCATCAACGACGAGCACGGCCATGCCAGCGGCGACGCCGCGCTGGTGCAGTTCGCCCGCGCCCTGCGTAAAGCCTTTCCGGACACCCTGCTGGGGCGCTTGGGGGGCGAGGAGTTTGCCCTGATCAGTACGCTCGACGGCGCCACGCTGACCCGCGAGCTGGAGACGCTGCGCCGACACTGCGCAGCGCTCAAGTACGCCAACGGCGCCCCGCCCCTGGGCTTCAGCGCCGGTATTTACCATGGCCCGGTGGATGAACTGGAAAACCTGCTGCACCAGGCCGACATCGGGCTGTACCAGGCCAAACGCAGTGGCCGCGGACGCACACTCGGCAGCCATCCAAGCTCGAACACTTAAATACCCGGTCACCGTAATAAAACTGGCACACCTTCTGCTTAGTATCAGATAACTCCAGTTTTGGGGGCCTTGGTACAGGCAGGCCGGGGAATCCCCTCTTTTACACCCGAGCCAAAAAGGCCGCCCGAATGGGCGGCCTTTTTGCTGTCTACCCCATGAAAACGGGGGCTTCGCCGGCGAAGCCCTGATCCTGCTGAGCCACACACAGCGCCAACAGCAAGAAATATCCAGGCCACGCACGAACTGTTCTGGTGCATTGCGCACCGATCCTGTTCATCCAGACAGATCGCCATTCACTCTGGCAGTGCTACATCGACCTCCAGTTGCCAGTGCTCGCCAGCCGACTGCAGATCCTCGCTCACCCGCAACTCCGCACCGAGACCGACCAGCAGGATCTGCACATCACTGCCCAGGGCTTCCACCCGCCAGGCCAGGCTGCGCCCACCACGCTGTACCCGCCCGGCCTGGGTAGCCAGGTTCAACGCCACGTCTTCCAGGCGAAGAATCACCGCGCCGCCCTGCTCGCTGCGCTGATAGCGAACCGGTTGCGCCAGCTGCAGCCTGAGCGTCAGGCCATGCGCATCGAGCACAGGTTGCACGGCGAGTACGGACGGGCGGCTGGCGGCTTCACGTGGCGGCATCACCCCGCCCCAGGGAATCTGATCGCGCACCACCCGGCCGATCATCAGCCCGATCAGCATGGCCAGCAGCATCACCGCCATGAACCAGACCGAGCCTCGGCGCAGGCGCTCGATGCGCTCGCGCCGGGCAAGGGCCACACGCTGCGCGTCGCCGTCAGAGTCGTCAGTCAGGTTGTCGGGCAAGCTCAAGGCCAAGCCTCCATCAAATTCCGCCTCGCAGCGCCTGAGCGAAGCTGCGGCAGTTTAGAATGTCGCGCCCGATCATGACCGAGCCCACGCCATGTTCCACGTTGTCCTGTTCCAGCCGGAAATCCCGCCGAATACCGGCAACATCATCCGCCTGTGCGCCAATACCGGCTGCCAGCTTCACCTGATCGAGCCACTGGGCTTTGAACTGGACGACAAGCGCCTGCGCCGCGCCGGCCTGGACTATCACGAATACGCCACGCTGCAGCGCCATGCCACGCTGGACGACTGCCTGCAAAGCGTCAAGCCCACGCGCCTGCTGGCCTTCACCACCAAGGCCACGCACAGCTACGCCCAAATGCACTATCAGGCCGGCGATATGCTGCTGTTTGGCCCGGAAAGCCGCGGCCTGCCGGTGGACGTGCGCGAGAGCGTGCCCGACGCGCAGCGCCTGCGCATGCCGATGCGCCCCGAGAGCCGCAGCCTGAACCTGTCCAACGCCGTCGCGGTGGTGGTCTACGAAGCCTGGCGGCAGCTGGATTTCGCCGGTTCCTGAAACGAAAAAGCCGCCCGCAGGCGGCTTTCTCATATAGGTCGATCAGGCCTGGGCGGGGGCCTGCTGACGCTGCAGCTCCTGGGCGTACAGGGCGTCGAAGTTCACCGGAGACAGCATCAGCGCCGGGAAGGAGCCACGGGTCACCAGGCTGTCCAGCGCTTCGCGGGCGTAGGGGAACAGGATGTTCGGGCAGAAGGCGCCGAGGGTGTGGCTCATGGAAGCAGCATCCAGGCCCTTGATCAGGAAGATACCGGCCTGCTGCACTTCGGCGATGAAGGCGATTTCCTCACCGGTCTTCACGGTCACCGACAGGGTCAGCACCACTTCGTGGAAGTCGCCTTCCAGCGACTTCTGCTTGGTGTTCAGATCCAGCGCCACGCTCGGTGCCCACTCCTGGCGGAAGATTTCCGGGCTCTTCGGCGCTTCGAAGGACAGATCCTTCACGTAGATGCGCTGCAGGGAGAATTGTGCGCCTTGTTCGGCCTGGGCGGCACCGTTGTTTGCTTGTTCGGTCATGGCGGATCTTCTTATTTACGGGTTTCTGAAAGGATTCAGGATTGCAGCAGGACGTCGAGCTTGCCGGCGCGCTGCAGGGCATAGAGGTCGTCGCAGCCACCGACATGGGTGGCACCGATCCAGATCTGCGGCACCGAAGTGCGCCCGGCCTTGCGCGTCATCTCGGCGCGCACATCCGGCTGGCCGTCGACGATGATCTCGCGAAAGACCACGCCCTTGCTGCTCAGCAGTTGCTTGGCACGGATGCAGTAGGGGCACCAGGCGCTGGAGTAGACGACCACTTCAGCCATGTCACTTGACCACAGGCAGGTTGTCACCGCGCCAGGTGGCAATGCCGCCGCCGAGCTTGGCCGCGGTGAAACCGACCTTCTGCAGGTCGCGGGCGACGCCACCGGCATGCTGGCCCAGGGCATCGACCACGATGATGGTCTTGGCCTTGTGCTTCTCGAGCTCGGACATGCGGCTGCTGAGTTTCTCGTGAGGGATATTCAATGCATCGACGATATGGCCGGCGGCGAAGTCCTTGTTGCTGCGGACATCCAGCACCAGGCCCTGGTCGGCATTGACCAGCGCGGTCAGCTCGCGGCTGGACAGGCTTTTGCCACCCTTGCGCAGTTCGGTGACGATCAGCAGCACCAGCAACACGGCAAAAGTGCCGACCAATGCATAGTGGTTAGTGGCAAATTCAATCAGGTGGGCCAACATCGCGGGGTTCCAAAGCCTTAAAATGGCGGCCAGTATACACAGCCCCACAGGTCGGCCAAGCCCCGCCCGGCGGTGACGCCGCGGGCTTATGGCCGTAAAATGCGCGACCTTTTTTGATCACCACAGCGAGCGAGCCTGCATGAGCGCCACGCCCAAACCCCTGGTTCTGATCATCCTCGATGGCTTCGGCCACAGCGACAACCCCGAGTACAACGCCATCCACGCGGCCAACACGCCGGTCTACGACCGCCTGCGCGCCACCTTCCCGCACGGTCTGATCTCCGGCAGCGGCATGGATGTGGGCCTGCCGGACGGGCAGATGGGCAACTCGGAAGTCGGCCACATGAACCTCGGCGCCGGCCGCGTGGTGTACCAGGACTTCACCCGGGTGACCAAGGCGATCCGCGACGGCGAGTTCTTCGACAATGCCGAGATCACCCGGGCCGTGGACAAGGCCGTCGGCGCCGGCAAGGCCGTGCATATCCTTGGCCTGCTCTCCGACGGCGGCGTGCACAGCCACCAGGATCACCTGGTCGCCATGGCCGAACTGGCCGCCCAGCGCGGCGCCGAGAAGATCTACCTGCATGCCTTCCTCGACGGCCGCGACACCCCGCCGAAGAGCGCCCAGCCGTCCATCGAGTTGCTCGACGCCACCTTCGCCAAGCTGGGCAAGGGCCGCATCGCCAGCCTCACCGGCCGCTACTTCGCCATGGACCGCGACAACCGCTGGGACCGTGTCGAGCAGGCCTATAACCTGATCGTCGACGGCCAGGGCGAGTTCAACGCCGCCAGTGCCGTGGAAGGTCTGGCAGCTGCCTACGCGCGCGGCGAGAGCGACGAGTTCGTCAAGGCCACTACCATTGGCGAGCCGGTCAAGGTGGAAGACGGCGACGCCGTGGTGTTCATGAACTTCCGCGCCGACCGCGCCCGCGAGCTGAGCCGCGCCTTCGTCGAGGCCGATTTCAAGGAATTCGCCCGCAAACGCGCCCCGCAACTGGCCGGCTTCGTCATGCTCACCCAGTACGCGGCGAGCATCCCGGCGCCCAGCGCGTTCAAGCCGGAAGCGCTGACCAACGTGCTCGGTGAGTACCTGGCCAACAACGGCAAGACCCAGCTGCGCATCGCCGAGACCGAGAAGTACGCACACGTCACCTTCTTCTTCTCCGGCGGCCGCGAAGAGCCCTTCGCCGGCGAAGAGCGCATCCTGATTCCGTCGCCAAACGTCGCCACCTACGACCTCAAGCCGGAAATGAGCGCGCCGGAAGTCACCGACAGGATCGTCGACGCCATCGAACACCAGCGCTATGACGTGATCATCGTCAACTACGCCAACGGCGACATGGTCGGCCACACCGGCGTGTTCGAAGCCGCCGTCGCCGCCGTGGAAACCCTGGACAGCTGCGTCGGCCGCATCGTCGAGGCGCTGGACAAGGTCGGCGGCGAGGCGCTGATCACCGCCGACCACGGCAACGTCGAGCAGATGGAAGACGAATGCACCGGCCAGGCGCACACCGCGCACACCTGCGAACCGGTGCCCTTCATCTATGTCGGCAAGCGCCCGGCGACCATTCGCCAGGGCGGCGTGCTGGCCGACGTGGCGCCGACCCTGCTGACTCTGATGGGCATGCCGGTACCGGCGGAAATGACCGGCAAGACCATCGTCCAGCTGCAGTAAATCGGCGCAATCCGTGAAACGCTCGCCGGCCACCACCGGCGGGCGTTTTTTTTGCCCCGCGCCACGGGCATACTAGGCCGTCCCTCCGCACCCGGTGCCACATCAGCATGCTCCGCGCCCTCGCCCTTGTACTGCTCGCCAGCCTGACCGTGCCGACCTTCGCCGACCAGAAGGCCGAGACCCAGAAGCAGCTCGACGCGGCTCGCGCCGACGTCGCCGAGCTGAAAAAAATGCTGGAGAAGCTGCAGCGCGAGAAATCCAGCGTGCAGAAAGAACTGCAGCGCAGCGAAACCGAGATGGGCCAGTTGCAGAAAGAGGTCAAAAGCCTCGAAGGCGAACTGCAGAAAAGCGAGGAAGAGCTCAAGCGCCTCGATCAGGAGAAAAAAAAACTCCAGCAGTCGCGCCTTGAGCAGCAGCGACTGATCGCCATTCAGGCCCGCGCGGCCTACCAGAGCGGTCAGCAGGAACCGCTGCGCCTGCTGCTCAACCAGCAGCAGCCGGAACAGTTCTCACGCACCCTCACCTACTACGACTACCTGGGCAAAGCTCGCCTGGAACAGCTCGAAGCCTTCAACGAAACCCTGCGTCAGTTGGCCAATATCGAGGCCGAGATCGGCAGCCAGCAGGCTCAACTGCAGGCACAGAAGAGCGAGCTGGATCAGCGCCGGGAAAAGCTCGCCACCGTGCGTAAAGAGCGCCAGCAGGCCCTGGCCAAGCTGAACAAGGAATACGGCGCCGGCGACCGCAAGCTCAAGGCCAAAGAGCAGGAACAGCTCGAACTGGCCCGTGTTCTCAAGACCATCGAGGAAACCCTCGCCCGCCAGGCACGCGAGGCCGAGGAAGCTCGCCGCCTGGCGGCCCTCGAAGCCCAGCAGCCACGCAACCCGGGCAGCAAGCCGCTGCCCCTGGGACCGAGCGTGTCCAGCGCGGGCGGTAACTTCGGCGGCCCCTTTGCCAAGGCCAAGGGCAAACTGCCCTGGCCGGTCGATGGTCGCCTGGTCGCCCGCTTCGGCAGCCCCCGCGATGGCGATGCCCGCGCCAAATGGGATGGCGTGCTGATTGGTGCCCGCGCCGGCAGCCAGGTACATGCGGTACACGGCGGGCGCGTGGTGTTCGCGGACTGGTTGCGTGGCGCCGGGCTTCTGGTCATTCTCGACCACGGTAACGGCTATTTGAGCCTGTACGGCCATAATCAGAGTCTGCTCAAGGATGCCGGCGACATCGTCAAGGCCGGCGAGGCCATCGCCACGGTCGGCACCAGCGGTGGCCAGGACACCCCGGCGCTGTATTTCGCCATCCGCCAGCAGGGCCGCCCCAGCGACCCGGCGCAATGGTGCCGCGCGCAGGGATGACAGCCGGATAGCTGTCGGCGCTTGATCATTTTTGGGAGTTCACATGCAGCAATTCCGTCGCCTCACCCCCCTCGCCCTGGCCATCGGCCTGCTGTTCGGCGGCCCGGCCATGGCAGCCAACGAAGCGGTCGAAGCCCCGACTGCCAGCGGCAAGGCGCCGCTGCCATTGGATGAGCTGCGTACCTTCGCCGAGGTGATGGACCGCATCAAATCGGCCTATGTCGAGCCGGTCGACGACAAGACCCTGCTGGAGAACGCCATCAAGGGCATGCTCAGCAACCTCGACCCGCACTCTGCCTACCTGGAGCCGGAAGCCTTCGCCGAGCTGCAGGAAAGCACCAGCGGCGAGTTCGGCGGCCTGGGCATCGAAGTCGGCACCGAGGACGGTTTCGTCAAGGTGGTTTCGCCGATCGACGACACACCGGCCTCCAAGGCCGGCATCCAGCCGGGCGATTTGATCGTCAAGATCGACGGTCAACCGACCAAGGGTCTGTCGCTGATGGAAGCGGTGGACAAGATGCGCGGCAAGGCCGGCAGCAAGATCACCCTGACCCTGGTGCGCGAGGGCGGACGACCGTTCGACGTGGTGCTGACCCGCGCGGTGATCAAGGTCAAGAGTGTGAAGAGCCAGCTGCTTGACGAGGGCTACGGCCTGATCCGCATCAGCCAGTTCCAGGTCAACACCGGCGAGGAAGTCGGCAAGGCGCTGGCCAAACTGCGCAAGGACAACGGCAAGAAGCTCAGCGGCCTGGTGCTGGACCTGCGCAACAACCCGGGCGGCGTCTTGCAGGCCGCGGTGGAAGTGGCCGACCACTTCCTCAAGAAGGGCCTGATCGTCTACACCGAGGGCCGTATCGCCAACTCCGAGCTGCGCTTCAATGCCGACCCGGCCGACGCCAGCGAAGGTGTGCCGCTGGTGGTGCTGATCAACGGCGGCAGCGCCTCGGCCTCCGAGATCGTCGCCGGCGCCCTGCAGGACCACAAGCGCGGCGTGCTGATGGGCACCGACAGCTTCGGCAAGGGCTCGGTACAGACCGTACTGCCGCTGAACAACGATCGCGCCCTGAAGCTGACTACCGCCCTGTACTTCACGCCCGACGGCCGCTCGATCCAGGCCCAGGGCATTGCCCCGGACATCGAGGTCAACCGTGCCAAGGTGACCCGCGAGCAGGGCGACGAGACGGTCAAGGAGGCTGACCTGGCCGGTCACCTGGGCAATGGCAATGGCGGCGCGGACAAGCCAAGCGGCAGCAAGAAAAAGCAGGAACCACGCCCGCAGGATGACGACTACCAGCTGAACCAGGCGCTCAACCTGCTCAAGGGACTGAACGTCACCCGCAGCAACTGACTTTCCGTCACAACGAAAAAGCCCGGGCATGCCCGGGCTTTTTCATGGCCGACGGTTTTAGTCGACGTATTTCTGGAAGATCTTGTCCACTTCGCCGCTGGCACGCAGGCCATCGAGTGCCTTCTGCAGGCGCTCGACCACTTCGTCCGGTGTTTCCGGGTTGAGTGCCAGGAACAGCTCGGCGCTGTCGAAGCGCAAGACGGTCTTCAGGCCGGTTATGCCTTCCTGCTTGGCCAGGTAGCGACCGGCAGGATCGCCGGTGGCCCACAGGTCGATCTTGCCTTCGGCCAGCTTGTGCGCGTTTTCCTGGTCGCGCAGTGAACTGATCGGCTCCAGCCCCGACTTGAGCAGGTGTTCCTCAATGGCATCGCCCTTGTAGGCGCCAACCCGGTAGGACTTGGCCTGCTCCAGGCTGATCAGATTGATGGTGCTGTCGGCACGTGCCAGCATCACCCAGTCGTCCGGGCCGATGGGGCCGACCCACTTGAACAGCTTTTCCCGCTCCGGCAGCTTGGCCATGACGAAGGCGCCGTTGTTCGGCGTTTCCAGGGCCATCTTGTAGACCCGCGCCCAAGGAAAGCGCAGGGTCATGGTGTAGGGAATGCCCGCCGCCTTGAAGGTCTCGCGCACGATGTCCACGGCAATACCGGCAAGATTTTCCTCGCGAGCGAAGTTCTTGCCGTTGGTGGCCATGTTGTAGGGCGGGAAGTTCTCGGTTTGCAGCACGACCTTGTAGTCGTCAGGCAGTTCGGCATGGGCCGCGGCGCTAAACAGCAGGCCGGTACCCAGCAGCAGCGTAGTCAGTCGCTTCAACAGCATATGGAGTTCCTTGAAAGTCAGGCCACGACGCAACGGCTTGCCGTCCGTGGGGCGCGCAGGGTAGCACGAAGCGCCGCACGGACGTGTCTGAGGAGAATAGCCAACGCGAGTCAGAGGTAACTGTTGGTGATCTCGTCGACGTAGCCTTCGCTGCGCAGTGCATCCAGTGCCTGCTGTAGGCGCTGCACCACTTCGTCGGGCGTTTCCTTGTTCAGCGCCAGGTACAGTTCGGCGGCATTGAAGCGCAGCACGACTTTCAGGCCACTGGCCCCTTCCTGACGGGCGATGTAGCGGCCGACCGGGTCGGTGGTGGCCCACAGGTCGATCTTGCCACTCATCAGCTTGGCCACGTTCTCCTGGTCACGCAGGGAGTTGATCGGGGTCATCCCCTGGCTTTCCAGATGCTGGCTGACGGCGTCGTTCTTGTAGGCGCCGATGGTGTACTGGCGCGCTTCTTCCAGGCTGTTCACCTGGATGTTGCTATCAGGCGCGGCCAGCAGAACCCACTCGCTCTTGGCCAGCGGCCCGACCCACTTGAACAGCGGCTTGCGCTCTTCGGTGTAGGTGGTGGAGAACAGGCCATAGTTGGGCTTGTCCAGGGTCAGGCGGTAGATACGGTCCCAGGGAAAACGCAGGCTGAGGGTGTAACCGACACCGGCACGCTTGAACACTTCGCGCACCAGGTCGGCACTGATGCCATCGATATTTTCATCGCGGGCGAAGTTCTTCTCGTCGATGGCCATGTTGAACGGCGGGAAATTCTCCGTCAGCAGGATCACTTTGTAATCTTCGGGTAGCTCGGCCTGTGCCCCGCCAGCCAGGCAGAACAGACCAAGGAACAGCGTCTTGCGCAGATACTTCAACATCGCAGTACAGCTCCAAGTGGTGTTTAGGTTGGACAGTTTCCTGCTACGCCGCCTCTGCGGGCGGTCGGATGAGCGCGCATAGTGCCACGCAGGCACCTGCTCGCCGTGAGCCAGGTCACAGCGACTGCCCGGCAGCTAGCCAGACAATCGATTTGCCGTAATAAACACGCAAGAAGCGAACCACGCGGCGCGACGCATCAATACTGATGCGCGACAGCCATTGCCGGCAGGTCAGCGCACCACGATGCCGCGACTGGCCAGGTAGGCCTTGGCCTCCGGCACGCTGTATTCGCCGAAGTGGAAGATGCTCGCGGCCAGCACCGCATCGGCCTTGCCGTCGATGATGCCGGCGGCCAGGTGCTCGAGGTTACCGACACCGCCTGAGGCGATCACCGGAATGCCCACGGCCTCGCTGATGGCGCGGGTTACGCCGAGGTCGTAGCCGCTCTTTACGCCGTCCTGATCCATGCTGGTCAGCAGGATCTCGCCGGCGCCCAGGCCTTCCATCTTCTTCGCCCACTCAACCGCATCCAGGCCGGTCGGCTTGCGCCCACCGTGGGTGAAGATTTCCCAGCGCCCAGGGGCGACCTTCTTGGCGTCGATGGCGACCACAATGCACTGCGAGCCGAAGCGGTCGGCGGCCTCACCGACGAACTCCGGGGTGAACACCGCAGCAGTGTTGATCGACACCTTGTCGGCACCGGCGTTGAGCAGGTTGCGGATGTCCTGCACGGTGCGCACGCCACCACCGACGGTGAGCGGGATGAACACCTGACTGGCCATGCGCTCCACCGTGTGCAGGGTGGTGTCGCGGCCGTCGACGCTGGCAGTGATGTCGAGGAAGGTAATCTCGTCCGCACCCTGCTCGTCGTAGCGGCGGGCAATTTCGACGGGATCGCCGGCATCGCGGATGTTCTCGAACTTGACGCCCTTGACCACGCGGCCGTTGTCCACGTCCAGGCAAGGAATGATGCGTTTCGCCAGCGCCATGCTGAAACCCTCTCTAACCAGCTGCGCCGCACATCTGCGGCGTTGCGTGGTGCTCGCTCCTCGCCGTACTCATGTACTGCCTCGTCGCTGCGCGCCACGCGCCTTGCATCTGAAGCGGCTCGCTCGCTTAGCGAGGCTTCAGAGCACTCTTAACCTTTGAAGTTGTCGCAGAAGGTCTGCGCTTCGGCCACATCCAGCGTGCCTTCGTAGATGGCACGGCCGGTGATGGCGCCGATGATGCCGGGCGAACGGGCCAGCAGCAGTTTCTCGACATCGCCGAGGTTGTGGATACCGCCGGAGGCGATCACCGGGATCTTGCTGGCGGCGGCCAGGGCCGCGGTGGCCTCGACGTTGCAGCCCTGCATCATGCCGTCTTTGGCGATGTCGGTATAAACGATGGCGGAGACGCCGTCGGCCTCGAAACGCTTGGCCAGATCGGTGGCCTGCACGCTGGACACCTCAGCCCAGCCGTCGGTGGCGACGAAGCCGTCTTTGGCATCCAGGCCGACGATCACCTTGCCCGGGAAGGCCTTGCACGCCTCGGTGACGAATTCCGGCTCTTTCACCGCCTTGGTGCCGATGATCACGTAACTGACGCCGGCGCGTACGTAATGCTCGATGGTGTCCAGGGTGCGGATGCCGCCGCCGATCTGGATCGGCAGGTTCGGGTAACGCTTGGCGATGGCGGTGACCACTTCGCCGTTGACCGGCTGGCCTTCGAAGGCGCCATTGAGGTCGACCAGGTGCAGACGGCGGCAACCGCCCTCAACCCACTTGGCGGCCATGCTTACTGGGTCATCGGAGAACACCGTGGAGTCTTCCATACGGCCCTGCCGCAGGCGCACGCAGGCGCCGTCCTTCAGATCGATAGCGGGGATAATCAGCATTTCAGCGAGTCCTCAGACCGGGCCTCGCACTGGGCCCGGAACAAAACGAAAGCGGTTAGAGGCGGCCATCCCAGCCAACGAAATTCTGCAGCAGCTGCAGGCCGTGGCTATGGCTCTTCTCCGGGTGGAACTGCACGGCGAACTTCGAGCCCTCGGCCAGCGCTGCGGCGAAGTCCTTGCCGTAGTGGCCGCGACCGACCACCTGGGCTGGGTTGGCGGCCTCGATGTAGTAGCTGTGCACGAAGTAGAAACGGCCCATGTCCGGAATCTCGTGCCACAGCGGGTGGTCGAGGCTCTGCTGCACTTCGTTCCAGCCCATGTGCGGCACCTTCAGATGCTCGCCGTCTTCATGCAGATCCTTGCCGAAGAAACGCACCTGGCCGGGGAACAGGCCGATGCAATCGACGCCGCCGTTCTCCTCGCTGCGCTCCAGCAGCGCCTGCATGCCGACGCAGATGCCGAGGAACGGACGATCCTGGCTGACCTCGCGCACCAGGGCATCGAAGCCCAGGCGCTTGATCTCGGCCATGCAGTCGCGGATCGCGCCAACGCCGGGGAACACCACGCGGTCGGCCTCGCGGATCACGTTGGCATCGCTGGTCACCAGCACGCGACCGGCGCCGACATGCTCCAGCGCCTTGGCCACCGAGTGCAGGTTGCCCATGCCGTAATCAATGACAGCAACGGTCTGCATTTACAGGGTGCCCTTGGTCGACGGCATCTGCCCGGCCATGCGCGGATCCAGCTCGACGGCCATGCGCAGGGCACGGCCGAAGGCCTTGAACACGGTCTCGATCTGGTGGTGGGTGTTGTGCCCACGCAGGTTGTCGATGTGCAGGCTGACCTGGGCATGGTTGACGAAGCCCTGGAAGAATTCCTGGAACAGGTCGACGTCGAAACCACCGACCACCGCACGGGTGAACGGCACGTGCATCTGCAGGCCGGGGCGACCGGAGAAGTCGATCACCACGCGCGACAGCGCCTCGTCCAGCGGGACGTAGGAGTGGCCGTAACGGGTCATGCCCTTCTTGTCACCGACGGCCTTGGCAAAAGCCTGGCCGAGGGTGATGCCGACGTCTTCCACGGTGTGGTGATCGTCAATGTGCAGGTCGCCCTTGCAGTAGATATCCAGGTCAATCAGGCCATGACGGGCGATCTGGTCGAGCATGTGCTCGAGGAACGGCACGCCAATATCGAACTTGGCCTTGCCGGTGCCATCCAGGTTGATCGAGACCTTGATCTGGGTCTCCAGGGTGTTGCGCTCGACGGATGCCGTACGTTCGGCCATCTCCAGCTCCACAGGCTACTGACGGAAAAAGGCCGACATTATAGGCGGGGCGGGGCTTGCGCGGCTACCGGCGGTGGTCGGCGCGCGGGCTATCGGGGCGATTGGTCAGAACAAACTGTCGATTACCTAGGCCTGAGCCAACCGCGGGCGCGCCGCCAGCCAAGTCAGCCATAGCAGGCTGGCGAGACACAGGCCGGCCAGGGTCACGCCCAGCAGCCACTGCCCCGGCGCCAGCCACGAGCCCCAAGCCAGCGCCAGCACGGCCAGCAACAGCAACCGCCCCGCCTCCAGGCGCCACATGCCTATCTGCCCCTCGAACAAGCGGCCAAGGCTGACACAGCCCAGTACGATCAACGGCGCCAGGCCGAACAGCGGCCACCACAGGTCAACCTGCCTGACTGCAGCCAGATAACCCAGAGCCAGACCGTTGATCAGCAAAAACTGGGCGAAGGCATAGCACTTGATGGCGAGCGGACAGGAACGGTCAAAGATTTCCGCCCCCATCTGCGGCCAGGGCCGATCCGCCACATCGGCCGGGCGCCAGCCGGTCGGCATCCACCACAGACGAAGCTTGTCCCACCATGAGCGCGCAGCCATCGCGTCGTCCCACAGCAGACGCCACCAGGAAAACTGCAGGCGCAACGGATCGAAGGTGCGCACCGGCGTGGTCACGCCATAACGCACCGGCCCAGCCTCGTCGGCGAAGGTGCCGAACAGGCGATCCCAGATGATGAATACGCCGCCGTGATTCCTGTCGATGCAGTAGTCGTTCTGCCCATGGTGCACGCGGTGATTGCTCGGCGTGACCATGAACCACTCCAGCACGCCCAGACGGCCGATATGCTGCGAGTGAATCCAGAACTGGTAGACCAGCTGCACGCCGAGCAGTACCAAGAACAGCGGCAGCGGCAGACCGAACAGCGCCAGCGGCAGGTAGAAGGGCCAGTCGAAAGCGGTCTGGAAGGCGCCTTTGCGCAAGGCGGTGGACAGGTTGAAGTCCTCGCTGGAGTGATGCGGCTGGTGCGCACCCCACAACAGGTTGACGCTGTGCAGGCTGCGATGGGCCCAGTAGAAGCAGAAATCCACCGCAATGAAGCCGAGCAGCCAAGTCCAGGGCGACGCAGGGTCCAGCGTCCACAACCGTGCATGCTCGTACAGCCAGGCGTAGGGAATCACCAGTAGCAGGCGCAGCGGCCCTTCCAGCAGCACGCGCAGCACAGCGGTGTCGATACTGGTCGTGGCATCGGCCAGGCGGTAGGTGTGGCGCCCACTCCAGCGCTCGTAGGCGAGCTCCAGCAGAATCAGCAGGATGTACAGCGGCACGGCCATCACCACCACATTCATTGCAACCTCGGCGAATCTCGTTGTTATGCCGCCAGCCTAAACCCAAATGACCGGCTGCGGATGGCCGCAGCCGCCAGGCCTGCCTGCCCCGGATGCCAAACCCAGGGGAACCGCTCGCGGACAGCGTTATCCAAACCCCTGCCACCACCCTGCGGCTCACCGTCGCGCCACCGGCGACGGCGTTATACTCCCGCCGGTCATAAAAGAACCCCACACAAGGACTGGTCCATGAAAGCCTTCGGCAAGATCCTGGGTCTGCTACTACTCGGCCTGTTGCTGATCATCATCGGTCTCGGCTTCGCCCTGACCCATCTGTTCGACCCCAACGACTACAAGGACGAGATCCAGCAACTGGCCCGCGACAAGGCCAATCTCGAACTGCAGCTCAAGGGCGACATCGGCTGGAGCCTGTTTCCCTGGCTCGGCCTGGAGCTGACCGACGCCACTCTGGCCAGCGCCGACACCCCGGACAAACCCTTCGCCGACCTGCGCCTGATCGGCCTGTCCGTGCGCGCTCTGCCGCTGCTGCGCAAGGAAGTGCAGATGAGCGACATCCGCGTCGATGGCCTCGACCTGACCCTGCAGCGCGACAAACAGGGTCGCGGCAACTGGGAAGGCGTCGGCCGCCAGAGCGAGCAACCCGGCAACGGCGCCGAGTCGAAGGCGCCCGCCCAGCCTGACGAGCCGGTCGCGCAAACCACCGACGAAAGCGGCCAGCCGCTCAAGCTGGATATCGACAGCCTCACCGTGAGCAACTCGCGCGTCGACTACCACGACGAGCAGAGTGGCCAGCAGTTCAGCGCCGAAGGCATCGAGCTGAGCACCGGCGCCATCCGCGAGAGCGCCGATATCCCGATCAAACTGCTCGCCTTCCTCGGCAGCAACCAGCCGGTAGTGCGCGCCAAGACCGAGCTGGAAGGCCTGCTGCGCTTCGACCGCGCGCTGAAACGCTACCAGCTGCAGGACATCAAGCTGGCCGGCGAGGCCTCCGGCGAGCCGCTCAACGGCAAGACCCTGACCTTCTCCAGCCAGGGCCAGCTGCTGCTCGACCAATCGGCACAGGTGGCCGAATGGACCGGCATCAAGCTGTCCGCCAACCAGCTGCGCGCCCTCGGCGAGCTCAAACTGCGCGACCTGGACAAGACCGCCAAGCTCGAAGGCAGCCTGTCCGTCGCCCAGTTCAACCTGCGCGAGTTTCTCGACGGCCTCGGCGTAGCCCTGCCAGCGATGCGTGACCAGAGCACCCTGAGCCGCTTCGAGCTGTCCACTCGCCTGGGCGGCACACCGAACAGCATCAGCCTCGACGACCTCGCCCTGAAGCTCGACGACAGCAGCTTCAGCGGCAAGCTGGCCGTCACCGACCTGAGCAAGCAGGCCCTGCGCGTACAGCTCAAGGGCGACAAGCTTGACCTCGACCGCTACCTGCCGCCGGAAGACAAGGACGCCAGCGCAGGTGCCGCACGCAAGAACGAGGTTAAGCAGACCGTCGCCGCCGCCGGCAAGAGTGGCAGCACGCCGCTGCCGGACGCACCGACCCAGCAGGCCTGGAGCAGCGCGCCCATGCTGCCGCTGGATACCCTGCGCAAGCTCGACGTACAGGCCGATCTCGGCCTCGGCCAGCTGACCATCGACAAGCTGCCGCTGGAGAATGCCAGCCTCAAGGCCACCGCCAAGGGCGGCCTGCTCAGCCTGCAGGAGCTGCGTGGCGAGCTGTACGGCGGCGAGTTCAACGCCACCTCGCAACTCGATGCGCGCCCGGCCGTGCCACTGCTCACCGCACGCAAGCAGCTCAAGCGCATCCCCGTGGAAAAACTGATCGAAGCCCAGGGCGAGAAAGCGCCGCTGCGCGGCAAGCTTGATCTCAGCGCCGACGTGCGCACCCAGGGCAACAGTCAGAAGGCCTGGGTCGACGCGCTGAACGGCAAGGCCAACTTCAGCCTGAGCGATGGCGTACTGGTCGACGCCAACCTGGAGCAGCAGCTGTGCCAGGGCATCGCCACCCTCAACCGCAAGTCACTGTCCGGCGAGCCACGCGGCAAGGACACCCCCTTCGAGGAGCTGCGCGGCAGCCTGAACTTCACCAATGGCGTCGCCAGCAACCCCGACCTCAAGGCGCGCATTCCCGGCCTGACCCTCAACGGTCACGGCGACGTCGACCTGCGCGTACTGGGCATGGACTACCGCGTCGGCATCGTCATCGAAGGCGACAAGCGCGCCATGCCGGACCCGGCCTGCCAGGTCAACGAGCGCTATGTCGGTCTCGAATGGCCGCTACGCTGCCGCGGCCTACTGGAGCTGGGCGCCAAGGCCTGCCGCGTGGACAAGGAAGGCCTGACCAAGGTAGCCGCCAAACTGGCCGGCGACAAACTCAGCGAGAAGATCGAAGAGAAGCTCGGCGACAAGGTCAGCCCGGAACTCAAGGACGCGCTCAAGGGCCTGTTCAACCGATGACCCCCGAGCAATTCAACGGCGCCGTGCTGGCCTGGTATGACCAGCACGGGCGCAAGGACCTGCCCTGGCAACAGGGCATCACCCCGTACCGCGTGTGGGTCTCCGAGATCATGCTGCAGCAGACCCAGGTCAGCACCGTGCTCGGCTACTTCGACCGCTTCATGGAGGCCCTGCCAAGCGTACAGGCTCTGGCCGAAGCGCCCGAGGATGAAGTGCTACACCTGTGGACCGGCCTCGGCTACTACACCCGCGCGCGCAACCTGCACAAGGCGGCGAAGACGGTGGTCGAGCAGCACGGCGGAGAATTCCCCCGCTCGGTCGAGCAGCTCGCCGAACTGCCCGGCATCGGCCGCTCCACCGCCGGCGCCATCGCCAGCCTGAGCATGGGCCTCCGCGCACCGATCCTCGACGGCAACGTCAAGCGCGTGCTGGCCCGCTACAAGGCCCAGCACGGCTATCCCGGCGAACCCAAGGTCGCTGAGCAGCTGTGGCAACTGGCCGAACAACTGACTCCCCATGAACGGGTGAACCACTACACCCAGGCGATGATGGATCTCGGCGCCACCCTCTGTACTCGCAGCAAGCCCAGCTGCCTGCTGTGCCCGGTGCGCGAAGGCTGCCGCGCCCACCTACTCGGCCGCGAGACGGACTTCCCCGAGCCCAAGCCGCGCAAGGCGCTGCCGCAGAAACGCACGCTGATGCCGCTGCTGGCCAATGCCGAAGGCGCCATCCTGCTCTACCGCCGCCCCTCCAGCGGCCTGTGGGGCGGCCTGTGGAGCCTGCCGGAACTGGACGACCTCGGCGCGCTCGACAACCTGGCCAGCCAGCACGCCCTGCAGCTTGGCGAACGTCATGCACTGGCCGGCCTGACCCATACGTTCAGCCACTTTCAACTGGCCATCGAGCCTTGGCTGGTGCGCGTGGAACAGCCGGGAGCCGCCGTGGCCGAGGGCGACTGGCTCTGGTATAACCTCGCCAGCCCGCCGCGCCTGGGCCTGGCCGCCCCGGTGAAGAAGCTCCTTAAACGAGCCGCGCAAGAACTGAATGCAGGAGAAGCCTCATGAGCCGTACCGTCCACTGCCGCAAATACAACGAGGAACTGCCTGGCCTCGACCGCCCGCCCTATCCAGGCGCCAAGGGCCAGGACATCTACGACAATGTATCGAAGAAGGCCTGGGAAGAATGGCAGGCGCACCAGACCATGCTGATCAACGAACGCCGGCTGAACATGATGAACGCCGAGGATCGCAAGTTCCTGCAGACCGAGATGGACAAGTTCTTCTCCGGCCAGGACTACGCCCAGGCCGACGGCTACGTACCACCAAGCGCCTAAGCACTTGTAGGAGGGGCCTTGGCCGCGACCGCCCTGCGGCAGTCGCAACCAGCCCCTCGAACCCGGCAGCCAAACACCGGCTGCCGCTGAAATTCCGTAACCTCCCGTTTGTACTGAAATTTTTTTCATTCCCTTGCTTGACACTACCCAGCCAAATCCGTTTAATAGCGCCCCGTTGCCCAGGTAGCTCAGTCGGTAGAGCAGGGGATTGAAAATCCCCGTGTCGGCGGTTCGATTCCGTCCCTGGGCACCACTAATACCGAGAACCCCGAGTGAAGCGATTCCTCGGGGTTTTTCTTTGTCCGTCTTTCGTGCCATACGCAGCCTTTGTGTACGTGCGCGACACGCAACTGTCACGATGCGACAACCAGCACCGACAGTGCCATGCACAGGCCGCCACCGGCTTGGCTCTGATGCTGGCGCTATGCTAGGTTCACCGGCACGTCAGGAAGACCCCAGCCGCCGGAGCGCATCCGTATAAGAAGAGGAACCCCCATGGCCGAGGCAACGCCCGCGCTGGAAATCCGCAACCTGCACAAACGCTACGGCGACCTCGAAGTGCTCAAGGGCATCTCGCTGACCGCCCGCGACGGCGACGTGATCTCCATCCTCGGCTCGTCCGGCTCCGGCAAGTCCACCTTCTTGCGCTGCATCAACCTGCTGGAGAACCCGCACCAGGGTCAGATCCTGGTCGCTGGCGAAGAGCTCAAGCTGAAAGCAGCAAAGAACGGCGAGCTGATCGCCGCCGACAACAAGCAGATCAATCGCCTGCGCAGCGAGATCGGCTTCGTTTTCCAGAATTTCAATCTGTGGCCGCACATGAGCGTGCTCGACAACATCATCGAGGCACCGCGCCGCGTGCTCGGCCAGAGCAAGGCCGAGGCCACCGAGGTGGCCGAGGCGCTGCTGGCCAAGGTCGGCATCGCCGACAAGCGCCACGTCTACCCCAACCAGCTTTCCGGCGGCCAGCAGCAGCGCGCCGCCATTGCCCGCACCCTGGCCATGCAACCCAAGGTGATCCTGTTCGACGAGCCGACTTCGGCCCTCGACCCGGAAATGGTACAGGAAGTGCTTAATGTGATCCGCGCGCTGGCCGAGGAAGGTCGCACCATGCTGCTGGTCACCCACGAGATGAATTTCGCCCGTCAGGTCTCCAGCGAAGTAGTGTTCCTCCATCAGGGCCTGGTTGAAGAGCAGGGTCCGCCCGAACAGGTCTTCACCAACCCGCAATCGGCTCGCTGTAAACAATTCATGTCCAGCAATCACTGAAAAACGGAGCAATCACGCATGCACAACTATAAGAAGATCCTGCTGGCCGCGGCCGCTACCCTGGCCTTCGGCGCCCAGGCGGTAGCCGCTGACAAACTGAAGATCGGCACCGAAGGCGCCTACCCGCCCTTCAACCTGATCGACGCCAGCGGTCAGGTCGGCGGCTTCGACGTCGAGATCGCCCAGGCCCTGTGCGCCAAGATGGGCGCCGAGTGCGAAGTGGTCACGTCCGACTGGGACGGCATCATCCCGGCCCTGAACGCCAAGAAATTCGACTTCCTGGCCGCCTCCATGTCGATCACCGAAGAGCGCAAGCAGGCCGTCGACTTCACCGATCCCTACTACACCAACAAACTGCAGTTCATCGCCCCGAAAAGCAGCGACCTGAAGGCCGACAAAGCCAGCCTGAAAGGCAAGGTGATCGGCGCCCAGCGCGCCACCATCGCCGGCACCTGGCTGGAAGACAACCTGGCCGACACCGTCGAGATCAAGCTTTACGACACCCAGGAAAACGCCTACCTCGACCTGTCCTCCGGCCGTCTGGACGGCGTACTGGCCGACAAGTTCGTCAACTGGGAATGGCTGAAGAGCGACGCCGGCAAGGACTTCGAGTTCAAGGGTGACCCGGTATTCGACAACGACAAGATCGCCATCGCCGTACGCAAGGGTGATCCGCTGCGCGAGAAGCTGAACACCGCCCTGAAAGGCATCGTCGAAGACGGCACCTACAAGAAGATCAACGACAAGTACTTCCCGTTCAGCATCTACTGATGCAACCGGCTAGCGCCGCCCTCCTGGGCGGCGCCAGTCCTTCTGCAGTAGCCCTCAGATGACCCTAGACCTACACGGCTTCGGCCCCGCCCTCGCCGCCGGCACGCTGGTGACCATCCAGCTGGCCCTGTCCGCCCTGTGCCTCGGCCTGGTGCTCGGACTGCTCGGCGCCCTGGCCAAGACCTCTCCGTACAAGCCACTGCAATGGCTTGGCGGCACCTATTCCACCATCGTGCGCGGCGTACCCGAGCTGCTCTGGGTACTGCTGATCTATTTCGGCACCGTCCAGGGCCTGGCCGCGCTCGGTGAGTTCCTCGGCGTCGGCAGCCTGGAACTGAACCCCTTCGCCGCCGGCACCATCGCCCTCGGCCTGTGTTTCGGCGCCTATGCGACCGAAGTATTTCGCGGCGCCATCCTGGCCATCCCCAAAGGCCACCGCGAAGCCGGCATGGCCCTCGGCATGTCCAAAGGCCGCATCCTCTGGAAGCTGATCCTGCCGCAGATGTGGCGCATCGCCCTGCCCGGCCTGGGTAACCTGTTCATGATTCTGATGAAGGACACCGCCCTGGTCTCGGTCATCGGCCTGGAAGAGATCATGCGCCGCTCGCAGATCGCCGTGACTGCCAGCAAGGAACCCTTCACCTTCTATCTAGCTGCCGCCTTCATCTATCTTGGCCTGACCGTTATCGCCATGATCGGCATGCATTTGCTTGAGAAGCGCGCCAGCCGCGGCTTCGTCCGGAGCGCCTGATGAACTGGGAAGTCATCTACAAGTACCTGCCCAAGCTGCTCGAAGGCGCTGCCCTGACGGTCGAGCTGGTGGCCGTCGCCGTCGTCGCCGGGCTGATCCTCGCCCTCCCCATGGGCATCGCCCGCGCTTCCAAACACTGGTATGTACGCGCCCTGCCCTACGGCTACATCTTCTTCTTCCGTGGCACTCCGCTGCTGGTGCAGCTGTTTTTGGTCTACTACGGACTGGCCCAGTTCGACGCCGTACGCCAAGGGCCGCTGTGGCCCTACCTGCGTGATCCGTACTGGTGCACCGTCATCACCATGACCATGCACACGGCAGCCTATATTGCCGAGATCCTGCGCGGCGCCATCCAGGCCGTGCCGCCCGGCGAGGTCGAAGCCGCACGCGCGCTGGGCATGTCGCGCGCCCAGGCGATGATCTACATCATCCTGCCACGCGCGGCGCGCATCGGCCTGCCGGCCTACAGCAACGAAGTGATCCTGATGCTCAAGGCCAGCGCCCTGGCCAGCACCGTGACCCTGCTGGAACTGACCGGCATGTCGCGCACCATCATCGCCCGCACCTACCTGCCGGTGGAGATCTTCTTCGCTGCTGGGGTGTTCTACTTGGTCATCGCCTTCGTGCTGGTACGCGCTTTCCGTCTGCTCGAGCGCAAGCTGCGGGTCGACGCCTGCCAGGGCCGCTAATGAGATAGCCCTCTCTCCCGAGAGGGCGCGATCTACCGCCATGATCCTCACCAACGCCACCCTGCTTGAGCGCTTCACGGCACTGGACGACTTCCTCATCGCCCATCAGCAACTGTGGCGCCCCAAGCCCTTCACACACCTGAGCCTGCCCTGGGAACAGAATCACCCCGAGCTGGCGCTTTGGCTACGCAGCCGCAGCCTGGAACAGGCCGAAGCCAGCCATAACCAACCGCACCTGCTCGATGCCCCCGCACCATTTCCCGCACTGGCCCGCGCCGCGCAGGCGCTGAGCGATGTCGGAGAGCTACCGAAGCAAGCACTGCCCTCGCCCAGCCCCCGCCTAAGCGTCGATGTACCGGGACGTAAGTGGCAGCAAATCGAAGCCTTCTCCAGTCACTTGAGCTTCGATCAGACCCCGCAGCACTGGCTGGACTGGTGCGCCGGCAAAGGCCATCTTGGCCGCCTTCTAGCCCACCGAGGCGGCACACTGACCTGCCTGGAATATGACCCAGCCCTGGTCGCCGCCGGGCAACGACTCAGCGCTCGCGCACAAATAGATGCCCAACACCTGCAGCAAGATGTGCTGGCCGACAATGCCATAGAAAGCCTCAGCGCAGAGCACACCCCGGTAGCCCTGCACGCCTGCGGCGACCTGCACGTACGCCTGCTGCAACTGGCCAGCGCCGCCGGCTGCCTGCAGCTTGCCGTTGCCCCCTGCTGCTACAACCGCGTAGCCGCAGCGGACTACCAGCCCCTCTCCCAACCCGCCAGGCAATCCACACTGCACTTGTCCCGAGACGACCTGGGCCTGCCACTCAGTGAAACCGTCACCGCCGGCCGCCGCCAACGCCTGCAACGCGACCAGTCGATGGCCCGCCGCCTCGCCTTCGACCTGCTGCAACGAGAGCAGCGCGGCAGTGACGACTACCTGCCCACACCCTCCCTGCCAGTCAGCTGGCTGAACAAGGACTTCGCCAGCTACTGCCACGACCTGGTTCAACTCAAGGGTTTCGCCATAAATGGCAAGCCGGATTGGTCCGATCTGGAGCAGCGCGGCTGGCAGCGCCTCGCCGAGGTACGCAACCTCGAACTGCTGCGCAACCTGTTCCGCCGCCCCTTGGAGCTCTGGCTGCTACTCGACCGCGCCCTGTACCTACAAGAACAGGGCTACGAAACGCGTCTTGGCACCTTCTGCCCCCACAGCCTGACTCCACGCAACCTGCTGATGCTAGCTGAACGCCCCTGACACTCGCCCACAGAAACTGTGGATAACTCTGTGCGCAAAGTCTGCACAAGCGGCTGCAGCGCCTATACCAGCTGGCACCTAGCCGACTGCGCGCTTTCTAACCAGAAATAAAATAGCCATAGAAAACAGATTCTTAGGAAAAACAGCGAGATCCTACACAGAAATCAACCTGCGACCGGGAAAGTGGCTCTAGATTGTGCATAAACATTGGCCTACTAATACCCAAGCGCCGTGTCTTCTGCTCCGCTATGGGTTTACTCTGCCCGTCCAATGGTTATAATGCGCGCCTTCGCCGGTATAGCTCAGCTGGTAGAGCAACTGACTTGTAATCAGTAGGTCCCGGGTTCGATTCCTGGTGCCGGCACCATACAAAAGCCCGCGACGTGTTCGCGGGCTTTTTTTTACTAGCAAAATTCTTGCCTACCTACCAATGCTGGGCCCTAACCGAACGACCAATTGACTACATAAGCCATGCAAGTTACTACTTCTTGGTTTTCTGCTGCATAGTCAGTCTTTCCAAAGAATTTTACGAAATCGTTTTCCAGCCAATGCAGCATTCGCATGATGCCCTTCTCCTCCCATTAGCAAGCCTGCCAGTGTGCTTGGAAAATTTAGTGCGGCGCTGGCACGAATGCAGCGCAAATTGGATGGATCCAATGGAGACAATGGCTTGAACCGCTCTTCCTTTTCATCGGCACAGGCCACAAACTCAGCCGAACACGTCGCCATCCTGCTGTCGACCTACAACGGTGCCAGCTTTCTGGCCCGCCAGCTCGACTCGCTCCTGGCTCAGAGCCATCAAGACTGGACTATCTACGCATCAGACGACGGCTCCAGCGACTCCACTCTCGATATCCTTGAAAATTATCGCCAACGTTTAGGCAGTGAACGCCTAGTGATTCTTCCTGGGCCGCAGCAAGGCTTCGCCAAGAACTTTATGAGTCTTCTGCGTAGAGACTCAATTCGAGCACCCTACTTCGCTTTTTGCGACCAAGATGATCTTTGGCACCCTGAGCGCCTAGAAGTAGGCCTTCGACAACTGCGCGCTCTGCCACCGAACATCCCTGCTCTTTCTTGCTCGCGCACCCAGCTTATCGACGAGCACGACCGGCCCATTGGCCTCTCCCCCCTGTTCAAGAAGCCGCCATGCTTTGAAAACGCGCTGGTACAGAGCATCGCCGGCGGCAATACCATGCTGTTCAACCAAGCTACCCGCCTGCTGCTAAGCCAGACACCACCTGACACCCACATCGTGTCCCACGACTGGTGGACCTACATACTGGTAACGGGCTGTGGCGGCCATGTTTTCTACACATCCACCCCAACCATCAGTTACCGCCAACACGGCAAAAATATAGTGGGGGCGAACTCCAGCCCGCGAGACCGTCTGATTCGGGTGGGAAAAATGTTCAAAGGCACCTTTCGCGCCTGGACAGACGACAACCTGCGGGCACTCTCTTTCTTTAAAAGTCAGCTATCCCCCCCAAACCAAGCAACGCTCGGCTTGTTCGAGCAGGGCCGACAGGCTTCCCTGATCCGCAGGCTCAAGCTCATTCATCGCTCGGCCGTTCATCGTCAAACGCTTCCGGGCACAATAGGCCTGATCGCAGCAGCAGTACTTCATAGGATATGAACTCATGACCATTCTCGTCACAGGCAGCGCCGGCTTTATCGGCGCCAACTTCGTTCTAGACTGGCTTGCACAGAACGATGAAACCGTCGTAAGCCTCGATAAACTGACCTATGCCGGCAATCGCCAGAACCTGGCTAGCCTGGAAAAAGATCCGCGCCACCACTTCGTACAGGGCGACATCGGCGATGCCGAATTGGTAGCCGACCTTCTACGCCAACATCACCCTCGCGCCATCCTGAACTTCGCAGCGGAATCTCATGTAGATCGCTCCATCCACGGGCCGGAAGACTTTATCCAAACCAATATTGTCGGCACGTTCCGCCTGCTGGAGGCCGTACGCGCCTATTGGAGCTCGCTGGGAGAAGCGGACAAAACTCTCTTCCGCTTCCTGCACGTATCAACAGACGAGGTCTACGGGTCGCTTGAGCCCACGGACCCTGCGTTCCGGGAAGACAACAAGTACGAGCCCAACAGTCCGTACTCGGCTTCCAAGGCCGCTTCCGACCACTTGGTACGCGCCTACCATCACACCTATGGGCTGCCGGTGCTAACCACCAACTGCTCCAACAATTACGGCCCGTACCATTTCCCGGAAAAGCTGATCCCACTGGTTATCCACAACGCGTTGGCGGGCAAAGACCTGCCTATCTATGGTGATGGCCAACAAATCCGCGACTGGCTGTATGTGAAAGACCACTGCACCGCCATTCGCCGAGTACTGGAAGCAGGGCAGTTGGGGGAAACCTACAACGTCGGCGGCTGGAACGAAAAAGCCAACATCGACGTGGTGCATACGCTCTGCGACATCCTCGACCAAGAAAAACCTCGAGACGACGGCAAGAGCTATCGCGACCAGATCACCTTCGTGCGCGACCGCCCAGGTCACGACCGCCGCTACGCCATCGACGCAACTCGCCTTGAGCGTGAATTGGGCTGGAGGCCGGCGGAGACCTTTGAAACGGGCATCCGCAAAACCGTGCGCTGGTATCTGGACAACCAAACCTGGGTAGAGAACGTCACCAGCGGCGCCTACCGCGACTGGGTCGGTCAGCAGTACTCATGAACAAGATTCTCCTTCTCGGCGCTAATGGCCAAGTCGGCTGGGAGTTACAGCGAGCACTTGCACCGCTGGGAGCTCTAGTAACTTGTGACCGCCAACGCGCTGATCTGGGCGACCTGGAAAGCCTTACCCGATTAGTCGATGACGAACGGCCCAACATCATCGTCAATGCCGGTGCCTACACCGCCGTGGACAAAGCTGAAAGTGACATTGCCAACGCCCGCCGCATCAACGCAGAAGCCGTTGATGCCTTGGCTAGCGCCGCCTTTGCAACCAACGCTTGGCTGGTACATTACTCCACCGACTATGTGTTTAACGGCGCCGGGGACCAGCCTTTTAAGGAAGACGACGCCACTGACCCGCTAAGCATCTACGGCCAAACCAAACTGGAAGGAGAGCAGGCTATCCGCAAGAGCGGCTGCCACCATCTGATTTTTCGGACCAGCTGGGTTTACGCCACACGCGGCAGCAACTTCGCCAAGACCATGCTTCGCCTGGCCAAAGAGCGAGACGAGCTGCGGGTCATCGCCGACCAGATAGGTGCCCCCACGAGCGCCGAATTGATTGCTGATGTAACCGCATTAGCCTTGGGCAAATTGATTGACAGCTCGACTCTCCGAGAGCGCTGCTCGGGCACCTATCACCTAGTTGCAGGCGGTGAAACCAGCTGGCATCAATATGCCCAGTTCGTAATCGCCGAAGCCATGCGCCTAGAGGCAAAGCTGAGTACCACTCCCGAGCGCGTCGCGCCCATCCCCACCAGCGAATATCCAACACCCGCCAGGCGGCCAGCCAACTCCCGCCTTGCAAATGAAAAACTACAGCAGACTTTTGGGCTCGTACTGCCCTCATGGCAGCACCATGTACAACGCATGATCAAAGAACTTGTCGAATTAGGAACCGTATGAAACGCAAAGGAATCATTCTCGCCGGCGGCTCCGGCACTCGCCTGCACCCCGCAACCCTGGCAATCTCCAAGCAGCTGCTGCCGGTCTACGACAAACCCATGATCTATTACCCGCTGAGCACCCTGATGCTCGCGGGCATTCGCGACATTCTGATCATCTCGACTCCGCAAGACACGCCACGTTTCGAGCAACTTCTCAGCGATGGCAGCCAATGGGGCCTGAACCTTCAGTACGCCGTGCAGCCATCGCCAGATGGCCTAGCCCAAGCATTTATCATCGGTAAAGACTTCATCGGCGACTCGCCATCAGCCCTAGTACTCGGCGACAACATCTTCTACGGCCATGACTTCCATCACCTGTTAGCCAATGCCGCAGCTCGGGAAGATGGCGCCAGCGTATTCGCCTACCACGTGCATGATCCTGAGCGGTACGGCGTAGCAGATTTTGACAACAACGGGAAAGTGCTTTCCCTAGAAGAAAAGCCACAGCAACCAAAATCAAACTATGCAGTTACAGGCCTCTACTTCTACGACAATCAAGTAGTGGAGCTAGCCAAAGATCTCAAGCCGTCTCCGCGTGGAGAACTCGAAATCACCGATCTCAATCGCCTGTATCTTGAGCAAGGCCGACTCAGCGTGGAAATCATGGGCCGAGGCTACGCATGGCTAGACACCGGCACACATGAATCACTGCTGGAAGCTGGACAATTTATTGCCACCCTGGAGAACCGCCAGGGCCTGAAAGTGGCTTGCCCAGAGGAAATCGCTTATCGCCAGCAGTGGATCACCGCTGAGCAACTAGTAAATCTCGCTGAGCCACTGGCCAAGAATGGCTACGGTCAATATCTCAAGCGCTTGCTCAACGAGACTATTTACTAATGAAAGCGAAACGCCTTGCAATTCCAGAGGTAATCCTGCTCGAACCCAAAATTTTTGGTGATGAGCGTGGCTTTTTCTTTGAAAGCTTCAATCATCGCCAATTTGAAGAACTGGTAGGACAAAAAGTACAGTTTGTTCAGGACAACCATTCGCGCTCATCGAAAGGTGTTTTGCGAGGGTTGCACTACCAAATCAAACAGCCGCAGGGAAAACTAGTAAGAGTTGTCGTAGGCGAAGTTTTTGACGTAGCTGTGGATTTACGCAAAAGCTCACCAACCTTTGGGCAGTGGGTAGGTGCAAAGTTAAGTGCAGAGAACAAAAACCAGTTATGGGTACCGGAAGGTTTTGCTCATGGTTTCGTAGTGCTGTCTGAAACAGCAGAGTTTCTCTACAAGACCACCGACTATTACGCGCCTGAATATGAGCGCAGCCTGCTGTGGAACGACCCGAAACTTAGCATTAATTGGGAATTTGATGGGGATATAATACTTTCCGAAAAGGACGCAAGTGCCAAGACCCTGCCCCAGGCTGAGATTTTTTACTAATGCTAAATTTTCCTGCCACCCCACGTGAGATTACAGCTAGTCTTTGGCGGAATCGCAGTCTTATCAACGCATCAATTAAACGTGAAGTACTGGGACGCTATCGCGGATCCATGATGGGTCTATTTTGGTCCTTCTTCAATCCAATGTTTATGTTGATGGTATACACGCTTGTTTTTAGTGTGATATTTCAAGCGCGCTGGAGTGCAGGAAGCGTATCCAAGACTGAATATGCATTACTGCTCTTCGCGGGCCTACTGATTTTCAATATATTTGCAGAATGCATAAATCGAGCCCCCAGCCTCATCGTAGGCAATACAAACTATGTAAAAAAAGTCGTATTTCCACTTGAAATCCTACCATGGGTAACTTTAGGTGCAGCGCTCTTTCATGGCCTGGTGAGCCTTAGTGCCTGGCTAATCGCATATATGATTTTCTTCGGCCCTCCGCATGTCACGCTGCTTTATCTTCCCCTGATAATCTTACCTTTCGGTCTTTTTATCATGGGATTGAGTTGGGCACTCGCCTCGCTGGGGGTCTATCTGCGGGATGTGGGGCAATTTATCAGCCTTGTCACAACTGCATTAATGTTCCTCTCACCGATTTTCTATCCTGCATCGGCGGTTCCTGAAAACTATCGATACTTGTTATTCATGAACCCCCTGACTCCCATCATTGAACAAGCACGCGATTTACTCTTTTGGGGTAAAGCGCCAGACTTTGCAATGCTAGGCGTTTACTTGCTTATCACCTCAGTCATAGCATGGTTGGGCTTCGCCTGGTTTCAAAAGACACGAAAGGGCTTCGCGGATGTCCTCTGAAATCTCCATAAAGGTCGAAAGTCTTAGCAAGTGCTACCAAATCTACGATCAACCGCGTGACAGGCTCAAGCAATTCGTCCTACCGCGCATACAGCGCGCCATTGGTCAGCCGTCAAAGCAATATTTTCGGGAGTTCTGGGCCCTAAAAGATGTTTCTTTTGAAGTAAAGAAAGGTGAAACCGTCGGCATCATTGGTCGCAATGGCAGCGGTAAGTCGACACTTTTGCAAATCATCTGCGGAACACTCAGCCCGACTGCTGGAGGCATCCAGACCCATGGTCGTATTGCCGCGCTGCTTGAATTAGGATCAGGTTTCAATCCCGAGTTTACTGGCCGTGAAAACGTATATATGAACGGCGCAGTACTAGGCTTAAGCAAAGAAGATATTGACCAGAGATTCAGCGATATTGCTGCCTTTGCCGACATAGGCGATTTTATAGATCAACCAGTCAAGACCTATTCTAGCGGCATGTACGTCCGCCTATCATTTGCTGTTATTGCACACGTAGATGCTGAAATTTTAGTAATTGATGAAGCATTGGCTGTAGGCGATGCGGTGTTCACGCAGAAGTGCATGCGGTTTCTGCGAAAGTTCAAAGAGCACGGCACTCTAATTTTTGTAAGCCATGATATGAGCTCAGTGCTTAATTTATGTGACCATGCTATCTGGCTTCACCGTGGAGAGCTTCGGCAAGCGAGCGACTCTAAAATTGTAGCTGATAACTATCTTCAATACACACTACAAGAAGTGTATGGCCAAGAAGCACAGCTAAAAACAATAGACACCGCAGAACCGCTTACAAAAGATCATGCCTTTACTGAGAGCACAAAATCTGTAGACGAGCCACGTGAGGCCCCACTCATCGACTACGATAGTCAAATGCGTATCAGCAACCATTTAAATGAATCTAATGGCTGGAGAACGGGCGCAGCTGAAATAATTTCTGTCCGTATTGAAAATCTAAAAGATCAGTCTACCGATGTTTTCCGTGGAGGTGAGACTGTTCGCTTGGTCATTACTGCGAAAGCACTTCAAGATTTGGACAGTCCCATCTTGGGTTTCTTAGTCAGAGATAGACTGGGTCAGGATTTATTTGGAGAGAACACGCTACCCTTCACTGATCTCAATCCTAGCCCAGTCAACGCAGGCTTAACTTTTGAAAGTGAGTTTGTATTTCGCTTACCTATGCTCCCAAATGGCCAGTACGCAGTCATGGTCTCACTAGCAGACGGAACGTTAAACGCTAACGTTCAGCATCACTGGTTACACGATGCATTAATACTAAACGTCTCTTCCAGTCGGGTTCGCTGGGGTCTAGTCGGCGTGCCATTTGAGAAAATTTCATTGAGGACAGCCAATGACACAGCACACATTGAGTGAATGCCCGGTCTGCGGCAACAATACTTTCCTTAGCCATGAAGTACTATGGCCTGAACTCGTTAGCTCATGGCAACTTTGCGAACACGAAGTAAACTATATAAATAGACAGCAAGGGTTTCACTGTTCAAGTTGCCATAACAATCTACGATCCATGGGACTAGCATCAGCCATTAAGAAGGAATTTTCCTTCACTGGCACACTAGACGAATTCTGCAAAAATACCTCCAGAGTAAGCATCCTAGAAATTAATCGCGCCGGAAACTTAACTAGCTTTCTCAATAAGAGCCAGGCGCATCGCTTAATAGAATACCCTGAGTTCGATATGGAGAACTTGGACATTCCATCTGGGAGCTTTGATCTAGTGATTCACTCAGACACACTTGAGCATGTACCAAACCCTAAGCGGGGATTGTCAGAATGCCGTAGAGTGCTAAAAGAAAATGGCGCATGTATTTTCACAGTCCCAATTATAGTTGATCGATTTACTCGCTCCAGATCCGGACTTCCACCTAGCTACCATGGACAATCTGGAGTTCTAGCTAACGACCAGTTGGTCCATACCGAATTTGGTGCTGATGCTTGGCTAACCCCAATAAAAGCTGGTTTTTCTTCATGTGAAGTTTATGTATTCGAGTACCCAGCAGCAATTGTTTTGATAGCAAGGAAATAATCTCACATCTCGCGCTCATGAAACCGCCATTCAAAAGCGAACCACTTTAATGATCACACAAATGCCATATGGCGTTACTTTAAATAGGATGCCCTGAGGTTTTATCGTGCATAAATCAGCGATGTTTTATGGAAAATGCTTTTTTGAGACATATTGCCCAGCCGATTTTAGTGGAAAAGTTATCGTAGACATTGGCGCCCAAAATGTTAATGGCTCGCTCCGAGAGCTCAGCCCTAAAGATGCCTCCTATATTGGAGTCGACTTCGTAGAAGGCAACGGAGTTGACGTTGTATTGACCGATCCTTACAAGCTCCCCTTTGATAATGAGGCTGTCGATGTAATCGTTTGCAGTTCTGTGTTTGAGCACTCAGAATTTTTCTGGTTACTTTACTTGGAATGCATTCGCATCCTCAAGCCAAGGGGGATTATGTATTTAAACACCCCAAGCAATGGTATGGTTCATAGATACCCAGTCGATAGCTGGCGCTTTTATCCAGACTCGGGGCATGCCTTAGCCAAATGGGCCCAGCACCATCATTACAACACAACGCTCCTTGAGTCTTTCGTCGGCGATAAAATAGGTCCAGAAGAAGGCGAAGGGATGTGGAATGATTTTGTTTGTGTTTTTTTAAAAGACAAGTCACAGGAAGATCACTTCCCTTCAAGAATACAAGATCACATTGAAATCTATTATTTCGGGTACGACTCTAGAACCCCATGCGACAGCCAACAATTTGGCTACCTGCCAGACTTAAAACTATTAAATGAAAAAAATATCAAAATAGACTTAATCAGTTCAGAGTTGAGCGCCAGCCATAATAAAACCAAAGAAACGGAACACAAACTCGAAGAAATTAGCACTGAGAACAAGTGCCTAGTCGAATCGCAAAAAAACCTCCTATCAGAACTAAACGCCAGCCAAAATAAAAATAAAGAAATAGAAAGTAAATTTGAAGAAATCAACAGCAAACATATTTGCTTAGTCAATTCATACAATAACCTCTTAAATGAAAATCTCACCATTAAAAACAGTCGTTCTTGGCGGATAACAAAACCGCTACGCTATGTGAGAAGAAGTCTTGCGAGACAGCCAACCATGAATAAAAAAATCGCCCCCCCTCTTATAAATAGACTCTGGCACAAGCTTCCAATACCTGAAGCCCAGAAAAACATTATAAGAAAATATCTTAAAAGACCATTACCCAAACTAGAAGCACCTGTGTATGACATACCTAAAATACACTTCGACGACACGAAAGAGGCTTATACAGATTTTAAAAACAACCCAACAACCAATCCTGCAGTTAAGCTGATTGCCTTCTATCTACCCCAATTCCACCCCTTCCCTGAAAATGATAAATGGTGGGGGAAAGGATTTACGGAGTGGTCTAATGTAGGTAAGGCGGAGCGCAACTATATAGGTCATTATCAGCCCCATTGCCCTATTCACAATGGCTATTACGACCTCCGCATTCCTTCCGTAATGGAAGAACAGGCTTTGTTAGCAAAGCAATATGGTATCTACGGGTTCAGTTACTACTTTTATTGGTTTGGCGGCGAGATACTTATGGATACGCCGCTTGAGATGATGCTAAAAAATCCTAAAGTCGACATGCCCTTCTGTCTCACTTGGGCAAACGAAAATTGGACACGTCGCTGGGATGGGCAAGAAAATGATGTTCTCATAGCTCAAAACCACAGCGACGAAGACTCTATCGCGTTCATTAGACACCTGATTAAATACTTTAACGACCCGCGATATATAAAGATTGATGGCAAACCTGTACTCATCATCTATCGCGCAAGCATTATTCCAAATATCTTAAAAACATCAGCTTTATGGCGAGAAGAAGCTATGAAGCACGGGTTCACAGACCTTTACTTGATCTGCGCTCAAAGCTTTGGCATCAAGGGCCCAGAAGAATTTGGTTTTGATGCAGCGGTTGAGTTCCCACCCCACACTGTAAAAAGCCATGAAATAAGCTCTCAACTTCAGATCACTAACCCTGAATTTGAGGGGGCTATATTTAGCTATGATCAAGTAGTAACCATGGCCATCCGGGAAGAAGAGCCAGAATACAAGCTATTTAGGACTTCTATGCTTTCTTGGGACAATACAGCACGCAAGCAGAATAACAGTCATATATTCCATGGATTCAGCCTGTTACGTTATAAGCAATGGCTTGCTGCTCTCTGCAGTAATGTCTATCGCAATGAAAAATATTCGCTAGCTGAGAAGCTGGTTTTCGTTAACGCTTGGAATGAATGGGCAGAAGGGACGCATCTGGAGCCTGATAGAAGATATGGGTACGGCTATCTGCAGGCAACTTATGATGTCATTTCCAACTTCGACGATAGCTATGAGACAGGCCCTACCAGGAAAAATTTCGAGAAGACCAGCGACTATGCTGTGATTCTCCACTTGCATTATTTAGAGCTTTGGCCAGAAATTAAGAGCCACTTGAAGTCATTAGAGTCCATAGGGTTCGATCTTTTTGTTACAACTACTGACAAGGCAGGCATTGATATTGTTTCCGCCGATTTTCCTCGGGCCCTCGTCGAGTATCATGAGAATCGTGGGCGCGACATATTTCCGCTAACAAAAATTATCAACTTTATTAGCACCCTAAACTACACCGCAGTCTGCAAGATTCATACGAAAAAAAGCGTATATCGGAATGACGGCGATGATATTCGCGGCGATCTTCTTGAGGCACTAATCGGCGACAAAGAAGCTACTTCTAAAATAGTTCATCGCTTTGAAGAGAATCAGAATCTTGGGATGATCATTCCAGAAAGCTATCTAACAGAGCACACTGATCGAAACATGACTTTCGATCATGAGGTAGTTCAAAAGGCTTGTGGCATTCAAAATATTAAATTTAGATATGATAAATTCCCTGCAGGCTCTATGTTCTGGTTTCGTCCGGCAGCACTCATCAGTTTAAACAAGTTCAAGTCGTGTGATTTTGACGGCGAACAAGGCCTTGTGGATGGCACTTTGCCTCATGCCATTGAAAGAATATTTTGCCTTATCGCCTACGAAAACAATTTTACCGTAGAGGTTTGCTAGGGTACTCAAACGCATATCTATGATTAACAGCAAATGTCGTTCGAGCAAAAAGCTCAACAACTAAGCTTTAAGCCCATACAGAAATCCGGGATTACCCGGATTTCTGCGTTTACAGGTTTCTCCTGAGTGGCCAGCAGATATTAAACCTGCGAATGTAATGCCGATATAGACTGAGTAATTACTTATTCGGTAGTAGTAACCTCTGAGTGCTAGATTTTTTTCACCGAGAAAACCAATAAAACCTGAAAACAAGGATTTCTCTTCCGCACGTCACCGGTTGCTTGCCAAGAGTGAGCGTTGACTTCCGGGATATGAAGCACGTTTCGACGCAGAAATTATGCGAACTCAGCTAGATAGAATTAGCTCTGCATTCACATCGGCCATAGAGATTCAACAGTGTATGCTTCGACTCATGTGCTTTTTTGGAATAACACACACTCTCGAAGGACACCCCTTAGACCTGTATACAGCATTTAGCAGCAATCACACATGCATAATGCGCCTGTTCTCCAGGCGCATTGCGACATGACAGCTAACCACCCCCTACACCGCCCCCGCTGGCGCAGTCTGGCGCTGCTGGCCCTGCTGCTCGCGCCGCTGCTCTGGCCCTTGCAGCAGTTGGCCGAGCGCTACTACCGCAGTGAGCTGGCCGAGCAGAATCGCCAGACTCTCGACCTCTACGTGGCCAACCTGCTCGGCACCCTGCGCCGTTTCGAGGTGTTGCCGCCTATCCTCGGCGACCTGCCGGATCTGCGCGGCATCTTGCTGACGCCGGACAGCCCGGCAGCGCTGCAGCGCGCCAACGCGCTGCTAAGGCGGGTGCGCGAGCAGACCGGCGCTGACGTGATCTATCTGATGGATACCGACGGGGTCACCCGCGCGGCGTCCAACCACGACCAGGCGGACAGCTTCGTCGGCCGTAACTTCAGCTTCCGCCCGTATTTCCAGATGGCCATCCAGGGCCAGTTGGGGCGCTTCTTCGGCCTTGGCACCACCTCAGGCAAGCGCGGCTACTTCTATGCCTCGGCCGTACGTGAGGGCGAACGCCTGCTCGGCGTGCTGGTGGTCAAGGTCGACCTCGACTACACCGAGCGCCTGTGGGGCCGTACGCCCGAGCAGCTGCTGGTGACCGACGAGAATGGCGTGATCATCCTCACCTCCGAACCGGCCTGGCGTTTCCATGCCAGTCGACCGCTGAGCCGGATGGAGCTGCGCCAGATCGCCGCCGACCAACCCTACCCCAACCTGCAACCGCAACTGGCGCAAATCGACTGGAAGACCTGGCTGCAACAGAGCCGCGAGCTGGTCGAGACGGGCTGGACGGTGAGCATCCTCGCGCCGCGTAACCAGGTCGACCGTCCGGTGCAGAACGTGGTGGCCATCGGCGGCGCCAGCCTGCTCGCCCTGCTCGCCCTGCTCGGCCTGCTGCTGCAGCGCCGGCGTCATTACCTGGAGCGCATCGCCCTGGATGCCCGTGCCAAACGCGAGCTGGAAATCCGTGTGCTGGAACGCACCCGCGAGCTGGAGAACCTCAACAGCCGGCTGAAGGACGAAGTACTGGAGCGCGAACAGGCTCAGCAGGAGCTGGTACGGACCCAGGACGAACTGGTGCAGGCCGGCAAACTCAGCGCCCTGGGCACCATGAGCGCCAGCATCAGCCACGAGTTGAACCAACCGCTGGCGGCGATCCGCAGCTATGCCGACAACGCCGGGGTGCTGCTCGACCACCAGCGCATGGACGATGCCCGCGGCAACCTCAAACAAATCAGCCAACTGACCGAGCGCATGGCCTCGATCATCGCCCACCTACGTGCCTTTGCCCGGCGCGACCGCCACGCGCCGGAGAGCGTAGCCCTGCAGCCGGCACTGGACGATGCCCTGGCGCTGTTATCCAAACGCCGCCGGGCGCTGGACGTCGAGCTGATCCGCGATCTGCCGGACGCCACCCTGTGGGTGCAGGCCGGGGAGACGCGCCTGCGCCAGGTGCTCGGCAACCTGCTGGCCAATGCCCTGGACGCCCTCGCCGAGAAAGCGCCGCCACGCAAACTCTGGTTGAGCAGCGAAACCACACCCGACGGGGTTCGGCTGCTGCTGCGCGACAATGGTCCGGGCTTCTCGGACCAGGCCCTGGCGCACGCCCGCGAACCCTTCTTCACCACCAAGACCAGCACCCAGGGCCTCGGCCTCGGTCTGGCCATCTGCGATACCCTGATGCGTGCCCTGGGTGGCGAGCTGCTGCTGGCCAACCATCCCGAGGGCGGCGCGCTGGTCACCCTGCAACTGCGCCGCGCCGAACCCGCTGCCAACCTGCAACCGCCCGAGGAGTTTTCATGACGGCCATCGACGCCCGCACTCAGGTCCTGCTGATCGACGATGACGAGCACCTGCGCCAGGCCCTGGCGCAGACCCTCGATCTGGCCGGCCTGCAGGTGCAGGTCCTCGCCGATGCCCGTGACCTGCCCCAGCGCATCCCTGCCGATTGGCCCGGGGTGGTGGTCAGCGATATCCGCATGCCCGGCATCGACGGCCTGCAACTGCTGGCGCAGTTGCGCGAACGCGATCCGGAACTGCCCGTACTGCTGATCACCGGCCACGGCGATGTGCCGCTGGCGGTACAGGCCATGCGCGCCGGCGCCTACGACTTCCTGGAAAAGCCCTTTGCCAGTGAGGCTCTGCTCGACAGCGTGCGCCGCGCCCTGGAACTGCGCCGCCTGGTACTGGACAACCGCAGTCTGCGTCTGGCTCTGGCGGATCGCCAGGAACTGGGCGCGCGCCTGCTGGGACAATGCGCGCCCATGCAGCGCCTGCGCGAACAGGTGGGTGCGCTCGCGGCGATCCACACCGACGTGCTGATCCTCGGCGAAACCGGCGCCGGCAAGGAGGTGGTCGCGCGCGCCCTGCACGACCTGTCGGCGCGCAAGCATGGCCCCTTCGTCGCCATCAACGCCGGCGCGTTGGCCGAGTCCGTGGTCGAGAGTGAGCTGTTCGGTCACGAGGCTGGCGCCTTTACCGGCGCGCAGAAGCGCCGCATCGGCAAGTTCGAGTTCGCCAACGGCGGCACCCTGTTCCTCGACGAGATCGAGAGCATGAGCCCGGATATCCAGGTCAAGCTGCTGCGCCTGCTGCAGGAACGTGTGGTCGAACGGCTCGGCGGCAACCAGCTGATCCCCCTGGATATCCGGGTAATCGCCGCCACCAAGGAAGACCTGCGCATCGCCGCCGACCAGGGCCGCTTCCGCGCCGACCTGTACTACCGCCTCAACGTCGCGCCGCTGCGTATTCCACCACTGCGCGAACGCGGCGAAGACATCCTCCTGCTGTTCCAGCACCTGGCCGAGGCCGCCAGCCAGCGCCATGGATTGCCACCACGCAGCCTGCAGCCGGGGCAGCGCGCACAACTGCTGAGCCACGACTGGCCCGGTAATGTGCGCGAGTTGCAGAACGCGGCCGAACGCTTCGCGATGGGCCTGGAGCTCGGCCTGCAACAGCCTGGCCCGCTGTCTAGCCAGCACTCCGGGCAGAGCCTCGGCGAGCAGGTCGACGCCTACGAGCGCGCGCTGATTAGCGCCGAAATGGCCAAAGAGCATGGCTCCCTGCGTAGCCTGGCCGAGGCCCTGGGCCTGCCGCGCAAGACCCTGCACGACAAGCTGCGCAAGCATGGCCTGGCCTGGGGCGGCGAAGAACAGGACTGAGTCAGGCCACTGGCCAGCTAACGCCCCTATCTCAGCCTAAGACCAGCGCCCGCCGCCATCGCCTGAAGAGGCGATCTATATTTCTATTCGCGTTAAATAACTTTTCATTTATCGCGAAGTTATAAATCTGCAAATTGCCAACACGAATAATCGCCTCACAACTGAAACTTGCGAGCGATAAATACTGAACTAGCTTTTCCTCAAGGCACCTCCTGAAGGTGCTGCCACGGCCATCTATCTCGGCGCTCCCGTGCAATTCTGTGCCAGCCGTAGTACGAGACATTAGCGACGGCAATGGCTGACCGACTATTGACCGAAGTCAACACCTCTTTTGCCAATAGCGCGCCCAATAGTTGCCACTCTGCTCCGCACACTGGAGGTGTTGGATGTCTGACTCAGCAAACAAACTCAAGTTGGGTGCGTTAATTGCCCTGGTCATCGGTTCCATGGTCGGCGGCGGAATCTTCTCCCTGCCGCAGAACATCGCTGCCAGCGCTGGTGCCGGCGCCACCCTGATCGGCTGGCTGATCACTGGCGTCGGCATGCTGACCCTGGCCTTCGTGTTCCAGACCCTGGCCAACCGCAAGCCCGAGCTCGACGGCGGTGTCTACGCCTATGCCAAGGCCGGTTTCGGCGACTACATGGGCTTCTCCTCGGCCTGGGGCTACTGGATCAGCGCCTGGATCGGCAACGTCAGCTACATGGTGCTGCTGTTCTCCACCCTCGGCTACTTCTTCCCGGTGTTCGGCGAGGGCAACACCCTGCCGGCGATCATCTGCGCCTCGATCCTGCTGTGGCTGCTGCACTTCCTGGTGCTGCGCGGGATCAAGGAAGCGGCCTTCATCAATACCGTGACAACCATCGCCAAGATGGTGCCGCTGGCGCTGTTCATCGTGATCGCCGCCATCGCCTTCCAGTTCGATGTGTTCACCACCGACTTCTGGGCCGCCGGCAACAGCGACCTAGGCACTGTGATGGATCAGGTGCGCAACATGATGCTGGTCACCGTCTGGGTGTTCATCGGCATCGAGGGCGCCAGCATCTTCTCCGCCCGCGCCGAGAAACGCAGCGACGTGGGCAAGGCCACAGTGATCGGCTTCGTCGCCGTGCTCCTGCTGCTGGTGCTGGTCAACGTGCTGAGCCAGGGCATCATGGCCCAGGCCGAGCTGGCGGGGCTGAAGAACCCCTCCATGGCCGGCGTGCTGGAGCAGGTGGTCGGCCCCTGGGGCGCCCAGCTGATCTCCATCGGCCTGCTGGTGTCGCTGGCCGGGGCGCTGCTGTCGTGGACCCTGCTCTGCGCGGAGATCATCTTCTCCTCGGCCAAGGACCACACCATGCCGGAGTTCCTGCGCAAGGAGAACGCCAACCAGGTGCCGGCCAACGCCCTGTGGCTGACCAACGGGCTGATCCAGCTGTTCCTCATCATCACCCTGTTCAACAGCTCGACCTACCTGAGCCTGCTGTACCTGGCCACCTCGATGATCCTGGTGCCTTACTTCTGGTCCAGCGCCTACGCCCTGTTGCTGGCCTGGCGCGGCGAAACTTACGAGAGCGGTAGCGGCGAACGCAACAAGGACCTGCTGATCGCCCTAGTCTCGTCCCTCTACGCCATCTGGCTGGTGTATGCCGCCGGCGTGCAGTACCTGCTGCTGTCCGCCCTGCTCTATGCACCGGGCGTCATCCTGTTCGCCAAGGCCAAGCGCGAACTGGGCCAACCCGTGTTCACCAACATCGAGAAGCTCATCTTCGCCGTTGTCCTGATCGGCGCCGCCATCGCCGCCTATGGCCTGTATGACGGCTTCCTCAGCCTCTAATCCGAGAAGGAGTTCGACATGTCCAAGAAAGCCCTAGGCGTCCATTCCGAGGCCGGCAAACTGCACAAGGTCATGGTGTGCTCGCCGGGCCTGGCGCACCTGCGCCTGACCCCCAACAACTGCGATGAACTGCTGTTCGACGACGTGATCTGGGTCTCCCAGGCCAAGCGCGACCACTTCGACTTCATGACCAAGATGCGCGAGCGCGGCGTCGAGGTGGTGGAGATGCACAATCTGCTCGAAGAAACGGTGCAGAACCCCGAGGCCCTGAAGTGGATCCTCGACCGCAAGATCACCCCCAACAGCGTCGGCCTCGGCCTGCAGGGCGAGGTACGTGCCTTTATCGAAAGCCTGGAGCCGCGCAAGATCGCCGAGTTCCTGATTGGCGGCGTGTCCGGCGCGGACCTGATCAAATACAAGGCCTCCGAGGAAGCCAAGATGTTCGCCGCCTACCTGGGCGAATCCAGCTTCCTCTTCCCGCCGCTGCCCAATACCCAGTTCACCCGTGACACCACCTGCTGGATCTATGGCGGCGTCACCCTCAACCCCATGTACTGGCCGGCTCGGCGCCAGGAAACCCTGCTGGCCAGTGCCATCTACAAGTACCACCCGGACTTCATCCATGAAGACTTCCAGATCTGGTACGGCGACCCGGACAAGGACCACGGCGCCGCCACCCTTGAAGGCGGCGATGTGATGCCAATCGGCAACGGCACCGTGCTGATCGGCATGGGCGAGCGCAGCTCGCACCAGGCGATCGGTCAGGTGGCCAAGGCCCTGTTCGACAAGGGCGCGGCGGAGCGGGTGGTGGTCGCCGGCCTCGGCAAATCGCGCGCGGCCATGCACCTGGACACCGTGTTCAGCTTCTGCGACCGCGACCTGGTCACAGTCTTCCCCGACGTGGCCTACAACATCGTGCCCTTCGTGCTTCGCCCGGACGAGAGCAAGCCAGGCGGCATCGACGTGCGCCGTGAAGACAAGTCGTTCATCGACGTGGTCGCCGAATCACTCAACCTGAAGAAACTGCGCGTAGTGGAAACCGGCGGCGATAGCTTCGAAGCCGAGCGCGAACAGTGGGACGACGGCAACAACGTGGTCTGCCTGGAGCCCGGCGTGGTGGTCGGCTATGACCGCAACACCTACACCAACACCCTGCTGCGCAAGGCCGGTATCGAAGTGGTCACCATCAGCGCCAGCGAATTGGGCCGCGGCCGCGGCGGTGGCCATTGCATGACCTGCCCGATCATCCGCGACCCCATCGACTATTGATGCCACCCACAGCGGCCCGCACCAGGGCCGCCGTCCACGCCGGGCTTAAGCAGTACCGGCGCTAACGCTTTTCTCAAGAGGAATTTCGTCATGGCTTTCAACATGCACAACCGCAACCTGCTCAGCCTGATGCATCACAGCACCCGCGAGCTGCGCTACCTGCTCGACCTCTCGCGCGACCTCAAGCGCGCCAAGTACACCGGCACCGAACAGCCGCACCTGCTGCGCAAAAACATCGCACTGATCTTCGAGAAGACCTCCACCCGTACCCGCTGCGCCTTCGAAGTCGCCGCCTATGACCAGGGCGCCAACGTCACCTACATCGACCCGGGCTCCTCGCAGATCGGCCACAAGGAGTCGATGAAGGACACCGCCCGCGTGCTCGGGCGCATGTACGACGCCATCGAGTACCGCGGCTTCAAGCAGGAAATCGTCGAGGAGCTGGCCAGCTATGCCGGCGTGCCGGTGTTCAACGGCCTGACCGACGAATACCACCCGACCCAGATGCTGGCCGATGTGCTGACCATGCGCGAGCACAGCGACAAGCCGTTGCACGACATCAGCTACGCCTACCTGGGTGACGCCCGCAACAACATGGGCAACTCGCTGCTGCTGATCGGCGCCAAACTCGGTATGGACGTGCGCATCGCCGCGCCCAAGACCCTGTGGCCAACCGATGAGCATGTGGCTGCATGCAAGAAATTTGCAGAAGAAAGTGGTGCGCGCATCACCCTCACCGAAGACGTCAAGGAAGCGGTCAAGGGCGTCGACTTCGTCCACACCGATGTCTGGGTGTCCATGGGCGAGCCGGTCGAAGCCTGGGGTGAGCGTATCCAGGAACTCCTGCCCTATCAGGTCAACATGGACGTGATGAAGGCCACCGGCAACCCGCGCGCCAAGTTCATGCACTGCCTGCCGGCCTTCCACAACAGCGAAACCAAGGTCGGCAAGCAGATCGCCGAACAGTACCCGCACCTGAAGAACGGTATCGAAGTCACCGAGGACGTGTTCGAGTCACCCTACTGCATCGCCTTCGAACAGGCGGAGAACCGCATGCATACCATCAAGGCGATTCTGGTCTCCACGCTCGCTGACGTTTGACCCCAAGGCCACGCGCTTGCCTCCCCTCGCCCGCTCGCGGGAGAGGGGCCAGGGGAGAGGGTCGCTCAGAGCGGCCTGCCCTGCCCTCTCTACTAGGCGTGCCCCTAATAAATGGAAGAGGGGGCGTTCGCTAATCAGAACGTAGCCCGGATGAAATTCGGGGCGGCAAGCCCTACAGAACTCCCGGATTTCATCCGGGCCACACATGGACAGCACCCTCTCCTGAAGGGGGCAGGGCCACATCTCAAGGAGAACCAACATGCGACTAGTCATCGCCCTGGGCGGCAACGCCCTACTGCGCCGTGGCGAGGCCATGACCGCAGACAACCAGCGCGCCAACGTACGCATTGCCTGCGAGCAGATCGCCAAAGTGGCGCCAGGCAACGAACTGGTGATCGCCCACGGTAATGGTCCGCAGGTGGGCCTGCTGGCTCTGCAGGGCGCGGCCTACGACGCGGCCAACCCCTACCCGCTGGACGTGCTCGGTGCCGAGACCGAAGGCATGATCGGCTACATGATCGAGCAGGAACTGGGCAACCTGCTGCCGTTCGAGGTGCCTTTCGCCACCATCCTCACCCAGGTCGAGGTCGACAGTGCCGACCCGGCCTTCAAGACGCCGACCAAGCCGATCGGCCCGGTCTACCCGAAGGAAGAAGCCGAGCGCCTGGCCGCCGAGAAGGGCTGGAGCATCGCCCCGGACGGCGACAAGTTCCGTCGCGTGGTGGCCAGCCCCCGGCCACAGCGCATCTTCGAGATCCGCCCGATCAAATGGCTGCTGGAAAAAGGCAGTGTGGTGATCTGCGCCGGTGGTGGCGGCATCCCCACGATGTATGAGGACGGCAAGCTGCAGGGTGTCGAAGCGGTGATCGACAAGGATCTGTGCTCGGCACTGCTGGCCGAACAGCTGGCCTGCGACCTGCTGGTGATCGCCACCGATGTGGATGCCGCCTACATCGACTGGAGCAAGCCGACCCAAAAGGCCATCGCCCAGGCCCATCCGGACGAACTGGAGCGCCTCGGCTTCGCCGCCGGCTCCATGGGCCCCAAGGTCATGGCCGCCTGCGAGTTCGCCCGCAACACCGGGAAAGTCGCCGTAATCGGCTCGCTGGCCAATATCGAGGCCATCGTCCAGGGCACCTCTGGCACCCGCGTCAGTACCGCCGAGCCAGGCCTGAGCTATCGCTAAGCGCGGAGGCACGGACGCCTCAACTCCTTCTGCCGATGTCACAACGCGGAGTGACCTTGCGGTCACGAACTGCGTCACTCAGTCATTCCGATTCATTTTGAGTCGCCACCCGGCAGCTGCCGCCTGGCTATAGCGGTTATTGCTCCATTACCCGGCAATGACGGCACGCCTCTTCCAGGCCCGGAGCGATCGAAGGAGTTCTGTGTGATGTCTCGTCTTCCCGTCATCGTCGGCTTCGGCGGCTACAACGCCGCCGGCAGAAGCTCGTTCCACCATGGTTTCCGCCGTATCGTTCAGGAGTCCCTGGACAGTACCAGTCGCCAGGAGACCCTGGCCGGCCTGGCCGTGATGATGCAGCTGGTGCAGGTGGTCGACGGTCAGTACCGCGATCAGGCGGGCAACACCCTGAGCCTGGCCGAGATCGAAAGCCGCTTCTCCGGCGAAATCCTCGACGGCACTCTGGTACGGCGTATCGACAAGCGTCTGCTGGACGTCGATGCCGCCCATTGGCAGAAGAACCTCAGCGCCAGCGGCGCGCAGTTCACCACCCTGCGCAAGCACCTGCCGGAGCCATTGCCGGCCAGCTGGAACGTCGAGCAACTGGGCGAGCAGCAGGTGCTGGTGACCCTCACCGAAGCCTGCGAATTCAAGGTCGACAGCTACCGCGCACTGCCGGTGAAGTCCGCCGGCCAGCTGCCCGCCGGCTTCGAGCCCGGCGCCCTGTACAACTCGCACTTCCACCCGCGCGGCCTGCAGCTGGCGGTGGTCGGTGCCACTGACGCCCTGCGCTCCACCGGCCTGGACTGGCAAACCATCCAGGACCAGGTGCAACCCGATGAAGTCGCCGTGTTCTCCGGCAGCATCATGAGCCAGCTCGACGAATACGGTTTCGGCGGCATGCTGCAGTCGCGCCTGAAGGGCGGCCGGGTCACCGCCAAACAATGCCCGCTGGGCCTCAACACCATGCCGGCAGATTTCATCAACGCCTACGTACTGGGCAGCGTCGGCAGCACCGGCAGCGTCACCGGCGCCTGCGCGACCTTCCTCTACAACCTGCAGAAGGCCATCGAGCAGATCGCCAGCGGCAAGGCCCGCGTCGCCCTGGTCGGCAACGCCGAGGCGCCGATCACCCAGGAGATCATCGACGGCTACGGCGCCATGGGCGCACTGGCCACCGAAGAGGGCCTGCGCAAGCTCGAAGGCCGCGACGAGGTGGACTTCCGTCGCGCCAGTCGGCCGTTCGGCGACAACTGCGGCTTTACCCTTTCCGAATCATGCCAGTACCTGGTGCTGATGGACGACGAACTGGCCCTGCAACTAGGCGCGGATATCCACGGTGCCGTGCCGGATGTGTTCATCAACGCCGACGGTTTCAAGAAGTCCATCTCCGCGCCCGGCCCGGGCAACTACCTGACCCTGGCCAAGGCCGTGGCCAGCGCCGCCCAGCTGGTCGGCATCGACGCGGTGCGCACGCGCAGCTTCGTGCATGCCCACGGCTCCAGCACCCCGGCCAACCGGGTCACCGAATCCGAACTGCTGGATCGGGTCGCCGCCGCCTTCGGCATCGACAATTGGCCAATCACCGCGGTCAAGGCCTTCCTCGGCCACTCGCTGGCCACCGCCAGTGGTGATCAGGTGATCGCTGCGCTCGGCACCTTCCGCCACGGTCTGTTGCCCGGATTGAAGACCATCGACAAGGTCGCCGATGACGTCCATTGCCAGCACTTGAGCCTGGACACGCGAGATCGCCAGATGAGCGAGATGGAAGTCTGCTTTATCAACTCCAAGGGCTTCGGCGGCAACAACGCCACCGGCGTGGTGCTGGCCCCGCAAGTGGCCGAGCGCATGCTGCGCAAGCGCCATGGCGAGGCCGCCTATAGCGCCTGGCTGGACAAGCGCGAGGCCACCCGCGCCAGCGCCGCGCGGTACGACCAGCAGGCCCTGCGCGGCCAGTTCGACATCCTCTACAACTTTGGCCACGACCTGATCGACGATCAGCAGTTGCACTTCAGCGCCGAGGGCATCCAGGTGCCGGGCTTCGCCCAGCCTCTGCGCTACAAGAAGGACGAGCGCTACAGCGATATGCTGTAAGCCGCGTAGGTTGGTTAACCGCCTGCGGCGTAACCCAGCGATGAGTCATACAGGTGGAGATGAGGCCCTTGCTTCATCGCCGGGTTTCGCGGTGCTCTACCCAGCCGACGAAACACCCTGAGGCCATCAATCCAGCGCACGGGCCAGCTGGATCAGCTCGGCGCGCCAGGCCGCTGCCTGTGGCAAGCCGAGGAAGGACGGGTTGAGGTAACTCTCGCGCGCCTCGTAGGTCAGCGCCTCACCCTTGAGATCGAGCACTTCGCCACCGGCGCCTTCCAGAACGCCCTGGGCCGCTGCAGTATCCCACTGCGAAGTGGGCGCCAGACGCGGATAGCAATCGGCATTGCCTTCGGCCAGCAGGCAGAACTTCAGCGAGCTGCCGATATTGGCCAGCTGCAAGTCGCCGAAACGTTCGGACAGACCTGCCAGCAAACGTTCCTGGGCCGGGCTGGAGTGGCGCTTGCTGGCCACCAGGGTAAAGGCCTCGGCAGGCGCCAGGCGCACACTGATGGCCTGGGCCTCACCACCGGCCTCCTGACGCCAGGCGCCCAGGCCGGCACCACCAAAATAGCAGCACCCTGTGGCCGGGATGCCGACCACGCCCAGCACCACGCGACCGCGCTCGATCAGGGCGACATTGACGGTGAACTCCTCGCTGCCGGCAATGAACTCCTTGGTACCGTCCAGCGGGTCGACCAGCCACCAGCGTTGCCATTGCGCGCGCTCGCTCAGCGGGATGACGCTGTCTTCCTCGGACAACACCGGCACCTCGGGCGCCAGCTCGCGCAGGCCCGCGGCGAGAATCTCATGGGCGGCCAGATCGGCGGCCGTCACGGGAGAGGCGTCGGCCTTTTCGGCTACCGCCACGTCGTTGCGCCAGTGCGGCAGGGTGGCCTGGCCGGCACGCTGAACCAGTTCGATCAGCGCCGGCAGATAGGGATGACTCACTTGAATTCTCCACGTTGGGTCAGCAGATCGCGGACCAGATAAAGCGCGGCAAGGGCACGGCCCTCGGTGAATTGCGGGTGCTGCAGCAGGGCGCTGATTTCGCGCAGGCTGACCTTGTCCACCCGCATCGGCTCCGGCTCGTCGCCCGGCAGGCGTTCCTCGTAGAGGTCACGGGCCAACACCACCTGGATCTTCTGGCTCATGTAGCCGGGCGACAGGCTCAGTTCGGCCAGCAGCTCCAGGCGCTCGGCGCCGAAGCCGGCCTCCTCCTTGAGCTCGCGATTGGCCGCCAGGAGCACGTCCTCGCCCGGCTCGACCAGGCCCTTGGGCAGCGAAATCTGGTAATCGTCGGTGCCGGCGCAGTACTCCTCGACCAGCACCGCATGCTCGGCATCGAGCATCGCCACCACCATCACCGCGCCGTAGCCGGAGCCCTTGCCAACCAGGCGCTCGTAGGTGCGTTCCACACCGTTGGAGAAGCGCAGCTGCAGCTCCTCGACGCGGAACAGGCGGCTGCTGGCGACGATTTCGCGGGCCAGCACCTGGGGTTTCTCACGCATCACTCGCTCCTTGATTCGAGCAGGTATCATACCCGGCAAACCTCATCTGCCGAGCGTGATCTTGTAACGCTGCGCCACTGCCGGATCTCACCATGCCTCTGTTGCCCTGGGCCGATATCGATACCGTTCTGCTCGACATGGACGGCACCCTGCTCGACCTGCACTTCGACAACCACTTCTGGCTGGAGCACCTGCCCCAGCGCTATGCCGAACTGCATGGCGTCAGCCGCGCACTGGCCGAAGCGGAACTGCTGCCGCTGTTCCGCCAGCATGCCGGCACCCTGCCCTGGTACTGCACCGATTTCTGGAGCCGCGAACTGAAGCTGTCGGTACGCGACCTCAAGCGTGAAGTCGCCCACCTGATCGCACTGCGTCCGGACGCGGACGTCTTCCTGCAGGCCCTGCGTGCCGCCGGCAAGCGCGTGGTGCTGATCACCAACGCCCACCGCGATTCGCTGTCGCTGAAGCTGGAGAAAGTCGAACTGGCACCCTATTTCGACAGACTGATCAGCTCCCACGACTACGGCTTCCCCAAGGAAGACCAGCAATTCTGGTTCGCCCTGCAACAGGACTTCCCCTTCGACCCGGCGCGCAGCCTGTTCATCGACGACAGCCTGCCCATCCTACGCAGCGCCGGGCGCTATGGCGTGGCCAATCTGCTGGCCGTACGCCAGCCGGACAGCCGTGGCCAGGCCAAGCACACCGAAGAGTTCGCCGCCGTAGAGGATTACCGCCTGCTGGCCACCGAGCTCACCGCTGGCAAGGCCTGACGCTATTGCACACGCGCTGGACAGTTCCCTGGCTGCGCCATTTTTTGCACAACTCGTGATCCACCTCGCAGCGCGTGCATGCCGCACTTGCCGCCGCCCGTGGCGCTGGCAGCATCCGCACCATCTTCCTGACTTGGACTGCCTTCATGAAATACCTGCTTTTGCTTTCTCTTTCCCTGGCCAGCGCCACTACCCTGGCGGGCAATACGTCTGCCGGTGTTGGCGGCGCACTGGGTGGCGTACTCGGCACGGTGGTCGGTGAGCAGGTAGGCGGTAGTACCGGTGCAGCCATTGGTGCCGGTGTCGGCGGGGCAGCGGGTAGCGCGGTTGGCGCGGATAAGGGCAGTCGCACTGAAGCCGCTATCGGCGGTGGCCTTGGGGCAGCCGGTGGCCAAGTTATCGGCAGCAAGGTAGGAGGTAGTACTGGCGGCCTGATCGGCGCGGCAGTCGGTGGCGGTGCAGGTGGCGCACTCGGTAATGCCTATGGCGACGACGATGACGACCGCGATGACCGCCGCTATCGCGATGGCGGTCACTACCATGGTCATGATGGCCATCCAGGCCGTGCACTGGGCCACAAGAAGGACAAGTGGCACAAAAAACACCGCTGATGCACAAACGACAAGGCCCGCTGATGCGGGCCTTGTGTTTTACCGAGCCCTCACAGACTCAGATACCACCACTGCGCAGGGCGGCGGCGGTGAAGTCGCTCTTCTTCAGCTGCACGTTGTAGTCGTACATCTTCTCGTTATTGTCCAGGCCATCGACGAAGTAGCGGCTGCCCTTGAAGTCGTAGATGGTTTCCAGGGTGCTGGCGAACACCGGCACGTCGTAATAGCTGATCGGATGAGCTTCCTGCATACCAATCAGCTCGCCTTGCTTGTCATACAGATCGACAGCCAGGATCTGCCAGCTGTCTTCGTCGAGATAGAAGCGGCGCTTGGCATAGGGATGGCTGAAGCCCGTACGCAGGTCTGCCTCAACCACCCAGACGCGGTGCAGCTCGTGACGCATCAGCTCGGGGTTGATATGGGCCTTCTGCAGGATGGTGTCGTAGGGAATGCCCTTCTGGTGTACGGCATAGCTGTTGTAGGGCACGAGCATTTCCTGCTTGCCCTGCAGCGTCCACTCGTAACGATCCGGTGCGCCGTTGTAGGTATCCACCACGTCGGCGGTCGCCATACCGCTGGTGTCCGGCTGCATGGCGTCATAGGCCAGCATCGGCAGACGCCGCACGCGACGCTCGCCACGGCTGAAACGCCAGGCCTTGCGGATTGCCAGCACCTGATCGAGGGTTTCCTGCACCACCAGGGCGGAACCGGCCAGCTTGCTCGGCGCAGTGATCACGTACTTGTAGTAGAACAGAGTGTTGTCCAGGTCACCGGGGGTCATGCCTTCGCGGCCGTAGACGAACATGATGTCGCGGTCACGCTTGAGCAGCACGTAGCTGCCGCCATTGAGCACCACCGCCTGGTTGGTCTCCATGCGCAGCTGCTCGCCACGGTAGCGGGTGATGTGGTTCCAGATGGCTTCCTGGCCGTTCTGCGGAATCGGGAACGGCACGCCGGCGGCGGCGCCCTCGATACCGTTGCCGCCGGAGATCAGCGTGGCATTGGTAGCGTTGAAGCGCGTGGCGTCGTAGATGCGCTGCGGCGAAGCGGCACTGCGGCGAGTCGGGTATACGCGCAGGTAGTAGTCCGGATTGCGCTCCAGCAGCTTCTGGTAGCCGGGCGTCAGCAGCGCCTTGTACTGGGCCATATTGGTCTTGTCGACGCGATACAGCTCGGCATCGGCGGCAAAGGGGTCCGGGTGGTGCATGCCGGGCTGGTAGTTGGCCGGCGGCGTGGAAACGCCTCCCTCCCATGGCGGAATGGTGCCCGCCGCATTGCCGGCGCGCTCACCGCCCAGCGGCATCAGATCCTGCCCCAGGCGCGCGGCCTGGGTGGCATCGACGCGGGCATGCGCGGGCAGTGACACAGTGGCTGCCAGCGACAGGACTGCAATTGTTCTCAGCACAGCGTTCTCCTCGCGGCGCGCCATGGCGCCGCTGCTCTTATTCGTACGACCAAGTGTAGGTCGTGCCTGCAGATTGCCGTTGGTGGTGAGGCAGAGGCCGTCCTGGCGCCGGGTGGTCCCGGTCATATAGCCCCGCATCCTGCAGGGCCTGGATGATCATTCGCTACGTTGGAACTTGAGGTCCCACACACCGTGACCGAGGCGCTCGCCGCGCTTCTCGAACTTGGTTACCGGACGCTCGCTGGGGCGCTCGACATAGCCTGCTGCACCGGCAACGTTATGGTAACCGGGCGCCGCCGACATGACTTCCAACATATGTTCCGCATATGGCTGCCAATCGGTCGCCATGTGCAGGATGCCGCCGACCTTGAGCTTGCTGCGTACCAGCTCGGCGAAGCTCAGCTGGACAATACGGCGCTTGTGATGACGCGCCTTGTGCCAGGGATCGGGGAAGAACAGCAGGACGCGGTCGAGGCTGGCGTCGGCCACGCAGTCGCGCAGCACTTCCAGGGCATCGCAGCTGTACACGCGGATGTTGCTCAGGTTCTGCGTAAGCATGCCGTTGAGCAGGGCACCGACGCCCGGCTTGTGCACTTCCACGCCGATGAAGTCCTGCTCCGGTGCGGCGGCGGCCATTTCCAGGGTGGCGTGGCCCATACCGAAACCGATCTCGAAGGTGCGCGGCGCACTACGGCCGAATACCTGGTCGAAGTCGCGCAGACCGTCGGCCAGCTCCAGCCCATACTTTGGCCAGCCCTGGTCAAGGCCACGCTGCTGACCCTCGGTCATGCGCCCGGAGCGCATGACGAAACTCTTGATGCCGCGCAGCGGCCGCTCGGCAGCGCCTTCGTCTGCCGGCTCGATGATGTCACTCATAAGATTCTCTTAGAGCCTTTTTAGGATTCGCGAGCTAGAGCCAGGTTAGGCAAAAGCAGGCGAGGAAACGGAGTTTACAAAGAGTAAATGAGCATTCCGAGCGTGCTTTTAACGACGCATGGCCGACGCGCAGCGGGTCATAAACAGGCTCTTACTTGATCAAACCGTCCAGCGGCGACGACGCGCTGGCGTACAACTTCTTCGGCATGCGCCCGGCCAGGTAGGCCATGCGCCCGGCGATGATCGCGTGCTTCATCGCCGCGCCCATCAGAATCGGGTTCTGCGCATGGGCAATGGCGCTGTTCATCAGCACCGCCTCGCAGCCCAGTTCCATGGCGATGGTGGCGTCGGACGCGGTACCCACGCCGGCATCGACCAGCACCGGCACGGTGGCCTCTTCGAGGATGATGCGCAGGTTGTAAGGGTTGCAGATGCCCAGACCGGTGCCGATCAGGCCGGCCAGCGGCATCACCGCGATGCAGCCCATCTCGGCCAGTTGGCGGGCGATGATGGGGTCATCGCTGGTGTAGACCATGACGTCGAAACCTTCCTTGACCAGCACTTCGGCGGCCTTGAGGGTCTCGATCACGTTGGGGAACAGGGTCTTCTGGTCGGCCAGCACTTCCAGCTTGACCAGCTTGTGGCCGTCGAGCAGCTCGCGGGCCAGGCGGCAGGTGCGCACCGCCTCGGTGGCGTCATAGCAGCCGGCGGTGTTGGGCAGGATGGTGTATTTGTCCGGCGAGATCACGTCGAGCAGGTTCGGCTCATCCTTGTTCTGCCCGATATTGGTCCGGCGCACCGCCACGGTGACGATCTCGGCCCCCGAGGCCTCGATGGCCAGGCGGGTCTCTTCGAGATCCCTGTACTTGCCGGTACCGACCAGCAGACGTGACTCATAGGTACGACCGGCCAGGGTGAAAGGCTTGTCGATGATGGCGCTCATGGCAGATCCTCGGGCGACTAGCCGCCGCCGATGGCGTGGACGACTTCCAACTGGTCGCCCTCGTGCAGAACGGTAGTGCCGTGCTGGCTGCGCGGCACGATGTCCAGATTGAGTTCGACCGCCACCCGCTTGCCGACAGCGTCGAGGCGCACGAGCAGGTCCGCGACGGTGGCGCCGTCGGGCAGCTCATAGGATTGGCCGTTCAACTGGATGAGCATGGCTGGTCGGTCAGATTCTGAAAAAGGGTCGGCATTCTAGCCCGATCACGGGCAGCGACCAAGCCACGCGCCCGCCATTTGTCCGCCGCCAACCTCAACGCGCCCGCCAGGCGGACAGCCCCAGGCACAGCCAGCCGGCGAGCAAGCACACACCGCCCAGCGGCGTGATCATGCCCAGCTGGCCGAGGCCGCTCAGGGTCAAGGCATACAGGCTACCGGAGAACAGCAGGATACCGGCTACGAACAGGCTGCCGGCAGCCTTCGCCAGGCGAGCAGGCAAACGCTCGGCCAGTGCGGCCACACCCAGCAGGGCCAGCGCGTGCAGCATCTGGTAATGCACACCGGTCTGAAACACCGCCAGGTACTCGGCGCTCAGCAGCCCCTTGAGCCCATGGGCAGCAAAGGCGCCCAGGGCAACACCGGTGAACCCGAAAACAGCCGCCAACAGCATAAAGGCACGCAACATGATCCAGTCCCGATCGATTCCAACGCGGCCGCTATAATGGCCGCTCACTCGAACCGGGCCAAGCCATGTTGCGCAATCTGCTCCGTCGCCTGACCAAACTGCTGCTGTGGCTCGCCGCGGGCAGCGCCCTGCTGGTGCTGGCCCTGCGCTGGATCGACCCGCCGGGCACGGCACTGATGGTCGAGCGCAAGATCCAGTCGTGGCTCGACAACCAACCCATCGACCTGCAGCGCAGCTGGCGCCCCTGGAGCGAACTGCCGGACGACCTGAAGATCGCCGTGATCGCCGGCGAGGATCAGAAGTTCGCCGAACACTGGGGCTTCGATATCGCTGCGATCCGCCAGGCCCTCGCCCACAATGCCGAGGGCGGCAGCCTGCGCGGTGCCAGCACCATCAGCCAGCAGGTAGCCAAGAATCTGTTCCTCTGGTCCGGTCGCAGCTGGCCACGCAAGGCGCTGGAAGCCTGGTTCACCGGACTGATCGAGCTGCTCTGGCCGAAGCAGCGGATTCTCGAGGTCTACCTCAACAGCGTGGAATGGGGTGACGGTATCTTCGGTGCCGAAGCGGCCGCGCGCCATCACTTCAACGTGGGAGCGCCCTATCTGTCGCGCCAACAGGCCAGCCTGCTGGCCGCGGTACTGCCCAACCCGCGCGCCTGGAGCGCCAGCCGCCCAGGCCCCCATGTGCAGCGCCGTGCCGCCTGGATTCGCCGGCAGAGCTACCAGCTGGGCGGCAGCCACTACCTCGACCAGTTGTCCTCAGCACTGACAGCGCCACAGTGGTGGCCTGACTGGTTAGCGAAACCCTGATTACCATCAGGAGTTTGGCATTAGGGTCGTCAGCGCTGCAGCAGACGCTTGGGCACGATGCGCAGCAGTTGCACGCGCTCATCGCGGATATGTGCGGTCAGGCCCTGCTGGGGATAGACCCAGGCCTCGCCCTCGGACAATTGCAGACGCAGGCGCGCCTCCCCCAGGCTGGCGCTCAGTGCCGTGGCCATGACGGTATGCCGCGGCGACAGGTTGAGCGCCTCGACACGCTGTCCGGCCAGCTGCGCCAGCATCTCCGCCGACTGCGGCTGCTCCGGATCATTGGGCCGTACGCCGCTGACCTCGGCCAGGCTGGCACGCTGGGTATCGCTTAGCGCCAGCTCACCCTCCACGCGCCAGCCCTCTCGCTCGCCACGCAGCAGCAGATGGGGGCCATCCATGCGCGGCTGCAGCCACAGCTCAGCCCTGGGCAGAAACTGGTTCAACTGGGTAACCGTCAGGCGCTCATCGAACTGTGGGCGAAAGAGTTCGGTTTCCCACTGCTGCAATTCAGCCAGGGGCTGGCCCTGCTCTTCGTCCGGCACCAGCCACCAATAGCCCAGCAGGCAGCTGGCCAGGGCCACGACGGTGAACAACAAGGCAGGCGGGCGACGGCTCATGAGAAAGCTCCAGGCAGAAAAAAGCCGCACCAGAGTGCGGCTTTTCGAGGTGATGCGCGTTACGCCTGAATCGAGCCTTTCAGCTTGTTCATGGCGTTTTTCTCCAGCTGGCGGATACGCTCGGCGGAGACGTTGTACTTGGCAGCCAGGTCATGCAGGGTCGCCTTCTCCTCGGCCAGCCAGCGCTGGTAGAGGATGTCGCGGCTGCGCTCGTCCAGGCTTTCCAGCGCCTCGTGCAGACTGGCATTGGCGCTGTCGCTCCAGTCGGCGTCTTCCAGCTGGCGGGCCGGGTCGTAGCGATGGTCTTCCAGATAGTGCGCCGGGGACTGGTAGGCAGTGTCGTCGTCGGCATCGGCAGCCGGGTCGAAGGCCATGTCATGGCCCGTCAGGCGGCTCTCCATCTCGCGCACTTCACGCGGTTCGACTCCCAGGCTCTCGGCCACGGCATGCACTTCATCGTTGTTCAACCAGGCCAGACGCTTCTTCTGGCTGCGCAGGTTGAAGAACAGCTTGCGCTGCGCCTTGGTGGTGGCGACCTTGACGATGCGCCAGTTGCGCAGGATGAACTCGTGAATCTCGGCCTTGATCCAGTGCACGGCGAAAGACACCAGGCGCACGCCCATTTCCGGGTTGAAGCGCTTGACCGCCTTCATCAGGCCGACGTTGCCTTCCTGGATCAGGTCGGCCTGGGCCAGGCCGTAGCCGGCATAGCTGCGGGCGATGTGGACAACGAAACGCAGGTGGGCCAGCACCATCTGGCGGGCGGCTTCCAGGTCTTGCTCGTAGTAGAGACTCTCGGCCAGCTCACGCTCCTGCTCGACGGTCAGCAGCGGGATGCTGTTCACCGCATGCACATAGGCCTCCAGGTTGGCGCCTGGGACGAGGGCATGCACAGGTTGCAGGGAAGTGGTCATCAAAAACCTCCGGTATTACAAAACTGGCGCAGTCTAGCACTGCACTTTCAGAGCAGGGAACCCGGGCAAAAGTTCCGTTACAGATGCTCCGCTTACGACAAAAAACATCAACTGTTACCGTGGCGCCAGTTCACTCAGGTGCCGCGCCACGGCCAGCCAGGCGCCAATATAGCCAAGGAACAGCGCGCCCAACAGCAGCGACAGACCATCGGCAGCCGGCACGCCGGCCAGGGCGAAGTCACTGCCATAGAGGCCGGCCAGACGCACCACCGCCGCATTCAGCCAATCCAGGCCGAAGGCCAGCAGGCCCCAGGCCAGCAGGCCGGCGCCGATACCGTAGAGCGCGCCCATATAAAGGAAGGGGCGGCGCACATAGCCGTCGGTGCCGCCCACCAGCTTGATCACCTCGATCTCGCTGCGACGGTTCTCGATATGCAGACGAATGGTATTGCCGATCACCAGCAGCAGGGCCATGACCAGCAGCAGCGTGAGCCCGAAGACGAAGCGGTCGCCCAGACCGAGGATGGCGGTCAAGCGCTCCACCCACTGCAGGTCGAGCTGCGCCTGGTCGACGCCCGGCAGCTCGCTAAGCGTCTGGCGCAGGGCTTCCAGGCGGGTCTTGTCGATTTCCTTGGGCGTCACCACCACCACGGCGGGCAGCGGGTTGTCCGGTAGCTCGCGCAGCGCCTGGCCCAGGCCGGACTGCTGCTCGAACTCGGCCAGGCCGGCTTCGCGACCGATGAACTCGGCCTCGGCCACGTCAGCCATGGCGGCGACCTCATCGCGCAGTTGCAGGCCGGCGTCGTCGCCGCCTTCGACCTTGAGATACAGGGAAATCTGCGCCGCCTTCTGCCAGGAGCCACCGAGGCGCTCAACATTGTCCAGCAGCAGGGCCAGGCCCATGGGCAGGGACAGGGCCACAGCCATCACCAGGCAGGTGAAGAAGCTGCCGATGGGCTGGCGCACCAGGCGGCTAAGGCTGTCGACCAGGCTGGCGCGATGACTTTCGACCCAGGCGGCGAACAGGGTGGAGAAATCCGGCCCCTGCTTGATCGGCTTGTCGGCCTTGGCCTGAACCGCACCAACGCGCTCGGCGGCCTTGATATTGCGCTGAGTCTCGCTCATGCGGCCTCCCCGTCGCCGATCAGGCGGCCACGTTGCAGGGTCAGCATGCGATGGCGCATGCGTGCGATCAACGCCAGGTCGTGGCTGGCGATCAGCACGGTGGTGCCGAGACGGTTGATGTCCTCGAACACGCCCATGATCTCGGCGGCCAGGCGAGGGTCGAGGTTACCAGTCGGCTCGTCCGCCAGCAGCAGCGCCGGGCGGTGCACCACGGCGCGGGCGATGCCGACGCGCTGCTGCTGACCAGTGGAGAGGTCGGCCGGGAACTGCTCGGCCTTGTCGGACAGCGACACGCGCTCCAGCGCCGCACTGACACGCTTGGCGATATCCGGCTTGGACAGGCCGAGGATCTGTAGCGGCAGGGCGACGTTGTCGAACACCGAGCGATCGAACAGCAACTGGTGGTTCTGGAACACCACGCCGATCTGTCGGCGCAGGAAGGGGATCTGTGCGGTGGTGATCTGGCTCAGATCCTGCCCGGCCAGCAGCAGCTTGCCGCTGGTCGGCCGCTCCATCGCCAGCAGCAGGCGCAGCAGGGTGGACTTACCCGCGCCGGAGTGGCCGGTCACGAAGAGGAACTCGCCACGCTGCACGCGAAAGCTCAGCTCGTGCAGGCCGACATGGCCGTTGGAATAACGCTTGCCGACTTGCTCGAAACGAATCATGCACGCTCCCTTTCCGCGAACAGCGCCTGGACGAAGTCCTCGGCGACGAAACTGCGCAAATCATCGATGCCCTCGCCCACCCCGATGTAGCGGATCGGCAGGCCGAACTGCTTGGCCAGGGCGAAGATCACCCCACCCTTGGCGGTGCCGTCCAGCTTGGTCAGAGCCAGGCCGGTGAGGGCCACGGCCTGGTGGAACTGCTTGGTCTGGTTGATGGCGTTCTGCCCGGTGCCGGCGTCCAGCACCAGCAGCACTTCGTGCGGCGCCGTCTCGTCCAGCTTGCCGATCACCCGGCGCACCTTCTTCAGCTCCTCCATCAGGTTGTCTTTGGTGTGCAGACGCCCGGCGGTGTCGGCGATCAGCACATCCACGCCACGGGCCTTGGCCGCCTGCACGGCGTCGAAGATCACCGAGGCGGAATCGGCGCCGGTGTGCTGGGCGATCACCGCGATCTGGTTGCGCTCTCCCCATACCTGCAGCTGCTCGACGGCGGCGGCACGGAAGGTATCGCCGGCGGCGAGCATGACCTTCTTGCCCTCGCCCTGCAGCTTCTTGGCCAGCTTGCCGATGGTGGTGGTCTTGCCGACGCCGTTCACGCCGACCACCAGGATCACGTAGGGCTGTTTCTCGGCGCTGATCTGCAGCGGCTGCTCGACCGGCTTGAGCAGGCCGGCCAACTCTTCCTGTAGCGCCTTGTACAGCGCGCCGCTGTCGGCCAATTCCTTGCGTGCCACGCGCTTGGTCAGGCTACCGATGATGGCAGTGGTGGCTTCGACGCCGACGTCGGCCATCAGCAGACGGGTTTCCAGCTCTTCGAGCAGGTCGTCATCGATGGCCTTCTTGCCGAGGAACAGGCTGGCCATGCCCTCGCCCAGGCTGGCGCTGGTCTTCGACAAACCCTGTTTGAGGCGGGCGAACCAGCCGCCCTGATTGTCACCGGGCTTGCTCTGTTCGACCTGCACCGGCGCAGTTTCGACCGGCGCCGCCGGTGTGATCTCGACGGGCACCGGCTGCTCGAGCACCGGGTGGGTGACTTCGCTGCCGGCATTGATGCGAAAACGCGAGAAGGCCGGCTTGACCTCCACCGCGTCAGCGGCCTGCAGCGGAGCCGGCGCAGGTTCAACTAGCGGCGGAGCCACTGCCTCAGGCGCAGCTTGCACCTCGACGACTGGCAGCGCTGGCGCTATCGGCTGAACAGGGGGGCTCTCGGGCACCGGCGGCACCGGCTCGGCGCTGACGGGTGCCTGGGCGGCGGGCGCGCTCGGCTCGGCAACAGGCGCGTGAGCCTCAGGTGGCGGCGCAACCGGCTCGGGGCTGGCAGGCGCAGCTTGCTCGGGATTGCTCGGGGTATCCTGCGGCTTCTTGCGCAGCCAGCCGAACAGGGATTTCTTCTCGCCGGCGTTCTCCGCCGATGGCTTGTCGTCGTTGGAACCAAACATGAGTCTTGGGCATCTCAGGGGAGCCGCACGGCGAGCCGCGCCGACCCGAAAAAGGATGCGGTATGCTAGCACCTCTTCACCCGCTGGCGGTACGACCGCCCGGGCCGCCCGACAGGTCACGACTCCCTATGACATCACTTGCCCGCCGCTGCGCCGGCCTGCTGCTGATTGCCTTGCACGCGCCACTGGCTGCGCTGGCCGCCGAGCCACAGGCCACTCACGAATTCCAGCTGGACAACGGCCTCAAGGTCATCGTCCGCGAGGATCACCGCGCCCCCGTGGTGGTCTCGCAGCTCTGGTACAAGGTCGGTTCCAGCTACGAGACACCCGGCCAGACCGGCCTGTCCCACGCCCTCGAACACATGATGTTCAAGGGCAGCCGCAAGCTCGGCCCCGGCGAGGCCTCGCGCATCCTGCGCGAACTCGGCGCCGAGGAAAACGCCTTCACCAGCGACGACTACACCGCCTATTACCAGGTGCTGTCACGCGACCGCCTGGCCGTGGCCCTGGAGCTGGAGGCCGACCGCCTGGCCAGCCTTGCACTTCCGCCCGACGAATTCGCCCGCGAGATCGAGGTCATCAAGGAAGAACGCCGCCTGCGCACCGACGACAAGCCGACCGCGCTGGCCTACGAGCGCTTCAAGGCCATGGCCTACCCGGCCAGCGGCTACCGTACGCCCACCATCGGCTGGCGAGCAGACCTCGATCGCATGCAGGTCGAGGAACTGCGCGCCTGGTACCAGGCCTGGTATGCACCCAACAACGCCACCCTGGTGGTGGTCGGCGACGTCACTAAGGACGAGGTGCGGGGTCTGGCTGAAAAGTACTTCGGCGCCATTCCGCGCCGCGCCGTGCCGGCCGCCAAGGCACCGCTGGAGCTGGCCGAGCCCGGCGAGCGACGCATGACCCTGCACGTCAAAACCCAGCTACCCAGCCTGCTGATGGGCTTCAACGTACCCGGCCTGGCCAGCGCCACCGATGCACGCCAGGTGCATGCCCTGCGCCTGGCCTCCGCGCTGCTCGACGGTGGCTACAGCGCACGCCTGCCGGCACGCCTGGAGCGCGGCGAGGAGCTGGTCTCCGGCGCTTCCGCCTGGTACGACGCCTTCGTCCGTGGTGACAGCCTGTTCATGCTCTCTGCCACGCCCAATGTGCAAAAGGGCAAGACCCTGGAGCAGGTCGAGGCCGGGCTCTGGCGCCAGCTGGATGACCTCAAACAGAACCCGCCCAGCCCCGAGGAACTGGCCCGCGTACGCGCCCAGGTGATCGCCGGGCTGGTCTACGGGCGTGATTCAATCACCAGCCAGGCCACCACCATCGGCGAGCTGGAAACCGTCGGCCTGTCCTGGAAGCTGATGGATGAGGATCTCGCCGCCCTGGAGGCCGTGACCCCGGCCGACATCCAGAAGGCCGCGCAGAACTTTTTCACCCGCTCGCGCCTGTCCGTCGCCCACATCCTCCCCGAATCCACCACTGCCGAAGGAAAACAGCCATGAGCGAGCGCAACCGCATGCGCTATGGCCTGCTCGGCCTCGGCGTGATTGGCCTGGTCGGCGGCCTGAGCCTGATCGCCAGTCGCCCGGCCGAGGCGCCGGCCACCGCCAACCCGCCCACGACTCAGCTGGAGTCCCTGGCCAACCTCAACGATCAGCCGCCGAGCAAGCGCACCCTGGAAATCCAGCGCTGGCAGACCGCCGAAGGCGCCAAGGTGCTGTTCGTCGAAGCCCGCCAGCTGCCGATGTTCGACCTGCGCCTGACCTTCGCCGCCGGCAGCAGCCAGGATGAGGGCACGCCCGGCCTGGCCACCCTGACCAACGCCATGCTCAACGAAGGTGTACTCGGCAAGGACGTCACCGCCATCGCCGAGGGCTTCGAGGGTCTGGGCGCCAACTTCGGCAACGGCGCCTATCGCGACATGGCCATCGCCAGCCTGCGCAGCCTCAGCGCCCAGGAACAACGCGAGCCAGCACTCAGGCTGTTCGAGCAGGTGATCGGCCAACCCACCTTCCCGGAAGATGCCCTGGCACGCATCAAGAACCAGCTGCTGGCCGGCTTCGAGTACCAGAAGCAGAACCCCGGCAAACTGGCCGGACTGCAGCTGTTCGAGCGCCTGTATGGCGAGCACCCCTACGCCCACCCCAGCGAAGGCACCGCACAGTCGATCCCGGCCATCACCACCGAGCAACTGCGTGCCTTCCACCAGCGCGCCTACGCCGCCGGCAATGTGGTGATCGCCCTGGTCGGCGACCTGTCGCGCGCCGAAGCCGAAAGCATCGCCGCCTCCGTCTCCGCCGCCCTGCCCAAAGGCCCGGCGCTGCCGGTGATCGGCCAACCGCAGGAGCCCAAAGCCGGTCTTAGCCACATCGAGTTCCCCTCCAACCAAACCCACCTGATGCTGGCCCAGCTCGGTGTCGACCGCCGCGAGCCGGATTACGCCGCGCTGTCCATCGGCAATCAGATCCTCGGCGGCGGCGGCTTCGGCACCCGCCTGATGGAAGAAGTGCGCGAGAAGCGCGGCCTGACCTACGGCGTCTACTCAGGCTTCAGCGCCATGCAGGCACGCGGCCCGTTCATGATCAACTTGCAGACCCGCGCCGAACTCAGCGAAGGCACGCTCGAACTGGTGCAGGGCATCCTGCGCGACTACCTGGCCACAGGCCCGACCGCGAAGGAGCTGGAAGACGCCAAGCGCGAAATGCTCGGCAGCTTCCCCCTGAGCACCGCCAGCAATGCCGATATTGTTGGCCAGCTTGGCGCCATGGGCTTCTATGACCTGCCACTGACCTACCTCGACGATTTCATGACCGAGGTGCAGGGCTTGAGCGTCGAGCAGGTCAAGGCCGCCATGAACCGACACCTGAGCGCCGACAAACTGGTGATCGTCACCGCCGGCCCCACGGTCGAGCAGAAACCCCTGCCGCCGCCCACCGACAAACCCGCCGCACAACCCAGCGGCGTCCCGGAGCACTGATGCGTAAACCCAGCAAGAAAACCGCCCCTGCGGCCGACAACGGCCAGTTGCGCATCATCGGCGGCGAATGGCGCAGCCGTCAGTTCTACTTCCCCATGGCCCACGGCCTGCGCCCGACGCCTAACCGGGTGCGCGAAACCCTGTTCAACTGGCTGGCGCCCTACGTACCGGGCGCCCAGGTGCTGGACTGTTTCACCGGCAGCGGCGCGCTGTTCCTCGAAGCTCTGTCGCGGGGTGCCAGCCGCGCCCTGGCCCTGGACAGCAACGGCAACGCGCTCGCTGCACTGCGCCAGACCCTGACCACGCTGAAATGCGAGAACGGCCAGCTGCTGCAGACCAACGCCCTGCAGTACCTGGAAAACCAGGCCGCCACGCCCTACGACCTGATCTTCCTCGATCCCCCCTTCGGCCAGGACCTGCTGCGCCCGGCCTGCGAGCTGCTGGAAGAAAAGGGCTGGCTGGCCCAGGACGCCTGGATCTACACCGAGAGCGAGGCCGCGCCCTCGGCCCTGGGCCTGCCCGGCAACTGGCGCCTGCACCGCGAGCAGAAGGCCGGCCAGGTGTACTACTCGCTGTGGCAACGCACGGCGTAGATGAATACGCGGCCCGCCCCAATCTCGCGGGCGGCGCTGTATCTACTGGCCGCCCTGCGCAATAGCCGCCGTTGAAGCGCATTCGCCCGGCCAATGGTGCTTCCGCTTTATTGCGCCAGGCTCTAGCCTGACGCTTTGCGCCGTTACAGAAACCGCCATGACCCCCGACTTCCAACCCGCCTGGTGGCTACCCAGCCCGCACCTGCAGACCCTGTGGGGCTCGCTATGCCGCACGCCGCCCCAGCTGCAGCGCCAGCGCGAACGCCTGTGGCTGGAAGATGGCGACTTCCTTGATCTCGACTGGTACGGCCCGCACGAGGCCGGCGCCCCGCTGGTGCTGGTGCTGCACGGGTTGACCGGCTCCTCCAGCTCGCACTACGTGCTCGGCCTGCAGCAGCAGCTGGCGGCACAGGGCTGGGCCAGTGTGGCGCTGAACTGGCGCGGCTGCTCCGGCGAGCCCAACCTGCTGCCGCGCGGCTATCACTCCGGCGTCAGCGAAGATGTGGTCAGCGTGATTCAGCACCTGCAGGCGCAGCGGCCGCTGGCGCCGCTGTATGCGGTAGGTTATTCGCTGGGCGGCAACGTGCTGCTCAAGTACCTAGGCGAAAGCGGCAGGAACTCGGGACTGCAGGGCGCGGTGGCGGTGTCGGTGCCGTTTCGTCTGGATCACTGCGCCGAGCGCATCGACCGCGGTTTCTCCAAGGTCTATCAGGCGCACTTCATGCGCGAGCTGGTGGCCTACGTGCGCGACAAGCAGCAGCGCTTCACCGACGAGGGCCATCACGAGCGCCTGGCAGCCCTGCAGGCCCTCGGCCCGCTGGACGGCATGCGCACCTTCTGGGACTTCGACGGCCGCTTCACCGCGCCGCTGCACGGCTACACCGATGCCGACGACTACTACCGCCGCGCCTCCAGCCGCTACTACCTGGAGCAGATCCGCACCCGCACGCTGATCATCCAGTCCAGCGACGACCCCTTCGTCTTCCCGCACAGCGTGCCCCAGGCCCACGAACTCTCGGCCAGCACCCGCCTGGAGCTGCACGCGCGCGGCGGCCACGTCGGCTTCATTGGTGGTTCGCCGCGCCTGCCGGACTACTACCTGGAGCGGCGCATCCCCAACTGGCTCAGCACCAGCCGCTAATCAAGCCAGGCACCCACCCAGGGCCATCGGTGAGGGAAGCGCGCCGTCAAACCAAGACGGTCGATACGCCACAGCTCCGGCAGATCACCCTGAATCCGTGCCAGTACCTTCAGGCGGCGATTGGGTGCGCTGAACGCCGGCTGTAACTCGGCCGGTATGGCAATGCTGTCTTCCGCCCGCCGCACCACCTGCGCGGGCAGAAAGCTGCCGTCGGGCATACGGATGCGCAATGGCTGGCCGGGCACTGCGTAGCCGGCATCACGCGGCTCCAGATAGATCCACAGCTGCACATCATCCAGACGATGCTGTCGCAGCAGCAAGGTGCCCGGCCCGACATTCTCGCCCTCCGCCACCAGCACTTCGCTGACCACGCCTGTCACCGGCGCAACCAGCGTCAGCCCCTGCAGACGTCCTTCCAGCCAGACACGCTCCAGCTGACGTTGCTGTGCGCCAAGATCCGGCACGGAAACCCTGCGCTGCTGACGATCAAACTGCAGCAGATCACGCTGGCGACGATCACGCTCATCACGCGCCGCCTGCACCTCGCCACGGGTCGCGGCTCCGGCAGCCTGCAACGCGGAAAGCTGGCTCAAGCGCTGCTCGGCGCTGCCCAACAGGCGTTGCAACGTGGCACGCTCACGCACCTCCAGCGCATCGTCAGCCGGCAACTCCGCCGGCTCATCCGGCGTGCCCAGCAGCGCCAAACGAGCTCGCCACTCAGGGTTGTCCATTTGTATCAACGCCTGCCCAGCCGCTACGCGCTCCCCGGGTTTGACCAGGATTTGCTGCACCTGGCCCGGCTCACGCGCGCGCAACTCACTGCCGGGCAGCAGCAGCTGGGCTGGTGCCTCAATCAACCAGATGCTGAGCAGCGCACGGCCAGCCAACCACAGCAAGGGGCTGGTCACCGCGAGCAGGATCAGATACCAGCGCAGCTTGAAAGCCAGCCGCTTGCCTGGCGCATACAGCACTTGCAGGCCCTGGTCCTGGGTGGGTTTTTCTTCCTTGGAACTGCTGAAACGGATCTTCATGAAAGACTCAATGTGGGTAATGGGTCCAGTCCTGCCAATCGATGCCGGTCACCCTCAGCGGCTGCAGGCGCACACGCCAGCGCTCCACCTGTTGCTGCAACTGCCCAGGAGCCACACCGGCCCAGGTTTCCTCAGCCGCCAGCTGTGGCTCGACACTCTGGGCCAGACGGAAGCGTAAAGCGGGCCAGCGCTGGGCGATCTGCTCGGTCAACTCGGCACTGCGCTGGGCGTTGCGCGTGTAGATCATCAGGCTGACCTGCTGCACGCCACGCTGCGGCAAGGCACAAGGCACGCAGGTCTGCCCGGGCTGCGGTTCGGCGAACCAACGGTGGTGGCTGGACAGCTCCAGCGGCCAGGGGTTGAGGCTGGCCACTGCCGTCAGGGTGTCGAGCCAATCGCGCAGGCGGCTATCCGGCACCGGCCAACCCAACTGCTCAACCTCCAGATCCAGGTGCAGGGCGTCGAACGGCAAGCCCTGCAACTCACCAAGCAGATCGAGCAGGCCTTGCCGCCCAGCCGGCTGTATCCAGGCCGGATCGCCCAATAGCAAACCGACCTGCAGACCCTGGGCATGGGCTTCCTCAAGGGTCGTCTGCAGGCGCTGACGCAGAACAGGCATCTCTTTCACCTGGGCGGCAGACAGGCCGATATAGAGGCGCTGCATACCGGCGCGGCGCAGTTCACGCAGCTCCGCGCGCCGGCTGGACGCGCGCAGCAGGCGACGGCTGTCCCACACATAAACGCCCTGACGCCATTCGCCCTCGCTGGCCATGGCTGTGTCCCAGCGCTCGCGGTACTCACCCAGCAACCCGGCCAGAGCGGCATCATCCTCGGCAAACAGGCGCAGTGCCGCCTCGCGCAACCAGGCGGCGTGCCAGGCGGCAATCAATCTCAGCCCAGCGCCATACTGCCCCAGCGCAGCAGCCAGCTCATTCTGCACGCCCCGTTCAAGCTCGGCATCACGCCGCAGACGTTGCTCGCGGTATGCCTGTTTCGCCGCTGCCAGCTCCTCACGGGCACCAGCCAGCTCGTCCATCGCCGTACGCTGGGCACGCAGGGCCTGGCTCAGCCCCAGCACCAGCTGTTCACGCTCAGCCTCCAGCCGCGCCAACGCAGCCCGATGACGAGCCTCGGCCTCACGATCACCGGCCGCGCCGTATCCCAGCAGATCGAGAGGCGCGGACAGCGTGATACTGGCAACCAGGCCGTCGCCATGCTTGGCCGCCCCGCTACGATCTTCGTAGCTCTGCGCCAGAGTGAAACTGGAATCCAGCCCGGCATACCAGGGAGAGTGGCGATCACGCTCGGCCTGACGCAGCTCGCCGCGCCGTTCACGAAGGCGTGGATGACGCTCCAATGCCTGCTGCCAGGCCACAAGAGGCCGGACATCGGCGGCCAATGGCTCGGCCTCGGCCTGTTGCCGGGCGCCGATGGACTGGCCGGCGATACCGGCCACGGCAGCACGCGTCTCTTCGACCAGCTCGGTCACTCGCCGACAGCGACGCTCCAGCGTTTGCCACTGTCCTTGCTGCAGGCGCGCTTCGGAGGCCAGCAGCCACCCCTCGCTGCGACGTTTTTCAAGGCGCAGCCGGGCATCATGCGCGGCGGGCAACAGCTCAGCGCACCAGCGCTGCTCCTGCTCTGCACGCCACCAATCGGCATAGGCGCTGCGCAGGGCAAGACGCTGCTCAGCCCTGCGCAGGAGGTGGCGGGCTTGCTGGCGCTGCTGCTCAAGTTCGACGGCCTCGACCGCCTGTACCTGCCGGCGCAGGCTGCCCAACAACGGGTGGCGCAGCCCCAGTGCCAGGTCACGCCCATAGTAGTCATCACGTACGCTGTCGGTGACCAACTCGCGATAGCGACCTGTACCCGCCGTGGTGTACCACTGCCAACCGGCCTCGGCCTCACGCTGCTCGCGCTGGGCCTGCAGAGCATCCTGCTCGGCCCGACCAGCCCGGCCCACCGCACCATCATCCAGCCCGGCCAGCAACGCCTGAAGCGGTAGCGGCTCAGCCTGCACCAGGCCTGCGGCCAGCATCAGGCCGACCAGGGATAGGGAGCGCAACATCTAGAACCTCTTCGCCTTCTTGAGAACCCACCAAGGGGCCATGCTGGTTTCCTCGTGGCCGCGCCGCAGCGCCTCGTTGAGCATTGCCACCGCACTCCAGCAGCGCATCACCAGCATGAACAGCGGGAACAGGAACACCACAGGCAGCAATCTGACATCCTGGCGTGGGCGCTCGGACACCATGGCCAGCATGGCCAGGTACATCAGCAAGGTCACGCCCAGGTAGATCAGGTAGATGACCCCGCTCAAAGCCAGGTAGTGGGTCAGCGGCAGAACGAACAGGCCCGCCACCAGATAACCGAAAATGATGAAGGGCAGTACCAACTGGAAGAAGAAGCCGCTGACCAGGGTCATCAGAAAATTGGGCCAGCCAAGCAGGCGCGGATTGAAGCTGTGCCGGTGCTTGCGGATGTACAGAAAGTACAGGTCGCCATCCCAGCGCAGGCGCTGCATGAGGAACTGCTTGAAAGTAGTCGGCGCGTCGGTGTGGCCAATGGCGCGCGGCTCGAAAGGGATGCGCAGCGGCTGGCGCCCGAAGTAGTTCTTGATCCGCAAGGTAATGTCGAGATCCTCGGCGGTATGGGTATCCCAGCCACCGATCTTGTCGAGAAAGCTGCGCCGGAAAGCACCGAAGGCCCCGGAAACGTTGTTCACCAGGTTCCACTCGCTGAGGCCGATCTTCGCCATGTGGATCGACAGCAGGTACTCCAGCGCCTGCATGGCAGTGGTCAGTGAGGACGTCCAGTTACGTACGCGCAGGCTGCCGGCCACGGCCGGCACTCGCGGGTCGGCGAAATGACGAACGATGTGGGTGACCATGTCGTTGTCGAACGAGGTATCGCCGTCCAGCGCCATGATGATCTCCCCGGTGCAGTGGGCCAGGCCGGAGTTCAATGATGAGACACGACCGCCGCGTTGCCACTTGGCAATCGGCCGCAACAGACGGCGCGGGTACAGCACGCGGTCAACCTGAAAATCACGTACCGCCTGCATGGTCGGCTGGTTCACGGCGGCGCCATCGACCACCGGAATCATCTCGATGTCGCCCTCGTAGGTCTGCTCGCACAGGCTGCGCAGGGTGCTCTGCACATCCAGCCCTTCGCTGTAGCAGGTGATGATGCAGGACACCCGAGGCCGGTAGGTATTGTCCTGCGGCAGTTCAAAGGGCTTGCGCACAAACCAGCGCAGCACCCCCAGCAGCACCAGCATGTTGAGGGGGACCTCCAGCAGCAGGAAGGCGGGCATCAGGCTGACCAACATGCGCACCAGGCCGTCGCCCTTGTCGAGCTCGGCGGCCAGTAGCATCCATTGCTGAAGGATAGCTTCCATGGCCTCAGATCAGCATGCCGCCCAGGCGGGCCAGAAGCAGGGCGGCGTCTTCCTGATCCAGCAAGTCGTCCGGCGCACAGAAACCGACCTGCTGCACCTCGATACGTGCTTCGGTTTCGCTCGAGACACGCTCGGCCCCTTTGGCCAAGCGACTCTTGACCACCGCCAAACCGGCTGCATCGGTATGCGGCATCAGCAGCCACAGCGTCTCCTCGCTCAAGCGGCAGCAGCGATCCGTTTCCCGTACCGCTTCATGCAGTCGCTCGACCAGGCCATCGATCAAGGCATGGCCGCGCATCTCGCCAAGACGCTCAAGGGTTTCCAGCAGATTGACGAAGCGCAACCCCAGCAGAGAGAACGGCGGCCTCTTGTGCCGGCGAACCAGTTGCAGCTGCCACTCCAGCAACTCGTGGAAGCTACGTCGCGAAAGCAGATCAAGGCTGCCAAACTGCTCCCGGCTCTCCGCGCCGCCGTCGAACCCCTGCCGACACCTCAGGCGCCCGGCTTCGGCCAGGCGGAAATGGCGCACTTCGCGCACGCGCAGCTTGTCCGGCTCATGGTGCTCACCGCAATCCAGGCAACGTGCCTCTACCGCGGCATCGACGAAGAATGCCTGGCAGCTGCGGCAACGATAGTTCTCCAAGGGCCGATCGTAGTCACTGCCGATATGGCGCAGACGGCTCAGGCAGTTGGGGCACAGCAACAGGCCATCTTTGAGGAAGTGCTCCTGGGCCCCGACATGGCCACAGGTAAAGCAGTGCAACGAGGGTTGCCGGGAAATATCCAAAGCCTGGCACTCGGGGCACACGTCGACATAGTTCAAACGCCCCGAGCCACATGCGGTACACAGCCGCAAACGATCAATCAGCGCCCCCTCTTCCAACCAGCCCTGCTGCAGCATCAACTGCAGCCAGGAAAAGTCATTGATCGCCTCGCCATCGGCCAGCGCCTCCAGCAGCGGGTAGCGATAGTGTTGGGCGATGCCGGCATCCCGTACCGCATGAACGTCACCGCGCGAGCGCAGCCACAGCCAGGCCAGAACGCGCGCTTCAAAGCGCTCGGGCGCGGCGCCCCGATTGAACAGGTGAAAGCGCTCGCGCCAGAGGCGCCATAGTGGCGTGATTGCCCCAAGGTCCGCCGGTGGCGGCCCGTCCCCGAGCGCCTCACACCAGGCATCCTGGTCCTGGCAGCAGTAGATGGGCACAAAACGATATGCCCTTTCCATGCGCAAGCTGCGCAACTGCTGACCTGCCATGACACCAGGCAGATCGATCAACAGGATGTCGTATGAAGAAGCCGCCAGAAGACTGGGCAGATCGATATAGCGCTCTGCGTCCAGGCCGGGGAACTGAGAAAAAGCAGTGCCCAGCACGGCGACTCGGGGCGAAGAAGTCTGCATGGTTACAACTCAAACGTGGCGAGGCAGACGGTGCCTCCATGCCGGTATAAAACTAGCATACCCCGATTGCCCACCAGGACGCCTGAGTCAATAGACCGCCATTTTCATCAACCGCGCAGCATGGTTTCTATCGGCACATGCAAACGCTGCAACAGGCCCTCTACTTCAACCCGCGCCGACTCCCCGACATAGCCACTCTCCAGCGCCAGCACCTGGAAAATGCCACGCCGCATCATCTCCTCCGTGAGATCCGTGGAATCACTACGCATGGTGCAGAGAAAACGTACCCAGGAGGTCAGGATGATCCAGCTGTTGAGCGTCAGCGCTTCGATCTGCTGATCGTTCATGATCAGGATGCCGACCTCGGCAAATCCTTGATAGATACCTCTCGCCCCCTGCAGGCAACGGCGGGCGAAGGCGCGGTAGCGCTCGGCCAGCTCGGCATCGGTTTCCAGCAGGTGTTCCAGGTCGCGATGCAGGAAGCGGTAATGCCACATGGCCGCCAGCAGTGCCTGCAAATAGAAGGTCTTGTCCTCCACCGTCAGCGCGCGCCCCTCGGGACGCCGCAGGAAGGCGTCGACGCGGCTTTCATACTGGGCGAACAGCTCGGCGATGATCGCCTGCTTGTTGCGGAAGTGGTAGTACAGGTTGCCCGGCGACATGCCCAGATGGGCGGCGATATGGTTGGTGGTCACGCTGCGCTCGCCCTGAGCGTTGAACAGCTCCAGGCTGGCTTCGACGATGCGGTCGCGGGTCTTGTTCTTCGGGGCCATGGTTCGGTTCGTTGCGGCGTTCGCGCAAAAGTTACAGGGAAGCAGTCTGTCTGACGACCGGTGAAGAGGCTGTTTGACACTTTAGAGTAATTGCTCTAAAAATTGTAGCCACCTTAACTGCCGCCCACGAGGACGCCCGCCATGGTCGCCGATGTTGCCTACCTTCAGCAGAACCAACAGCAGATCGACGCCCTGGAGCCCATGCTGGCCGCCCAGCGCGCCGCCTTCCGCGCCAACCCCATGCCCAGCGCCGAGCAGCGCCTGGCCTGGCTGAAGACCCTGCGCGAGCTGATCCACCAGGAGAAGGACGCGCTGATCGCCGCCCTGCACGCCGACTTCAGCAACCGTGCCGAGAGCGAGACCATGCTGGCCGAGATCATGGCCAGCCTGAACGGCATCCACTACGCCAGCAAGCGCCTGAAGAAGTGGATGAAGCCGTCGAAGCGCTCGGTCGACATGTCCTTCCAGCCGGCCAAGGCCAAGGTGATCTACCAGCCGCTGGGGGTGATCGGGGTGATCTCGCCGTGGAACTACCCGCTGTTCCTCGCCTTCGGCCCGCTGATCGGCGCGCTGTCCGCCGGCAACCGGGTGATGATCAAGATGAGCGAGGCCACCCCGGTGACCTCGCAACTGGTCAAGGACATCCTGGCCAAGGCCTTCCCCGAGGATCTGGTCGCCGTGGTGCTGGGCGAGGCCGAGGTCGGCCAGGCCTTCTCCCGCCTGCCCTTCGACCACCTGCTGTTCACCGGCGCCACCAGCATCGGCAAGCACGTGATGCGCGCCGCCGCGGACAACCTGGTGCCGGTCACCCTGGAGCTGGGCGGCAAGTCGCCGGCCATCGTCTCCGCCGACGTGCCGATGCTCGACGCCGCCGAGCGCATCGCCTTCGGCAAGACCATGAACGCCGGGCAGACCTGCGTGGCGCCGGACTATGTGCTGGTGCCGGAGGGCCGCGTCGAGGAGTTCGTAAACACCTACCGCCAGGTGGTGCAGCGCTTCTACCCCAAGCTGGAAAACAACCCGGACTACACCGCCGTGATCAACGAGCGCCAGCTCAGCCGCCTCAAGGGCTATATCAGCGACGCCGAGAGCAAGGGCGCGCAGGTCATCCGCCTGTTCGACAAGGATCAGGAGCGGCGCATGGCCCAGTGCCTGCTACTGAACACCAACGATGAAATGAAGGTGATGCAGGACGAGATCTTCGGCCCGCTGCTGCCGGTGGTGCCGTACAGCGGCATCGAGCAGGCTTTCGACTACATCAACGATCGCCCGCGCCCGCTGGCGCTGTACTACTTCGGCTACGACAAGGCCGAGCAGGAGCGCGTGCTGGTCGAGACCCACTCCGGCGGCGTGTGCATCAACGACACCATGCTGCACGTGGCCCAGGACGACATGCCGTTCGGCGGCGTCGGCCCCTCCGGCATGGGCCATTACCATGGCCACGAGGGCTTCCTCACCTTCAGCAAAGCCAAGGCGGTGCTGATCAAGCAGCGATTCAACGGCGCGCGTTTGATCTACCCTCCTTACGGCAAGCCGCTGCAGAAGTTGATCCAGAAACTCTTCCTTCGCTGATTAGCTCACGGGGCCATAACAACAATGACCGATACCCCCACCAACACCGTGTCGCTGTCGCGACGCGGCCTGCTCAAGGTCGGTCTGCTCGGCGGTGCCCTGCTCGGCACCGCCGGCCTGGCTGCCAGCCTCAGCGGCTGCTCGTCACCGGCGGCCGCCAGCGGCTTCGCCATCCTGCGCGAGAGCGACCTGGTTTTTCTGCGCGCACTGATTCCGGTGCTGCTCGACGGCGCCGTGACCAGCGGCAATATGCCGGCGGCGGTGGATGCCACCCTGCTGGGCATCGACCAGAGCCTCGACCATGTCTCGCCGGAGCTGCTCAAGCTCACCCAGCAACTGTTCGACGTGCTGGCCATGGGCGCCACCCGAGGCCCGCTGACGGGCATCTGGCGCAACTGGGACAACGCCAGCGCCGCCGAAATACGCCAGTTCCTCGACCGCTGGGAACACAGTTCGCTGGAACTGCTGCGCATGGGCCACGAATCGCTGGTCAAGATGGTGCTGATGTCCTGGTACGCCCGGCCGCAATCCTGGGCTCACTGCGGTTACCCCGGCCCACCCACGGTCTGACTGCCGCCATACCTACAAGAACTAGAAAGAGAGACCGAAGATGCCTGTACCCGACAGTTTCCGCGAAGGCCTGGCCCGAGGCTGGATCACCTATGACGGCTCCAGTCTGGAGCAGGACCTGCTACTGGAAGCCGATGTCGCTATCATCGGTAGCGGCGCTGGCGGCGGCACCACCGCGGAGATCCTCAGCGCTGCCGGCTACAAGGTGCTGCTGATCGAAGAAGGCCCGCTGAAGACCAGCAGCGACTTCAAGATGCAGGAAGCCGACGCCTATCCGCAGCTGTACCAGGAAGGCGTCGGGCGCATGAGCAAGGATGGCGCCATCATCATCCTGCAGGGCCGTGCCGTCGGCGGCACCACCCTGGTCAACTGGACCTCCAGCTTCCGCACCCCGGAGCCGACCCTGCAGCACTGGGCCGAGGCCCATAACGTCAAAGGCCACAGCCCGGCCGAAATGGCCCCCTGGTTCGAGCAGATGGAGCAGCGCCTGGGCGTCACGCCCTGGGCCATTCCACCCAACCCCAACAATCAGGTGATCAAGGACGGCTGCGAAAAGCTCGGCTACGCCTGGCACATCATCCCGCGCAACGTGCGCGGCTGCTGGAACCTGGGCTACTGCGGCATGGGCTGCCCGACCAACGCCAAGCAGTCGATGCTGGTCACCACCATTCCCGCCACCCTGGACAAGGGCGGCGCCCTGCTCTATCTGGCCCGCGCCGAACGTCTGATCCACGACGGCGAGCGCATCAGCGGCCTGGAATGCGTAGGCATGGACGCGCGCTGCGTAGCGCCCAACGGCCGGCGCATCATGGTCAAGGCAAGACACTACGTACTGGCTGGCGGCGGCATCAACAGCCCAGCGCTACTGATGCGCTCCGAGGCGCCTGACCCACACCAGCGGGCCGGCAAGCGCACCTTCCTGCATGTGGTGAACTTCTCCGCGGCGCAGTTCGAGCAGGTCATCAACCCGTTCTACGGCGCCCCGCAGTCGGTGTATTCCGACCAGTTCCAGTGGGACGACGGCACCACCGGGCGCATGTCCTACAAGCTGGAAGTGCCGCCGCTGCAGCCGGCACTGACCTCCACCCTGCTCGGCGGCATCGGTCAGGACAATGCCCAACGCATGGCCCAGCTGCCGCACACCAACGTACTGCTGGCACTGATGCGCGATGGCTTCCACCCAGACAGCGCCGAAGGCACGGTTGAGCTACGTGGCGACGGCACGCCGGTACTCGACTACCGCATGACCGACTACAGCTGGGACGGCATCCGCCGCGCCTTCCACAGCATGGCCGAGATCCAGTTCGCCGCCGGGGCCAAGGCCGTCATGCCACTGCATGCAGCCGCTGGCTACGTGAAGAGCCTGGGTGAAGCCAAGACGCTGATCGACAATCTCGATCTGCGCCTGTTCCAGACCCGCCTGGGCAGTGCCCACGTGATGGGCGGCTGCGCCATGGGCGAAGATCCGAAAATGGCAGTCACCGACAGCCTGGGTCGCCACCACCAGCTGGAGAACCTCTCGATCCATGACGGCTCGCTGTTCCCCACCAGCATCGGCGCCAACCCGCAGCTGTCGATCTACGGCCTGACCGCGAAACTCGCCACGTTGCTGGCCGAGCGCCTCAAGGCATGAGCAAGCTGATCGGCGCCCTGCTGCTGGTGGCCGGCATCATTCACCTGCTGCCGCTGATCGGCGTGCTTGGCGGCGATCGGCTCAACGCGCTCTACGGCCTGGCGCTCGATGAGCCCAACCTGCAGATTCTCATGCGCCACCGTGCGGTGCTCTTCGGCCTGCTCGGCACGCTGCTGGTGGCGGCCGCCTTCGTTCCCGGCCTGCGCGGCCTGGCCCTGCTTGGCGGCCTGATCAGCGTTGTCAGCTTCCTCCTGCTGGCCTGGAGCGCGCCGCTCTACAACGAGGCTTTACGCCGAGTGGTGGTGGCCGACTGGGTGGCCCTGGCCTGCCTGCTACTGGCCCTACCCCTGCACCTGCGCACGGCCTGAGGCTTTTCCCTGAGCAAAGCGCTGCGCTACCATCCGCGACTCTTACCGCTCCGAGCAGGACGAGACGATGAATCGAGTGTTGTACCCGGGCACCTTCGACCCGATCACCAAAGGTCACGGCGACCTGATCGAGCGCGCCTCGCGCCTATTCGACACCGTGATCATCGCGGTCGCCGCCAGCCCGAAGAAGAACCCGCTGTTCCCCCTGGAACAACGCGTCGAGCTCGTGCGCGAAGTCACCAAACACCTGCCCAACGTCGAGATCGTCGGCTTCTCCACCCTGCTCGCGCACTTCGTCAAGGAACAGAACGCCAACATCCTCCTGCGCGGCCTGCGCGCGGTATCGGACTTCGAGTACGAGTTCCAGCTGGCCAACATGAATCGCCAGCTGGCGCCGGACGTTGAGAGCATGTTCCTCACCCCGTCGGAGAAGTACTCCTTCATCTCCTCGACCCTGGTGCGCGAGATCGCCGCCCTCGGTGGCGACATCACCAAATTCGTTCATCCGACCGTGGCCCAGGCACTGTCCGAGCGGTTCCAGCGCTGATCTGCGCATGACACCGGGCTCGCCAATCCGGCACAATTCGCACCACTGAATGCCTGAAAACGCCATGCCCAAACGCATGGCTGGAGTTGCCCGATGTCCCTGAAAATCACCGACGACTGCATCAACTGCGACGTCTGCGAGCCCGAGTGCCCCAACGGCGCCATTTCCCAGGGTGAGGAGATCTACGTGATCGACCCCAACCTGTGTACCGAATGCGTCGGCCACTACGACGAACCGCAATGCCAGCAGGTCTGTCCGGTGGACTGCATCCCCCTCGACGAGGCCAACGTCGAGAGCAAGGACGAGCTGATGCAGAAGTACCTGATCATCACCGGCAAAGCCTGATTCCCCACTCCCGCACGATCTCCGCTAGGCTGTTGTTCCCAGCCCGCGGATTGATCGAACGCATGCTCAGAACTGCTCTTCTCTTCTGCCTGCTGCTCTGCACGAGCCTGGTGCAGGCAACCGACGGTAAGCCCAACCGGGCCGCCGTTGCCAGCGCACACCCGACTGCCACCGTTGCCGGTCTGGAAACCCTGGCCCAGGGCGGCAACGCCTTCGATGCCGCTGTCGCGATTGCCGCAGCCCTCGCCGTCGCCGAGCCCTATGGCTCTGGGCTGGGCGGTGGAGGCTTTTTCCTGCTGCGCCAGGCGGGTGAGAAACCCGTCTATCGCTTCCTCGACGCCCGCGAGCGGGCGCCGCTGAGTGCCGGCCCGGACCTGTATCGGCGTAACGGCCAGGTGCAACGCGAGCTGTCGCTGAACGGCCCACTGGCAGCGGCCATACCCGGTCTGCCCGCCGCCCTGGCCCTGCTCGCCGAGCGCTACGGCCAGTTGCCCCTGGCCTACTCACTGACCCCGGCAATGCGCCTGGCCCGTGACGGCGTGGGCATCGACCCGATCTATCGCGAACGAGCCGAATGGCGCCTCGAAGCTATGCAGAAGGATGGTGAAACCGCGCGCATCTTTCTCGACCAAGGCCGTCTGCCGCCGTTGCACGGCCTGCTCCGCCAGCCCGAACTGGAACGTACTCTGCAACGCCTGGCGGACAACGGCCATAGCGGTTTCTATGGCGGCGAAACGGCACGTCGGCTGCTGGCAGGCGTGCGTGCCGCCGGCGGCATCTGGAGCGAGCGCGACTTGCGTGAATACCGCGTGGTCGAGCGCCAACCGCTGCGCTTTTCACTCGCCGACGGTCGCGAGCTGATCAGCGCGCCACCGCCCTCGGCCGGCGGCGTGGCCATCGCCCAAAGCCTGGCCATGCTCCAGCAACTGCCCTGGCAGAAGGCCGGCGACGTGCAACGCAGCCACTACGTGAGTGAAGTGCTGCGCCGCGCCTACCGCGATCGCGGCCTGCTAGGCGATCCCGACCAGGTGCGCAACCCGCTGGCTCAGTTGCTCGACAGCCATTACCTGCGCGGCCTTGCCAAGGGCATTGAGCTGCAATCCGCCACACCCAGCAGCAGCCTGCCGCCGGCACCTGCCTGGCGTGAGGGGGACCACACCACCCACTTCACCGTGATCGATACCCAGGGCAACGCCGTGACCGCCACCCTGTCGATCAACCTGCCCTTCGGCGCCGCCTTCACTGTGCCGGGCACCGGCGTCCTGCTCAACAACGAGATGGACGACTTCGCTGCCGACCCCAATGGCAGCAACGTCTACGGCCTGACTGGCAGCCAGGCCAATGCCATCGCCGGCGGAAAACGCCCGCTGTCGAGCATGAGCCCGACCTTCATCGAAAGCGAAGCGGAACTGGCCTCCTTTGGCACCCCCGGAGGCAGCCGCATCCCCAGCATGGTGCTGCTGGCCGTGCTCGATTACCTGGACGGCAAGCCGGTACAACAGTGGCCGGCTACACCGCGTTACCACCACCAGTACCTGCCGGATGTCATCGAGTACGAACCCGGCGCCTTCAGCGCTGGCCAACGCGCCAGCCTGGAGATGCGCGGGCACACGCTAAGCCAGGTCAACCGCCGCTATGGCAACCAGCAGGTACTGCTATGGCGCAAGCAGAACGGCCAGGTCGAAGCCGCCAGCGATCCACGAGGCGTTGGCCGCGCCGATTTCTGGCCGGCCGAAAACCAAGAAGCCGGTCACTAGGCCGGCTTCTTGGTTACATGCGGGGAGAAGAATCAGTCCTTCTTGTAGCCGCTCTCGGTGCAGCCCAGGCAACGCACGAAAGCGGCCATGCCCGGCTCGACCACCAGCGCTTCGCCGGCTTCCTTGACGTTGCCACCCAATGCGGTGAACGGCAGGCTGACGAGGAATACACCGGCGCCGATGATGGTGCCGGCGATCAGCAGCGGGCGGGCGATAACCAGGTCACCGACCATGGCATAGGCCGGTGGGGCTTCGACGGTGTAGGTCGGATCACCACTGACATTCTGCTGAGCCACGTCCGCCTGCGCCGGCAGTGCCAGCAGGCCAGTGGTCAGAGCCAAGACAGCGGCGGTGGTGCGAAACAGGTTCATGGCGCAGTCCTTCATTATGTGTAGTTATGGCAGAGCGTACGGCTAACTATAACAGCGCCTACGCAATTGTCAGCGTGAACGCCGTCAATCGCCGTGGAATGCGAACTGCGGCTTCTTCGGAACAAAGGGCCGGAAAAATGCCAACAGGGCACGCAGATCTGCTTCCGCATCCCCGCTGGGATAAAACGGAGAACCAATGACCACCCGCCGATTGGCAAAGTCCAGCGCCCCCGGCACGATGGGTACACCGGCCCCCACGGCGATGTGATAGAAGCCCATCTTCCAACGTTCCACCTTCTTGCGCGTGCCCTCCGGCGACAGCACCAGAATGAATTCAGGGTTGTCGCGAAAGCCCTGAATCGCCTGCTCCACCATGTTCAGACTCAAATGGCGCTGGATAGGGATGCCGCCCCAGCTGCGCATCAGTCCGGCGAACGGCCAGCGGAAGATGCTGTGCTTGCCGAACCAGCGCGCATTCAGGCGCAGCACGAACTTTAGGGCGATGAAAATCACGAAGTCCCAGTTGGAGGTGTGGTGAGCACCGATGGCAACGAACTTGTCGAGCCTGGGCAGTTCACCTTCGATGCGCCACCCCAGAAGGCGCAGTACGGTTCGCCCCAACCACGCAGCGAACGGATTGGGCGGCAGGTAGTTGCCGGACATCTATTACCTCTTGTTATTGTTCTCGGCCGTTATTCTGACTGCGTTCAACGCTGGCATTTCGGGCAGTACACGCTGGCGCGCTGGCCCAGCTTCACCTCACGTAGCGTGCTGCCGCACACCTTGCAGAACTGGCCGCCACGACCGTAGGCGAACAGCTCCTGCTGGAAATAGCCGGGCTGGCCGTCGCCGCCGATGAAATCGCGAAGGGTCGTGCCGCCACGCTCGATGGCATGAGCCAGGATGCGCTTGATCTCCAGCGCCAGCGCCATATAACGCGCACGGGAAATGGAGCCGGCGGCGCGCCGCGGGTCGATACCGGCGGAGAACAGGGCTTCCGTGGCGTAGATGTTGCCCACACCCACGACCACCGCGTTATCCATGATGAACGGCTTAACCGCCATGCTGCGACCGCGTGACAGCTGGTACAGGCGCTCGCCATCGAACAGGTCGGTGAGTGGCTCCGGGCCCAGCTTGAGCAGCAGTTCATGGTTGAGCGGATCATCGCTCCACAACAGCGCACCGAAGCGCCGCGGGTCGGTGTAGCGCAGCGCCAGCCCCGACTCCAGTTCGATATCGACATGCTCATGCTTGGCCGCGGGTGTACCCACCGGCACCAGGCGCAGGTTGCCGGACATGCCCAGATGGCCGATCAGCGTGCCGCTTTCGGCCTTGATCAGCAGGTACTTGGCGCGCCGCTCAACACACTCGATGCGCTGGCCGGACAGGCGCACGTCGAGGTCTTCGGGAATCGGCCAGCGCAGGCGGCGCTCGCGCACCAGCACACGGCTGACGCGCTGGCCTTCAAGATGAGGAGCGATGCCACGACGGGTGGTTTCGACTTCGGGTAGTTCAGGCATGGAAAACTCGGGGCACTACGGAGCAGCCGCCACCCTAGCAGGAAGCTGGCGAGCAGGAAATCAGGCCACGCCCAGCTCGCGGATGCTTTCGCGCAGGTTCTCGAAGTCGTACTCGGACAGCCCCACGTACTCCAGCACCAGCTGCTGGATGCTGGCCCACTCGTGATCGTCTTCCTGGTTGCCCAGCACTTTGTAGCTGGAGCAGATGTGCTCAGCCATCTTGAGGATGGCCATCAGCGTCTTCAGCTGGGCGTCGCGGCCGCCTTCTTCCTCGAAGAAGGACAACGCGTTGTGGTGGTTGGCAATCGCCTCGCACAGGTGCAGCGGCAGGTTCCACGACTTGGCGGTGAAGTAGCCGACCACCGCGTGGTTGGTATTGAGCAGGCGGTTCTCGGTGTCCACCACGCGGCGCTCGCTGCCGGCGTTGTAGTAGGCCTCTTCCAGCACCGTCATGTAGTTGGGGAAGCGCTTGAGCATCAGCGGGATGCCGCAGTTGTGGAACAGGCCCAGGGTGTAGGCCTCGTCCGGCGACTGGTAGCCGATGCGCTTGGCTAGGGTCAGGCAGGTGTTGGCCACGTCCTGGGCGGTATCCCAGAAGCGGTTGAGGGTGACGATGGCTTCGTCGGTCAGCTCACCCTTGATCGACTGGGCATTGATCAGGTTGATCACCGTGTCGCAACCGAGCAGGTTGACCGCCTGCTGGATCGAGGCGATGCGGTTGGCCAGGCCGAAGTGCGGCGAGTTGACGATCTTCAGCAACGCGCCGGACAGACCGGGGTCCTGGCTGATCAGCTTGGCGATGGTCTTCAGGTCCGGGTTGGGCAGGAACTGCTCCATCTGCAGGTCGACCATGATCTGCGGTTGAGGCGGCACGCTGATGCCCTGCAGCACCTGGCGGATCTGTTCGGCGGAGAGTTCTTGAGCCATGACTGCGGCAACGAGAGAGGAATAGGAGATGGGTCACAGTTTAGCCAAAGCAATCTCGACTCTGCAGCCAACTTTTGTAAACGCCGCGCCCTCTCGTGAACGGCTATACTTCCGCTCTTTTTGCCGGAGTAGCCCCATGTCCCTGCCCAGCCTGCGCCTCAAAGCCAACGCCGATCGCCGCCTGCGCGCGGGTCACCTTTGGGTCTACAGCAACGAGATCGATGTCGCCGCCACCCCGCTGAACCTGTTCCAGCCGGGCGACCAGGCCATTCTCGAAGCCGCTGGCGGCAAGTCGCTGGGCATCGTGGCGATGAGCCCGAACAACCTGATCTGCGCCCGCCTGCTGTCGCGCGACACCAAGCACGTGCTGGACAAGTCCCTGCTGGTACACCGCCTCAACGTCGCCCTGAGCCTGCGCGAACGCCTGTTCGACAAGCCCTTCTACCGCCTGGTGTACGGCGATTCCGACCTGCTGCCGGGCCTGGTGGTCGACCGCTTCGGCGATCACCTGGTGGTGCAACTGGCTTCCGCTGCCATGGAGCGCGCCAAGGACGCCGTGATCGAGGCCCTGGTGCAGGTGCTCAAGCCACGCGGCATCCTGTTCAAGAACGACTCCAGCGCCCGTGACGCCGAAGGCCTGGAGCGCTACGTCGATACCGCCTTCGGCGTGGTGCCGGAGTGGGTGGACCTGGAAGAGAATGGCGTGCAATTCCAGGCCCCGGTACTGGAAGGCCAGAAGACCGGCTGGTTCTACGATCACCGCATGAACCGCGCGCGCCTGGCGCCCTATGTGAAGGGCAAGCGCGTGCTCGACCTGTTCAGCTACATCGGCGGCTGGGGCGTACAGGCCGCGGCCTTTGGCGCCAGCGAAGTGTTCTGCGTGGATGCCTCCGGCTTCGCCCTCGATGGTGTCGAGCGCAACGCCACCCTTAACGGTGTTGCCGAGAAAGTCACCTGTGTGGAAGGCGACGTATTCGCCGCGCTGAGAGAACTGAAAGGCGCCGAGGAGCGCTTCGACGTGATCGTGGCTGACCCGCCCGCCTTCATCAAACGCAAGAAGGACATCAAGAACGGCGAGGCCGCCTACCGCCGCCTCAACGAAACCGCCATGCGCATGCTCAACAAGGACGGCATCCTGGTCAGTGCCAGCTGCTCCATGCACCTGGAAGAAGACCACCTGCAGAACATTCTGCTGACCAGCGCCCGACACCTCGACCGCAATATCCAGCTGCTCGAGCGTGGCGCCCAGGGCCCGGACCACCCGGTGCACCCGGCCATCGCCGAGACCCGCTACATCAAGAGCCTGACTGTGCGCCTGCTGCCCAACAGCTGAGTCCAGGCACTGATCCGTGGGAGCGGCTTTAGCCGCGATGCTTTTGCAATGCCCCATCGCGGCTAAAGCCGCGCCTACGTGATCTCCCGATGATAATGAAAAGCCCCGCTCGCACCAGCGGACGGGGCCCAGGCATAACCCCGTCAGAAGCCCTTGCGCTTCACGGACCAGAGCGTGCTGGTACACAGGCGACAGAAAGTGCCGTTGAAGGTGCTGCTGGCGTTCGCGTCATTCATCAGCTGGTAGCGGAACCAGGCCGTGGAAGGCCCACGGTAGGCGCCACCGTCACCCACCGGCTCGAAGTGGCTGACGTAGCGGCGCTCACCCCAGAAGATCGGCTGATTGATGCGGTTGTATACCGGCTGGGCATTCAGGTAGGGAATGGCCAGCGTATCGCCACCTCCCGACATAAGGAACATCGGCCCTTTCTGCCTGCTCTGCGAGGCACTGTTGTGGCCCAGACCCAAGGTGTAGGGCTGAATCGGTGCCGTGGTACGCACGCGGTCGTCCTGGCCCGCCATGATCGAACCGCCGCCACCTTGGGAGTGACCCGAAGTACCGACACGACCGGCGTTGAGCTTGCCGGCATAGGTGCCGTAGCTGCTGCTGTTGGCCTGCACCAGGTAGGTCAGGCAGGCGAGCATTTCCTGGCCGGTACCGGCATCGGAAGTATCTGCAGCCGCCACCACAAAACCATGGCTGGCCCAGTGCGTCAGCAAAGCCCCGTAGGTCGCAGGCGTGGCACCGGTGCCGTTACCCCACAGGATGATCGGATGGCGCACACCATTCTGCCCCAGGTTGCTGGGACGATAGATGCGACAGCCGGGGCCTTCGCTCTGGTTGGTCGTGGCATAGGGGCCACTGTTGTCGAAGCTGGAAACCGCCGGGAACGGCGTACCGGGCGTATCCGGCAGCGCTGCGATAGCAGAGCTGGACGCGAAGGCAAGGGCGGCCGCGAGGCCAAATTTGCGGTTGAGCATTGCAGGGTGTCCTCATTGTTCTTGTTGTTGATCAGGAGTCGCCACGGCCCTCCCGACCCACGTCATCGGACTAGGCTGCACTGCACTCATCCCTGAAACACGCTGGCGTTCGGCGCGCCCACCCTGGCACGCCGGCATGCACCCTACGTGACCATCCAGTCACCCCAACAATCGCCCGAATGGTGAAAGCCGACCGGCGGTACCGCACCAAAGCACGAGCCCTGGAGGCTGACTGAAGGCATATCACCTGACCGCCCGCGCAGCGCCAGCCTTTCCCAGACAGCGGCGGGCGGCGTAGAATCGAGCCATTCCTCGCCAACCATCCCCCGGCGGGCCCGTGAGCCCGGGCCGAACGAGCGGCGACCCCGTTTCGTCCTGCGGCCCCATCCGAACGTACGGCCATCTGCCGTTTGCATCCGGTCCAGTCGACGCTCACCATACGCACATCACCTGATTCAGCCGCAGGAACCGTCATGCCTGACTATCGCTCGAAGACCTCCACCCACGGCCGCAACATGGCCGGCGCCCGCGCCCTGTGGCGCGCCACCGGGATGAAGGACGAAGACTTCAAGAAACCGATCATCGCCATCGCCAACTCCTTCACCCAATTCGTGCCCGGCCACGTGCACCTGAAGGACCTCGGCCAGCTGGTCGCCCGCGAGATCGAGAAGCACGGCGGCGTGGCCAAGGAGTTCAACACCATCGCCGTCGACGACGGCATCGCCATGGGCCACGACGGCATGCTCTATTCGCTGCCGAGCCGCGAGATCATCGCCGACTCCGTGGAGTACATGGTCAACGCCCACTGCGCCGACGCCATCGTCTGCATCTCCAACTGCGACAAAATCACCCCCGGCATGCTGATGGCCGCCCTGCGCCTGAACATCCCAGTGGTGTTCGTCTCCGGCGGGCCGATGGAAGCCGGCAAGACCAAGCTGGCCAACCACGGCCTGGACCTGGTCGACGCCATGGTCGTCGCCGCCGACGACTCCTGCTCCGACGAGAAAGTCGCCGAGTACGAGCGCAGCGCCTGCCCGACCTGCGGCAGCTGCTCCGGCATGTTCACCGCCAACTCGATGAACTGCCTGACCGAAGCCCTCGGCCTGTCCCTGCCGGGCAACGGTTCGACCCTGGCCACCCACAGCGACCGCGAGCAGCTGTTCCTGCGCGCCGGCCGCCTGGCCGTCGAGCTGTGCCAGCGCTACTACGGCGAGGGCGACGAGTCGGTACTGCCGCGCAATGTCGCCAGCTTCAAGGCGTTCGAGAACGCCATGACCCTGGACATCGCCATGGGCGGCTCGACCAACACCATCCTGCACCTGCTGGCCGCCGCCCAGGAGGCCGAGCTGGCCTTCGACCTGCGCGACATCGACCGCCTGTCGCGCAAGGTGCCGCAGCTGTGCAAGGTCGCGCCGAACATCCAGAAGTACCACATGGAAGACGTGCACCGCGCCGGCGGCATCTTCTCCATCCTCGGCGAGCTGGCCCGTGGCGGCCTGCTGCACACCGACGTGCCGACCGTGCACAGCCCGAGCATGGCCGACGCCATCGCCGAGTGGGACATCACCCAGACCAAAGACGAGAAGGTGCACACCTTCTTCAAGGCAGGCCCGGCCGGCATCCCGACCCAGACCGCCTTCAGCCAGAGCACCCGCTGGGACACCCTGGACGACGACCGTGAAAACGGCTGCATTCGCTCGGTCGAGCACGCCTACTCGCAGGAGGGCGGCCTGGCCGTGCTGTACGGCAACATCGCCCTCGACGGCTGCGTGGTGAAGACTGCCGGCGTCGACGAGTCGATCCACGTGTTCGAAGGCAACGCCAAGATCTTCGAAAGCCAGGACAGCGCCGTGAAGGGCATCCTCGCCGACGAAGTGAAGCCTGGCGATATCGTGATCATTCGCTACGAAGGCCCGAAAGGCGGTCCGGGCATGCAGGAAATGCTCTACCCGACCAGTTACCTGAAGTCCAAGGGCCTGGGCAAGCAGTGCGCCCTGCTCACCGACGGCCGCTTCTCCGGCGGCACCTCGGGCCTGTCCATCGGCCACGCCTCGCCGGAAGCCGCCGCCGGCGGCGCCATCGGCCTGGTACGCGACGGCGACAAGGTGCTGATCGACATCCCCAACCGCAGCATCAACCTGCTGGTGAGCGATGAAGAGCTGGCTGTGCGCCGCGCCGAGCAGGACAAGAAAGGCTGGAAGCCGGTCGCCCCGCGTGCGCGCAAGGTGACCACCGCCCTCAAGGCCTACGCCCTGCTGGCCACCAGCGCCGACAAGGGTGCGGTGCGCGACAAGTCGCTGCTCGGCTGAGCCCTGCGTTAGCCTAGAAAGCCCGGCCCAGTGCCGGGCTTTCTCATTTGTGGAGGACGCTATGCGCATCGGCCTGATCAGCGATACCCACGGTCTGCTGCGCCCCGAAGCGTTGGCGGCGCTGGCCGGTTGCGCGCACATCCTGCATGCCGGTGATATCGGCAAGCCGGAGATTCTCGACGCATTGCGCCAGATCGCCCCGCTATGCGTGGTGCGCGGCAACAACGACGAGGGGCTGGATTGGGCCGCCGGACTGCCGCAGCAGGTAGAGCTACAGCTGGGTGGTTTCGGCCTGTATCTGGTGCATGAGCTGGCGCATGTACCGGCGCAGCTACCAGAGAGCGTGCGGGTGGTGATCACCGGGCATTCGCACAAGCCGCTGATCGAGCAGCGCGACGGGCGCCTGTGGGTTAACCCTGGCAGCGCCGGGCCGCGGCGCTTCAAGTTGCCGATCTGCGTCGGCCTGCTGCATATCGAGGACGGCGAGCCGCGCGCCGAGCTGGTCGAGCTGCAGCCCCAGCCGGGTCAGCTCACCCCGACGTAGCGATCACTGCGGTGATTGAGCGCCAGCACCAGGTTGAGCACCACCGCACCAAGCACCGACAGGACCACCTTGTCCGGCGTGACCACGAAGATCGCGCCGAGGACGATGACGGCATCGATGCCCATCTGCACTGCGCCAGCACGCAAGCCGAAGCGCTCCTGGAGGAACAGGGCGAGGATGTTCACCCCGCCCAGGCTGGCCTTGTGGCGGAACAGCATGAGCAGCCCGAGGCCCATAGCCGCGCCGCCGAACAGCGCGGCGTAGAGCACGTTGAGGTGGGTGAAGGCCACCCAGCCCGGCGTTAGTTCGGCCAGCAGCGACACCAGCAGCACCGCGCAGCCGGTGCGCAGGGTGAAGCCCCAGCCCAGGCGCCAGATACCGAGCAGGTAGAACGGCAGGTTGACCAGGCAGAACACCAGGCCGAAGGACCAACCGGCCAGGTACTTGGCCAGAAAGGCGATGCCCACGGTGCCGCCGGTGAGCAGCCCGGCGTGGCTGTAGAAGGCGATCCCGAGAGCCACCAACGCAGTGCCGAACAGCAGCGCCAGGGCATCCTCCCACAGCGGGTGGCGAACGAAGATGGCGGCGACCGTTTCCGTCTGCGCGGGCTCGGCGGTGTTGTCAGTCATGGGCGAAACCTGTCGGGAGAAGACGCAAGCATAGAGCGTCGCCTTCGAACGAAGGCGACCTCGATCAATAACGCTGGAGAAAGCCCTAGCGACGCTGCCAGGTCTCGAAGCAATAGGCGGGGCTGTTCTCGACGGCGGCGTGCTCTTCACGCTCGCTGCGCAGCCAGTCGTCCTCGGCGAAGGCCGGGAACCAGGCATCGCCTTCCGGCTGCAGCGCCACGCGGGTCAGGTACAGGCGTTTCGCCTGAGCCAGGCCTTGCTGGTAGAGCTGGGCGCCGCCGATCAGCATTAGCTCGTCGACACCCTCTGCCCGCGCCCACTCATCGGCGCGGGCGATGGCGGCATCCAGGCTCGGGAAGACCTCGGCGCCTTCCAGTTGCAACCCGGCCTGGCGGCTGACAACCAGGTTGAGCCGACCCGGCAGAGGCCGGCCGAGCGAGTCCCAGGTCTTGCGGCCCATGATGATCGGCTTGCCGAGGGTCTTGGCCTTGAAGTGCTTGAGATCCGCCGGCAGGTGCCAGGGCAGTTGGTTGTCGCGGCCAATCACGCGGTTTTCGGCGAGGGCGGCGATCAGGCAGAGGGGCAGTGTCGTTTCCATGGCAGCGAGGATACCGGCTGGCCAGCCTTCAGGCCACTTGGCTACTGCCCGGCCGCTTGCCGACCAGCCGGTTGCGCCCCTGCTCCTTGGCCAGGTACAGCGCCACATCCGCCAGGCGCAGGGCGTCGGCCAGGCTCTGGTGCGCCTGCGGTAGCTGCCAGGCCAGGCCGATGCTGAGGGTCAGAACCTGCGCCACGTCAGACCGGGCATGAGCCACGCCGAGCCGCTCCACCTCGCCACGCGCCTCCTCCAGGATCTGCTGGATGTCGGCCTCGCCCAGCCCGTACCAGAAGCCGACGAACTCTTCGCCGCCGTAGCGTGCCACCACGTCCAGCGGGCGACGGGCATAGCGGCCGAGCACCTGCGCCACCGCGCGCAACGCCTCGTCGCCGGCAGCATGGCCGTAGAGGTCGTTGAAGCGTTTGAAGAAATCCACATCGAGCATCGCCACCGCCACCGGTTGTTGATCGCGCTGGGCCTGGCGCCAGGCCGCCTCGGCCCGTTCGGCAAACGCCCGGCGATTGAACAGGCCCGTCAACGCGTCCTTCTCTGCCACCTCCTGCAGCAAGCCCTGGGCCAGGAAGTTCTGCCGCGCGGCGTATTCGAGGAAGTAGCCGCCGACCGAACCGATCACGTTCGCCGTCGCCAGAAAGAACAGGTTGTACAGCAGCACAGCGCCGGGCAAACCGGTGCTCACTTCGACCAGCAGATAGCCGAGGAAGGTCAGCCAGCCGCACAGCGCAGCCGCCAGCAGGCGCAAACCGGTGAGAAAGTAGAAGAACACCGTGGCCAGGATGATGCCCTCATAGGGCAACGGGAACTCATGCACCCGCGCCACCCAGATGATGCCGACGATACCCAGGCCGCAGGACAGCGAGCAGGCCCCACTGATCAGTTGCAGCGAGCCGCGCAACAGCCGGCTGAAGGTTGCCAGCCAGGCCAGTAGCAGCATCGGCACGATCAGCCCGAGGCGGATGAACAGGGTTTGCCGGCGTACCGACTCCGGCAGGCTGAGCGCGTCCAGGCCGGCAAACAGCAGGAATAGCAGCGCTGCGATCAGCAGCCCCCAGCGCATGCGCCCCAGGAACACCTCGCCGTGATAGCGGCGAAAACTCGGCTCCAGGCCATCGCTGAAACGCAACAGGCGAAAACCGTCGCGGTACTGCAGCAGATACGGCGAATCCTGATTGGCCCAGACAATGGAGGGCAGCTTCATGGCAACACTCTTGTTATTGCTTTGCTGCAGCCTAGCCGCAGCCAATACCCGCTCACAACCGGGATTTTTCCGATGCTTGAGGGAGCGGTTATGCTTGCCCTTCAGCCCGCAAACGGAATGCCGCGTGACCGACCGACCTGAGCATCCCCGCACGCACCTGCAACGGCTCTGGCTGTGCGAAGCCATCCGCCTGCGCGAAGAGCACGCCGGCCCCCTGGAAGACGCCGAGGCCAACCGCCTGGCACGCCAGGCCGACCGCGACCTGGGCAAGCGCATCGAAGCCCGCGCCCTGTTCCTCGCCGAGCGCGACGGTCAGCACCAGGCCCTGCAGCACTGGCTGCAGGGCGCGCGCCTGGCGCTGCTCGCGCTGCTGGTGGCGGCCCTGCTCAGCGGCGCCGGCCTGGCCCTGGCGGCGCTGGGCGACGGCAGCCGCCCGGTGAACCTGTACTGGGCCCTAGGCAGCCTGCTCGGCCTGCACCTGCTGACCCTCGGCGCCTGGCTGCTCGGCCTGGCGTTCAGCGGCGAGCACCAGGCCGCGCTCGGTCGCCTGTGGCTGTGGCTCAGCGAGACGCTGGCGCGCGACGCCGCAGCCGCCCAGCTCGGGCCGGCATTGATCCTGCTGCTGCAGCGCCGGCGCCTCAACCGCTGGCTGTTCGGTGCCCTGGTCCATGGTCTGTGGCTGGTCATCCTGCTGGCCGCGCTACTGATGCTGATCCTGCTGCTCAGTACCCAGCGCTATGGCTTCGTCTGGGAAACCACCCTGCTCTCGGCCGACACCTTCGTCGCCCTCACCCACCTGCTCGGCACACTGCCCAGCCTGCTCGGCTTCCCGCTGCCCGATGTCGAGACCATTCGTGCCAGCGGCGCGGCGGCACTGAGCGACGAGGCCGCTCGCCACGCCTGGGCCGGCTGGCTGCTCGGCGTGCTGCTGGTATTCGGCCTGCTGCCGCGCGCCCTGCTTCTGCTGCTGTGCCTGGGTTGCTGGCGCCACGGGGTGGCACGTCTGGAACTGGATCTACAGCAGAGCAGCTATCGGCTGCTGGCCGAACGGCTGCAGCCGCCCAGCGAACACCTGGGGATCGTCGATAGGGCACCGGGAGCGTTGCACCAGTCCCAGGCAGGCAGCACCGACCTGGCTACCGACGGCGCCTTGCTGGTCGCGGTGGAGCTGGACGACAGCCGCCCCTGGCCGCCCGCCCTGCCCAAGGCCGTGGCCGATGCCGGCGTGCTCGACAGCCGCGAACAGCGCCGCCACCTGCTCGACCAGCTGACCCGCTTCCCGCCGGCGCGCCTGGCGGTGGCCGTCGACCCGCGCCGCTCGCCGGACCGCGGCACCCTGGCCCTACTCGGCGAGCTGTCGCGTACGGCCGCCGCCACGCGCATCTGGCTGTTGCCGCCGCCACCAGGTGAGGCGCTCGATGGCCAGCGCCTGGGCGACTGGCACGAGGCGTTGCAGCGCCTTGAGCTAGCCTGCAGCGACAGCTCCCCACTGGCCTGGCTGGAGAGCGGCCATGACTAAGCCCCTCAAGCTGGCCGTGGTCGGCCACACCAATGTCGGCAAAACCTCGCTGCTACGCACCCTGCTGCGCGATGTCAGCTTCGGCGAGGTATCGCACCGGCCCAGCACCACCCGGCATGTCGAGGGCGCCCGTCTGCTGGTGGCCGGCGAACCGCTACTGGAGCTGTACGACACCCCCGGCCTGGAGGACGCCATCGCCCTGCTCGACCATCTGGAGCAGCTGGAGCGCCCCGGCGAGCGCCTCGACGGCCCGGCGCGCACCGCACGCTTCCTCGACGGCGCCGAAGCGCGCCAACGTTTCGAGCAGGAGGCCAAGGTGCTGCGCCAGCTGCTGGCCAGTGATGCCGGCCTCTACGTGATCGACGCCCGCGAACCGGTGCTGGCCAAGTACAAGGATGAACTGGCGGTACTCGCCGGCTGCGGCAAGCCGCTACTGCCGGTGCTCAACTTCAGCGCCAGCGAACAGCGCCGCGAGGCCGAGTGGCGCGACGCCCTGGCCCGCCTCGGCCTGCACGCACGGGTGGCCTTCGACACCGTGGCGCCGCCGCTGGACGGCGAACGGCGCCTGTACGAGAGCCTGGCGCTGTTGATCGAGGCGGCGCGTCCGCAACTGAACCGCCTGATCGCCGACCACGAGAGCCAGGCCGAGGCCCGCCGCCAGACCGGCGCGCGGCTGATCGCCGAACTGCTGATCGACTGCGCCGCCTGCCGCCGCAGCGTGGCCAGCCAGCCGCAGATCGAACAGAGCGAGATCGCCGCCCTGCACCAGGCCGTACGCCAGCGCGAACAACGGTGCGTCGAGGCCCTGCTGCGCCTGTACGCCTTCCGCGCGGACGACGCCCGCACCAACGATCTGCCACTTACTGACGGGCGCTGGGGCGACGATCTGTTCAACCCGGAAACCCTGCGCCAACTGGGCGTGAAGGTCGGCGGTGGCATGGCCGCCGGCGCTGCCACCGGGGTCGGCATCGACCTGCTGGTCGGCGGCATCACCCTCGGCGCCGCCGCGCTGGTTGGCGCACTGGCCGGCGGCGGTCTGCAGACCGCACGCAACTATGGCCATCGCCTGCTCGGCAAGCTCAAGGGTCAACGCGAGCTGACGGTGGACGACAATGTGCTGCGCCTGCTCGCCCTGCGCCAGCGCCAGTTGCTGGTGGCACTGGCTGCACGTGGCCATGCCGCGACCAGTGCCATCCAGCTCGCCGCACCGCATGACGACAGCTGGCATGAGGCCAAGCTGCCCGAAGCCCTACGCAAAGCCCGCGCCCATCCCGAGTGGTCGTCGCTCAATCCGGGCGCCAGGCTGGAGCAGGCGGAGCGGCGCGAACAGGTCGCGGCACTGGGCCGCGAGTTGTCAGCGCCGTGACAGGCTGGTCCACAGCGTGGCGGCGACGATCAGCAGCCCGCCGACCCAGGCCTGCAGGCTCAGCTCCTCGCTCAGCCAGAGCACCGCGAACAGCGCGCCGAACAATGGCTCGCTGCCCATCAGCAGGCTGACCCGGGTCGGGCTGCTGCGGCTCAGTGCCCAGTTCTGCACGTAGAAGGCGAACAGGGTGGCGAACAACACCAGGTACAGGCTGCCGACCCAGAATGCCGGAGCGCTGGGCAGCGGCGGCAGACCATCGGGCAACAGCAGCGCGCCGAGCAGCAGGCAACCGAAGCCGATCACCGCGGACTGCACGGCGGTCAGCGCCAGCGGCGGCACCTCGCGGTCGGCGGTGAGGCGGCGGGTCAGGCACACCTGGAAGGCGCGCAGCAGCGCCGCAGCCAGCATCAGGCCGTCACCCAGGCCGAAATCGAGGTCGACGCCGCCGCTGAGCAGCCAGGTGCCGAGCAGCGACAGCGCCACCGCCGGCAGCAGGCGTGCATCCGGGCGCTGGCCGAGCATCAGCCACTCAACGAAGGGCGTCAGCACCACGCACAGGCTGATCAGGAAGGCGGCATTGCTCGCGGTGGTCAGCTGCACGCCGTAGGTCTCGCAGAGGAAGATCGCCAGCAGCGCCACGCCCAACGGCAGGCCGGGCGCCCAGGCGCGACGGCCTTCGCCGCGCAGCTGCGGCGCCAGCAGCAGGAAGGTGATGCAGAAGCGCACGGCGAGGAAGCCCAGCACCGGGTAAAACAGCAGCGCCTGCTTGGCCACGCCGTAGCTGGTGCCCCACACCAGCGCCACCAGCAGCAGGAGCAGGTCGCTGCCATGCAGCAGGCGGGAACGATGGGTGGCGATCAGGCTGGTCATGGCGGCGGCTCGCGATGGGAATGCGGCGATTGTCCATTGCCAACCTCATCGCGATAATCAGCTCATCCAGCACGAGACTCGTTCCCTATGAGCATGAATAACCTGCTGCCACTGATGGCCAGCTTCGTCCGCGTGGTGGAGTGCGGCAGTTTCTCCGCCGCGGCGCGCCAGCTAAACACCAGCGGCTCGGCGCTGAGTCGCCAGCTCGCTCAACTGGAGGCGGCGCTGGGCCTGCGCCTGCTGGAGCGCACGACCCGCCGCCTGCGCCTGACCGAAGCCGGTAGCGAGGTGTTCGAGCGCTGCCGGGAGATGCTCGGCGCCGCCGAGGCGGCTGTGGCGGTGGGCGAACGACTGATGAGCGCGGCCCGTGGCCAGGTGCGCCTGTCGGTGCCCAAGGCCTTCGGCAAGTACCTGGTCGCGCCGCTGATGGCGGATTTTTTGGCGAAATATCCGGAAGTGGATGTCAGCCTGAACCTCAGCGACCGCAGCCCAGACCCGGTCGCCGAGGGCTTCGACCTGATCATCCGCATCACCGAGCAGCCGCCGGAGCTGATGGCCGGCCGGCCCTTGTGCCAGGTCGAGCATGTGCTGTGCGCCACGCCGCAATACCTGGCCGACCAGGGTACGCCGCAACACCCGCAGGAGCTGGTGCGGCATGCCTGCCTGTACCTGGACGAGCGCGCCGACGACCAACGCTGGCACTTCGCCAAGGCCGGCGAACAATGCACGGTGGCCGTGCGCGGCCGCTTCGCCAGCAACCACAGCGAAGTGCGCCTCAACGGCGCGCTCAATCACCTGGGCATCGCCTGCCTGCCCAGCTTCACCGCCGCCGAGGCGCTGGCCGATGGCCGGCTGCTGCAGGTGCTCGGCGACTGGCGCTACACCGGCGCCTACCACGGCACGGCCTGGGCACTGTACCCGTCCAACCGCCACCTGCCACCGAAGCTGCGGGTGCTGATCGACCACCTGGCGGCCGGGCTGGCCGGTTAGCCGGCGGCCAGACGCCGCCGCTGAGGCCTACACCGCGACCGGCGCAGGAATGTGCGGGTGGGCCTGGTAGTTTTGCAGCTCGAAGTCCTCGAACGTGAAGGCGAACAGGTCCTTCACTTCCGGGTTGAGGCGCATGGTCGGCAGCGGCAGCGGCTCGCGGGTCAACTGCAGGTCGGCCTGCTCGATGTGGTTGGCGTACAGATGGCAGTCGCCGCCGGTCCAGACGAAGTCGCCCGGTTCGAGGTCGCAGACCTGGGCGATCATCAGGGTCAGCAGGGCGTAGCTGGCGATGTTGAACGGCACGCCGAGGAAGATGTCGGCCGAGCGCTGGTACAGCTGGCAGCTCAGGCGGCCCTCGGCGACGTAGAACTGGAACAGGGTGTGGCACGGCGGCAGGGCCATCTGGTCGACCAGCGCCGGGTTCCAGGCGGAGACGATCAGGCGGCGCGAGTCCGGGTTGGTCTTGATCATCGCGATCAGCTTGCTGATCTGGTCGATCGACTCGCCGTTCGGCGCCGGCCAGCTGCGCCACTGGTAGCCGTACACCGGGCCGAGGTCGCCGTTCTCGTCGGCCCACTCGTCCCAGATGCGCACACCGTTGTCCTTCAGGTACTTGATGTTGGTGTCGCCCTGGAGGAACCACAGCAGCTCGTGAATGATCGACTTCAGGTGGCACTTCTTGGTGGTCACCAGCGGGAAGCCGTCGGCCAGGTTGAAGCGCATCTGGTGGCCGAACACCGAGTAGGTGCCGGTGCCGGTGCGGTCGCTCTTGAAGGTGCCGGTCTCGCGCACCAGGCGCATCAGGTCGAGGTACTGTTTCATCTCAGCTCCGCTGAAGGGTCACGGGCGCCGTGGCGCCCGGGCAAAACGCGAATTCTAACCAAGTCGGGCCGGTTTCAGGCCGCCGCCTGGCGGCGGTAGGCCCAGACCATCAGGCCAATGCCGCCGAGGATCATCGGCACGCACAGCACCTGGCCCATGGTTAGCCAGCCGAAGGCCAGGTAACCGAGCTGGGCATCCGGCACGCGGACGAACTCGACGATAAAGCGGAACACCCCGTAGCAGGCGGCGAACAGGCCGGACACCGCCATGGTCGGGCGCGGCTTGCGCGAGTAGGCCCAGAGGATCAGGAACAGGGCCACGCCTTCCAGGGCGAACTGGTACAGCTGCGAAGGGTGGCGAGCCAGCTGCTGCGGGTCGGTGGGGAAGACCATGGCCCAAGGCACATCGGTAGCCTTGCCCCACAGCTCGGCGTTGATGAAGTTGCCGATGCGCCCGGCGCCCAGGCCGATCGGCACCAGCGGCGCGATAAAGTCCATCAGCTCGAAGAAGCGCTTGCCGTTGCGCCGGCCGAACCACCAGGTGGCCAGCATCACGCCGATCAAGCCGCCGTGGAAGGACATGCCGCCTTCCCACACCCGCAGGATCTTCAGCGGCTCGGCGATATAGGCGGAGAGATCGTAGAACAGCACATAGCCCAGGCGCCCGCCGAGGATCACGCCCATCGCCACCCAGAACACCAGGTCGGAGAGCTTCTCCTTGCTCCAACTGGCATCGAACTGGGCCAGACGCCGCGAGGCCAGCCACCAGGCGCCACCGATGCCCACCAGGTACATCAGGCCATACCAATGAATCTGGATCACGCCAAGGTCCAACGCGACCGGGTTTATCTGCGGATAAGGCAGCATTCAAAACTCCTCAGATCAGGAAATTCACGCCCACTACCAGCAGTAGCAGGGCAAACAGGCGCTTGAGCAGGCGTGGCGACAGTTTGTGCGCCAGACGCGCGCCGAAACGGGCGAAGAACATACTGGTGATGGCAATACCGGCCATGGCCGGCAGGTAGACGAAACCGACGCTCCACGACGGCAACCCAGGCTCCTGCCAACCGATCACCATGAAACTCAGGGCGCTGGCCACGGCGATGGGCAGGCCGCAGGCCGATGACGTGGCCACCGCCTGCTGCATCGACACACTGCGCCAGGTCAGGAACGGCACGGTCAGCGAGCCGCCGCCGATACCGAAGATCGCCGAGGCCCAGCCGATCAGCCCGCCAGCGGCCGTCAGCCCCAGCCTGCCTGGGACAGCGCGGCTGGCCCTGGGTTTCAGCTCCAGGCCCATCTGGATGGCGATGACGATGGCGAACACGCCGATGATCTTCTGCAGCAACGGGCCGTTGATCGCCGCAGCGGTGAGCGAACCGAGGCCCGCGCCGAGGAGAATACCGAGAGTCATCCAGGCGAATATCGGCCACAGCACCGCGCCCTTGCGCTGGTGCTCCAGCACCGAATTGATCGAGGTGAAGACGATGGTCGCCAACGAGGTGCCCACGGCCAGATGGGTCAGCACCGCCGGGTCGATACCCTGGGCGGTGAAGCTGAACACCAGCACCGGCACGATGATGATGCCGCCGCCGACGCCGAACAGCCCGGCCAACACGCCGGCCGCGGCGCCCAACAGCAAGTAGAGCAGGAATTCCATGCAGTCTCCCAATGCGAAGCGGCATGGTAGCGGATGCCCCGGCCGCCCTCCAGCCAGACGCGGGCTGTCGGAGCTTTGTTGCTAGACTGCGCTCACGCCCGCCGGATCTGGAGCCCCCATGTGCCTGATCGTCTTCGCCTGGCGCCCTGACCACGCCCTGCCGCTGGTACTGGCCGCCAACCGCGACGAATTCTATGCCCGCAGCAGCCTGCCACTCGGCGAATGGTCGGACATGCCCGGCCTGTTCGCCGGCCGCGATCTGCAGGCCGGCGGCACCTGGCTGGGGGTGAATCGCAAGGGCCGCTTCGCCGCCCTGACCAATATCCGCGACCCGCATCAGGCCCAAGGGCTTCACTCACGGGGCGAACTGGCGGTCGAGTTCCTGCGTGGTGAGCGGGATGCCGAGACCTTCCTCGCCGAACTGCAGCCGCGCCTCGGCCTGTATAGCGGCTTCAACCTACTGCTCGGTGATCGTCACGCCTTGTATTACTTCAACTCCAAGGAAGGCCAGGCCAGACGCCTGCAAGCCGGCCTCTACGGCCTGTCCAACGCCGAGCTGGATACGCCCTGGCCCAAGGTGCTGCGCGCCAGCGAAAAACTCGCGGCAGCCCTGAACACTCCACAGCCAGAACAGCTGCTGGCGCTGATGCGTGACCGCCAGCAACCGCCAAGGTCGCTGCTGCCGGACACCGGCATCGGCCTCGACTGGGAACAGCTGCTGTCGAGCATGTTCATCGTCGGCCCCGGCTACGGCACCTGCTCCAGCAACGCACTGCTACTCGATAGCGGCGGCGGCGTGACGCTGGTCGAGCAGCGCTATGACACGCAGGGACAGATTGCCGGCGAATCAGCCATCCAGCTACCGGCACCAGCCACCTAACCCACCACGAAGCGCCGGCTCAACTCGCCCAGCTTGCGCGCCAGTTCACGCAGACGCTGGCTGTCGCCATCCAGCACCTCGGCATTCTCGGCATTGCGCTCGGCCACCTGCTGTACGCCAGCCAGGTAGCGACTGACCTCACCACTGGCACTGGCCTGCTCATGGGTCGCCGCGGCGATCAGCCCACTCATCTGGCTGACGGCTTCGATTTCGGCGACGATGGCCAGCAGCAACTCGCCGGCGCGGTGGCTGTCAGCCACGCAGCGCGTCACCGCCTGCTGGCTGTCCTGCATGGCATTGGCAGCCTGACGGCTGCTCTGTTGCAGGCGGCCGATGATGTCCTGAATTTCCGCGGTGGAAGCGGCGGTTTTCTGCGCCAGGTTACGCACCTCGTCGGCCACCACGGCGAACCCGCGACCCTGCTCGCCAGCCCGGGCCGCCTCGATGGCAGCATTGAGCGCCAGCAGGTTGGTCTGCTCGGCGATGGCGCGGATAACCTCCAGCACCCGGCCGATCTGCTGCGACTGTTCGGCCAGCGCCTGCACCTCCTGACCCGTGCCGTCGATCAGCTCGGCCAGGCTGGCGATCTCGCCGGCACTCTGGGTCACCGCTGCGCGGCCCTCTACAGCCTTGGCCGTGGCCTCCTGCGTCGCGCCGGCAGCCTGTTGCGCGTGGCTGGCGACGGCATCGATGGCGGTGCTCATTTCCTGCATAGTGCCCGCCATGTGCGAGATTTCTTCCAGCTGGAGCGAGGAGCCCTGGCGCAGGTGCTGGGTCGCCTGCCTTAGGCTGTCGCCGGTTGCGGCCAGCCCCTGTGTATCGGCCAGCACCTCGGCCACCAACTCTTCCAGTTGGGCGAGGAAGTGATCGAAACGCTCCACCACCGGCCCACTGGTCCGGGCCCGCAGGCGCAGGTCGATGCGTTCGTCCTGCGCAGTAATGCCCGCCACCACCTGCATCAGCGCCTCGCCCTCGCGTGCCTCGGCATAGGCCTGACGCGCCAGGTAGATAAGGATGGCGCTCTCCAGCACCACGTAGAAGGCATGCAGGAAGATGATCGCCCAGCTGCCCTGCGGCACCACAAAAACACCCACACCTTGTTGCTGCAGGGCAAAGAAGCTCAGGTGATGCACGGCGATCACACCCGCTGCTATCACGATGGGCAGCCAGTCGCGGTAATAGACCAGGAAGGCCAGCAGCACGAAGATGCCGAAGTGCATCTCCAGCACCCCGCCGCTCTGGTTGATGTGCAGCGCCGACATCACCATGAACGCCACCGCCACGCAGCAGCGCATCAGGCGGCTGCCTCCGACCAGCGCATTGAGCAGGGTCAGCACCAGCGCGGTCCCACCGCCGACCAGCAGTGCTTGCGCCCAGGTACCGTGCCAGGCGGCCAGGCCGAGCGCATAAAGAAACATCAGCCAGAGCACGCCGAGCATGATGCGGTCGGCTCTGCGGTAATGGGCATCGAGATTGAAGGCGGACTGGCTCATGACGACATCTACCTGGCAGAAGCTCAGAAACGAGCAAAGTTGTACAAGAACACATTTATGTACAACAAGTATAGGCCCAGTGATGCCTCTTTATCACCCACCGACGCAGGAGAGCACTCCGCCTAGCTCCGTCCAGCCAGAACGGCGGCATACCCCTCGCGATAACTCGGATACCGAGGAGCCCACCCCAGTTCACGGGCACGCGCGTTGAGGCAGCGTTTGCTGCCGGCGCGCCGCACGCTCTGCTGCTCGGCCCAATGCGTGACATCGAGTTGCTCGCGCAGCCAGCCAACCACCTCATGCAGCGGCGCGGGTTCGTCATCCACCCCGATATAACAGTCTTCCAACACATGCCCCGACACATCCGCCTGCAGTAAAAAGCCCAGCAGGCCGGCGGCATCGTCGGCATGGATGCGGTTGCCATACAAAGGCGGCTCGGTTGCCACGCGGAAACCCTGGCGCACCTGGCCCAGCAGCCATTCGCGGCCCGGCCCGTAAATGCCGGCCAGGCGCACCCGCGTCGCCGGTATGGAACTGTCCAGCGCCACCTGCTCCGCTTCGCGCATGATCCGTCCGGAATAGCTCTCGGCTGTGGCTGGTGAGGTTTCGTCCACCCACTCGCCACCCTGCTGGGCATACACGCCCGTACTGGAGACGAACACCAGGCGCCGCGGCCGCTGCCCATGCTCGGCCAGCCAGGCCAGCGCATGACGCAAGCCGTCGACATAGGCACGGCGATAGCCTGCCTCGTCATGCTGGCTGGCTGCCGCGCAGTACACCAGATAATCCAGCGGCCCCTGCGGCCAGGCCGCCGGGCAGCTTGGCTGCTGCAGGTCGCCGGCCACCGGCACAATGGTGGCCGGCAGGTGGGATACATCACGGCGCAGGCCATAGACCTGCCAGCCCAGCTCGCTCATGCGCTCACCGAGCCGGCTGCCCACATCGCCACAACCGGCGATCAGCAAAGAGTGTTGAGTCATCGTTGTTCCTGTTCCGAGGGAGCTCTACCGGTGAAAATGTTACATCGTTACTTTCATAAACAAGAATTAATTGCAATAATGCCGCACCTTCAACCTGCCCCAAACCCGGGACAGGCCTCTCTACTACCAGGTCCGGCCAGCATGAACCCTAACGCCCTCCGCGCCCAGCCCACTCCCGCCCCTCGACTGACACTCGCCGCCATCCTGCTGGGCTTGCTGCTGCCGTTCGGCGCCTTCGCCGAGGAAGCTGCCCTGGCCACACCGGAAGCAGCATCTGCTGTAGCCGCCAGCAGCGAGCAGACGCCACCCGCCGCCGGGCAGGCGCAACAGGACGCCCTGCTGCAGAAACTGCAGGCCCTCGGCCCGCAGGCCACTGCCGAACAGCTGCGCGAAGCCGCCCGGGAGCACCTGACGGAAACCGGCGCCTCCGCGGAAGAAATCACCAAGACCCTGCAGGCTCTGAACAACGCCGCCACCCTGGAACAGGATCTGAACAGCCTGTTGGTAAACGAAGCCGTGCTGACAGAAGACGAGACCCTGCTGCACGACCTCTCGCCCATGGGCATGTACCGCAATGCCGATATCGTGGTGAAAAGCGTGATGATTGGCCTGGTGCTGGCCTCGATCCTGACCTGGACCGTGGGGATCGCCAAGGGCCTGGAGCTGCTCATCGCCCGCCGCCGCCTGCGCCGCGAAGTGCCCGAACTGAAAGGCGCACGCAGCCTGGTCCAGGCTGCCGAGCAGGCTCGCGCCAAGCACAGCTTCAGCAGCCTGCTGATCGAGGACGCCCGCGACGAGCTGCGCCTGTCCGCCGGCAGCAAGGACAAGGAAGGCATCAAGGAGCGCATCAGCTTCCGCCTGGAACGCCTGGTCGCCGCCAGCGGCCGCAGCATGAGCCAGGGCACCGGCGTGCTCGCCACCATCGGTTCCACCGCGCCCTTCGTCGGCCTGTTCGGCACCGTGTGGGGCATCATGAACAGCTTCATCGGCATCGCCACGTCGCAGACCACCAACCTCGCCGTCGTCGCCCCCGGTATCGCCGAAGCCCTGCTGGCCACGGCCCTGGGCCTGGTCGCAGCCATTCCGGCGGTGGTCATCTACAACGTCTTCGCCCGCTCCATCACCGGCTACAAAGCCCAGGTCGCCGACGCCTCGGCCCAGGTGCTGCTGCTGGTCAGCCGCGACCTCGACCTGCCGAGTACCGCCGAACGCAGCCAGCCGCCCCACGTGGCCAAGGTGGTCTGAGCCATGGGTCTGCATCTCAACGAGGGCGGCGACGATCTTCAGGAAAACCACGAGATCAACGTCACCCCCTTCATCGACGTGATGCTGGTGCTGCTGATCATCTTCATGGTCGCCGCGCCCCTGGCCACGGTGGATGTGAAGATCGACCTGCCGGCCTCCACCGCCAAACCGGCGCCGCGCCCGGACAAGCCGATCTACCTGAGCATCAAGGAAGACAACAGCCTGTACCTGGACAACGAGCAGGTCGACCTGGTGCTGCTCGGTAGCGTGCTGGACAAGCGCACGGCCGGCGACAAGGACAAGACCATCTTCGTCCGCGGCGACAAGGGCGTGGAATACGGCGACCTGATGCGGGTCATGGATAACCTGCGCGGCGCCGGCTACCTGAAGATTGGCCTGGTGGGCCTGGAAACGGTCGGCGCGCAATGACCCTCACACGTCGCCTGCCATACTGGGCCATTGCCCTGCTGGTGGTCATCGGGGCCCATTTCGGCCTGTACCTGATCACTCAGCTCAAGCCCAAGCTGACACCCATGGCACCACCACCAGCGGCCATGATGATCGAGCTGGAGCCGTTGGTGGCACCGGTCGAACCGCCACCGCCGCCGCCGCAGCCGGTGGTCGAGCCGGACGAGCCGGAGCTGCCGAAAGTGGTCGAGGCGCCGAAACCGAAGATCGCCATCGTCAAGCCCAAGCCGCAACCCAAGCCGAAGCCGCCGCAGCCCAAGCCGCCCGAGCCCGAGGTCAAACCGCCACAGGAGCCCGCCCCCGTGGCCGCCCGCGACGAGAAGGCCGCCGCACCGCAGAAGGCGCCGGTCAGCGCACCAACCAAGGCCCAGGTCAGCTGGCAGAGCAAGCTGCTCGGCCACCTGGCGAAGTACAAACGCTACCCGGAAGATGCCCGCCGCCGTGGCTTCGAAGGGGTCAACCGCCTGCGCTTCGTGCTCGACGGCAACGGCAAGGTGCTGTCCTACGCGCTGGTCGGCAAGTCCGGCAGCGCCTCGCTGGACCGCGCCACCCTAGAGATGATCCGCCGCGCCCAGCCGCTGCCGGCGCCGCCGGCGGACATGCTGCAGAACGGCCAGCTGGAGATCGTCGCCCCCTTCGTCTATTCCCTCGAACGGCGCTGATCAGGCCCGTGCAACCGCCCTGCAACTTGCCGTGCAGGGCGGTTGGTTCCATTGAAGACAGCGGCTATGCTTGCTCGCATCTCAATGGACTAAAACTATGACCCTCACCGAACTGCGCTACATCGTCACCCTCGCCCAGGAACAGCACTTCGGCCGCGCCGCCGAGCGCTGTCATGTCAGCCAGCCGACCCTGTCGGTGGGCGTAAAGAAGCTGGAAGACGAGCTCGGCGTACTGATCTTCGAGCGCAGCAAGAGCGCGGTGCGCCTGACCCCGGTCGGCGAGGGCATCGTCACCCAGGCGCAGAAGGTGCTGGAACAGGCCCAGGGCATCCGCGAGCTGGCCCAGGCCGGCAAGAACCAGCTGGCCGCGCCGCTGAAGATCGGCGCCATCTACACGGTCGGTCCCTACCTGTTCCCGCACCTGATCCCGCAACTGCACCGGGTCGCCCCCGATATGCCGCTGTACATCGAGGAAAACTTCACCCACGTGCTGCGCGACAAGCTGCGCACCGGCGAGCTGGACGCGATCATCATCGCCCTGCCGTTCCAGGAAGCCGATGTGCTGACCAAGCCGCTGTACGACGAGCCGTTCTTCGCCCTGCTGCCGGCCGGCCACCCCTGGGCCCAGCTCGACACCATCGACAAGGACATGCTCAACGACAAGAGCCTGCTGCTGCTCGGCGAAGGCCACTGCTTCCGCGACCAGGTACTGGAAGCCTGTCCGTCGCTGCGCAAAGGCGGCGAAGACAGCGCCAAGCACACCACGGTGGAATCCAGCTCGCTGGAAACCATCCGCCACATGGTTGCCTCGGGCCTGGGCATCTCCATCCTGCCGTTCACCGCCGTGGACAGCCACCACTACGCCCCGGGTGTGATCGAGATCCGCCCGCTGACTGCGCCGGCTCCGTACCGCACCGTCGCCATTGCCTGGCGCGCCAGCTTCCCGCGGCCCAAGGCCATCGAGATCCTCGCCGACTCGATCCGCCTGTGCTCGGTGGCCGCCCGTCCCCAGGGTGAAGCCCTGCCGGCATGACCGAGCTGGCCCAGGTGCCAGTCACCGCGCTCAAGGGAGTCGGCGCGGCGCTGGCGGAAAAACTCGCCAAGGTCGGCCTGGAAACCCTGCAGGACGTACTGTTCCACCTGCCTCTGCGCTATCAGGACCGCACCCGCGTGGTGCCGATCGGCGCCCTGCGTCCGGGCCAGGATGCGGTGATCGAAGGCGTGGTCGCCGGTGCCGACGTGGTCATGGGCAAGCGCCGCAGCCTGCTGGTACGCCTGCAGGACGGCAGCGGCACCCTATCCTTGCGCTTCTACCACTTCAGCCAGGCGCAAAAGGACGGCCTCAAGCGCGGTACCCACGTGCGCTGCTATGGCGAGGCCCGCCCTGGCGCTTCCGGCCTGGAGATCTACCACCCGGAATATCGCGCCCTCGGCGCCGACGAAGTGGCGCCGGTGGAACAGACCCTGACACCGATCTACCCGACCACCGAAGGCCTCACCCAGCAGCGCCTGCGTGCCCTCAGCCAGCAGGCCCTGGCCCGTCTCGGCCCGCACAGCCTGCCGGACTGGCTGCCCGAAGAGCTGGCCCGCGACTACCAGCTTGGCCCGCTGGACCAGGCCATTCGCTACCTGCACCGGCCACCGCCGGACGCCGACCTGGAAGAACTCGCCGAGGGCCGCCACTGGGCCCAGCACCGCCTGGCCTTCGAGGAACTGCTGACCCACCAGCTGTCGCTACAACGCCTGCGCGAGCAGGTGCGCGCCCAGCAGGCACCGCGCCTGCCACCGGCCAAACGCCTGCCACAGCTGTTCCTGCACAACCTCGGCTTCACCCCCACTGGCGCGCAGCAGCGCGTCGGCGCCGAGATCGCCTACGACCTGGCCCAGGACGAGCCCATGCTGCGCCTGGTGCAGGGCGATGTCGGCGCCGGCAAGACGGTGGTCGCTGCGCTCGCCGCCCTGCAGGCGCTGGAGGCTGGCTACCAGGTGGCGCTAATGGCGCCCACCGAGATTCTCGCCGAGCAGCACTACCTCAACTTCACCCGTTGGCTGCAGCCGCTGGGCATCGACGTCGCCTGGCTGGCCGGCAAGCTCAAGGGCAAGGCGCGCGCCGCCGCCCTGGAGCAGATCGCCGGTGGCACGCCGATGGTGGTCGGCACCCACGCGCTGTTCCAGGACGAAGTGCAGTTCCGCAACCTGGCCCTGGCGATCATCGACGAACAGCACCGTTTCGGCGTGCAGCAGCGCCTGGCCCTGCGCCAGAAAGGCATCAATGGCCGCCTCTGCCCGCACCAGCTGATCATGACCGCCACGCCCATCCCGCGCACCCTGGCGATGAGCGCCTACGCCGACCTGGACACCTCGATCCTCGACGAGCTGCCGCCCGGACGTACACCGGTGAACACCCTGGTGATCGCCGACAGCCGCCGCATCGAAGTGGTCGAGCGGGTCCGCGCCGCCTGCCGCGAAGGGCGCCAGGCGTACTGGGTGTGCACGCTGATCGAGGAATCCGAGGAGCTCACCTGCCAGGCCGCCGAAACCAGCTACGAAGAGCTGTCGTCCGCCCTCGGCGAGCTGCGCGTCGGCCTGATCCACGGGCGCATGAAACCGGCCGAGAAGGCCGCGATCATGGATGAATTCAAGCGCGGCGAGCTGCAGCTGCTGGTCGCCACCACCGTCATCGAAGTGGGCGTCGACGTGCCCAACGCCAGCCTGATGATCATCGAGAACCCCGAGCGCCTGGGCCTGGCCCAGCTGCACCAGCTGCGCGGCCGGGTCGGTCGCGGCAGCGCCGCCAGCCACTGCGTGCTGCTCTACCACGCGCCGCTGTCGCAGCTGGGGCGCGAGCGTCTGGGCATCATGCGCGAGACCTGCGACGGCTTCGTCATCGCCGAAAAGGACCTGGAGCTGCGCGGCCCCGGTGAAATGCTCGGCACCCGCCAGACCGGCCTGCTGCAGTTCAAGGTCGCCGACCTGATGCGCGACGCCGACCTGCTGCCGGCCGTGCGCGACGCCGCCCAGGCCCTGTTGGAGCGCTGGCCGCAGCATGTCGCGCCATTGCTGGAGCGCTGGCTGCGCCACGGCCAGCAGTACGGTCAAGTGTGAGCCAGCGCACAGACTGCCGCCGGTCGCCCGTCCGGCGGCAAAGCGAAGCCCGCGCAGCGCTGGTTATACTCCCCGTCAGTTGTTTCTCAGCCGGATATTGTCGATGACCGAAGTTGCTCTCGCCCCCGATTCCGCCCCGCGCCCTCCGATGGTGATCCTGCAACTGCTGGAAAAGCTTGGCGTTCCCTGCCATGTCCGCCCCGATCATCCGGCGCTGCCAGCGGCGCGGCGGGTGCAAGCCGTACTGCTGGACGACGCCGTCGGCGCCCTGCTGGTGCTGTTCCCACAGAGCCAACTGCTCGACCTCAACCGCCTGGCCGAACTGACCGGACGCAAGCTCACCGCCGTCAAGCCCGAGCGCATGGAGCGCATGCTGGCCAAGCACAGCCTCGGCGTGTTGCCAGGTCTGCCGCCGCTGACCAGCTCGCCCTGCCTGTATGACGAGCGCCTGCTGCAGGAATCCAGCCTGCTGGTAGAGTCCGGCCAACCCGGCGTGCTGCTGGAAATCGGCAGCGAACACTACAAGAGCATCCTGCTGGCCAAGGCCAGCGCCGCACGCTTCGGCGAGCCGGTCATCGATATCCGCCCCAACCTCGATCGCCCCGACGACGACCGTGCCGAGATCACCCAGGCCGTGCAGGCGTTCACCGCCCGCCGCATCCAGCAGCGCCTGGAAGAAACCATCGAGATCCCGCCACTGCCGGAAACCGCCCAGCGCATCATCAAGCTGCGTGTCGACCCGGACGCCACGGTGGATGACATCACCGGCGTCGTGGAAACCGATCCGGCGCTGGCCGCCCAGGTGGTCAGCTGGGCCGCTTCGCCCTACTACGCAGCCCCCGGCAAGATCCGTTCGGTGGAAGACGCCATCGTCCGCGTGCTGGGCTTCGACCTGGTGATCAACCTGGCACTGGGCCTGGCCCTGGGCAAGACCCTGGCGCTACCCAAGGACCAACCGCAGCAGACCACGCCCTACTGGCAACAGGCGATCTACACCGCCGCCGTGATCGAAGGCCTGACCCGCGCCATGCCTCGCGCCCAGCGCCCGGAGGCCGGCCTGACCTACCTCGCCGGGCTGCTGCACAACTTCGGCTACCTGGTGCTGGCGCATGTCTTTCCGCCGCACTTCTCGCTGATCTGCCGGCATCTGGAGGTCAACCCGCACCTGTCCGCCGGCTATATCGAGCAACATCTGCTGGGCATCACACGCGAGCAGATCGGTGCCTGGCTGATGCGCTTCTGGGACATGCCGGAAGAGCTGGCCAGCGCCCTGCGCTTCCAGCATGACGCCAGCTACGAAGGCGCCCATGCCGCCTATCCGAACCTGGTCTGCCTGGCAGTCAACCTGCTGCGCAGCCGCGGTATCGGCAGCGGCCCGCAGAGCGAGCTGCCGGAGGCGTTGTTCGAACGCCTGGGCATCAGCCGCGACAAGGCCGAGGAAGCGCTGAACAAGGTGCTGCAGGCCGAAGTGGCGCTGCGTGAGCTGGCCTCGCAGTTCAACACCCCGCACTGATCCTCGCGCTTCGGCTAAACGCCACATATGCAAAAGGGGCCATCTGGCCCCTTTTTCATTACTTGAGCTTGGCCCGCCGTGCCGCAAAGACCGCCGGCAGCGCCTGGGTACTGGCCTCAAGCACTGCACGTAGCGCCGGCTGCTCATAGAGTGCCGCGTACTCGCCAAGCTGGGCACTGGGCGTACTGCGGTAGGCGTAGAGCATGAAGGCCTCAACCCCGCTGGCGCTTGAGGCACGCAGGGGCTGTAGCTGAGCGGCAGTCTGCTCGGCCAGAACCTTTTCGTCGATGTCCTCACCCCGCGCACGCAGTGCCAGCAGCGCCTGGGTCTTGCCCACTTCGTAACGCAGCAGGGTGGCCAGGTCGGTGGTGTGCGCGGCCTGATCCAGGCGCCGTACCAGCTCGAGGCGCGCCTGCAGCGGGGGACGTTCCTGCAATTGCAGACGATAGGCTGCCAGCCCGCCGTCCTTGGCCACGGCGCGCTCGGCTTCGGTGAAATGCTTGGCCAATGGGCTGTCGAGCAGCTTCAGCGCAGCCTCCAGCTGTTGCGGCTGCAGCTTGGGTGCCACCTGTTTGGCCAGGTCGGCGCACAGCGGCTCGGCCTGAAACTGCTCAGCCAGCGCCTTCTGCTGCTCGCCACTCATGCCACGCTGCAGCAGCGGCAGGGTCTGCTCGCAGAGCAACTGCACGCCGGCCAGCTCCAGCACCCGCTCCAGGGTGGCCGCAGCCGACTGCCCCGCAAAGCTCAGCGAAACCAACAGGGCAACAGCAGTCATCAAGCGCATGGGGGACTTCCATTCAAAACAACAAGCTTAGCGATAGAGACTCGATCGGGCCGCGAATCAGGCCGCTTTCTTGTGCTCGCTGGGCTTTTTCTTCTTCGGCACTACGTGCTTGAGCAGGCCCTGGAACCAGATCACCAGTGCCGGGTTGCCCTGGATCTGGATGTCCTTGTTCTGGATCCCCTGCATGAAGGCCAGCTGCTTGTTCTTGGCGTTCATGGTGGCGAAGCCGTAGGTGGCATCCTTGAAGCCGATGGCGAAGGCCGGTTCCTTGGCGGCGCCAGCGTGGCTGCTGACACGCTGATCCTTGATCCGGAAATGACGCGCAACCTTGCCATCCAGGGTATGCAGCTGGAAGACCAGCTCCTTGCCCTCCAGCTGCTGCTGAAAGTCGGCGTTACTGCGGCTTGCCTTGGCCATCAGACGGCCCAGCATCCAGAGGAGAAAACGGAATTTCATGGCGCGCGGCCTCATGGGTGGGGAATCGGCGGCGCATTGTAGCGGTTTGCGCGAACGACTACATCTTGCAGCCTGGCGCGGGTGGAACAGCCCGGAGCCCTGGGGCTCCGGACCGGAGCTGGCTCAGTTGACGGCGTCTTTCAGCGATTTACCCGGCTTGAAGGCCACGGTGTTGCTGGCCTTGATCTTCACCGGGGCACCGGTTTGCGGGTTCTTGCCGGTGCGGGCACCACGGTGGCGCTGCAGGAAGGTACCAAAGCCGACCAGGGTGACACTGTCCTTGCGGTTCAGCGCGCTGGTGATTTCTTCGAGCACGGCGTTGAGTACGCGGTTGGCCTGGTCTTTGGTCAGATCAGCCTTTTCGGCAATGGCCGCGGCGAGTTCAGGTTTGCGCATAGATGCCTCTTTGACGGTTTGTTGTTGTTGTGTCCGTGCTGTCCGTCCAGAACAGCGCCAAAGGCGCCGCAACGGCTCTGCGCTGCGGCAGACCAGGGGAGAATGGCACGCCATCCGGGACTGCGCCAGTGCTGGCGGGCGGTTTGCCGAGGCAAGAACAAGGCGTTCCAGACAGAACGACTGCCATATCCGCCAAAGCCTGGGAAAATCCGGTACGCAAGTACTGCAAACGCAAACGGCGACCCTGGGTCGCCGTTCGTCGTGAAACGCTCTGGATCAACCGATTTCGATCATCTCGAAGTCGGCCTTGCCGACCCCACAATCCGGGCACAACCAGTCGGCCGGTACATCTTCCCAGCGGGTGCCGGGGGCGATGCCATCGTCGGGCCAACCCAGGCTTTCGTCATAGATCAGGCCACAGACCACACACTGCCACTTCTTCATGCTCTACCTCATCACACAACGCCACTGCGGGCGTTATCTGGCTAAAAAATCAGCAGGCTTTGTACTGGCATGTGGCGCGTGACGCAAGTGCAGACCGGCATCGGTAGCATGCTAAGCTCGCCGCCTTTCGATCAGTGAAGCGCCCTGTCGTGCCCTCCTCCGCCCTTGCCCATCCGCCGCGCTGGCTGAACGCCGTGCAACTGCACCCCGCCCCTGCGCCCCTGCAGCGTGACTGGCTGTTCGGCCAGGACTCGCTGACCCGTCGGCTGACCGCCCTCAGTGCCGGGCGCTTCACCGTGCAACCGCTGGTCCAGGGCTGGCAGAGCCTGCGCCAGGACGAATGCCTGGCCTTGCAGGTGCCGAGCGGCAGCCAGGGCTGGGTGCGCGAAGTGTTTCTCCAAGGCGACGGCGACAACTGGGTGTTCGCCCGCAGCGTGGCGGCACGCGCGGCGCTGGAGGGCTCCGGCCTCGACCTGGGCAAGCTGGGCAGCCGCTCGCTCGGCGAATTGCTGTTCAGCGACCGCGCCTTTGCTCGCGGTGAGTTGCAGGTCTGTCGCTACCCTGCTGCCTGGCTGCCGGCCGAGGTGCGTACCGAACAGCTGTGGGGGCGCCGCTCGTGCTTTCGCCGCGACGGCCTTGGCGTGCTGGTGGCCGAAGTCTTCCTCCCTGCCTTCTGGGAGCGCGCCGCCCAGGCCTAGGACAGAAACCGCGCTGCGTTTTGTGCAGGCTTGCCCGCTTCGCGCGCAGAGCCCACTCCTGCGGCAAGCCCTGGTCCTATAATCGGCGCACTTCACCCGGAGGCCGCCGATGTACCAATCCTTCCTGCTCTCCCTCAACCGCCTGTATCCACGCAGCTGGGACTTCATCCAGCTGATGCGCCTGGAAAAACCCATCGGCATCTATCTGCTGCTGTGGCCGACCCTCTGGGCCCTGTGGGTCGCCAGCAAGGGACTGCCGGACTTCGGACTGCTGTTCATCTTCGTCGCCGGCGTGGTGCTGATGCGTGCCGCCGGCTGCGTGATCAACGACTATGCCGACCGCAATTTCGACGGCCACGTGGCACGCACCAAGGCGCGGCCGCTGGCCGACGGCCGGGTGCAGCCGCGCGAGGCGCTGATCCTGTTCGCCGTGCTGGTGGCGATCAGCTTCGTGCTGGTGCTGTTCACCAACCTGACCACCATCCTGCTGTCCTTCGGCGGCCTGGCCCTGGCCGCCTGCTACCCCTTCATGAAACGCTACACCTACTACCCGCAGGTGGTGCTGGGTGCGGCCTTCAGCTGGGGCATGCCAATGGCCTTCAGCGCGGTGACTGGTGAGCTGCCGCCGCCCGAGGCCTGGCTGTTGTATATCGCCAACCTGCTGTGGACGGTGGCCTACGATACCTACTACGCCATGACCGACCGCGAGGACGACCTGAAGATCGGCGTGAAATCCACCGCCATCCTGTTCGGCGAGGCCGACCGCATCGTCATCCTTACCCTGCAGGGTCTGGCCCTGCTCTGCCTGGCCATGGCCGGCACGCGCTTCGGTCTCGGTATCTGGTTCCTGTTCGGCCTGTTCGTCGCTGCCGCCTGCTTTGCCTGGGAATTCTGGAGCACACGCAACCGCGAGCCGCAGGCCTGCTTCGCCGCCTTCCTGCACAACCACTGGGCCGGGCTGGCGATCTTCGTCGGCATTCTGGTGGATTACGCATTAAGGTAGCCGGGCCTGCCGCACCACTGTCACATCGCTGCAATAATTCCGTTATCTAATGCGGCGCAGACAGAACGACCCGAGGCTCGACCCATGGTTGGCAAGAACATCCTGATCGTTGACGACGAAGCCCCCATCCGCGAGATGATCGCAGTGGCCCTGGAGATGGCCGGCTACGATTGCCTGGAGGCGGAAAACACCCAGCAGGCGCATGCTCTGATCGTGGACCGCAAGCCGGACCTGATCCTGCTCGACTGGATGCTGCCCGGCACCAGCGGTATCGAGCTGGCGCGCCGCCTCAAGCGTGACGAGCTGACCGACGACATACCGATCATCATGCTCACGGCCAAGGGCGAAGAAGACAACAAGATCCAGGGCCTGGAAGTCGGCGCCGACGACTACATCACCAAGCCCTTCTCACCGCGCGAGCTGGTGGCCCGTCTCAAGGCCGTGCTGCGCCGCACCGGCCCCAGCGATAGCGAGGCGCCGATCGAAGTCGGCGGTCTGCTGCTCGACCCGATCAGCCACCGCGTCACCATCGATGGCAAGCCGGCCGAGATGGGCCCCACCGAATACCGCCTGCTGCAGTTCTTCATGACCCACCAGGAGCGCGCCTACACTCGTGGCCAGCTGCTCGATCAGGTCTGGGGCGGCAACGTCTATGTCGAGGAGCGCACCGTCGATGTACACATCCGCCGCCTGCGCAAGGCGCTCGGCGAGGCCTACGAAAATCTCGTACAAACGGTGCGCGGCACCGGGTATCGTTTCTCTACCAAAAGCTGAGCCCGGCGTAGCCAGAGTAAGGACGCGATAGGTGAATTCAAACTGGCGTGGCGCCGTCATGCGCCACCTGCTGCTGATCCTGCTAGCCAGCGGACTGCTCGGCCTGGTCAGTGGCCAGTACGCCTGGGCCCTGGTACTGGGTCTCGGCGCCTACCTGATCTGGCATATCAAACAGCTGCTGCGCCTGCATCAGTGGCTGCGTACCCGCCAGGCCGATGATGCACCGCCCGAGGGCTATGGCCTGTGGGGCGAAGTGTTCGACAACATCTACCATCTGCAACGTCGCGACCAGCGCGTGCGTGGCCGCCTGCAGGCGGTGATTGATCGGGTGCAGGAGTCCACCGCCGCGCTGCGCGATGCGGTGATCATGCTCGACAACGAAGGCAACCTGGAGTGGTGGAACCGCGCTGCCGAGCAATTGCTGGGCCTGAAGACCCCACAGGACAGCGGCCAGTCGATCACCAACCTGGTGCGCCACCCGCGCTTCAAGGAATACTTCGAGGCCGGCCACTTCCAGGAAGACCTCGAGCTACCCTCGCCGGTCGACGACCGCCAGCGCCTGCAGATGCAGATCACCCGCTATGGCAACAACGAGCACCTGATGTTCGTCCGCGACGTCACCCGCCTGCACCAGTTGGAGCAGATGCGCAAAGACTTCATCGCCAACGTCTCCCACGAGCTGCGCACACCGCTGACGGTGATCGCCGGGTACCTGGAGACCCTGCTGGACAACGTCGAAGACGTCAATCCACGCTGGCTGCGCGCCCTGCAGCAGATGCAGCAGCAAGGCGCACGCATGCAAAACCTGCTGAACGACCTGCTCCTGCTGGCCAAGCTGGAGGCCACCGACTACCCCTCGGACAACCAGCCAGTGGCGGTCGACCTGCTGCTGCTGTCGATCAAGAACGACGCCCAGGCGCTGTCCGGCAATCGCAACCACCGTATCAGCCTGGAGGTCGACGCCAAATTACGCCTCAAGGGCAGCGAGGCCGAGCTGCGCAGCGCCTTCTCCAACCTGGTGTTCAACGCAGTGAAGTACAGCCCGAACGACAGCGAGATCCGCATCCGCTGGTGGGGCGACGAGCAGGGCGGGCATTTCAGCGTGACCGACAGTGGTATCGGCATCGAGGCCAAGCACCTGCCGCGCCTCACCGAGCGCTTCTATCGGGTCGACTCCAGCCGCGCCAGCAGTACCGGTGGTACCGGCCTCGGCCTGGCCATCGTCAAGCACGTACTGCTGCGTCATCGCGCCCGCCTGGACATCACCAGTGTGCCGGGCAAGGGCAGCACCTTCACCTGCCAGTTCCCGGAGCAACAGCTCAATCGTCGCAATTGACGGCGGCGGCGAGAGCCGCCACCCTTGTGCGACCTTTAGCCACCTAGCCCCTCCATGGACCCTTCCACGAGTCTCCCCGCCCCCAATCTGTTCGCTGACCTCGGTCTCGTACTGTTCGCCCTGTTCCTCGTCCTTCTCAACGGTTTCTTCGTGGCGGCCGAGTTCGCCATGGTCAAGTTGCGCGCCACCAAGGTCGAAACCATCGCCGAACAACACGGCTGGCGCGGGGCCATCCTGCGCAAGGTGCACGGCCAGCTGGATGCCTACCTGTCGGCCTGTCAGCTGGGTATCACCCTGGCCTCGCTCGGCCTTGGCTGGGTCGGCGAGCCGGCCTTCGCCGAACTGTTGACCCCGCTGCTCAGTGCCCTCGGCATCGAGTCGCAGAAGCTGGTGCACGGCATCTCTTTCTTCGTGGCCTTCTTCATCATTTCCTACCTGCATATCGTGGTCGGCGAGCTGGCACCCAAGTCCTGGGCGATCCGCAAGCCCGAGCTGCTGTCGCTGTGGACCGCAGCACCGCTGTACGCCTTCTACTGGCTGATGTACCCGGCCATCTACCTGCTCAACGCCAGCGCCAACGCCATCCTGCGCTACGCCGGGCAGGGCGAGCCGGGGCCGCACCACGAGCACCACTACAGCCGCGATGAGCTCAAGCTGATCCTGCATTCCAGCCGCGCCCGCGACCCCAGCGACCAGGACATGCGCGTGCTGGCCTCGGCCGTGGAGCTGGGTGAGCTGGAAGTGGTGGACTGGGCCAACTCGCGCGAGGATCTGGTCTACGTCGATGTCGGCGCCAAGCTCGACGAGCTGTTCAACCTGTTCCGCCGCCACAAGTTCAGCCGTTTCCCGGTCTATGACGAGAACGAAGGCAACTTCGTCGGCGTACTGCACATCAAGGACCTGTTGCTGCAGCTGAGCCTGCTGGAAATGCTGCCGTCGAAATTCAACATCGCCGAGCTGATGCGCCCGATCGAGCGGGTCAGCAAGCACCTGCCGCTGTCCTCGCTGCTGGAGCAGTTCCGCCAGGGCGGTGCGCACTTCGCCCTGGTCGAGGAGGCCGACGGCAAGGTGGTCGGTTTCCTGACCATGGAAGACGTGCTGGAAGTGCTGGTCGGCGATATCCAGGACGAGCACCACAAGGCCGAACGCGGCGTGCTGGCCTACCAGCCGGGGCGCCTGCTGGTGAGAGGCGACACCCCGCTGTTCAAGATCGAACGCCTGCTCGGCATCGACCTCGATCATCTCGAAGCGGAAACCCTCGCCGGACTGATCTACGAAGCCCTGAACCGGGTGCCCGACGAGGACGAGGTGCTGGAGACTGAAGGCCTGCGCATAATCGTCAAAAAGATGAAAGGCCCGAAGATCGTCCTCGCCAAGGTGCTCAAGCTGGACTGAGCTGGATGCTGCGTAAACGTCAGCTCAGTGCCCGACCGCTATCCAGATGCTGGTCCACCAGCCATTTACCGTGGGCCAGCGCAGCGTGCTGGGCGCTCTCCAGGTCGGCGAGGAAGGCGCTCTTCACAGGCAGGGGAATACGCCGGGTAGCCTGCCCGTCCGGCAGGGTGATCTGGCAGCCAGCAGCCCAGGGCGTGGGGATGCCGGGGTGCTCGATAATGGATGCGCTGATGGCGTGGTCGCGATAGGTGCAGTGCAGGTTGTTCATGGTCTTGGCCTCGCTCAAGCGGCGGATGGGCGTTCTTTCACCTTAACGCGCTGACACCACCCGTCCCCGATTACCGACCAAGGGTCGTACTACTCTGCGCGGCAGACCCTGTTACGCCCGGCGCCCTTGGCCGCGTATAGCGCCTTGTCGGCGGCATCGATCAACGCCTGCATGTGCAGCTCGCCAGAGGCATCGTGGCAGGCCAGACCAATGCTGATAGTCAGCGGCACAGGGGTGCCTCGATACTGCAGCGCCAGCGCGGCCACCTCCGCGCGGATCTGCTCGGCGCGGGCCAGGCCCGCCTCGCAGGAGGCGCCGCTGAGCAGCAGGAAAAACTCCTCGCCACCGTAGCGCGCGGCCAGGTCGCCACTGCGCCGGGCGCTATGGCGCAGCACTTCAGCCACAGCACTGATGCAGCGATCACCAAAGGGGTGGCCATAGGTGTCGTTGATGCGCTTGAAGTGGTCGATATCAATCACCATCACCGCCAACGGTTCGTTGGCCTGTTGCGCCAGTTGTTGATCGCAGTGGCGGCGGTTGGCCAGCTGGGTCAGGGCATCGGTATTGCTCAGGCGGGTCAGCTCGGCATTGGCCTGGGCCAGTTCGCGAGTTGATTGCTGCAGCTCGGCGGTACGCGCCAGGACCCGGCGCTCCAATTCCTCGTTGGCCCGGGCCTGCTCTTCCAGCAGTTGCTGCTGACTGGCCAGGCGCGCCTCACGTTCGCCGATCAACTCACCCTGCGCCTCGATGCGCGCCTTGCGTTCACTGTTGATGCGCTCGGCCAGCGCCACCGAGAGCAGGACGAATTCGGCGAAGAAGCCCAGGGTCTGGATACGCAGCGTCAGCGGATTGACCGGCAGCGCCCCCTGCAGCGCCGCTACATGCACCAGGGTGCAGAAAATCAGAAAGCCCCAGGCCACGGCGAATAGAGGTGCGGAGCGATTGCCCCGGCGCCACAGACTGATCGCGGTGGCCACGGCGACCACACAACTCAGCAGGGCAACCAGGTTTACACCAAAGCCATGCAGCCATTGCGGGCGCAGCACCAGCAACAGCAACGCCAGCAGCCAGTAGCCCAGCAGCAGGTTGTTGGCCCACAGCACCCAGCCACCGTAGTGCGGGATACGCAGGAAACTGCGCACGAAAATGGTCGCGGCGAGAAAACTCCAGATTGCCGAAACCCCGTAGATCATCGCGGCTGGCCGCCCCAGTTCGGGCCAAAGATAGAGAATACCGAAGCCGCTCAGGGCCAGTTCGTAGACCACAACGGCCAGCAGATAGAAGGTGTACCAGACATAGCTGCGGCTGCCGGTAAACAGAAACAGGCTGGCGTTGTACAGCAGCACCGCGAGCATGGCGCCGAAGAACAGGCCGAGCAGCATGCGCTGGGTTAGCTCCTGCTGCTCGAAAGCGTCTCTGCTCAGCAGCTGCATGGGCACAACCATATTCTCCTCGCTGTGCAGACGCAGGTAGATCCAGCGGGTCGCATCGGCGGGCAGCAACAGAGGAAAGGTCGGCTGGCGCGAGGCCTGTGGCCAGGCACTGAGCGGCAGATGGTCACCTGCCTGCTGCAGCGGGCTCCAGTTACCCGTGGCGGGGTCCAGGGTACGCAGTTCGATCAGGTCGAGGATCGGCCACTCCACCAGCAGGCGCCAATCAGTCTGCGCAGAACCGTTATGGACCTGCAGACGCACCCACACCGCACCCGACTGGCGGCCCAGACTCAGCGACGACCCCTTTACCGGCTGCCAGCCCTCGGCCTGGCTGGCGCCAGCGAAGTCCAGTTCCTGCTCGGGCAGCAGGTATTCCAGTTGCGCCGCCAGACGCAGCGCAGTGCTCTGCTCACTCAGCTCCAATGCGGCGGCACTGCCGAGACTCGGCAATAGGCAGAACAGTAGGAAAAGCAGGCGGATTGGCAACTACGCTTCCCTCGACTGGGCAGTGCGCTAACCATCGCCGTTAAAGAGCCCGTGTGCAAGCCGAACGTAATGGCTATTCGCCACCCACGGCAAAATTGGGCAGGCTGTCTACCGGCTGGGCAAAGTTGAAGGGAATGGATTCGAGCGCCAGGCCAACATTGCGCTGCACCACGAAATGCAGGTGCGGCCCGGTACTGTTGCCGGTGTTGCCTGAGCGCGCAATCGGCGTACCGGAAGCGATCCGCTGCCCCTCGCGGACGCTGACCGAGCCGCGCATCAGGTGCAGATAGACGCCCATGGTGCCATCGTCATGCAGGATGCGCACAAAGTTGCCGGAAGGGTTATTGCCCCGACCACTCTGATGATTTTCGGTCTTCACCACCATGCCGCCGCGCGAGGCGAGGATTGGCGTGCCCTCGGGCATGGCAATGTCCATGGCATAGCGCCCCTTGGGGGTGTAATGGCTGTAGCGGCCATTGGCACCCTGGGTCAGTTTGAACGGGCCGCCGCGCCAGGGCAGCGGGTAGCGATAGACCAGCGGCTGCAGCCGTGGGTCACCCATGGCGTAGCGCAGGCGCGGCTTGTAGCGCAACGGCTTGCCGGCATCCTGCGGGGCCAGGGTGACCAGGCGAATCTTGGTACGCGGCGGCAATACCCAACGGATTGGCTCATCCGGGGCCCCGACGGCGTTGCTGACCTTGTCCAGGCGCAGCTCGATCTCCACTGGCGCGTACAGGTCGTTACGCACCAGCAGCGTCTCTCCGGCAGAGTGCTTCTTGGTTTCCAGCTTCACCAGGTTGTCGAGTTTCTCCACCATGCGGTCGCGGAACACGAACACCTGGGCACCGGGCACGGCCTTGTCGCTATAGGTCACCGTGCCGTGCTTGTCGACATACTTGTAAATGGTCAGCGCACTGGCCTGGGCTGCTGCCAACAACAATGCGCAGAAAAGGAATGAACGCCCTAGCATAAGCTCTCGGATTTAATGGTTATTGGTATCCGGGACTGGCAAGACTAGCAGCGTCGAAATCGACTCGCGAGCATCGCGCCCCCAAGCTGTGCGGCAATCGGCAGGGTAATCCGGCGAAATGTCTCCATATCCGACGAAAGGCTCATCGCAGCGTATTCATTCCAAACTCGCCACGGCTGACCTTGGCTGCGTGATTGAACGTCGTGACGCCCCATGGCAGGCGGAATAGTCGGCCTCGCTGGGCTTCGGTGCTGCACGTCCGGCCGCAGAGATGCGGCTCTTCCTGGAAGTGGCTTTAGCCACGATGCTTTTCAGGCGACCTCTGCGCAGCTATACCGCACTACCCGCCCGCGCCTCCCGATAGGCCTGCGCCGCCGCCAGCAGCCAGTCACGAAAAGCCCCCAGCGCGGCCGACTCCAGCTTGCGTTCGGGAATCATCAGCCGATAGGCCTTGTCACTGCTGTGCAGCGCCGTCGGATGCGCCGCAACCAGCCTCCCCTCGGCCAGTTCGCGCTCGATCAGAAACGGTGGAATCAGCGCCACGCCCATGCCGTGTGCGGCGGCCTGGGCAAGCATGGAGAACAGCTCGTAGCGCGGCCCGGCCAGGTCGCGCGGCACATTCAGGCCCTGGGCGTTGAACCACTGCCGCCAGGCGTAGGGCCGAGTGCTTTGCTGCAGCAACGGCAGCATGGCCAACTCGGCCGCGCTGAACGGCTCGCGCCCCGCCAGCAGCGCGGGGCTGCACACCGGCAGCGGCTCCTCGGGCATCAGGTAATGCGCCTCGGTACCGGACCAGTCGCCGTCACCAAAGTAGATGGCAGCATCGAAGGCGGTGTCGGCGAACAGGAACGGCCGGGTGCGGTTGGTCAGGTGCACGGTGACTTCCGGATGCAACCGCTGGAAATCCTTCAGCCGCGGCACCAGCCACTGGGTGGCGAACGTCGGCACCACCGCCAGTTCCAGGCTCTGCGCACCCTGCTGGCCCATGGCGGCGAGAGTGTCGCGCTCCACGGCGTCAAGTTGCGCGGCCACTTTGCGGCTGTATGTGAGGCCGGCCTCGGTCAGCTTGACCCCGCGCCGCGAGCGGCGGAACAGCTCGACGCCGAGGAACTCCTCCAGCCCGGCGATCTGCCGGCAGATAGCGCTCTGAGTCAGCGCCAGCTCGTGGGCGGCCTGGGTAAAGCTCTGGTGGCGAGCGGCCGACTCGAAGGCCACCAGGGCAGCCGTGCTGGGAATCTTGCGACGCATCTATGCCAAGGCCTCACTCTAAACCACTAAAAATGCCTATTAAAGCTATCTCGGAGTGAGTTATTCGCACAACAGTATGCGAATAACTCGTTTGCCGCATGCGGCGCACGGGCCTAGTCTTTCCCCACTGCCCGGCCAGCGCGCCGGCCCTTCACTGCCCTGTTTCGAGGATTCGCCCATGGCCGCCAAGGCAAGCTTCAACTGGATCGACCCACTGCTGCTGGACCAACAGCTGACCGAAGAAGAGCGCATGGTGCGCGACAGCGCCCAGCAGTTCGCCGCCGACAAGCTGGCCCCGCGCGTGCTGGAAGCCTTCCGCCACGAGCAGACCGATCCGAAGATCTTCCGCGAGATGGGCGAGACCGGCCTGCTCGGCGCCACCATCCCGGAAACCTACGGCGGCAGCGGCCTCAACTACGTGTGCTACGGCCTGATCGCCCGCGAAGTAGAGCGCATCGACTCCGGCTACCGCTCGATGATGAGCGTGCAGTCCTCCTTGGTGATGGTGCCGATCCACGAGTTCGGCAATGAAGCCACCAAGCAGAAGTACCTGCCCAAGCTGGCCAGCGGTGAGTACATCGGCTGCTTCGGCCTGACCGAGCCGAACCACGGCTCCGACCCGGGCTCGATGATCACCCGCGCCAAGAAGGTCGACGGCGGCTACCGCCTGACCGGCAGCAAGATGTGGATCACCAACAGCCCGATCGCCGATGTGTTCGTGGTGTGGGCCAAGGACGATGCCGGCGAGATTCGCGGCTTCGTGCTGGAGAAGGGCTGGCAAGGTCTGAGTGCTCCGGCCATCCACGGCAAGGTCGGCCTGCGCGCCTCGATCACCGGCGAGATCGTCATGGACAACGTGTTCTGCCCGGAAGAAAACGCCTTCCCCGACGTGCGCGGCCTGAAAGGCCCGTTCACCTGCCTCAACTCCGCCCGCTATGGCATCAGCTGGGGCGCACTGGGCGCCGCCGAGTTCTGCTGGCACACCGCCCGCCAGTACACCCTCGACCGCACCCAGTTCGGCCGCCCACTGGCGCAGACCCAGCTGATCCAGAAGAAGCTGGCCGACATGCAGACCGAAATCACCCTGGCCCTGCAAGGCTGCCTGCGCCTGGGCCGGATGAAGGACGAGGGCACCGCCGCGGTGGAAATCACCTCGATCATGAAGCGCAACAGCTGCGGCAAGGCGCTGGATATCGCCCGTATGGCCCGCGACATGATGGGCGGCAACGGCATCAGCGACGAGTTCGGCGTGGCCCGCCACCTGGTCAACCTGGAGGTGGTCAACACCTACGAGGGCACCCACGACGTGCATGCGCTGATTCTCGGCCGCGCGCAGACCGGTTTGCAGGCGTTCTTCTAAGCCAATGCCGTAGGCTGGGTAGAGCCGCATGCGGCGAAACCCAGCGTCGAGTTGCTGGGTTTCGCGATGCTCTCCCCAGCCTTCGTCTGCCCCCCCTCTCCCTCCGGGAGAGGGAGCCGCTTAGCCCATTCGCCTGCCCGTGAGGTTTCCATGCCCGGCGCCCTGTCGCATATCCGCGTCCTCGACCTGTCCCGCGTGCTCGCCGGCCCCTGGGCCGGGCAGATACTCGCCGACCTCGGTGCCGAGGTGATCAAGGTCGAGCGCCCCGGCTCGGGCGACGACACCCGTCACTGGGGCCCGCCCTATATCAAGGACGCCGAAGGCAACGACAGCCGCGAGGCCGCCTACTTCCAGTGCGCCAACCGCAACAAGCAATCGCTGACCCTGGACTTCACCCAGCCCGAGGGCCAACGCCTGGTGCGCGAACTGGCGGCGCAGTGCGATGTGGTGCTGGAGAACTTCAAGGTCGGCGGCCTCAAGGCCTACGGCCTCGGTTATGAATCGCTGAAAGCGGTCAACCCGCGACTGATCTACTGCTCCATCACCGGCTTCGGGCAGGACGGGCCCTACGCCAAGCGGGCAGGCTATGACTTCATGATCCAGGGGCTCGGCGGGCTGATGAGCCTGACCGGCAAGCCCGATGGCGAGGACGGTGCCGGCCCCATGAAGGTCGGCGTCGCCCTCACCGATATTCTCACCGGCCTTTACGCCACCATCGGTGTACTGGCTGCGCTGAACGCCCGCGAACAAACCGGGCAGGGCCAGTACATCGACGTGGCGCTGCTCGACGTGCAGGTGGCCTGCCTGGCCAACCAGGCGATGAACTACCTGGCCACCGGCAACGCGCCCAAACGCCTGGGCAACGCCCACCCGAACATCGTGCCCTACCAGGATTTCCCCAGCGCCGACGGCGATTTCATCCTGGCGGTGGGCAACGACGGGCAGTTCCGCAAGTTTTGCGAGGTCGCCGGCCTACCGGCTTTGGCCGACGACCCGCGCTTTTCCAGCAACAAGGCCCGCGTCGCTCACCGCGCAGAGCTGATCCCGCTGCTGCGCCAGGCCACGGTGTTCAAGACCACGGCCGAATGGATCACCCTGCTGGAAGCCGCCGGCGTGCCCTGCGGGCCGATCAACGACCTGGCCCAGGTATTCGCCGACCCGCAGGTGCGGGCCCGCGGCCTGCGTCTGGATCTGGCCAACGGCATGGGCAGCACGACCCCGCAGGTGGCCAGCCCGCTACGCCTGTCGGAAACGCCCGTGGAGTACCGCTCGGCGCCGCCGCTGCTGGGCGAGCACTCGCACGCTCTGCTGCAGCGCCTGCTCAATCTGGATGAAGCCACTATCGCCCGCCTGCGCGAACAGGGCGTGGTGTAAGCGACACTTGCGCTGCCAGCTTCGGCCGGGTAGCGTTGAGCCAGCTTTCAGGAGACACCGATTCCATGAACCTTCGCCCGCACCTCGCCCTCGTCTGCGCCGCCCCGCGTGCCGCAGCGCTGTCGGCTGCGCGCGCATACTTTTATGGGTACTGGTTTAGCCACGGGCGCGCCTGATACCCCACAGGCGCCCCGCACATCCGGGTCGCCACCAGTGAGTTTCCCCAAAACCCCCGGTCGGCCACCCGACCGGGGGTTTTGTTTTGCATCGAGGAAACCAACATGACCGCATACCGTTACCGCAGCTCTGCCTGGCGATTTAGCCGCTTCGCCCACCCACACCGAACCGACTGCCGAACACCTCGCTAGCGCCGCGCGGCAATGCCGCCGGCCAAGGACTGCCGAACATGAATGCTCCCCTGAATATCGTCGCCACTGCCAAACCCCGCGCCGAAACCCTACCGACACCGGCCCAGCTGCGCCAGCAGTTACCCCTCGACCCGCTGCTCGCCGAGCGCGTACACCAGCAACGCGCCGCCATCCGCGCCATCCTCGCCGGCCGCGACCCGCGCCTGCTGGTGGTGATCGGCCCCTGCTCGCTGCACGACCCCGAATCCGCCCTCGACTACGGTCAGCGCCTGGCCAGGCTGCAGGAAGAAGTGGGCGACCAGCTGTTGCTGGTGATGCGCGCCTACCTGGAAAAACCGCGCACCACGGTGGGCTGGAAAGGCCTGTTGTTCGACCCGCACCTGGATGGCAGCGGTGCCGCCGACGAGGGTCTGCGCCTGTCCCGCGGCCTGCTCCTCGACCTGCTGCGCCTGGGCCTGCCGCTGGCCAGCGAGCTGTTGCAGCCGATGGCGGCGGCCTATATCGACGACCTGCTCGGCTGGGCGGCTATCGGCGCGCGCACCAGTGAATCCCAGGTGCACCGAGAGATGGTCAGCGGGCTCGACCTGCCTGTGGGCTTCAAGAACGGTACCGACGGTGGCCTGACCATCGCCTGCGACGCCATGCAGGCATCCGCTCAGGGCCATCGCCATTTCGGCCTGGATGAGCAGGGCCGACCGGCGCTGCTGCACAGCCTGGGCAACCCGCACACTCACCTGGTGCTGCGCGGAGGCCATCAGGGGCCGAACTACGCCGCCGAGCAGGTCGCTGCCGCCAACGCCACGCTGAGCAAGCGTGGCCTGCAGGCAAGCATCATGGTCGATTGCAGCCACGCCAACAGCGGCAAGGACCCGGCGCGCCAACCCGAGGTGCTACACGAAGTACTACGTCAGCGCCTGGCGGGTGATCTGTCACTACGAGGCGTGATGCTGGAAAGCCACCTCATCGATGGCTGCCAGCCCCTGCAACCGGCATTGCGCTACGGCCAGTCGATCACCGACGCCTGCCTCGGCTGGAGTGCCAGCGAAGCGCTGCTGCTTGAGGCAGCCAGGCGTCTACGGCAGGGCGTTGAGACATCTTGAAACCATCAATGGAGGGATATCACCCTGATTCAGCAGGGTGATAACACTTACGAGCGATACTAAACCCGCAAACGGCAGGTCTACTCTGACCATCCCCCTTTCGCCTGATGGTCGAGGAGCCCTGCCAGTGTCCAATAACAACAACGGCTACCCCTCCAGTCTCTCCGCCTGGATCACCGTGACCATTCTGATGGTCGCCTACGTACTGTCCTTTATCGATCGACAGATCCTCAATCTGCTGGTCGGCCCCATCCGCCGCGATCTGGCCATCAGCGATACCGAGATGAGCCTGCTGATGGGCCTGTCCTTCGCGCTGTTCTACACCATCTGCGGCATTCCCCTCGGACGTCTGGCGGATACCAAGAGCCGCCGTGGCCTGATCGCCTTCGGCATCATCTTCTGGAGCGCGGCCACTGCCGCCTGCGGCCTGGCCAAACAGTATTGGCAGTTCCTGTTCTGCCGCATCGGCGTAGGTGTCGGCGAAGCGGCACTGTCGCCCGCCGCCTACTCGCTGATCGCCGACAGCTTCCCGCCCAACCGCCGCGCCACGGCCATGGCGGTCTACGGTATGGGGGTCTACCTCGGCTCAGGGATCGCCTTCCTGCTTGGCGGCCTGGTGATCCAGTTCGCCTCGGCCCAAGGCGATGTCGTGCTACCCGTGTTCGGAGAAGTACGCCCCTGGCAACTGATCTTCCTTATCCTCGGCGCCGCCGGAATCCTGTTCACCTTGTTGATGCTGGCCGTGAAAGAACCCGCGCGGCGCGGTGCCGGAGCCGGCGTGTCCGTGCCCCTGGCAGAAGTAGGCCGCTACATCCGCAGCAACCGCCGCACCGTGCTGTGCCACAACTTCGGCTTCGCCGGGCTGTCCTTCGCCGGCTACGGTAGCGCAGCCTGGATTCCGACCTTTTATATTCGTACTTACGGATGGGATGCCGGGCAGGTCGGCATCATCTACGGCAGCCTGGTGGCCGTGTTCGGTTGCATCGGCATCGTCTTCGGCGGGCGCCTGGCAGATTGGCTGGCCAAGCGCGGACGCACTGACGCCAACATGCGCGTGGGGCTTTACGCCGCAATGGGCGCGCTACCGCTGGTACTTATCTTCCCACTGATGCCCAATGCACTCTGGGCCACCGTGCTGCTGGCGCCGACCATCTTCTGCCTGAGCATGCCGTTCGGCGTAGCGCCGGCCGCCATCCAGGAAATCATGCCCAACTCGATGCGCGGCCAAGCCTCGGCCATCTACCTGTTTGTCATCACGCTGTTCGGCCTGGGCCTGGGCCCTACCGCCGTGGCACTGGTCACCGACTACGTGTTCGCCGACGACAACGCCTTGCGCTACTCGTTGCTGATTGTCACCACTCTGGCCGTGTTCGGCTCGGTACTGCTGCTCTGGCGCGGCCTGAGCCCCTACCGCGACAGTCTGGTGCGTCTGCAGCAATGGTCGACACAGCCCGCCTGATCCAGTTCACACACAATAAAAAACCCCGCAGATGCGGGGTTTTTTATTGCCTCTTTGCCGACTCACACCTGTACATCGGCAGCCATACCCATACCTCTGATAGCCAAGCATTCACCGAACTTTTGGCAGAGCAAAAGCCCCATCAATCAAGGCCATTAGTACTTTGGAGCTACACCAAAAATACTCCCTTGGTGCGCTTATGAGGCTGTCATCCGCTGGGTAGGGTGCACAGCAGTTCCACCCAACACTTGGAGAGCCTCATGACAAGAATAAAAAGGCCCGGAATCTTCCAGCCGCACACCCTCGCCCTTGCAGTCGCCCTGGGCACTGCCGCACCGGCCCACGCCGTCAATTTCAACATCGGGGAAATCGAAGGCCAGCTTGACTCGTCGCTGTCGGTCGGCGCCAGCTGGTCTACTGCCAGCCCGGACAAGGACCTGATCGGTACCGCCAACGGCGGCACCGGCTTCACCCAAACCGGTGATGACGGACGCCTCAACTTCAAGAAGGGCGAAACCTTCTCGAAAATCTTCAAAGGTATTCACGACCTCGAGCTGAAATACGGCGACACCGGCGTATTCGTGCGCGGCAAGTACTGGTACGACTTCGAGCTGAAGGACGAGAGCCGCCTGTTCAAGGACATCGACGACCACAACCGCAAGGAAGCCGCGCAGGCCTCCGGCGCGGAAATCCTCGACGCCTTCGTCTACCACAACTACGCCATTGGCGACATGCCAGGCACCGTGCGCCTCGGCAAGCAAGTTGTCAGCTGGGGTGAGAGCACCTTTATCGGCAACAGCATCAACTCGATCAACCCGGTCGATGCCGCCGCTTTCCGCCGCCCAGGCGCGGAAATCAAGGAAGGCCTGATTCCGGTCAACATGTTCTACATGTCGCAGACCATCACCGACCAGCTCTCGGCTGAAGCCTTCTACCAGCTGGAATGGGACCAGACCGTCATCGACAATTGCGGCACCTTCTTCGCTTCGAGCGATGTGGTCGCCGACGGCTGCGATACCAATTACACCATTCTCGACGCGAATACTGTGGCTGCGCTCAACAGCCCCAGCACCCGCTCACTTCTCGCCAGCCGTGGAGTAACTGTAACCCCTGAGGGGCTGGTAGTGCCTCGCGGCGGTGACCGTGATGCGCGTGACGACGGTCAGTGGGGTGCTGCCCTGCGCTGGCTCGGTGACGACACCGAATACGGTGCCTACTTCATGAACTACCACAGCCGCACGCCCAATGCGATGTTCCAGAATGCCGATGCAACCACGATCGGCGGCGCCCTGAGATTCATCGGCACACCGTTCCAGGGCCTGGTTCAGCCTCTTCTTTTGGGTGGCGGTCAGTACTACCTCGAATACCCGGAAGACATTCGCCTGTATGGTTTGAGCTTCTCCACCACGCTGCCCACCGGCACCGCCTGGACAGGCGAGATCAGCTACCGCCCGAACATGCCGCTGGGCATCAACGGCACCGACATGACTGCCAAACTGGCTACGTCGGTCGTTGGCGGACTGACCGCAGGCGGGGCTGCCGGCGCCCTGGCCCAGGCAGGCGTCGTCAGCAAAGGTTACAACCGCAAGGAAGTCACCCAGGCACAAACCACCATGACTCACTTCTTCGACCAGGTACTGGGCGCCTCGCGTCTGACCCTGGTAGGTGAAGTCGGCATGACCAGCATCGGTGGCCTGGAAAGCCGCGATGACGTCGCCTACGGCCGCGACTCCATCTATGGTTCGCCGCATGGTACCGCTGCCTCCAACATCGCTGCGCGCGAGGAGTATGGCACCCACGGCTTCTTCACCAACACCTCCTGGGGCTACCGCGCTCGCGGCATCCTCGAGTACAGCAACGTATTCGCCGGGATCAACCTCAAGCCCAACGTGGCCTGGGCGCATGACGTCGATGGTTACGGCCCGGTGTTCAATGAAGGCTCCAAGGCCATCAGCGTCGGTGTCGATGCCGACTACCTGAACACCTACACCGCCAGCCTGAGCTACACCGACTTCTTCGATGGCGACTACAACACCCAGACTGACCGCGACTTCATCGCGCTCAGCTTCGGCGTGAACTTCTAAGGGATCCGATCACCATGAGAAAAACAAGACAACTGATCACCGCCCTCACCCTGTCCCTGCTGGCCAGCAGCGTGCTCGCCGCAGTGTCGCCCGAGGAAGCGGCCAAACTGGGCACCAGCCTGACCCCGACCGGCGCTGAGAAATCCGGGAACGCCGACGGTAGCATCCCGGCCTGGACCGGTGGCCTGGCCAAGGACGCCGCGGCCGTACTGTCCGGCGGTTTCGTGGAAAACCCCTACGCTGGTGACCAGCCACTGTTCACCATCACTGCGCAGAATGTCGACCAGTACAAGGACAAGCTGAACGAAGGCCAGCTGGCCATGTTCAAGCGCTATCCCGAAACCTTCAAGATGCCGGTCTACACCAGCCGTCGCAGCGCGGCGCTGCCGCCGGAAATCTATGAGGCGGCCAAGAAAAGCGCGCTCAACACTTCGCTGATCGACGGCGGCAACGGCCTGAAAGGCTTCGCCGACAGCCGTTACTACGCCTTCCCGATTCCGCAAAACGGCCTGGAGGTAATCTGGAACCACATCACCCGTTATCGCGGCGGCAACCTCAAGCGCAACATCGTGCAGGCAGCCCCGCAAACCAACGGCAGCTACAGCCTGGTCAACTTCGAGGACGAAATTGCCTTCCCGACCGGCATGAAGGGCCTGGACGAGAAGAAAGCAGCCAACGCCCTGCTGTTCTTCAAGCAACGCGTCACCGCCCCGGCTCGTCTGGCCGGTAACGTGCTGCTGGTACACGACTCGCTGGACCAGATCGCCGAGCCGCGCATGGCCTGGATCTACAACGCCGGCCAGCGTCGCGTACGACGCGCTCCGCAGGTGGCCTACGACGGCCCAGGCACTGCCTCTGACGGCATGCGCACCTCGGACAACTTCGACATGTTCAACGGTGCGCCGGATCGTTACGACTGGAAGCTGGTGGGCAAGCGCGAGATGTACATCCCGTACAACAACTTCGAGCTGACCTCGCCGCAAGTGAAGTACGCCGACATCCTCAAGCCCGGCCACACCAACCAGGACCTCGCCCGCTACGAGCTGCACCGCGTCTGGGAAGTCGTTGCCACCCTCAAGGCCGGCGAGCGCAACATCTACGCCAAACGCCGCTTCTTCGTCGACGAAGACACCTGGCAGATCGCCTCGTCCGAGCTGTATGACGGCCGTGGCCAGCTGTGGCGCATCGGCCAGGCCATGCTGACTCAGCAGTTCGACCAGCAGGTGCCGGTATACGCCTTCGAGGCGCTGTACGACATCATTGCCGGCCGCTACATCGCCATCGGCATGGCCAACGAAGAAAAGACCGCAGTGCAATACGGCATTTCCGCCAGCGCCGCGGACTTCACTCCGGCCGCGCTGCGTAACGCCGGCGTACGCTGAGACTCACGCACAACGTTGCTCCAGACTTTAGGCGACCCTCGTGGTCGCCTTTTTTATCCGTGCTGCCCAATTGAGTTGGCGAGCGGATAAGATCGACCTCTCGCTACAACTAAAATAAACAGCCGAGGCCTCGACCATGCAGAACAAGGTTCGCGCCTTGCATCCCGTTGCTGGCAAACAGCACGCGGAACACCATTTGCCGCGCCTACCGGCCGCGCATATCGCCCGCCCGCGCCTGACCCAGGCACTGCTGGCTGGCGACTATCGCCTGAGCCTGGTGTGCGCCCCTGCCGGTTTCGGCAAGAGCGTCCTGCTCAACGAATGTGCCCGTCAGGCCCCCGCCGATACCCGCGTGGTCTGGCTGGATCTACTCGGCCACCCCATCAGCCCCGCAGACTTGCTCGGTCGCCTGGCCGCAGCCTTGCAGCTCAGCCATGACGACGGCGACCCCTGCGCCGAACTGAGTCAGCTGCTCGGCCGGGTCGAGCAGCCGCTGTGGATCATTCTCGATGACTACCCGAGGCAGCCGTGCGCCGAGCTGGATGCCTGCCTCGACCACCTGCTCGAGCGCGGCCCGCATACCCTGCGCTGGTGGATCGGCGGTCGGCGCCGGCCAGCCTGGAACCTGCCCCGCCTGCTGCTGCAGGGCGACCTGCAGGAACTCGATGCCGACGCCCTGACCCTGAACCAGGAGGAGCTCGGCCAATTACTCGAACGCCGCCAGCTGCACCTCTCGCCCGAACAGCAAGAGCAACTGCTGCAGCACAGCGAGGGCTGGCTGGCCGGCGTCTGCCTGCTGCTGCTCGGCGGCAATGCCGACCAGCTCGGCGAACGTCTGGCCGCCGGCACACCACTGCTGCAGGAGTATGTCGAGCGCGAAGTGCTGGCCGCACTGCCCGACACCCTGCGCCAGGCCCTGCTGATCCTGGCGCGCATCCCGCGCTTCTCCGAAGCCCTGTGCAAGCATCTGCTGGAGGAACTGGACGGCGAGCACATCCTCGAACAACTGCGCCAACGTCAGCTGTTCCTGCGCAGCCTCGACGGCACCGGCACCTGGTTCCGTCTGTGGCGTCCGCTGGCCAGCCTGCTCAAGCGCCTGCCTGCCACCCAGGGCGCGCAGCATGTACATGTACTGGCCTGCCAGTGGTTCGCCGGCCAGGGCGATGTGCGCGAGGCCGTGGAACACGCCCTGCTGGCGGGCCAGCCGGAAGTCGCTGCCAGCTACCTGCAACGCTATGGCCAGGACCAGCTGCTGATCGGCCAGAGCGTCGCGCAGTTCCTGCACTGGCGCGACGAGCTGCCGGCCGAGCTGTTTTCCAGCGCACCTCGCCTGATCCTGCTGCAGGCCTGGGCCCTGATTATCTGTACGCGCCTGGACGAGGTAGACGAGTGCCTGGTTGACGTCGGTCGCTTTCTGCCGCAACGCAGCCCCCGCCGCCAGCAGCAGCTGATCGCCGAGTACCAGGCGGTGCTTGGCGTGCTGCATCGCCAGCGCGGCCTGGCCAGCGCCGCCCAGCATTGCCGCGAGGCCCTGGCCGTGCTGGACGAAGAGTCCTGGTCGCTGCACATCCTCTGCCACCAGGCCCTGGCACAGCAGGCCTGTGCCGAACAGAACCTGCCACTGGCCCAGCAACACAGCGAGGAAGGTCTGCGCCTGGCCCGTCTGCGCGGCAACGTGCTGTTCGAGGCCCTGCTCGGGGTCGACCACGTCCACTTGCTGAACATGACCGGCGAGCCCGGACGCGCCCTGGAGCAGACCGAACAGTACCTGCAACTGCTGCAGGACCATGGCCTGCGCGGCCCGGTTCTGGCGCGCCTGCTGCTGCTGCGCGGCACCCTGCTGAACAAGCGCGGCGAGCGTGAGGCGGCGCGCGCCAGCCTGCGCAAAGGGCTGCAGGAAGCGGAGGCCTGCGAGGATGCCTACATGCTGTTTGGCTACCTGAGCCTGTCCGAACTGGCTGGGTACGAGGGCAACACCGAACTGGCGCAGCAACTGCTGCGGCGCGCCGAGCGGCAGATGCAGTGGCTGCATGTGCCCGAGGTGCGCTACCGCGAAGTCATCCTGCTGGCCCAGGGGCGCATGCTGCTGCATCAGGGCCAGGCCGAGCGTGCCCGCCAGGTCTTCCAGCGTGTGCTTCAGCGTTTCGAACGTGATCACCTGCAGGCCCCCTCTGGCTTCTACGACCTGCTGCCGCGTACCCAGCTGTACCTGGCACGCAGCAACATGGCTCTGGGCGACCAAGCCACTGCGCTGCTCGCCCTGCGCCAGTTGCTGGACGAGTGCCTGCGCAGCGGCCATGCCAGCCTGGCCACCCAGACCCGCCTGTGTCTGGCCGAAGCCCTGTATCTGCTCGACCAGGCGGATGAGGCCGAGCAACAGCTGCGGCAAGGCCTGCAGGAGGCCGAGCAACAACAACAGCTGCTGCCGGTGCAATCGCTGCTGAACCGTCAGCCGCAATGGCTGGAGCAGCAGGCGCCTGGCTGGTTGCAGCGCCTGAGCCGCAAAACCACGGGGCAGAACGAGGTGATCAACGCCAGCGAGTCGCTGCTCAGCAAGCGCGAACTGGCCGTGCTCAGCCTGATCGCCCAGGGCCACTCCAACCAGCAGATCGCCGAAAGCCTGTACATCTCCCTGCACACGGTGAAAACCCATGCCCGACGTATCAACGTCAAGCTGGGTGTACAGCGACGCACCCAGGCGGTTGCCCGGGCCAAGGCCGAGGGCTGGTTGAGCTGAAGATAACGGCCCCACCGGGGCCGTTTTTCTTTCACCCCGCAGGTACATCGCCCGATTCGTAAGCAAAAGCTCCCATGACTTTTATCAGAGGGGTCTAGGCTGTATGGTTCATGCCCCGCACCCACAAGGTCGCGGCACTTAAAACCGAACAACAAATGGAGATCATCCATGAAAGGAAAATCCCTGGCCTGGGCCCTATCCGCCGCTCTTGCCGCTTCTCTGCCTGGTATGGTCCAGGCGCAGGACAAATTCGTCACCATCGGTACCGGCGGCCAGACCGGCGTGTACTACGTGGCGGGCCAGTCCATCTGCCGTTTCCTCAACCGTGACACTGCCAACCACGGCATCAAGTGCAATGCCCCGGCCAGCGGCGGTGGCGTGGCCAACGTCAACGGTATCCGCAGTGGCGATTTCAATTTCGGCATCATGCAGTCGGACCACCAGTTCAAGGCCATGAATGGCGTTGCGCCGTTCGAAAAGGAAGGTGCCATGGAGGACATCCGCGCGGTGTTCTCGCTGCAGAGCGAAGTGTTCACCATCCTCGCCCGCCGTGACGCCAAGATCGCCAGCTTCGATGACCTCAAGGGCAAGCGCGTGAACATCGGCAACCCGGGTTCCGGCCAGCGCGACACCCTGGAAGAAATCATGCGCGTGAAGGGCTGGGACAAATCCGCCTTCGCCCTGGCCGCAGAGCTCAAGCCGGCCGAACAGGCCAGCGCTCTGGGCGACAACAACATCGATGCCATGACCTACTTCGTCGGCCATCCCAACGGTGCGATCCAGGAAGCCACCACCACCGTCGACGCCGTGCTGGTGCCGGTGACCGGCGCCGACATCGACAAGCTGCTGGCGGACAAGAGCTACTACAGCAAGACCGAGATTCCCGGCGGGCTGTACAAGGGCAACGACAGCGCGACCCCGTCGATCGGCGGCAAGGCCGTGCTCTCTACCTCGGCCAAGGCCGACCCGGAAGTGGTCTACCAGCTGGTCAAGTCGGTGTTCGACAACCTCGACCGCTTCAAGCGCCTGCACCCGGCGTTCAAGGACCTGAAGGCCGAGGACATGATCAAGGTCGGCCTGACCGCGCCGCTGCACGAAGGTGCCGAGCGCTACTACAAGGAACGCGGCTGGCTGTAAGCCACAGCCGCCCCGCCAACCGGGGCGGCCCTGTTTGAACTAGCCTTCCTTCAGAGCCCGCGTGTCACTCGGCCGCGGGTTTTGCCGTTTATTCGCACTTCATGTTCAGGTCCAACCCATGCATGACGAGAAACTCTCCACCGAGGAACTGATCGCCCAGGACGTCGGCGCACGCCTGCCGGTGGGAGCCATGGCCCAGGTGATCGCCGGCCTGGCCCTGCTGTGGTCGCTGTTCCAGCTGTGGATCGCCTCCCCGCTGCCGTTCGTGTTCGGCGTCGGCGTGTTCAACGACACCGAAACCCGTTCCATCCACCTGGCGTTCGCCCTGCTGCTGGCCTTCCTCGCCTACCCGGCGTTCAAGCGCTCGCCTCGCGACCGGGTACCTTTGCTGGATATCGCCCTCGGGCTGATCGCCGCCGCCAGCGCGGCCTACCTGTTCATCTTTTATCAGCAGCTGGCACAGCGCCCGGGCAACCTGACCACCGCCGACCTGGTGACCGCCTGTATCGGCATCCCGCTGCTGCTCGAAGCGACACGCCGTGCGCTCGGCCCGCCCCTGGCGATCATTGCCCTGGTGTTCCTCATCTACAGCCTGGCCGGCCCCTACATGCCCGGCCTGCTGGCCCACCGCGGGGTGAGCTTCACCGCCCTGGCCAACCACCAGTGGATCACCACCGAAGGCGTGTTCGGCATTGCCCTCGGCGTGTCGACCAGCTTCGTCTTCCTCTTCGTCCTGTTCGGCGCGCTGCTCGAACGCGCCGGTGCCGGCCACTATTTCATCCAGCTCGCCTTCAGCCTGCTCGGCCACCTGCGCGGCGGCCCGGCCAAGGCGGCGGTGCTGTCGTCGGGGCTGACCGGGATGATTTCCGGCTCGTCCATCGCCAACGTGGTCACCACCGGCACCTTCACCATCCCGATGATGAAGCGCACCGGTTTCTCCTCGGAAAAGGCCGGTGCGGTGGAAGTGGCCGCCTCGGTCAACGGCCAGATCATGCCGCCGGTGATGGGCGCCGCGGCCTTCCTGATGGTCGAGTACATCGGCCTACCCTATGTGGAGATCATCAAGCACGCCTTCCTGCCGGCAGCGATTTCCTACATCGCGCTGCTCTACATCGTCCACCTGGAAGCCCTCAAGCTGGGCCTGCAGCCTATCGGCGGCCATCAACCCAAGCCCTGGCTGCGTCGCCTGACCGGCTTCGCCTTCGGTGCCGCGCTGATCAGCGGCCTGTCGCTGGCGGTCTACTACGGCCTCGGCTGGCTCAAGCCGGCGCTGGGCGAGCACGCCCTGAGCGGCATCGGCGTGCTGCTGGCCATCGTCTACCTCGGCCTGCTGAAAATCGCCGCCAGCGTGCCGGTACTGCCGGCCGAAGACCCCGACGCACCGATTGAGGCACTGCCCAAGACCCGCGCCGTGCTGCTGTCCGGTCTGCACTTCCTGCTGCCAGTCGTGGTGCTGGTCTGGTGCCTGATGATCGAACGCCTGTCGCCCGGCCTGTCGGCCTTCTGGGGCAGCGTCATGCTGGTGATCATCCTGCTCACCCAGCGCCCGCTGCTGAGCTGGATGCGCCATGACGGCAGCCATGATCACGGCACCTTCATGGACGGCGTGATCGACCTGCGCGAAGGCCTGATCGCCGGCGCGCGCAACATGATCGGCATCGGCATCGCCACTGCGGCGGCCGGCATCATCGTCGGCGCCGTGTCGCAGACCGGTGTCGGCCTGGTGCTGGCCGACCTGGTCGAGCTGCTGTCGATGGGCAACCTGCTGCTGATGCTGCTGCTCACCGCGGTGTTCAGCCTGATCCTCGGCATGGGCCTGCCGACCACCGCCAACTACATCGTGGTCTCCAGTCTGCTGGCGCCGGTGGTGGTGGCACTGGGGCAGCAGAACGGCCTGATCGTGCCGCTGATCGCCGTGCACCTGTTCGTCTTCTACTTCGGCATCATGGCCGACGTGACCCCGCCGGTGGGCCTTGCTTCGTTCGCCGCCGCGGCAGTGTCCAAGGGTGACCCGATCAAGACCGGCATCACCGCCTTCTACTACAGCCTGCGCACGGCGGCGCTGCCGTTCCTGTTCATCTTCAACACCGACCTGCTGCTGATCGACGTGGACTTCTGGCACGGCGTGCTGATCTTCATCGTCGCCACGGTGGCCATGCTGATCTTCGCCGCCGGCACCCAGGGCTACTTCCTGGTCAGGAGCCGCTGGTACGAGAGCGTGCTGTTGCTGCTGGTCGCCTTCACCCTGTTCCGCCCCGGCTTCTGGATGGATATGGTGCATGACCCTTACCGTGACGTGCCGCCGAGCCAACTGGCCCAGACCCTGGGCGAGATCGAGGGCGACAGCCAGTTGCGCCTGCGTATTCGCGGCGAGGATGCGGTCGGCGATGAGCGGGTGTTCAGCGTGCTGCTACCGGTACCGGACGGCGCCACGGGTGAGGAGCGCCTGGAGAAACTCGGCCTGGTCACCTACGAGCAGGACGGCAAGGTGCTGATCGACAGCGTCGGCTTCAGCAGCCCCGCGGCCGAAGCCGGCCTGGAGTTCGACCAGGAAATTGTCACCGTGCGCGCGCCCACCGCACGCTGGCCGAAGGAGCTGATGTGGCTGCCGGGCTTGCTGCTGTTTGCCCTGGTGGTCTGGCTGCAGCGCCGCCGCCGGGCCTGACCATTGGCGCCAAGCCTGAGCTGAAATAACGGCCCCAAACGGGGCCGTTTTTCTATGTCGTGCCAGCAGAAAAGGCGCAGCGCCAAGGACTGAAACGAAAAAGCCCCGGGCATTCGCCCAGGGCTTTGTATTTGGCGCTCCGGCGTGCTTCTAACTTGGTACGCATGACATTGATTAATAAGGCATTTTTTAGATAGACGTGAACCAGGTGTACATACTGGTGTACACGGTGCCGGCTGCTGGGCGGAAAATGGAGCAGCATTGCTCAGCCCCCAACACCTACCCAAGGGCCAATCAAACAACCGACCAACGGTATCGCATCAGCCAGGCTATTCAGCTGGTGACCGCTCGATATAGCCAGAGCGGCACGTCCCATCCTTGAGCATGAAACAGTAGAAACCATCATCAAACGGATTGATGCCCGCTTCGGTCTTGCGCTGGAGCTCTGCTCGCATCTCTACAAGGCGACGTTTATCGCTGCGCCTCTGCAGAAACACCACCAGGCTGAGCAAGGCAAAGATGAGAAGCAGGAGAATACCCACCACTTTGAGAACGATCATGTTGCCCTCCGGCCATTCCATGCGAGGGGTTACAGGGTGGGCTCACCAATGTGCCCACGGCCATCTTAGATAGACAGACTCAGCATGCCAAACCGGGTATGTCTGCTATCTAGGCATCTGAAACTGCGTCTAGCTTTTCGCAGCCAGGCCTTATCGCACGTAGTGATCCAATGTGGTTAATAGCGTGTTAACCCGCCTGTTAACCTGTCACGCGCTTGCTATGTCGCTGGCCAGGTTGCGTTAAACGAGGGATTCCCTGCGTGCCGACTTGCGCACCATCCTGCACCAAAGATTGCCCCTTCATTGCCCTGACCTTGTGACGCCCACAGGGTTAAAGTAGCGGTTTTGACCGATCACCCAGGAGCAGTAGCGTGAACACGGAAAACCATTCCCAGACGGCCGCCTTTCTCTGGTCGATTGCCGACCTGTTGCGCGGTGACTTCAAGCAGTCGCAGTACGGCCGCATCATTCTGCCGTTCACCCTGCTGCGGCGGATGGAATGTGTGCTGGAGCCGACCAAGGAAGCGGTGATCCGTGAGTCCTATGCGCAGGAAGGCCGGCCTGATCTGGTGCGTGAGCGGCTGTTGCTGCGAGCGGCCGGGCAGCAGTTCTTCAATGCCTCCAAGCTGACCCTGGGCACGCTGTCCGACACCCAGACCGCCGCCGACCTGATGAGCTACGTGCAGTCCTTCAGTAAGGACGCCCGCGAGATCTTCGAGCACTTCCACTTTGAAGACTTCGTGCAGCAGCTCGCCGCCGCCAACCTGCTGTATCAGGTGGTGCAACGCTTTGCCGCCACCGACCTGAGCCCCGAGCGCATCAGCAACTTCGGCATGGGCATCATCTTCGAAGAGCTGATCCGCAAGTTCGCGGAAAGCTCCAACGAAACCGCCGGGGAACACTTCACCCCGCGCGATATCGTGCATCTGACCACATCCTTGGTGATCACCGGGCAGGACGACAAGCTCAAGCCCAACAGCATCGTTACCATTTACGACCCGACTGCCGGCACCGGCGGTTTTCTCTCCGAGGGCGACGAGTACATTCAGTCCATCAGCCAGCAGGTCACCGTGTCGCTGCATGGCCAGGAGCTGAACCCCGAGTCCTACGCCATCTGCAAGGCGGATATGCTGATCAAGGGCCAGGACGTTTCCAACATCAAGTTGGGCAACACCCTGTCCGACGACCAACTGGCCGACAACCGCTTCGACTTCATGCTCAGCAACCCGCCGTTCGGCGTGGAGTGGAAGAAGGTGCAGAAGCAGATCACCGACGAGCACACCGACAAGGGCTTCAACGGCCGCTTCGGCCCGGGCCTGCCGCGTGTGTCCGATGGCTCGCTGCTGTTCCTGCTGCACCTGGTCAGCAAGATGCGTGACCCGCGTGAAGGTGGCTCGCGCATCGGCATCATCCTCAACGGCTCGCCGCTGTTTACCGGCGGCGCCGGCTCGGGCGAGTCGGAGATTCGCCGCTACCTGCTGCAGAACGATCTGGTCGAAGCCATCATCGCCCTGCCCACCGACATGTTCTACAACACCGGCATCGCTACCTATGTGTGGGTGCTGAGCAACCACAAGGCCGCCGTGCGCCAGGGCAAGGTGCAGCTGATCGACGGCAGCCAGCACTTTGCCAAAATGCGCAAGTCGCTGGGCAGCAAGCGCCAGTACCTCACCGAGGAGCAGATCGACCAACTGGTGCGCCTGTATGGCCGCTTCGATGAAACGCCGCAGAGCAAGATCTTCCCCGTTGAAGCCTTCGGCTACCGGCGCATCACCGTCGAGCGTCCGCTGCGCCTGAACTTCCAGACCAGTGCCGAGCGCATCGCCAAGGTGCTTGAAGAAAAAGCCATCGAGAAGCTCGAAGCCCCGGCCCGCCAGCGCCTGATCGAAGCCCTGCAGGCCATGGACGCCAGCGTGCTGCACCGCAACCGCGAGCAGTTCAGCAAGCTGCTGAAGAAGGCGCTCAACACTCGCGACGTATTCCCCAGCACGCCCGAGCTGAAGGCCATCCTCAACGCCCTGAGCGAGCGCGACCCCGAGGCTGATATCTGCATGGTTAAAGGCCAGCCGGAAGCCGATGCCGGCCTGCGCGACAACGAGAACGTGCCGTTGGGCGAGTCGGTGGTCGACTACTTCGAACGCGAAGTGAAACCCCATGTGCCGGACGCCTGGATCGACGAAAGCAAGCGCGATGAGCAGGATGGCGAGGTCGGTGTGGTCGGCTTCGAGATTCCCTTCAACCGCCACTTCTATGTGTTCCAGCCACCGCGTCCGCTGGAAGAAATCGACCGCGACCTTAAAGCCTGCACCGACCGTATCAAGCAGATGATTGAGGGGTTGTCGGCATGACAAATTTGTCGGGAGCAAATTTGAACAACGGCTCCGCCGTTGGCCCGCAGGGCGAGGGCAGTGACAGCCCGAGTAGGTTTTCGACGTATCCGGCGTACAAGGATTCCGGGGTCGAGTGGTTAGAACAGGTGCCCGATCATTGGTGCAGCGTTCCCATTAAGTACATGGCGCTTGAGCGTAATTCATTGTTCTTGGATGGTGACTGGATTGAGAGCAAAGATATTTCGTCCGATGGGATTCGCTACATAACAACAGGGAACGTCGGCGAGGGTGCTTATAAAGAGCAAGGCGCTGGATTTATTTCTGAAGAAACTTTCCATGCACTTGGATGCACAGAGGTTTACGAGGGTGACGTTCTGGTCTCTCGTTTGAACAACCCTATCGGGCGTGCCTGCGTGGTTCCAGACCTCGGCGGGAGAGTGGTCACCTCTGTAGATAACGTGATTTTTAGGCCGGACTCAAAGTTCGATAAGAAATTCATCGTTTATCTCTTCAGTAGCGAAGAGTATTTCAAGCACACAAGCAATCTTGCTCGTGGTGCCACGATGCAGCGTATTAGTCGTGGGCTTTTAGGCAACATTCGAGTTGTTACTCCTTCGCTTGAAGAACAAACCCAAATCGCCCGCTTCCTCGACCACGAAACCGCCCGCATCGACGCGCTGATCGAAGAGCAGCAGCGCCTGATCGAACTGCTCAAGGAAAAGCGCCAGGCCGTAATCTCCCACGCCGTCACCAAAGGTCTCGACCCGACGGTGCCGATGAAAGACTCCGGCGTGGAGTGGCTGGGCGAGGTGCCGGCGCATTGGGTAGTAGGCAGGGCGAAGCTTGTATCTGACATATTCGTGCCTCAGCGAAACAAGCCAGAGCTCAACGATAGTGAAGGTATTCCGTGGGTAACGATGGAGGATATGAACGGCGGATATATCTCGGCGACGAACCTTAAAGTCACAGAGCCTGCTGCCCGTGAGGCAGGCTCTAAAGTGCTCAAAAAAGGTGCTGTCATTGCAAGCTGTGTCGGACGCTTCGGGATAGTTGCAATCAACGCTGTTGATGTTGTTATCAATCAACAGCTTCAAGCTTTTGAGCCCAGAAAAATTAAGGCTGAGTACCTGAGAAGTATCGTCTCGCTATCAAAAGAGTATTTTGAGCTGATTGGCACTGCGGCAACACTGGTTTATGTGAATCAGCAGGGCTTTGAAAACCTTCCAGTGTTGGTTCCTTCTGCCGACGAGCAAGAGTCAATTTGTTTATATGTCGATGAGGCAAATGCTCGATTTGATGCATTACTTTCGCAATCGTTCGAGTCGATACAGTTACTCCAAGAACGCCGCTCCGCCCTCATCTCCGCCGCCGTCACTGGCAAAATCGACGTACGTGGCTGGCAGCCACCGGCCAGCACCCAAGCCCCCGAATTAGCAGTAGCAGAGGCCGTGTAATGGCAGACAGCAAGGAAGCACAATTCCAGCAGGACATCATCACCGCCATGGTCGCCCAGGGCTGGCTCACCGGCCCGGCCAGCGGCTATGACCGGCGCACGGCGCTGTATACCGAGGATTTTCTCGGTTACTTCAAGGAGGCCTGGCCGGAGCGTTGGGACAAGTTCGCCAAGGCCAACCCGAACAAGCCTGAAGACGTGCTGGTGCAAAAGCTGGTGCGCGAGCTGGAGCAGGACGGCACCCTGGATGTGCTGCGCCATGGCTTCAAGCTACCGGGGGTGAAGATTGAGGTGTGCAGCTTCAAGCCTGACCACGGCATGAACCCGGACACCCTCAAGCGCTACCAGTGCAACCGCCTGCGCGTGGTGCCGGAGGTGTCCTATTCGCCCCATTACCGTGAGGGGGAGTACAACCCGCGTCTGGATCTGGTGCTGTTCGTCAACGGCATCCCCGTCGCCACGCTGGAGCTGAAAAGCGAGTTCAAGCAGAGCGTGGAAAACGCCAAGCGCCAGTACCGCTACGACCGCCCGGTGAAAGACCCGCTGACGCGCAAGCCCGAGCCGCTCTTGAGCTTCAAGCGCGGCGCGCTGGTGCACTTTGCCGTGAGCCAGGATGAGGTGGCGATGACCACCAAACTGGCTGGCAAGGACACCTTCTTCCTGCCGTTCAACCTCGGCAGCCTCGACGGCGGCGCCGGCAACCCGCCCGCACCGGATGACAGCCAGTACGCCACCGGCTACCTGTGGCAGCGGCTGTTCCAGCCGGATGCCTGGCTCAAGGTGCTGGGCCGCTTCCTGCACCTGCAGAAGAGCGTTAAAGAGGATGCCGACGGCAAGCGCGTTACCAAGGAAACCCTGATCTTCCCGCGCTACCACCAGTGGGAAGTGGTCAACTCGCTGATCGAGACCACCCGCGCCGAAGGCCCGGGCAGGCGTTACCTGATCCAGCACAGCGCAGGCTCGGGCAAGTCCAACTCGATTGCCTGGACGGCGCATCAACTGGCCTCGCTCTACGATGCCGAGGGCCAGCGCCTGTTCAACTCGGTGATCGTGATTACCGACCGCACCGTGCTAGACAAACAACTGCAGGACACCATCTACCAGTTCGAGCACGCCCAGGGCGTGGTCAAGTGCATCACCCGTGATATCGGCAGCCAGAGCAAGTCCGAGCAACTGGCCGAGGCGCTGGCCGAGCAGACGCGCATCATCATCGTCACCATCCAGACCTTCCCGGCGCTGTTCGATGCCCTGGACAAGTACCCCAAGCTGGCCAGCGGCCGCTATGCAGTGATCGCCGACGAGGCGCATTCCTCGCAGACCGGCTCATCGGCCAGCAAGCTCAAGCAGATTCTCGGCAGCGATGCTGTTGTTGGAAACGAAGGGGAGGCTGAGGAAATCAGCGCCGAAGAGCTGCTGGACGCCGCCGTGGCCGCCCGTGCGCCCAACGAACGCATCAGCTACTACGCCTTTACCGCCACGCCCAAGGCCAAGACCCTGGAGCTGTTTGGTCGCCCAGCCAACCCGGCGTTGCCGGCGAGCGCCGACAACAAGCCCGAGGCGTTCCACCTGTATTCCATGCGCCAGGCCATCGAGGAAGGCTTCATCCTTGATGTGCTGCAGAACTACACCACCTACAGCACCGCCTGGAAGATCGCCCACGCGGACGGCGACGACGAGGAAGTGGATTCGAAGAAGGCGCGCATGAAGCTGGCGCGCTGGGTGCGCCTGCATCCGTACAACATCAGCCAGAAGGTGGAGGTGATCGTCGAGCACTTCCGCGCCAATATCCGTCATCTGCTGGGCGGCCAGGCCAAGGCCATGGTTGTCACCAGCAGCCGGCAGGAGGCGGTGCGCTACCAGTTGGCAGTGCATGCCTATGTGAAGCAGATGGGCTACACCGATGTGCACCCGCTGGTGGCTTTCTCCGGCAGCGTATTGCCGGACGGGGTGATCCCCGAAGAGGTGACGGAAAGCAGTAGCCTGCTCAACCCCGGCCTGAACGGGCGCGACCTGGCGGAAGCCTTCGACACCCAGGACTTCAACGTGATGATCGCCGCCAACAAGTACCAGACCGGCTTCGATCAGCCCAAGCTGTGCGCCATGTACGTGGACAAGAAGCTGCAAGGCGTGGACTGCGTGCAAACCCTGTCGCGCCTGAACCGTACCTTTGGCGACAGCAAGCCGACCTTCATCCTCGACTTCTTCAACGATCCCCAGGACATTCTCGACGCCTTCCTGCCGTACTACACCAAGGCCGAGCTGACCGATGTGACCGACCCGCAGCTCATCTATGACCTGCAGAAGAAGCTGGATGCCGAGGGCATTTACCACTGGGAGGAAGTGACGGCGTTCGCCCTGGCCTTCTTCGACCCCAGGGCCGCCGCCAGCAAGCTCAGTTACTACTGCGCGCCGGCTAGGGAGCGCTTTGCCAAGCGCTACAAGCTGGCCCAGGAATCTCGCCAGCACGCGCTGGACTTCAAGCGTACCGCCGAGCAGAACGGCGACAGCGCCGGCCTGAAAAAGGCCGAGGCGGCCGTGAAGGAAGCCGGCGAGCAGGTGGATCAGCTCGATCTGTTCAAGAAGAACCTGCAGAGCTTCGTGCGCCTGTACGAGTTCCTCTCGCAGATCATCCCCTATGAGGATCGCGAGCTGGAGCAGCTGTGCGTGTATGCCAAGCACCTGTACCCGCTGCTGCGCGTGGATCGCCTGGAGCAGGAAGACGTAGACGTAGGCGAGCTGCAACTGACCCACTATCGCCTGACCAAGCGCGCCGAGCACCAGCTGCGCTTGAGTGAGGAGCAAGGCGATTACGGCCTCGATCCGGCTACAGGGCTCGGCAGCGGCAAACCCCATGACCCGGAGAAGAAACGGCTATCGGAAATCATCGAGGCGCTGAACGATATCTTCGGTGCCGAGGTGAGCGACGATAACAAGCTCCACTACACCAATGGCATTGTCGGTCGTCTGAGCAAGGACGAAGCGCTGATGGCACAGGTCAATAGCCACTCTCCCGAGCAGGTGATGCACGGTCTGTTTCCCAAGCGGGTCGAGGACATGGTGCTGGATGCCATGACCGACCACGAGAAGCTGTCACTGGAAGTGCTGGATAACGAGACCAAGAGTCGGGCGTTTGCGCTGGTGATCTTGAAGATGCTGACGTCACTACCAGGTTCGTCTGCTGCAAATTTGTAGGACTGATGGCTGCTAAATGAGCCACCTAGTTCAGTTTTTTATCATTGCCAGTATGGGATGTTTAAATGAAAGATGAAGTTATGTATCGCATTCTGAAAAATCGTACCGTTGCCGTGGCGGCGGGCTTGGCTATTGCTTTTCTGGTTTTTTTTGCAGCCTTTCTTTTTTCTTTCAAAAGTAGTTATCAATCATACTGGCAGGCAATTTCTAGAGTGCAGACCGTGGATTTCAACATGGTTGCCCATGCTTTCCCGGCCCTTGTGCGCGAGCATATTCGTGCTAATGACAAAAAATCGCTAACGCAGCTACTGGAGTCGAACTTTTCAGCCTTTACGATGGCTGTAGATATCTGTGTTGATCTGGAGTGCTCTGCGTTCAGAGAGTGGACAAGTAATCAGGGACTTACTCGCGGTGAGCTGGTCGAAATTCCGGTATTCAGAAGTGCAGCGGTACCCGTTACGGTCAGCTTCAAACATTCTTACAGCGAAAAACCGCTGGTGACAGCTGTGGTTGGGCAAGAGGTGCTGGGGAGGTTGAGGTTATATAGGAGCGAGCCGCTGGCTCTTTATGATGAGTTTTGGACGTTTGCAAAGAAAGCCCTGAGCGGCGAAGCATATGCCTCTCGGTATATCGCCTATTTTTCCAATCTGGTTTTCTCGCTGTTTTTATCTGTTTCGTTTTTTCTGTTTTTTATTCTGGTTCGAAATTACTACCTAGAAAAAAAGTTGAGGAAAGGGATTGCCATTCTTCTTCGTAAGGGGGTAATGAAGAACTATGCCTAAATCTACAGAAAAAATGTTGGAGTTGATCGCAAAGGTGGAGAGTTCCACTAGCTTGATTCGTAGCGGTAAGGATCAGGATCTTATCGACGAGCTGATTGATATGGTTGATAGTCATGATAGGGAGCTTTCTGGGGAGGAAAATGACCTAAAAAACAGCATGGCTAAACTGAAACAGCTTTTGGAAGAATGCCAATCGGAGCGTGACTCGATTAGCTGCAAGCTAAACCAACATGCGCTTGATAAAGAGAAGATCAGAAAGCTGAAGGGCAAGCGTGTGGGCATCATCGGTGGGCATGTCTCTGATATTAGAAAAATCGAGGCCATGCTTGACCAAGATCTAGGCATCAAAAGCAAGGCTACCGCCGGAGAGGGCAGCCCGCCGCCCTACTCCATACTCAAGGAGAAGCATTGCAGCGCTGATCTGCTGATCATCTTGACGGGTTATGCAGGTCATGCGCTCACCGGTAACGCAGAACAACTCAGCAAAGAGTTCGGCATCAAGAAGATCTACGACTCTGCCGATCTGCTCAACTCGATAAAGCTTAAAGTGATCGAGGCGCTTGCTTGATGCCTGCTTTGTGCCTTGGACGATGCTGGAAGGCTTTCCAATGATCACCAAGTATAGTTTTGCCGGCAAGCTAGTGCATCGGCTTCTGGTGCTCTGGCCTGACTGGCGCAGCTATTTCGAGGACTCCGATCCAGACTGTGAACCGCAGGTCGTTTTTGATGGTCGTACCGAGGAAGAGTTAGAGCTGCTGTATGCGCTGAGTCGCGTTTGCGACTTGGCATATCTGCACGTATATATGCGCTGCTTCGAGGCTGAGTTGCTGCAGGAGCTGATTGTCGAGCGTGAGCAGCAGCGCCTGAAGCGCGCAAGGATAGAAAGCCTAAATGAGCGGACCAGACGTGCCGAACGCATCCGCCTGGATCTGGAAGAAGACTATCTGACCGCCAGCGGTGCATATGAAGAGCGCTATGCGGCTTTGGTGAGCGAAAATGAGTTTCTCAAGCTGCGCAAGACCTTTGTCGCGGATTGGCTTCAGAAGCGAGGCATAATCCCGTTACCAGATGACGAGCAGCTTGCAGCTATAGCAACTGTAGAAGGCAATGTGCGCGTGGTAGCCCGTGCCGGCAGTGGCAAGACCACCACGCTGATCCGCCGCTTTCTGTTCCTTATGGAACACTGTCGTGTAAAACCCCACGAAATGCTTCTACTGGCCTTCAACCGCAAGGCAGCACAGAACATGCGCGAGCAGTTCGAAAAGCTAAGTCCCGAGCGCATTCCGCACATCATGACCTTTCATGCACTGGCCTACGCAGTGGTGCATCCGCAGCAAGCCATCCTAGTGGATGAACCTGCGGAGCAAAGCAAGAGCCGTGCACTGCAAGCGCTGATCGACTGCCTAATCCAGCGGCCGGAAACCCTACCTCGTGTGCGCAACGTAATGTTGCGTTTTTTTCGCCAGGATTGGGAAGACATTATTAGTGCTGGATTCGACAGGGCGCCAGCGGATCTGCTGGAATGGCGCCGTAACATTCCCCGGCTCGGTCTGGATGGAAGGGACTACAAGTCCCGTGGTGAGAAGCGTATTGCCGACTTTTTGTTCGAGCATGGCGTGCTTTATGAGTACGAGCGCCGTTTTGATTGGCAGGGAGTCCCCTACAAACCCGACTTTGCCTTGACGGATGCCTCGGCTAATCGCGGCCTGATCATTGAGTATTTCGGGTTGCTCGGTGACCCGGATTACGATGCGGCTGCTGAGCAGAAGCGTAAGTTCTGGGCTCAAAATCCGAACTGGAAGCTCCTCGAACTAACGCCTTCTGACTTCAGCGCCAAGACGCGCTCCGAATGCTATCAGTTATTGTGCGAGCGTCTCGCCGAGCAGGGTTGGCAGTGTCAGCCGCTGAGCTTGGACCAGATCTGGGAGCGCATCTGGGAGCAGCGGCCTTTGGATCGTTTCACCAGGGTGGTGGTGCAGTTCATCCAGCGCTGCCGTAAGCAGGCTTGGAGTCTGGATGATCTTGCTCAGCGCATTGAGCAACACAGTGCGGGGCAGGCAGAGCGTGATTGGTTGCTGCTAGCGGCCGAGTTGTATGGTGCATATCTACACTGGCTGGAGCACAGTCGCGAAGAGGATTTTGACGGCTTGTTACTCAAGGCTGCTCAGTGCATCAGTGCAGATCAGACAGGTTTTTCCCGCAAGGATGGTGCTGGCGACCTGCGCCAGTTGCGCTTCATTGGTGTGGACGAGTACCAGGACTTCAGTGAGCTCTTTCACCGTCTGCTTGCCGCGATTTGTCAGCAAGCCCCAAATGCATTGGTCTTCTGCGTAGGTGATGACTGGCAGGCAATCAATGGCTTCGCCGGCTCAGACCTGCGATTCTTTAATGACTTTGGCGACTACTTCCCGGCCCCACTGGATTGCTACATCACCACCAATTACCGCTCCACACATTCGATCGTAGAGCTGGGTAATCAGTTGATGCGGGGCCGAGGCAAGCCAGCACTCTCATCCATCACCGGCGAACCGGCCATATATCGTGTCGATGTAGATGCGTTTCAACCTACCGAGCGTGAACGGCATCTGTACAACGGTTCAGCCTTTGCAGCAGCGGTGATTCGGTTGGTGAATCGGGCTCTGATGAACAACCGGGATGTAGTACTGCTAGCCCGTGCCAGCTACCTAAAGTGGGCGGTGGCTGAGCCGGGTGATAAAAGCAGAGCTTGGGAGACTTTCCTAGAGTGGGTGCGTCAGCAGTTCCCTGCTAACGATCGCAAGCGCATCACGGCCTCCACCACTCACAGGTATAAAGGTCGGGAGAAATCGGTGGTGATCGTGCTGGATGCACTGCAGGGGCGTTACCCGCTGATACATTCGGATAGTCAGTTCTTTCGCCTGTTTGGCGACAACATCGAAAGCCTTATTGAGGCTGAACGCCGCCTGTTCTATGTGGCCATTACCCGACCGAAGCACGAGTTGTACCTGCTGACCCGTAGCCAAGAAGAGTCCCCTTTCTTGCACGAGCTGCGTGACCAGTTCTGCTCGCTGAAGTGGAATGACTATCCGCCTCTTTCTGGGGAAATACAGCGCATCGTAGTCAGGCTGAGCAATATCTATCAGGGTGTTGAGGGTGGCACCCATGGCCTCAGACATCACCTTAAGCAGTCAGGCTACCGCTGGAATTCGGAAGGTGTCTCTTGGTCGCGTAGTTTTGCCTCCAAAGGGTTCACCTTTTCAGGCTGGCTTGAGCAGTCCAAATGGCTGCCGCAGGCGAACGGAATCCACCTCTTCTTTGAAGATGACCATGGTGAGATCCTAGCCAGCTATGTTCTTATGAATGGAAGTCCAACCATTGTTTTTGATCGTTTAGTCGAGACGCTGGCGAACAGCAATCAAGCTGATCCGGTGCACCTCCCCAAAAGTGAAGCCGAGTGATTCAAAGAGTTCCGACACCTCCAGCAGCGATAGGTCAGGAGGCTACTACGATTCATTCTGTCCGAGATGTCACGGGGCAAGAGATTTATGAAGCAGATAATGACTGTCATTCAGCCTGCAGTCACTGCGGTGGTTCGGGATACTAAACGAATTGCTCTAAGTGAAATGCAATGCATACACAGGATGCTTCCATAAGGACGAGGGCTGATCGGCTCATGCAGGAGTCGAGTCTGCAAGGAGAAAAGTAGAGGTGGCAATTCCGGATTTTCAAAGTGTGATGCGTCCGGTGCTGGCGACTGTGCAGGATGGCGTGCCACTGGCACTCAACGAGCTGCGCGAGCGCGTTGCCGATCAGTTCCAACTGACCGAGGACGAGCGCAAAGAACGATTACCTTCGGGTAATCAAACGGTGATCAACAACCGCGTGGGCTGGGCACGCACCTACCTGAACAAGGCTGGTCTGCTGTGTATTCCGGCCAAGGGCATGGTGCAGATCACTGCGCGGGGCCGCGATGCGTTGGTCAGTGGTCCCGAGCGCATCACCGTGAGTTGGTTGAAGCAGTTTCCCGAGTTTGCCGACTTCCATACCGCCAAGCCGCAGACGGCTGATGCGCCGACTGCCATAGAGCTGGATGCCGCCGAAACGACGCCGGACGAACAACTGGCAGAGGCGCACCAGGCGCTGCTGCAGTCGCTGGCGGATGAGCTGCTGGCGCAGGTGCGGGCGGCCACGCCGAGCTTCTTCGAACAACTGGTGGTCGATCTGATGCTCGCCATGGGCTACGGCGGCTCGCGCAAGGAGGCCGGCAAGGCGACCCAGGCCACCAACGACGACGGTATCGACGGCATCATCAAGGAGGACAAACTCGGCCTGGACGTGATCTACCTTCAGGCCAAGCGCTGGAGCAACACCGTGCACCGCCCGGAAATCGACAAGTTCATCGGCGCGCTGACCCGTCAGCGGGCACGCAAGGGCGTGTTTATCACCACTTCGGACTTCTCCGCCGGTGCCCGCGAGGCGGCGTTGGGGCTGGATATCAAAGTAGTGCTAATCGACGGCGTGGAGCTGGCGCGGCTGATGGTGGAGAACAACCTCGGCGTGAGCGTTAAGCAGGTGTACGAGGTGAAGCAGCTGGATAGCGATTACTTCGTTGAAGACTGATCTGCAATTAGAGTTCATTCATGGAAGAGGTGACCGATCATGGCTCATCAGCAAGACCTGTTCGAGTCAGAGGCCGCCCGTACGCTGCTGGATCAGTTGCTTGACGACTCGCGGCTCTATCACAGCAGCGCCGATTACCTGAGCCTGCTTGATTTTGTGGTGAAGCTCAGGAATTTCGCGCCGTTCAACGCCATGCTGCTGCAGATACAGAAACCAGGGTTGAGCTACGCCGCATCGGCACTCGACTGGCGCGAACGGTTCAACCGTCGCCCGAAGCGGGATGCCCGGCCCTTGCTTATCCTCTGGCCCTTCGGGCCGGTGGCCTTGGTCTATGACGTAGAGGATACGGAGGGGACTCCGCTGCCTGCGGACGTCAGTTTCTTCCAGGCCTGCGGCGAGATCACCATGGAGCGTATGAAGCGTTTCCTGGTGCTAATGGAGCGCAGGGGCATTCTGTACCACTACTTTGATGGCGGTGGCCACAGCGCCGGCTCCATCGAGGTGACGCAAAAGCCACCAGCCAAGCATGACAAGAATAAAAAGATCGCTCCCACCAGCAAGTACCTGATGCGAATCAACCAGAACCACGCGCCCAATGTGCAGTTCAGCACCTTGGCTCATGAGCTCGGTCATCTTTTCCTTGGGCATCTCGGCCCTGACGAGCGGCTCAGCATTCCCGAGCGCCCACCGTTGACTCATGCACAGCGGGAGCTGGAGGCCGAATCTTTCGCCTATCTGGCCTGCTGCCGCAATGGCGTTGAGTGCAAATCGAAGGCCTATCTGGCCAACTACGTTAGTCAGCACACGAACATCGACAATCTCGACCTTTACCAGATAGTCAGGGCAGTCGGTCAGATGGAAACGCTTTTGGAGCTGACCGCACATACTCGCTACGAGATCCCCCAAGTCAGACGCTGAGTGAGGGATAGAGCAGTTTCGTCCCAGAAGTTGCTGGGGGGTTGAGCATGCAATCCACTCACCCAGGGAGGGTGTGTCATGTCCATGCCAGTCGCTACATACCAATGCACTGCCTGTGAGCTGAGCTGCTGGGACGCAGGCACTTGGGGCTATAGGTATTACGTTTATGGAGAGACAAAGCTTCGTCTACGTGCGGCTATGGGCTGGTGTCCTTCCTGTATGGATTTGAACGCAGTTGAGGTGCTGCCGGATGCTTCGGGTGAGCTGCTACTGCAAAGAAAGCTGCAGGCTTTTCAGGCCGAGCTTGATGTGATTATTGCAGTCACCCCCAAGAAGCGTTTCTGGCTATTTCAGCCAAGAAAAAGCACCAGGCAACGCTGCCTCGAAGGTGAGATTGAGTCAGCAGCCGAAAGCCTGGCTGAGTACCAATTGACGCGAACAGCCCTTTCCGCCCGCCAGAGCCAGGCTCGTTGCTTAAGGTGTGGAGCAGAAGGTTGCAGTGTGTTGCCGCCACATGAAGTCGACTACGTTGGCACAGACGCATCACCTGTGCCGATTGCGTTCGTGCATCCGGGTTGTGGCGGGCAGATAACCATTGCCTGTGACGGTATGCGTCTCAATGTATCTCTGACAGACAAGGCCTATGACCTGGAAGGACGCCAGGTAAATGAAATCGAACCGTGATCAAAGGTTTATGCCGCTCTCCGTACATATGAGCGGCAGATCAGTTACTCGCCTGGAAACTCATTATCCCGGCTGGATCGCCACTCGGCAGAGGCTGCCTCCAGCTCTCGGAGTAACGCTGCCAGCTCTCGTAGCTCGGGCCTAACGCCACCTCTCCAGGCATTCTGCGAGGCTCGCCTCTTGCCTTCCGGGCTGGTCGGCCCGGTGCTTTTCTCCCAGGGGCGCCATTGCCGAATCAGCTCCGCCTGCCGAGCTCTGCGCTCGGGTGTCCAACCTTTCGCCATGTTGCACCTCCAATAGTTCGTTTGGCGCTTTTGGTTTTTTCTTCGCGCGCGTGCGCGCAGGGCTGCTCTCGTTATTGACTTGCACTTGGTTGCCAATGTTGGCTTGTTTCACGAATGCGATCTGCTTGGGTGCCTTGAGTTCGCCCAGGGTTTGGAGCGTTGCTCGGGACTGGCTCTGCGCCTTTAAGGCCAAGCGCATATAGCGCTCCATCCCATCCAGACTCCCCGCCGTCAGCGCCTGCGTGGCCAGTTTGGCAAACAGCCCGTCGAGAGTATGAGCCTGTGAAATCAACATGCTTTCTGGTCGGGACAGATCATCCGCATGGATGGCTGCCGCTTGTTGTCGAATCTCAGCCACCATCTCCGTGACCTTGGCGTGATCGATGTTCTGGCAGATGGTTAACACCGAAGCACTCAGGCATTCGGGATTGGTCACGGTGCGAGCCATGGCTTGGTTGGTGGTTTCGCCTTGGTTCAGTTGGACTTTCAGATCAAGCTCTACTTTTTCCATCGTGGGCCTCCAGGATGTGGGTCTCATGGTCATAGCGAGCGCGCAGCTCAGCACCGATTAAGCAGTGTCGTTTGAGCGGTGGATAACAGCGCGGACAGGCGCCAAATGCGTGGGCGTGGTAGGCGTTACGAGCGGCGATCCAGTTTGGCGAGATACCTCCATCAGCACTTTGCGGCTCATATGGTTCGCGGGCTTCCTCGCGCACGCGCGCGAACTGCTCCCTAAGCTGGGCGGGCGCTGGCCATTGCGGATGACTGCGGATCAGGCGTGCAGCAAGGCGCGGGGGATGCTGGTGCTGCTCGGCAAGGTCGAATCGATCTACTAAGCCATTCCCCAGCAGGTAGTCAGCCAAGCATTCCAGCAGGCGTGCGACTCCGGCCAGCCATTCCATTGCCTCAGCAGGCGGATCGTTCGCCCCGTTCAGCGCCTCGATGATCTCGGCCTTGTGCGCGACCAGCTCTGCCAGCAGATCAGCCGGCGGCTGGTGGTCGGCCTCCCAGGTCAGGCGGCCTTGGACCAGCGCCAGCAACACGCCCTTGGCCTGGGCAAGCTTCAGCAGCTCAGCGGCACTCATAGCTCACCCCTGAATTTGGCCGGTGCTGCGACATTTGCGACTTCTGCGACAAGCCCCGTGGTTGCTGGATCTGGCTGGCGCGACAGAGTTGCGACAGGCTGCGACAAACGCAGCTCCGGGGTATCGCTGTCGCAACGTGTCGCAATCGTGTCGCAAACCTCTGGGCCTTGAGTGGCGCGGTTTGTCGCAAAAGTCGCAGTTGTCGCAACGGGATTGAGATTGAAGGTCTTGCCATCGATGGTGTTCAGCCAGCGGTACTCCACCAGCACGGCCAAGATCGAGTCGCGCTGCTTGGCGCTTTTGCGAACGAAGGGCGGGCCTTCGCGTTGCAGGGTGCGGGCATCGAAGCTGTAACGCTGGTTGCTCAGAAGCCAGTCGAGCAGCTTCTGGGCCTGGAGCAACTGCGCATCGATCTTGCTCGGGTTGGTCAGGCGCAGCGCCTCGGTCAGATACCAGCGCACCAGCTCGCCAGCACGCTCGATCAGGTCGATACAGATCGTTGGCTTGCCTTCGACCACGGCGAACACGCCTGCGATGCGTAACAGGTTCTCAGCGCCCTTGGCGGCGGTCGGCTTGATCTCCTGCATGTCACCACCCAGGCCAAGCTGGCGCTCGATGGCGTCGTGCTCAGTGATCCACGCAGCAAGGGCGGCAGGCTCCAGCACCAGCATGGGCGGTGCCAGCTCGCCGTTCTCATCCTTGCCGGGCTCCTGCGCCAGCAAACGCGCCATGCGCTGCCAGTAGCGACCAAGGCGCGCGTCACGGGACGGGTCGGCGTCACGGTAGAAACGCGTGCCGGCCAGCGACTCCGGCCAGGCAATCAGGAAGCGGGCAAGAAAACCCTGTCCCTGCATGATCGGGTTGCTCAACACCTCCGTGGCGACGATGGGCTGAATCATCAGATGAGCACTCAGTCGGCAGCCATAACGAGCCGAACTCTCACCCTCCGACGCGCGAGTACGACTGATCGGGGCGCCGTCCCACAGCTTCGACAAACCCGCCACGCTCTTGAGAGCGTTCTCGGGCTTGGTGGCATGGCCGCCGAAGAACTGCCCTCCTTCGTCGCTGAACAGGCCTTGCGAGGGGTAGCCGCGCAACAGGGACTTTTGCAGCCCCTCCAGGGTCGGCTCTTCGGACAGGATGAACGGCTCAGGCGGTGCCTTGGGCTCCAGCAGATTGCCCAGCTCATCGGCCACTGCCTCGGGGTCGCCCTTGGCCTTGTCGAGGATGTTGCTACGGGCTTTCTGGAAGGCGTCACGTTTGTTGCGGTACTCCTTGGCTTCGGCCTTGTGCTGCGCCAGCAATTCGCGCTGGTGCTGCTGGTGCGCCTGCACAGCCAGGCGATCCGCTGCCGACTTGCGGTCGCCCGACTCGGCCACGGTCAAGGCAAACAGCGACAGTGGTATCTGCTGGCCAGCGCGCTGGGCGTTGCCATGCGCCTGAGCGGCCATTGCGGCGGCAGACAGTATCGACTGAGCAGCCAAAGCATCAGGCACCTGTACTGCTTCCACGATGGCCTGGGCAGCGCCACCAAGCAGTTCACCCAAAGCCTGAATCGGGTAGGGCGCAGCTTTCTCCAGTTCGGGCAGCAGGGGCAGCGGCTCGGGGAGGCTGGGCATGCACTCCCACTCTTTGGCGTAGCGATCCTGAATGGTCATTGCTTCACCCCCAGGCGCTGCTTGGCCAGATCAAAGCGGGCTTGATCCTCTGCGCTCAGGTGACAGCCCTGCATCTGAATCGAAAGGCCGATCTGGTAGACAGTGCGCTCATGCTCGACAGCGGCCTTGCTCGGGCCTTGGCGCGGCTTCGACTCCCCTGGGAACAGATCACGTAGCTCCAGACCGATGGCCGCCGTGATCTCAGCAGTCGTGCAGCCAGCCCAGCAGTGCAGCAGCACCTTGCCGTCATCTGCCTCACGGATGCTCAAGCTGGGGGCTTTGTCGTTATGCCCTGGGCAGCACGCACTCCACTTCCCGACACCGCTCTGCTTAACCTTGTCCAGCCTACCCAGCACTTTCTCCAGGCAAGCCGAGCCCGTCAGCGCAGAAGCGCTGAACTTCATAGTCATAGTGATTACTCCGTGGCTTTGGCGCTGTTGGTCTGCCGAAGCACCTGCTCAGAACGAGCGGTCACGTGGCCGATCAGGACGTTGGCCGGGTAGGCCAACACGTGGCTCCACAAGCTGGAGTCGCGGGTATCATTAGGAGGCGTTTGATTCTTGGGGCTGGCCTGTTGGTCGGCCTTTTCTTTTTGGGTCATTAGGCCACCTCCCCCCGAAGTGCGATGCGTTTACGTACCCACTCCTGAACTTCGGCCAGAACCCAGCCGACAGGTGCACCGCGCGACACGCTATCGCTCAATGGCACCGGCTTGGGGAAGGTGGGGTCGTCTTTGAGACGCTTGTATACGGTGGGGCGCTTGAGGCCAGTCAGCGACTCCAGTTCCGGCATACGGATGATGACGGCGCAAGGGTCGAACTGGGGGATGACGGTATTAGCGGCCATGATTGGCTTGATGTTGCCGTTCATCTTAAGCCACCTCACTACGGCTTTCGCTGATGCGGGCTTCACACCAAGCCAACACCTCGGCTTCGATCCAGACAGATGACTTCGGCCCAAGCATGACTTGGCGGGGGAAGGTGCCAGCTGCAATGCGCCGGTACAGCTCGGACGTGGAAAGACTGGTGAAGTCCTTCACTTGTGCCAGCTTGATAAAGCGGCGGGGTGCTTGGGCCGGGGTGGTTTGCATTGCCATCGTCTGCGCCTCCTTGGGCGGTGTGGGTAACGATGGCTGCAAGGTACGAGCGGATTTGCGGTTGCTCTACGGGGTTAAATCGCTTTTTTATCCCCGTCTAACCGTCCTCCGGCTGCCGGGCTGTGCCTTCTTGGTGTTTCATAAACGCTTCAAGCAAGCGCGCCTGTTTTTCCTCGGCCTCCGCAAGGCGGGCTTCTATATCTTTCTTCTGTTGCTCGCGCGCTACAGCGAATCGTTCAAGGTCGCGGCGAATTGTTGACACGTCTTTTTTCTGTTCGTCGGCAATGCTTTCGTATGCCCTTGTGGCGGTCATCCCCTCCTTTTCTGTCAGGACGCGAAACTGAAATCTGAGGCTAGTTAGATAGCGTTCGCGCTCAATCGGATTAGACGGTCTTCCGCGGCTAGGCTTTTTAATTCCAAGGGCCGGGATGCTGGCTTTTGCTTGCTCCCCTTCCGTTATTATTTTTTCCAAAAGCTCCCCGATAATTCTCCGGGGAATCGGTATGTCTCCTTGCAGTAATTTCGCGCAGACGAGCCAGTCTCCTACGCTAAATGCCTGTAAATCTTCTAACGCCTTAGCATGTGTTAACTCGGTTAGAACATGCTCTGCCCAGTCTTGGCCCGCGTCGCTATCGTCGTGATACCAGTTGTAGGCCTGAACGAATCTCAGCAAAGGGTTTTGAGGGCCTGACTTGTCTCTGTATGTTTGTAGGTCTTCGTCAGAGGGCTCGTCTCCCCTTTGTTTGGCAGCGTGGATTCTCGATAAAGCAGCAAGAAGGGCCGGATTAGAAGTGAGCAGGTTTGCGCCTGGCTCGGCCTCGGTCAGCTCTTGCCACGGAATAGATACATGCTTCTTGATCTTGAGGTGTGTATGTAAAAGCCATTCAAAATACTCAGGCGACCTCAACTGCTCATCGCTCATGCGCTACGCCCTCCCAGGCGCTCCCACGATCTAAATAGATCGGCCAGCCAGGCAGGTGGGAAGTCTGCTTTTCGCCCCGCAGGGCTAGGCTGGCCGTTGCTCTTGCGGGGAAGGGATTACGCCTGCTTGCCAAAATCCACGGCGACCACGTTGTCGCACTCCAGGTCGTCCAAATGGTCGGCATACCACTGCATCATGGTACGGCGCTGCTCCAAGTAGATGGCCTTGTTGTAGACACCGGCCACGCCATCCTCAACATGGGATAGCTGGGCCTCTACATGCTCCTTGGCAAAGCCATGCTCGCGCAGGGTGGTGGAAGCGATATGGCGGAAGCCGTGGCCGGTCTGCCGACCGGCGTAACCCATGCGACGCAAGGCCATGTTGAAAGCCATGTTACTGCGCGGTTTGGTTCGACTGCTGCGACCAGGGAACAGCAGAGGGTAGGCGCCGGTCAGGGTGTGCAGTTGCTCCAACGCTTCGAGCGCCTGGCTGGAGAGTGGCACCAGGTGCGTCCGGCGTTTCTTCATTCGCTCAGCTGGTATCGACCACAAGCCAGCCTTGAGGTCGAACTCATCCCAGCGCGCTTCACGCAGTTCACTGGGGCGCACGCCTGTGAGCATCAGCAGACGCAGACCAAGGCGCAGATCATGTGCATGGGGGTAAGCAGCAATGGCACGCAGTAGGGTGGGCAATTCCTTCGCCGTAACGTGGGCATAGTTCTCGGCTGGCTTGGATTGCAGGAAGCGACTCAGCCCCTCAATGGGGTTATGCACTGCGCGGCCAGTGACACGGGCCAGGTCATACACCTCTTTGCAGGAGCGGCGCACCCGGCCCATCTGCTCGATGATGCCCTTCTGTTCCATACCCTTGAAGAAGTCCATCCACTCGATGGGCAAAATCTCGGTGTACAAGCGGGAGCCAAACACTGGAAAGACATGTAACTCCAGAGCGCCGATAGTGCGCTTGGCCGTGGTCGGCGCCCAGCCGGCCACCCGAATCTCTATCCACTCCCTGGCCAGAGCCTCGAAGGTGCTGTTGGCAGCCATTAGGTCAGCAGCCTTGCGGGCCTGCTTACTTACGATGGGGTTCTTACCGTTCGCCAGGTCACCGCGCAGCTCGGCAGCTTTCTGCCTGGCAGCCGATCCGCTCACCTCGGGGTAACTGCCCAGGCCGAGCCACGACCACTTGCCGTCCGGTTTCTTGTAGCGGAAGTTCCAAGACTTCTGGCCATTGGGCTTGACCCGAAAGTACAGCCCGCCGCCATCCAGCTCCCGGTAGGGTGCGCTCTCCGGCTCCAGGCCAGCCAGGGCGGTATCTGCCAGGGGGCGACGCTTGATTTCGCTGCGCTTCATGCTTGTACACCACCGGTTCTAATTTTCATCAGGTGTACACGCTGGTGTACACGGAGGTCAAGCATAGGGGTAGATAAGAAGATACAGCCATAAACAAGAAAGCCCGCACAGGGCGGGCTTTTCAGGGTATTCCGTAGACTGCTAGAGACAACGGTAAACAGCTATCTGGCGCATCCGGCGGGATTCGAACCCACGACCCCTGCCTTCGGAGGGCAGTACTCTATCCAGCTGAGCTACGGATGCGTTGCGGGGCGCAATCATACGCATCCGCCTCGCGGGCGTCCATGCGGGCGGTCGATTACAGCTCTTGCATGTCGAAGTCGGCCTTGCTCACCCCGCAGTCGGGGCACAGCCAGTCATCCGGCACCTCGGTCCAGGGCGTGCCGGCAGGAATGCCGTCGTCGGGCCAGCCATGGCGCTCGTCGTAGATCAGGCCGCAGACCACGCAGATCCAGGTTTTCATGCCGGAACCTCCTGCTTGAGCGGGCGCAGCCCCTTGTCGAAATCGGCCAGCGTAGGGAAGGTCAGCGGTTCGACGAATTCCAACTGCAGCAGGTAATCGCCGTAGCGCCGCAGGATGTCTTCGCGCGCCTCCTGGCTGATGTAGGGCACGTGGTAGGCGGCGAAGGGCGGCAGCACGCTCATGCCGACATAGGCCAGGGTGCCGCGCTGCAGGGGACGCAGCATGGGCTCCCAATCGCCGTGCACGGCGTCTTCGTCGGCGAACATGTGCTGTTGGCCGCCGAGGGTGAAGCTGAGCAGCGCACGCTTGCCGGCCAGGCCGCCGCGGTCATAGAAGCGCAGGCCGCCGTAGCAGGTGCCGGAGACCAGCACGCGATCGATCCAGCCCTTGAGGATGGCCGGCACCGAGCACCAGAACAGCGGAAAGTTGAAGATCACCAGGTCGGCCCACAACAGCTTGTCCAGTTCGGCAGCGATGTCCGCGGCGATTTCGCCGCGCTTGACCGCCTCGCGCTGCTCCAGGGCGTAGACCAGGTAATCCGGGTTGCTGCGCTGGGCGAAGTCGGCTGCCGAAGCCACCGGGTTCCACTGCATGGCATACAGGTCGGAAACCTGTACCTGATGGCCGAGGCCCTCCAGGGTGACGACGGCCAGGTCCTTCATGGCGGTGCAGAAGGATTGTGGCTCGGGATGAGCATGAACGATCAGGATATTCATCGAAACTTCCAAACAACGCGGGGCCCACAGGCCCCGTAGACGCCCCGGCAAAAGGGCGGATGAAGAGCATCAGGCGGTTTGCTGCACGGGCGCGGCGGCCGGCTTGTCCTGCTCGTCCCAGCGGTTGGCGCGGGCGAAGGTGCCGAAGTCGTTGAAGCGCACGCCCATCTCGCGCATCACCTTGTGCGCCACCGGCGCGGTCATCTGGCGCAGGTAGAAGGGTTCCTTGACCACAAAGTGGTGGATACCGTGGGTGCTGCCGAAGTTGAAGCAAAACGCCTGCAGTGGCCACAGCCACCAGGGGTTGAGCACCTGGGTCTGCTGGATCACGTTGCCCAGCTCGACGTCACCGTAGTAGTGCATGTTGGAGCTGATGAAGTGCAGGCAGAAGGTGCGCAGCACATTGGGGCCAACCAACACCACCACGGCAAAAGTGATGACATCCATGACGGCCAGCGTGGCGGCCGACCAGGCGATCGGCGCGCCGGCAGCGGTCGCGACGAAGTCGATCAGGTGGAAACCGAGGAACAGGTACCAGACGCTCCAGTTGATCAGCCCCAGCGGCGCATAGCCCACCAGCGTGCGCGTGACGATCATCTTGCGCCGCTCCCAGGTCGGCGCCCGCAGCAGGCGGATAAACGAAGACATCATGTTGTCGCCGACCATCAGCAGGCGGGCGAAGCCCCAGGGCTCGCCGTTGGTGATGGCGCGTTCTTCGAGATCGGTCTCGGTGCCGGACACCTTGTGATGGTTGAGGTGCAGATTACGGCGAATCCACGGATTGATGGTGCTCGGCCGCGCCAGCCACACCAGGCCCATCATCAGGTTGTGCGGCACACGCTGCTTGCGGAAGTACATGGAGTGGATCAGGTCATGCTCCAGCTCGTGGGTCAGCGAGGCGAAGAAGGCGTTGAGCAGCAGGCAGACCCACCAGGCCATCGTGCCCTCGGCGTAGAGCCAGGCGCTGCCGAGCATACCGGCCAGGGCGAAGGCCAGGATACCGGCGCCGATGGCGTCCTGGTGCTGCAGGATCGGGTAGCGCTCGCGCAGCTCGTTGCCACGGGCCATCACCACGGCGCGGATATGCGCCGAACGTTCTTGGTGGGTTGCAGGAGTCGGGGTCATGCACGCATCCTCTTGGCTCAGGCGCATCACGCAGCGCCACGAATATCGAATTTGTTGTGCGGTGCAGCGTGCGCTCATGCGCCACCGGCCGCCTGACCCATGGCGCCAACCTGTTGACCGAGAATGCCAAGCTGCATGACTGAACCCACCACCCTGGCCAGCTGGACCCGCGCCCTGCGCCGCCAGCTCGATGCCCTTGGCCTGGACAGCGCCGCCCTGTGCGTCGAGGCGGGCCTCGACCCCAGCCAGCTGGATGATCCCAATGCGCGCTACCCGCTGCGTGCCACCACCCGCCTGTGGCAACTGGCCGTGGCCGCCAGTGGCGATCCGGCACTGGGCCTGGGCACCTCGCGCCATGTCGCGCCGACCACCTTCCACGCCCTGGGCATGGCGGTGATGGCCAGCGGCAGCCTGCGCGAAGTGTTCGAGCGCATCGTGCGTTATCACCAAGTGGTCAGCGATGTACTGGTGCTGGAATTGCGCGACGTCGGCACCACCTGCGAATTCCACTTCCGCCTGCCGCCCGGCAGCACGCCGCCAGCGCCCGAAGCCATCGATGCCTTCGCCGCCATCTATGTGCGTACCTGTCGCAATCGCCTGGGTCGCGACTACGCGCCACTGGCCGTGCACCTGCGCCGCCCCGCCCCGGCCGACCCGCAACCCTGGCTGGACGTGTTCCGCGCCCCCGTGCACTTCGCCGCCGCCGCGGACATGCTGTGCTTCGCCCGCGACGACCTCGACCGCCCCCTGGACGACGGCAACCCGGAGCTGGCCGCCCACAACGAGGCCGTGCTGCAGAAGCGCCTCGAAGCCCTGCAGCCGGATACCGTGGCCCGCCGCCTGCGCCGCGCCCTGGAACAGTGCCTGCCGAATGGCGAGCCCTCCGCCGAGGTCCTGGCCCACGGCCTGCACCTGAGCCTGCGCAGCCTGCAGCGCCACCTCAGCGAGGAAGGCAGCAGCTACGAACAGGTGCTGGCCGAGACCCGTCACGCTCTGGCTCTGCAGCATCTGCAGGCACTGGACTGCTCGATCAGCGAAGTCGCCTACCTGCTCGGTTTCGCCGACAGCAGCAGCTTCAGCCGTGCCTTCAAGCGCTGGAGCGGACAGAGCCCGAGCCAGTATCGCGACAACCTACGGACGAACTGAACGGCTGTAGCGCAGGTCGAACCCCACTACGTGGCATACCCCGGCATATCCGTTCTGAATATTGAACGAAAGTAATGCCAATGCCTGCTGCGTAGGCATGCAGGAGAGCCAGACAACCACTGGCGCCGCACTGCTTAGAAGGAATGCTCGGGCATACAACGGCCTGTTCAGTCTTTTTGATTATTTTGTTGATTTTATCGAACGTCACTCTTGCCCTTTGCCGACGCTGGCCCTAGCATTCGTTTGACATTTCAAACGCCGGGCTGAACAACCCACACAGCCCCCCTTTGCCAGACCGTCCAACCTGTCGGCGCCGTGCACCAGGAGAACAATATGCAACTGAAAGACGCCAAGCTGTTCCGCCAGCAAGCCTATATCAACGGTTCCTGGCAGGACGCCGACAACGGTCAGACCCTGGAAGTGAACAACCCCGCCACCGGCGAAATCCTCGGCAGCGTGCCGAAGATGGGTGCCGCCGAGACTCGCCGCGCCATCGAAGCCGCCGAGAAGGCCCTGCCAGCCTGGCGTGCGCTGACCGCCAAGGAGCGCGCCACCAAGCTGCGCCGCTGGTTCGAGCTGATGATGGAAAACCAGGACGACCTGGCCCGTCTGATGACCCTGGAGCAAGGCAAGCCGCTGGCCGAAGCCAAGGGCGAGATCGCCTATGCCGCCTCCTTCCTCGAGTGGTTCGCCGAAGAAGCCAAGCGCGTCTACGGTGACGTGATTCCGGGCCACCAGCCGGACAAGCGCCTGATCGTGATCAAGCAGCCGATCGGCGTGACCGCCGCCATCACCCCGTGGAACTTCCCGGCCGCGATGATCACCCGTAAAGCCGGCCCGGCCCTGGCCGCCGGTTGCACCATGGTGCTCAAGCCTGCTTCGCAGACCCCCTACTCCGCACTGGCCCTGGCCGAGCTGGCCGAGCGTGCCGGCATTCCGGCTGGCGTGTTCAGCGTGATCACCGGCAGCGCCGGCGCCGTGGGTAACGAGCTGACCAGCAACCCGATCGTGCGCAAGCTGAGCTTCACCGGCTCCACCGAAATCGGTCGCCAGCTGATGGCCGAATGCGCCAAGGACATCAAGAAGGTGTCCCTGGAACTGGGCGGCAACGCGCCGTTTATCGTGTTCGACGACGCCGACCTGGATGCCGCCGTCGATGGCGCACTGATCTCCAAGTTCCGCAACAATGGCCAGACCTGCGTGTGCGCCAACCGCCTGTACGTGCAGGACGGCGTGTACGACGCCTTCGTCGACAAGCTCAAGGCCGCCGTAGCCAAGCTGAACATCGGCAACGGCCTGGAAGATGGCACCACCACCGGCCCGCTGATCGACAACAAGGCCGTGGCCAAGGTCCAGGAACACATCGAAGACGCCGTCGGCAAGGGTGCGACCCTGGCCATGGGCGGCAAGCCGCACGCCCTGGGCGGCAGCTTCTTCGAGCCGACCATCCTGACCAACGTGCCGAACAACGCCGCCGTGGCCAAGGAAGAAACCTTCGGCCCGCTGGCGCCGGTGTTCCGCTTCAAGGACGAGGCCGAAGTGATCGCCATGTCCAACGACACCGAGTTCGGTCTGGCCTCCTACTTCTATGCCCGCGACCTGGGTCGCGTGTTCCGTGTGGCCGAGGCCCTGGAATACGGCATGGTCGGTATCAACACCGGCCTGATCTCCAACGAAGTAGCACCGTTCGGCGGCATGAAAGCCTCTGGTCTGGGCCGCGAAGGCTCCAAGTACGGTATCGAGGACTACCTCGAGATCAAGTACATGTGCCTGGGCGGTATCTGACCCGTGCGCAGCCCCACCCCTGGCCAAGGGCCACAGGTGGGGCTGCGCCATTAGCGTGACAAGATTTCCGTGGGTGTCGACTGACAGGCAAGAGCTGCGTCAGCCGGCGTCGGCGTTTCCGGTGGTGGCACCGGCGAACCCTGCAGACGGTTCGGTAGCGCGTGTCCAGTTCGATCATCGTTAGCTGGTGCGTGTTGCCCCCGTCATCATCCTTGGACCGAGTCGCCACGAGCGACTTATGAGGAAACCATGAGCAAGACCAACGAATCCCTGCTGCAACGCCGTGCCGCCGCTGTTCCGCGCGGTGTGGGCCAGATCCACCCGATCGTCGCCGAACGCGCCGAAAACGCCACCGTGTGGGACGTCGAAGGCCGCGAGTACATCGACTTCGCCGGCGGTATCGCCGTACTCAACACCGGTCACCTGCACCCGAAAGTGGTTGCCGCCGTGCAAGAGCAGCTGACCAAGCTGAGCCACACCTGCTTCCAGGTGCTGGCCTACGAACCCTACATCGAGCTGTGCGAAGAAATCGCCAAGCGCGTACCGGGTGACTTCGCCAAGAAGACCCTGCTGGTCACCTCCGGCTCCGAAGCCGTCGAGAACGCCGTGAAGATCGCCCGTGCCGCCACCGGCCGCGCCGGCGTAATCGCCTTCACCGGCGCCTACCACGGCCGCACCATGATGACCCTGAGCCTGACCGGCAAAGTGGTGCCCTACTCCGCCGGCATGGGCCTGATGCCCGCTGGCGTATACCGCGCCCAGGCACCGTGCGAACTGCACGGCGTCAGCGAAGACGAGTCCATCGCCAGCATCGAGCGCATCTTCAAGAACGACGCTCAGCCGCAGGACATCGCCGCCATCATCATCGAGCCGGTGCAGGGCGAAGGCGGTTTCTACGTCAACTCCCCGGCCTTCATGAAGCGCCTGCGCGCCCTGTGCGACCAGCACGGCATCCTGCTGATCGCCGATGAAGTGCAGACCGGCGCCGGCCGTACCGGCACCTTCTTCGCCACTGAGCAGCTCGGCGTGGTGCCTGACCTGACCACCTTCGCCAAGTCCGTTGGTGGCGGCTTCCCGATCTCCGGCGTGTGCGGCAAGGCCGAGATCATGGACAAGATCGCCCCCGGCGGCCTGGGCGGCACCTATGCCGGCAGCCCGATCGCCTGCGCCGCGGCCCTGGCCGTGCTGAAAGTGTTCGACGAAGAGAACCTGCTGCAGCGCAGCCAGGCCGTGGGCGAGAAGCTCAAGGCCGGCCTGCGCGACATCGCCGCCAAGCACAAGGTCATCGGTGACGTGCGCGGCCTGGGCTCCATGGTTGCCATCGAGCTGTTCGAGAACGGCGACCACAGCAAACCGGCGGCCGAACTGACCGGCAAGATCGTCGCCAAGGCGCGCGAGAAGGGCCTGATCCTGCTGTCCTGCGGCACCTACTACAACGTGGTGCGCTTCCTGATGCCGGTGACCATCCCGGACGCCCAGCTGGAAAAAGGCCTGGCCATCGTCGCCGAGTGCTTCGACGAGCTGGCGTGACCCTTTCGCGCCGGCCCCGACTCTCCTGCCGGGGCTGGCCGAACATTACGCCTGTGGCTCACCAGGCCAGGCGAATGCCTTCAGACCCGCGCTTGCGCGGGTCTTTTTTTGCCTGGGATTTGGTGAAAACCGTGGTTGTTCCAGGTGGACAGTGTCCGTGGGAGCGGCTTTAGCCGCGATAAGGCCACCGAGAATCGCCCCCGATCGCGCCTGAAGTCGCTCCCACAGCACCTGCAGGAGTGGCCTTGACCGAGGTATTGACCACGCGGGCTTGCAGTCGCGGCCAGGGCCCCTCCCACACAGCATTCTCACAACCCACCCCAACCAGCCGCATTAACGACTTACTCGATCTCGAACAGCCCCTGGCGGATCTGCGCGCCGCCCAGGCGTTGGCGGATGTCGGCATCGATGCGCGGGTCATCCGGGCTGTACAGGCCGATCTGGCGGAAGGCGTTGACCCGATTGACCTCCGTGCCGAGGAATTCCCACACCACACGGGTACAGGCCGGCGTGCGCAGGTCGCCGCTGGACACCCCGGTCTTCAGACCATTGAGGCGGGTGATGCGGCTCTTGAAGCTGGGGATGAGGATGGTCTGGGTCATCTCGTTGCCGGTCAGCGACTCGTAGTCCATGAGGAACAGGCGATCCTGCAGGTAGAACGCCGCCCCCAGGTAACGGCAACGCACCCAGTCTTCGCTTTCGCCGCCACGCGCCGCGTCCTGCCGCCCCTGACGCTCCTGGCGCTCGAACAGAAAGTCGCCGCGCTCCTCGCGCAGCTGCACCAGCGACAGCAGGATGCTGCCCGGCACCGACATGCAGTTGGAGTATTCGAAGTAGTAGCCACAGTAGCGACGCAGGTCGTTGCCCTGCTCGCGCAGCGGCTGCAGCAGCTCCAGCAGCGGGTCGGCCTGTGCCTGGCGCCCGCTGGCGCCGACCCGGGCGCCGATCAGGCGGGCGAACTGTTCCGGCGGCAGCAGCAGTTCGTAGTCCTCGACGCCGAAGAAGTCGCAGATGCGTTTGAGGTTGAACGCGGTCGGCCGGCTCTGCCCGGCCAGGTAGCGGTTGAACTGTGCGCGGTTGATCTCCAGGCGCCGACACACCTCGGCGATGGAACGGTAGTGGCTGCATAACAGCTTGAGGTTGCTACCGAGCGGGTCGGCCATGAGGAGCGTCCGAATCTGATGCGAGTGACGCGATTCTAGCATCAACTCGCGTCAGATCGCCGCGACCCGCGAAATTGCCCGAAACGCGCCGCTGGCCAACCATGCGCGGGCCATACCGCATCGCCGCTGCGCCGGCACGCGCTCACTACAACAAGAGAGACATTCCGCCATGCTTGATCTTCTCAACGACTTGCTCTGGAGCAAGGTCCTCATCGTCGCCCTGGTGGGCCTCGGTCTGTACTTCACCCTCGCCTCGCGTTTCGTCCAGCTGCGTTACTTCGGCAGCATGTTCAGCATCTTCGCCCAGGCCTTCAAACGTCAGCCGGGCCAACTCAGCTCGTTCCAGGCGTTGATGCTCTCCGTCGCCGGTCGTGTCGGTGCCGGCAACATCGCCGGCGTGGCCGTGGCCATCACCCTCGGTGGCCCAGGCGCAGTGTTCTGGATGTGGCTGGTCGCCCTGCTCGGCATGTCCACCAGCTTCTTCGAATGCTCGCTGGCCCAGCTGTTCAAGCGCCGCACCGAAGACGGCGGCTACCGCGGCGGCCCGGCCTTCTATATCGAGCACGGCCTGGGGCTGCGCTGGCTGGCGATCATCTTCTCGATCCTGCTGCTGGTGACGTTCGGCTTCGGCTTCAACGCCCTGCAGGCCTACACCGTGGCCAGCTCGCTGCATGACACCTTCGGCCTTCCCACCCACTTCAGCGGCATCGCCCTGGTGGTAGTGATCGGCCTGATCATCTTCGGCGGTATCAAGCGCATCGCCAGCACCGCCGACGTGCTGGTGCCGGTCATGGCGATGTCCTACATCGTCATGGCCCTGGTGGTCATCGGCATGAACATCGAGGCCGTACCGGCCACCCTGGCGCTGATCGTCAAGAGCGCCTTCGGCCTGGAGCCGGCCTTCGCCGGCGGCATCGGCGCGGCCATCGTGATGGGCGTCAAGCGCGGCCTGTTCTCCAACGAAGCCGGCCTGGGCAGCGCCCCCAACGTCGCCGCCGTGGCCGAGGTCAAGCACCCGGCCGCGCAGGGCATCGTGCAGTCGCTCAGCGTGTTCATCGACACCCTGCTGATCTGCACCAGCACCGCGCTGATCATCCTGCTCTCCGGCGTCTATCAGCCTGGCGCCGAGGTCGGCGGCGTGATCCTCACCCAGAGTGCCATGGCCGCCGTGGTCGGCGAGTGGGGCCGGGTATTCGTCAGCCTGGCGCTGCTGCTCTTCGTCTTCACCACCCTGGTGTACAACTACTACCTGGGCGAGAACGCGCTGGGCTTCTTCAGCACCAAGAAGCCGCTGCTGATCGCCTACCGTGCCCTGGTCATCGCCCTGGTGCTGTGGGGTTCGATGCAGGACCTGTCCACCGTGTTCGCCTTCGCCGACGTGACCATGGGCCTGCTGGCGCTGGTCAACCTGGTCGCCCTGGCCCTGTTGTTCAAGGTCGGCCTGCGTCTGATGCGCGACTACGACAGCCAGATCAAGGCCGGCGTGGAAACCCCGGTACTGGACGCCAAGCAGTTCGCCGACCTGGACCTCGACCCCAGCGTGTGGGCCGCCCAGCAGGCGCCGCACAGCAGCAGCCAAACCGCTGAGATCGCTCATCAGCTGCACCAGCGCTAAAACGCTGCCGGACCAGGGAAGGGGGCGACAGCCCCCTTTTCTTTGCCCAGATGCCGGTAATTCGCCGCTAAACTGCGGCGAACAAGCCTCCCTGGCACTTCATTACTGCCCGTTGTTGGAATGCCCATGACTCCTTCGCAGAACCTGCTGGTGCTCTATACCGGCGGCACCATTGGCATGCAGATGACCGAGGCCGGCCTGGCCCCGGCCTCCGGTTTCGAAGCGCGCCTGCGCGCCGAACAGGCCCTCCATCCCGAACGCCCAGCGCCAGCCTGGCGCTTCCAGGAACTGTCGCCCCCAATCGACAGCGCCAACATGCGCCAGAGCCACTGGCTGGCCATGCGCGACGCCATCGTCGAGGCCGTCGACGAACAGGGCTGCGATGCCGTACTGCTGCTGCATGGCACCGATACCCTGGCCTACAGCGCCGCGGCGCTGAGCTTCCTGCTGCTGGGCATCGACGTGCCCGTCGTGCTGACCGGCTCCATGCTGCCGGCTGGCAGCCCCGGCAGCGATGCCTGGCCTAATCTGTTCGGCGCCCTGGCCGCACTGGCCGAAGGCTGCCTGCCCGGCGTGCACCTGTATTTCGCCGGCCAACTGCTGCACGGCGCCCGCGCCAGCAAGCTGAAAAGCGAGGCGTTCGACGCCTTTGCCAACACCCCCCGGCCGCGCCATGGCCGGCATCTCGATGAGCTGCCCGCAGCCCTGCACTACCGCCAGCCCCGCCAAACCGTACGCCTGGCCGTGCAGCCGCTGTTCCCCGGTCTCGACGCCGCCCAGCTGCGTGGCGTGCTGGCCAGCGCACCGCAAGCCCTGCTGCTGGAGTGCTACGGCAGCGGCACCGGCCCGGCCGACGACGCCGAACTGCTCGACGTGCTGCGCGAAGCCCGCGCGCGCGGCGTGGTACTGGCAGCCATCAGCCAGTGCCCGCAGGGGCATGTGGAGTTCGGTGTATACGCCGCCGGCAGCGCGCTGGCTGGCGCTGGCCTGGTCAGCGGCGGCGGCATGACCCGCGAAGCGGCGCTGGGCAAACTGTTCGGCCTGCTTGGCGCCGGCCTGCCACAGGCAGAGGTCGAACGCCTGTTCGCCCTCGACCTGTGTGGCGAGCTGGCCGAGTAGTTCATCCGCAGCAGGAGCAGTCAGGGGCCTTTGTGGGAGTGGCTTAGCCACGATTGCGGGCTTGCAGAAAGCATCGCGGCTAAAGCGGAGTGCCGCCCAGCCGCTCCCACGCCGTGTCCAATCAGCCCTGCACGGGCGCGAACACCGACCAGCCGATGCGCTCGCTGAGCAGCTCCAGCGCCGCCATGCCGGCCAGCGAATTGCCCGCGGCGTTCAGCTCCGGTGACCACACGCAGACGCTGAAGCGTCCCGGCACCACAGCGACGATGCCGCCACCGACGCCGCTCTTGCCCGGCAGGCCGACGCGGTAGGCGAAATTGCCGGCCTCATCGTACAGGCCGCTGGTGGCCATGATGGCGTTGACCTGCTGGGTCTGCCGCGCGCTCAGCACCTGCTCGCCGCTGTGTGGACAGCAGCCCTGGTTGGCCAGGAAGGCAAAGGCGCGGGCCAGGTCGACGCAGCTCATCGCCAGGGCACAGTGGTGGAAGTAGCTGCGCAGCACCGTCTCCACTTCGTTGTGGAAATTGCCGAACGACTGCATCAGGTAGGCCGCCGCCGCGTTGCGCGCGCGGTGCTGGTATTCCGACTCGGCCACCTTCATGTCCGCCACCACGTGGCCATTGCCCGACAGGCGCCGGGCGAAATCGCGCAGCGACAGCGCCGGCGCGGCGAAGCGCGACTCGTTAATATCGCAGATAACCAGCGCCCCGGCGTTGATGAAGGGGTTGCGCGGGCGGCCACGCTCGAATTCCAGCTGCACCAGCGAATTGAACGGCTGCCCGGACGGCTCGTGGCCCAGGCGCTGCCAGATGGCCTCGCCGGAATGCTGGATGGCCTGCACCAGGCTGAACACCTTGGAAATGCTCTGGATGGAAAACGCCCGCTCGGCATCGCCCGCCGTATGCAGGCTGCCGTCCACACCGAACACGGCGATGCCCAGCTGATCAGCCGGCACTTCGGCCAGCGCGGGGATGTAATCGGCGACCTTGCCCTGACCGAGCAGCGGGCGGACCTGCTCGATGATTTCCTGCAACAGCGCTTGCATGCACAAACTCCACAACGCGCCGAACCCGCTTCGGCGTTCAGCACTAGACGCCAGCCGCGTGCCTGCCATCACCTACCGATACAGGGGCATAGTTCTTGCTGCAGCAAAGGCTCCATCGGCCCGTTGTATCGCCATGCTGCATTCGCAACTCACCACCCTGCATACCGTCTCGCTGATCCTGCAATTGCTCGCTGAGCGCCCCGGGCTCAGCGCCGAAAGCCTGCTGGAGGGCAGCGGCATTCGCCTCGCCGACCTGCAGCACCCGGATTTCCGCATCAGCACCAACCAGGAGATGCGCGTCTGCGCCAATGCCCGCGAGCATTGCCAGAGCCTCGGCCTGGAGCTGGGTCGGCGCATGCATGTGTCGTCCTATGGCGCGCTGGGTTACACCCTGATCTCCAGCGCTACCTTGGGTGACGCCTTGCAGCGCGCCCTGGAGTTCCCCGCCCTGCTCGGCACCTACTTCGAACTGAGCCTGGTACACGAAGGCGAGCGGGTCTGGCTGCAGGCCGCCGGCTACCGCGACCAGGCGGAGCTGGAAACCTTCAACACCGAGTTCTGCCTGGCCTCGATGAAACTGATCTGCGACGACCTGCTGGGGCGCTCTTTGCCCTTGATCGGTGCACAGTTCACCCATGCCGCGCCGGCGTACGAGGCTCAGTACCGGCACAGCTTCCCCTGCACCCGGCAGTTCGAGGCACCGCGCAACGCCTTCGCCTTCGCCGCTGAGTGGCTGGAACAGCGCCTGCCGCTGGCCGACCCGGTCACCCACTGCGACATGCTCGCCCGCTGCCGGCAGATCAATCAGGAGTTCACCAGCCGCCAGTCGCTGGTGATGCGCTGCCGCCAGCTGCTCGCCGCCCAGCTCGAAGCACCGCCCGGCCTGGACGGTCTGGCCAGCCAACTGCACTGTTCCTCACGCAGCCTGCGCCGCCACCTGCACGATGCCGGCAGCAGCTACCAGAGCCTGCTCGACGAGCTGCGCTATGCCCGTGCGCGGCACCTGCTGGAACAGGGCGAGTTGCCCATCTACCGCATCGCCGAAGCCATGGGCTATAGCGAAACCGCCAGCTTCCGCCATGCTTTCCAGCGCTGGAGCGGCCAGCCTCCCAGCCGGTTTCGCGCCTGAGGCCAGGCAAAAAGTGGCCATATCTATCCCCTTGTGGCCACTCTTGCCGTTCCCCAGCCGCCGCCAGCCGCCAAGAATGACGGCAGATGCCCTGTGGAGAACAACAAGATGCTGACCATCTACAGCGACGATCACCGCCTGCACCACGGCCGCTGCGAGCTGATCGACGGTGAACTCAAGCCCTGCTTCGAAATGCCGGCACGCGCCGACTACGTATTGGCCCGGGTGCGCGAACGCGCCCTAGGCGAGGTACACGAGCCGCATGATTTCGGCCGCGCGCCGATCGAACGGGTGCATGCGCTGGATTACCTGGAATTCCTCGAAGGCGCCTGGGCGCGCTGGGCCCAGGAAGGTGTCGATGGCGACCTGATGCCCTACATCTTCCCAACCCGCGGCCTGCGCGCCGTGCGCCCCGACCACCTGCACGGCCAGCTGGGCTACTACAGCTTCGACGGCGGCGCACCGATCACCGCCGGCACCTGGCAGGCCATCTACAGCTCGGCGCAGGTTGCCCTGACCGGCCAGCAGGCCATCGCCGACGGCGCTCACGGCGCCTTCGCACTGTGCCGTCCGCCAGGCCACCATGCCGCCGCCGACCTGATGGGCGGCTACTGCTACCTGAACAACGTCGCCATCGCCGCACAAGCCTGCCTCGACCAGGGCGCCCGCCGCGTGGCCATCCTCGATGTCGACTACCACCACGGCAACGGCACCCAGTCGATCTTCTACGCCCGCAACGACGTGCTGGTGACCTCTATCCACGGCGATCCGCGTGCCGAATTCCCGTTCTTCCTCGGCTATGCCGATGAGGAAGGCGAAGGCGCAGGGCGCGGCTTCAACTACAACCTGCCGCTGGCCGCCGGCAGCGACTGGACGCTGTACAGCCAGGCGCTGGACAGCGCCTGTCAGCGCATCGCCGCCTATGCGCCGGACGTGGTGCTGGTGTCGCTGGGTGTCGACACCTTCAAGGAAGACCCGATCTCGCAGTTCAAGCTGGACAGCCCGGACTACCTGCGCATGGGCGCACGCATCGCCGCGCTGGGCAAGCCGACCCTGTTCGTCATGGAAGGCGGCTACGCGGTGGAAGAGATCGGCATCAACGCCGTCAACGTACTCGAAGGTTTCCAGGGCACCTGAGCCCGTTTTTCAACCAGGGGAGCAATCCACGATGAAAAAAGCCATCCCGCTGCTGCTCGGCGCCACGCTCTGTGCCGGCGCGCTGCAGGCCAGTGCCGCCGAGCTGCACGTGTACAACTGGGCCGACTACATGCTGCCCGAAGTGCCCAAGGCGTTCGCCGAAAAGTCCGGCATCAAGCTGACCTGGGACACCTATGAGTCCAACGAAGCGCTGGAAGCCAAGCTGCTGGCGGGCAACTCCGGCTATGACCTGGTGGTGCCGACCAACACCTTCCTGGAAAACCAGCTCAAGGCCGGCGTGTACCAGAAGCTGGACAAGTCCAAGCTGCCCAACTGGCAGCACCTGGACGCCAACCTGCTGCAGCTGATGAGCGCCAACGACCCCGGCAACGAACACGCCGTGCCCTACATGTATGGCACCGTGCTGATCGGCTACAACCCGGACAAGGTCAAGGCTGCCCTCGGCGACGACGCGCCGGTGAACAGCTGGGACCTGGTGTTCAAACCGGAAAACATGGAGAAGCTGAAGAGCTGCGGCGTGGCCATGCTCGACTCGCCGGCGGAAATCCTGCCGATCGCCCTCGACTACCTCGGCCTCGACCCCAACAGCACCAATTCGGCCGACTATGACAAGGCCACCGAACTGCTGCTGAAGATCCGCCCGTACATGGCCTACTTCCACTCGGCCAAGTACATGACCGACATCGCCAACGGCGACATCTGCGTGGCCGTCGGCTACTCCGGCAGCTTCTTCCAGTTCGCCAACCGCGCCAAGGAAGCGGGCAACGGCGTGGTGGTGCAGTGGAAGCTGCCGAAGGAAGGCGCACCGCTGTGGTACGACTCCTTCGCCATCCCGGCCGATGCCAAGAACGTCGACGAGGCCCACGCCTTCCTCAACAACCTGCTCGATCCGAAAGTGGTGGCGCCGATCAGCGACTTCCTCGGCTACCCCAACCCGAACAAGGACGGCATGGCCCTGGTCAGCGCCGCGATCCGCGACGACGCCGACCTGTCACCCTCGGCCGAAGCGCAAAAGAACCTCTACGTGCTCAAGCCGCTGCCGCAGAAGATCGAGCGCGTGCGCACGCGCGCCTGGAGCAAGATCAAGACCGGCACCTGAGCCGGACGCGCCCGGGCCGGCAGGATGCCGGCTCGGCGCACGCTGTCCGCCATCACCGGCGGGTGGCGCAAATGGCGGGCACTCAGCCGCCGCATAGCTCGCAATGCGCACAGGTGGCTGCACAAAAAACACTCGCCAACCCAGACCCCACGGCAGCACTGGCGAGCGAACATCTATCCACAGCCTGCGCACATAAGCTTGCACACTCTCTGTGATTAACTTGCGTGCCCGCATGAAACGGCTGCCTAGAAATCACCCAACCACCGGCAGAGCGCGCCAAGCCTGGCGCAGCACGCTTGACCTACAGCTTATCCACAAGGTGATCCACCCAGGCTGGGGGTAACTGCCTGGGTGGAGTGGCGAACTAGGCTGCCCCCATGGCCTTGCGGATATCTGCCGCCAGCTCGCGCACCCGCGCTTCCTCGGTATCCCAGCTGCACATGAAACGTGCGCCACCGGCACCGATGAAGGTGTAGAAGCGCCAGCCCCAGTCGCGCAGGCGCTGCAAGGCAGGCTCGGACAGTTGTAGGAACACACCGTTGGCCTGCACCGGGAACATCAGGCTCACGCCCGGCACATCCGCCACCAGTTCGGCCAGCAGGCGCGCACAGCGGTTGGCGTGGCCGGCGTAGCGCAGCCAGGCGTCGTCCTGCAGCAGACCGACCCAGGGCGCCGACAGGTAGCGCATTTTCGAAGCCAGCTGACCGGCCTGCTTGCAGCGGTAGTCGAAGTCCTCGGCCAGGGCCTTGTTGAAGAACAGGATGGCCTCGCCCACGGCCATGCCGTTCTTGGTGCCGCCGAAGCACAGCACGTCGACGCCGGCCTTCCAGGTCAGCTCGGCCGGGCTGCAGCCCAGGGAGGCGCAGGCGTTGGAGAAGCGCGCACCGTCCATGTGCAGGTTGAGGTTCAGCTCTTCACACACCTGGCTGATCGCCCGGACTTCGTCCGGGGTGTAGACGGTGCCGACCTCGGTGGCCTGAGTCAGGGTCACCACGCGCGGCTTGGGGTAGTGAATGTCCTGCCGCTTGAGGGCGACCTCGCGGATCGAGGCCGGGGTCAGCTTGCCCTGCTCGGTGCGCGCGGTCAGCAGCTTGGAGCCGTTGGAAAAGAACTCCGGCGCGCCGCACTCGTCGGTCTCGACGTGCGCCGTCTCCGAGCAGATCACACTGTGGTAGCTCTGGCACAGCGAGGCCAGCGCCAGGGAGTTGGCTGCCGTGCCGTTGAAGGCGAAGAACACCTCACAGTCGGTCTCGAACAGCTGGCGAAACTGGTCGGCGGCACGTGCCGTCCACTGATCGTCACCGTAGGCACGCTGGTGGCCGAGATTGGCCTCGGCCATGGCGGCCCAGGCCTCCGGGCAGATACCGGAATAGTTGTCGCTGGCGAATTGCTGACTCTGGTCGGTCATAGAAGTGTCCTCGTGGGCTTACCGAAACGCTAGAGGCTGCAGACAGGCTTCGTGGGCCCGTTTACAGCAATAACAGATGCAGTTCTTACTGGATTATCTCCGCATCTGTACCGGTGGCAAGTCGCTATTTTCTCGACCTTGCCCAGTTAAAAATCACGCCCTTCACTCAATTGCATGATTTTCCACGGATGACCAGTACAGTTGCTGCCATAGAAGCAGAACAGTTAGGAAGCTGGCTAATAAACAGCCCGACAATTTAGCCCAGCTGTGCCTACAAAATCGACCATGTAGTCAGGAAAATAGCCTTCCAGTAGAACACTCTCTAGCCCGCCACAAGCGGAAGGAAGCACCACCATGGAACGTACCCTCGGTTCCGCCTCGATGTTCAAGCAACACACCTCCGACGCCACCGGCCTGCTGCCGCTGCGCGCCCTGGCCACCCTGCTGCTGTGGCAGCGCCGCGTGAGCAGCCGCCGCGAGCTGGCCCGTCTCGACGAGCGCCTGCTGGCCGATGCCGGCATCAGCCTGAACGAACGCGCCGAAGAGATCAGCAAGCCGTTCTGGCGCTAAGCCTTGCAGGTAATGAACAAAGGGAAGCCAAATGCTTCCCTTTTTGTTGCGTGAGAATTGCTAACCCAGGCTCGCCGCTCAGGCACCGGGCACGAAATGCTTCTGCGCGGTACCGCGGGCAATCAGGCGCGACAGGTAGTCGAGCTTCTGCGGGTCGCGGTCGACGAACTTGAAGGTCAGCTGCAGCCACTCGCTGTCCGGCTTGGGCTCCAGCGCCGCCACCGCGTGCAGGTAGCCATTGAGGCGTGCCGTTTCGGCGGCCTCGCCCTGTTCGAGGTCGAGGACAGCACTCTCCAGCACCTGCGGCAGCAAATCCCCGCGCTTGACCACCAGCAGCGCCTCCTTGAGGCTCAGCGCCTTGATTACGCAGGACATGCTGCCATTGGGCAAACGCAGTTGGCCCTGGCCGCGTCCGGCAGGCGGGCCGGAAGGCTTGGAGGGTTTGGCAGGGGCCTCGGCCTTGGGCTGCGCCGCCGCCTTGGCTGCGGGCTTGACCACTTCGGCATTGCCACCGGTCAGGGCGGCCAGGGAATCATTGGCGAAGGCACCGGTGCTGAGCATCTTCGGCGGCGCACTGGCCGCCAGGGCCTGCAGCTTGCCGGCACGGTGCAGCGCCTTCTTCACCTTGGTGACCAGCTGCTCGTTGGAAAAGGGTTTGCCGATGTAGTCGGAAACGCCGGCCTGGATGGCCTGCACCACGTTTTCCTTGTCACCACGGCTGGTCACCATAATGAAGGGCGTGATCTTGTGTGCCTCTTCGCCACGGCACCAGGTGAGCAGTTCGAGGCCGGACATTTCCGGCATTTCCCAGTCACAGAGGATCAGGTCGACTGCCTGCCGGCCCAGCAATTGCTGAGCCTTGCGCCCATTCACCGCTTCCTCGATCTGGATGCCAGGGAAGTTGTCGCGCAGGCCCTTCTTCACCAGATCACGGATAAAGGTGGCGTCATCCACCACCAGCACACTGACTTTGCTCATCGACCACTCCCGGCAACAATGCCGACAAGCATAGTCCGGGGTGATGGCCCAAGGCCAACGGCATGCAGCGCGACGATGGACAAAGGCTTAGTCAGCCTTGCCCTGCACCTCTTCCTGCATGCGCGCCAGGCCCATGTGGCGCACGTCGGTGCCGCGTACCAGGTAGATCACCAGCTCGGCAATGTTGCGTGCGTGGTCGCCAATACGCTCCAGCGAACGCAGGACCCAGATGATCGAGAGCACGCGGCTGATCGCCCGAGGGTCTTCCATCATGTAGGTGACCAGCTCGCGCAGGGCGGTCTTGTACTCGCGGTCGACGGTCTTGTCGTACTGGGCCACGGACAAGGCCAGGTCGGCATCGAAGCGGGCAAAGGCGTCGAGCGACTGCTGCACCATCTTGCGCACCTGATCGCCGATGTGACGCACCTCGACGTAGCCACGCGGCGCTTCGCCGGTTTCGCACAGCTCGATGGCGCGCTTGGCGATCTTCGAGGCCTCGTCACCGATGCGCTCGAGGTCGATCACCGACTTGGAGATGCTGATGATCAGGCGCAGGTCGGAGGCGGCCGGCTGGCGACGGGCGAGGATGCGCACGCATTCCTCGTCGATGTTGGTTTCCATCTGGTTGATCTGGTCGTCGATCTCGCGCACCTGCTGGGCCAGGCCGGAGTCGGCCTCGATCAGCGCGGTGACGGCGTCGTTGACCTGCTTCTCGACCAGGCCGCCCATGGCCAGCAGGTGGCTGCGCACCTCCTCCAGCTCGGCGTTGAACTGCTGGGAGATGTGGTGGGTGAGGCTGTCTTTGTTGATCATGGTCGAGCCCTTGTGCAGCGAATTAGGTTCTTGAAATTCAATCGTCCTGGCCTTTGCGAAATTGTGTCGGGCTAGGAGGCGCCGCGCAGACAGTACAACTCGTACGGCAAGCGGCGCCGACAACGCCCGGCGCGGTTTCGCATAGCCAGGGGTTAGCCGTAGCGGCCGGTGATGTAATCTTCGGTTTGTTTTTTCGCCGGGTTGGTGAACAGCGTATCGGTGTCACCGAACTCGATCAGCTTGCCCATGTACATGAACGCGGTGTAGTCGGAAACCCGTGCCGCCTGCTGCATGTTGTGGGTGACGATAACGATGGTGTACTTGCTCTTCAGCTCGTAGATCAGCTCTTCGACCTTGAGGGTGGAGATCGGGTCGAGGGCCGAGCAGGGTTCGTCGAGCAGCAGCACTTCCGGCTGCACCGCCACGGTCCGGGCGATCACCAGACGCTGCTGCTGGCCACCGGACAGGCCCAGGGCCGACTCGTGCAGACGGTCTTTCACTTCATCCCACAGCGCCGCGCTCTTCAGCGCCCACTCCACGGTCTCGTCGAGCACGCGCTTCTGGTTCACGCCCTGGATGCGCAGGCCGTACACCACGTTCTCGTAGATGCTCTTGGGGAAGGGGTTGGGCTTCTGGAACACCATGCCGACGCGGCGCCGCAGCTCGGCGACGTCCACGCCCTTCTTGTAGATGTCCTGACCGTCGAGGAGGATCTGGCCGTCCACGCGGCAGCCGTCGACCAGGTCGTTCATGCGGTTGAAAGTGCGCAGCAGGGTCGACTTGCCGCAGCCGGACGGGCCGATGAAGGCTGTCACGCGCTGTTTGGGGATGTTCAGGCTGACGTCGAACAGCGCCTGCTTCTCGCCGTAATACAGGTTGAGCTTGGGCACCTCGAGGGCGACCGTCTCTTCGGCCAGGTTGAGGCCCTGCTTCTGACGGCCGAGGGCGGCCATGTCGATACCGTGGGTGTGTACTTCGTGCTGCATGGGAGGCTCCCTACGCTAACAATTCGTTCGTGCCGCCGCGGCGACACCGTTAATCAATGATCCAGTGCCTTGTACTTCTCGCGCAGGTGGTTACGGATGAACACCGCGCTCAGGTTGAGCAGGGCGATCACCAGCACCAGCAGCAGCGCGGTGGCGTACACCAGCGGGCGGGCGGCCTCGACGTTGGGGCTCTGGAAGCCGACGTCGTAGATATGGAAGCCCAGGTGCATGATCTTCTGGTCCAGGTGCAGGTAGGGGTAGTTGCCGTCTACCGGCAGGCTCGGTGCGAGCTTGACCACGCCGACCAGCATCAGTGGCGCCACTTCGCCGGCAGCGCGCGCCACGGCGAGAATCAGGCCGGTCATCATGGCCGGACTGGCCATCGGCAATACCACTTTCCACAGGGTCTCGGCCTTGGTCGCGCCGAGGGCCAGGGAGCCTTCGCGCAGGGCCCGCGGGATGCGCGCCAGGCCTTCTTCGGTGGCGACGATGACCACCGGCACGGCGAGAATCGCCAGGGTCAGCGAGGCCCACAGCAGGCCCGGGGTACCGAAGGTTGGCGCCGGTGCGGATTCGGGGAAGAACAGACGATCCAGCGAGCCGCCCAGTACATAGACGAAGAAGCCCAGGCCGAACACGCCGTAGACGATGGCCGGTACGCCGGCCAGGTTGTTCACGGCGATGCGGATGATGCGGGTCAGGGGGCCCTGGCTGGCGTACTCGCGCAGGTAGATGGCCGCCAGCACACCGAACGGGGTGACGATCACGGCCATGATCAGGGTCATCATCACGGTGCCGAAGATGGCCGGGAAGATGCCGCCCTCGGTATTGGCTTCGCGCGGGTCGTCGCTGAGGAATTCCCAGATCTTGGCGAAATAGAAGCCGAGCTTTTCCAGGGTGCCCATGGCGTTCGGCTGGTAGGCGCGCACCACCTTGCCCAGGCTGATCTCCTGCTCACGACCGTCGGCCGTGCGCACGACTACGCTGTCGCGATTGAACTGGCCGTTGAGTTCGATCAGCTCGGCCTCCAGCACCTTGTACTCAGCATCCCACTGGGCACGCTGGGCATCCAGATCGGCCTGGGCGGCGGCGTCCAGCTGGCCCTTGAGCTCCAGCCCGCGGCTCTCCAGGCGGATACGCTCCAGCCCGGCGTTGATGCGGCCGATGTCCTTCTTCTCCAGCCGAACCAGCTGCTGATGCAGCTCGCCGACACGCTCGATGCGTGCCTGCAGCTCGGGCCAGGCAGCGTCGCCCTCGGCCACCACCTGACCGGACTCCTTGACGCTGACCAGGTAGCCATAGAAATTGCCCCACTCACGGCGTTCCATCACCAGCAGGTTTTCCGGCGTCTGCAGATCGCTCAGCCACTCGGCCACGATCCAGCTGAAATCGGCGCCGTAGACTTCGCGGTTACCGACCTTGAGCAGTTCGCGGGTCATGAACTCGCCGCCGTTGACGTCCACCGGCAGGCCGGCGGCGGCCAGGCGCGCGCGCGGCACTTCCTCGACCTGTACCTGCTCGCCGGCGAGCAGACGCGGGGCCTCGCCCGGCACCTGGTAGCTGGCCTGCACCACGTCGGCTGGCCAGAAGTGACCGAGGCCACGCACAGCGATCACCGACAGCAGGCCGATGGTCATGATCACGGCGATGGACACGCCGCTGGCAGTCATCCAGACCCAGGGCGAACCGCTCTTGAACCAGGACTTGAGGTTTTGCTCTTTGCTTTTCACGGACGTCTACCTTCCCCAGTTCTCAGAGCGACGCATATTTCTTGCGCAGGCGGGTACGGATCAGCTCCGCCAGGGTGTTCATCACGAAGGTGAAGGTCAGCAGCACCAGCGCGGAGAGGAACAGCACGCGGTAGTGGGTACTGCCCACTTCGGATTCCGGCATCTCCACCGCCACGTTGGCGGCCAGGGTACGCAGGCCCTGGAAGATGTTCATGTCCATGATCGGCGTGTTGCCGGTGGCCATCAGCACGATCATGGTTTCACCCACCGCACGACCCATACCGATCATCAGCGCCGAGAAGATGCCCGGACTGGCGGTGAGGATCACCACGCGGGTCAGGGTCTGCCAGGGCGTAGCCCCCAGGGCCAGGGAGCCGAAAGTCAGGCTCTTCGGCACGCTGAACACGGCGTCTTCGGCGATCGAGTAGATGTTCGGGATCACCGCGAAACCCATGGCCAGGCCGACCACCAGGGCGTTGCGCTGATCGAAGGTGATGCCTAGGTCATTGCTGATCCACAGACGCATGTCGCCGCCGAAGAACCAGTTCTCCAGGTGACCGCTCATGCCCAGGGCGCCGGCACCGATCAGCAGGATCACCGGGATCAGCAGGGCCGCTTCCCAGCCATCCGGGATCACCAGACGGATACGCTCCGGCAGGCGACTCCAGGCATAGGCAGCCAGCAGCACGCCGACCGGGGTGAGCAGCAGCAGGCTGAAGATGCCCGGCAGGTGACCCTCGACATAGGGCGCCAGGAACAGGCCGGCGAAGAAGCCAAGGATCACGGTCGGCAGCGCTTCCATCAGTTCGATCACCGGCTTGACCTTGCGGCGCATGGCCGGGGCCATGAAGTAGGCGGTGTAGATGGCCGCGCAGATGGCCAGCGGGGCGGCCAGCAGCATGGCGTAGAAGGCCGCCTTGAGGGTGCCGAAGGTCAGAGGCGCCAGGCTCATCTTGGGTTCGAAGTCGCTGTTGGCCGAGGTCGACTGCCAGACCTGCTTGGGCTCGTCGTAGCTCTCGTACCAGACCTTGCCCCACAGCGCGCTCCAGGAGATCTCCGGGTGCGGGTTATCGATGTAGTAGCGCTGCAGCTGGCCGTTGCTCTCCACCAGCACGCGGTTGGCACGCGGCGACAGGGCGGCGATGGCGGCGCCCTCGGCGACCGGCTCGACCAGCAGGGTGCGGTGCGCGGTGCTGTGGAAGATGCCCATGCGGCCCTCGGCATCCAGCGCCAGGAAGCCTTTGCGGCGCTCTTCCGGAAGAATCTGGGTGATCGCAGCGTCGCCCAGCTGGAAACCGCGGATATGGGTCAACGCGGCCTTGCCGTCGGCGTCACGCACCATGAACCACTGGCTGATACCACCCCGGCTGTCGCCGACCATCAGCGAGATGCCGCCCAGCAGCGGCGTGACGTTGCTCACCTCCGCCTCGCCACTGAGCAGCTTGTAGCGCCCGTTGAGGCTCTTGTTGCGCAGGTCGAAGACATCGGCAGTGGCCTTGCCGTTGATCACGAACAGCCACTGCTGGCGCGGGTCGATAATCATCGACTTGATCGGCTCGGCGATCTGCGGCAGCGCGATGCGCTCTTCGCTGAGGCTCACCTCACCGGTCATCAGGTTCTCTTCGCGACTGATGGTCAGCAACTGCAGCTCGGCGCCGACCGAGGCGCTGAGCATCAGGCTGTCACCGTTCTGGCTGATCGCCACGTGCTCAAGAGCACGCCCCTGGGGGTCGAGCGCAATGGCCGCCTCGCCGAAGGGGAAGTCCAGGGTCGGGGTGATGGTCTTGACGTTGTTCGGGTAACTGACCTTGTAGGCGTGCTCGAACACCAGGACCTGGCCGTTGGAAAGGCCCAGCACCACGCGGCGGCTGCCTGGCTGATCCTGCGCCACCGAGACGATCCGGCTGCCCTGCGGCAATGGCAGGGCAATGTTGTTCAGCTCGGCGCTGTCTTTCAGCGCAAAGAACTGCACACGGCCAGCAGCGTCCAGGCGCATGGCCACCTTGTTCTGCTCTTCTACGGCCATCAGCAGGGCCGGCTCCTGTTGCGCCAACCAGGCGGGCTGCTGCGCTTCACGCGATTCCAGCTCGGCGCCGGCAAACATCGGCAGCACCACGTAGGCCAGGTAGAAGAAAATCAGGGTGATCGCGCCCAGCACGGCCAGGCCGCCAATGGACACGTACCAGCGCGCCATCTTGTCCTTGAGGGCGCGAATGCGGCGCTTGCGCTGCAAGGCTGGGGTGTCGAAGTCGATCCGGTGGTTGTTCGCGGAAGCGCTCATGCTGTTATGGGCCAGGTCGTTCATAAGGAGTTCTCGGGCGCTGCGGACACAGCCCGCTCAATGTGAGGTACGTCAATCTATCCGGCTTGTGTGACAGAAAGATTACAGCCCAGTGACGCGACAACGCCCGCGACTCCAAGAGAGTAGCGGGCGCATCGAACAACGGGCCGGCACGAGGGCCAGCCCGCTGGCAGGCCTGTTACAGGCCCAGTTCCTTCATGGTCTTCTCAACCACTTTGGACGGCAGCGGGATGTAACCATCCTTGACCACCACTTCCTGGCCCTGCTTGGACAGCACGAGCTTGAGGAACTCGGCCTCCAGCGGCGACAGCGCCTTGTTCGGAGCCTTGTTCACGTAGACGTAGAAGAAGCGTGCCAGCGGGAACTTGCCGGCCAGGGCATTGGCTTCGGAAGCCTCGAAGGCCTCACCGCCTTTCTTCGACAGCGGCACGGCGCGGACACTGGAGGTCTTGTAGCCGATGCCCGAGTAGCCGATGGCGTTCAGGGTGCTGGAGATCGACTGCACCACGGAGGCCGAGCCCGGCTGCTCGTTGACGTTGGCCTTGAAGTCGCCCTTACACAGCGCTTCTTCCTTGAAGTAGCCATAGGTGCCGGACACCGAGTTACGACCGAACAGCTGAATCGGCTTGGCTGCCCACTCGCCGGTCAGACCCAGGTCGCCCCAGGTGGTGATGTCCTTGGCGCCACCGCACAGGCGGGTGCTGGAGAAGATCGCGTCGACCTGGGCGATGTCCAGAGACTTGATCGGGTTGTCCTTGTGCACGAACACGGCCAGGGCGTCGATGGCCACCGGCACGGCGACCGGCTTGTAGCCGAACTTCTCTTCGAAGGCCTGCAGCTCGTTGTCCTTCATGGCACGCGACATCGGGCCGAGGTTGGCAGTGCCTTCGGTCAGCGCGGGCGGCGCAGTGGAGGAGCCGGCAGCCTGAATCTGGATGTTCACGTTCGGGTACTGCTTCTTGTATTCCTCGGCCCACAGCGTCATCAGGTTGGCCAGGGAATCGGAGCCGACGCTGGACAGGTTGCCCGATACACCGGAAGTCTTTTCATAGGTCGGCAGAGCCGGGTCGATAGCGGCAACAGCGCTGGCAGCGCTTACGCCAGCGGCGGCGAAGGTCAGGGCCGCCATCAAACGCTTGAGTTTCATGCCTTGCTCCTAGCAGGAAGGGGTTGGATGGAACGGGCCCAAGTATCGACAGGCCGCATGAACACTCTATGAACGGATTGTTACAGTTCGATGAAGGCGCGAAATTGCCGCGCAAAAGCCAGACCGGGCGGTCGTGCTGCGCTGCGCCGCCCTATATACTGCGCGCCATGCGCCGCAACCAAACATAAGAACCGGGGGCCGTACCAGCCATGATCGAACTCGAACAGGATGATCCCATCCCGCAGGGCGACCTTGCCCTGCAGATCACCGCCCTACCGCGCGAAACCAATGGTTTCGGTGACATTTATGGCGGCTGGCTGGTGTCGCAGATGGATCTGGCCGGTACGGCGATGGCCAGCAAGGTGGCCGGCGGCCGCGTCGCTACCGTGGCCATCGACCGCATGGCCTTCCTGGTGCCCGTAGCCGTCGGCGCGCAGCTGTCCTTTTATACCCAGGCCCTGGAAATCGGTCGCAGCTCGATCCAGATGCTGGTCGAGGTGTGGAGCGACGACCCGCTGTCCAGTGAGTGGCGCAAGGTCACCGAGGCGGTCTTCGTCTTCGTCGCCATCGACGGCAGCGGCCGCACCCGTCCGGTTCCGCCCCGGCGCAGCTAGACAGCACCGAAACAGACAGCGCCGACTCCGTGTCGGCGTTTTTCATGGCGCTTGGCCTTTGCCCCGCGCTGCGGTCAAATGACCGCACGACACGGAGAAAGCCCATGAGCCAAGCGCAAATCGAACGCCTAGACCTGGACCAACTGACCTGCTGGCGTGTGCACCTGGGCGATAGCGAGCTGCTGGTGGCCCAGCAAGGCGCGCAGATCATGCATTACCAGCACGGCGATCAACCTCCGATCATCTGGTGCAGCGAGCAGGCCAGCTATAACCGTGGCCAGTCTGTACGGGGCGGTATCCCGGTATGCTGGCCCTGGTTCGGCGACCTGCAGCGCAACCCGCAAGCGCTGCAACACCAGCATGCCGCCCCCACCAGCGCGCCGGCCCATGGCGGCGTGCGCGGGCTGGACTGGCAGTTGCTGGGTGTCGAGCAGCAGGGCGAGTCGGTGACCCTGCAATTTCTCTACGACAGCCGCCAGCAACCGCTGCCGCACTGGCCGTATGACGCCGAGCTGCGCCTGGACATTCGCCTCGACCAACGCCTGCACCTGAGCCTGACCAGCCGCAACCTGGGCGAGCAGCCTCTGCACCTGAGCCAGGCCCTGCACAGCTACTTTGCCGTCAGCGATATCCGCCAGGCCAGCGTGCTGGGCCTGGACGGCTGCCGCTACCTCGAGACCCTGGACGACTGGCGGGAATGCCGCCAAAGCGGTGCCGTACAGTTTGCCGGCGAAACCGATCGCATCTATCTGGACGTACCGCCGCGCCTGGCCCTGGTCGACAACGGCTGGAAGCGACGCACCCTCATTGAAACCAGCGGTTCGCACTCGGCTGTGGTGTGGAACCCCTGGATCGACAAGGCCCAGCGCCTGTCGCAGTTCGCCGATGACGCCTGGCAGCGCATGCTGTGCATCGAAACCGCCAACGTCTGGGACGACTGCATCGAGCTGGCCGCAGGTGCCAGTCACAGCCTGAATGTCAGCCTGTGGAGCGAGGCGCTCTAAGCGCGTACTCCGAGCATCTGTGGGAGCGGCTTCGGCCGCGATTACTCCCGGCCCACCCAGTCGAGGCCACGGCCGCACCCACGCAGTCCTCGCCCGGGGCAACCCGCACCGGGTCCATTGCGCCACTTTCTGCGCACACACCACGACCGATAGCGCCCAAGCCCCCGTTCCCT
>NZ_JARPUS010000007.1 GCF_029537485.1 Pseudomonas sp. GOM6
TACCGCCGTGAAAGGGCGGTGTCCTAGGCCACTAGACGAAGGGGACGAAACCTTCATTCACTCGAACGCGCTGGAATTCGTTCGGTGGCAAATTTGGTGGAGCTAGACGGGATCGAACCGTCGACCTCTTGCATGCCATGCAAGCGCTCTCCCAGCTGAGCTATAGCCCCGTCGCTTGGACGGGGCGCATATTAGGGGCGAGGTATTTGCCTGTCAACACAATTCTTCATTGGGCTTGAAAAAATTCTGGAGGCAGAACAATCACTTACCCGAAAGGCCAGGCCAGCCACTCCTACATCAGGCGATGACCGGCAACCTCCTCACTCAAGCGCGGAAGCTCTCCAGCAGCTTCTTCCATTCCTTGGTTTCGCCGTTGCTCACGCCGCCGATCAACTCGATGGCCTGACGCAGACGGAAGCGCGACAGGTCGGCACCCAGAATTTCCATGGCGTCCAACACCGAGACCGAGCTGGCCTTGCCGGTGATGGCGGGGAAGATCAGCGGCATCAGGTCGCGCAGCTTGAGGCCGAGGCCGGCACAGACGAACTGGATGGTTTCCGTGATCTTCTCCTTGTCCCACTGGCGCAGCGCCTCCAGCTCCCAGAGCAGCAGCTGCAGAGCCTGACGCACCTGATCCGGCGACAGCTTCTTGTGCGCCAGCAGCGCAGGGTCGAGTTGCACGCCACCGCTGAAGAAGAAACTGGCCAACGGCGCGATGTCACTGAAGGTCTCGACGCGCTGCTGCACATGCGGCGCGATCTGCATCAGGTATTGGGCGTTGAAGGCCCACTCCTGCACGCGCTGGGCGAACTGTTCCAGCGGCAGCTCGCGTAGCCACTGGCCATTGAGCCAGGACAGCTTCTCGATGTCGAAGATCGGTCCGCCGAGCGAGACGCGCGACAGGTCGAAGTGCTCGATCATCTCGGCCAGCGAGAACTTCTCGCGCTCGTCCGGCATCGACCAGCCCATGCGGCCCAGGTAGTTGAGCAGCGCCTCGGGCATGAAGCCCATACGCTCGTAGAAGGTGATGCAGGTCGGGTTCTTGCGCTTGGATAGCTTGGACTTGTCCGGATTACGCAGCAGCGGCATGTAGCAGAGCTTGGGCTGCTCCCAGCCGAAGTACTCGTACAGTTTGATCAGCTTCGGCGCCGATGGCAGCCACTCCTCGCCACGCAGGACGTGGGTGATTTCCATCAGGTGGTCGTCGACCACGTTGGCCAGGAAATAGGTGGGCAGGCCGTCGGCCTTCATCAGCACCTGCATGTCCATGCGATCCCATGGGATCTCCACGTCGCCACGCAGCATGTCCGGCACCACGCAGACACCCTCGCTCGGCACCTTCATGCGCACCACATGGGATTCGCCGGCGGCGATGCGCTGCTGCGCCTCTTCCGGGGCGATATGCATGCAGTGGCCGTCGTAGCGCGGGGTTTCCTTCTTCGCCATCTGCTCGGCGCGCACCTGATCGAGGCGCTCGGCGGAGCAGAAGCAGGGAAAGGCGTGGCCCTTACTGACCAGCTCGTCCGAGTATTTCTTGTAGATCGCGCCGCGCTCACTCTGCCGGTACGGACCGTGCGGTCCGCCAACATCCGGACCTTCGTTCCACTCGATGCCCAACCAGCGCAGGGCGTCGAAGATCTGCTGCTCGGACTCGCGGGACGAACGCAGCTGGTCGGTATCCTCGATGCGCAGGATGAACTCGCCGCCGTGTTGGCGGGCGAAGCACAGGTTGAACAGGGCGATGTAGGCAGTACCGACGTGCGGATCGCCAGTGGGCGACGGCGCAATGCGGGTGCGGACTTTGGTCATGACAAGTCTCGGAAGCAGGGAAAATTCAAGGGCGCAATGTTAGCAGGCTGGCCACTGTCGGCTCTAGCAGCCCAACGGGCAACGGCAGGCTGTCCATCAGGAAATCCAGAAAAGCCTTGACCTTCATTGCCTGGAAACGTCGCGATGGATAGACCGCATAGAGCTCGCCGATAGGCAGACGGGCCTCAGGGAGCAGCTGGATCAGCCGCCCGCTACGCACGGCATCCTCGGTGATCATTACCGGCAGCGCCACGATACCGGCGCCTGCCAGTGCCGCTTCGCGGGCCAGAGTGATGTTATTGCAGGCCAACACCCGCTGGCAGGGCACATGCTCATCCAACAGCGGCCAGTAGCGCGGCGAGTCCGCCGGCAGATGGATGGCACGGTGGCCAGCCAGCTCCTGCGCGGATGCCGGCGAACCATGCTGGGCCAGATAGTCGGGACTGGCGCACAGGTGGCGACGGGTCTCGAAAAGCTTGCGCGCGATCAGCGTGGAGTCTCGCGGCTGACCAACCTGGATGGCGATATCCACCCCCTCCTCCAGCGGATCGACCTCACGCGAGGTCAGCTCCACCTCGGCACTGATCTGCGGGTACTGGCGCATGAAACGTCCCAGCACATTACCGAGAAACAGCTGACCGAACTCGATCGGTGCGGTGATGCGCAGCAGGCCGGAAGGTTCCTGCTGCAACTGCATCACCGCCTGCTCGGCTTCAGCGAAGTCGAGCATGATCTGCCGACAGCGCTCGTAGTAGGCCTGCCCTACTTCGGTCAGACGCAACTTGCGCGTGGTGCGATTGAGCAGGCGCACCCCAAGGCGCTCTTCAAGCAGGGCGATACGCCGGCTGACCGTGGACTTCTGCATGCCCAGACTGTGTGCGGCCTGGGTGAAGCTGTGGCATTCCACAACGCGGGTGAAGATCAGCGCATCATCCAGGCCCATCATTGTTCCCTCAAAGCAACAAAGTTTGCGAATTCTACCGACTACATCACTCCTAGCAACACTGCTAGATTGGCCAGCACTTACGTCCGCCGTTCGAGCCCTTCCCATGCCTGCGCAATTGCAACGTCGCCTGTCCATTTTTGTCGTTCTCGTGGCTCTGGTTGCCCTGGGCCTGTTCGGCCACTGGCTGCTGATCGGCCGCTTTCATGAGAACACCGACAACGCCTACGTGCAGGGCGAGATCACCCGCGTCTCCAGCCAACTGGGCGCGCGCATCGAGCAGGTGCTGGTGCATGACAACCAGAAGGTCGAAAAGGGCCAGTTACTGGTCAAGCTCGAAGCCGCCGACTTCGAACTGGCCCTGGAGCGTGCCCGCGCCGCCCTGGAAACCCGAGAAGCCGAGCTGACCCAGGCGCAGAGCCGCCTGCAGCAGCAGAGCAGCCTGATCGCCGCCAGCCAGGCCGATGTCGCCGCCAGCCAGGCCAACCTCAAGCGCAGCCAGATCGACCTGTCTCGCGCGCAGACCCTGCGCAAGCCCGGCTACGTGTCCGAAGAGCGCGTCACCACCCTCTCCGCCGACAGCCGCGTGGCCAGCTCGCAACTGGCCAAGGCCCAGGCCGACCTGGCCGCGCAGCGCCAGCAGATCGATAGCCTCAACGCCGATATCAAGCGCCTGCAGGCGCAGATCAGCAACGCCCGCGCCGATGTCGCCCAGGCCGAACTGAACCTGACCCGCACCGAGATTCATGCCCCTATCGCCGGCACCATCGGCCAGCGTTCGGCGCGCGCCGGCCAGGTGGTGCAGGCCGGCGCCTACCTGCTGTCCGTCGTGCCCGATAACGAGATCTGGGTGCAGGCCAACTTCAAGGAAACCCAGATCGGTCGCATGCAGCCTGGTCAGAGTGCCGAGCTGATCTTTGACGCCTACCCGGACACCCCGATCCAGGGCTACGTGGAAAGCCTGTTCGCCGCCTCCGGCGCACAGTTCAGCCTGTTGCCGCCGGACAACGCCACCGGCAACTTCACCAAGGTGGTGCAACGCATCCCGGTGAAGCTGACCTTCGCTGCCGATAACCCGCTGGCCGGCAAGATTCGCCCCGGCATGTCGGTGGAAGTGAAGGTGGACATCTCCAGCGACGCCCACCATGGCGGCTGACGCCCTGCTACGCCCCGAGGGCGAGCCCAGCCGGCGCGACTGGATTGCGGTGATGAGCGCCATGCTCGGCGCCTTCATGGCCGTGCTGGACATTCAGATCACCAACTCTTCGCTGAAGGACATCCAGGGCGCGCTGTCGGCCACCCTGGAGGAAGGCTCGTGGATTTCCACGTCCTACCTGGTCGCGGAAATCATCATGATTCCGCTCACCGCCTGGCTGGTGCAGTTGCTATCGGCGCGCCGCCTGGCGGTGTGGGTGTCCATCGGATTCCTGTTTTCCTCGCTGCTCTGCTCGTTCGCCTGGAACCTGGAGAGCATGATCGTGTTCCGCGCCATGCAGGGTTTCACCGGCGGCGCACTGATCCCGCTGGCCTTCACCCTGACCCTGATCAAGCTGCCGGAACATCACCGCGCCAAGGGCATGGCCCTGTTCGCCATCACCGCCACCTTCGCCCCCTCGATCGGCCCCACCCTGGGTGGGTGGCTGACCGAGAACTGGGGCTGGGAATACATCTTCTACATCAACGTGCCGCCCGGCCTGCTGATGATTGCCGGCCTGATGTACGGCCTGGACAAGAAGCCGCCGCACTGGGAGCTGCTGAAAAGCACCGACTATGCCGGCATTGTCACCCTGGGTCTGGGCCTGGGCTGCCTGCAGGTGTTCCTCGAAGAGGGCCACCGCAAGGACTGGCTGGAGTCGCAGCTGATCGTCGGCCTGGGTAGCGTGGCGCTGGTCAGCCTGGTGTTATTCGTGATCCTGCAGTTCTCCCGCGACAACCCGCTGATCAACCTGCGCATCCTGCGTGAGCGCAACTTCGGCCTCACCAGTATCGCCAGTGTCGGCATGGGCCTGGGGCTGTACGGCTCTATCTACCTGCTGCCGCTGTACCTGGCGCAGATCCAGAACTACAACGCCCTGCAGATCGGCGAAGTGATCATGTGGATGGGCATTCCCCAGCTGTTCCTGATTCCGCTGGTGCCCAAACTGATGAAAGTGATCTCGCCCAAATGGCTGTGCGCCATCGGTTTCGCTCTGTTCGGTATCTCCAGCTTCTATTCCGGCGTGCTCAACCCGGATTTCGCCGGCGAGCAGTTCAACCATATCCAGATCGTCCGCGCCCTCGGCCAGCCGCTGATCATGGTGACCATCTCACTGATCGCCACCGCGTATATCCAGCCACAAGACGCCGGCTCGGCCTCCAGCCTGTTCAACATCCTGCGCAACCTGGGCGGCGCCATCGGTATCGCCCTGCTCGCCACCCTGCTCGACAGCCGCGCCAAGACCTACTTCGACTATCTGCGCGAAGCCCTGGTACCGGGCAACGCCGCCGTCGACGAGCGCCTGAGCCTGCTCACCGAGCAGCTCGGCAGCCAGCAGGCAGCCCTGGCCAAGCTGAGCGAGATCACTCATCAGCAGGCGGCCATCATGGCCTATAACGATGCCTTCCATTTCGTCGGGCTGGCCCTCGCCATCAGCATGCTCGCCGTGCTGCTCACGCGAAAACTGCCTGCAGGCGCTACCGGCGGCGCAGCCCACTGACCCCACACACCTCGCGGCCAACAGATTCCGGGCGAACAGCTCCGCCTCATTGCGGCTCCGGTCGGGCCATTGTGCCAAGTGGAATCAGCCTGATCGCCCAGGGCACTCAACCCCAGCTGCGGGCCAGCGGCACTGCCCCCCACGCCGTCAGAGACTGCGGCTGCTGATGCTTATGCAGGGGCAACTTCGGGCACGATGGGCTCCGGTTATCCCAGAACCAAGCGACTAAAAACCTGGATATGCAAAAGGGCTCCCGCAGGAGCCCTTTTCAACTTGCATTAATCAGCGCTTACGACCCGGACGCTGACCGTCGCCACCCCGAGCAGTACCGGAAGGCCGCGGCTTACGTGCCGGGCGCTCACCCAGCTCAACTGGCGGGCGCGGGCTGCGCTTCTTGTTCACCTCAGACGGGCGCTCGGCTACCGGCGTGCCACCACGACGCTCGCCGGCTGGCTTGCGCGGCGCCTTGTCTTCGCGAGGAGTACGCGGGGCACGCTCGGCGGCCGGCGCATCTTCGGCCGGACGCAGCACCCGCTTGGGCCGCTCGCTCCGGGTCATTGGCTTAGCCGATTTGCGCTGCAGGCGGTCGAGCTTGTCGCGCATCTTTTCCTTCATGGCCGGCAGGGCCACGGGCTTGAGGCCGACTTCCTCGCTGAGGATATCGATCTCGCGCTGGCCCATTTCGCGCCAGCGCCCCATCGGCAGGTCGGAAGTCATGAATACCGGGCCGAATCGCACGCGCTTGAGGCGGCTGACCACCAGGCCCTGGGACTCCCACAGACGGCGCACCTCGCGGTTACGACCCTCCATGACCACGCAGTGATACCAGTGGTTGAAGCCTTCGCCACCCGGCGCTTCCTTGATGTCAGTGAACTTGGCCGGGCCGTCTTCCAGCATCACGCCGGCCTTGAGCTGCTCGATCATTTCCTCGGTGACTTCGCCGCGCACACGCACGGCGTACTCGCGATCCATCTCGTAGGAGGGGTGCATCAGGCGGTTGGCCAGTTCGCCATCGGTGGTGAACAGCAACAGGCCGGTGGTGTTGATGTCCAGGCGGCCAATATTGATCCAGCGCCCTTCCTTCGGCCGCGGCAGGCGGTCGAACACGGTAGGACGGCCTTCCGGATCGTCACGGGTGCAGATCTCGCCTTCCGGCTTGTTGTAGATCAGTACGCGGCGCACCACCTGGGCGTCTTCGCGTTTGAGCAGCTGGCCGTCGACGCTGATGGCGTCGCGCGCCTCGACACGCACGCCGAGTGTGGCGACTGCACCGTTGACCTTGACCCGACCATCGGCAATCCACTGCTCGATATCGCGGCGCGAGCCGAGGCCGGCACGGGCCAGGACTTTCTGCAGCTTTTCGCCGCTGGGACGGGGTTCGAATTCGGATTCGCTCATCTGGGCACCTCCCGGTGTAACTGAGGATGAAAAAGGTCGCGCATCATACGCGCATCGCCCGACGCGCGCACCGCCTGACTATAGACCGCTCAGCGGTATTTGCGCCGGCCGGTGGCCTCGAAGGCCAGCAGGCGCATATCCGCTTCGGCCAGCAGGGCGAAACGTGAGCCCTTATCGAGGCGTTTCCAGGCCTTGATCTCGCGCTTGCTGCGGCCACAACCGAGACAAATGTCAGCGTCGAACTCACAGACCTTGATGCAGGGATTCTTGCTCATCGCCGGCCCCGTCAGGAAAAACTGCGGCCAGCATAGAGGCTGATCGGCTCAGCCCCGCATTGAAAGTCTCAATGCCTTCAATGCAGAGCGTCGCCGGCGTCCAGCTCCGTGCCCTGCTCTTCTTCGGCTTCGTCCTCGTGCAGCAGGTCGCTGAAGTCGGTCTTCAGTCCCTGTTCCATCTGATCCAGCTCGACCAGCAGGCTGCGGAAGCTGGTTTCCTCACGCGGCTCGGCCGATGCCTCTTCGCCTGCTGCGGCATCCGCCAGGGCCTGTAGCTCGGCCGGCACCGGCAGATCCTCGTCCAGCGCCAGCATGGGCTCAGGCTCCAGCTCGCGCAGGGCGGCCAGTGGCGGCAACTGCTCCAGGCTCTGCAGATTGAAGTAGTCGAGGAAGGCCTTGGTGGTAGCCAGCATCGCCGGGCGGCCCGGCACGTCGCGGTAGCCGACCACGCGAATCCAGTCGCGCTCCTGCAGGGTCTTGATGATCTGGCTGTTGACCGCCACGCCGCGAATATCCTCGATCTCGCCACGGGTGATCGGCTGGCGATAGGCGATCAGCGCCAGGGTTTCCAGCATGGCGCGCGAATAGCGCTGCGGGCGTTCTTCCCACAGCCGCCCGACCCAGGGGGCAAACTGCTCGCGCACCTGCAGGCGATAGCCGCTGGCAACCTCTTTCAGCTCGAAGGCACGACCGGCGCAGGAGCTGGCCAATATCGCCAGAGCATCGCGAATCTGCGCCAGTTCGGGACGTTCGCCCTCCTCGAACAGCTCGGCCATGCGCTCCAGCGACATGGGCCGGCCCAGGGCCAGCAGCCAGGCTTCGAGCAGGGAGGCGAGTTCCTTGGGGTCGGTCAGGTTCATCATTCGGCTCGGGCGCGGACATGAATAGCGGCGAAGGGCTCATTCTGCACCAGTTCCACCAGTTGTTCCTTGATCAGTTCAAGCACCGCCATAAAGGTCACCACCACGCCGAGGCGCCCCTCCTGCGCGGTGAACAGATCGACGAACGGCACGAAACCCGCGCCGCGGAGCCGTTCCAGCACTTCGCTCATGCGTTCGCGAGTGGACAGGGTCTCGCGGGTGATCTGGTGGCTCTCGAACATATCGGCGCGGCGCAGCACTTCAGCCATGGACAACAGCACTTCCTCCAGGCTGACGTCCGGCAACAGTTTGCGCGCCCGCGCCTCGGGCGCATCCAGGCGCGGCACGCTGAGGTCGCGCCCCACCCGCGGCAGCTCGTCCAGGCCTTCGGCGGCGGCCTTGTAGCGCTCGTACTCCTGCAGGCGACGAATCAGTTCGGCGCGCGGGTCATCTTCCTCTTCCTCGGCTTCGGTCGAGCGCGGCAACAGCATGCGCGACTTGATCTCGGCCAGCATGGCGGCCATCACCAGGTACTCGGCGGCCAGCTCCAGGCGGACCGACTTCATCAGCTCGACGTAGCCCATGTACTGCTTGGTGATCTCGGCCACCGGAATGTCGAGGATGTCGATGTTCTGCTTGCGGATCAGGTACAGCAGCAGGTCGAGCGGGCCTTCGAAGGCTTCGAGAAACACCTCCAGGGCATCCGGCGGGATGTACAGGTCGAGCGGCAGTTCGGTGACGGCCTGGCCGTAGACCAGCGCAAAGGGTAATTCCTGCTGCGCACCGGCCTGGCTGTCGACCTGCTCGCTCACGCCTCGACCTCCTGGAAGGGGCTCGGGTCGCCACAGCCGACGCGGAACACTTCCGGCTCGCCATCGGCCAGGTTGACCACAGTGGAGGCCTTCAGCCCGCCGTAGCCGCCGTCGATGATCAGGTCGACCTGATGCTCCAGCACCTGGCGCATCTCGTAGGGATCGCTCATCGGCAGTTCGTCGCCGGGCAGGATCAGGCTCACGCTCATCAGCGGCTCGCCTAGCGCTTCGGCCAGGGCCAGGGCGATGGGGTGCTCCGGCACGCGCAAGCCGATGGTGCGGCGCTTGGGATGCAGTAGCATGCGCGGCACTTCACGCGTGGCATTGAGAATGAAGGTATAGGGGCCGGGCGTATGCGCCTTGAGCAGGCGGAAGGCTCCGGTATCGACCTTGGCGAACAGACCGATCTGCGACAGGTCGCTGCACACCAGGGTGAAGTTGTGCTTGTCATCCAGCTGCCGCAGGCGGCGGATGCGCTCAACCGCCGTCTTGTCGCCGATCAGACAGCCCACCGCATAGGAGGAATCGGTGGGATAGACGATAACGCCGCCCTTGCGCAGGATTTCCACCGCCTGTTTGATCAGGCGCGGCTGCGGGTTTTCCGGATGAATCTGGAAGAACTGGCTCATGAACTCTCCCTGTTCAGGCGGTAGTAGCGCGTGCATGGTCGAAGCGCTCCCAAAGAGGGGGCAGGTCGTCCGGTAGTGGGCGATACATGCCCAGTTCCGACCAGGGGCCCGGCGCATGAAAATCGCTGCCGACGCTGGCCAGCATGCCGAACTCGCGGGCCAGAATGGCCAGGCTACCGACCTGCTCGGCCGGCTGCAGGCCATTGACCACCTCAAGGGCATGGCCGCCGGCCTCGATGAAATCGGCCACCAGCCGGCGGCGCTTGCTGCGGGTGAAATCATACTGCCAGGGGTGGGCCAGGCTGATCCAGGCGCCAGCCGCCTTGAGCGTGCCAACCGCCTCCTGCAGCGTCGGCCAGTGCTGCTTAACGTCGCCCAGCTTGCCCGAGCCCAGCCACTTGCGGAACGCCTCGGCGTGGTCGCGCACATGCCCGGCGCGCACCATAAACTCGGCAAAATGCGGGCGGGCCGGTGCGTTACCGCTGTCCCCCAGCCCCTGCTGCACGGCACGTGCGCCCTCCAGCGCGCCGGGCATGCCCTTGGCCGCCAGGCGCCGGTCGATTTCCTCGGCACGCAACCAGCGACCCTGATGCAGATCGGCGATGGCCTGGCACAGCGCCGGTGCATCGGTAGCGAAGGCGTAGCCCAGCACATGGATGGTCGCGCCACCCCAGGTACAGGACAGTTCCACCCCGTTGATCAGGCGCATGCCCAGCGAATCTGCGGCCTGGCGAGCCTCGCTCAACCCTTCGAGGGTGTCGTGGTCGGTCAAGGCCAGCACTTCCACACCGCGATCATGGGCGCGCGCCACTACCTCGGCAGGCCCTAGGACGCCGTCCGAAGCAGTGCTGTGGCAGTGCAGATCAACCTTCATGGGGGCCACTTTCGCGGAGAATGATGTTTGTTATTATGCCGCCACATCCCGCTTCTGGCTGCCACTGTGAAACAATTCATCGACTTCATCCCGCTTATTCTGTTCTTCATCGTTTACAAGCTCGATCCCCGTACCGTTGAACTGGCTGGCCAGGCCTTCGAACTGGGCGGCATCTTCAGCGCCACGGCGGTACTGATCGTCAGTTCGGTGGTGGTCTACGGCATTCTCTTCCTGATGCAACGCAAGCTGGAGAAGGGCCAGTGGCTGACCCTGGCCGCCTGCCTGCTGTTCGGCGGCATGACCCTGGCCTTCCACAGCGAAACCTTCCTCAAGTGGAAAGCCCCGGTGGTCAACTGGCTGTTCGCCTTGGGCTTCGCCGGCAGCCACTTCATCGGCGACAAGGTGCTGATCCAGCGCATCATGGGCCACGCCATCACCCTGCCGCCGCTCATCTGGACGCGCCTGAACCTGGCCTGGGTGGCCTTCTTCGTGTTCAGCGGCTGCGCCAACCTGTTCGTAGCCTTTACCTTTCACGACATCTGGGTCGATTTCAAAGTCTTCGGCAGCCTGGGTATGACCGTGCTGTTCCTGGTCGCCCAGGGCGTCTACCTGGCGCGCCATATCCATGATGACGCCCCCCAGCAAAGCAAGGACTGACATGCTATACGCCATCATCGCCACCGATGCACCCGAATCCCTGGAAAAACGCCTGGCCAGCCGTCCGGCGCACCTGGCCCGCCTGGAGCAGCTAAAAAGCGAAGGCCGCCTGGTCCTGGCCGGCCCGCACCCGGCGATAGACAGCAACGATCCGGGCCCGGCCGGCTTCTCCGGCAGCCTGATCGTTGCCGAATTCGAATCGCTGAACGCCGCCCAGAGCTGGGCCGACGCCGACCCCTACCGCGCCGCTGGTGTCTACGCCGAGGTACGGGTCAAACCGTTCAAGCGGGTATTGCCCTGACACTCCTTCGCAGGCCCATAACAACAAACGCACACGGGAGTCCCCATGCACCAAGGCCCGCTCTACCTGCTGCTCGCCACCCTGCTCCTGACTCCTGCGGCGCATGCCGAAGAATCCCTTCCCAGCGTGGCGCCGACGGACGATAGCGCTGCACAGATTCTTGCCCTACAACAGCAACTGGCCGAGAGCGAAAGCCAACGCGAAGCCCTGCTGGCAGAGAGTGGCGAGCGCGACAACGCCCAGCTCAGCCGTCTGCGCCAGGACAACCAGCGCCTCAAGCTGCAGCTCAAAAAGGCCCAGGCCCAGGAGCCGCAGCGCCTGCTCAGCGAGCAGCAGCTGTGGTTCCTGATCGGTGCCGGTACCGCCCTGCTCGCCTTCATCGTCGGTCGTCTAAGTGGCGGGCGGAACAAGCGGCGCAGTGAGTGGGTCTGAGCGCGACCCACGCCCGACGAGCCTTGCCATGACCGAACTGCTGCTGATCGACGATGACCAAGAACTCTGCGAGCTGCTGGCCAGCTGGTTGCAGCAAGAAGGTTTTTCCGTGCACGCCTGCCACGATGGCGTCAGTGCCCGTGCGACCCTGGTCGGACACAGTCCGGCGGCGGTGATCCTCGACGTCATGCTTCCCGACGGCAGCGGCCTGGAACTACTCAAGCAGCTTCGTAGCGAGCACGCCGACCTGCCTGTACTGATGCTTTCCGCCCGTGGCGAGCCACTGGATCGCATCCTCGGCCTGGAGTTGGGCGCCGACGACTACCTGGCCAAGCCCTGCGACCCTCGCGAACTGACCGCCCGCCTGCGCGCCGTGCTACGCCGCAGCCAGCCAGTCGCAGCGCCTTCGCGCCTGGAACTGGGCGACCTGAGCTACAGCCCGGTGCGTGGCGTGGCACAGCTCGGCGAGCAGGAAATCCCCCTGACCCTGTCTGAAAGCCGCATTCTCGAAGCACTCCTGCAGCAGCCGGGCGAACCGCTGGACAAACAGGTGCTGGCCCAGCTCGCGCTGGGTCGCAAGCTGACGCTGTACGACCGCAGCCTGGACATGCACGTCAGCAACCTGCGCAAGAAGCTCGGCCCACATGCAGACGGACGCCCGCGCATCGTCGCCCTGCGCAGCCGCGGCTATTACTACAGCCCGTGAAGCGACAGCCCTGAAATTTTCTTTACCCAGCCTTTACCCATGCCTGACCGCGCCTGACCTTGCGCTCCCTAGACTGAGCTCATCCGGTAACACACCGGCCTCTAGACAAGGAGACACACCATGCGCAAGACCCTTATCGCACTGTTGCTCGCCACCAGCCTGCCGACCATCGCCCTGGCCATGCCCGAAAGCGGCGAACACGCGCCCTGTCACAAATCGATGCACGGCGAGCACCGCGCCGGCCCCGGCGGCAAGCTGTTCAAGGACCTCAACCTGAGCGCCGAGCAACGCGAGCAGATGGGCAAACTGATGCGAGAGCACCGCAACGACCCGCGCGAGATCACCCAGAAGTACCTGGGCAAGCTACCCAAGGCCGATCAGGAGGCGATGAAGAAGGAACTGGAAACGGCCCGCCTGGAACATGACAAGGCCCTCCGCACCATCCTCACGCCTGAGCAGCAGAAGACTTTCGACGCACGCAAGGCCGAGATGGAAAAACGCCGTGCCGAACGCCAGGAATTCAACGCCTGGAAGGCCGAAAAGGATCCGCAAGCCCAGTAACCCCCGAGGCCCGGCATCCCTGTCGGGCCTTTTCCTTGAAGGAGTCCCCATGCGTTCACTGTTCTGGCGCATCTTCGCCAGCTTCTGGTTGGCCATCGCCCTGGTCGCAGGTCTTTCACTGCTGCTGGGCCGCGCCCTGAACCAGGACGCCTGGGTACTCAGCCACCATCCGGCGCTGAAGAACTTCGCCGAGCGCTGGAGCAGCCTTTATGAACAACAAGGCCCGCGAGCAGCCCAGGACCTGCTGGAAAAGCGCAAGCGCCGCTACCGCATCGATACCCAGGTACTCGATGTCGATGGCCAGCCACTGGTGCAAGGCACCTTCCCGCCCCGCGCAGCTGCCTTCGAGGCCCGCCAGGACAATGCTAAGCGCCTGCCCTGGCGCCGTCTGACCGAGGAATACCGCAGCCCCGGCGGCGAAACCTACCTGTTTATCCACCGCATCCCTCACCCGGAACTGGTCGCCTGGCAGCGCGACGGCTTGTTCTGGCCACTCAGCGCGCTGACCATTGCCCTGGTAGTGCTGACCGCTATCAGCCTGCTGCTGACGCTCTCCATCACTCGCCCACTGGGGCGACTGCGCGGGGCAGTACACGACCTCGGGCAGACCGCTTATCAGCAGAACAGCCTGGCGCACCTGGCCAGCCGGGGTGATGAATTTGGTGTGCTCGCCCGCGACTTCAACCGCATGGGCGCGCGCCTGCAGGACCTGATCGGCAGCCAGCGCCAGCTGCTGCGCGATGTGTCCCACGAGCTGCGCTCGCCGCTGGCCAGGCTACGCATTGCTCTGGCTCTGGCCGAGCGGGCCAACGGGGAAGAACGTCAGTCGCTATGGGGCCGCCTGACTCAGGAGTGTGATCGACTGGAAGCACTGATTGGCGAGATTCTCGCCCTCGCTCGCCTGGATGCGGACACTGGCGCACCTCACACAGTAGAGTTGCAACCGTTACTCGACGAGGTGCAGGCCAATGCCCGCCTGCTGGCACCGGAGCAGCAGCTGCGCCTCAACATGGCCCATGCGCCTGCCACCCTGCAGGGCTGGCCCGATATGCTGCGCAGCGCCCTGGACAACCTGCTGCGCAATGCGCTGCGCTTCAATCCGCCCGCACAGCCCCTGGAGATAAGCGTGACGGGAGAGAACGGCTTGCTGCGCATTGCCGTGCGCGACCATGGTCCCGGCGCGCCCGAAGAGATCCTGACGCGCCTGGGTGAACCTTTTTTCCGCGCCCCCAACCAGCAAGCGGCCGGCCACGGCCTGGGCCTGGCCATCGCCCGCCGCGCGGCCGAGCGCCATGGTGGGCGCCTACTGCTGGAAAACCACCCGCAGGGTGGCTTCGTCGCTACGCTGGAGCTACCGGGCCAAGCCCGTTCCAGACACTGACGAACTCGGCCGGGTCCAGGGCCAGCGGCGTGCGCCGTTCACCCTCGAAGCTGCCGACATAGAGAAAGCCGACGATCTGCTCATTGACGCCCACGCCCAGCCCGGCCAATACCAGCGGATGATGGGCCAGATCGCCCGTGCGCCAGATGGCCCCGAAGCCCAGCTCCTGCGCCGCCAGCAACAGGCTATGAGCTGCACAGCCGGCGGACAGCACCTGCTCCTGGCGTGGCACCTTGGGGTGCTCGCTGAGCCGGGCGACCACCACCACCAGAAGCGGCGCACGCAGCGGCATGGCGCGAGCCTTGTCCAGTGCCTCCGGCTTGCAGGCCGGGTCACTGGCCAGTGCGCTGGCGAACAGCTCGCCCAGCTGTACGCGCGCCTCGGCCTCTACCGTGATGAAACGCCAGGGGCGCAGCTGACCATGATCGGGCGCGCGCAGGGCGGCACGGAACATCAGCTCGCGCTGGCCAGCATCAGGCGCCGGCGCCAGCAGGCGACCCACGGAAACACGGTTGAGCAACAGATCGAGGGCTTGCATCGGCCTACTCCTGAACAAACAGGCCGGCATTCTAGCCGATTATCTCAGGCGACCCGATCCGGGCTCAGCTCCGGCTGCTGTGGCGGCGTCAGGGGCGGAAGGCCATGAGCCGCGCGGGCGGCGTCGCAGCGCGGGTTGTGCACACCGTCTTCCCAACTGGCGGCAAAGTCGCGGCAGCTGCTGGAGCGGTTCTCGTACATGGTGCAGCGCACGCCATCACCGATCTCGCCCAGCAGGCTGACGCAGCGCGCCGGCTTGGCCGTGGTGCCGATCATGGCAACGTGGTGCGGGCCGATCTGCTCGACCAGCTGATCGGGCACCGTGCCGCCGGCAGATTGGCACTCACCCCAGAAAAAAGACACACGAAAATAGGCGCAGCAGGCGCCACAGCTGAGACACGGACTGGTTTGCGACATGAAGGAGGGAACTCAGAAAACCGGCAAGGGCCGGCACCTGGGGCGCAATTCTATGCATCGGCAAGCGCTTGGGAAGCCCCCTGCCTGCAGATTTACAGGGCGCCCGTCGGGCAGGCTAGAATGACGGCCTCCGCCCGTAGCCAGAGCTCCCTAAATGGCCCTGCCGACCCTGCGCATCATCGGTTTCATCATCGGCATTTTTCTGATCACCCTGGCGGTCAGCATGGTCATCCCCATGCTGACCCTGCTGAGCTATGAGCGCTCCGACGACATCACCGCATTTCTGTGGTCAAGCATGATCACCTTCGTCGCCGGCATGGCCCTGATCCTGCCCGGTAAGCCGAAAAACGTGCAGCTACGCCCCCGCGACATGTACCTGCTGACGACCTCCAGCTGGCTGGTGGTGTGCATCTTCGCCGCCCTGCCGATGCTGATCATCGCCCACATCAGCTACACCGACGCCTTCTTCGAGACCATGTCCGGCATCACCACTACCGGCTCTACGGTATTGTCCGGGCTGGACAAACTGTCACCGGGCTTGCTGGTTTGGCGCTCCATGCTCAATTGGCTGGGCGGTATCGGTTTTATCGGCATGGCGGTGGCGATTCTGCCGTTGCTGCGGGTCGGTGGCATGCGCCTGTTCCAGACCGAGTCCTCGGACTGGGGCGAAAAGGTGGTGCCGCGCTCGCACATTGCCGCCAAGTCCATCTTCGCCATCTACCTCGGTCTCACCCTGATCGGTTTCCTCGCTTACTGGGCGGCGGGCATGAGCCCCTTCGAGGCGATCAACCATGCGATGACCTCGATCTCCACCGGCGGCTATTCCACCTCCGACGCGTCTCTGGCGCACTGGCCGCAGCCGGCCGTGCACTGGGTATCAGTAGTGCTGATGATCGCCGGCGGCCTGCCGTTCATGCTCTACGTAGCCTTCCTGCGCGGCCACCGCAAAGCGCTGCTGCGCGACCACCAGGTCCGTGGCTTCCTCGGTTTTTTGGTGCTGACCTGGCTGGTGTTCGGCACCTGGCTCTGGCTCAACTCGGACCAGGCCTGGCTCGATGCGGTGCGTATCGTCGCGGTCAACGTCACTTCGGTGGTCACCACCACCGGCTACGCCCTGGGCGACTACACCACCTGGGGCAGCTTCGCCGTGTTGCTGTTCTTCTACCTGACCTTCGTCGGCGGCTGCTCGGGCTCGACCTCCGGCGGCCTGAAGATCTTCCGTTTCCAGGTCGCCTACGTGCTGCTGCGCGCCAACCTGCAGCAGCTGGTGCACCCGCGCGCAGTAATCAAGCAGCAGTACAACAACCACAACTTGGACGAAGACATCGTCCGCTCGCTGATCACCTTCTCCTTCTTCTTCACCATCACCATTGGCGTCTTGGCCCTGGCCCTGACCCTGACCGGCCTGGACTGGGTCACCGCGCTGACCGGCGCCGCCACGGCGGTGTGCAACGTCGGCCCGGGCCTGGGCCCGATCATCGGCCCGGCCGGCAACTTCGCCAGCCTGCCGGATAGCGCCAAGTGGCTGCTGACCGCCGGCATGCTGCTGGGCCGCCTGGAAATCCTCACCGTGCTGGTGCTGGTGACCCGCACCTTCTGGAAACACTGACCCGGATGCAGCTGTCCACCCTGCGCACTGTCGCCTTCATCAATGGCATCTTCCTGATCACCCTGGCGGTGAGCATGCTGGTGCCGGTGGGCACGCAGTTGCTCTACGCCAGCCCGCAAGGCATCAACGCCTTTCTCTGGTCGAGCCTGATCACCTTCGTCGCCGGCATCGCCATGCTCGCCCAGGGCCGACCGGCCGACAGCCACCTGCGCCCGCGCGACATGTACATGCTGACCGTATCCAGCTGGGTGGTGGTGTCGGTCTTCGCCGCGCTGCCGTTCATCTTTACCCGCCACATCAGCTTCACCGACGCCTACTTCGAGAGCATGTCCGGCATCACCGCCACCGGCGCCACCATCTTCAGCGGCCTGGACGACATGGCGCCCGGCCTGCTGATCTGGCGCTCGCTGCTGCACTGGCTGGGGGGCATCGGCTTCATCGGCATGGCCGTGGCGATTCTGCCGATGCTGCGCATCGGTGGCATGCGCCTGTTCCAGACCGAGTCGTCGGACCGATCGGAAAAGGTCATGCCACGCTCGCACATGGTCGCCAAGTACATGGTGCTGGCCTACGTCGGGCTCAGCTCGCTGGCCGTACTGGGTTTCTGGCTGGCCGGCATGGGCCTGTTCGACGCCATCAACCACGCCATGTCGGCCATCGCCACCGGGGGTTTCTCCACCTCGGACGCGTCACTGGGCAAATGGCAGCAGCCGGCGGTGCACTGGGTGGCGGTACTGGTCATGATCCTCGGCAGCCTGCCGTTCGTGCTCTACGTCTCCATGCTGCGCGGCAACTACAAGGCGCTGTGGCGCGACGAGCAGGTACGTGGCTTCCTGCTGATCCTGCTGTCCAGCTGTCTGATGCTGGCGCTGTGGAAGTGGCTGACCACCGACCTGCACTGGCTCGATGCCCTGCGCCACGTGACGGTTAACATCACCTCGGTGATGACCACCACCGGCTTCGCCGTGGGCGATTACCACCTGTGGGGCCCGTTCGCCAGCATGCTGTTCTTCTACCTGGGTTTCGTCGGCGGTTGCTCCGGCTCCACCGCTGGCGGCCTCAAGGTGTTCCGCTTCCAGGTCGCCTACATCCTGCTCAAGGCCAACCTCAAGCAGCTGGTGCACCCGCGCGCGGTGATCCGGCAGAACTACAACCGCCATCGCCTGGACGAAGACATCGTTCGTTCGATCCTGGCCTTCGCCTTCTTCTACACCATCACCATCGCCACCCTGGCCCTGGGCGTGGCAATCACGGGAGTGGACTGGATCACTGCACTGAGTGGCGCGGCCGCCATGGTCTCCGGCGTCGGCCCAGGCATGGGCGAAGTGATCGGCCCGGCTGGCAACTACGCCAGCCTGCCGGACATGGCCAAGTGGGTCCTGACCTTCGGCATGCTGCTGGGGCGCCTGGAAATCCTCACCGTGCTGGTCCTACTCTTCCCCGCCTTCTGGCGCCATTAAGCCGCTACGCATTGATGTAGGCTGGGTTAGCCGCAACGCGGCCTAACCCAGCCTACATAGCCGTCGACCAAAAGACTCAAAGCCGCGCGCGGTACTCGCCCGGCGTGGTGTCGAACCAGCGGCGGAAGGCCCGGAAGAAGTTGCTGGGGTCGGCGAAGCCAAGCAGGTAGGCAATCTGCAACAGGGTCAGATTGGGCTGGGCCAGGTACTGTTCGGCCAGCTCGCGCCGGCTGTCATCGAGCAACTGCTGGTAGCTGGTGCCCTCCTCCTGCAAGCGGCGCTGCAGGGTGCGCTCGGACAACAGCAGCGCCTGGGCCACCGCCTCGCGCTTGGGCTCGCCCTGCGGCAGCAGGCGGCACAGCACCTGGCGTACCTGATGGGTCACCCGACCATCGGAGAAGCGCGCCAGGTACTCCCCGGCGAAACGATCATGCACTTGCGCCAGGGCTTCGTTGGCAGAGGGCAAGAGCATTTCCAGGTCGGCGCGTTCGAACAACAGGGAATAGCGCTCGCTACCGAAACGCAACGGCGCCTGGAACACCTCGTCATAAGGCCGCAGATCCGCCGGCGGCGGCCCCTGGAAGCGCACTTCACGCGGCTTGAGCGGCTTGCCGGTGAGCCAGCGACTGAAGGCCATGGTGTGGGCCAGGCTGGCCTCGTAGCTGGGGCGGGCAGCCGGCAGATGGTCGCCGTGAATGGCCAGGATCAGCTCGTAGCCATCCGGACTGGGCTGCAGACTGAGATCCGCCCCCTCGCCAATGATGCGTTGGTAGCGCACCAAACGTTGAAAACCTTCGAGCAGATTGCGACTGGACATCAGCGCATAGCCCACCACATGAAACGCCGTGGGGCGCACCGGCAGACGAGCCAGGTTCAGACCAATGGACGGATTACCCGAGGCCTCCACAGCCAGATGCCAGAGGCGGGTCATACCATCCTGAGGGAAGCGTGCATCAGGATCGCTGAGCGCCTCGTAGTCCATGCCCAGCTGGGCAAACAGACGCCGGCAGTCGACGCCGCCCATTTCGAGGCCCTGGACGATGCTGGTGGCCCAGCTGGATGAAGTGGTTCTTTCGCTCATCGTTCTTCTTATGCAGTGGTCGGCACGCTCTGGCGCCACGAGGATACTAAACTGGCACCGTATGTCACTGGCCGCGCAAGACAGCACGCTTAGACTGTGGCCAACAATGACAGGAGGTACGCCATGAGCGCCGAAACCACCGAACGCTTCAACAGCTTCGCCGAGTTCTACCCCTATTACCTGCAGGAGCACAGCAACGATGTGTGCCGCCGCCTGCACTACGTTGGCAGCCTGCTGGTGCTGAGCATCCTCGCCTATGCCCTGCTGACCCAGCAATGGCTCTGGCTGCTGGCCCTGCCCTTCGCCGGCTACGGCTTCGCCTGGATCGGCCACTTCGTCTTCGAGAAGAACAAGCCGGCCACCTTCAAGTACCCGCTGTACAGCTTCATGGGCGACTGGGTAATGCTCAAGGACGCCTTTACCGGCCGTATCCGCTTCTGAGGCCTCGACCATGCAAGCACACGCCCAATTCACTCATATGGAAGATGGCAGCGCCGAAGACTGGGCCATCATCGCCCAGGATTTCGGTGCCTTCGCCAAACAGCTGCCGGACCGCATCCTCGCTCACCTCAAGCTGCTCGACGGCGACTTCGGCGGCTTCCCGGTGGATCGCCTGACCCACTCGCTGCAGACCGCCACCCTGGCCTACCGTGACGGCAAGGACGAGGAATACGTGGTCTGCGCCCTGCTGCACGACATCGGCGACACCCTCGGCTCCTACAACCACGCCGATATCGCCGCGGCCATGCTCAAGCCCTTCGTCAGCGCGGAGAACCACTGGATGATCGAGAAGCACGCGATCTTCCAGGGTTACTACTTCTTCCATCACCTGGGGCTGGATCGACACCTGCGCGAGCAATTCAAGGATCACCCGCAGTTCCAGGCCACCATCGAGTTCTGCGCGCGCTACGACGCCGCCGCCTTCGACCCGGAGGGCGAAACCCTGCCGCTGGAGTTCTTCGAGCCCATGCTGCGCCGGGTTTTCGCCCAGCCCAAGCAGTCCCTCTACATGGCCGCCGTCGAGCGCCAGGCCTGCTGAACGCCACGCCATTCGGCGGTCATACTTGGCCGCCAGATGGCAGCTGGTTATGATCCCTCACCCGCCACACCTTGGCGCAGGTCTTGCAGACCGCTCAGACGCTCAGCAGAAGCGTCAGAAAATCATCAGGGATCGCACCGTCAATGAAGTCCAACGTCCAGGAAATCCTCAGGGCGCAACCCGCCCCGTTGCTGCGTGAGTACTACTCGCGGGTGCTGGCCTACATCGCTCCGGCGGCCGCCATCGCCGCCGGCACCTACGTCAACCACTTCGGTTACGCCATCCTGTGGATGGTGCCCTACGCACTGCTCTACCCACACCTGGCCTATCACCTGAGCAACCGTTTCAAGCGCGACTACCCGGAAAAGACCAACCTCACCCTGCTGTTCATCGACGCCGTGCATGCGGGTGCCGCCGCGGTGCTGATGGGCTTCTCGGCAGTCCCCGGGCTGATGTTTCTGCTGACCCTGTGCTTCAGCGCGCTGATTGCCGGCGGCGTGCGCCAGATGGGTCTGGCCGTGCTGATCGCCACCGGCAGCATGGCGCTGAACACCGCGTTGATTCATCCCGAGATCAATACCGACACCCCGACCCTGGTCGCGCTGGTCAGCATCCTGCTGAGCACCCTGTACATCTGCATCACTGCCTTCTTCGTGCATGAGCAGGGCCTGCGCCTGACCCTGGCGCGCCACGAGATCAAACGCGAGCAGGAAAAGGCCGCACGTCTGGCACGCAACCTGGCCAAGTACCTGTCGCCGCAGGTCTGGGAGCTGATCTTCAGCGGCAAGAAGCACGTGCGCCTGGAAACCCAGCGCAAGAAGCTCACCGTATTCTTTTCCGACATCAAGGGCTTCACCGAGCTGGCCGAAGAACTGGAAGCCGAACAGCTCACCGACCTGCTCAACACCTACCTCAACGAAATGTCGAAGATCGCCCTCAAGTACGGCGGTACTATCGACAAGTTCGTCGGCGACAGCGTGCTGGTGTTCTTCGGCGACCCGTCCAGCCAGGGCGCCAAGAAGGACGCCGTGAATGCCGTGTCCATGGCCATCGCCATGCGCAAGCACATGAAGGTGCTGCGCCAGCAGTGGCGCGCCCAGGGCATCACCAAACCGCTGGAAATCCGCATGGGCCTGAACACCGGCTACTGCACCGTGGGCAACTTCGGCGCCGACACGCGCATGGACTACACCATCATCGGCCGCGAAGTGAACCTGGCCAGCCGCCTGGAAAGCTCCTCCGAGGCCGGCGAGATCCTCATCTCCCACGAGACCTACTCGCTGATCAAGGACGTGATCATGTGCCGCGACAAGGGCCAGATCGCGGTCAAGGGTTTCAGCCGGCCGGTGCAGATCTATCAGGTGGTGGACTTCCGCCGCGACCTGGGCGCCCGCTCCAGCTATGTCGAGCACGAGTTACCCGGCTTCTCCATGTACCTGGATACCAACGGCATCCAGAACTACGACAAAGAGAAGGTCATCCAGGCCCTCAATCAGGCCGCCGACAAGCTGCGCGACAAGGTCATCCTGTAAGGCTGGAGCGAACCGCGTAGGTTGGGTTGAGGCGCACAGCGCCGAAGCCCAACAGGCGGAGCATCGGGCCAAGGTACGCCGTTGGGCTTCGCTACGCTCAACCCAACCTACGTCGCGGGCAACCAGTCCTGCTGCTCCAGCAGCTCGCCGTCGAGCAACGGCTGGCTGGCCAGGAACTCCAGCGCCGAGGCGAGCCAGGACTGGCGCGCCGCACGCTCGGCACAGACCGACCGATCTAACACCAGTGCCGCCAGGCAGGCCTGCTGCAAGTCCTCGTCCATCACCCCGGTCACCCCCGCTTCCAGCACATCCAGCGGCCCCGACACCGGATAAGCCGCCACCGGCGTGCCGCAGGCCAGCGCTTCGAGCATCACCAGGCCGTAGGTGTCGGTACGCGACGGGAACACCAGCACGCTGGCGGCGGCGAAGGCCTGGGCCAGCGCCTCACCCTGCTGGTAACCGAGGAAATTCACCTGCGGGTAGGCGGCCTGCAGCTCGGCACGCTCGGGACCGTCGCCGACCACACGCTTCTCGCCCGGCAGCGCCAGATCGAGAAAGGCGCGCAGGTTCTTCTCCGCAGCCAGACGTCCGACATAGAGAAACACCGGTTCACTCCGCGCCACTGGGCGTGGAAAGAACAGTGCGCCATTCACGCCTTTGCGCCACAACTGCAGGCGTTCCAGACGCCAGCCGGCGAACTCCTCACGCAGCCGCTCGGTACTGACCAGCACCGCCTGGCTCGGGCGGTGGAAACGACGCAGGTAGGCGTAGCCCCAGGCCAGCGGAATACGCGGCCAACGCGTATGCACATATTCGGGAAAGCGCGTGTGGATGGCGCTGGAAAAGGCCAGGCCGCGTTTGCTCAACCAGCGCCGTGCCGCCCAGCCCAGCGGGCCCTCGGTGGCAAGGTGCACGCAGTCCGGGCGGAACTCGCGGATCGCCGGACCAACCCGCCACAGGTCCCAGGCCAGCGGAATCTCCGGGTAGCTGGGACAGGGCAGATGGCGGAAGTCCTGCGGCGACAGCAGCTTGACCAGATGCCCCAGGCCACGCAGCTCGCTCACCAGCGCCTGCAGGCTGGTGACCACGCCGTTGACCTGCGGATGCCAGGCGTCGCTGACGATCAGAATCCTCATGCCGCCTGCTCGAGCGCGACGGCTTCGGTCACGGCCGCCTGATCCTCGGCCAGGCGATACAGCTGGATGCTGCCGTCCAGGTGTTCGATCAACGCCGTGCAGGACTCCACCCAGTCGCCACAGTTCATGTACTCGACCCCGTTCACCTTGCGGATCTCGGCATGGTGGATATGGCCGCAGACGGCGCCGTCCAGCCCGCGCTTGACGCACTCGTGGGCGATGGACTCCTCGAAGTCGCTGATGAAGTTCACCGCTGTCTTGACCTTGTGCTTGAGAAAGGCCGACAGCGACCAGTAGCCGTAACCCCAGCGCTCGCGCCAGTGGTTGAGCCAGCGGTTGAGGGTCAGTGTGAACTCGTAGGCCGAGTCGCCGAGGAAGGCCAGCCACTTGTGGTAACGGGTGATCACGTCGAACTGGTCGCCGTGGATTACCAGCAAGCGGCGGCCGTCGGCGGTCTCGTGCACCGCCTCGTCGACCAGTTGGATATTGCCAAGGATCAGCGTGGAGTAGCGGCGCAGGAATTCGTCATGGTTGCCGGTGACGTAGATCACCTCGGTGCCGCGCTTGCTCATGGTCAGCAGGCGGCGAATCACGTTGGTGTGCGTCTGCGGCCAGTAGATGCCGCTGCGCAGCTTCCAACCGTCGATGATGTCGCCGACCAGATAGATACGGTCGGCCTGGTAGCGCTTGAGAAAACCCGCCAGGCGCTCGGCCTGACAGTCGCGGGTACCTAGGTGAACGTCGGAAATCCATAGAGTGCGGACATGCTGCTTGCGGCTGGGCTTGTTGCGCTCGGCGATGCTCATGGGCGGCCTCCGGCTGGGTTTGGCCAAGCGTGCGCCGCCGCAGTGAAGCGTCCGTGACGATGCAATGACTATTGCATGACAAGCCGCCCTCGCCGACGCGATGTACACTGACCGCTCGATCAGGAGTCCCGCCATGTCCCAGCTGCTCTCGCTGCGCCACTACCACCACGAGCAGATTGCCCACAGCCACGACCATGCCCAGCTGGTGTTCGGCCTCTCCGGCCGGCTCGACTTCGAGGTCGCCGGGCGCGGCTGCCAGGTTTCGAGCATGAGCCTGGCCGTGGTGCCGCCCGCGACCCACCACGCCTGCGCCAGCCCGACCGGCAGCCGCTGCCTGGTGCTGGACGTACCGCAGGATGGCTGGCTGCAGCAGCGCCTCGGCCACCATGCCGAGGCCAGCCGGCGCCTGCTGGAGACACCGGGACGAATCCAGCTCAATCCGGCACAGAGCCAGCTGGTCGACTGGCTGGCAGCCAGCCCGATCGGCGACACGGTGATCGCCCAGCAGGGCGCTGCCCTGCTCCTCGCCAGCCTCAGCGGCGCCCCGGCTCTGGCAGCACCCGCAAGCCTGCCGCTGGCCAGCCTCGACGCGCACATCGACCGGCACTGCGCCCATCCGCTGCAAGTGGCCGACCTGGCGCGCCTGTGCGGGCTGTCAGCGGCGCGCTTCCATGCTCGTTTTCTCGCCGAGACCGGCCGTACACCGATGGAGCATGTCCGCCTGCGCCGCCTGCAGCTGGGCCGCGACTTGCTACTGGGCAGCCGCCTGGCGGTTGGTGAGGTTGCCGCACGGGTCGGCTATGGCTCGCAGAGTGCCTTCACCGCGGCCCTGGTGCGTGAACTGGGCATCACCCCACGCGAGCTGCGCCGTCAGGCACGCGAGGCGCGCGACAATACCCGCAAGTAGCGCGACAGATCCGGCATCCGCCAGGCCCTAGACTCTGCCAACCCATCCAGAAACGAGGCCAAGATGCCGATCATCGAATGGCAGGACTTCGAGCGCGTGGAGCTGCGTGTCGGCACCCTGCTCAGGGTCCGCCCCAACAGTGCCGCACGCAAACCCGCCTATGTGCTGGAAGTCGATCTGGGCGAGCTGGGCGTGAAGACCTCCAGCGCACAGATCACCGAGCATTACCGGGCCGACGAGCTGGTCGGCCGCCAGGTACTGTGCGTGTGCAACTTCGCCCCTAAACGCATCGCCGGAGTACGCTCGGACGTGCTGGTGACCGGCGCCTACGACCCGCAAGGCAAGGTGGTGCTGGCCGGCTTCGACCGACCGCTGGCCAACGGCGCGCGCCTGGCATGAAGCCCCTTGTCCCAACCCTACCCCGGGAATCCTGATGCAACACCGCACCGCACTTTTCGCCCTGCACCTGGGCGCCGTCTGTTTCGGCCTTTCCGGCATCTTCGGCAAGCTGGCTCTGGCCGCACCGCTGGTGATCGTGTTCGGCCGCGCCCTGTTCGCGGTCGGCGCCCTGGGCCTGTTCAGTCGCCTCGCCGAAACCACCCGCCGCCTGTCCTGGCGTCACCGGCTGGCCTTGGCGGCGGCGGGCCTGCTGTTGGGTGGGCACTGGTGGACTTTCTTCATCGCCGTGAAAGTGTCCGGCGTGGCCGTGGCCACGCTCGGTTTTGCCAGCTTTCCCGCCTTCACCGTGCTGCTCGAAGGCATCCTGTTTCGCGAGCGCATCCGTCCGATGGAATGGCTGGTGGTGGGTCTGGTATGTCTTGGCCTCGTGCTGGTAACGCCGCACTTCGACTTTGGCAGCGAGGCCACTTTGGGATTGGTCTGGGCAATCCTCTCGGGCCTGCTGTTCGCCCTGGTCTCGGTGAGCAACCGCGCCACCACCAAAGGCGTCGAGCCAGCCCAGGCAGCGCTGTGGCAGAACCTCGGCATCCTCGTCTGCACCTTGCCATTGGTGTGGTCGGTCCTGCCAGGGGTGCGTGCGCTGGACTGGCTGTGGATCGCCCTGCTCGGCCTGCTCTGCACCGCGCTGGCTCACAGCCTGTTCGTCGCCAGCCTGCGCGTGCTGAATGCACGCAGTGCGTCGGTGGTCTTCGCCCTGGAGCCGGTCTACGGCATTCTCTTTGCGTGGTGGCTGTTCAACGAGGAACCCGGTTTGCGCATGCTCTTCGGCGGCGCGCTGATCCTGCTGGCCACATTGATCTCAGCCCGTCTCAGCAAACACGCGCCCAGCGTCGACGACCTCAGCTGATATGGCAGCCACGCGCACCCGCCAAAGGCGTTATCGGTCGATGTGCCCCAGGTCGCGCTCGGGATCAATCAGGTCGCGCAGGCGCTGCTTGAGCTCCTTGGCCTCGGGAAAACCACCATCGGCCTTGCGCTCCCACAGTTGTACGCCATCACACACGATGCGGAACACACCGCCCGTGCCCGGCTGTAGGCTGACCATGCCCAGCTCCTCGGCGAAGGTACTGAGCAGCTCCTGGGCCAGCCAGGCAGCACGCAGCAGCCACTGGCACTGAGTGCAATAGGTGATGACCACTTCCGGTTTGCTCATGGCAACCTCCGCTCGATTGGGGCGCGCATCATACCGCGCATAAACAGCAACGCCGCGGACAAGCCGCGGCGTTGTATTCGCCCAGAGACCGACTTCAGGCGATCTTCGCCAGCAGTTCGCGCGCCTGTTCGCGCTCCTGCTCATCACCCTGGCTGATCAACTCGTTGAGGATGTCGCAGGCACTGCCAATATCGCCCTGTTCGATATAGGCCAACGCCGTATTGAGGCGCACCAGATGGTCGCGATTACCGGCCAAATGATTGAGGTCAGCGGACATCGACCCACCCTCACGCCGCGCCACCTGCTCGACGTCAAAGGCATCGATGAAGTCGGCATCGAGTACCTGTTCCTGAGGCATCTCGGCAAAAGTGGCCAGCAGCCTATCGTCCGCACTCATCTCGGACACCTCGGGCAGCTCCTGGAGGTTGGAGCTGAAGTCAGGGTCGAGCAGATCTTGCCGGGCCTTCTCGGCCTTAAGTCGGGCCGACTGCTCGGGCTGGAACGGGCTAGCCAGCTCCCAGTCGGCATCCAGTGACAGGTCATCCAGATTGAGCTGGAAGTCGTCCTGCAGCATGGTGACCTGCTCGACCGGCTCCCTGGTGGTCACCGGTGCAGCCGTTTCCTGGGTTCGCTGCAGGTGGCCATAACGTGCGCGGATCTGATCGATCTGCACATGGCTGGCGCCCATCTCATGCAGCTGGCGCTCCTGTTCGAAAAAAGCGCCGGCATCGCCCAACTCACCGCAAACCTCCAGCATGCGCAAACGCAGATCCAAGCGTTCAGGATGCTGCTCGATGGCCCTGCGCAGGCTATTGGCTGCATCGGCAAAACGCCCGTAGGCGATATAGATATTGGCGCCCTCCAGCGGATCGGTGGCCGGTTGGGCCTTGGGCTGAGGCGCTGGCGGCGCCACCGTGACGGGCACGGCGACAGGCTCGCGTTGCTCTGTTTCTCGTACCACGGGCCGGGACACCATACGCGGCTCGGCCGGCGGCTGACGCTGCGGCAAGGGCTCGCTCGGTGCCCTGCGCCGCCAGGCAAGCAAGGCAAAGCCCGCCAGCAACAGCAGCGCCAGGGCTGCGACGAGCCAGCCCACCCAGGCCATACTCCGCGACTCGGCAACCGGAGCGGCCGCCTCGGTCACAACAGGGGCGGGCGGTGCCACCGGCATGGCCTGCTGCTCCAACTGGGCACGGATCTGCTGCATCTGCAGATCCTTCTCGGCCATCTGTGTCTGCAGTTGCTGGAGCTGTTCCTGCAACTGACTCAGGGTGTTCTGCAGCTGCAAGTTCTGCGCATTGACCTGGGCCAGCTCGGCCACCAGACGCTCCTGTTCGACTTGTGCTGGCGGCTGCTCCTCGGCGGCAACAGCCGGCGCTTGCGGGGCTACCTGGCTATCAGCAGCCACGGCAGCTGATACTGGTTCGGCAACAGAAGCCCTGACGCTGTCCGGCAAGAGCAACTGAGCACCTGCCAGCAAGCGGCCAGGATCACCATTAGTGAAGGCTTGCGGGTTGAGAGCCAGGATGTCGCCCATCAAGGCCTCACGAGAGCCGGCACCCTCATTGCCCTGCAAGCGCCCCGCAATCGTCCACAGGCTGTCACCACGCTGGACCTGATAGCGCTCGCCATTTACTGCCGGCGGTAGCGGCCGATCAGGGCTGCGCTGCCATGTGTTCGCCACCGGCGCTGGCAGCGGTGCTGCCTGCGGAGTATGGAAAGACGAACCCGGCGGGTCGATCAGCACCGTGTACTCACGCAGCAGGTTGCCACCCGGCCTGGCCACTTCGACGATAAAGTTCAGATAGGGCTCACGTACTGGCTTGCTTGACTGCACGCGAATCAATCCACGCCCGCCTCGCAGAACCGGAGTGAAGCGCAGGTCGTTGAGAAAGTAGAAGCGCTCTACGCCGATACGTCGGAACTCCTCGTCGGAAGCCAGGCGCACCTTGATATCCTGATCCTCCAGGTCGCCAACCTGCAGCAGCTCGATTTCGGCATCCAGTGGCTGATTGAGCGCCGAGTGCAGATTGATGTCGCCCAGGCCCAGGGCAGACGCGGCGCCCGAATAGAAGACAGACCCGGAGGCCAGCCCCAGCAGTAAAAGACGAAAACGAGCCATGAGGCCCTCCCCTCGTACGCACCCGCTCTGCCTCTATGAGCATGTATTCCCTGGATGGCTTGGCGCGTGAGGTGACAACTGTCGGGGGCAATCCCTGGCAACCCGGCAACGAAGGCGCCGGCCAGAGCGCCTTGCAAGGCGTACAAAACTGGCAAGCATAAGGCCAGCATATTAATGCAAACCTATAAATGCCAACCAGATCTCATTCTATTTAGTAATAAGAGCGCCTGTTCAGGAAACAGCAGACGCTTAGGAGCGCTCCAGGTTGGCCAGAATACGAGCATGCACGCCCTGACAGATGCGCTGCTCTTCCTCGCTGATGCCGGCGAATAACTCGGCGCGCAGTTGCTGGGCGATGCTCTCGATCTGCTCGATCAGCGGCCGCGCCTTGGCGGTGAGCACCACCTTCTTGGCCCGACGATCCTCAGGAACAGCAATGCGTTGCACCAGCTCCTGCCCCTCCAGGCCATCCAGCAGACGGGCCAGGGTCGGCCCCTCCACGCCTACGGTTTGCGCCAGTTCGCGCTGGGTGGGCGCTTCCTTGAGCAAGGCCAGGTGCAGCAGCACCAACCAGCGCGCCTGGGACAGGCCAAGACCGGAAAGACGACGATCCAGTTCCGCGCGCCAGGCGCGGGATAACTGGGCCAACTGCATACCGAAACTGTGATGGGCAAACTTGTGCATGGGTGGGGCTCTCAGCTGATTCTTGCTGCCGCCCACCCCCCAAGGTGCGTGTGGACTGCAGAAAAACCTAATTATTAGTCACCTAACCATAACTCCGGCAGGGCTGAGCGCCAAGCCCATTGTCACCATTTGACATACTGATCCTCGACAAAGCCCCACAGATTATCGATAGGGACCGGCGGCCGCCCCGGCGGGCGCAACGTGCCCTGAAAACGGCCGAATACCTGCTTGAAGTTACTGGCCAGCATGCCGAGGTTCAGTCGTTCACAATGCAGGCCGTGGCCACGAAAGGTCAGTTCCACCTGGCCATCACCCGAAACGATGCGCCACGGCGCCAGCGGCTGGTCGCGGTCGTACTGGAAGTGCACGCCGCCCACCGGCAGCAGTTGTCCATCGAGCCAGTAGCAGTTCTCGCTGAAGCTGGTTTCGTTGACCCCACAGGATAGATTGAGGCCGACGCGGGTTGCCCCGACCCGCCCCGACAGGCACGCCCAGTTCCAGTTCGTCTCCGGGCGCATGTAGCCGGCCGACCAGTCATGATGGGCGAAGGCGCCGATGTCGGCCAAGTCGAAGTCACCCAGCGCACTCTGCACCTGTCCCTGGCAGCGAACCCCCGCCACCTTCTGCGCATAGACCCAGCCATCGACGGCGGTCGGCGTACAGATGCACATGGGCTGGAACTGCTCTTCGGAAAAGCCCGCTTCAATACGCGTGCCATCGTCCAGTTCCACCAGCAGGCTTTTCCTGGTGCCCTGGTTGTCCAGACGCAACAGGTTGGCGCCGCTACGCAACTCGCAGATACCCGCATTGGGCTGGGTGGAGAACGACGTTCCGAAGCCCAGCGGCCGGCGGAACTGACGCTCGATCATACGCCCGGTGGAAGGCTGGAACAGATAGACGAAGCCGGCCGTGAGCAGGCTGATATCAGCCAAGGCACAGCCGCCAATCAGCTCCTCGCTGACCAGCCCGAAATACTGAAACTGGTGGTAGCGTCGCCACTTGGCCAGCGTGCCTCGCCGCTGCCCCATGGGTGAGCGGAAGTCAAAGTCACGCCAGTTGATCTGCTCCGGCGCGCCGGGAAAGATGCCATAGCGGGGTTGGCCATTGGCCTGGATCAGTCGTTCCATGAATGCACCCGAGGGGAAGGTGCAGCGATCCTAACAGCCACCCACGCCTGGCCGAGAGACCAGACGCGCCAGGTACAGCGACCCTTGCGGCCACTACACCTCGAACTCGGCCTGCAGCGCTGCACGCACACAATGCAGCACCCCCTCCGGCACCTGGCCGGCGAACTGCTCGGCGATCGCCGCCACCGATGGCAGTTCACCCTCGCCATCGAGGAAGGCGTCCTGAATTTCGCCCAGCAGCTCTTCCGGCAGGTCCAGCGCCTGCTCCAAGCTCAGCTGCTGGCGGCCAATGGCCTCGGCCAGCAGGTTGTACACGCTCTTCTCACCGCAATTGAGCTGGTTGGCGATCTGCACCGGGGTCATGCCAGCGCGGGCCAGGCTGACCAATTCGTGGCGCAGGTCCTGCACCGTTTGCGGTGCCTCGCCCTGGCCTGAGCCGTTGAGGACTTCGAGAAAGGCCTGGCCATAGCGCTCCAGCTTGCGCGCCCCCACGCCACTGACCCGCGCCATCTCATCCAGCGTGCGCGGCTGGCTGCGCAACATTTCCAGCAGGGTGGCATCGGGAAATATCACGTAAGGCGGCACCGAGTGCTCCTCGGCCAGCTTGCGGCGCAGGGTGCGCAGGGCTTCCCACTGCTCGCGTTCCTCGCCGCGCACCAACTGGCTGGCGCTGCTGCCGGAAGCCTTGACCGCCTGCTGCGGCTTGAGGTCGCGGCGCAGCTCCAGGGTCACCTCGCCGCGCAGCAGCGGGCGGCAGCTATCGGACAGACGCAGGCCGCCATAGCCCTCCAGGTCGACATCGGCCAGGCCACGGGCCACCAGCTGTCGGAACAGGGTGCGCCACTCGCCCTCGCTCAGCGCCTTGCCGATGCCGAACACCGGCAGATGCTGGTGACCCACGGCGCGAATCTTGTCGTTGTCACGGCCCAAGAGAATGTCGACCAGATGGCCGACACCATAGCGCTGGCCGCTACGGTAGATCGCCGACAGGGCCTGGCGTGCAGGTTCTGTGGCATCCCAGGTCTGCACCTGATCGACGCAGGTGTCGCAATGGCCACAGGGCTGCGGAAGATCTTCGTCGAAGTAGGCGAGCAGCGCCTGGCGCCGGCAGCGGATCTCTTCGCACAGGGCCAGCATGGCATCCAGCTTGTGCTGTTCGACACGCTTGTGTCGCTCGTCGCCCTCGGAGTTGGCCAGCATCTGCTTGAGGAACACCACGTCTTGCAGGCCGTAGGCCATCCAGGCGTCCGCCGGCAGGCCGTCACGACCGGCGCGACCGGTCTCCTGGTAGTAGGCTTCCAGCGACTTGGGCAGATCCATGTGGCAGACGAAGCGCACGTTGGGCTTGTCGATGCCCATGCCGAAGGCGATGGTGGCCACCATGATCAGCCCTTCCTCGTTGAGAAAGCGCTTCTGGTGGTAGCCGCGCAGGTCATTCGACAGCCCGGCGTGATAGGGCAGCGCCGGGTACCCCTGAGCGCTGAGAAACTCGGCCACTTCCTCGACCTTCTTGCGCGACAGGCAATAGACGATGCCGGCATCGCCCTTGCGCGCCGCGAGGAAGGCCAGCAGCTGCTTGCGCGGCTGATCCTTGGGCTGGATACGGTAGAAGATGTTCGGGCGGTCGAAGCTGGAGAGAAAACGTTCGGCATCCTGTAGGTGCAGGCGCTGGACGATTTCCTCGCGGGTGCGTTTGTCTGCCGTAGCGGTCAGGGCGATGCGCGGCACGCTGGGAAACAGTTCGGCGAGCTGGCCCAGCTGCAGGTATTCCGGACGGAAGTCATGTCCCCACTGCGATACGCAGTGCGCCTCGTCGATGGCGAACAGGGCAACCTTGGGCAAGCGCTGCAGGAAATCCAGCATGCGCGGCTGCACCAGGCGCTCCGGGGCCAGGTAGAGAAACTTGATCTCGTCACGGCGGATTCGCTCGGCGATCTCGCGCTGCTCGTCGTTGCTCAGCGTCGAATTGAGTGCCACGGCAGCCACGCCCAGCTCATCCAGGGTGGCAACCTGATCCTCCATCAGCGCGATCAGCGGCGAAACAATCACCGCCAGGCCCTCGCGCAACAATCCCGGCACCTGGTAGCAGAGCGATTTGCCGCCGCCAGTGGGCATCAGTACCAGGGCATCCCCTCCTTCCGCGACGCGCTCGATGATCGCCGCCTGGTTGCCGCGAAAGGCGTCGTAACCGAAGACATCTTTGAGAATGCGCAGAGCAGCAGACATGGGCAGCGGGATCATCCGGTGAGTAAAGGAAGCGGCCGCGCAGTATACGCGAGCCGAAGCTTCGGCTGGCCCTCGCCCGTCGGCCGTGCTTTTGCAGGCACGGGCGGCTAGAATCCCGGTGTTTTCCCACTCAAGGTAGTCCCACGATGTCCTTCGCTGAGCAACTGTCCCGCCTGCAAGCCTTTCTCGATGCCGATGACCTGCACGAGGAAGCGCTGGACTACATCGCCGCCCACGGCTACCTGACCGCCCTGAGCATCTGCCCCGAGCAGGTGCCGGAGCGCGAGTGGATCGACGCGCTGTTCGCCGAGCCGCCGCACTACCGCAGCGACATCGAGCGCGAAGAAGTGGAAATCACCCTGCACCTGCTCAAGGCACACATCGCTCGCCAGCTGGCCAGCGATGACGAGCCGGAAATCCCCTGCGAGCTGGACCTGGGTGAAAACCCGGACGACTCCGAGCTGCGCGGCTGGTGCATCGGTTTCATGGAAGGCGTTTTCCTGCGCGAGGCCGTGTGGTTCGAGGACTCCGAGGACGAAGTCAGTGAGCTGCTGCTGCCGATCATGGTTGCCTCCGGCCTGTTCGACGAGCAGCCGGAATTCGCCGAAATCGCCCGCGACCAGCAACTGGTGGACAGCATGGTCGACCAGATTCCCGACGTGCTCACCGCCCTGTTCCTGCTGTGCCAGGCCCCGGAAGAAAAACCCGCACTGCTCAAGCCCCGTCACCACTAAGGTGCGCCCATGGCGCACGCCGACATCCAGCAGAGTCGCCACCGCAGCGTGCGTTACGTGCTGCTGGTGCTCGGCTGGCTGAGCGTTGCGCTGGGGGTGATCGGCATTTTCGTGCCGGTATTGCCGACCACGCCCTTCCTGCTGCTGGCCGCCGCCTGCTTCGTGCGCAGCTCGCGGCGCTTCTATCTCTGGCTGGTCAACCACAAGCATCTCGGCCCGTGGATACGTGACTACCTGGAAGGCAACGGCATTCCGCTCAAGGGCAAGGTCTACGCCATCGGCCTGATGTGGCTCAGCATTGGCCTGTCCTGCTACCTGGTGCCGCTGTTCTGGGCCCGAGCCTTCATGCTCGGCAGCGCGGTGCTGGTCAGCTGCTACATTTTGCGCCAGAAGACCCTGCCAAGCCGCTGATCGCCTGATCGGGCGAAACCGGCAAAGTCATAGCTCCTTGCCTACACTCTCCTGACTTCCCATGGAGAGGCCCTTCATGAAGCAACCCAGCACTCAGGGACGAGCCCAGCGCCTGCCGGCGATCTGGCTCATGCTGGGCACCCTACTGATTGCCGCGGCCTCCTGGGCCAACTGGAACTTCGAGCTGATCATCGGCAATGCGGAGAAGCGCTACGGCAACCTGGGCAATGCCAAAACCCGTATCCAGGCCTGGGATGAGTTGATCCGCGCCAGCGAAAGCCTCTCAGAAAAAGACAAGCTGACCAGCGTCAATCGCTTCTTCAATCGCCAGTTCCGCTTCTCCGACGATATCCGCAACTGGCGCCAGAACGACTATTGGGCAACGCCTATCGAGGCGCTGGTCAAGGGCGCCGGCGACTGCGAAGACTATTCCATCGCCAAATACTTCACCCTGCGCCGCCTTGGCGTGCCCTCGGAAAAACTGCGCATCACCTACGTCAAAGCCTTGCAGTACAACCAGGCGCACATGGTGCTGACCTACTACGCCAGCCCCAGTGCCGAGCCACTGGTGCTGGACAACCTGATCGGCGAAATCCGCCCCGCCTCCCAGCGCAAGGATCTGCTGCCGGTCTACGCCTTCAATGCCGAGGGGCTCTACCTCCCCGGCCAGACCGGCAAGAAGAGCGACACCAAGAAACTCTCGCGCTGGCAGGACCTGCTGAAAAAGATGCGCGCCGAAGGCTTCGATATCGGCGAGGGTTAGGAGAAGACCATGTCCCTGTTGAAACAGCTATTTCTCGCCATCTGCCTGTTCCTGGTGGTGGCCTTCACCGGCAGCTTCATTTCCGGCGTCGAGAGCTCACGGGAACAATTGATCGGACAATTGCGTTCCCACGCCCAGGACGCCGCCACCGCCCTCGGTCTGTCGATGACCCCGCACGTGGACGACCCGGCAATGATCGAACTGATGGTCAGTTCGATCTTCGACAGCGGCTACTTCGCCACCATCCGCGTGGTGCGCATTCCGGGTGACGAGGTCATCGTCGAGCGGCGCACTACCACCACCTCGGACAAAGTGCCGTCCTGGTTCGTCAACCTGGTCGACCTCGACCCGCAGGGCGGCGATGCGCTAATCATGCGCGGCTGGGAACAGGCCGCGCGAGTCGAGGTCCTCAGCCATCCGCAATTCGCTCTCGCCAAGCTATGGGACAGCGCCGTCGGCAGCCTGCTCTGGCTACTGCTGTGCGGGGTGGTCAGCGCCATCCTCGGTGGCTGGCTGCTGCGCACCCAGCTGCGCCCACTGGACAACATGGTGCAGCAGGCCCAGGCCATCACCCGTCGCGAATTCCTCACCCTGCCCCGCGTACCGCGCACGCCTGAGCTCAAGCGGGTAGTACTGGCCATGAACCAGATGGTCGAGAAGCTCAAGCAGCTATTCGCCGAAGAGGCCGCGCGCAGCGAGAAACTGCGCGAGGAAGCCTACCAGGACACCCTCACCGGCCTGGCCAATCGCCGTCTGTTCGATATCCAGCTGGCCAGCCAGCTGGACGTCAGCGAACAGAACGCCGAGGGCTATGTGATGTTCCTGCGGGTCAATGACCTCGGCGGTCTCAACCAGCGTCTGGGCGGACAGAAAACCGACGAGCTGATCAGCGCCATCGGCGAAATCCTCAAGCGCCTGCTCGCAGAACGCGGCAGCCCGGACTGGCTGGCCTCGCGCAGTCGAGGCGGCGAGTTCACCCTGCTGGCACCCGGCCTGGCCGGCGAGGATGCCGACCGCCTGGCCATGGGCCTGATCGAAAGCCTGGAAAGCCTGCGCCAGACCGGCGCCAGCGACTGCACGCCGGTCACCCATCTGGGCATCGCCGCCTTCAAGCCTGGTGAAGAGGCCAGCACGGTGATCGCCCGCGCCGACCAGGCGCTGGCCCAGGCCCAGGCTCACCCCGGCAAGCCCTGGGAGCGGGTGGACGACTTCAATGCCCTGGCCGGTCAGGGCCAGCACGACTGGCGCAAGTGGATCGATGAAGCGCTCAATCAAGGCAAGCTGCAGCTGTACTTTCAGCCGGTGGTCAACTGCACCGAGCGCGGCCAGGTCATTCATCAGAAGGTACTGGCGCGCCTGCTCGACCCCCAGGGTGAAGCCATCGCTGCCGGCCGTTTCCTGCCCTGGATCGAACGCCTGGGTTGGACCGCGCGCTTCGACCTGGCCATGCTCGAACACAGTCTGGCTCACCTGAGCAGCCATCCGCAGCCCCTGGCACTGAGCCTGTCCGCCGCGACCCTGCGCGAACCCGACCAGCTGAACAAGCTGCTGGAGATGCTCAGGGCCCACCCCGAGCAAGGCGAGCTGATGACCTTGGAGCTGGACGAGCGCCACCTGCCTCCGGCTGCCGAGCTGGAAAAACTCAGCCAGCAGGTGCGCGAAACCGGCTTCAGCCTGGGCCTGCAGCACTTCGGTGGGCGCTTCAGCCTGATCGGCAACCTCACTCACCTGGGGCTGGCCTACCTGAAGATCGATGGCAGCTACATCCGCGCCATCGACCAGGAAGATGACAAGCGGGTATTCATCGAAGCCATCTTCCGCGCCACCAACAGCATCGATCTGCCATTGATCGCCGAGATGGTCGAAACCGAAGGCGAGCTGGCAGTAATCACGGAGCTGGGTATCGATGGCGCCATGGGCCGCCTGATTGGTGCACCTGCGCCCTGGCAGGGTTAACCGCGGAACAACTTATCCAGTTTGGGTAGCGCCGCGCCGTCTTCGGCGCAGGCGCGCACCTGTTCGATCAGCGGTGCCAGTCCATACCCCTGGCCACTCAGCCAGAGATCGTCGTAATAGGTGGTGGCGTAGCGCTCGCCGCCATCGCAGAGAATGGCCACCACCGAGCCACGCTCACCCGCTTCGACCATACGCTGCGCCACCAACAGGGCACCAACCAGATTGGTGCCGCTGGAGGCGCCGACCCGCCGACCCAGGCGTTGCGCCAGGTAGTGCATGGCGGCCAGGGACAGGGCATCGGGCACCTTGCACATGGCGTCCAGCACATCCGGCATGAACGAAGGCTCGACCCGTGGCCGGCCGATGCCCTCGATGCGCGAACCGCAATCCAGGGTCAGGCTGCGATCACCACTGACATAGCTGTCGAAAAATACCGAGCGCTCGGCATCGGCGCAGAGCACACGAGTGCTGTGCTGGCGATAGCGCACATAGCGCCCCAGGGTTGCCAGGGTGCCGCCAGTGCCGGGGCTGGAGACCAGCCAACTCGGCTCGGGGAACGCCTCGTGGCGCATCTGCTGGAAGATCGACTCGGCGATGTTGTTGTTCGCCCGCCAGTCGGTAGCGCGCTCGGCGTAGGTGAACTGATCCATGAAGTGGCCGCCGGTCTCCCGAGCCAGCCGCACGGATTCGGCATGAATCTGCGTGGGGTCGTCCACCAGATGGGCTCGACCGCCGTAAAAAGCGATCTGCGCCAGCTTTTCTGTGGCGGTGGAAGCCGGCACCACGGCAATGAACGGCAGCCCCAGCAGCCGCGAGAAATAGGCCTCGGAAATCGCCGTGGAGCCGCTGGAAGCCTCGATCACCGGAGCCCCGGGCTTGAGCCAGCCATTGCACAGGGCATACAGGAACAACGAACGCGCCAGGCGGTGCTTGAGGCTGCCGGTGGGGTGGCTGGACTCGTCCTTGAAATACAGCTCGACGCCCGGCAGCCCCGGCAGCGCCAAGGGAATCAGGTGGGTATCGGCGCTGCGCTGGAAGTCCGCCTCGATGATGCGTACCGCCTCGCGGGCCCACTGGCGTAGATAGGTCATGGATGTGTCCTCAATCGAGAATACCGGCCGGCACCGGGGTGCTGTCGCGCCACTGGCTGAGTGCAACCCCGGCGAACACCAGGGCTGCCGCGGCATACTGCCACGAGCTCAGACTCTCACCGAGCAACAACGCCGCAAACAGCAGGGTGAACACCGGCAGCAGGTTGGTGAAGCCGGATGCCTGGCTGACCGGCAGGCGGCTGACACCGAAGTTGTACAGGCCATAGGCTCCCACCGTAACCAGCAGTCCCAGATAGACCACTGCAGCAATGCCCTGGAAACTCAGTTCGGCGGGTAACGACTCACCCGCCAACGCCAGCGGCAGAAAGAACAGCGTGCCGATAAAGGCTTGCATGGCGGTCAGCACAAAGGGCGAGTAGCGCTCGCACAGACGCTTGAGCAACAGGGAATAGGCCGTGGCGCAGAGCACGGCAAGAAATTCGTAGAAGTTGCCCAGCAGCGGAGCGGGCGCGCTGGCATCGGCTTCACCGATCAGGCTCAGCCACAGCGCCCCGATCAACGCCAGGAGAAAGCCTGCCCAGGTAGTTGCAGCGATGCGCTCACGCAGGAAGAAGAAAGCGCCCACGGCCACCAACATGGGCAGCAAGGCGGTGATCATCCCCGCCTGGGAGGCGCTGGTGTGCTGCAGCGCGAGGGCCTCGAAGATGAAGTATAGGCAAGGCTCGCAAGCCGCGAGCAACAGCAGGTAGCGCCAGTCGCCAGGGCGGTACTCGACGCGCCCTCGCCAGCGCCAGGCCAGCAGGAACACAAGGCTGCCGATGGCCATACGGCCGAACACCACCCACATCGGCGGCAGCTCGGCAAAGGCCAGTTTGAGGGCGATGAAGGAGCTGCCCCACAGCGCCATGGCCAGCACCAGGCAAAGCATTGCAAATGTCCGCCCCGGCATGACTGTCTCTCCAGAAAACCGACAGTCTAGAAGCCGTGGCGGAGCCCGGACAGGCACAGCCAGCCAGGAAAACTGTGCTCCCGCCTGGTCACTCTTCCCAGGGTTTGCCGCGGGTGGCCGAGTCAATCGGCAGCTTTTGCTGCAAGGCGGCTTTGGCCAGCATGTGTGCGCTGACCGGCGCAGTGATAAAGAGGAACAGGGTAATCAGCAGTTCGTGCAGGCTAATGCCCTCCTCCCCCGCGCCGAAGAACAACATGGAGGCGACCACCAGCCCCCCCACGCCCAGCGTAGTGGCCTTGGTGGGGCTGTGCAGGCGGGTGAAAAAATCGGGAAACCGCACCAGACCGACTGCGCCGACCAGGGTAAACAGGCTGCCAGCCAGCAGGAAAAACACGACCAAGGCTTCAATCCAGATATTCATGCGTCGCTCCTACTCGATGATGTCGCCGCGCAGCAGGTACTTGGTCACCGCCACCGTGCCGATGAAGCCCATCACCGCAATCAGCAGAGCCGCCTCGAAGTACAGGTCGGAGCCCTCCCAGATCCCCAGCAGCACGATCAGGGCAATCGCATTGATGTACAGCGTATCCAGGGCCAGGATGCGATCCGGCATGCTCGGCCCGCGGATCAGCCGTACCAGGGTCAACAGCAGCGCCAGTCCGACCAGGGCGACGCACAGGGGGATCACGTAGGCGAGCATGCGAACACCTCCAGCAGCGGGCGCTCGTAGCGCTGTTTGATCTGCGCCACCAGCGCGGCCTCGTCGTCGATATCCAGGCAATGCAGCAGCAGGGTGCGGCGGTCGGCACTGAGGTTGGCGGACACAGTGCCTGGCGTCAGGCAGATGATGCTGGCCAGCATGGTCAGCGCCAGTTCGTCGGTCAGTTCCAAGGGCACCTCGACGAAGGCCGGACGTGGACGCGTGAACGGGTTGAGCACCAGGCGCGCCACCTGCAGGTTGGCGACGATGATGTCGAACAGCACCAGCAGCAGGAAACGACACAACTGCCAGGGCTTGGCAATCTGCGGCGGGTTGATCCAGAACAGCTGTGACACCAGCGGGATCACCCAGCCCAGAAAGGCGCCCAGCAGCACATGGCCGAAGCTGAAATCGTTGACCAGCAGCAACCAGAGCAGCAGCAGGAAAAGGCTCAGCAGAGGGTGCGGTAGCCAGCGCCAGGTTCTCATTGGCCACCTCCGAGCAGCAGATAGGTATTGACGTCCTGCAATTGCAACGCCGCGGCATTCAGGTACTCCAGCACGGGTGCAGCCAGCAGGGTCAGCAACGGGCTGAGCAGGAACAGGCCAACACAGGCCAGCAGACGGCCGCGATCGAGTTCAGAACTATCCAGCTGATCCTGGCCGACACGCCAGAAAATGGTGCTTCCCGCACGACTCAAAGCCACCAGCATGCCCAGACCGCCGACCAGCAGCAGCGGCCACAGCCACACGGCGTACTGCCAGTCGCTGGCGGCACGCAACAGCAACAGCTTGCCGATAAAACCCGACAGCGGCGGCAAACCGGCAATGGCGATGGCACCAAGGAAAAACAGCCCGCCAAGCAGCCGTGGGTGCTGCAGTGCCGGGCCCTGGACCAGATCGCCCGCCTTGTCGCCACGCTGGCGCGAAACCAGGTCGACCAGCAGGAACATAGCCGCCGACACCCAGGTGGTGTGTAGCCAGTAATACAGCGCCGCCTGCAGCGAGGCCGGGGTGCCGATGGCCATGCCAGCCAGCAGGGTTCCCACCGAGACAACCAGCAGATAGGCGATCAAACGCTGCAGGCTGCTGGCGGACAGGGCACCGAGCACGCCCGCGGCCAGGGTCAGCAGGGCCAGTGGCCAGAGCCACTCCTGGGCCAGATTGGCCAGGCTGCCGGCCTCGCTGCCAAACACCAAGGTGTAAACCCGCAGAATCGAATACAGACCCACCTTGGTCATGATGGCGAACAGCGCCGCCACCGGTGCACTGGCCGCGGCATAGGCGCTCGGCAGCCAGAAATACAGCGGCAAGAAGGCCGCCTTGAGGCCGAATACCAGCAACAGCAGCAGACCGGCAGCCCCCAAAATTGGTGCCTGGTCCGCAGAGGCAGCAGCCACTTTCACCGCCAGATCGGCGATGTTCAGCGTGCCGGTAATGCCATACAGGGTGCCCACGGCGATCAGGAACAGCGCCGAACCCAACAAGTTGAGTACCACATAGTGCAACCCTGCCCTCACCCGCTCGCGACCACCGCCATGCAGTAGCAACGCATAGGAAGCAATCAGCAGGATCTCGAAGAACACGAACAGGTTGAACAGATCGCCGGTAAGGAAGGCGCCATTGATCCCCAGCAACTGAAACTGGAACAGCGCATGGAAACTACTGCCACGTTCGTCATCGCCACGCATCGCATACAGCAGGGCGAACAATGCCAGCACGGCGGTCAGCAGCAGCATCAGGGCACTGAGGCGATCCAGCAGCAACACGATGCCGAATGGTGCCGCCCAGTTGCCGAGGGTGTACTGCTGCAGCTCACCCAGCCCGGCCAGGTGCACCAGCCACAGGCTGACCGGCAACAACGCCAGAGTGGCCAGCAGCGACAGAGAGCGCTGCGCGGCCATGCGGACACGCCCGCCCAGCAGCAACAGGCCACCGGCGAACAGCGGAATAAGGACCGGCAGGATCAGCGCATGATTCATCGGCGCGGCTCTCCACCATCGACATGATCGGTATCGTGCTCACCCAGGCTACGCAGAGCCAGCACGACGACAAAGGCGGTCATGGCGAACCCGATGACGATGGCAGTCAGTACCAAGGCCTGGGGCAATGGGTCGGTATAGCTCGCGCCCTCACGAATCACCGCGGGTACGCCACTGTGCAGGCGCCCCATGGCGAACAGGAACAGGTTGACCGCATAGGACAGCAGGGTCAGCCCCATGACCACGGGGAAGGTGCGCGCACGCAGCAACAGGTACACGCCGCTGGCGGTCAACACGCCGAGTACCAGAGCGAACAGGGCTTCCATCTCAGAGCAACTCCTCGGTGCTATTGCCACGGGTCAGCTTGCCCAGGCTGGCGAGAATCGTCAGGGTGGCGCCGACCACGGCCAGATAGACGCCGAGGTCGAACAGCATGGCGGTGGCCAACTCGAATTCCCCCACCAGCGGCAGGTGGAAGTGGCCGAACGAAGTGGTCAGGTAGGGATAACCGAACAGCCAGCTGCCCAGCCCGGTCAAGCCGGCAAGCAGCACACCGGCACCGGCCACGCGCTGGTAGTCCAGCGGCAGGCGGCTCTGCGTCCAGCTCACGCCGTTGGCAACATACTGCAGGATCAGCGCCACAGCGGTGATCAGGCCAGCAATGAAGCCGCCGCCAGGCAGGTTGTGACCACGCAGGAAGATGAAGACCGACACCAGCAGCGCCAGCGGCAGCAGCACCCGCGACAGGGTGGACAGGAACAGCGGATGACGGTCACTGGCCCAGTGGTGCCCGGCACTGTCGGCTTGCGGCTGATACAGGCGCAGGCCTTCGAGCAGCGCGAAAATGCCCACGGCGGCGATGGCCAGCACAGTGACCTCGCCCAGGGTATCGAAGCCGCGGAAGTCCACCAGGATCACGTTGACCACGTTGGTACCGCCGCCGCCCGACACACTGTTGTCCAGGAAGAAACCGGAGATGCTCTGTAGCGGGCGCGTCAGCACGGCATACGCCAGCAGTGCCACCACCCCGCCGCAGCCCACCGCCACGATGAAATCACGCAAGCCACGCAGACTGCTGCTCTCGGCTGGGGTATGCGATGGCATGAAGTACAGAGCCAGCATCAGCAGGATGATGGTCACCACCTCCACCGACAGCTGGGTCAGAGCTAGATCCGGCGCCGAATAACGGGCAAATACCAGTGAGACCAGAAGTCCGACCACACTGAGCATGAGCAGCGCCACCAGACGCTGGCGATGGAAGATCACCGTCAACAGCGCCGCCACACAGAGCACCGTACCGCCCATCAGCCCCGGCCCGTCCAGTGGTGACAAGCCCAAGGAGCCGGTAAAGCGCGGCAGGCGGGTCAGACTGCTGACTACCACCGCCAGCGCAGCGAGCAGCATCAGCGCCAGGTAACGCTGCAGCGAGCCATTCTCCAGCAGCGCGGTAATCCGCCGACTGAAGGCCACCACGGCGCGTACGCCACGCTCGAACACATCCTTGGCATCCACTTCGGGCAGACCGGCATACCAGCGGAACAGCGGCTGGCGGAACAGGTACACCAGAATGCCGCCCAGCGAGGCAGCAAAGCTCATGGCCAGCGGCAGGTTGAAGCCATGCCAGATGGCCAGGTCGTACTCCGGCAGCGGACCATTGAGGCTGGCCTGGGCCGCCACCGACAGCAGCGGCGCCACGGTATAGCCCGGCAGCATGCCCACCAGCAGGCAGAGGAAGACCAGCACCTCCACCGGCACCTTCATATAACGTGGTGGCTCGTGGGGCGGGAACTTGGGCAGGTTGATCGGCTCGCCATTAAAGAACACGTCATGGATGAAACGCAGCGAATAGGCCACCGAGAACACCCCGGCCAGGGTCGCAGCAGCCGGGATCACCCAGTTGAAGCTGCCCAGCAGATCCTGCTGCAGGGTCTCGCCAAAGAACATTTCCTTGCTCAGGAAGCCGTTGAGCAACGGCACGCCGGCCATCGCCGAGGACGCCACCATCGCCAACACCGCCGTATGCGGCAGGTACTTCCACATGCCATTGATGCGGCGCATGTCGCGGCTGCCGGTCTCGTGATCGATGATCCCCGCGGCCATGAACAGCGAAGCCTTGAAGGTCGCGTGGTTGATGATGTGGAACACCGCCGCCACCGTCGCCATGCGCGAGTCGAGGCCGAACAGCAGAGTGATCAGGCCCAGGTGGCTAATGGTCGAGTAGGCCAGCAGGCCCTTGAGATCGTGCTGGAACAGCGCCATGCCGGCGCCCACCAGCAAGGTCGCCAGGCCGGTCAGACTGACCAGGTAGAACCACAGATCGGAGCCGCTCAGTACCGGGTACAGGCGCGCCAGCAAAAAGACCCCGGCCTTGACCATGGTCGCCGAGTGCAGATAGGCCGACACCGGCGTCGGCGCCGCCATGGCATGCGGCAGCCAGAAGTGGAACGGGAACTGCGCCGACTTGGTGAACACACCCAGCAGCACCAGCACCAGCATTAGCGGATACAGCGCGTGAGCACGTACCTGATCGCCGGCCGCGAGCACTTCGGTGAGCTGGAAGCTGCCGGCCATCTGCCCCAGCAGCAGCACCCCGGCCAGTAACGCCAGGCCACCGCCACCGGTTACCGCCAGCGCCATGCGCGCGCCTTTGCGCGCATCGCCTCGATTACCCCAGAAGCCGATCAGTAGGAAGGACGACAGGCTGGTCAGCTCCCAGAACACCATCATCAGCAGCAGGTTTTCCGACAGCACCACGCCGAGCATGGCGCCCATGAACAGCAGCAGGTAGGAGAAGAAACGCCCGACCGGCTCGCGCTCGGACAGGTAGTAGCGGGCATAAAGGATGACCAGCAGACCGATGCCGAGAATCAGCAGGGCGAACAGAAAGCCCAGGCCATCCAGGCGCAGCGAGAGATTCAGCCCTAGCTCGGGCAACCAGCTGTACGACACCAGCAGGCGCTCGCCGGCAAACACCCGCGGGGCCAGCCAGAGCAGCCAGGCCAGGCCCAGCAGGGGTGCCACGGCGGCAGCCAGCGTAGTCTGCACACGGCCGAAACGATCAAACAGGATGGGCAGGAGAGCGCCGAAAAACGGCAAGCCGACAATGAGCAGCAGCTCCATGAATCTCCCCTTTCCTCAAGCCCCATGCCGCTGCACAGCTGGGGCGAATCAGACTTTCCATTGCGCCGCTAAGTCGTTGTCAGCGCAGGACTAGCGGGCGATTATCCATGACTGGGAGAAGCAAGTCATGGCTGAATTATTACCAGAACTTATCTAACCAGCACGCTCGATAGACGCACAAAGGAAAAGCCCGGCAAATGCCGGGCTGGTCGGATCAGTGAGCGACGCGACTGGTGCCATCCACCGTCATGATGCGTACCCGGTCACCTACGCGGAAAATCTCGTTTTCCTGCACTTCCTGCACATAAGCGCGCAGCGTACCGTCATCCTCGCGCACGGTGATCTCCACACCCTGGGTGCGGGTCAGCCCCTCCTCGGTGGCGGCGCCCAGCAAACCACCGGCGACAGCACCGATCACCGCTGCCACGGCGGAACCACGACCACCGCCAATGGCGCTACCGCCAATGCCACCGACCACCGCACCGGCACCCGCACCGATGGGCGTCTTGGTGCCCTCGATCTTCACCGGGCGCAGCATCTCGACGGTGCCCAGACGCACGGTTTGCACCTTGCGCGCCTCGTCGCGACTGTAGCTATCGCCGCTCAGATTGGAAGCACAACCACCCAGGGTCAGGCCCAGGGCAACCACGGAAACAGTCAGCAGATTGGATTTACGCATTAGGTTCTCTCCAAGTAAGGCAGTTATTAGACAGCGGCAACTGCTGCCTGTCACCCGCTCCATGGCAGTCACTCACAGTGTAGAAGCCGGGTGCGACATCGGGTCAGGTTTCCTGGCGCTTCGAGCTGGCGCAGGATGGCGGGACTCTTGGAGAAATCCCTGCATGGACTATTTCATCGTCGCCGTCGCCACCCTCGCCGGCCTGGTCTTTCACGGGTGGCTGTATCGGCTCATTCGCCGCTGGATGGACCGCGACCTGGCGCTGTCAATCGCTGCTGGCGACCCGGCCATGCAGGCCCACCTGCTGGAGTGCCTGGAACAGGCCAAGCGCCAGGGTATCCCCCGGCGCCAGCTGGAAGACTGGCTGCACCAGGCAGCCAAGGACTATCTACAGCAAGGCCATTAGGCGCGGGCCATGCGCCACACCCGCGCCAGATCACAGGCGCGCGCCTCCAGCGCCGCCGCAGCCCCGGCCATGGCCTGTTCCAGGCTTTGCGGCCCGGCGCTGAGGCTGAAGGCCGCATCGATACCCGCCTCATACACCGCCTGATAGCCCTCCCCCAGGCTACCCGCCAGCGCGATGACCGGCACCCCGGCGGCACTGGCGACCCGTGCCACGCCCACCGGAGTCTTGCCGTGCAGGCTCTGTGAATCCAGCCGCCCCTCCCCGGTGATCAGCAGATCAGCGCCCTTCACCGCGACCGCCAGCCCAGAGAGCTCAGCCACCAGTTCGATGCCGGGACGGAACCTGGCGTGCAGGAAAGCCCGCGCGGCAAAGCCCAGGCCGCCGGCAGCACCGACACCGGGAAAGCCACTGTGGTCTTTGCCCAGCGTGGCGGCGGCCACCTGAGCGAAGTGACCGAGCGCCGCATCCAGCGCCAGCACCTGCGCGGCACTGGCGCCCTTCTGCGGGCCGAAGACATGGGATGCACCGCGCGGCCCGCACAGCGGGTTGTCGACATCCGCGGCGACCTCCACCTGCACGCCGAGCAAGCGCGCATCCAGGCCACTCACATCGATGCGGGCCAGACGCGCCAGCGCCAGGCCACCCGGCTCCAGCTCCTCATCCTCGGCATCGAGAAAACGCACACCCAGCGCCCGCAGCAGACCGCTACCGCCGTCGTTGGTGGCGCTGCCGCCAAGACCGAGAATGATGCGCCGTGCGCCGGCATCCAGCGCCGCGCGAATCAGCTCGCCGGTGCCATAGCTGCTGGCCCGCGTGGCATCGCGCTGCTGCGCCGGCACCCAGTGCAGACCGCTGGCCGCCGCCATTTCCAGCACGGCAGTGGCATCGCCCAGCCAGCCCCAGTGCGCCGACACAGGCTCCCCCAGCGGGCCGCTGACGCGCAGCTCGCGGCGCTCACCCCCACAGGCCGCCAGCACGGCATCCACCGTGCCTTCGCCGCCATCGGCCATCGGCCGCAGCAGCACTTCGGCCTCGGGGAACACCCGCAACCAGCCACGGGCGATGGCCTCGGCCACCTCCGGTGCGCTGAGGCTTTCCTTGAAGGAATCGGGGGCAACGACAATTTTCATCCACAACGACCTTACGCGGAGTTACAACAACACCAGGCTGAGCAGCCAGACCGTGACAATACCGGCAATGCCCTGCACCAGCGTGGCCATAGTCTGCGCCCGGTAAGCCACGGCCACCGGCATGCGACTGAACTGGGTGACCACCCAGAAGAAGCTGTCGTTGGCATGGGACACGGTCATGGCGCTGGCGCCAATGGCCATGACGGTCAGCACACGCCCCATCTCGCTATCCAGACCGAGCTGCCCCAACAGCGGCGCCACCAGCGCAGAGGTGGTGACCAGCGCCACCGTAGACGAGCCCTGGGCACTCTTCAGCGCTGCGGCGACCACGAACGGCATGAACAGACCGATGCCCAGCGCCGACAAGGTGCTGCCCAGGTAATCACCCAGCGGCGTGGCCTTGAGCACCGCACCAAAGGCACCGCCGGCGCCGGTAATCAGCAGGATCGGCGCCGAAGCCATCAGGCCCTCGGCCACACGATCATGCAGTTCCTTGCGCTTGTCTTCGCTCTTGAGCAGGGTGCAGGCCAGTGCCAAGCCGACCAGTAGCGCCACCACCGGCTGACCGAGGAAGCTCAGCACACTCAGCAGCGCGCCCTCGCCCAGCGGCTTGCTGGGGAACGCGGCAATCGAGCCCAGGCAGATCAGCAGGATCGGCACGAAGATCGGCGCGAACGCCTGGAAGGCGCTCGGCAGCTCGCCGTAACGCGCCTTGAGTACGGCAAAGTCTTCGGCAGACGGCAGCGGCTGACCATCGTCTTCCAGGGCGATGTCCTTGCCGATGAAGCGATTGGCCCAGAGCATGCCGGCCAGGGCCGTGACCATGGCCACCAACAAACCGACGCCGATCACCAGACCCAGACTGGATTCCAGCCCCAGGTTACCGGCCGCCGCGATTGGCCCCGGGGTCGGCGGCACGAAGGTATGGGTGGCGTACAGTCCGGTGGCCAGGGCCACGCTCATGGCCACCACGGAGACCTTCATCCGTGCGGCAAGCGCATTCTTCAGTGAGTTGAGGATGACGTAGCCGGAATCGCAGAACACCGGGATCGACACCAGGTAGCCGATGATCGACATGGTCAGGGTCGGGAAGCGCTCGCCGAGCAGCTTGATCACCGTCTCGGCCATGGTGATCGCCGCGCCACTGCGCTCAAGGATCACCCCGATGATGGTGCCGAGCACGATGACGATACCGATATAGCCGAGGATGCCGCCAAAGCCGGCCGTGATGGTCTTGACGATTTCGCCGCTGGGCAACTGGTAGGCGAAGCCGGCGACGAAGGCGGCAGCCAGCAACGCCAGGAAGGGATGCAGCTTGAGACGGGTAGTGGACAGGACGATGAACGCGATCAGCGCCACCAGGATCAGGACCAGAGTCATGACCGATTCCTCTTGTTGTTATGGGTATGGGTGCCACGAGGCACGCCATTGTCACCCAGCCTCTACCGACGAAACCCCATGCAGCCGCACCAATACCCCTACGGGAAAAGCCCCAAAACTGTGCAAACGCACAAGCGGGGTTACTCCTCCAACAGCTCCAGCCCTAGCGTAAACAGCAGCCGCTGATCGCGCCGGGCCATATCCAGCCCGCTCAACTCGGCAATCCGTTCGAGTCGATAGCGTAGTGTATTGCGGTGAATACCGAGCGCCTCGGCACAGGCCTGTGGATGACCGTCGTGTTGGCACCAGGCCTGCAGGGTCTGGCGCAACTGGCCCTGGGCATCCTGGGCCAGTACCCGGCGCAACGGCGCCAACCAGCGCTGCAGCGACCAGCTGTGGCGCTGGCCATGCAGCAGTGCCTGCAAGCGGTGCAGCTCCAGCCGCAGCAGGCGCGCCTCCGGCTTGTGGGCGCGGGCATACGCTTGCAGCTCGCGCAGGGCCAGCGCGGCCTCACGCAGCTCGGCCAGGTTCTCCAGCGTATCGCTGAGCAGCAGGCGCCGCACCCCCCAGCCACGGCCATCGGCTTGTTCCAGCCAGGCCTGCTCATCGCGCCCGGTCTGCATGGGCCGGCACCAGAGCAACTCCTGCGCCGCCACAGGCCCGCACTGCTCGCCCTTGCCGCTCAGGGCGCCCAATAGCCGCGTCGGCTCACCCGCCTCGGCCAGTTCTAGCAGCACCAGCTGCCGTGGCCAGCTGAGGGGCACCCCGATGCGCTCGGCCTCTGCGTTCAACTGGGACAGGCTCACCCCAGGATCGAACAGCTGGCGCAGCCAGGCCTCCAGCTGGTGACGCTGCCAGTGTCGCTCGGCTTGCAACTGACGCTGTTCAACCAGCATTTCGGCCGCCATGCGCACCAGCTCAGCATAGGGCCGCACCGTTTCCGGCGCGCCGGTGATGCCGAGCACGCCGATCAACTGGTCGGCATGCAGCAACGGCAGGTTAACCCCGGGGCGCACACCGCGCAGGCAGGCGGCGGCCTGGTCGTCGATCTCCACCACCCGCCGGTTGGCCAGCACCAGCTGCGCCCCCTCGTGACGCGTGTGCAGACGTTGCGGGTCGCCACTGCCGATGATCATGCCCTGGGCATCCATGACATTGATGTTGTGCGGCAGGATGGCCATGGCGCGGTCAACGATGTGCTGCGCCAGGGTGGAATCGAGTTCGAGCATCAGAGGCCTCCATCAGGAGGCCAGAGTTTAGGGGGCGAGGCGCTCGCGCAGCCAGTCGCCATCCACCAGGCGGTAGTTGAGACGGTCATGCAGCCGGCTGGCGCGCCCCTGCCAGAACTCGATGCGCTCGGGCAACAGGCGATAGCCACCCCAGTGCGGCGGGCAATGTGGCGCGGTATCGAGGAAGCGCCGCTCGGTCTCGGCCAGGTAGCCTTCCAGTTCGGCGCGATCACGGATGACCCGGCTCTGCGGTGAGGCCCAAGCGCCCAGGCGGCTGCCCAGCGGGCGTACCTGGAAATAGGCGTCGGAGTCCTCGAAGGAGACCCTCTCCACCTTCCCCTCGATACGCACCTGACGCTCCAGACTCGGCCAGAAGAAGGTCATCGCCGCATAGGGACGTACCGCCAGCTGTTCGCCTTTGGCGCTTTCGTAGTTGCTGAAGAAGGTAAAGCCGCGCTCATCCAGGCCCTTGAGCAGTAGCACCCGGCAATGTGGACGGCCGTCGCCATCCACGGTCGCCAGGGTCATGGCATTGGGCTCCACCGGCAGCTGCTCGGTTTGCACCGCATCAGCAAACCACTGGCGGAACAGGGCGAAAGGCTCGCCCGGGGCCTGGGCTTCGCTAAGGCCGTCGCGCACATAGTCGCGACGCATATCGGCAATGGACTGAGACATAGAAGGACTCCGGGTTCAGAATCCCTCTAGCTTACTGTGCCTTGGCCGGTTTTCCTTGATCTGCAACAGCTTGCGACAGCGGCACCGACGCAGGTTGGCTGTACTGGGCCAGCAGTGCGACCAGGGTCGGTTGCGGGGTCAGGACGATCTCCACCCGGCGATTGAGCGCACGGCCCGGGGCACTGTCATTGGCTGCGCGCGGCATGTCGGAACCTACGCCCTTGAGCAGCAGGCGATCACGCTGCAGGCCGCTGAGGCGGAAGATGGAAGCTACCGCCTTGGCGCGATCCTCGCTGAGCTTGCGATTGGCTTCGACCTGGCCGCTGCTATCGGCGTGCCCAAGGATCAGCACGGCGGTTTTCGGATCTTTTTCGAGAATCTTGGCCACGCGAGTAAATGGGCCAAGCACGGCCGGCATCAGCATGGTGGGGCGATCCGGATTGAACGAGCTCTCCACCGGCGCAGTCACCACCAGTACGTTTTCACGACGCTCAAGTTCCATGCGGGTGTTCTTCAACGCTTCTTTCAAGCGCGGCTCGTACTCGTCGAGCCAGGCATTAGTCAGCTGATGGTCGACCTTGGGTACAACCTTGGCCACGGGCTTGGAGTCATCGGCCTGGGATAGAAAGGAGCCGGAACAGGCGGCCAGGCTGATGCAGCTGAGCAGAACGAGGGCTTGAGTTCTCATTATTGGTCTTCCAAGTGGCGGGTCATAAACAGTGATCCAGCACACGCGCCAGTTTTTGCGTGCGCGGGTCCATCAAAACGTAGGGGCCGAGGCTGTTGGTGACGAAGCCAAAAGCGACTTCGCGCTCAGGGTCGGCAAAGCCTACCGAACCACCAGCGCCCGGGTGGCCGAAAGCCTTGCTGCCCAGGCCGTAGGTGGCATTCGCTACGCTCGACTGATCGAGCATGCAGCCCAAGCCAAAACGGGTTGGCGTCAGCAGGGTGAGATCGTCACCGCAGGCATGCTCGCGGGTCATCTCGTTCAGCATTTCTGCCTCCAGCAAACGGCCATCGAGCAGTGCGGCGTAGAAGCCCGCCAAGGCACGAGCATTGCCATGGCCATTCGCCGCCGGCTGCTGCGTGCGCCGCCATTCCGGCTTGTTGGTGCTGGTCAGAATAGACGGTGGATTGGCAAAGGCGCGCGTGCTCAGCGCATTCGGTTCGCTCATCATGCATTTGAACAAACGCTGTGCGGCGGCATCGCCCAGCTCACCTTTCTTGCGGGCGATATGGGCGACGCGAGGAAATTCTTCTTCGGCCAGGCCGACATGGAAATCCAGCCCCAGCGGCTTAGCGATGCGCGCAACAATCGACTCACCCGGGCCACGGCCGTCGACGCGGCGCAGCAACTCGCCGATCAGCCAACCATAGGTAATGGGGCAATAGCCATGGGCCTCGCCGGGCGTCCACCAGGGCTGCTCGGCGGCCAGGGCAGCGGTCATCTGCTGCCAGTCGTAGAGCGCTTCGGCCGGCAGCATCTGGCGCAGAGCCGGCAAGCCGGCTTTATGACTGAGCAGTTGGCGCAAGGTAATGCGCGCCTTGCCCGCGGCGGCGAATTCAGGCCACCAACGCGCCACTGGCGCATCCAGCTCCAGCTTGCCCTGTTCCACCAACTGCAAGGCGGCAACGGCGGCGAAGGTCTTGGTACAGGAGAACAGGTTGAGAATGGTATCGCTGTGCCAGGCCTCGGCGCCGTCCTTATCGGCGGTGCCTGCCCAGATATCGACGACAGTTTCGCCGCCGATCTGCACGCAGAGTGCGGCTCCGCGCTCCTGTGGATCAGCGAACAATTCGGCGAACGCTTCTTTGAGCGCCTCGAAACGCAGGTCGTAATAGCCCTGGATCAGCAACCCCATACTCCTCGGTCTGATTGCCGCGCATTGTTCCAGCCCAGGCGGCACATGGGAATCCTGGCCATCTGCCCAGGCGGCTTCCTCAGACCAACGGTGCGGGTTGGCCTGAGAAACCGGGCATGGCTCACGGTTTAGCCGCCGCCACAGGAGCTGCCAGCACTTTCTCGGGCACCGCCAGGTTGGCCGCCCGCACAGCCTCGACGAAGCCCTGCCAGGGACGATCGGTGATGGCCACCAGCCCCAGATGGCCGTTCTCGCCATCGAGCAAACGGCCGCTGGCAGGCTGATCCAGGTACTGGAACCAATGAACGCCAACGATCACCGGCTCGTCCAGTGCGCGCTTGAGGAAGCGGGCATAAGCCGGGCCACGCTCCTCCTCGCGCGCCACCTCGCTGATACCCCCCCAGAAAGGCCCACGATCACGCGAGCCAAAGTGGAATTCGCTGACCAATAAAGGCTTGTCCAGCGCCCGCAAGGCGGCGAAGTCATAGCCCTGCTGCGGCTCGGCGGTATAGAGGTTGAAGCTGAGCACATCGCAGAACTGCGCGCAGGCGGCCACCGCTTCCGGCGTGGAAATGGCGAAACGCCCGCCCAGCAACAGGTGATTGGGAGCATGCCACTTCAGGGAGTCGGCGATGGTCTTGAAGTAGGTCTCGGCAAACAGGCTCTGGAATGCCTGCAGATCGGCCTCGATCTGCGGGTAAGCGGCACTCGGCAATGGTGCTTCGAAACCCGGATCCTCCATCAGCTCCCAGGCCTTGAGCTGGATGCCCCAGGCTTTCGACAGTCCCGCCTCGTTGCGGTACTTGTCGCGCAATTGCTTGAGGAAGGCGCGCTTGGCCGGCACATCGGTGCTCAGGCGCAAGGTGCCGTAGGCCAGGGCATAACGGGCATGAGGCTCGCCACCCGGCGCGGCCCAAGCCAGTTCGTTATCGGCGAAATAGCCCAGCAGCCAGGGATCGTCGCGGCGGTCACGGGTGGCGATGGCGATGGCGCGCTCGGCGGCCATGGCAAAGCGCGGATCGAAGGGGTCAGGCATGCCACCCCACCAGTCATGCCCGGTGCTGATGGTCGCGTAATCGCCGGAAATCGACAGCGGAATGCTGTAGGGAATGCGCTTGGTCGCCACCAGGCTGTCGTCGCTCCAGTTACCCAGGCTGTTGAAGCCCCAGGCCTGCAGCCGATCGACGGCATGCTGCGCCCAGCGCACCTCGTCAAACCCGGCTGGCGGGCAAGGAGTCAGCTCCGCCGGGGCTGGCGTCGCGGCCAGCGGTGGCGCGACGACAGGGCAAGGCTCGGCATAGCTGCGCTGCAGGTTGGCGCGGTAGAAATCGAACCAGCGACCATGGTCGAAGGCCCTGCCGCGATTGGCACCGTTGGTGCTGCGACTATCCCGCGTGCCGTAGTAGGTCGCGAGTGGCTCGCCGTCCTTGGGCAGGCTGGTGAACAGGCTCTCGCGACCCTCTACATAGGTCTGGCTCTGCCAGGCGCTGACAGCGTTGACACCCAGCGAGTAGAACGGATTGCCCTCCGGACTGACCAGGAACCAGCGACCGTCACGCTTCTCGACACGGAAAAAGCCCGTCGCCTCGAAGCTTGTCGCACCGCCCAGCCAGCCGCCGAACTTGTCTTGCTGCGGACGCTGGCCCAACCAGGCCTTGAGTTGTTCGCGCTCGCCCTGAGCACCTTCACGCAACTGCTGATCCCGCTCGATCTTGCCCGGCCACTGGCCATGGGCATACTGCCCCCAGCCATCAATCAGGCCGTTATAGGCCTGCGCTTGCAAATCATCTGCGCTGACGCCAAAGCGGCCCAACAGGATACTTTGCGGCGAGTCTGGATTGTCGAGATAAAAGGTTACGGCGCTGACCTTGTCGCGACTCAACTCGCCGCTGACGTTTTCAGCCAAGAGTACGCGATTGCCGTCCAGGCTCATCGGCATCGGTGGGCCGGCGCGCATGCCGCGCGCGAGCGGCGAAGTGGCCGTCAACGGTACCAGCAGGGTTTGCGCCGGCCCGGCTGGCAGCGCGATGCGGCTGTACAAGGCTTTGCCATCGCGGCTTTCGATGCGCACATGCAAGGTCAGCGCCCAGTCCATGGCGTTCTGCAGGCGCAGGCTCATGGCCCCCTGCTGCGACCAGTCCCAATTGCCCTTCTGCGGCGACAGGCGCAGGCTCGGCTGCTTGGCCGCCGTGAACGTAAAGCGGCGCAGCACTTCACCTTCGGGCGTGGGCTCGGCAGTCAGTTCGGGAAAACTGGCGGCGCTGCTATCGACGCTTACGACATCGGTAGGTTTTACGAAACTGAGCAGAGTGGTCTGGTTCGCGGCGACCGCGCCCAGTGGCGCGGCACAGATGAGGCTGAAAATTAAGGGCAAGGAACGGCGAATCATCAAGCGTGCTCTCCGGAAGATGCCCAAGTAGACAACAGCCGGGACAATAGATGCCACCCCGCTTCAGGCAATCTCGCGGCGAAACGGAGGCAGTGCGTTGAGGATGGCCTTGCCGTAGCGCTGAGTCACCACTCGCCGATCCAACAGGGTGATGGTGCCGCGATCCGCCTCGGTACGCAGCAGGCGACCGCAGGCCTGGATCAGACGCAGCGAGGCATCGGGCACGGCAATCTCCATGAACGGATTGCCGCCGCGCGCTTCGATCCACTCGGCCAGGGCCGCCTCCACCGGGTCGTCCGGCACGGCGAAGGGAATCTTCGCGATCACCACATGCTCGCAGTAGGCGCCGGGCAGGTCGACACCCTCGGCGAAACTGGCCAGGCCAAACAGCACACTCTCTTCACCGTCGTCGACCCGCGCCTTGTGCTTGTTCAGGGTTTCCTGTTTGGACAGGTTGCCCTGGATCAGCACACGCTTGCGCCAGTCACGGTCGAGGCCGTCGAACACATCCTGCATCTGCTTGCGCGAGGAGAACAGCACCAGGGTGCCGCGTGCGCCCTTCACCAGCTCCGGCAAGTCGCGAATGATAGCCGCGGTGTGGGCGGCGGCGTCACGCGGGTCGGCCTTGAGGTCCGGCACCCGCAGTAGGCCGGCGTCGGCATGGTGGAACGGGCTGGGCACTACGGCGGTCACGGCCGCCTTGGGCAAGCCGGAGCGCATGCGGAAGCGGTCGAAGGTGCCCAGCGCGGTCAGGGTGGCCGAGGTCACCAGAGCGCCGTAAGCGACATTCCACAGATTGCGGCGCAGGGTCTCGGCGGCCAGGATCGGGCTGGCGTTGACCTCGATATCGAACGCCGCACCGCTTTCGGCCAGGGTCAGCCAGCGTGCCATGGGCGGGCTGTCTTCCGGGTCCTCGATGGTGAAGGCGGTCCACAGTTCCCAGTTGCCCTGGGCGCGGGCCAGCAGGCTGCCGAACAGTGGGTACCACTCTTCGGCCTGGTGGCTGGCCAGGCCGAGGCTGGTGCCCTCGTCGTCCATGGCCTGCTTGAGCAGTTCGGTGAGACGGGTAAACACGTCGGTGAGCTTGGCGAAGCCCTTCTTCAGCTCGATGCCCAGATCGCGCAGATGCTCGGGCACCAGGCCGCCCTCGAAGCGATGACGCGGGCGCTCGCGGCCTTCCATGTCCTCGCCGGCACGGAAATCAGCCAGCTGCTCGCAGGCGCTGAACATGAACTGCTGCTGGGTACGCAACTCGCGCGCCTGCTCGGGCACCTGTTCGATCAGGCGACCGAGGTCACCCGGCAGCGGATGCTGGGCCAGCAACTTGGTCAGGTTCTTCTCTACCTGACCGAGCCAATCGGCGGTGCTGCGCAAACGAGTGAAATGAGCGAAGTGGCCGATGGCCTTGTCTGGCAGGTGATGGCCCTCGTCGAACACATAAAGCGTCTCGCGCGGGTCGGGCAGCACGGCGCCACCGCCCAGGGCCAGGTCGGCCAACACCATGTCGTGGTTGGTGACGATCACGTCGACCTTGGTCATACCCTCGCGCGCTTTATAGAAGGCGCACTGCTGGAAGTTCGGGCAGTGGCGGTTGGTGCACTGGCTGTGGTCGGTGGTCAGGGTGCCCCAGACCTGATCTTCCAGCTCCTCGGGCCAGCTGTCGCGGTCGCCGTCCCAGCGGTTGCCGGCGAGCTTCTCGATCATCTTGCTGTAGAGCTTCTGGCTCTGCTCGTCGACGTCGATGCGGAAGCCTTCCTCCTCGAACATCTGCGCGGTGGCACTCTGCGCCTGGCCTTCCTGCAGCAGCATGTCCAGTTTGGACAGGCACAGGTAGCGGCCCCGGCCTTTGGCCAGGGCGAAGCTGAACTGCAGGCCGGCGTTGCGCATCAGGTCAGGCAGGTCCTTGTGCACGATCTGCTCCTGCAACGCCACGGTCGCGGTGGCGATCACCAGGCGCTTGCCGGCGGCCTTGGCGGAAGGGATGGCAGCCAGGCTGTAGGCGACCGTCTTGCCGGTACCAGTACCCGCCTCCACCGCCACCACCGCCGGTTCGCCGTCACGCTGGCCTTCGTCATTGGTCTTGATCGCGCCAAGCACCTTCGCCACTTCGGCGATCATCAGGCGCTGGCCATAGCGGGCCTTGAGCCCCTTGGCTTCGAGGAAACGGCTGTAGGCGCCCTGGATCTGGGACTTGAGTTCGGAGCTGAGCATGGGCGCGAAAGGCTGGATAAATTTTCAGTAGTTTACCGATAGGTTATGCTCGCGCGCCATCGTTAACCGGAGCCTGCCGATGACCGTATTCGCTGCCCTTTACTCCCTACACACCCTGGCCGCCCTGATCTGGGTTGGCGGCATGTTCTTCGCCTGGATGATTCTGCGCCCGGCCGCGGTGGCCAAACTGCAGGCTCCGGAACGCCTGGCCCTGTGGCAGGAAGTGTTCCGCCGCTTCTTTCTGTGGGTGTGGATCGCCGTACTGGTCCTGCCGATTTCCGGCATGGGCATGCTGCATCTACGCTTCGCCGGCTTCGAAGCCGCACCGCGTTATGTACAGATCATGATGGGGCTGTACCTGGTGATGCTGGCGCTGTTCCTGCGGATCCAGTTGCTGCAATACCCTCAACTCAAGCGTGCAGTTGAGTCTCAGCAATGGCCGCAAGGTGGCGAAATATTGGGGCACATTCGCCGCCTGGTAGGCAGCAACCTGTTGGTGGGACTGGCACTGGTTGCCATTGCGGCAGCCCGACCGGGCTTCTGATCAAAAGCTCCTGCGCTACCGTGCAAGGGCAGCGCAGGAGTTACTTGCACTAACAAACGTGGCGACTCATGGCTGCGCCTCGACCGCCGCCTCCACTCGGCGATTGACGGCTCGACCCTCGTCGGTTTCATTGTCGGCAACCGGCCTGGACTCGCCATAACCCACCGACGACACCCGATCACCCTCCACGCCATACTGGTTGACCAGTACGTCACGCACCGCATTGGCACGGCGCTCGGAGAGCCCTTGGTTGTAGGCATCGGAGCCTACGGAGTCGGTATGGCCTTCGACCACGGTCGAGGTCTGCGGGTACTGCTTCATGAAGTCAGCCAGGCTCTGGATATCAGCCATGCTGTCTTCCTTGACCACAGACTTGTCGAAGTCGAATTTGACATCCAACTCGACACGTACCGCGTCAGTCGCTTCGACAATCGGCTCCATGGGCGCCGCGGTATCCGGATATTCCGGCAGCGGACAGCCGTTATGACGCACTTCAGTGTCGGGAGGCGTTTCGGGGCAACGATCACGACGGTCATGCACACCATCGCCATCCTCGTCACCATCCTGGGCATAGCAAACCAGAGTGCCAATAATGGCACCAGCCACTGCACCTCCAGCTGCCCAGGTAGAACTTTCGATTGCACCAAGACCACCGCCGGCTAAGCCGCCCAGCACGGTGCAAATAGGCCAGTTCCCTTGGTTGAGTGGCGCGTCTCCCGTACTGGAAGTCGTGGTACAACCAGAAAGAACACTGCTGACCAAGAGAAGGGGTACTGCAGCCCTTGAGAGTCTTGTTCTCATGGCGGGGATCTCCTGTGTCACCGGTTGACTACCGGTAACACAGGAGTAAAGACCCGTCCCCCAAAGTGTACAAGCCAACGCCCGGTTGACGACCTATCGACAGTCGTCATTCCGGGCCTCGGTTACTTAGGGGCGAGCTTCTACTTCGGCCTCAACGCGACGGTTGATGGCACGACCTTCAGCAGTGGCGTTGTCAGCCACCGGACGGCTTTCGCCATAACCCACCGAGCTCACACGATCGGCACCTACGCCATACTGATCGACCAGTACGTCGCGCACGGCGTTGGCACGGCGCTCGGACAGGCCCTGGTTGTAGGCATCGGTACCGACGGAGTCAGTGTGACCTTCAACCACGGTAGTGGTTTGCGGGTACTGGCTCATGAAGTCGGCCAGGGACTTGATGTCGCCTTGGCTTTCTTCCTTGACCACGGCCTTGTCGAAGTCGAACTTGACGTCCAGCTCGACACGTACCGGCTCGGCAGGCTCAGGAACAACTTCTTCAACCACCACTTCCTCGACAACAACCTGCTCCTCGGCGCCATGCACCCAGCAATAGGCTGCGGCCAGGCCAGCACCCAACAGGGCACCACCACCCGCCCATTCGGAACTTTCAATAGCGCCCAGCGCTGCGCCTGTCACACCGCCAACGGCGGCGCAGGTTGGCCAATCGGTTTTCTGAATACCGGCACAACCGGTCAACAGGCCGCTTGCCAGGATCAGAGGTACTGCTTTCCTTGTGATACTCATTTCTTAGGTCTCCTGAGGGAAATCGGCATGGAACCGACAGCAAAGAAGTAAAGATTGCTTCCTTACTATCCGCTAGTTATAGGCAGTTTCCGGGCCTACTTCCACAGCTAGGCCAAATTTTCTCGACGCGATAGGCTTGCTGTTCGCTTTAGGGAACCCGTCGATGAGTCAGAACCTATCCCCCCGCACCCCCCAACAGTCAATTGCAGCGTTGCTCGATCACCACATGCCGCAGCGCGTGCTACTGGTAGGCGCCAGCCAATTGCCTGCCCTGGAGGCATTTCACCAGGCTCACCCAGGGTCCGTACTGGCCCATGCCGATGCCGGCGCATTGCCGGCTGAACTGGCAGCCCAGCGCTACGACCTGGCACTGATCGTGGACTGCCTGGAGCACCTGCCCAAACGCACCGCATTGGAACTGCTGGGTGGTATTCGCAACCTCAATGCCAGCAGGCTGGCCGTGCTGGTCGACCTGGACGCCTGCGACTGGGAAGAAACCGATTTCTTCGCCCTGGCCCTGCAAGACAGCGAGCGCTTCAAGCGGGACGAGCAGGTGCTGCACCTGTTCACCTACGACCTGCATGATTACAAACAGGTACCTGACTGGCTGAATGCCAAGTTCTGGGCCAACCCGGAAAACTTTGGCAAATACTGGTGGTAACTCCATGAACCAGACGTGCCACTGCGGTAGCGGCGACCCGCTGGAAGCCTGTTGCGACAAATATCACCAGGGCACTCCCGCTCCCAGCGCAGAGGCCCTGATGCGCTCACGCTACAGCGCCTATGTGCTGGGCCTGATCGACTACCTGCGCGACACCACCCTGCCCGCCCAGCAGAGCGGTCTGGATCTGGCCGGCATTCGCGCCTGGAGCCTGGGCAGTACCTGGCTCGGGCTCGAGGTGGAAAGCAGCGAGGTGATTGGCGCACAACCAGAGCACGCCTTCGTCACGTTCACCGCCAGCTGGCACGACGGCACCAGCCAACACAGTCATCGCGAACGCTCAGCCTTCGTGCAGCGCAACGGGCGCTGGTATTTCATTGATCCAACCGTCGCCCTCAAGGTGGGCCGCAATGACGCCTGCCCCTGCGGCAGCGGGCAGAAATTCAAGAAGTGCTGCAGCGCTTATATGAGCTAAAAGAAAAGTCTTCGGGAGTCGAAAACAACAGAGAGAAGTGCATGCGCCAGCAACGACAGATGGCCGCGGTGCACACCGGCATAGACCAGACCACGCCATAGCACGAGGCCCGCATCAGCGGGCCTCGGTGTTTATTCCTGCAGCTTGAGGTGCGAAGTATCCGGTGGAGGCGCTGGCGGAGCATTCTTGGCCTGGCCCATATCACTGCCGACCGGAGCCAGACTGAATTGCGACATATCGACCTGCGGCGCCTGCGCTGGTGGCTTGGCATCCTGCAAATCGGCACCGACCGGGGCAATGCCGAAATCCGGTGCTTCGACTTCACTAAAAGCCGCCATGTATTCATCGCGGGGGATCACCCGGGTACTGCCACTCGTCGAAGCAGGAGCAGGGGCGGGGACGGGGACGGGGACGGGAGCTGGTGCAGGCTCCGGCACGGCAGGTGGCGGCGCCATATCCACCTCCTCCACCTGCAGGGCCTGTACCAGGGCTATTGCACCGGCGCGCTCCATGGTCGAGCGATACTTCTCGGCACCCGCCGCATCCAGCCCGCTTTTGATCACGATGCGCCGTCCGGAGAACAGCAAGGCAATGCGCTGCTCGTCAGCCTGAAACAGCCGCGCCAGGTTCGCCTTCACCTGCTCTACGGCAGCTCCGGGCACCACCTGCCCGGAGAAGGCAATCTCGTAAAGACTCATGGTCACACTCCCGTCCAATTCGGGCCTCAGTATGGCGCAGTTTTTCCCCGCACTGCAGCTAGCCAGCCAGTACACGCTTGTTACACTGCGGCAACCATTGGAGTTTCTCGATGCTTATACGGGCGCCACATACAACAACTATCGCCCTGACATTGCTGATGCTACTGGCCACCAGCCTAAGTGGTTGTGCCAGTTGGTTTGCCAGCGATTTTCAGGACCCTCACGTCCATCTGGTCAAGGTCGACGTGATTAAAGCGCGCCTGCACGAGCAACGCTTCAGCCTGCGCTTTCGCATCGACAACCCCAACGACACGGCGCTAGCTATTCGCGGCCTGATCTACGACATTCAGCTCAACGGTGTACCGCTAGCAAACGGCAAGTCCAGCCACTCCATCGAAGTACCTGCCCACGGCCGCAGCGACTACGAGGTGGCGGTGCGCACCAATCTCTGGCGTCACCTCAAAAAACTGGTCAAGTCCCTGGAAAACCCCGAACAAGCCATTCGCTACCAGCTGCGCGGCGAGGTCAAGGCCGGTAGCTGGCTGTTTGGCCGCAACGTGCATCTACAGCGCAATGGCGAGATAATCCCCGGCGATTACATCCCGGAGTGAGCGTCATGACTCAGCAACCCCACGTCCACGGCCCCGATTGCAACCACGACCACGATCATCATCACGATGACGGTCATGTGCACGGCCCGCACTGCAACCATCATCACCAGGAGCCGGTGCGCAATCCGCTGAAGGAAGTCGGCCGCAACGACCCCTGCCCCTGCGGCAGCCAGAAGAAGTTCAAGAAGTGCCACGGCGCCTGATCTGAACTGATGGTCGACAGGGCTTACCGCCCTGTCGCGCCCCTACTCTGCTTCACGTTCGCCCTCTACAATTCGCACCCATCATCCGTCTCCCGCGCCAGGAGCCAGTCATGGGTTCGCGCTTCCTTCGTCTTACCGTCCTCGCCACCCTGGGTAGCAGCCTGCTGCTCGGTGGCTGCCAGTCATTTCTCAACAGTCGTTATGCCGACAGCGTGCACCCAGACCAGGGCATCGTCCGCGTCCAGGGTCTGGCGCAGAGCGTGGTGGTACGGCGCAACGCGCTGGGCATGCCGCTGATCGAGACCACCACCTTCCATGATGCCCTGTTCACCCTGGGCTACGTGCATGCTGCCGACCGCCTGAGCCAGATGGTCGGCATGCGCCTGTTGGCCGAGGGCCGCCTGGCGGAGATGAACGGCCCAGGCGTGCTGGAAATCGACCGCTTCATGCGCACGGTCAACCTGCGTGCCCAGTCCGAGGTGCTATACAAAAATGCCTCACCGCGGATCAAGAAGTTCTTCGAGGTCTACGCCCGCGGCGTCAACGCCTACCTGTTCCGCTACCGGGACAAGTTGCCGATGGACCTGGCCGAGAGCGGCTACCGCCCGGCCTACTGGAAGCCGGAAGACTCGGTACTGCTGTTCAGCCTGCTCAACTTCGGTCTGTCAGTGAACCTGCAGGAAGAAATCGCCGCCCTCACCCTGGCAGGCAAGGTCGGCGCAGACAAGCTGGCCTGGCTGCTGCCCACCTACCCCGACGAGCCGCTGCCCTTCGAGGAAGCCGAAAAACTGCGCGGCCTGAGCCTGGCCGGCAAGATTCCGGGACTGGCCGCAGTGAATGACGCCGCCGGCCAGGTCGCGGCACTGAACATGCTCGGCGTTGCCGCTTCCAACAACTGGGCCATCGCCCCGCAGAACAGCCGCAGCGGCAAGAGCCTGCTGGCCAACGATACCCACCTGCCGCTGTCGATGCCCTCGGTGTGGAATTTCGTGCAGATCCGCTCGCCGAAATTCCAGGCCGCCGGCGTCTCCATCGCCGGGGTGCCGGCGGTGGTCGCCGGCTTCAACGGCAAGCTCGCCTGGGGCATGACCATGGTCATGGGCGACAACCAGGACCTGTACCTGGAAAAGGTCAAACAGGAAGGTGGCCGCCTCTATTACCTGGCAGACGGCAAATGGCAGCCGGCGCGCGAGCGCCAGGAGACTTTCTTTATCCGTGGCCAGCGGCCAATCCGTGAGACTGTCTGGGAAACCCGCCACGGCCCACTGCTCAACTCCGCCCTGGGCGAGCGCAAGATGCCGCTGCAGCCGCTGCCCTTCGCCAGCGGCTACGGCCTGGCCCTGCGCAGCATCCAGAGCGAGGCAGACCGCTCGATCGATGCCTTCTTCGACCTGTCCCGCGCGCAGTCGGTGGAGCAGGCCTTCGAAGCCACCCGCGACGTGCGCGCTATGGCCCTGAACATCGTGTTCGCCGACGCCCAGCACATCGGCTGGCAGGTCACTGGCCGCTACCCCAACCGCAAACAGGGCACGGGGCTGGTGCCCTCGCCCGGCTGGGACGGTGCCTATGACTGGGACGGCTACGCTGACCCCATGCTGCACCCTTATGATCAGGACCCGATGCAGGGCTGGCTGGGCACCGCCAACCACCGCACCGTGCCGCGTGGCTACGGCATGCAGCTGTCCAATTCCTGGTTCTACCCGGAGCGCGCCGAGCGCATCGCGCAACTGGCGGGGACCGGCAGACATGACCAGAAAAGCATGATCGCCATGCAGTACGACCAGACCACGCCTTTCGCCGGCAAGCTGCAGGCAATGCTCGACGCCCCAGGCATGGCCGCGCCACTGAAAAAAGCCATCGCCGCCCTGCCGGCCACCGAGCGCAGCAAGGCCGACGAAGCTTACAAGCGTCTGATGGCCTTCGACGGTCGCATGGCTGCCACCTCGGCCGATGCCGCGCTGTACAGCGCCTTCCTGCAGGAAAGCGCACGGCAGACTTTCCTCGACGAACTGGGCTCGGAAACCTCGCCGGCCTGGCAAGCCCTGGTGGACACCGCCAACAACAGCTACTCGGCCCAGGCCGACCACCTGCTCGGCCGCGACGACAGTCCGTTCTGGGACGATGTGAAGACCGCGCAGAAGGAAGACAAGCCGGCGATCATGGCGCGCAGCCTGGCCGCTGCCGTCACCTACCTGGAAGGCAAACTCGGCACCAACCGCAGCGCCTGGCAGTGGGGGGCGCTGCACCAGTACAGCTGGACCAGCAACGCGACCAAGATGGCGCCCTACCTGAGCGCCAGCCAGCGCAGCGCGATCGGCTCGATCAAGGGCTACCTGGACCGCGGCCCCTTCCCGGCCGGCGGCGACCACGGCACCCTCAACGTGGCGGCATACGAGTGGGGCAACAACTTTGACGTGTGGCTGATCCCCGCCATGCGCATCATCGTCGACTTCGGGCTGCCCGAGCCGATGATCGGCGTCAACAGCTCCGGCCAGTCCGGCAACCCGGCCAGCCCCCACTACGCCGACGGCATCGACGCCTGGCTCAAAGGCGGCTACATGAGTTTCCCCTTCCAGAGCGGTAACCTCGACAAGGTCTACGGCAGTAAGCGGCTCATGTTGATGCCAGGGCGCTGAGCCAACCCGCGAGATTGATCGCAGCAGCGCATCGCCGCTGCGATCAACTGCCAAGTGCCCGCGCCGTATCCCGACGGTCAGCCCGGCAACTGGAGGCAGCGCAAAGCCGGCTCCTGTGTGCAGCAAACGTCGGCAACAACACCAAAGCCGGCCCAGTGGCCTTCACCCACCTGAAGGTCGAACCCATCAAGTCCCTCATACCCAACAGGCGGCCAGCCCTTATGCAAAAGACGGCTCACTAATCACCAGCCGGTATATAAGCCTCAACCAAAAGCCTTAAACAGTTTAAAAACAGCCCTTTACAACCGATTTGTAGCACTACACTTCAAATCGAGCGGCTAACCCCGCTCCCGGTGGGGCCTTTATTAGAATCAAGAACAGCTGCCAGGCACTGGCCCCACCGGCACCCTAAGCGAGGGGATCATGGGAATTGCCGCCAGCGAACTACGCCAACATGTCATCCGCCCTACCCTGCTCTATCTAGGGCGCCACTCAGCCAGCGCCGAAGCCCTTCTGCTTGGCAGTGCCGCGAGCCAGTCCGCGCTCGGTCATGCCCTCAGTGACCCGCACGGACACGGCCTCTACCACATCAGCGAAACACGCCATCACCGGCTCTGGGACCAACACCTGGCGCACGACCCGGATCTGGCCAGCTTGGTACGTGGTCTAGCCAGTCAGCACGCCTTTCTCGCCGCCCCCCACTTGGAGCTGGCCGTCAACCTGCGTTACGCCACCGCCATCGCCTGGCTACTGATCGAAACCGAGCAGGCTCCACTGCCAGCCGCCGATGATCTGCACGGCATGGCCCGGGTCTGGCGCCAGGTCTTCCGCCCGCATGGCCGCTTGCGCGACTTCATTCAGGCCTGGCAGCACTGCGTTGCCGAACAGTACCGCGCCGCCTGAACGACCACTGACTAATCGGTCAACAAAAAGACCAGCAGCACATCCCCAATACGATTACGAATCTTCACGAAAAAGGCATTCCAGAGCGGTTGGCAAGCCCTGGCAAAACCTATAGTTTGCCGCCCCTTGTTCCAGCCGTTCGTGAGCACCCTAATGAAAAACCTCTGGTTGAAGACCTCTCTCGCCCTGACCGTCAGTGCGATCTCCACTCACAGCCTGGGCAACGGAATTGCCATCAACGAACAAAGCGTTAGCGGCATGGGTACCTCCTTCGCCGGCCGCGCCTCCGCCGCCCAGGACGCCACCGTGCTGTTCGGCAACCCAGCGGGCATCAGCAAGCTGGATCGTCCACAAGTGGTTGGCGGCTTCGCAGTCATCAAGGCCGATATCGATATCGATGACGCCAGCGCCGGTACCAGTGACGGCGACATGGTGCCCACCTCTGCAGTGCCCTTTGCCTACTACACCAGTCCGATCAATGAGCAATGGAGCTGGGGTATCGGCATGTACGTGCCCTATGCCCTGGTCAGCGATTACGAGAAGAGCTTCGGCGGCCGCTACAAGGGCCTTTACAGCAAGGTGGAAATAGTTACTCTGCAACCGACCCTGAGCTACAAGATCAATGATCGCGTCTCCGTCGGTTTCGGCCCGACCATTAACAAGATCAAAGGCAAGCTGACCAGCAACCTAAATGATGGCGCCCTGGCCGCAGTGGGTGGCTCTGGCGACTCAAAAGTCAACATCAAGGGCGACGATACTGCCGTTGGCTTCAATCTCGGCGTGATGGTCGACGTCACCGACAGCCTAACCTGGGGACTGACCTACCACTCCAAGGTCGACTACACCCTAGAAGGACGCACCAAAGTCAGCAGTTTCAACGGCACGGTACTCGGCGCCCTGAACGGCGAGTACGACGCCAGCCTGGACTTCACCACGCCTGAGACCGTCGACACTTCCATCAGCTACAAGCTGGGCGACAAGTGGACTGTCTATGTGGGTTCGACCTGGACGCGCTGGAGCCGCTTGGAAGCCATCGTCGTCGAGAACGAGAATTCGCCAAACTTGACCATTCCAGGCATCGGCACCCTGCCGGCACCGCTGGGTACTGTTAGCGAAGAGCTGAAGTGGCACGACACTTGGTCCTACGCCATCGGCACCTCGTACCAGTTGACTCCGGAAGTGGTACTGCGCACAGGCTTGGCCTTTGACCCGTCGCCGGCCGAGAATGCCCACCGTACAGTGCGCATTCCAGTGGGTAACCGCAAAGTGTTCTCTCTGGGTGCGGGCTGGTCGCCAAGTGACGACCTGACTATTGATGTAGCCTATTCCTACCTACGCGAGAGCAAAACCTCGGTCAATCAGCCAGACCGCACCCTATCTGCGGGCCCAGTGAGCGCCAACATTGCACCCGGCTACAGCGCCGAGTACCGCAACAGCGCCCACGGCCTGGGTGTGCAGGCCACCTATCGCTTCTAAGCGCGTTTCACGGCCACAAAAAAGCCGGGCAGTAGCCCGGCTTTTTCTTGCCTGGAAACTACTGAGCCGCCTCCGTCTGCGGCTGAGCGATGGCCTGTTCCACCGCGGCGATCAGATCCTCGTCGTCCGGCTTGGTCAGGCTGGAAAAGCTGGCGATCACCTTGCCGTCACGCCCCACCACGTACTTGTAAAAGTTCCAGCGTGGCGCGCTGCTCTGTTCGGCCAGCTCGCGGAACAGCGGCACCGCATCCGCACCGCTGACCGGCTGCGGCTCGCTCATGGCAAAGGTCACGCCGTAGTTGATGAAGCACACCTTGGCGGTTTCCTCGGTGGTATCGGCCTCCTGGCGGAAGTCATCGGAAGGCACGCCCAATACTTCCAAGCCCTGATCCTTGTAGCGCTGGTAGAGCGCTTCGAGCCCTTTGAACTGCGGCGTGAAACCACAGTGGCTGGCGGTATTGACCACCACCAGCGGCTTGCCGGCGAAGCGCTGGCACAGATCAATCTGCTCCTTGCTGCGCAACTGCTGCAGTGGCGCCTGATCCTTCAGCAAGGGCGGACACTCGGCCGCCCACAGCGGCATGGCAGACAGAGATAGAGCAAGCGCGGCGAATCGCGTCATCATCGGGACAACCTCAAAGGCAGCAAGGCCTCCACGCTACTCGTCCAGGCGCTCTCGGGCAATCCTCAGCACAGGCTCATACCCATCTGCAGCAAGGCCAGGCCGCCTTGGCGCCATCCCCACCAGGCCAGCACCAGCAGGGCAGCGAGCAGAAGCAGGCCACCGCCGGCAAGGGCCTTGCGACTCACACCAGCTCCCCAGCGCGCAGGCGCGCTACCGGCTGCTCACGCACCGGCCAGTTGAGCGCCGCGGCCAGCAGGCCGAAGAGGATCGCCAGCTGCCAGACCATGTCGTAACTGCCGGTGTGATCGTACAGATAGCCGCCCAGCCAGCCACCGAGGAAAGAGCCGAGCTGGTGGAACAGGAACACGATGCCGCCGAGCATGGACAGGTTGCGTACGCCGAACAGGGTGGCCACCGTGCCATTGGTCAACGGCACCGTGGACAGCCAGAGAAAGCCCATGGCCATACCGAAGGCATAGGCGCTCCACTCGGTCAGCGGCGAGTAGACGAAGGCGACGATCACCAGCGTGCGCAGCAGGTACAGGCCGCTGAGCAAACGCGGCTTGGACATACGCCCACCGAGCCAACCTGCCACGTAGGTGCCGAAGATATTGAACAGCCCCACCAGCGCCAGCACCGTGGTGCCGACCGAGGCCGGCAGATGCTGATCGACCAGATACGAGGGCAGGTGCACGCCGATGAATACCACCTGGAAACCACAGACGAAAAAGCCCAGGGCAAGCAACCAGAACCCCGAGTGACTGCAGGCCTCGCGCAATGCCTCGCCGAGGCTCTGTTCGGTGCCGGCCACAGCCGGTAGCGGCTGGTCGCGGATCATCAGCGCCAGCGGCGCGATCAAGGCCACCAGCAGCCCCAGCGCCAACAGCGCCGACGACCAGCCCAGCCAGCCGATCAACCCCAGACTGCCCGGCAGCATGGCGAACTGGCCGAAAGAGCCGGCCGCCGCGGCAACGCCCATGCCCAGGCTGCGTTTCTCCGGTGGTAGGGCACGCCCCACCACGCCAAGCAGCACGGAGAACGAAGTGCCGGACAGGCCGATACCGATCAGCAGGCCGGCACTGAGCGACAGCGACCAGGCCGAGTCCGAGCTGGCCATCAGTCCCAGGCCGACGGCATACAGCAGCCCGCCCACTACGATTACTCGCCGCGCGCCGAAACGGTCGGCGATGGCGCCGGTCACCGGCTGGGCCAGCCCCCAGATCAGGTTCTGCAGAGCGATGGCGAAGGCAAAGGTCTCGCGGCCCCAGCCGTACTCACTGCTCATCGGTGCCAGGAACAGGCCGAAGCCGTGGCGAATGCCCAGGGACAGGGCCAACACCAGCGATGCGCCGAGGAGCACCCAGCCCGCCGTGCGCCAGGATGCGCCGTGCGTGGAATCATTCATCTGCGTCGTCTCCGCGGGCCGCGCCCGTCAATCGATGGTTTCCAGATCATCGAGCAGCATCATCAGCTCCGCCCGCTTGTCCGCGCCCAGGCGCTTCGCCAGTGCCTGTTGAGCCTGCTCCCACAGCGGTGCGCCATGCTCCAGCACCCGCAGGCCAGCCTCACTCAGCGCCACTTGCCGGCTACGCTGGTCGCTGCCCTCGCCCAGCGCCACCAACCCCATGCCCTGCACCACCTTGAGGTTGCGCCCCAGGGTGCTGCGGTCCAGGCCCATGGCCTCGGCCAGGCAGGTGATGCTCGGCTGCCCGAGGCGCTGCAGGTTGCGCAGCAGGGAAAATTGCGCGGCATTCAGCCCGACCAGCGCCAGGGCGTCGTCGTAGAGGCGGGTCACACCACGGCTGGCGCGGCGCAATTTGGTACAGAGGCAATGGGTCGGCAACATGAATACAGGTATATACCCGCATCGACCGAACAGACAGATACAGTTAGCGGGCAAGCCGACAGCACAGATGGCAAACCCGTGTTTGAACCGCGAACTTAGAACAGTGCCAGGACCAGCAGCACTGCACACTCGACCAGCTCCAGCAGTGCACCGGCCGTATCCCCCGTGGTGCCTCCCAGGCGGGCGAGAAAGGCACGCCGCAGCAGCCAGAACACCAGGGCCGCCGCCAGCAGCGCAAGCACTGCACTCCAGCTCAGCAGCAGCATGGCCAGCCCGTGCGTCGCCAACACCCAGGGCAGGCGCTCGCGGGGCAGATGTTCGCTCAGCGCCGCCCCCAGACCGCCGGCACGCACATAGGGCGTGGTCATCAGCAACAGTGGCAGCACTGACCGCCCCAGCCAGGGAGCCAGCAACAAGCCGGCCCAGGCGCCCTGCTCCAGCAGCACCACCAGCGCGGCGAACTTGAGCAGCAACACCAGCACCAGCAGCACCACGGCAATCGGCCCGCTGCGCGGGTCCTTCATGATCGCCAGGGTGCGCTCACGGTCGCCATAGCCGCCCACCCAGGCATCCGCCGTGTCGGCCAGACCATCGAGATGCAGGCCACCGGAGAGTCCGACCCAGACCGCCAGCAGAATCGCCGCCTGCAGCAAGGGCAGTGTCATGCCGAGCACGACATGCAACCCCAGTAGCAGTGCGCCAATCAGCACCCCGACCGCCGGATACCAGAGCAGCGAGCGGCCGACCTGCTCGGGCGCAGGCATGCCCGGCAGGCTCACTGGCAGGCGGGTAAGGAACTGCAGGGCAATGAGCGCCGGCAGCGGCAACATCAGGCTTCGCTCAGGGCCAGATTGGCGCCGACCTGCAGGCCATGCAGCGCGCCGTACCCGACCTCCACCTGCAGCAGCTGGCTCTCCGGCAGGCCACGGGCGCGCGCCAGCAGCAGGCGCATCACCCCGCCATGGGTCACCAGCAGCACGCGCTGGCCCGCCAGCTCAACCTGCAGACGCTCGACAGCGCCGAGTACGCGGTTGGCGAAGTCACGCACCGGCTCGGCTTCGGGCGGTGTGAAACCATAGGGATCGTTCCAGAACTGGCCCAGGGCCTCGGGATCTTCCAGAAGGATTTCCGCCGAGTTGCGCCCTTCCCAGGCGCCGAAATGCAGCTCGCGCAGGTCCGCGTCGATGCGCAGCGGCAGGCTATTGCCTTCGGCATATTGCGCGGCGAAGACGGCGCAGCGCTGCAGCGGCGAGCTGATCACCAGGTCCCAGCCAGCCTGGCCGGCCAACGCATCGTGCATTTGTTGGTAGCCCTGCTCGCTCAGGGCATCGTCGCTGCTGCCGCGAAAACCGGGGCCAGCCACGGTGGTGCCGTGACGCAGCATATCCAGGAAAAGAGTCATGAACGGTCCTCGACCAGTGCTTCGGAAAAGGTTGCCATGCTGCCGTGCAGCGCACAGGCCAGCTTGATCAGCGGCAGTGCCAGGGCCGCGCCACTGCCCTCGCCCAGGCGCAGGCCAAGGTCGAGCAACGGCTCGGCACCCAGCTCGGCAAGCACGGCGGCATGGCCCGGCTCGGCGCCGGCATGGGCGAACAGCAGCCAGGGTTGCACACCGGGGTTCAGGCGTAGCGCGCAGAGCGCCGCGGCCGAGCAGATAAAGCCATCGACCACGGCCGCAATGCCGAGCTGGGCGCAGGTCAGGTAGGCACCGGTCAGGGCCGCCAGCTCGAAGCCACCAACCCGGCGCAAGGCTTCGAACGGCTCACCCAGCTGCGCGCCGTGCAGCGCCAGGGCGCGCTCGATCACGGCCTGCTTGTGACGGACGCCGGCGCTATCCAGCCCGGTGCCGGGGCCGGTCAGCTGCACCGGCGTCAGATCACTCAGGGCGCAAGCCAACGCCGTGGCGGCGCTGGTATTGCCGATGCCCATCTCGCCGGCGAGGAACAGGTCGCAGCCGGCGGCCTGGGCCTCCAGCACGCTATCGCGACCGGCCTGCAGCGCGGCCCTGCATTGCTCGGCAGTCATCGCCGCGTCGACGGCGAAGTTGGCGGTGCCGGAGCCCAGGCGCAGGTGGCGCACACCGGGCAGCTCCAGCTCGGGATCGATGGTGCCCAGATCGATCAGGCGCAGCGGCATGCCCTGCTCGCGCGCCAGCACGCTGACGGCCGCACCACCGCTGACAAAGTTGGCCAGCATCTGCGCGGTGACTGCCTGCGGGTAGGCAGACACACCCTCGGCCACCACCCCGTGGTCGCCGGCGAACAGGGCCAGCTGCGGGTTGCTGATCACCGGCTTCTCCCGCCCCTGCAACGCGGCCAGGCGCACGGCCAGCGTCTCCAGCGCACCGAGGGCGCCGGTCGGTTTGGTCAGCTGCGCCTGGCGCGCCAGGGCGGCGGCCTCAGCTATGGCATCAGGCTGGCGGCAAGGTTCTTGCCACCAGATTGCAGCGGTCATAACGGCTCTCCTTTGAGCAACATGGGCAGGCCGGCCACGCAGAACTGCACGCGCTCGGCGCGCTCGGCCACCGCCTGGTGCAGCCAGCCGGCCTCATCGACATAGCGGCGGGTCAGCTCGCCCAGCGGTACCACGCCCAGGCCGGTCTCGTTGCTGACCAGGACGATGCGACCCGGCAGCTCGCCCAGGCTCTCCAGAAAGGCATCGCGCTGCATGGCCAGGCGAGTGTCGTCGTCCAGCATCAGCAGATTGGTCAGCCACAGGGTCAGGCAGTCGACCAGCAGGCAGCGCTCGGGCGCGGCGTGCTCGCGCAGCACCCGGCCCAGCTCGATGGGCTCCTCGACCAGTGCCCACTCGGCCGGACGCCGTTCGCGGTGATGGGCGATGCGAGCGCTCATTTCGCCATCCAGCGCCTGGCTGGTGGCGATATAGGTGACGGCCAGGCCGCTTTGAATGGCCAGCTTCTCGGCCAGGCGGCTCTTGCCGGAGCGTGCGCCACCGAGGATCAGATCAAGCATGAAGAGCCCTCTCGGAAAACAGCGGGGGCGGGTTCTGCCAGCATCGCGGCTGAAGCCGCTCCCACAACAGCTACAGCCCGCATAGCTCGCGGAGCTTGCGGGTGTCCAGATGCGCCTCGACCAGATCGGCCAGGCGCTCGATATCGCGTTCGCGGCGGGCATGGTAATCCACCTGCCGCGCCTCGCGCAGGCCGGCCCAGCGCAGCAACGCAGCACAGGCCGCCGGTTGTTCGAATACGCCATGCAGGTAGGTGGCCATGACCTGGCAGTCGGCGCTGATGGCGCCATCACAGCGACCATCGTCCAGTTGCACCGCGGGCGAAGCGAGCGCCGGGCCATGGCTGACCCCGGCATGAATCTCGTAGCCGCTGACCGCCAGCCCCTCCAGCGTCAGTTGCCCACGCACATTGCGCAGCTGCTTCTCCGGCTCCAGCACCGTGGTGTAGTCGAGCAGGCCGAGACCAGTGCTGCTGCCAGCCTCGCCTTCCAGGCCATGGGGATCATCGATGCGCATGCCGAGCATCTGCAGGCCGCCGCAGATACCGAGAACCTTGCCGCCGTAGCGCAGGTGGCGGGCGATGGCGGCGTCCCAACCCTGCTCGCGCAGGCGCGCCAGGTCGGCACGCACGCTCTTCGAGCCGGGCAGGATGATCAGGTCGGCCGGCGGGATGGCCTGACCGGGGCCGATGAACTGCAGATCCACCTGCGGGTGCAGGCGCAGCGGGTCGAAGTCGGTGTGGTTGCTGATCCGCGGCAGCACCGGCACGGCCACGCGCAGGACTTCCTGTTCCTTGTCCGGCTGCAGCACCTGCACCGCATCCTCAGCTTCCAGATGGAAGTCCATAAGGTACGGCAGCACGCCGAGCACCGGCTTGCCGGTGCGTTGCTCCAGCCAGTCCAGCCCGGGCTGCAGCAGGGCGATGTCACCGCGAAAGCGGTTGATGACGAAGCCCTTGATCCGCGCCTGCTCACTCGGCGCAAGCAGTTCCAGGGTGCCGACCAGGTGGGCGAACACGCCGCCCTTGTCGATATCGGCGATCAGTATCACCGGACAATCCACCGCCTCGGCAAAGCCCATATTGGCGATATCGCCTTCGCGCAGATTGATCTCGGCCGGCGAGCCGGCGCCCTCCACCATCACCACCGGGTACTGTGCGGCCAGGCGCGCATGGGATTCGAGCACCGCCTCGCGAGCGACCCGTTTGTAGTCGTGGTAGGCCACGGCATGCATGTTGCCGATGGCGCGACCGTGGATGATCACCTGGGCGCCGGTGTCGGAATTGGGCTTGAGCAACACCGGGTTCATATCGGTGTGTGCTTGCAGCCCTGCGGCCTGGGCCTGCACCGCCTGAGCACGGCCTATTTCGCCGCCATCGGCGGTCACCGCGCTGTTCAGCGCCATGTTCTGCGGCTTGAACGGCACCACGCTGACGCCCTGGCGCTTGAGCCAGCGGCACAGGGCGGTCACCAGGGTGCTCTTTCCGGCATCGGAGGTGGTGCCCTGGACCATGAGTGTCGCAGTCACGAACGGTACTCCTTGAGTGCCTGCTCCAGCCGGGCCCAACCCGCCTCGTCGCCCGGCAGACCGAAACGCAGTCCTGGCGGCGCAGTGATCAGCCGCACCAGAATGCCGCGCCGGGCGAGGAACGCGTGCAGCTCGGGCGGCCGCTCGTGCAGCACCAACTGGAACAGCGAGGTGCCGCCCGCCGGAGGCAGGCCGAACTGGCTGAGCAGCACCGCCAGGCGCAGCCCGTCGGCCTGCAGGCGCTGGCGCTGATACGCCTGTTGCGCACCATCCAGCAACGCAGCACGCGCCACCTCGCGGGTCGGCCCGGCCACAGCCCAGGGGCCAAGCTGTTCATCCAGCCGCGCCAGCAGTGCCGGCTCGGCCAGCACAAAGCCCAGGCGCATACCGGCCAGGCCGAAGAACTTGCCGAACGAGCGCAGCACGATCAGCCCCGGCAGCTGGCTATGGGCAGCCATGCTCAGCTCGGGCGTACAGTCGATAAAGGCTTCGTCCACCAGCAGCCAGCCACCGCGCGCGGCCAGCTGCGCCTGCCAGCTCAGCAAGAGTTCCGGCTCGATCCGCCGCCCAGCAGGGTTGCCGGGGTTGACCACGACCAGCACGTCCAGGCGCTCCAGCGCACGATGCACGGAGCCTTCGCTGATCTCCTGCAGGCGATGGCCCTCGCGGCGCCAGGCCTGGGCATGTTCGGCATAGGCCGGTGCGACGATGCCGACCCGCGACTCGCCACGCAGCCGCGGCAGCACCTGGATGGCCGCCTGCGAGCCGGCGACCGGCAGCAGCGCCTGCACGCCGTAGTAGTCGCGCGCGGCGGCTTCCAGGCCATCGTCCAGTTCCGGCAGGCGATTCCAGGCGCCCGCCGAAATCGTCGGCAGCGGCCAGGGATAGGGCGCGATGCCGGTGGACAGGTCCAGCCACTGGTTCAGTTCGATGCCGAATTGCTGCGCCGCCAGGCGCAAACGACCGCCATGCTCAAGCAAGCCAGGCTCCTCCCACGCTCAATACCAGCAGCCACAGGCCCACGCCGGCATACACCAGATTCAGTGCCCGGTCGATATCCCGCGCCTGCGCCTCGGTACCCTCGCCCAGCTGCGGGCGCTGTTCCTCGATGCCGTGGTAGACCGCCGCGCCCCCCAGGCGCACTCCCAGCGCGCCGGCACCGGCAGCCATCACCGGGCCGGCGTTGGGGCTGTCCCACAGCGGCGCCTGAACGCGCCAGCAACGCAGCGCGCGGGCAGTCTGGCCGAGCAGCGCATAGGTCAGTGCCACCAGGCGTGCCGGCACGTAATTGAGCACATCGTCGATCTTCGCCGCCACCCAGCCGAAGCGTTCGAAACGCTCGTTGCGATAGCCCCACATGGCGTCCAGGGTATTGCTCAGGCGATACAGCACCACGCCCGGCGCACCGAGCAGGCAGAACCAGAACAGCGCGGCGAAGACGGCATCGGAACCGTTCTCCAGCACCGACTCGGTGCCGGCGCGGGCCACGGCGGTGGCGTCCAGCTCGCGGGTGCGGCGGCTGACCAGGTAGCCGACGCGCTGGCGCGCCTCGTCCAGCTGTCCCAGGCGCAGGGCCTGGGCCACCGGCAGCGCGTGCTGGGCCAGGCTTTTAAGACCCACGGCGAAATACAGGGCAAGGACCTCGACCAGCCAGCCCAGGCTGGAAAGACTCAGCAGCCAGACCAGCGCCACCGCCGGCAGCACGGCCAGGCACCAGCCGGTGACACCGTGGCTGCGCCAGCCACGCCCGCCGGCATTGAGACGCTGCTCGATACGCTGGGCCAGGTTGCCGAAACCCACCAGCGGGTGCCAGCGTCGTAGCTCGCCGAGCCAGGCATCCAGGCCCAGCCCGGCCAGTACCGCCAGTACCAGGCTCATCGCTGTCCCCAGCTGTCGGTGAACAGCAGCTCCGCCAGCGGTCGCTCCTCGGCCCAGCCCTCCTCCACCAGCATCGGCCGCTCATAGAACTCATGCACCGGCCCCAGGCACAGCACCGCCACCGGCTGGCTGCCGGCCGGCATGCCGAGCAGCTCGCCCAGGGCCTCGGGCTCGAACAGCGACACCCAGCCCATGCCCAGACCCTCGGCACGCGCCGCCAGCCAGAGGTTCTGGATGGCGCAGCTGAGCGAGGCCAGGTCCATCTGCGGCAAGGTCCGGCGGCCGAACACATGGGCCTCGCGGCCGTCCATCAGCGCCGCCACCAGCAGTTCGGCGCAATCGCGGATGCCCTCGACCTTGAGCCGCATGAATTCGTCGCTGCGCTCGCCCAGGGCCTCGGCGGTGCGTACACGCTCGGCCTCGGCCAGGCCATGAATGGCCTCGCGCAGCGGCGGTCGGGTAATGCGAATAAAGCGCCAGGGCTGCATCAGGCCGACGCTGGGCGCCTGGTGCGCCGCCGCCAGCAGGCGCTGCAGCAGCTCCGGCGCCACCTTGCCACCGGCGAAGTGGCGCATGTCGCGGCGCTCGGCAATGGCGCGGTAGATGGCGGCGCGCTCCTCGGGGCGGTAGGCGTGATCGGTCATGGCAGCAATAGCTCGGCCGCCGCCCGCGGGTTGGACGGCAGGTAGAAGTGGATGTAGGACGCGGTGAGGCGCCCTATCTGGTAGACCGCTTCGGCTGTGCGTCGCTGATTGGGGCAGGCGCCCCTGGCGCTGGGCTGCAACCGGCAGTCCAGCGTCGAATGGTGGTAAGTATGCCCGCGCAGGCGGCCCTGCGGCAGCTCGACTTGCTGCAACGCCAGCGCGGCCAGGCGCGGCTGCATCCTCGCCGCGCCCGGTAGCAGCCCGACCAGTTCGGCACGTTCGCCCTGTTTGTCAGTCAGTGCCTGCAGCAGATAGAGCATGCCGCCGCACTCGGCGAGGATGGGTTTGCCCGCCCTGTGATGCTCACGAATCGCCGCCAGCATCGGCTGGTTACCGGCCAGCTGTTGCAGGTGCAGTTCCGGGTAGCCGCCGGGCAGGTACAGGCTATCCACCGCCGGCAGGGTAGCGTCCGTCAGCGGCGAGAAGCACACCAGTTCGGCGCCGAGCGCCTGCAGCAGGTCGAGGTTGGCCTGGTAGAGGAAGGCGAAACTGCTGTCGCGCGCCACGCCGATGCGCACACCGCGCAGCCAGGGTTCAAGCGGTGCGGCGGATGGCGCGGCAAAGTTCACCGGCGCCGGCAGCACGGCCCCGGCGCTGGCCAGCAGGGCGTCGGCGGCGGCATCCAGACGCGCATCCAGATCAGGCAGCTCCTCGGCCTGCACCAGGCCCAGGTGGCGGCTCGGCAGTTCCATCTCGCCGCTGCGCGGCAAGGCGCCATACCAGGACAGCGCCTCTGGCAGACAGGCACGCAGCAGCTCGGCATGCGTGGCGCTGCCGGTGCGATTGGCCAGCACGCCGGCAAAGGGCAGGTCCGGCTGGAAACTGGCCAGACCATGGGCCACGGCGGCGAAAGTCTGCGCCATGGCGCTGGCGTCGATCACGCCGAGTACCGGCACGCCGAAACGCCGCGCCAGGTCGGCTGCCGAGGGCTGGCCGTCGAACAGCCCCATCACGCCTTCGATCAGGATCAGGTCGGCCTCCCCCGCCGCCTGCCAGAGCAGACGCCGCGACTCGGCCTCGCCGACCATCCACAGGTCGAGCTGGTACACCGGCGCGCCGCTGGCGCGCTGCAGGATCATCGGGTCGAGAAAATCCGGGCCGCACTTGAACACCCGCACCCGCCGCCCGGCCCGCACATGCAGACGCGCCAGTGCGGCGGTGACGGTGGTCTTGCCCTGACCGGATGCCGGGGCGGCAATCAGCAGGGCCGGGCACGCGCGCACCGCCATCAGCCGACGACTCGTGGCTTCACGCCGCCAGCCGCGCGCCAGCCGACATACAGCAGGCTCGCCATGCCGACATACAGCGCCATGTTGCCGAGAAAGCGCGGGTAGTAATGGCCGATGCGCGGCAGGAAGCCGGCCAGGCTCGGCTCCGGGTAACGCCCGGAGACGAAGTAGAAACCGCCGCTGGACAGCAGGTGGCAGATGAAGGCGGCCACCAGCACGGTCACCGCCAATACCACCAGGCTGGCGGCCTGCTCGCGATGCCAGCCGGCATACAGCCGGCCGCCCAGCCATAACGCGGCGTAGGCCGGCACCAGCATCCAGTAGGCGGACGAGGTGCACCAGTCACTGACGCTGCCGCTGGCGACCATGCCGAAGTCCAGCAGCGTCGCCAGGGCGAACAGCGCCGGGAACACCCAGCGCGGGCGCAGCAGGACGCCGGCAAGGAAGAACACCGCCCAGCTGGCGCTGGGCAGGTTCAGCGTGGCGAAGTGCTGGCCGCGGGTCACAGCCATCAGCAGGGCCAGCAGCAGGCCAATCAGCAGCTGGTTGCGAGTGGAAAGTACCGGCATGACGGATCTCCTAACTTAGAGCGCTTGGTAGCGCAGGGTGACATAGAAGACACGACCGGGCTGTTCGTAGGTCTGCGCGGTTTCGTAGTCGCGGTCGAACAGGTTGCTGATCTTGGCCTGCATGCGCCATTCGGCATCGATGTGGTATTCGCCACGCAGGTCCACCAGGGCATAGCCCGGCAGGCGCGATTCCTCGTCGTTGCTGGCGGAGTCGAAGCGCTGGCTGGCGGCGAACAGGGTCGCGCCGACGCCGAAGTCACCCAAACGGCGATCCGCATCCAGGTTGAAGGTGCGCTTGGCCCGCCGCGCCAACTGGTGGCCGTGGTTCTGCGCGCTGCGGTCCTGCGGGTCGAGCAGGGTCAGGGTGGCGGCCAAGTCCCAGTCCGCCAGTTGTGTGCGGGCCATGGACTCCAGCCCGCGAATGCGCGCGGACTCGACGTTCTCTGGGCGCATCGGGCTGCTGCCGGCCCAGACGATCAGGTCGTCGATCTGGTTCTCGAAGGCGTTCAGGCTCCACTCGCCCCACCCTGCGGTACCTCGCAGGCCGATCTCATAGTTTTCCGACTCCTCCGGTTTGAGCTCCGGGTTGCCGGCGGTATAGCTGCTGGCCGGGTAATAGAGGTCGTTGAAGGTCGGTGCACGGAAGGCCGTGCCATAGGCGGCGCTGAGGGTCAGGCTGTCGCTGAGGTCGTAGCTCCAGCCGAGGTTGCCGGTATCGTGGTCGCCGTACTGCTGGTTGTCGTCGCGACGCAGGCCGAGAGTCAGGCCATGGCGACCAAAACGGCCCTGATACTGGGTGTAATAACCGCGATTGAAGCGCGAATCTTCGGCATAGACGTCCGAGGTGTCGATGCGGTCCTGCTGGTAGTCGAAGCCCAGGGTCAGCAGCTGATCGTCGCTCAGGCCGAAATCGTTCTGCCAGCCCAGCGAGTCGCGCTCGCTATCGAAGCGCGAGTAGAAACGGCCATCCTGGTAGTTGTCGCTGCGCTCTTCGCTATGCCCGGCCTGCAAGGTGACCTTCCAGGCGTCAAGGGGGTTGAAGCGGGCACGCCCGCCGAGCACCTGTTGCTCGCCATCTGAGTATGCGTCGCGACCGCTGGTGCCGCGCGAACTGCGACTGTCGAAGTCGCTGTGGGTATCGCCCTGCAACCAGTTGCCGTCCAGCTCCAGGCCGTTATCGAAGCGCAAGCCGCCACGCAGTGAGGCAGAAAGCTGGCGGTAGCCATCGTTGTCCGCCTCGTAGGCGTTAGGCGCTGTGGATCGATAGGCACGGGCGTTGATGCCAGCGGTATCCTCGCTACTGACCCCCAGGTCGAACCAGCCACGGCCATTCCCCCCGGCCACGCCGGCAGTACCGCTGTAACTGGAGCGGCTGCCCGCACCCAGCGAAAGGTAGGGTTTGAAACCCTCGCCCTGACCACGCCGGGTGAAAAGCTGGATCACCCCACCCAGCGCCTCTGAACCATAGAGTGCCGAGCGCGGGCCGCGCACCACTTCGATACGCTCGATCAGTCCCAGGGGAATGTCCTGCAATGCAGCACTGCCGGAAGTAGCAGAGCCGATCCTGACGCCATCGACCAGCACCAGCAGTTGTTTGTCGCTGGCGCCACGCAGGTATAGCGAGGTGCTCTTGCCGCGCCCGCCATTGCTGGCGATCTGCACACCAGCCAGGCCACGCAGCACTTCGGGCACCGAGGTGGCCTGGCTGCGCTCGATGTCGTCACGGGTGATCACGCTGCTGGAAGCAATTGCCACCAGCGGGGTCGCGGTACGGGTAGCAGTGACCACCTGCCGATCGAGATTGAGAGGGTTCGCCTGCACGGCAAAGGGGGCAAGGCTGAACAGCGCGCACGCCGCCAGCCGCAAATCGGACTTGCTCAAGTTGTCGTTCTCCGTCGCGCCACCCGCGCGACACTGCGGGATAAGGCGTTGGGAGAACGAACGGAAACGCGGCAGCCGCGCCCGGCGCCGCCCTCCGCAATGCCGTGGATTGCGACAGGCCGGTCTCCGGGCTCGTGAGCCAAGCCATGCGGCTTGCGGGCCGCGCCTTCCCATGCCGGAGCACAGTGGCGGGATGCGACCTTTGACTCACCTACCGTTGCGGGGGCAGCGCCGGAATGGTGTTGCGATTACGCAGCACGCACCGGCTTCCCTGTTTCACCCCTCGACCGCATGCGGCGGGGGCACCTGAAGCAGGCGCGCAGCTTAGTGGCCGAGCCTGACGCGGTCAATGCGCCAGCTCTAGAACGGGCGCTCAGGGTCGCGGGGTAAAACCGGCAGGTTTGCTGGCCAGCCAGTCGACGAAGGTGCGCAGGCGCTCATCGCCCAGCAGTGCCTCACGGCTGTTGTAGGTCAGCGCCAGCTCCTTCTCGGAAAACAACCGGTGGATCTGGTTATGGCAGGCACGGCAGACCCAGAGGGTGGCAGTAATACGCTCGCTCTTGGCATAACGTTTCTGCACATAAGGTTTGTCGTGCAGCGCCTTGGGGATCAGATGGTGGCGGGTCAGCGGCAGCGCCCTCTGGCACAGCTCACAGACATCCGGTTGCGGAGGTAGGCGTATCACTATCAGCGCTTGCGGCACAGTGTCAGGCCGTCGCCCAATGGCAGCAGGCTGAAATCGATGCGGCTGTCGCGCTTGAGTGCCCGATTGAGCGACTGGATGGCTCGGGTGTCCTGGCTGTCCGGACTCTGCTCCAGCACCCGCCCGCTCCACAGGGTGTTGTCGAACAGAATCAGGCCGCCCTGACGCGCCAGCACCAGGGCGTGCTCCAGGTACACCGGATAATTGGCCTTGTCGGCGTCGATGAAGATCAGGTCGAAGCTCTCGCCCTGCCCACCGCGCTCCAGCGCGTTGAGGGTTTCCAGGGCCGGCGCCAGGCGCAGCTCGATGCGCTCGCTGACCCCGGCCTCGTACCAGTAACGCTCAGCGATGACGTTGTACGCGCCAGGCAGATCGCAGCAGATCAAGCGGCCATCGGCGGGCATGGCCTGGGCCATGCACAGCGCGCTGTAGCCGGTGAAGGTGCCGATTTCGAGAATCCTGCGCGCACCACTGATCTGCACCAGCAGGGCCATGAACTGCCCCTGCTCCGGAGCGATCTGCCAGTGCGCCGTGGCCAGCTGGGCGGTTTCCTCGCGCAAGCGCTTGAGCAGCGGCGACTCGCGCAGCGAAACGTCCAGCAGGTACTGGTACAGCGCGTCGTCGAGAGTGAGCGTGCGATTGGTCATGGCTGCTGGGCCAGATGGCTCGGCGCCAGGACCCGCTTGGCTCCCAGGTAGCTCTTCTGCCAATAGGTCTGGCTCAGATAATCCAGACGTACCGTACCGCCACTGGAAGGGGCATGCACGAAGCGCCCTTCGCCGACATAAATGCCGGCATGACTGACCTGGCCGCCACCACTGGTGGCGAAGAACACCAGGTCGCCGCTTTGCAGCTGATCGCGCCCCACGTTGGGCGCACGCAGCTGGATCATCTCGCGGGTCGAGCGCGGCAGGCTGATGCCCGCCGAATTGCGATAGACGTAGCCGATCAGACCGCTGCAGTCGAAACCGCTGTCCGGCGTGTTGCCGCCATAGCGATAGGGGGTTCCCACCAGCCCGATGGCACTGATCAGCACATCGTTGGCGCTGGCGTCGACGATAGGTGGGGGGCTGTAGTCTGGGGCGGAGGGGGGGCTGCTGGCGCAGGCGGTCAACAGCGCGACGAAGGCAAGCAGGGTGAGGCGAGCCGTAGAGTGCATGGGCGGGCGTCCTGGCCGGAATGCGCCCTACTCTGCCGGCTCACTGCCGCGGGCGCAAGCCCGCGACAAGTTCAGCGGGACTGAGTGGTGGCTACGCTCTGCTCGGGCGCCAGGGCCAGTACGCGTTTGGCTTCCATGTAGCTGCGCTTCCAGTAGCTGTCTTCCAGGCTGTCCACCCGTACACCGCCGCTGCGGCTGCTGCTGGAGTGAATGAACTGGTCGTCGCCCAGGTAAATGCCGGCGTGGCTGACGCGGCCACGGCCACGGTTGTTGAAGAAGATCACATCGCCCGGCTCAAGCTCGTCACGCGCCACCAGCGGCGCATCGAGATTGATCATCTCGCGGGTCGAGCGTGGCAGCTGCATGCCCGCCTCTTCCTTGAACAGGTAACCGATGAAGCCGCTGCAGTCGAAGCCGGTCTTGATCGAGGTGCCGCCGAAACGGTAGCGGGTGCCGACCAGGGACAGGCCTTCGCTGAGGATGCTGTCCGCCAGCTGCGGCAGCTCGTAAGGCTGGTCGTCGGTCACATCGCTGAAGTCTTCTTCAGGCAGGTACTCGACCGGGGATTGCGGCTCCACCACGCTGACTTGTGGCTGCGGAGCCTGGCTGGCGCAGGCCGCCAGCAGGACTGTGAGTGCAATGGGCACGAGGGGTGCGAAGCGCTTGAGCATGGGCACGACCGTGTCTAATAGTTATCTGATGGCGGGGGAATATGCCGTCTGCTTCGATGAATTGCAAATTCAATGCCCAGAAATGTGACCCAATAGTTCCGGCAAAACGTCTGAGGCCCTCGCCAATAGTCGGGCGTCAACCCAACGACTTACATCGGTGTGCTGCGGGTTCACTTCGACCGTGAATCCGCCGTTCCTACGGGCTTCGGCCAGGGGCTCTACGATGTAGGGGAAGCTCGCCGTAGTCCCTACGGCCATGACCACCTCGAAGCCCTGACGCACCTGATCATAAAGCCGACCAATGGCATCTTCCGGCAGCATTTCCTCGAACAGCACCACCGGTGGGCGCAGCACGCCCCCACATCGAGCACAACGGGGAGGCAGCGGCCTGCTCAGATGCTCCGCCAGTTGCGCATCCGCCGCACCACAGGACTGGCAGAACAGCGGCGCCAGCTCGCCATGGATCTCGATCAGCCGCTGCGCCGGGGAGCCGGCCTGGCGGTGATAGCCGTCGATGTTCTGGGTCAGCACCCAGCACTCAGGCTTGAGGCGTTGCAGCTCGGCGATGGCGAAGTGCCCAGCATTAGGCTGCGCGCCCAGGCAGGCCTCGCCGAGTTGGGCCAGGTATTTCCAGCACAGCGCCGGATTGCGCTGCAGCATGGGCCCGGACAGCGCCGCCTCGATCGGTAGTCCCTCGGCAGTCAGGCCGTTGTACAGTCCGCCAAGGCCGCGGTAGGTCGGCAACCCAGAATCCGCCGACAGCCCGGCGCCGGTGATGATCAGGATGCGTTCGGCACGCTGGATGGCCTGGGCGACGCGGAGAATATCGCTCACCATGGCGTAGCCTCCTGCTGGCTCAATGGTTGACGGTGTAGGCCAGCATCATCGACAGCTGGCAGAGAGGTCGCCCGCTCTGTTCGTGCCAGTAGTTGAAGGCAGCCTGCACGGCGGCCAGCTCTTTCAGGCTGGTCGGCGCCTTGTCGAGGATCTGCTGGGCCTTGAGCGCGGCGACCATGTCCTCGGTGGCGATGAAGGTGTCCTTGCCGGCCATGCGCAGCAGGCGCGGCGCCGATTGCCCGCCGAGCTGGCTGCCGTGCTTGGCCAGGTACTTCCACAGCCCGACGATATCGCTCACCGGCCAGTCGGCGATCAGCGCGCCAAAGCTGCCCCTCTCCTTCTGCACATCGAGCACGAACTGGGCATTGCGCGGCACGCTTTTGAGCTTGCCCAGGTGACGGATCAGTCGCGCGTCCTGCATCAGCCGCTCCAGGTGCTCGGCGCCCATCAGCACCACCTTTTCCGGATCAAAACCGAAGAAGGCCTGTTCGAACGCCGGCCACTTGGCATCGACCAGGCTGTGCTTGAGGCCGGCACGAAAGATGCGCAGCGAGATCAGCGACAGGTAACGGTCATCGCTCAGGTCGAGCAGCTCCTGCGCGCTCCTCGGCTGCGGCAGGCGCGCTTCCAGGGCTTCGACCGAGCCGAAACGGTTCAGGCAGTATTCGTAAATCCACTGGTAGTCGCGCATGTCTCGTCCTTGAAAAGGCGGGTCAGAGGCTCATCACGTCAAGGAAACGCGGTGTGGCGCTGTCGTCAATCTTCAGGCTCTGGAAGTCGAACAGGTTGCGGTCGGCCAGTTGCGACGGCACCACATTCTGCAGTGCGCGGAACATGATCTCGGTGCGGCCCGGGCTCTTGCGCTCCCAGTCGTTGAGCATCTCCTTGACCACCTGGCGCTGCAGGTTCTCCTGCGAGCCGCACAGGTTGCACGGGATGATCGGGAACTCCTTCATCACCGAGTAGGCCTCGATGTCCTTCTCCTGGCAGTAGGCCAGCGGGCGGATCACCACGTTGCGACCATCGTCGGACAGCAGCTTGGGCGGCATGGCCTTCAGCGTGCCGCCGTAGAACATGTTGAGGAAGAAGGTTTCCAGGATGTCGTCGCGGTGGTGACCGAGGGCCATCTTGGTCGCGCCGATCTCGTCGGCGTAGGTGTACAGGGTGCCGCGACGCAGGCGCGAGCACAGCGAACAGGTGGTCTTGCCCTCCGGGATCTTCTCCTTCACCACCGAGTAGGTGTCCTTCTCGATGATGTGGTACGGCACGCCGATGGACTCCAGATAGGCGGGAAGCACGTGCTCGGGGAAACCGGGCTGCTTCTGGTCCATGTTGACCGCGACGATCTCGAACTGGATAGGCGCGACCTTCTGCAGGTACAGCAGGATGTCCAGCAGGGTGTAGCTGTCCTTGCCGCCGGACAGGCAGACCATCACCTTGTCGCCGTCCTCGATCATGTTGAAGTCGGCAATGGCCTCGCCGACCTGGCGACGCAGGCGCTTCTGCAGTTTGTTCTGGTTGACCGAGAGGGTGCTGGGCATGATGCGGGAAAATCCGGGAGGTGAAGGCGAAAAGCTGGCTATTTTACGCACAAAGGCCGGCCACGACAGCCCGTGTTAGGCTCAGCCGATGAACAACGACCTAGACCCTGCACTCGACCTGGCCGAGCAACTTCACCAACTGCTGCGAGCAGAACCCGCCGGCATCAGCGAATTCCAGCTGATCCAGCAGCTCAAGGCCCGCCATTGCACGCACATTCCCAGCCTGGGCCTGGACGACAAGCTGGTGCTGTTTCGCACCCATTTCCTGTTGTTCAACGCCCTGTACCGGCTACGCGATCACCTGTGGCATAGCCAGGTCGCGCACCTGGATATCAACCCGCTCTGCGTACGCTTGCAACCCTGGCAGCCCGGATGCCAGGGCCTGGCCGAGCATGACCCGCTGCGAGACTACTACCTCGATCTGCAGCAGTTGCGCGACACCAGCGCAGACGACGTGGAAAAGCTGCTGGCCAGCTTCTGGACGCGCATGCAGGGCGGTGACGAGAAGCGCGCGGCGCTGGAGTTGTTCGAATTGAACGACGGGCAACCGCTCAAGCTGGCCACCATCAAGCAACGCTATCGCCAACTGGTGAGCCAGCATCATCCGGATCGGGGCGGCAGTACCAGCCGCCTGCAATCGATCAACCTGGCGATGGAAATACTTGAGCGTTATTACGGCTGAGCTGTAGAGAGCGATTCACTCTAAAGCCACGACTCACGCGGGCTGCAGCCTTCTCCTATACTGCGGCATACGGTCGCACTTAACTCGGCCCGCACCCGGCGACGCTGCTCACGCACACCGGGCGCCACCGCGGGGCGATCGACAATAAAAAGAGGAGGTGTCTGCATGATCCACCATGTTTGGGGGCTCTTCACCCATCCCGACCAAGAGTGGCAGGAAATCCGTGGCGAGGAAGAAACCATCAGCCACATGTACCTGACCCACGTCCTGATTCTCGCAGCCATACCGGCCATCTGCGCCTACTTCGGCACTACCGAAGTGGGGTGGCGCATCGGCGACGGCGAGGCGGTCAAACTCACCGCAACCAGCGCACTACAGATGACGGTCATGTCCTACCTGGCAATGCTTGCCGGCGTAGCCGTGATGGGGGCGTTCATCCACTGGATGGCGCGCACCTATGACTCCAACCCGAGCCTGACCCAGTGCGTGGTATTCGCCGCGTACTGCGCCACCCCCCTGTTCGTCGGCGGTGTCGCGGCGCTGTATCCCAGCCTGTGGCTGGGCATGTTCGTCGGTACGGCAGCAATCTGCTACACGGTCTACCTGCTCTATGCGGGCATTCCGACCTTCATGAACATCCCTTCCGATGAGGGCTTCATGTTCTCCAGCTCGGTACTGGCCGTTGGCCTGGTCGTGCTGGTGGCAATGATTGCCTGCTCGGTCATCCTCTGGGGCTTCGGTGTAGGGCCTGTCTACACCAACTGAGTGTTCTCCGGCCTGCCGCCACAGGGAGCCGCCTTCGGGCGGCTTCGTGTTTTATCGGGCGCAGCGGCCCGGCATAATCCGCACATGCCCGAATTGCTCCATGCCCGCGTCGAAGCCTGCTACCAGCTGGCCGAGGACTTTTTCAAACGTACCTTCCCGCGCCCAGAGGTCAGCTTCAAGCTGCGTGGGCAGAAGGCTGGTGTCGCGCATCTGCAGGAAAACCTGCTGCGCTTCAATCCCAAGCTGTATGCGGAGAACCGCGAGCACTTCCTCAAGCAGACCGTGGCCCACGAAGTCGCCCACCTGGTCGCGCACCAGCTGTTCGGCCCACGCATCCAGCCGCATGGCGAGGAGTGGCAGCTGATCATGCGCGGGGTCTACGAGCTGCCACCGGATCGTTGCCACAGCTACGACGTTGGCGGGCGCAAGGTCACCCGCTACCTTTATCTATGCCAGTGTCCGGACGGTGAGTTCCCCTTCTCCGCCCAACGCCACGGCTTGGTAAGCAAGGGCCGGCGCTACTTCTGCCGGCGTTGCCGCGCGACGCTGGTGTTTAGCGGCGAGCAGCGGGTGGAATAGGTACCTGCTCCCCCCTATCAGGGAAACAGGCCGTAGCCCGGATGTAATCCGGAAAACCCGCAGCCCCGCTCCCGGATTGCATCCGGGCTACCCCAGCGCCTTGCTGGCCTTGAGCACGGCGATTTCGTCATCGCCATAACCCAGCTCACGCAGCACCTCATCATTGTGCTCGCCAACCGCAGCCCCGATATGCTGGGGCGACGCCAATCCCTCGGAGAAGCGGATCGGGCAGGCCAGCTGGCGTTGCGCTGCCCTGCCCTCGCGCGGCACCTCGGTGACCACGCCACGGGCCTTGAGCTGCGGGTGCTCGACCGCCTCGGACAGCTTGAGCACCGGTTCGACGCAGGCATCCAGGGCGGCGAAACGCTGCTGCCAGTCGGCCAGGTCGTGCTTCTCGATCTCGATCTCGATCTCGCGCTTGAGCGCCTTCTGATCCTTGGGCGACAGGCCCAGGGCGGCCAGTTCCGGGCGGCCGATGGCGGCACAGAACTGCTGCATGAACTGCGGCTCCAGGCTGCCCACCGACAACCAGCGGCCGTCGCGGGTACGGTAGTAGTCATAGAAACTGCCGCCGTTGAGCGCCTGGTTCTCCATGTCCGGCTCCTGGCCGGCGGCGAGGAAGCCGGCACCGGCCATGGCGTGCAGGCTGAAGGCGCAGTCGGTCATGCTGATGTCGACGTGCTGCCCCAGCCCCGTGCTGTGCCGGGCGATGACCGCGGCAAGCAGGCCGATCACCCCATGCAGCGAGCCACCGGCGATATCCGCCACCTGCACACCCAGCGGCAGTGGCCCCGTCTCGCGGCGCCCGGTGTAACTGGCCAGGCCGCTCAGCGCCAGGTAATTGAGGTCGTGTCCGGCGCGGTCCTTGTACGGTCCGGTCTGGCCATAGCCAGTGATGGACACATAGATCAGCCGCGGATTGATGGCCTTCAGTGCCTCGTAACCGAGACCGAGCCTGTCCATCACCCCCGGACGGAACTGCTCCAGCACGATGTCGTACTCGGCCACCAGGCGCCGCACCACCTCCAGCGCCTCGGGCAGCTTCAGGTCCAGCGCCAGCGAGCGCTTGTTGCGGTTTAGGTAGGCATGACTGGCGGACACGCCGTCGACATGCGGCGGCAGCACGCGCACCAGGTCCATGCGCGTCGGCGATTCGATGCGCAGCACCTCGGCACCCATATCGGCCAGCAACAACGAGGCGAACGGCCCCGGCAGCAGGGTGGAGAAATCCAGGACTTTGAGCGAAGACAGCGGGCCTTTCATCGTCAGCTTCCAGTGCAGTGAGTCTCTGGCAGGTTATCCTCGCGCTTCGCACGCACTCAATGACCCCTGCGCTCGGCGCCATTGACCCAATCGACCATCAGGCACATGCAACTGTATGGTCCATTTGAAAACCATCTGAGGATTGCGCCGCTCGACCGGCGGCGTAATCTTGCGGCTCCTGCCTGGAGCCGTCCATGAGACCCGCTGACCTGCTTCGCCTACTGCTGCTCGCCGCCATCTGGGGCGCCAGCTTCCTGTTCATGCGCATCGCCGTGCCGGAACTGGGCAGCCTGCCCACCGCCTTCCTGCGCGCCTCACTTGGCGCCCTCGGCCTGCTGGTGTTTCTCCTGGTGCTGCGCCCGGTCTGGCAATTCCACGGCAAGTTCAGGGCCTGCCTGCTGCTGGGCGTGATCAACGCCGGTCTGCCGTCGGTGATGTACTGCCTGGCCGCTCTTGTGCTGCCGGCCGGCTACTCGTCGATCTTCAACGCCACCACGCCACTGATGGGCGTACTGATCGGCGCGCTGTTCTTCAGCGAAAAAATGACCACCAGCAAAGCCGCCGGCGTGGCCATCGGCCTGTTCGGCGTGGCCGTGCTGACCCGCACCGGCCCGGTCGCCTTCGACCTGCCCCTGCTGCTTGGCGCGGCCGCCTGTCTGGTAGCCACCACCTGCTACGGCTTCGCGGGCTTCCTCACCCGCAACTGGATCGGCCCACTGGGCCTGGACAACCGCTTGGTGGCCTTTGCCAGCCTGCTCGGTGCCAGCCTGTTCCAGCTGCCATTGTTCGCCGGCAGCCTGGCCTGGCAGCCGCCGGCCAATTGGGGCGGGCCGGCACTCTGGTTATCGCTGGCCGGCCTCGGCCTGGTCTGCACTGCCTTCGCCTACGTCCTGTACTTCCGCTTGCTGGCCGACATTGGTCCGATCAAGGCCAGCACCACCACCTTCCTGATACCGCCGTTCGGCGTACTCTGGGGCGCCCTGCTGCTCGGCGAACCGCTGTCCTGGGACTATCTGCCGGGCTGCGCACTGATCGGCGTGGCGCTGTGGCTGGTGGTGCGACAGCCGCGAACGCTCGTCAGCCGGCATACCGCCTGAGGTGCAATCCAAACCCTTTAAATGCAATATTTTTGATTGAAAGAGGCAAAATTATTAGTTTGTCTTGATCAAGAGCGATCTTCACACTTCGCCAGCCCGTTAAATGCCCCAATAAGAGGCATTTTACAGGCCGGATGCGCGCTTTTCGTGCAGCAGCCGAACCCGCGCAATGTTTGGTCGATGATGAATCCCTCTGCCTCCCTGCTCAACCGGCTTGCGAGCCTTGCCCCAGGCGCGTCGCCGACTCGCCCTCGCGAGTGGCTGCGCATTTCCTTCGGCGTCGCCCTGGGGCTTTCGCTAAGTCTGCTGCTCAGCCTGCAACTGTTCCCGGAGCAGACGCTTATCCACCTGCTCGGCCCGCTGGCAGCCACCGCCGTGCTGCTGTTCGCGGTGCCCTCTGGTGCCCTGGCGCAACCCTGGTCGGTGCTGGTCAGTTACCTCAGCGTGTCGGCCCTGGCGATTGTCGTGCAGCAGCAGTTGGGCTATTCCCTGCTGGCATGCGCCCTGACCCTGGGCTTGAGCGCCCTGACCATGAACATGCTGCGCTGTCTGCATCCGCCGGCAGGCGCCCTTTCGCTGTGCGTGCTGCTCAGCGATGAACTGATCCGCCAGCAGGGCTTCCTGTTGCTGCTGCCGATTTTCGGTACGGTCACCTGTCTGCTGGTGTGTGCGCTGATCTACAACAACCTCACCGGCGTGCGCTACCCGAAACGCGCCGAGCGCACTGAACTGCACCACACTCGCGATGCACTGCCAGATTATCGGGTCGGTATCTCCGACGCCGACCTGGATCAGGCCCTGGAAGATTTCGGCGAATTCGTCGACATCACCCGCGATGATCTGGCCCAGTTGATCCACGCCACTGAACGCCACGCCCTCAAACGCGGCATGGGCACCCTGCTGGCCGGGCAGATCATGTCCCGCGACCTGCGCTGGGTGCCCCCCGAGGCCACGCGTGAACAGGCGCTGGAGATGCTGCGCCACCACCGTCTGCGCAGCCTGCCGGTGCTCGACGCGCAGCAGCAACTGGTCGGTATCCTCAGCCTGGTGGATCTGGTCGAAACAGCACCACGCGCCCGCCTGTTGCGATGGCGACCAGGGCGCAGCGCCAGGGTGGCGGAGCTGATGAGCAGCCCGGTGCACCATGTCGACAGCCAGGCCCATGTGGCCGAGCTGATTCCCCTGCTATCCAGCCAAGGCCTGCATTGCCTGCCAGTGCTGGAGAATGGCGTGCTGGTCGGCATCATCACCCAGACCGACCTGATCGCCGCCCTGCAGCGCGATGTACTGGAGCGCCTGGGCTGACTAAATCATCGGGTTCCAGCGCTGCGACCAGTCGCTGTCGGAGATGGCCACCCGGCGCAGGCACTCGAACGCCTGCTGCAACGCAGGTGAAACCCGCTCGCGGGCATAGACCAGATACACCGGATACATGAACTCCGGTGCCTGTTCCACCAGCTCCAGCAGGCCGTGATCCAGGTAGCTCTGCACCACGCGACGACGGAAGTAGCCGCTGCCGCCGACCTCCAGAATGTACTGCAGCGCCAGCGGGCCAAGGTTGAAGCTGACTGACGCCCGCGCATGGCCCGGCAGCGCCGCGTTGTGGCGCTGCCGAAACTCCTCGCCCCAATCGACATAGACATAGGGCGCGGGCTGACGCGGATTGCGCACCTGCACCAGGCGCTCCTCCATCAGCAACTCAACCTGCAGACCCGGCCAATACTGCGCCTGGTAGACCAGAATGGCGTCCAGCCCGCCCTGCTCCAGACGCTGCAAGAGGTTGCCTCCATCGCCGATATGGCTGTGTACGGCATGCTTGGTCAGAGTCTGACGCAGTTCACACACCCATTTGAGCATCAGCGGGTTGCACAGGCTCGGCTCGGCACCGATGTGCAGAATCTCCGCGCAGTCCTCCGGCAGCGGCAGCTCCTGCTGCGCCGCTTCCCAGGCCTGCACCATGCGGTTGGCGAAATCGACGAAAGCCTCGCCATTGGACGTCAACTTGGCACCGGAGCGGTTGCGCACGAACAGGCTGCAGTTGAGTTGGCTTTCCAGGCTCTGAATGCGCGCGGTGACAGCAGTCTGGGTCAGATGCAGGCGCTCCGCCGCGCCAACGAAGCTGCCGCAGCGGACGATTTCAAGAAAGGTACGGGCCAGGTCGACGGACATCGCAATTACCGAGCTGCACAGAGGGCGCGAGTATAGCGCCCGTGCTCCCCTGCCCTGCCCCGTCGTGACCTTATTGCTGCAGCTCCTGCTCGGTGAACAGATCGCTGAACAGCATGCTCGACAGGTAGCGCTCGCCCGAGTCCGGCAGCACCACGACGATGGTCTTGCCCTGCATCTCCGGCTTCTCGGCCAGACGCACGGCGACGGCCATGGCCGCGCCGCAGGAAATGCCGCAGAGAATGCCCTCTTCCTGCATCAGACGCAGGGCCATGGCCTTGGCCTCGTCGTCGGTCACCTGTTCAACCTTGTCGACCAGGGACAGGTCGAGGTTCTTCGGCACGAAGCCGGCGCCGATGCCCTGAATCTTGTGCGGGCTCGGCTTGACCTCGTCGCCGGCCAGGGTCTGGCTGATGACCGGCGACGACACCGGCTCCACCGCTACCGAGAGAATCGGCTTGTGCCGGGTGTTCTTGATGTAGCGCGAAACGCCGGTGATGGTGCCGCCGGTGCCAACACCCGCCACCAGCACATCGATGGCGCCGTCGGTGTCGTTCCAGATTTCCGGGCCGGTGGTCTTCTCGTGAATGGCCGGGTTGGCCGGGTTGTCGAACTGCGCCGGCATGAAGTGGGTCGTGGGGTTGGCCGCCACCAGGGCCTCAGCCTCCACGATGGCGCCCTTCATGCCCTTGGCCGGCTCGGTCAGGACCAGCTCGGCCCCCAGGGCCTTGAGCACCTTGCGCCGCTCCAGGCTCATGGAAGCCGGCATGGTCAGCACCAGCTTGTAGCCACGCGCTGCGGCGACGAAGGCCAGGCCAATGCCGGTATTGCCCGAGGTCGGCTCGACCAGGGTCATGCCCGGTTTGAGTACACCGCGCGACTCGGCGTCCCAGATCATGTTGGCGCCAATCCGGCATTTGACCGAATAGCCCGGGTTGCGCCCCTCGATCTTGGCCAGGATGGTCACGCCCTTGGGACCCAGACGGTTGATCTGCACCAGCGGCGTGTTACCGATGGACTGGGCGTTGTCGGAAAAGATGCGACTCATGACAGGATCCTTGTGCAGGGCAGAAGCGAGACCGCCAAGCCTATGCCCGGCCCATGTCGGCGTCCAGCCTGGCATGCCGCATGAGCAATTGACTCGTGACCCGCCATTCAGTGACTGAATAGCGCGTATTCGTTCACAGTCCGCCGGGGTGCGGGGTATAGTCGGGCTTTCCGTTTTCGCCGTGACGGGCACTGCCCGCGCGTTACCGTTCGAGGAACACAAGATGAAGTTCGAAGGCACTCAGTCCTACGTCGCCACCGACGATCTCAAGCTCGCGGTCAACGCCGCCATCACCCTGCAGCGCCCGTTGCTGGTCAAGGGCGAGCCTGGCACCGGCAAGACCATGCTCGCCGAGCAGCTGTCGGAAGCCTTCGGCGCCAAGCTGATCACCTGGCACATCAAGTCCACTACCAAGGCCCACCAGGGCCTGTACGAGTACGACGCGGTCAGCCGCCTGCGCGACTCGCAGCTGAACTCGGAGAAGGTTCACGACGTTCGCAACTACATCAAGAAAGGCAAACTCTGGGAGGCCTTCGAGGCCGAAGAGCGGGTGATCCTGCTGATCGACGAGATCGACAAGGCCGACATCGAGTTCCCCAACGACCTGCTGCAAGAACTCGACAAGATGGAGTTCTACGTTTACGAGACCGACGAGACGATCAAGGCCAAGCAGCGCCCGATCATCATCATCACCTCGAACAACGAGAAGGAACTGCCGGACGCCTTCCTGCGTCGCTGCTTCTTCCACTACATCGCCTTCCCCGACCGCGACACCCTGAAGAAGATCGTCGACGTGCACTACCCGAACATCAGCGGTGAGCTGGTGGCCGAGGCGCTCGACGTGTTCTTCGACGTGCGCAAGGTGCCGGGCCTGAAGAAGAAGCCGTCCACCAGCGAGCTGGTCGACTGGCTCAAGCTGCTGATGGCCGACAACATCGGCGAAGCCGTGCTGCGCGAGCGCGATCCGACCAAGGCCATCCCGCCGCTGGCCGGTGCCCTGGTGAAGAACGAGCAGGACGTGCAGCTGCTCGAGCGCCTGGCCTTTATGGCGCGCCGCGCCGGGCGCTAAGGCTTATCTCCCCTCTCCTGCCGGGAGAGGGGCCGGGGGTGAGGGATCAGCGGGCCGCTGCGAGTTGTCTGTTAGCCCCTCACCCTAACCCTCTCCCAGTGGGAGAGGGAATTGTCCGTACATCCCGAGAGGTCCGCAGCCATGCTGCTCAACCTGTTCAATGAAATGCGCGCGGCCAAGGTGCCGGTGTCGGTGCGCGAACTGCTCGACCTGATCAACGCGCTCAAGCACAACGTCGTGTTCGCCGACATGGACGAGTTCTACTTCCTGGCGCGCGCCATTCTGGTCAAGGACGAGCGTCACTTCGACAAGTTCGACCGGGCCTTCGGTGCCTACTTCAAGGGCCTGGAGAACCTCAACGAACACATCGAGGCGCTGATACCCGAAGACTGGCTGCGCAAGGAGTTCGAGCGCCTGCTGACCGACGAGGAGCGCGCACAGATCCAGTCCCTCGGCGGACTGGACAAGCTGATCGAGGAATTCAAGAAGCGCCTCGAGGAGCAGAAGGAACGCCACGCAGGTGGCAACAAGTGGATCGGCACCGGCGGCACCAGCCCGTTCGGCTCCGGCGGTTACAACCCCGAGGGCATCCGTGTCGGCGATGCCGGCAAGCGCCAGGGCAAGGCCGTGAAGGTGTGGGACCAGCGCGAGTACAAGAACCTCGACGACCAGGTCGAGCTGGGTACGCGCAACATCAAGGTGGCCCTGCGCCGCCTGCGCAAGTTCGCCCGCGAAGGTGCGGCGGAAGAATTCGATCTGGGCGGCACCATCGACCACACGGCCAAAGATGGTGGCCTGCTCAATATCCAGATGCGTCCGGAACGCCGGAATACGGTAAAGCTGCTGATCCTGTTCGACATCGGCGGCTCAATGGATGCGCATGTGAAGGTGTGCGAAGAGCTGTTCTCGGCGTGCAAGACCGAGTTCAAGCACCTGGAGTACTTCTACTTCCACAACTTCATCTACGAGAGCGTGTGGAAGAACAACCTGCGCCGCACCAGCGAACGCTTCTCCACCAACGACCTGCTGCACAAGTACGGCCCGGACTGGAAAGTGGTGTTCGTCGGCGATGCGGCCATGGCGCCCTACGAAATCACCCAGCCCGGCGGCAGCGTCGAGCACTGGAACGAGGAAGCCGGCTACGTCTGGATGAAGCGCTTCATGGACAAGTACAAAAAGCTCATCTGGATCAACCCCTACCCCAAGGACGCCTGGAACTACACGGCCTCCACCAACATCGTCCGCGAGCTGATCAACGATCAGATGCACCCGCTGACGCTGCGCGGGCTGGAAGAAGGCATGCGCTTCCTCTCCAAGTAACCACACAACGGGCCCGACTGGGCCCGTTGTGTCATTCGGTGCCGGCCGTGGACGGCTCGCTCTCGCCGACCTCCTGCCAGCTGCTGTCCGGGTCGAAACGCTGCATGGCGGTGGCGATCTGGCCGCCGTCCGGGCCCAGGTCTTTCTCGAACACCTGGCCGTCATGGCTGATCATGAAGCTCATCACCCCGCTGTCGGCATACTCCGCCGGCCAGGCCACCAGGGCGAAACCCCGGCTCATGTTGTCGCCAAGCCGATAATCGTAAGAGCCGCCCGGCGCCGAGGGCCCCTGTGCAGCAAGGATACGGTAGTGATAGCCATGCCACTGGCCGTCGGGCAGCTCGTCACCGAACAACGGGCCCAGCGGGCTCTGCTCGGTATCGGGGGCGTCCGGCCAGTAGAGGCCATCATGCAGACCATCGCTGCTGACGAACTGTTGCGCATATTCGAGCACCCCGTCGTCATCGCGGTCGACTTCGGCGTAATCCATCTGTGCGTCGTGATAGGCACGTACCGCCTGGATGGCTGACGCTTCGTTGCGACCGATACGGCGTACGCGAATTTCCTCGGCAGCGGCCTGAGTATCGAAGTGCCAGCCACCCGCTTCCTTCTGCAAGGGTAACGGCAACACCCAGCCCACCTCCCCCACCAACAGGTGGGCCTGGCCCTGTCCGTCCTCCTGGATGTGGTGCGCCTCGCGATAGAGGGCGAGGAAGGCCTCGACATCCTTGCGTTCGATGGCATCGGTGGGGATGTATTGCTGCCAGTCGGCGCCCAACAGTTGCTCCAGCTTGGTCGCATCGGCCTTGTCGGTTCCCAACGCGTCGATCAGCGCTTCGGCAGCGCTTTGCGGGCTGGAAAAGAGTTGCTGCGCCTGAGCGCCAGAAAGCACAGAGGTCAACAGCAACGCCAGCAGGGTACGGGGCAGGAACGTCATGAGGATTCTCCTGTCAGCGCCGACGCATGCCGCCGCCGGCATGTGCCCGAGGCGCACGCTGCACCTGCTGGCCGGTAGCGCGCGCAGTTTGTGGCCGGCTGGCTGCTGCACGACTGAGCTGACCACGGTTGATTTGTTGTTTGGCCTGAACGGGACTGCGCGCACCGGCAAAGGCGTTGTCGCGGGTACGCGGAACCGACGCCTGTGCCTGACGCACCTGCTGGCGAACCTGCGGATTGTTCTGCAGTTTCTGTCGTGCCTGGGGATTGTTGTTCAGTTCGCGGCGGGCGTTATCCAGCCCATTGGCTGGGCGCTGCTCCAGGCGCTGCCGGGCCTGGTCACGGTCGATCGCCTGAACCCGTTCGCGGGCTTCTCGATTGTTGCTGGCGGGCGCTGCGATACCCCGTTTGTTGAGCGCCTGGCGCGCCCGCTCGCGCTCGGCGAGGCGATCTGGCTCATGCCCGCGCAAAGCATCGCGCTGCTGCGCGCCATCCAGGCGCCGGGAGAACTGCTCGCGGCTTGCCCGGTCGCGGTAGGGCACACCATTGCGATTGAGCGAATTGTGCTGCCACTTGTTCTGATTGATCTCCAGCTTGCGGTTGATATTGAGATCGTTATAGCGATGGACGTCGATATCGATATCGTGGTCGTTCCAGTCGCAGTCGCCCCACAACGAATTGACGATCGCCACCCCGGCGCCGAAGGCCAATCCGGCGGCCAATGCATGACCAACGTAATAGCCCGGCGGCGGCGGGTAATAGACTGGAGGGTACGAGGGGTAAGACCAGGTGCCGTAGACCACGCTGGGGTTGTAGCTGGGCACATAGACCACCTGCGGATCGGCCGGCTCGATGATGATGGTCTGTGCCGGTGCCTGCTGCATATCGGCCGCCGAAGCGGTGCTGCCGGCTGGAGCGGTCTGCACGCTGACCTTCTGCTGCTCGTTGGACTCCAGATTGCCGGCTGCCTTGGCCTTGCTGCGCAGGCGCTGCACCGAATCCATGACCGCATCCGGTTGGGCCAGGAAGGCATCGCCCACCCGCTGTACCCAGGCCGGGTCCTGCCCCAGGGTAGCCAGGACGGCCGGGAAGGCCACCAGCGATTGCACACTGGGATCCCAGGGCTGATCCGCCACCTGGCGTACGGCGTCATCGCCGCTGGCATCCGGGTGCTCCATCGACCAGGACGCCGCATCGGCGACATTGCCCGGGTAGGTGGTCGCCATCAGTACCTGGGCCAGCAGGCTGTCCGGATACAAGGCCAGCGGCGCCAGCATCTGGTCGAGCTCCTCCGTGCTGAACACGGCCTCGCCGGCCTGCGTGGGGGCCGGCGCAGCAGGGGCCGTATCGCTGGGTGCGGTAGCCTGGTTGGCCGGGCTGCTGGCAGGCGGCGCATTGTCCTCTTCGGAGCAGCCGGCAAGAATCAGCAGGGCAAGAAACCAGGAGCCGAATCGATGAAGAGCAGGCATGACGCTTCTCCCTGCAGGGCAGGTCAGAACGGGTCAACTTAGCCTAGCCAAACCACCGGACTTTGCCGTGTGCATTATCAGACGGGAGGTAAAGCGTTAGGCTGGCCAGGTTATTTCCGGAGTTCCCTGATCATGCACAACCTTTCCCTGCAGGACGCCGCCGCACCGGACGGCGTCTGCTACGGCTGTGGCAGCCGCAACCCGCATGGCCTGCACGTCAAGAGCCGCTGGCACGAGGACGGCATTCACGTCGTCGCCGAACATCTGCCAGACCCCATGCACTGCGGCTGGCCGGAACTGGTCTACGGCGGTCTGATCGCCATGCTGGTGGACTGTCATTCGAACTGGACGGCCATGGCCTACCACTACCGCGCCGAAGGCCGCGAGCCGGGCAGCCTGCCACGCATCGACTGCGTTACCGGCAACCTTGGCATCAAGTTCATCAAGCCCACGCCCATGGGCGTGCCGCTGCAGCTGCGCGCCCGTATCGAGGGTGATGTGGGGCGCAAGACCCAGGTCATCTGCGAGGTCTACGCCGGCGACCAGCTGACGGCGATCGGCGACTCCACCTTTGTCAGGGTCGATACCAGCCAGCTGGCGGCTGCCGCCCATGGCCGCGGGGACTGATCAGCTCTCCAGCCGCTGCACTGCGCCCGGGTCGATATCGGCACTGCCCTGCTCGGCCCGCTCGCGCGCCAGTCGCGCCCCTTCGGCGGCGGTCAGGGCGAACAGCCGCTCCGGATCGGCAGCGCGCAGTTGCAGAGCCATTTTCTCGGTGCCTTCGGCCACGTCGATGGTGCGCTGGCCCGCCGCCAGACCGGCAATGATGCGCTACGCGGCTTCTTCGGCGGGCATACCGTTGTCGATATTCACATCGCTGCGGCCACGCCTCTGGCCAGCGCCACCGAGCGCATTGGTCGCCACCCCGGTGCGCACCGAGCCCGGCAGAATCACGCTGACGCTGATGCCGTGGGCCTGCTCGACCTCGGCACGCAGCGCCTCGAAATAGCCGATCACCGCATGCTTGGCGCCGCAGTAGCCGGTACGCAGTGGCGCACCGACCTTGCCAGCTACCGAGCTGACCACCGCCAGCTGGCCGCTGCCACGGGCCGTCATGCGCGGCAGCAGTGCCTGAGTCAGCGCCACCGGCGCCAGGTAGTCGACCTCCATGAGCTGGCGATAGACCTCAAAGCGGGTGTCCAGCGCCAGGCTGCGCTGGCTGATGCCGGCATTGTTGACCAGGCAGTCGATGTGCCCCTGCCAGGCCCAGGCCTGCTCGACCAGGCCGGCAAGCGCGGCGTAATCGGTCGTTTCGAAGGGCAACACCAGGCAACGCTGCGGCGCCAGGGCGGCCAACGCCTGCAGCGCTTCGGCACGTCGGCCAGACAGGATCACCAAGGCCCCCTGCTGCAACAACCCACGCGCCAGCGCCTCGCCGATTCCCGACGAGGCGCCGGTGATCCACACCACACGATTGTCAAACGTCATGCGCACACCCTCTTGTTGTTTCGCCTCAGGCTAGCCGCTCAGCACGAGGACGCCCATGACCGAGCGCGCCAAGCGGCTGGCTTCACTGCGAAACAAACAAGGGGTCAACGCCAGTGGCGTTTCTCGTAGGCAATTGGCTTGTGCCGACGGCCGACGCCAAAGGTCCAGCCAATGCCCAGAGCCAGCAGCTCGGCCAGCCAGGCCAGCATCAGACCAGCCCCCAGGGCCCAGGCGATGGCCTGCGGCGCCAGCAGCACCTGGTAGCTGTAGGCATCCAGGGTTTCCTGCAGCAATTGCGAGTCGGCATCCGTGGTCAGGTGCAGCACCTGGGCATACCAAGGGCCCTGCATAGCCAGCCACTCGGCTTCCAGCAACTGCGAGCGACTCACCAGGTGATTGAGGCTCTCGGCATCGCTGCGCATCACCTCGTCCGTGCTGGCCCGGTAATGCGCAACCAGAGCATTGAGATCGCCATTGAAGAATTTCGCGGCCGTCTCGCGAAAGCCCTGCAGGCTCTGCTCGGACTCGGCCAGGTGGGCGCTCACCCGCTTGGCGTAGTCGTCGATGAAGCCCGGTACCTGCACGCCGACCAGCAGGCCGAAGGCGAACACCAGCAGACGCAAGTAACCTCGAAACATCCTTACCCCTCCATCTGCCCATGGGCGATACGCTCGCCGCGCCGCCACAGGCTCCATTGCCCCGGCTGGAACAGGTTCCAGCGCTCATTCTCGGTCAAAGGCTCGGTGGCAATCACCGTCACCACATCATTCGGCGTGGTTTCCGCCTGGAAGTCCACCGTCAGGTCCGCATCCTTGAGCCGCGCCGGGCCGAAGGGTGCACGCCGGGTGATCTGCGCCAGCTTGGTCGAGCAGAAGCAGAACAGCCAGTCGCCGTCGCTGAGCAGGCAATTGAACACGCCCTTGCCACGGTATTCCTGCGCGGCCTGCACCAGCACCGGTAGCAGCACTTCGACCGGCACCGGCTCGGGGAAGGCACCACGCACGCGATTGAGCAGGTCGCAGAAGGCCGCCTCGCTGTCGGTGCCCCCCACCGGCCGATAGAAGCTGAACGCCGGTGCGAAGCCAGCCAACTGGCCGTTGTGGGCGAAACACCAGTTGCGCCCCCACAGCTCGCGCACGAAGGGATGAGTGTTGGCCAGGCAGACCTTGCCGACGTTGGCCTGACGGATATGGCCGATTACCGTCTCGCTCTTGATCGGATAGCGCTGCACCAGCCGCGCCACCTCGGAGTCGACGCTGGCCAGCGGGTCCTGGAACAGACGCAGCCCGCGCCCTTCATAGAAGGCAATGCCCCAGCCATCGCGGTGCGGGCCGCTGCCACCACCGCGCTGCATCAGCCCGGTGAAGCTGAAAACGATATCGGTCGGCACATTGGCACTCATGCCAAGCAGCTCGCACATACTTCAGACCTCCTGCAACGCCGCGCGCAGACAATCGGCCTCACGCGCCAGGCGGGCCTCCAGGCGCTTGCGCCCCAGCGGCAGAAAACGCGTGAGGATACGCCAGCACAGCGCCGGCAAGTCGCCATGGCGGCGCGGGATCAGGTGCAGATGCAGGTGTGGCACATGCTGGTTGGCAACCGGCCCATCATTGAGCAGCAGGTTGATACCCAGCACACCGGGGTCACTGCGGTACAGGGCCCTGGCCACTCGGTCGGCCAGATCCAGCAGGGCCTGCCTGGGTGGCACAGGCAAATCCGCGAGAAAGGGAGCGTGACCTTGGGCGACTATCAGCACATGGCTGGGGCGTAACGGAAAAATATCCAGCAGCACCAGAAAGTGCTGATCCTGATGCAGGATATGCGCTGGCTGCCGGCCGTCGGCGATAGCGCAGAACACACAGGTCATGAGCTCTCCTTGGCATTTCACCGCCGGCTGAACATCCGCCCCAGCAGCCGGGACTAAAGGCGCGGCTCGATGCGCAGACGCCGCTCGCCCTGGGCATCCATGCGCGTACCGACTTCGTCGTAGCGCTCATCACGACTCATCAGCTCACGCAGGGTCGGCTCGTCTTCCTCGGCCACCTGCGGCGCCGTGGCTGCGGTGCGCCGCCCTTGCCACCAGCGCTCGAGCGGCCAGCGCAGTGCACAGAAGGCCAGCCACACAGCGAAGGCGATGGCACCGTAGATCGCCAGGTCGGCCACTGCACGCCAGGCGTTGTTGCCGACCTTGAACAGCATGTCCAGGGCCGTAATGGCGATGGCCGGGGCGAACAGCTCCTTGGCGGGGTCGACAATGGTCGGGGTCAGCAGCAGCACGGCCACCAGCACGCGCAGCGGCTCGCGCAGCCAGCGCCACATCCAGCGGGTCATGCGGCACCACACCAGCAGGCAGCCAAGCGCGGCAACGGCGTAGGCGCCCCAGGCGAGCAGATAGTCTTGTTCGGTCATGGTGTGTCGTGGCCTGGCCGGCAAAGGGGCGCTTATGATAACGGCTTTTGCGCGACCTGCGCCTCCCCGTGGTCGCCCTGCAGCCGAGAACCCGCATGACCGACGCCCCGATTGCCCGCCGCGAGACCGGCACCGACCCCTACCGCTGGCTGGAACAGCGCGATGCCGCTGAGGTACTCGACCACCTCAAGGCCGAGAACGCCTACCTCGAAGCCCAGCTGGCCGAGCAGGCCGCACTGCGCGAAAGCCTGTTCCAGGAAATCAAGGGGCGCATCCGCGAGACCGACCTGTCCCTGCCCGTGCCCTGGGGCCCCTGGCTGTACTACCAGCGCACCACCGCGGGGGATGAATACCCGCGCCACTACCGCTGCCCGCGCCCGGCCGACGGCTCGCTGAGTGTGGACGAACACGCCGAACAGCTGCTGCTCGACCCCAACGCCCTGGCCGGTGACGGCTACCTGGCCCTCGGCGCCTTCACCGTCAGTCCGGATCACCGCCTGCTCGGCTACAGCCTGGACACCGCCGGCGACGAAATCTACCGCCTGTTCGTCAAGGATCTCGGCACTGGTGAGGTCAACGAACTGCCGTTCGACGACTGTGACGGCCAGATGACCTGGGCCAACGACAACCAGACCCTGTTCTTCGTCACCCTCGACGACACCCACCGGCCGCACCGCCTGTACCGCCACTGCCTTGGCAGCGAAAGCGCCGAACCGGTGTTCGAAGAGGCCGACGGCCGCTTCTTCCTCAGCTGCTACCGCTCCAGCTCCGAGCGCCAACTGATCCTCAGCCTCGGCAGCAAGACCACCAGCGAGGCCTGGGTACTCGACGCTGACACGCCGGCCGGCGAGTTCCGCTGCCTGGCACCGCGCCAGGAAGACCACGAGTACGACGTCGATCACGGCCTGCTGGACGGCCAATGGACCTGGTTCATCCGCAGCAACCAGGCTGGCATCAACTTCGCCCTGTATGTCGCCGACGAAGCCCAGCCCGGCCGCGCCCACTGGCGCGAGCTGATCGGCCACGACCCGCAGCGCATGCTCGAAGGTCTCAGCCTCAACCAGCAGGCTTTCGTCCTCAGCCTGCGCGAGGGCGGCCTGCCGATCATCGAAGTCCACCCGCAAGGCGCCGCGCCCTACCCCGTGCAGCTGCCGGATGCCGCCTACAGTCTCTATGTGCAGGACAGCCTGGAATTTCACAGCCCGACCATCCGCCTGCGCTACGAAGCGCTCAACCGCCCGGCCCAGGTGCGCCAGCTGGAGCTGGCCACGGGTGAGCAACAGGTGCTCAAGCAGACGCCGGTAGAAGGCCCGTTCGATGCCGACGCCTACGAAAGCCGTCGCCTCTGGGCCACCGCCGCCGATGGCACCCAGGTGCCGGTCAGCCTGGTGGCACGCCGCGAGGTGTTCGCCGCAGGCAAGCCCGCCCCGCTCTACCTCTATGGCTACGGCGCCTATGGTGAGAGCCTCGACCCCTGGTTCAGCCACGCACGCCTGAGTCTGCTGGAGCGCGGCTTCGTCTTCGCCATCGCCCACGTACGCGGCGGCGGCGAGCTGGGCGAGGCCTGGTACCGCGCCGGCAAGCTGGAGCACAAGCAGAACACCTTCGGCGACTTCATCGCCTGTGCCGAGCAGCTGATCGCCGACGGTCTGACCACGCCGGCGCAGCTGGCCATCAGCGGCGGCAGCGCCGGCGGCCTGCTGATCGGTGCCGTGCTCAACCAGCGTCCGGAGCTGTTCGCCGCCGCCATCGCCGAAGTGCCCTTCGTCGACGTGCTCAACACCATGCAGAACCCCGACCTGCCGCTGACCGTGACCGAATACGACGAGTGGGGCGACCCCAGCCAGCCCGAGGTGTACGCGCGGATCAAGGCCTACGCCCCCTACGAAAACGTGCGGGCGCAAGGCTACCCGGCGATCCTCGCAGTGGCCGGCTACAACGACAGTCGCGTGCAGTACTGGGAAGCGGCGAAATGGGTGGCGCGCCTGCGTGAACTGAAAACCGACGCCAACCTGTTGTTGCTCAAGACCGACCTCGGCGCTGGTCACGGCGGCATGAGCGGCCGTTATCAGGCCCTGAAGGATGTGGCGCTGGAGTACGCCTTCCTGCTCAAGGTGCTGCAGTAACTCAGCTTGGCAGCGCACGCCCCACTGTTTATGGTGCGTGCTCTACAGCAGTGCCCCCACGTGTTGAAAAGGACTTCCACAATGCCCAGCTACAAATTGCTTCCCGCACTCCTCCTGGGTCTGAGCCTGCCGCTGCAGGCTCAGGTCTACACCTGGGTGGACGAGAACGGCCAGAAGCATTTCGGCAGCCAGCCGCCAACGCCGGAACAACAGGTCGAAACGGTCAATATCCGCCAGGGCTACAGCAGCGACGGGCAACAGCCCGCCGTCGTGGAAGCCGCGCCCGACTTCGCCTCGGAGCCCGAAGCAGAAAAAAAACCGGCCAAAAGGTCTGCCTCCAATAAAGAGATGTGCAGTGAAGCGATGCGCTGGACAGCCATCGACATCCCCAACCTCAAGGAAATCGCCGGCGAGCGCAAGAAAGACGGCAAGATCACCGCAGATCAACACAGACAAGCCCTCAAAGGCCTGGACGAGGTCAAGAAACACATTACCCTGCAGAACTGCCTCGCCAGCAAGGGCGAGGACCGCGAACGCTTCGAATGCCTCTCCAAGGGTTTGGGCATCGCCGTCTGCTCCGGGGCGCTGGAAGCCGCCCTGAAGAACCTCTAGCCACCATGCAAACGCTGCTCTATCGCTGGCTGCTTGCCATAGCCCTGGGCCATGTGGCACTGGGCATCGTACTGGCCTTCGCCGTGCATACCTCGCTGACCCAGAGCTACTTTGACTATCTCTACGCCAGCGTCGCCCACAGCCCTCCCCCGGCCGAGTTCCAGGGCCTGCTGCGAACCATGGTTGGCCTGCTCGGCCCGACGGTGGCCAGCTGGGGCCTGCTGTTCTGCGCTCTGCTGATGCTTTACCGCCAACACGGACATCGCCTGATCAAACCGGCGCTGTTCGCTGCGCTCTTGGTCTGGTGTGCGTTGGACAGCGGTATTTCCGCCTACTTCGGACTGTCCTGGCACGTCTACCTGAACCTGAGCGCCGCCCTGAGCCTTGCCCTGCCCTTACTGCTGCTGAAACCCATCAGGGCTTGTCGATAGACTCCGCAGGGTGGCTTTGCTGGCTGCGCCGCTGAGTCTCCAGTGCCGGTAACGGCTGGTCCTTGGGCAAGGGTCGGGGAGCGGCCGTGGGCACCCGCACGGAGGGCTGGCCAGGGTTGACCAGCAAGGGCGGGCTGCCCTGCGGCGTCATCGGCAGGCTGCGAATTGGCGGCTGGGCGTAGGGCTGCGGCGTCGGCGTGCCAGGCATGCCGGGCTGCTGAGCCTGGGCGACCTGGCTCAGGCAAAGGAAAGGAATCATCCATAGGGCACGCATCGCAAGCTCCATTGGCGGCGGTTTGCCTTTATTCTGGCAGGGCCGCCAACCCGCAGCGGCTCAGCCGACCACAGGTAAGACCATGACCAGCAAGCTCGACCAGATCCTCGCCGAGGCCCAGCGCCGCCGCGAGACCAGCTACCGCGAAAAAGCCCTGCGCATGTACCCGCACATCTGCGGGCGCTGCGGCCGCGAATTCAGCGGCAAGCGCCTGAGCGAGCTGACCGTGCACCACCGCGACCACAACCACGACAACAACCCGGAAGACGGCTCCAACTGGGAGCTACTGTGTCTGTATTGCCATGACAACGAGCACCAGCGCCAGGTCGACCTGCACTACCAGAAGGAAGAAGCGGCGACCGGCGGCAATGGCAGCAAGGTGACACACAAGGGCCTGGCCGGGCTGGCCGCGCTGCTCAACAAGGCCAGTCCCGAGAGCTGACACAAAAACGCCCGCAGCAACGCGGGCGTTTCGGACCATCAGGGCATCAGCGCAGCAGCTTGCTGTCGAGCACCTCGGAGCCCCGACCCATGACGTTCTCGCTGATCTCGATGAAGTCCTGGGTACTGGCCTTGTCCAGGCGCATCAGCCCCCGGGTCACGTCGTCCAGCGAGCGCTGATTGTCGGTGGCCTTGCGGATTTCCCGATCCAGCTCCTGCAACAGCAGCACCGCACGGGCGGTGACCGGGCCGGTGGAACGCTCGGTTCGCAGGCTGCCGACTTTCTTGCTCCACTTCATCAGCTTCTTGCGGATGATCTGGTAGCGATCCTCGCTCATGCCGCCGGCACGGCGTACCAACTCGATGGCGTAGTACTCGGCCAGGCCCTCGCTGATCCAGTCGCTTTTATCCTTGTCGCTGATGCGACTGAACACATGAACCAGCTCATGCACCAGTGAGCTGGTACCGTTCTCGCTGACCAGTGGACGCTCGGCCTGGAAGTAGTAGGAGTTGGGGGCCGACAGGCCGCCCCGCCACATGGGGTCACCAGCACCGACGATCAGCAGCTTGGCCGGATCACGCGGAAAAACCGCTTGCGCTTCGGGCCAGACGAAGGTCAACAGGGTGAGGATATCCATACGACGCATGCCCTCACCGACCGGCGCGGCTACCGTCACGTCGGTTTCGCCCAGCTGAGCGCGGCGGCTACCGATCTTGCCGGCCAGAATCCAGCCGGTCGGGCGGTCGAACTTGCGACTGGGGTTGTCGATACGGAATTTGTTGTCGCCGATCTTCGGCCAGCCAGTCTCGACGCCGTTCCAGCCCTTGGGCAGCTCGAACTGCAGGCGCGCCACCAGCTCGAACTTGTCGTCGCTGTTCATGCGCGCGCTGGGCACCAGATCGTCGCCGCGCAGTAGAGCCCAGTCCGGGGTCATGCGTGCGTCGAAGGTCCCGTTGTCGCGTTCGTGGCTGACACGCACTTTGTAGCTGAGGCTGGCCTTGCCTTTGGCCGGCTTCCAGATGGCGCTTTCAGGGCCGGCCTGCTGCCACTCACCGTCGGCCTTGAAATCACTGTAATACCCCTTGCTGCCCAGGTTGAACGCGAAGCTGTGCACCGCTTCACCCTTCTCCAGGGTCAGGCGCACCTCGGCCTGATCGCTCTCTGGCAAAAAACGCACGTGATAGTCCAGATCGACATGCTTGGCCGCCCATGACGGCGAACTCAAGCCCAGCAGAAAAGCAGCGGTCAACAGCTTGCGGGCAGGCATCGTAAAGCTCCATGCAGATGACAATGAATCGGTTTGGACACTGGGCGAGGGTAAAGACTCAACCGGCGCGAAAAATCAGATGATCCTCCCAGTCTTCTTCGGCCACGCTGCCTTCGGCGAGCATGCGACCGGACTGGGAAATGCGTTCATGGTGCACGGCATCGGGATCGCCGCTGACCAGGTGGTGCCACAAGGGTAGATCCTTACCCTCGCTGACCAGGCGGTAGGCACAGGTCGGTGGCAGCCACTTAAATTGGTCGGCCTGGGCCGGAGTGAGCTGCACGCAGTCAGGCACATGCTGGCGGCGATTGGGGTAATCGCTGCAGCGACAGGTTTTCAGGTCAAGCAATTTACAGGCGATGCGCGTGTAGTAGACGCTGCCGTCGTCCTCGTCTTCGAGCTTCTGCAGGCAGCACAGGCCGCAGCCGTCGCACAGGGATTCCCACTCGTCCTGATTGAGCTGGGCGAGTGTCTTGCGTTTCCAGAAGGGTTGAACGATAGCGGCCATGATCATGAGTACAGCGGGTAAAGGCGCGGCAGTCTAGCCCCAGGCCGTGGCCGGGCCAAGAGCAGCCGGTCAGTAGCCGCGGCTGAAGTCGACGGCACCGCGCAGCGCCTGGTGGGTACGGTAGCGCTGCAGGTTGTCGAGGAACAACCTGGCCATGGCGGCCGGCTCGGTCGGCGCCGAGCTGTGCCCGGTCAGCAGCAGGCGCGGCGCCTCCCAGAACGGGTGCCCCGCCGGCAACGGCTCCTCGCGACAGACATCGATCACCGCGCCCGCCAACTGGCCCGCTATCAGGGCCTGCACCAGGTCGCCTTCGACCACGGCTGAGCCACGTCCGCTGTTGATGAACAGCGCCTCGGAACGCATGCGGGCGAACAGCGCAGCATCGTAGAGATCGCGGCTGGCCGGCGTATCCGGCAGCAGGTTGACCAGGCAATCGGCCCAGGCGGCCTGCTCGGGCAAATCCTGTAGGCCGTGCACCTCAGCGAAGGGGTCGATCTTGCGCGGCTCTCGGGCAATGCCGCGCAGCTCCACGCCAAAGGGCACCAATAGGCGCGCCACCTCGCTACCGATATCGCCAGCACCGACGATCAACACTCGGCAACCCCGCAGGCTGGGCGGCGCCTGGTTGTCCCATTGCTGCGCCACCTGGCTGGCCAGGCGTGGCAACAGGCGCCGACGATGCGCCAGCAGGTAGGTCAGCACGTATTCGGCCATGACCTGACCGAAGATGCCCACCGCCCGGCTTAGCCGGTAATCGCGCGGCAGATCACGAGCCAGCAGCGGCGTGATGCCGGCCCAGGTGGATTGCAGCCACTCGGGGCGCAGGCCCTGACGCAGCAGCGGCACGGCCAGGTCCGGTTCGGCCAGCCACACCGGGCAGCTGGCGGCCTCGGCCACGTCCGTACACAGTTCCAGCTCGGGTAGCCGCTCGGCGTAGTGGGCGTGGTCGCGCGCCAGCAGCAGGATGCGCATCAGACCGGGTCGTTGCGGCGCAGCAGTTCTTCCGGCAGGTGCTCGATGTAGTCGTCTTCGGGCGGCGGCATCTGCAGGTGATAGCCCTGCTTGTCGAGGTTTTCCAGCACCTGGGTAATGTCCTCGCGGGCCAGCTGCTTCTCCGGCGTGAGGATCATTTCGAAGCACAGCTGCGGGGCACCGAAGGCGGCTAGCAGGCCCTCCGGTACGCGCTTAAGGGCATCGGCCTTGAGCACGTAGAGGTACATCTCGTTCTTGCGCGGGCTCTTGTAGATGGAGCAGATCTTCTTCATTGCAGTACGTCCAGCAGGGCTTGGCCCATCAGTTCGCGGCGCCAGCCGCGCAGGTTGTCCGGCAGCGTCCATGGGCCGTTGGGGAAGCCGCTCTTGAGCAGAGCTTCCAGGGATTTCTTGCGCAGCATCAGCTCGGGGGCAATCTGCAGGCGCTCGGCCTCGCGCTGGCCGACAGCACGCAGCTTCTTCAGCAGAGCGCCGGCCTCGATTGGCAGCGGCATGGGCAATGGCTCGGGCCATTGCTCGGGCGGCAGCGCGGCAGCTTCGCGGATCAGCTTGAGAATGGTCTCTCCATCCTGGCGCACGGTGCGCGGGTGCATGTCCTCGATGCGCGCCAGGGCCACCGTGTTGTCCGGCTGGAAGCGGGCCAGCGGCCACAGCGAATGCTCGCGCAGGATGCGATTGCGCGGCTGGTTGCGCGCTCGCGCCTGGCGTTCGCGCCAGGCACACAGGGCGCGCAGCACGGCCAGTTGCTGGGGCGAGAGTTTCCAGGCCAGCTTGGCATCCAGATAAGCCTCGTCCGGGTCGATCTCGCGACGCAGGTTGCTCACCAGCTCGGCACCGTCCTCCAGCAGCCAGGCCAGCTTGTCGGCAGGCAGCTGCGGCTGCAGCGCCTGGTACAGCTCGGCCAGGTGCACGGCATCCTCGGCGGCGTAGCTGACCTGGGTTTCGGAGAGCGGGCGCTGCAGCCAGTCGGAACGCGTCTCGCCCTTGGGCAGCTCGATGTTCAGCACCTCCTGCACCAGGCGCGAATAGCCCATGGAGAAGCCGATACCTAGGTAACCGGCCGCCAACTGGGTGTCGAACAGCGGCGCCGGCAGGGCTCCGGTCAGGCGCAGAAAGACTTCCAGGTCCTCGCTGCAGGAGTGCAGCACCTTGGTCACCGCCGGGTCTTCCAGCAGCTCGGCGAACGGCGTCCAATCCTTCACTTCGAGCGGGTCGATCAGGTAGGCGCGTTGGCCATCACCGACCTGCAACAGGCCGGCAATCGGATAGAAGGTATCGACCCGCATGAATTCGGTATCGAGGGCGACGTAGGGCAGTTGTCGCCACTCGGCGCAGTGACGCGCCAGGCTGGCGTCGTCGAGGATCCATTGAATATCGATAGCCACGCGGCTCTCCTTCGGCAATGCCGCGCAGTATATATGCCCGGCGCTGATGCGGGGCATTCACGCCCCGCATGGCCGGCACGTGTACACTGCCGCCACCTCACCACAAGGAAGAACAACAATGAAGAAGCTCCTGGGTTTGCTGGCGCTGATCCTTGTCGCGACCGCAGCCTATCTCGCAGTCACCCCCAGTCCCATCGAGCCGCTGGCCTGGCAGCCCGACCCTGCCCCGAAAATGACCGGCGTGCTGGAACCCAACGACACCCTGATGAAAGCCGAGCTGCTCGGCAAAGGGCAGATCCACGGCCCGGAAGACACCGCAGTAGACGCCCAGGGGCGGGTCTATGGCGGCCTGCATGACGGCCGGATCATCCGCATCACCGACGGCCAGGTGGAAACCTTCGTCAGCACCGGCGGTCGCCCGCTAGGCATGGACTTCGACGCCCAGGGCAACCTGATCGTCGCCGATGCCTACAAGGGCCTGCTGAGCATCGACCCGGCCGGCAAGATCAGCGTGCTGGCCACCGAAGCCGAGGGTGTGCCCTTCGCCTTCACCGACGACCTCGACATCGCCAGTGACGGGCGCATCTACTTCACCGACGCCTCCAGCAAGTTCCAGCAGCCGGACTACCTGCTAGACCTGCTCGAAGGTCGCCCCTATGGGCGCCTGATGGTGTTCGACCCGGCCAGCGGCAAGACCGAAGTGCTGCTCAAGGACCTGTACTTCGCCAACGGCGTGGCACTGTCGCAGCACGAGGACTTCGTACTGGTCAACGAGACCTACCGCTACCGCATCCAGCGCTACTGGCTGAAGGGCGACAAGGCCGGCAGCCACGAGGTCTTCGCCGACAACCTGCCAGGCATGCCGGACAACCTGCAAGGCGACCGTGCCGGCACCTTCTGGGTGGCCCTGCCGACCCCACGCAAGGGCGACGCCGACTTCCTGCAGAACCAGCCCTGGATCAAGGCCCAGCTGGCCAAGCTGCCACGCGCTCTGTGGCCCAAACCGGCCTCCTACGGCCTGGCCATCGCCCTCAACGAGAAAGGTGAGATCGTGCAGAGCCTGCATGACACCAGCGGCACCCACCTGCGCATGGTCACTTCGGTCAAGCCGGTGGGCGATTACCTGTACCTGGGCAGCCTGGACAACGACAGGATCGGCAAGCTGAAGATTCGCTGATTGCCCGCAACTGAAGACGCCCGCCTTTCGGCGGGCGTCTTCGTTATCGGTGCGGCATATCGTTCAACCCGTTCCAGCCCCGGCAAGACACGAGGCTAATCCCGTAGGCGTAGCCCGGATTGCCAGAAACGGAAAAGCCCGACAAATGGCGGGCTTTTTATTGCGCGAGTCAGGCTGGCTGCTGAGTGAACGAAGGGCTGGGCGCCTGCTGGATCGTATCGCCCAACAGCTCCTGCATGCTCTGGCGGGTCTGCGCCATCAGCTCGGGCAACTGCTCCGGGCTGTAGCGGCTGGTATCGATGGGCTTGCCGATATGCAGCTGCACCGGCTTGCCCAGGTTGAAGCGCCAGGTGCGCGCCGGCAGCACGTCATGGATGCCACGGAAGGCGATGGGCAGGATGATCGCGTTGGTATCCAGAGCCAGGTGGAAGCAGCCTTTCTTGAACGGCAGCAGCTGACCGTCCCTGGAGCGCGTGCCTTCCGGCGCTGCCCACAGGACGATACCGCTCTCCATCATGCGTCGGGCCTTGTCCAGGTCCTGCAGCGCCTGGTGGCGATTGTGTCGATCTACCGAGGGGAACTCGGCCGCGCGAATCGCCGCGCCGAACACCGGAATGCCGAACAGTTCCTTCTTCGCCAGCATGCGGATCGAACCCGGCATCGCGGCAAAGGTGGCGGGAATGTCGTAGTGACTTGCATGCGTGCTGAGCAGGATATAGCGACGGCCGTCGCGAAAATCCGGGACCTGGCCATGCACGCTCAGGTTCATGCGCACCAGGCGCAGCAACAGCCCCGACCAGCGCCGGGTATAACGATCGACATCGGCGCGCTTCAACCGCCCGCAGAGGGCGCGCAACAGCACTTTGCTGCAGAAGTACAGAGTGACCAGCGCCGAGCCCAGGATCACGCCGATACGGCGCGCCAGGTTGGCACTTTCAATGACAGGGTGCAGGCCGGACATGGATACTTCCTCGTCTGGCGCTCGCCGAGACGGCTGGGAGCGCTTCTCTTCATAGGCACGACAGGTCGTGCGCGTGTTCTTATGATGCCCATAGTCCCGAATTCGACACAGGAGTTCCCATGCCGCTCGCCCAATTGATCAGTGCCGATCAGCTGCAGGCCCGCCTGGATGACCCGACGCTGGTGATCCTCGACTGCCGTTTCGCCCTGGACGCCCCGGATTACGGCGCCCGCAGCTATGCCGAGGGGCATATCCCCGGCGCCCACTTCGCCGACCTGGAAAAAGACCTGTCCGGCCCGGTAAGCAGGGGCGTGACCGGCCGCCACCCGCTGCCGGACGCCCACGAGCTGGTGGAAAAACTGCGCGCCTGGGGCATCTGCAACGACTCGCCGGTGGTGCTCTACGACGACGCGCCCGGCGCCTTCGCTGCCCGCGCCTGGTGGCTGCTGGCCTGGCTGGGCAAGCGCGAGGGTGTTTACCTGCTCGATGGTGGCCTCAAGGCCTGGAAAGAAGCCGGCTTGCCGGTTGATACGCAACAACCTGCCGTAGCGCCTGGCAATTTCAGCGGCAAAGCCGACAGTCGCTTACTGCTCAACGCCAGCGAGCTGCAGCAGCGCCTGGACAGCGCGGAGCTGACCTTGCTGGACGCCCGCGCCCTGCCCCGTTTCAAGGGCGAAGTGGAACCGCTCGACCCGGTGGCCGGGCATATTCCCGGCGCCCAGTGCGCGGTGTTCAGCGACAACCTGGGCGCCGACGGCCGCTTCCTGCCCGCCGAGCAGTTGCGTGCGCGCTTCGACGCACTGCGCGGCCATCGACCAGTTGAAGCAGTGGTGGCTTACTGCGGCTCCGGCGTCACCGCCTGCCACAACCTGTTCGCCATGAGCCTGGCCGGCTACCCGCTGGCACCGCTGTACGCCGGCTCGTGGAGCGAGTGGATCACCGACCCGACAAGGCCGGTGGCAACTGGCGATTGAGACAGGCGGGAGGGAGCTTGGCCGCGACGACTCGATCACACGCCCCGGAGAGTCGCGGTCAGGGCGGAGTTCCGCCCAGCCCCTCCTACAAACCGCGCAACCGTTTGGGCGTCAGCCCCATATAGCGGCGCATGGCGGTGGTCAGCGCGCTCTGGCTGGAAAAGCCGCACTCTTCAGCGATCCGCACTAGCGCCAGCGGGCTCTCGCGCAGCAGGCGCGCGGCGTGGTCGAGGCGAGTCTTGAGCAGATACTGATGCGGGGTCAGGCCGACACTGTCCTTGAACTGGGCGTGGAAATGGCTGGGACTCAGGCAGGCCACCTGGGCCAGTTCGACCACCGTGATACGCCGCGCCATGTGTTCGGCGATATAGGCATCCAGCCGGGCCACATCCAGGCTGGCCACGGGTTGCTTGCGGCCCTGGCCGAACAGACGCAAGTGCAGGGCCCGCAACAACACGCCACCCAGCGCACGGGCCAGATGCACATCGCTGCCATAGCGAGCCAGCTCGGCACCTGCATAGCTCAGCAAGTGCTGGAAGTCGGCATCCAGGGTGGGGTAACGCGGGCTTTCGAAGAGTTCGGCCAGCAGGCTGAGGTCTTCGGCCGGCGTGCCACGCCCGTCCAGGTCAAGGATCAGCATGCGGTTGTCGCCCACGCCGGCGAATTCATGGGCCGCATCCCCCGGCACCAGGCAGGCACGCATGCGGCATACCTCGCCGCCGCGCCCGTCTACCTCGAATTCGGCGCGCCCGGCCAACGACAGCACCAGCTGATGGTGATCGTGAGCATGGACGTGGGCCTGGTCATCCAGGCGCATCAGGCGCGCTGCAAGCATCTCGGCATACCGGCAAAGGACAAGCGCGCACTTTACCGGGTTGCACCCTTAAACAACATGGGTTGCGACGAGTGACACCAAGCCCTTGCTTCGCCTCGGTCACCCAATACCGCCTGTCTGCAGCGCCGCCCACGCCTTGCAGCCCCCGTACACCGGCGGCCTTCACGAGCAAGCCCTGCAGGCTTTCGCGCAGACGCACCAAATAAGTGAGCCCTAACGCCTGGGCGCACAAAGCCTGGGCAACGATATGCGCAGCCTCGACCACCGCTGATGCTGCCTGTCAGTCGGCTCAAGCTAGCGCGACTGACGAGCAAGCCACGCAGCCGAGCCAGGCACTGAACGCCGCGCGCTGGCGAACAGCCCGAAGAAGCTGGCAAAGGACTTGCTTGATCCAGTCACCACCCCGATGAGCCAAACCGCATGAGCCCCGAACTGTTTTTCGCCGTTGGCCTGGGCATCGCCCTGCTGGTACTGGGCCAGCTGCTGACCCGCCGGGCCAGCCAGCTTCACCGCGCCACCCTCAATGAATTGCAGGGCCAGTGCCTGCAGCGCAGCCTGGAACTGTTGCGCGCCCTGCAAAAGCACCGCGGCCTCGGCGCCCAGTACGACGTCGCCAGCGTCAGCCAACGCAATGCCCTGGCCCGCCAGCTCGACCAGCTGTGGCTGAACTGGCCCGGAGAAAGCCTGGAACTGGCGCCGCTGCACCAAGAGTGGCCGCGCCTGCGCATGAAACCCGCCGATTTCGACGCCCACAGCCAGGTGATCGCCGAGCTGCTGCAGGTCATCGAGCAGCTGGAGGCTCGCCTGCAGCACAATGGCATTCAGGGCCTGGCCCTGGCCTGTCGCAACCTCGAAGACCTGGCTCGCCTGCGCGGCCTGGCCGTGCGGGCGGCCAACTACGACAAGTGCCCGCCCGTGCTGCAGGAACAGATGCGCAAGCTCTGCCTGCAGATCGCCGCCAGCGACGCCGACCAGCAACTGCAGGCCTTGCTGCAGCGCCTGAGCGCCGAGCTGATCGAGGCGCAGACCACCCGCCTCGGCCCGGCCGACTGTTTTGCCCTGCTCACTCCGGTGATCGAACAACGCCTGCAGAGCCTGCCCGCGCACCAGCAGATCCTCGGTTGAAAACCCCGGAGCACCGCCCCATCTAGCACTGAACAGTGCAAACCAAGGTGCTCCATGAACGATCAGGACTCGCAAGAACACGCCACCGGCCTGGTACTGCCCGCCGAACGCCTGCCGGACAAACTGTACATCCTGCCCATCCACAACCGCCCGTTCTTCCCGGCCCAGGTGCTGCCGGTGATCGTCAACGAGGAGCACTGGGCAGAAACTCTGGAGCTGGTGGCCAACACCGAGCACAAGAGCCTGGCACTGTTCTACGTCGACCAGCCGGTGACCGACCCGCGCCACTTCGACACCGCCAGCCTGCCCGAGCACGGCACCCTGGTGCGCCTGCACCACATCAGCCGTGAAGACGGCAAGCTGCAGTTCGTCGCCCAGGGGCTGACCCGGGTGCGTGTACGCGGCTGGCTCAAGCGCCATCGCCCGCCCTACCTGGCCGAAGTGGAATACCCGCGCAGCGCCGATGACCCGCGCGACGAGGTCAAGGCCTATGCCATGGCGCTGATCAACGCGATCAAGGAGCTGCTGCCGCTCAACCCGCTCTACAGCGAGGAGCTGAAGAACTACCTCAACCGCTTCAGCCCGAATGATCCGTCGCCGCTGACCGACTTCGCCGCTGCCCTGACCACCGCGCCGGCGGCCGAGTTGCAGGAGGTGCTGGACTGTGTGCCGATCCTGCGGCGCATGGAGAAGGTCCTGCCGCTACTGCGCAAGGAAGTGGAAGTGGCGCGCCTGCAGAACGAGCTGTCCGCCGAGGTCAACCGCAAGATCGGCGAGCACCAACGGCAGTTTTTCCTCAAGGAACAGCTCAAGGTCATCCAGCAGGAGCTGGGCCTGAGCAAGGACGACCGCAGCGCCGACCTCGACGAGTTCCGTGCCCGTCTGCACGGCAAGACCCTCTCCGAGCAGGCGCGCAAACGCATCGACGAAGAACTGAACAAGCTGGCCATCCTCGAAACCGGCTCGCCGGAATATGCGGTCACCCGCAATTACCTGGACTGGGCCACCAGCCTGCCCTGGGGCGTGCTCGGCCAGGACAAGCTCGACCTCGGCCATGCGCGCAAGGTGCTGGACAAGCACCACGCCGGCATGGACGACATCAAGGCGCGCATCACCGAATTCCTCGCCGTCGGCGCCTTCAAGGGCGAGATCGCCGGCAGCATCGTGTTGCTGGTCGGCCCGCCTGGGGTGGGCAAGACCAGCATCGGCAAGTCCATCGCCGAATCCCTCGGCCGGCCGTTCTACCGCTTCAGCGTCGGCGGCATGCGCGACGAGGCGGAGATCAAGGGCCACCGCCGCACCTATATCGGCGCCCTGCCCGGCAAGCTGGTGCAGGCGCTCAAGGAAGTCGAGGTGATGAACCCGGTGATCATGCTCGACGAGATCGACAAGATGGGCGCCAGCTACCAGGGCGACCCGGCCTCGGCTCTGCTGGAGACCCTCGACCCGGAGCAGAACGTCGAATTCCTCGACCACTACCTGGACCTGCGCCTGGACCTGTCCAAGGTGCTGTTCGTCTGCACCGCCAACACCCTCGACTCCATCCCCGGCCCGCTGCTGGACCGCATGGAGGTAATCCGCCTGTCCGGCTACATCACCGAGGAAAAACTGGCTATTGCCAAGAAGCACCTGTGGCCGCGCCAGCTGGAAAAGGCCGGGGTGAAGAAGCGTCAGCTGAGCATCAGCGACGCCGCGCTCAAGGCGGTAATCGAGGGCTATGCCCGCGAGGCCGGCGTGCGCCAGCTGGAGAAACAGCTCGGCAAGCTGGTACGCAAGGCCGTGGTCAAGCTGCTCGACGCACCGGACAGCAAGGTGAAGATCGGCCCCAAGGATCTGGAGGCCTACCTGGGCATGCCGCATTTCCGCAGCGAACAGGTACTCAGCGGCATCGGCGTGATCACCGGCCTGGCCTGGACCAGCATGGGCGGCGCCACCCTACCCATCGAAGCCACGCACATCCACAGCCTAAACCGCGGTTTCAAACTCACCGGCCAGCTGGGTGACGTGATGAAGGAGTCGGCGGAGATCGCCTACAGCTACATCGCCGCCAACCTGCCACAGTACGGCGGCAGCCCCGGCTACTTCGACCAGGCCTTCGTCCACCTGCATGTGCCGGAAGGCGCCACCCCCAAGGACGGCCCCAGCGCCGGCATCAGCATGGCCAGCACCCTGCTGTCCCTGGCGCGCCAGCAGGCGCCTAAGCAAGGTGTGGCCATGACCGGCGAACTGACCCTGACCGGCCAGGTGCTGGCCATCGGCGGCGTGCGCGAGAAGGTGATCGCCGCGCGCCGGCAGAAGATCCACGAACTGATCCTGCCGGAGGCCAACCGTGGCGACTTCGCCGAGCTGCCGGACTATCTAAAGGCAGGTATTACCGTGCACTTCGCCAAGCGCTACAGCGATGTCGCCAAGGTGCTGTTCGACTGATACCTGCGGGCAGGCGCATGCGCACCTCGCCCACGGGTCGATTCAACCGCTATGCTGTGCGGGTTTGCGCACAACAGGAGCCCGCCATGAACCTCGCTCAACGCCTGCTGCTTCCCGCCAGCCTTGCCCTGCTGGCGGCCTGTTCCAGCCAGCCTGGTAGCGTGATCCTGCAGGAGAAACAGTTGGGCAACTGCCCGATGGAGCTGCGCAAGGGCCAGACCCTCAACATCAGCCTGCCGAGCAACCCCACCACCGGCTTTCGCTGGGTCGTGGCCGACGCCGCACCGGGCGTGCTGCGCAGCCTCGGTCCGGAGGTGTACACCACACCGGAAGACGCCGGTGTAGTCGGCGGCGCCGGCAAGTCCACCTGGCGCTACGAGGTCTACCAGAAAGGCGACGGTCGCCTGCTGATGGAGTACCGCCGCCCATGGGAAGTGGAAGTGGCACCAGCCAAGGTCATCGACTGCCCGCTCAGCGCACGCTGATGGCGCCATAGGCTGGGCGTACTGGCATCCCGCGCCAGGCGGCCAAGCCACGTGCAGGAAATAATCGGCGCATACCACAACCAGAGAAAACCCTATGCGCCCTCTGCTCAGCCTGCTCGCCCTGGCCGGTGTCGGCCTGTTCCTGCTCGGCCTGCACCTCGAACTCAAGTGGCTGACATTGCTCAGCAAACCCCTGCCGGTAGTCTGCCTGCTGCTGTGGCTGCGCAGTGCACCAGCCTCCACGTACCGCAACTGGGTTGCCATCGGCCTGGGCTTTTCCCTATTGGGTGACATGCTGCTGGAGTGGCCGGCGGATCTGTTCGTCTTCGGCCTTGGTGCCTTCCTGCTCGCCCACCTGGCCTATCTGGTGGCCTACCTGGGCGACAGCCGCCGCCTGGCGCCTGGCGCCCTGCTGATCGCCGCTGTGGTGGCTGGCAGCATGTTCGCCCTGTTGGCCAGTGCCGGGCTGGGCCCTCTGCTGCTGCCCGTGGCGCTGTACAGCCTGGCCATCGGCTGCATGCTATGGCGCGCCCTCGCCCGCCTGGGTTCGCCCGACATCGCCAGCCGCTCGGCCTGGCTGGCGGCAGTCGGCGCAGCGCTGTTCGTCCTGTCGGACAGCCTGATCGGCCTCAACCGCTTTGTCGCGCCGTTCGAGGGCGCCCGCTACGCCATCATCCTCACCTACTGGCTGGGGCAATTCGGCATCGCGGCCTCGGTGCTGGCCCTGCGCCCTCAGTCGCGACTGTAGAACCCGCTGCGCCTGGCGACGGCGGGACGGTCACAGACTTCAAGATACGGACGGCAGCCCGGCGCCAAATCGACTATAGAAAGAAAGCGGTTCAGACATAAGGAGTCCGTCATGCGCAGTACCCGCTGGATTACGCTGCTCCTCCCATTGCTGCTGGCCGGTTGCGGCAGCCTTCTACCCAGCGAGCGCGCCGAAGTGCTCTCACCGTTCAACGACTACCTGGATGCGGAAATCCGCTACTCCCAGGCCCAGCCGGGCACCACCACGCGCTCCGAGCTGTTTTCCCTGGGCTTCGACCCACTGAGCCAGGGCAACGGCAAGATGCTCTCGTTCATCGACCTGCGCGTGATGTTCGTCCAGCCCAACGTGCCTATCGAGTACCTGCCGGACGGCCTGCTCAAGTGCCTGGAGGCCAAGGATCGCTGCATCGGCTACGCCTTCGACTTCAACAAGACCGATACACAGCGGGTCGGCAGCTTCTGGGCCGACGTGTTCAATTTCCGCAAGAAGCGCGAGTTGCAGGGCTGGGCCTTCCGCGCCGTGTTCGTACTGGTCGATGACACCCTGGTGCACAAGGTCAGCAATGGCGAACCGAACATCCGCCGCTACGAGGTCAAGCGCAACCCGCTGGGCCCGCTGCAGGGCGCCGGCGAGTTCTTTTCCGACCAGCTGAAGTGATGATGGTTGGGCGTCGCCACGCTCTTGGCTAGAATGCCGGCCTTTGAGCCGCCGACCCCAGCCCCGTGAAACAGACTCCCGACCGCATCTTCGCCCAGCCTCTGGAACAGGTACCCGACTTCGTCTTCAACGAGGACGTGGCCAAGGTCTTTCCGGACATGATCAAGCGCTCGGTGCCGGGCTACCCGACCATTGTCGAGAACCTCGGCGTGCTGGCCGGGCAATTCGCCCAGCCCCACTCGGTGCTGTACGACCTCGGCTGCTCCCTCGGCGCAGTGACCCAGGCCCTGCGCCGCCATGTGCGCAGTGACGGTTGCCGGGTGATCGCGGTGGACAACTCGCATGCCATGGTCGAACGCTGCAGCGAATACCTGCACGCTCAGGACGCCATGTTCCAGGAGCTGCTGCCGGTGCAGGTGATCGAGGCAGACATCCTCAGCCTGGAGTTCCAGCCCGCCTCGCTGGTGGCGCTGAACTTCACCCTGCAGTTCATCGCCCCCGAGCAGCGCCTGGCGTTGCTGAGCCGCATTCGCCAAACCCTGCTGCCCGGCGGCGCGCTGATCCTCTCGGAAAAGCTGCGCTTCGAAGACACCGAAGAGCACGCACTGCTGGGCGAGCTGCACCTGGCCTTCAAACGCGCCAACGGCTACAGCGAGCTGGAAATCGCCCAGAAGCGCAGCGCCATAGAGAACGTGATGAAGCCGGACAGCCTGGAGCAGCACCGCGAGCGCCTGCTGGCCGCCGGCTTCTCCAAAGTCGTGCCCTGGTTCCAGTGCCTCAACTTCGCCTCGCTGATTGCCCTGCCATGATTTTTCGCCGCCTCGACCTCGACACCCTGCAACAAGAACTGGCCAGCACGCCGCTGCAAGACTGGGCCGCCGACCTGCCCGCCCAGCTCGACGCCAAACTGGCCATCGGCCATGGCGACCTGGAGCGCTGGTATGCCGCCGTTGAGGCGCTGCCGCCGCTCACGGCCGAACACATCGAACTGCGCGACGAACTGCGCCTGCTCGGTACCTGCGACGACACCTCCCGCGCCGCGCTGAAAACTGCCCTGCAGGGCCTGATTCCCTGGCGCAAGGGTCCCTTCCACCTGTTCGACGTACACATCGACACCGAATGGCGTTCGGACTGGAAATGGTCGCGCGTCGCCCCGCATCTGGACCTGGCCGGCAAACGCATCCTCGATGTCGGCTGCGGCAACGGCTACTACATGTGGCGCATGCTTGGCGCTGGCGCCAGGGCCGTGGTCGGCGTCGACCCCAACTGGCTGTTCCTCAACCAGTTCCTCGCGGTGAAGAACTACCTGCCGGATGCCGCGGCCTGGCACCTGCCGCTGGCCCTGGAAGAACTGCCGGCCAAGCTGGAAGGCTTCGACACCGTGTTCTCCATGGGCGTGCTCTACCACCGCCGCTCGCCCATCGACCACCTGCTCGACCTCAAGGACAAGCTGCGGCGCGGTGGCGAACTGGTGCTGGAAACCCTGGTGGTCGAAGGCGACAACCAGCAGGTGCTGGTACCCGAGGATCGCTATGCGCAGATGCGCAACGTCTGGTTCCTGCCCTCGGTGCCGGCGCTGGAGCTGTGGCTGCGCCGTGCCGGCTTCGTCGACGTGCGCTGCGTGGATGTCTCCACCACCAGCGTCGAGGAACAACGCAGCACCGACTGGATGCGCTACCAGTCGCTCCCCGAATTCCTCGACCCGGCCGACCACAGCCGCACCATCGAAGGCCTGCCCGCCCCGACCCGCGCCGTGCTGCTGGCGCGCAAGCCCTGAGCAACACTGCACAGACCTGCCGCCGGGGCCCCCCGCTAGCGTAGGCTGGGTAGAGGCGCCATACGCCTAAACCCAGCGCCCCTCAGCTGCTCGCTGGGTTTCGCCAACTAGTGGCTCTACCCAGCCTACAGGACCGGAGCAGACCCGGAAGCGCTCCACGGCGCCTGGTGCAGCACCTCGGCACAGCGTGTCTGGAGAAACTCGCGCAGCAGCCGCACCGGCTGGCTGAGCTGGTCGCGGTGGGCGCAGATCAGGTTGAGCGGGGTCGGCTCACCCAGCCAGTCATGCATCACCACCTGTAGCCGTCCCGCCGTCACATCGCCGGCTACGTCGAGCCAGGACTTGTACACCAGACCCTGCCCCGCCACAGCCCAGCGCCGCACCACATCGGCGTCGTCGCTGACCCGGTTGCCGCTCACCGTCAGCACCTGAACCTGCTTACCCTGGGTGAAACTCCAGCGCTCATGCACCCGCCCGCCGAGCATGTATTGCAGGCAGTTGTGCCGGCGCAGATCGTCCAGCTGCTGTGGCGTGCCATGCCGCGCCAGGTAGCCGGGCGCCGCGCACAGTACCCGGCGGTTGCCGCTGGCCACGGGCAAGGCCACCAGGCTGGAGTCCTCCGGCGCGCCATAGCGCAGGGCCAAGTCCACCGGCTGACGTAGCAGGTCGGTGACCCGGTCGCTGAGCAGCAGACGCAGGTCGAGCTGCGGGTGCTCGGCCTGAAACTCGTCGAGCCAGGGCAGCAAGACATTGCGGCCGAAGTCCGACGGCGCGGCCAGTTGCAGCACGCCATCGAGCCGGTCGCGCCCGCCGGCCAGCTGCTGGCGTCCCGCCTCCAGGCTGGCCAGCGCCGCCCGCGCATGGTTGAGGTACTGCTCGCCCTCCAGGGTCAGGCGCAGGCTGCGGGTCGAGCGCAATAACAGGCGCGCCTGCACCTGTTGCTCCAGGCGCTTGAGCGCCGCGCTGGCCACGGCGGGCGAGCAGTCCAGTTCGCGGGCAGCGGCGGACAGGCTACCCAGCTCGGCCGTGCGCACGAACAGCTGCAGATCATCGAGGCGCAGCATGGCCCTTCCTTTTTCAAAAAAATATTGAAAGAGACTCTATTGCAGTCGGCTTTTTCTCGCCAGACAGATAAAAGACCATGCCAACCACGCAGACTAAGCTGCATGCCACCGACTTCGCGGAGAGCCCGGATGAAAGCCATCGCCTACTATCAGAACCTGCCCATCGACCAGCCCGAGGCTCTCATCGACGTCGAACTGCCAGCCCCGCAGCCCAGCCCACGCGACTTGCTGGTGGAAGTCAGGGCCATCTCGGTCAACCCGGTGGACACCAAGATCCGCCGCAACGTGGCGCCGGAGGCCGGCCAGGCCAAGGTGCTGGGCTGGGACGTGGCCGGGGTGGTGCGCGCGGTGGGCAACGAAGTCAAACAGTTCCGCCCCGGAGACAAGGTGTTCTATGCCGGCGCCATCGACCGTGCCGGCGGCAACAGCGAACTGCACCTGGTGGATGAACGCATCGTCGGGCGCATGCCCGGCTCGCTCGATTTCGCCCGCGCCGCCGCCCTGCCGCTGACCGCCATTACCGCCTGGGAACTGCTGTTCGAACGTCTACAGGTGCGTGAGGGCCAGGGCGACGACCAGAACCTGCTGGTGATGGGCGCCGCAGGCGGGGTCGGCTCGATCCTGCTGCAACTGGCACGCAAACTCACCAACCTGACGGTAATCGGCACCGCCTCGCGTCCGGAAACCCAGGCCTGGGTCACTGAGCTGGGCGCGCACCATGTCATCGACCACAGCCAGCCGCTGCTGCCGCAACTGCAGGCCCTCGGCATCGAGCAGGTAGACATGGTGGCCAGCCTGACCCACACCGATCTGCACTTCGACGCCCTGGTCGAAGCCCTGCGCCCGCAGGGCCGCCTGGCGCTGATCGACGACCCGGCGCAGCTGGACGTGATCAAGCTCAAACGCAAGAGCCTGTCGCTGCACTGGGAATTCATGTACACCCGCTCGCTGTTCCAGACCGCCGACATGGTCGAGCAGCACCGCCTGCTCAACCGGGTCGCGCAACTGATCGACGATGGCGTGCTGCGCACCACTCTGGGCGAGCATTTCGGCAGCATCAACGCCGCAAACCTGCGCAAGGCCCACAGCCTGCTGGAAAGCGGCCGGGCCAAGGGCAAGATCGTGCTGGAGGGGTTCTGAATTCCCGTCCATACGAGCTGGCACCACGACCGTCCATGACAAAGTGCCAGCAGGCACGACGGTAGCGACTAGACTGAAACCAGCCCGGCCAACAGGAGTTCCGGGTCGGTTTCAGTGTGTGTTTGTCGAGGGTTCAGGATGCAACCCAACCTCTCCCGCCCGCTGCGTGTCGCCGGGGCCTATTTGGCCTTCAGCATCGCCTGGATCTTGCTCAGCGACCTGCTGCTGCAGGCGCTGCCGTTCGACGATGCCACCCTGCACAGGCTGCAAACCGTCAAAGGGCTGGCCTTCGTCGCCCTCAGCAGCCTGCTGATTCTGTTGCTGTGCCGTTATGAACTGCGCACCCAGCAACATCTGGAGCAGCGAATGCGCCAGCGTTTGCTGCTGTTGCAACAGACCCAGCGCGATGTCGGCCTGGGCAGCTGGGAATACGATGGTCAGCAGTTCGCCTGGTCTGCCGAGGCACTCCACCTGTTCGAACGCCCGGATAGAGACAATCGCAGCACACTCGACGAACTGCTGAGCTGGCTCCATCCGGCCGACCGCAATGCCGTGCAACGGGCCCTGGAGGCCACCCTGAAAGATGGGGCGCCATTGCTGGTCAATGCCCGCCTCAACCGCCCAAGTAGCGAAACGTCGGTATGGTTGATGCTACGCGGTAGCGCGGATGCCGGCGGTACGGCGCATGGCAGCGTGCAGAATATCAGCAGCCAGAAACGCGACGAACAGGCCCTGCGCGAAAGCGAACAGCGCTTCCGCCAGTTGTTCGAACAGACCCCGCACATCGCCGTGCAGGGCTACGACCGGGAACGTCGGGTGATTTTCTGGAACCAGGCCAGCACCCAGCTCTACGGCTACAGCGTGGCCGAGGCCATGGGCCGGCGTCTTGAAGAGCTGATCATCCCGCCGGCGCACCAGGCCCAAGTGATCAGCAATATCAACGCCTGGATGATCGGCGGTCCGGCCATACCGGCCAGCGAGATCACTCTGCGCCACCGCGACGGCAGCGCAGTTCACGTCTACTCCAGCCACCTGATCATCCACAACGCACGCAATCAGCTGGAGATGTACTGCGTCGATATCGACCTGAGGCAACAGAAGCGCGCGCATCAGTCCCTGGAGGCCAGCGAAGCGCGCTATCGCGAACTGGTCGAACAGCTGCACGAAGCCATCTTCCTCACCGACACCAGCGGGCGCCTGACCTTCCTCAACCCGGCGTGGGAGTCCATCACCGGCTACAGCATCCAGGAAAGCCTGGGCACCCCACTGCTCGACTTCATCGAGGATAACCACCGGGAACGGCTCGCCGAGCAGATGTCCGCCATCTTCTCGCACCAGAGCAGCACCTGGCTCGGCGAGTTGCGCCTGCGCAACGCCAGCGGCCGTCAGCTTTGGGTCGCCCTGCGTCTGGCCACGGAGGTCAGTCCGGAACTGGGCCTGCGCGGCAGCCTCAGCGACATCGACGAGCACCGCCATAGCCTGGCCCTGCAGCAAGCTCGTAATGCTGTACTCGACCGCATGCTGGCGCAGCGCCCGCTGCATGAAACGCTAGGCGACATGGCCCAGCGCCTGGAGCAGATCAGCCCACAGATGATGATCTCCGTCCTCAGCCTGGAGTACGGCAAGCTGCGCGTAATGGCCGCCCCCAGCCTGCCGACCGACTACATCGCGCTCATTGATGGTCTCCCTGCCCAGCTCGGTTTGGGCAGCTGCAGCCATGCCGCCGCCAGCGGCGAGCTGACCGTGACCGACGACATTCTCAAGGACCCTTACTGGGCGGAATATCGTGATGCGGCCCTGCAAGCGGGGCTGCGCGCCTGCTGGTCCCTGCCGTTCAAGAACGACCAGGGCCAGGTGCTCGGCGTATTCGGCATCTACTCCCGCCACCCAACCCGCCCGGCGCAGGAGGACGTGGCCCTGGTCACCGAATTCACCCGCCTGGCCGGGCTCGCGGTACGCCAGCATCAGCGCGACAGCGAACGTCTGCAGAGCGAACTGCGCTTTCGCGCCACCTTCGAGCAGGCCGCCGTCGGCATCGCCCATCTGGCGCCGGATGGGCAGTGGCTGCGCGTCAACCAGCGGCTGTGCCAGATGCTCGGTTACCAGCGTGAGCAGTTGCTGCAACTGACCTTCCAGGACATCACCCACCCAGACGATCTGCTCAAGGATCTGGAGCAAACCCAGCGCCTGCTGAACAACGACATCAACCGCCTGACCCTGGAGAAGCGCTACCTGCGCCACGACGGCAGCATCCTGTGGGCCAAGCTCAATGCCACCCTGGTACGGCATACCAACGGCGAGCCGCACTACTTCATTTCAGTGCTCGAGGATATTGGCCTGCATAAGCAGCATGAGCTGGCTCTGCGCCAGGCGGCCGCGGTGTTCGAAAGCACTCAGGAGGCAGTGGTGATACTCGATGCCAGACGGCGCATCATTACCTGCAACCCGGCCTTCAGCCTGATCACCGGCCTGGGTCCGCAACAGGCCATCGGCGGGCGCCTGCCCCTCAAACCCGGCACCAGCGTGGAGCGCATGCGTTACCGCGATCTGTGGCGCCGGGTACAACGCAGTGGCAGCTGGCAAGGTGAACTCAGTGGACGCAAGGCGGACGGCTCGTCCTTTCCCTTCTGGCTGACGGTCAGCCGGATACGTGACTGCGACCCCAGCCAGCCGCAATACGTCATGACCTTCACCGATCTCAGCCAGTACCGCGAAAGCCAGGAACGGCTGGCCCACCTGGCCCACTTCGACCCCCTCACCGACCTGCCCAACCGGCTCTACGCCCTGGAACGCTTGAACCACGCGCTGGAACATGCCCAACGCCACGGGGAACGGGTAGCGTTGCTGTATTTCGACCTGGACAACTTCAAGACCATCAACGAGAGCCTCAGTCACAAGGTCGGCGACGAGTTGCTGATCGCCGTGGCCCGGCGCCTGCAAAAACGGTTGCGCAACGAAGACACCCTGGCCCGCCTGAGCAGCGACGAGTTTCTGGTGGTGCTGGAGAACCTGCAGCGCCCGGAGGAAGCCGCCGGCATTGCCCGCACCCTGATCGAACTGCTGGAGCGCCCCCTGCCATTGGGCAGCGGTCACGAGGCCTATCTGAGTGCCAGTATCGGCATCAGCCTGTACCCGGACGACGGTACGAGCAGTGACGATCTGCTGCGCAATGCCGACAGCGCCCTGCACCAGGCCAAGCAGGAAGGACGCAACACCTTCCGCTTCTATACCCAGGGGCTGACTCATCAAGCGCACACCCGTCTGAGCCTCGAAGGCCGACTGCGCCAGGCGCTTAAACGCAATGAATTCACCCTGCACTACCAGCCGCTGGTCAGCGCCAGCGACGGCAGTGCCATCGGCGTGGAAGCGCTGCTGCGCTGGAACAGCCACGAGGGCATGGTTTCCCCCGCCCAATTCATCCCCCTGGCCGAAGACACCGGACTGATAGTCCCCATCGGCACCTGGGTACTGCGCGAGGCCTGCCGGCAGATGCAGTTCTGGCGCCAGCAAGGCCTGAGCCTGCAAACCCTGGCCGTCAACCTGTCGCCGCGCCAGTTCCGCCAGGCCGACCTAGTGCAACAGGTGCGCGACGCCCTGCACGACAGCGGCCTGCCGGCCGAATACCTGGAGCTGGAAATAACCGAAGGGGCGCTGATGGAGAACCTAGAACAGGCCCAGGCAACACTGGCCGCGCTGAAGGCGCTGGGCATCAAACTGGCCATCGATGACTTTGGCACCGGCTACTCATCCCTTGCCTACCTGCGACGCTTCCCCCTGGACAAGCTGAAGATCGACCAGAGCTTCATGCAGGGCGTGCCCCAGGATCAGGCCAATCTGGAGATCACTGCTACCATCATCGGCCTGGCCCGTAGCCTCAAGCTGAACGTGCTGGCCGAGGGTGTGGAAACCCGCGAGCAGCTGCAGGCCCTGCGTCAGCTGGGATGCGAACAATGTCAGGGCTATCTGTTCAGCCGTCCGCTGAGTGCACTGCAGCTGGCCCACTGGCTACGTAGCAGCGAGCAATCGGCGAGTTGATCCAGATCATGGCGAGCAGCCGATTCGCGCCTAGACTGCAATCTCCGGTTCAATCTGGAGAGCAGCGATGAACATCCTCATCCGCCCCATGCAAAGTGCCAGCGGGACACGCTGGCAGGTGTGCCTGGATCAGCACGGCGTGAGTTTCCGCAGTGAAGCCGAAGCGCAGGAGTTCGTCCGCATCCTGCGCGCGCGCCTGCAGGCACCGCACCCCCTGCCCTGGCGCAATACGCCGGCGGTACGCAGCGCCAGCTGAGCTGACTCAGAACTCCAGCGACAGCTTGCGCGCGTGGCGAGTGGTCAACAGCGCCAGCACGACGGTCAGCGCCCCGCACAGCATGATGACCAGCGCCATCGGCCGGGCCGTGCCGTCGTGCAGCACGCCGACCACAATCGACGCGCCGGCCGCCACGCAGAATTGCAAGGAACCGATCAACGCCGAAGCGCTACCGGCCTGCGCGCCCTGTCCAGCCATGGCGCAGGCAGTGGCATTAGGCAGAATGCACGACAGGCTGGCCATGCAAACGAACAGCGGCAGCAGCAACGGCCAGAGCTGCTCCGGCTGCTGCATAGCCACCAACAGCAACGCCAGCGCCGACGCCAGGTAGACCCAGACAGTGCGCTTGAGCCAGTAGCCGGGGCCGTGATGGCGTAACAACCAGCCATTGAACTGGGCGGTGATGATGAAACCGGCGGCATTCATGCCGAACAGCCAACCGTAGATCTCCGCCGACACGCCATAGAGCTCGATGAAGACGAAGGGTGAACCGGAGATGTAGGCGAACATGCCGGCCATGGCCACCCCTCCCGTGATGCCATAACCGATAAGCAGAGGGTCGTGCAGCAGACGCCAGTAGCGCCCGAGCGCACCGCGCAGAGGTTGCGCCGGCAGCGAGGGCGAACGGGTTTCCGGCAGCCAGAGCAGCACGCCAATCAGGCAGAGCGCACCGAACAGCATCAGCCCATAAAAGATCGACTGCCAACCGAACAGGTGCAGCAAAATACCGCCGCCCAGGGGCGCCAGGATAGGCGCCACGCCCATCACCAGCATCAGCTTGGAAAACGCCTTGGCCGAAGCCAGCGGGTCGCACAAATCACGCACCACCGCGCGCGAGATGACCATGCCGGCACAGCCGCCCAGCGCCTGCACGGAGCGCGCGACGATCAACCACTCCAGACTCTGTGCCAGGGCACAGGCCAGCGACGCCAGCACGAACAGCACCACGCCCGCCAGCAGCGGACGGCGCCGGCCGAAACGATCGGCCAGGGGGCCATAGATCAACTGCCCCAGCGCAACACCGGCGAAGTAGGACGCCAGCGACAGCTGTATATGTTCGACATCCGTGCTGAACGCCTTAGCCAAGGCAGGAAAGCTCGGCAGGTAAAAGTCGATGGCCATGGGCCCGAAAGCACTCAGAGCGCCAAGGATCAACAAAATACGAAAGCTCATGAGTCATCCAGTGCAGGGTTGCCCCCGAAAAAACCAAGGGCGCCCAATGGGCGCCCGCTTACAGGCTGACAGATTGTCGCTGTCAGTGCGGCTCGTGGGGGCTCGCCGTTTTCTTGTTGCGCCCCAGCTTTTCTCCCAGCGACTCCACCAGCAGGTAGAACATCGGGATCATGAAGGTTGCCAGCAGGGTGGCAGCGAGCATGCCGCCAATCACCCCGGTACCGATGGAATGACGGCTGGCGGAACCAGCCCCGGTGCTGATGGCCAGTGGCACGCAGCCGAGGATGAAGGCCAGCGAGGTCATCACGATGGGACGGAAGCGCAGTTTGGCCGCCTCGAACGCCGATTCGAAGATACCCTTGCCCTCGGCACGCAGCAGCACGGCGAACTCGACGATAAGAATGGCGTTCTTCGCCGCCAGGCCGATCAGGGTGACCAGACCAACCTGGAAGTACACATCGTTCTGGATACCACGCAGCCATACGGCAAGGATCGCGCCGAACACGGCGAAGGGCACCGCGGTGACTACCGCCAGCGGGAGCGTCCAGCGCTCGTACTGGGCCGCGAGGATCAGGAACACCATGATCAGACCGAAGACGAACGCCGTGCTGCCCGAACCCTGGGTCGCCACTTCCTGGTAGGCCGAGCCGATCCAGCCCAGGCTGTATTCGCTGCCCAGCACCTCATCGGCCACCTCCTGGATGGCCGTCAGCGCCTGCCCGGAGCTGTAACCCGGCGCCGGGCCGCCGAGGATCTTCGCCGCCGGATAGACGTTGAAGCGCGCGTAGGTATCCGGGCCGAGGATACGCTTGACCTTGATCAGGGTAGTCAGCGGCACCAGGTCGCCACCCGAAGCGCGTACATAGACCTGCGACAGGTCTTCCGGCTTGCGACGGAACTCCGACTCCGACTGCAGGCTGACCTGCCAAGTGCGGCCGTACAGGGTGAAGTCGTTGACGTAGTAGCTGCCGAAGGTGGCCTGCATGGCGGTGAACACATCGCTGATCGACACGCCCAGGGCACGCGCCTTGGTGCGGTCCAGGTCGATGTAGTACTGCGGCACATTGGCACTGAAGGTACTCTGCACCCCGGCCAGCTCCGGGCGTTTCTGGGCCGCGGCGAGGAATTCCTGCACCTTGGCCGCCATCTGCTCGACGCCGGCGCCACCACGGTCCTGGATATAGCCCTCGAAACCACCGGTAGTGCTCATGCCGGTAATCGGCGGCGGGTTGAAACTCATGACCACGCCGTCCTTCTCGGACAACCCCATGCCCATGAACTCACGGGTCAGATTACGCGCGTCCAACTCCGGCGTGGTGCGCTCGGACCAGTCCTTGAGCGGTACGAAGCTCACCCCGGCGTTGGTGCGCTGGCCGGAGGTCAGCACGTCAAAACCGGCGAACGTCACCACATCCTCCACCGCGGGATGCTTCATCAGCTGCTCGGTGAAGTCGTGGGTCAGCGCATCGGTACGGTTGATCGAGGCCGCCGGCGGCAGGAAGTAGGCGTTGATCACATAGCCCTGATCCTCGTCAGGCACCAACGACCCCGGCACGCGAGCAAACAGTCCGATGGTCAGGACAATCATGCCGCCGAACAACAGCAGGCCAATCAGCGAGCGCTTGAGGAAGAAGGCCACGCCGGCGCCATAGCCGTCGGTCAACTTATCGAAGAAGCGGTTGAAGGCCCGGAACGGTGCCGCCGGTTCCCTGTGCTCATCCTTCAGCAGCAAGGCGCAGAGGGCTGGCGACAAGGTCAAAGCGACAATCCCGGAAATCACCACCGACACGGCGATGGTGATGGCGAACTGTTTGTACATCTCGCCCGCCAACCCGCCGAGGAAACCCACCGGCACGAACACGGCGCACAGCACCAGGACGATGGCGATGATCGGCCCCGTGACCTCTTCCATCGCCTCGATGGCGGCTTCGCGGGCAGCCAGCTTCTTGGTACGCATTACCCGCTCAACGTTCTCGATCACCACGATGGCGTCGTCCACCACGATGCCGATGGCCAGCACCAGGCCGAACAGGGTCAGCAGGTTGATGGAAAAACCCAGGGCATACATGCCGGCGAAGGTGCCGACCAGCGATACCGGGATGGCCAGCACCGGGATCAGCGTGGCGCGCCAGTTCTGCAGGAACACGAACACGACCAGCACCACCAGCACCAGCGCTTCGCCGAAGGTGTGGACCACCTCCTCGATCGAGACCTTCACGAACTTGGTGGTGTCGTAGGGGATCTTGTAGGTGATGCCTTCGGGGAAACGCTTGGACAGCCGCTCCAGGGTGTTCTGTACCGCCTCGGCGGTATCCAGCGCATTGGCGCCCGGCTGCAGATAGACACCGAACGCGGCGTTCTGCTGGCCGTTAAGGCTGGTCACCAGGGCATAGTCCTGGGCGCCCAGTTCGATGCGGGCGACGTCCCTGAGCAACAGGCTGGCGCCGGTGGCATCCGAGCGCAGAATCACGCTCTCGAACTCCTTGGGATCGGTGAAACGCCCTTGAGTGGTCACCGTGTAGGTAAAGTCCTGCGGCGTCTGCAGCGGCTGCTGACCGAAGCTACCGGCGGCGAACTGCGAGTTCTGCTCGCGGATGGCGTTGACCACATCGGTCGGCGTCAGGTCGAACTGGGCCAGCTTGTCCGGCCGCAGCCAGATGCGCATCGAGTAGTCCTTGGAGCCGAACTGACTGACATCACCGACGCCGGGCAGACGCTTGAGCTCGTCGATGACATTGATCAGCGCGTAGTTGGAAATGAAGATCGGGTCTTTTGAATTGTCCGGCGAGTAGAGGGTGACCACCTGGAGAATGTCCGAAGACTTCTTCTCCACCTTCACCCCCTGCCGGCGCACTTCCTCCGGCAGCTTGGCCAGGGCGGCCTGCACCCGGTTGTTGACGTCGATGGTGGCCTGGTCCGGGTCTCGACCCACCGCGAAGTACACCGACAGGCTCATGGCGCCGCTGGCGGCCGAGTTGGAGAGCTGGTAGATCATGCCCTCGACGCCATTGATTTCCTGCTCCAGCGGCGCGGCCACGGTCTCGGCAATGACCTGGGCGCTGGCGCCCGGATAGCTGGCCGACACCGACACCTGCGGCGGCAGAATCTGCGGATACTGGGCCACGGGCAGCGCCTTCATCGCCGACAGACCGGCCAGAATGATGACGATGGAGATGACCGCGGCGAATACCGGCCGGTCGATGAAGAACTTGGAGATCATGGCCAGGCCCTCTTACTGCTGTGCAGCGGCAGCGGGCTTGTCGACCACCTTGACCGGCGAGTTAGGCCGCACCTTGGGCAGCCCTTCGACGATGACCTTGTCGCCGGCCTCGATACCGCTTTCCACCACCCAGCGCCCCTCGGCGGTATGTGCGGTGCTCACGGGCCGCACGCGGGCCAGGCCTTCCTGGTCCACTACATAAACGAAGGTGCCGTTCGGCCCCTGGGAAATCGCGCGCTCCGGAACGGTGACGGCGTTGGGTTTGCTGATGCCCTTGACCACCACGCGCACGAACTGCCCCGGCATCAGCGCCTGGTCCGGGTTGGGCACCACGGCGCGCACGCTGACGGTGCCGGTGCTGCGATCGATAGTGCTGTCGGTGAAATCCACCTTGCCTTGCAGCGGGTAGCTGCTGCCATCGCCGTACTTGATCTCCACGCTCATCTCCTGGCCGCCCTCGCGCACCAGCGCGCCGCTCTGCAGGCCACTGCGCACATCGGATACCTCACGGTCGGGCGCCGCGAAATTGACGTAGATAGGGTCGAGCTGGGTGATCTGGGTCAGCAGACTGGCATTGGGATCGCCGGCCACCATGAGGCTGCCTTCGGACACCGTTTCCTTGCTGGTGATGCCGGAAATCGGTGCCTCCACCGTGGTGTAGTCAAGGTCGATCTGCTTGGCCTGCACCTCGGCCTTGGCCGCTTCGATGTTGGCTTTGCTCTGCTCGAAGTTGGAGATGGCGTTGTCCAGTTCGCTCTCGCTGGCGAAGCCCTTCTTCTGAAGCTCACGGATACGCTTGAGGTCGCGCTCGGTCTGCCGGTAGCGCGCCTGCTCCTGGGCCAGCGCGCCCTTGGCTCGCGCCAGGGCAGCCTGATAAGGGCGCGGATCGATGCGGAACAGCACCTGCCCCTGCTTGACCTGGCTGCCCTCCTGATAGGTGCGCTCCTGCAGAATGCCGCTGACCTGGGCCCTTACCTGAACCTCGCGGAAGCCCGCGGTACGCGCCGGATATTCGAACTGCAGCGGCAGCGACTCGACCTTGACCGCCTCCACCACCACTTCTGGCGGCGGCATCTGCTGGCCACCGCTCTCTGCGGCTTGCGCCTGTGCGCCAAGCAGCAGCCCGATGCCAAGGATTGCGAGCGGGAGGGAGGGTTGGCGAGCAGGCATATGTCGTCTCCGTGACGTTCAATTCGGGCGGCCGGGAATGCTAATTACATACATACATGACTGTAAACAAATGAATGGCGCAAATATCGCTACACTGCGTTCCCCAGCACAGAGCCTAGTCCGAATCCGTCTACCCGACATGCGCAGAACCAAAGAACAAGCAGAACAAACCCGCGTCGCCATCCTCGCCGCCGCCGAACAACTGTTTCTGGAAAAAGGTGTGGCCCACTGCAGCCTGGAGCAGATCGCCAGCGCCGCCGGCGTGACCCGCGGCGCCGTGTACTGGCACTTCGAGAACAAGGCGCACCTGTTCCACGAAATGCTCAATCAGATACGCCTGCCGCCAGAACAGATGGCCGAACGCTTGTGCGCCTGTACCGATGGCGACGCCCTGCTGGCCCTGCGCGAACTCTGCGTGGAAGCCATCGAGAACCTGGCCCGTGATGAACAGAAACGCCGTGTCTTCACCATCCTGCTGCACCGCTGCGAATTCACCGATGAACTGCGCGAAGCCAAGGAGCGCCACGACGCCTTCATCAACCAGTTCATCGAACTGGTTGAGAACCTGATGGCTCAACCCGCCAACCGCGCGCGCCTGCGCCAGGGCATCACCCCGCGCCTGGCCGCCCGCGCCCTGCACGCCTTGATTGTCGGCCTGTTCACCGACTGGACCCGCGACCCCAGCCTGTTCGACCCGTTGACCGATACAGGCCCCATGATCGACGCGCAGTTGCAGGGCCTGCTGCACGACTGGCAGGCACCGGCCTGAACCGAACAGGCTCAGCCGGCGGCTGCAAAAGCGCCCGGGGTCAGGCAGCCTCGGCCTGGTAACCCCGATCGCGAACCGCCTGCAGCAGTTGCTCCAGGCTCTGCACACTGATGACCCGTACTTCACCCGCACCGAGATCGACCTGGATCTGAGCCGCCGGGTCACCGGCCTGCAGAGCACGGGTAATGGCGCGGACACAATGACCGCAGGTCATGCCGGACACTTTCAGAATATGCATGGTGGTGCCTCCTCATCTGGTTGACCTCTTCACCGTGGGGCCTGCCACCGTGGCAAGGTCAAGCCGCAAACTTGTCCTGCGCGCTCGACTGACCCAAGCTGCAGACAGACCAAGGAGATAGCCGCATGCGCCTTTCCCTCACCCTGCTCTGCCTGCTCAGCCTCGCCGCCCACGCCGACGAGGCCCCGCCTGAACCTCCCGTCGCGCCGGCCAACCCGGTACAGATGGCGCCCACTCCGCACGCCACGATGACCCTGCCGACGCCTATCGACTATGGCGTGCTGACGGTGTCACGCGAGCGTCTGGAAGTTTCCACGCCCTGTGATATCGGCCTGTACCTGCAGGGCAACCTGACTGCGCGCCTGTACCAGGGACAATCGGTCACTCTCAACCTGCCGCCAGGCGAGATCCAGGTGCGCCTTGGCCAGCTCGGCGGTGGCGGCTGCCAGCCACGCTTCGAGCAACTGCGCAGCCAAACCCTGCGGATCACTGTCGGCGAAGTACAGAAGTACCGGATCGCCATGGACAATCAGGGTATTCGCCTGATTCCGGCGCCCCTCAACTACTGAGCGCGACACTCGGGTGCTTGACCTTACCCTGGCGTCAAGGTTGATCCTAGGGACGAATCCGGAGGAGTCGCCCCGATGAGCACGCTGCAGACTTTCGACATTCCCATCCAAGGCATGACCTGCGCCGGTTGCGCTGGCCGCGTCGAGCGCGCCCTGGCCAAGGTGCCCGACGTGCAGCAGAGCAGCGTCAACCTGGCCAGCGAACAGGCGCGGGTCACGGCACCGCCCGAACGCCTGGGCGAGCTGCTGGCAGCCGTCGAACAGGCCGGCTACCAGGTGCCCTCGCAACGCCTGGAGCTGGCCATCAGCGGCATGACCTGCGCCAGCTGCGTCGGCCGTATCGAGCGGGCACTGGGCAAGGTGCCGGGGGTCCGTAGCGTGAGCGTCAACCTGGCCAGCGAACAGGCCCGTGTCGAACTGCTCGCCGGTACCAGCGGCCGTGCCCTGCTCGATGCGGTCGAAGACGCGGGATACAGCGCCCGCCTGGTCGATTCCGCACCTACTCAGGCGCCCCAGGCGGCCCTGCGCCGTGAACGCCTGGCCGTGCTGGCCGCCCTGCTGCTGGCGGCCCCTCTGGTGCTACCGATGTTCGCCGAGTGGGCCGGCCTGCACTGGATGCTGCCAGCCTGGGTACAGTTCGCCCTGGCCACGCCGGTGCAATTCGTGCTCGGCGCGCGCTTCTACCGTGCCGCCTGGAAAGCCGTGCGCGCCGGCAGTGGCAACATGGATCTGCTGGTGGCACTGGGCACCAGCGCCGCCTATGGCCTGAGCCTGTACCTGTGGGCAACCGCTGGTGACCACCATCCGCCGCATCTGTATTTCGAAGCCTCTTCCGTGGTCATCGCCCTGGTACTGCTCGGCAAGTACCTGGAAAGCCGCGCCAAACGCCAGACCGGCGCCGCCATCCGCGCCCTCGAAGCCCTGCGCCCGGATCAGGCCAAGCGCCTGGTCGATGGCCGCGAAGAAAGCGTCGCCATCGCCGACCTGCGCCGGGGCGACCAGGTAGTAGTCAGACCCGGCGAGCGCTTCCCGGTCGACGGCGAAGTGCTCGAAGGCCACAGCCAGGCCGACGAAGCGCTGATCAGCGGCGAGAGCCTGCCGCAGGCCAAGGGCCCGGGTGATCGGGTGATCGGCGGGGCCATCAACGGCGATGGCCGGCTGATCGTGCGTACCACGGCCCTGGGCGGGGAAAGCGTGCTGGCGCGCATCATCCGCCTGGTGGAAGACGCCCAGGCGGCCAAGGCACCGATCCAGAAGCTGGTGGATCGGATCAGCGCCGTGTTCGTGCCGGTCGTGTTGCTGATCGCCCTGGCCACCCTGGCGGGCTGGTGGCTGGCGGGTGCCGGCATCGAACAGGCACTGATCAACGCCGTGGCGGTGCTGGTGATCGCCTGCCCCTGTGCGCTGGGCCTGGCCACGCCCGCGGCGATCATGGCAGGCACAGGAGTCGCCGCCCGCCACGGCATCCTGATCAAGGATGCCGAAGCCCTGGAGCTGGCCCAACAGGTTTCCGTGGTGGCCTTCGACAAGACCGGCACGCTCACCTCGGGCCAGCCGCGCGTCGTACATCTGGCCACGGTGGGAATCGACGAAGCCGAGTTGCTGCGCCTGGCCGGCGCCCTGCAGCAAGGCAGCGAACACCCACTGGCGCATGCCGTGCTGGCCGCCGCCAAGGAGCGCGAAATCGCCCTGCCCGGCATCAGCGCCAGCCAGGTGCTGGCCGGGCGCGGCATTCGCGGCGAGGTGAAAGGTCTGACGCTGGCCCTGGGCAACCAACGCCTACTCGAAGAACAGCAGCTCAACAGCGACCTGCAGCAACAGGCCACGGCCTGGGAAGCCGAGGGGCGCACCCTGTCCTGGCTGCTGCAGTTGCAGCCGCAGCCCCAGGTACTGGGCCTGCTGGCCTTCGGTGACAGCCTCAAGGATGGATCACGGCAGGCCATTCAGACCCTGCATGAGCGCGACATCGAGTGCCACCTGATCAGTGGCGACAATGCCGGCAGCGCCGGGGCCGTTGGCCAGGCACTGGGCATCGACCGGGTGCATGCCCAGGTACTGCCGGAAGAGAAGGCCGCGCATATCGTTGCCCTCAAGCAGAACGGCGCCCACGTGGCCATGGTCGGTGACGGCATCAACGACGCACCGGCTCTGGCCGCCGCCGATGTCGGCATCGCCATGGGCGGCGGCACCGACGTGGCCATGCACGCCGCCGGCATCACCCTGATGCGCGGCGACCCGCGCCTGGTGCCGGCCGCCCTGGAGATCAGTCAGCGCACCTGGCACAAGATTCGTCAAAATCTGTTCTGGGCCTTCGCCTACAACGCCGTGGGCATTCCGCTGGCGGCCTTCGGCCTGCTCAACCCCATGCTCGCCGGCGCCGCCATGGCCCTGTCCAGCGTTAGCGTGGTCAGCAACGCGCTGCTGCTCAATACCTGGAAGCCCAAGAAACAGTGATGACGTAGCCCGGATGCAATCCAGGGCCAGCCATACCCGGGTTTCACCCGGGCTACGAGACAGTGGAGAGCGACCATGAATATCGGCCAAGCCGCCAAACAAAGCGGTCTGAGCGCCAAGATGATCCGCTACTACGAGGCCACCGGCCTGCTGCGACCAGCCGGACGCACGGTCAGCGGCTACCGGCAGTACGCTGAGCAGGACCTGCACGTACTGGCCTTTATCAAGCGCTCGCGCGACTTGGGGTTTTCCCTGGAGGAAGTCGGCAAGCTGCTGGCCCTGTGGCAGGACCGCGAGCGCGCCAGTGCCGACGTGAAGGCGCTGGCGCAGGGCCATGTCGACGAGCTCAACCGCAAGATCGCCGAACTTACCGCCCTGCGCGACACCCTGGACGAGCTGGTGCAGCACTGCCAGGGCGACCACCGGCCGGACTGCCCGATCTTGCGCGACCTGGCAACCGGCAGCCGCTGCTGCACAAAACCCTGATAACAGAAAGCCCAACGCCGGCGTGGGGCCGACGTTGGGCTTATCGGTGGACGACAGGCCAGACCTGTCGTCGTTAACGCGATTTAGAAGCTGTACTTCGCCGACGCGGTGAAGCTGCGCGGAGCACCGTAGGTCATGGCGCCGTAGGCGTCGAAGATGTCGAAGTACTTCTCGTCGGTCACGTTGTTGGCGTTCAGCTGCGCCGAGAGGTTCTCGGTGATCTGGTAACGCGCCATCAGGTTGACCAGGGCGTAGGCGTCCTGCTCGATCTTCTCCGAGTTGCCAGCCGGGTTGGTGGCGTAGGTGTAGATGGCATCCTGCCAGTTCACGCCGCCGCCGATGGTCAGCTTGTCGTTGAAGATGCCCGGCACACGGTAGGTGGTGAAGGTCCGTACCAGCTTGGTCGGATACAGCGTATTGACGTCGTCGCCCTCGGCGTCTTCCAGGTCGAACTGGGTGTAGCCCGCCATCAGGTTCCAGCCCGGAGCCAGCTCGCCATTCACTTCCAGCTCGAAGCCCTTGCTGGTTGCACCCTCGGTAGCCTCGTAGGCGTAGCCACCCACCGGATCGGTAGGATCAATCAGTTGACCGGTGCTCTGGCCCAGATTGTCCTGCTTGATCTGGAAGATCGCAGCAGAAGCATTCAAGCGGCCGTCGAAGAACTCGAACTTCAGACCGGTTTCGTAGCTTTCGCCGGTAATCGGATCCAGCTGTTGCCCGTTGCTGTCGCGCACCGACTGCGGCAGGAAGATTTCCGTGTAACTGGCATAGGCCGAGACGGTTTCGGTGAGGTCGTAGACGATACCGGCGTAGGGCGTGATTTCGTTGTCGACGTCGGTCTTGCTGACTGCCGAGTAGATGTCATCGCTGGTCTTCTCGTAGAAGCTGTCACGCGCACCGAGGATCAACTTGAGGTCGTCGCTCAGGTTCAGGCGGGTCGCCGCATAGACACCGCGCTGCTCGACCTCACCGTAGCCGTAGTCGCCGCGCGGGCCCCAGACGGGCTCGGCGAAATCACCCTTGTAGGCATCGAAATTCGCTACCCCACCGAAGCCGCTCAGCGCGGGCACCTGATCGGCGTCGAAGTCCTGCTCGCTGTGGACATAGCCGAAGGCCAGGTCGTGGTCACGCCCCATCAGGGCGAACGGGCCACTGAAGCGGATGCTGTAGTCGTCCTGGGTGGTTTCCGTCTTATAGGTCGCCGGGAACGAGGACATGCCGCTGGCGCCATCACGGCCAGGATTGCCGGAGAGATACAGCAGGGCGGAATCGCCGGTCCGCTCGCCGCGGTTGTAGCTGAGGTTGACCTGCCAGTCGTTGGCGAAGGTGTGGTCCAGGTTGACGAAGTAGGTTTCGTAAGTGGTATCCCACTGGCTCCAATTCGCCGAAGAGGTCTTGGAGCGGCTCCAGTTGGTGCGGCCACCGTCGGCATACCAGACGGGCAGGCCACCCCACATCGGCGAGTCGGACTTATTTTCCTGCCGGCTGGCGCCGAACCACAGGGTGGTATCGGGCGTCAGGTCGATATCCATGGTGCCGTAGAAGGTTTCACGCTGGTTGGAGTGCAGGTCGATCCAGCTGTCACCTTCGTTGTACTCGCCGACCAGGCGCGCACGGATGGTGCCTTCTTCGTTGAGCGCCATGGACAGATCACCGAGGGTTCCATAGGTATCCCAGGTGCCGGCCTTGACCTCGACCGAACCGGTCAGCTCGCGGCTGCTGGCACGCTTGCGCACCATGTTGAGCGAAGCGGAAGGGTCGCCGGCACCGGTCATCAAACCGTTGGCGCCGCGCACCACTTCGACGCGGTCGTACATGGCCAGACTGCTGAAGATCTCACCCGAACTCCACGGCTGCTCGTAGATGGTCGGCACGCCGTCGATCATCAGCGAGTTGAGCTCGAAACCGCGGGCATTGATCTGGCCACGGCTGGTTTCGTAGCGGTTCAGGGAAATACCGGTGGTGTTGTTGACCACGTCGGTGATGGTCTGCAGATCCTGATCCTGAATACGCTGCTGCGTCACCACGGTGACCGACTGCGGCGTCTCGCGCAGAGACATCTTCAGCGGAGTGGCCGTCTTGGCGGCACTGGTGGTGTAGGACTGGGTGCCCTCGGTAACCTCACCCAGGCCAGTGTCGGCCTCGCCAGTAATTGCTACGGCGTCCAGCGTCACGGCCTCCCCGGAGGTATCAGCGGCATACACCGGCAAGGCAGCTAAAACGCTACCAGCAGCGAGCAGGTGTACAGCCATGGCCAGCGGGCGCAGAGCCATGGGCGAACGAACAGCAGCGGCGTCTTGAGAACGCAGGGGAGTCAGGGACATGGGGGTACTTCCGAACAACTGGAGTTATATGAGAATACTTATCATAACAACTCAGCAACCATTATTGCGAAATATTTTCAAAAGCTAATGAACCTTGATAGCGAACGAGAGTCGTAAACTAATTCGTACAGCCCGCTACTAAGGCTTCGTGCCGGTCATGCGGAAATGAGCCCATAAAAAAGGGGAGCCTGAGGCTCCCCTTCTGTTGACACCTGAACGGCTCAGGACGCTTGTGACTGCAGGTAGTTCTGCAAACCAATGCGATCAATCAGCCCAAGTTGCTGCTCCAGCCAGTAGGCATGGTCTTCCTCGGTGTCGTGCAGCTGCACTTCAAGCATTTCGCGGCTGACGAAGTCACCGTGCTTCTCGCACAGCTCGATACCCTTGGCCAGGGCCTCGCGCACTTCATACTCCAGCTTGAGATCGGCACGTAGCATGTCCGGTACGGTGGCGCCGGGGTGAATCTTCTTCGGCGTCATGTTCGGCGTGGCTTCGAGGAACAGGATGCGCTTGAGCAGGGCATCGGCGTGCTCGGTCTCCTCCTCCATCTCATGGTTGAGGCGCTCGTAGAGCTTGGTGAAGCCCCAGTCCTCGTACATCCGCGAGTGGAGGAAATACTGATCACGCGCAGCCAACTCGCCACGCAGCAGATCCTTCAGGTAATCGACAACCTCTGTCGATCCTTTCATGAGCGCCTCTCCAAAAACATCAGTGCAGGCTGAAAGCTTCGACCTTCACATCGCTGCGGTCAAGGCTAGAAATCAAACAGCCCACGAAGCGATTCGCATTAGCCAAAGCCGCATCGTTGCGGACTCCAGGTAATTCTGGAACTAACGAAAATCACTCGTATCACAGCCCTCTACTGACCGAAAAAAACCTGTAGCCAGCCTCCCGGGAAAGCGCGCAAAACCTGTCAAACAGCCGCTGAACATACTGTCGCAGTCGCTATCCACGGGGATTGATCCAGCGCCGTCAGCGCGGGGATGGCTGCATTGAGCTCAGCACCACCACACATCACTGCAACCCGGCGAAAGACGCTCATAGACGGGCTGACTGCGCAGGGATGCCCTTACGTCGCAGAGCAGCCACCGGCAGCACGGTAATCAGTAGCCCGCCAAAGACCAGTGCGCAGGCCAGCCAGCCCAACGGTGTCAGCGCCTCGCCCAGCAGCAGCCAGCCGGACAGCAGGCCGGACACCGGCACCGCCAGGGCGAATGGTGTCACCAGGCTGGCCGGGTAGCGGCGCAACAGGAAGCTCCACAGGGCGAAGCCGACCGTGGTGGCGAGAAAAGCGATGTACAGCAGCGCGCCGACACCGCGCCAGCTCAGGTGCTCGACAGCCGCGCTCATTGCCTGCGGCCCCTCGAAGACATAGGACAACCCCAGCAGCGGCAACACCGGCACCAGGCTGACCCAGCAGATCAGGCGCAGCATGTCGCTGGCCCCGGAGCGCTTGGTGGCGATATTGGAGAAGGCCCAGGCCAGCGCCGCAGCCACCACCAGCAGGAAGCCGACCAGGCTATCACCCAGGCTGCGCTCGCTACCGATCAGCAACAGCCCCGTGGCCGCCAGGGCCAGACCAGTCAGGGCCCGCAAGGTCGGACGCTCGCCGAGCACCAGCGCAGCGATCAGCACGGTGAAGAACACCTGGCTCTGCAGCACCAGCGACGACAACCCGGCCGGCATGCCCAGGTGCATGCCGACGAACAGCAGACCGAACTTGACCACCCCGAGCAGTACGCCGATCTGCAGGATGCGCCACCCGGGCGCCGGTAGCGGCCCGCGCAGGAACAGCAGCGGCAGCGCCGCCAAGGCAAAGCGCAAGGCGCAGAACAGCAGCGGCGGAAAGTCCTCCAGACCGACCTTGATCACCACGAAATTGACGCCCCAGATCAGGGTGACCAGCAGGGCAAGAAAAATGTGCGAAAGCGGCATGGCAAGGCTCCGGCATGACTCTGCGCACCCTAGCAGCGCGACCGCGGAGCGGATCGGTACAGTTGCCAAGCAACAATATGAAACACCTTGCTCACAAGCCACACGCAAGACGCTCGCAGTAAGCCTACTGCTCGATCCGAGAAGACAGGGGCGCCTCACTATAAGAGAGGGACAAAGTCTCGGGAGTACTTCGCTTCCAGCCCGCAAGTGGCTCTTTGTGGGAGCCAATCGCGGCTAAAGCCGCTCCCATAGAAGTAGTGCAGGTAGGCGCAGATGAGCTTGCGTGGGAGCGGCTTCAGCCGCGATCAACGCAGGCAACACCGCACTGTAGGAGGGGCCTTGGCCGCGACGCTTATGACAGCGCCTGGATTGCGGCAAAGACCTCTACTAGACGCAGCGTGTTCGATTATCCACCCCCGGCCCACGCAAAAACGCCCGCAGCATGCGGGCGTTCGGTTCAAAGCGCTCAGCGCTCCCAAGGCGGCGGTGGCGGCTCGTCGCGCGGGGCGTCTTCGGCGTTGCGCACGGCGTCACGGCGCGCCTGTTCGGCCAGGGCGGCCTTGATCTCGCGCATCACCGAGTCGACGTCCGCTTCACTCTCCGACTCAGCGTACAAACCGGTGAGCTGGGTCTCGGGGGTCAGCTTGCCGTCTTCGAACAACGCCCACATTTCCTTGGCATAGCGAGTGTCGAGCAGCTCCGGAGCGAACTGGCCGAAGTACTCGGCCATGTTGCGCACATCGCGCTCCAGCATGCGGAAGGCGTGGTTGTTGGCCGCAGCATCCACCGCCTGCGGCAGGTCGATGATTACCGGGCCATAGGGGTCGAGCAGCACGTTGAATTCCGACAGGTCGCCATGTACCAGGCCGGCACAGAGCATCTTGACGATCTCGCCGATCATGAAGGCGTGAAATTCGCGGGCATCCTCGGGCAGCAGGTCGACATCATTGAGACGTGGCGCGGCATCTCCGTGACCGTCGTCGACCATTTCCATCAGCAGCACGCCGTCGAGGTAGTCGTAGGGCTTGGGTACCCGCACGCCGGCATTGGCCAGGCGGAACAGGGCCGACACCTCGGCGTTCTGCCAGGCCTCTTCCTGCTCCTTGCGTCCGTACTTGCTGCCCTTGGCCATGGCGCGGGCGTCGCGGCTGTTGCGGGTTTTGCGCCCTTCCTGATATTCGGCGGCCTGACGGAAGCCACGCTTGTTGGCCTCCTTGTACACCTTGGCGCAGCGCAGTTCACTGCCACAGCGCACCACGTAAACCGAGGCTTCCTTGCCGCTCATCAGCGGCCGTACCACCTCGTCGATCAACCCATCTTCGAGCAACGGTTCCAGGCGTTTCGGGGTTTTCATCGAGCTGAACGGGCCTCCATCGGTGTTTTCACGCCCTTATACGGCAATCCGAGCGAACTAGCACCCAGTGCACGGCGCAGCGCCTCGATGGCATAACGCACCTTGGCCGGCTGGGCGTCGCGGCGTGGGGTTACCAGGTAGACGCCGATGCCGCTTGGCTGCCACTGCGGCAGCAGCACCAGCAACTCGCCGCGCGCCAGCAGGTCGCGCACTTCCGGCTCCGGCTGCAGGGAGACGCCCATGCCGGCCAGGGTGAACTCGCGCACCGAGAGAATGTTGTTGCACACCACCCTGCCCTCCACCCGCAGACGCTGCAAAGCACCGCCCGGGCCGTGCAGGGTCAGCTGGCCGCCACGTTCGTGACCCAGGCTCAGCCAATCCAGGCCGCTCAGGTGCTCCGGCCCGTCGATACGGGCGCAGCGAGCCAGGTAACTGGGCGCTGCGCACAGCAGCATTGGCCAGTCACCGACGTGGCGGGCGACCAGGCTGGAGTCTTCCTGACTGCCCACGCGGATGGCCAGGTCGATGCGCTGCTCGACCAGATCGATCTGCTCGTCCTGAAAGAACAGACGCAGGCTCAACTGCGGATGGGCCAGCAGCAAAGGTGCCAGGGCACTGGTTACCAGGTGCCCGGAAAAACCCACTGGCGCGGCGATGCGCAACTCGCCCACCGGGGCATCCCGCAATTCGGCCAGGCGCTGTTCGGCCTGCTCGGCCAATTCGACGATCTGCCGGCAGCTCTGGTACAGCTGCGCGCCGGCCTCGGTCAGGGTCAGGCGCCGGGTGGTGCGGTGCAACAGGCTGAGCTGGGTGCTCTCTTCCAGGCGGCGAATCTGCTGGCTGACCGCCGAGGCCGTCATGCCCAGGGCGTCAGCGGCGGCCACCATGGAGCCCTTGTCCACCACGGTAGCGAACAGGGCCATGCGTTTGAGCTGTTCCATTATTAAGCTCCGCTTAATTGTCAAAGCGGATTAGGCGTCTTTTTCCCACCTTTATCCAGCTGCAATTATGGCGACACCCATAACGCACCGAGACACTCCCATGAAAATCGCCCTGATCGGCGCCACCGGCTTTGTCGGCAGCGCCCTGCTGGAAGAAGCCCTGAACCGCGGCCACCAAGTCACCGCCCTGGTTCGCCACCCGGAAAAACTGCCGACCCATGAACGACTCAGCGCGTTGCGCGCCGATGTGCGTGACGCAGCCGCCCTCACTGAGCAACTGCGTGGCCACGACGCCGTGCTCAGTGCCTTCAACCCTGGCTGGGAACAGGCTGACATCCGCGAGCAGTTCATCGCCGGTTCGCAGGCCATCGTCGCAGCGAGTAAGGCGGCCGGCGTCAAACGCCTGCTGGTGGTCGGTGGTGCCGGCAGCCTGTATGTCGCCCCAGGTCTGCAGCTGATCGACACGCCGGACTTTCCCGCCGAGTACAAGGAAGGGGCTGAGGGCGCACGGCAGGCCCTGAACCAGCTGCGCGACGAACAGGAACTGGAATGGACCTTCCTCTCCCCGGCCGCCCTGCTCCAGCCGGGTCCACGCACCGGTCAGTTCCGTCTTGGCGGCGAGCAGTTGCTGATGAACGGCAATGCCCCCGGGCACATCTCCGTGGCCGATCTGGCCGTGGCCCTGCTCGACGAGACCGAGCAGCCACAGCACATCCGCCAGCGTTTCACGCTCGCCTACTAAACATTCCGCTAACAGGAAGCCTTATGACCACTTACCGCAGCAGCGCCTTCGTCGCTACCGAAACACCAGCCCGCTATATCAGCCGCCTGTGCAAACACTTCGCCCACAAGATCCCGGTCAATTTCGACGAGCAGCAGGGCCGCATCCAGTTCGACAGCGGCCTGTCACTGCTGCAGGCCGAGGAAGGCGGCCTGCGCCTGCGCGTGGAGACCCAGGATCAGGAAAGCCTGGAACGCCTACAGAACGTGGTGGCCAGCCACTTCGAGCGCTTCGCCTGGCAGGAAGCCCTGACCCTGAGCTGGCAGGCAGAGGCCTGAGGGCCTGCTCACAACCACTGATCGTTGCGCTTGCGCCGCACCCGCAGCATGGTCGGCAGGATCAGGCCGGCAAACAAACCCGCTCCGGCGATGCCGCCGCCGTAGACCATGTAGGTCATCAGCACCTGCTGGCGCTCTTCACCCAGCTGGGCTCGGGCCTCGCGCAGTTCGGCCTGAGCCTGGTTCAACTGGCTGTCCAGATCACTGCGCGCAGCCTGCAGTTCGTCGATCAGCGCCTTGCGTGAGTCCAGGGTCTCCTGCATGCCCTGCACCCGGGTTTTCCAGGTGTCATCGATACCCTTCAGCTCGGCACTCAGATCGGCGACCTTCTGCTGCAGCTGCGGCAGGCGCTCGGCCTGGCCGGGCATGTCCTGCAGGTCGCGGGTAGGAATCCACACCGCGTCGCCATTTTCCCCGCGCACCTGGCTGTAATCGCCCTGACTGCGCAGCAACTCGACCTTCTGCCCAGAACTGAGCGTACCGACGATGCGATAGCCATCGGTGGGGCCGCTGCGTACATAGGTATTGAGGCTGTCGCTGACCCAGCGGCTATTGCCGCCCTTCTCCTGCGCCCAGGCCGGACTGGCGGCGCTCAGCAAGCCGCCGAGCAGACTGGCGCACAGGGCACGCAACTGAAACGAGGAGAAACAGGCAAGGGAAGGAAGGGATCGGGACATTGGACAATCTTCATCTGGCGGGAACACAACACCCGGTCAACGGGCACGACAAGAGGTCGGCCAGGCACACGGGCTGAGCTAGCCATGCGGCAAATGGCCATGCCACCGCCACCGACTAGGCCGACAGCAGACAGACCCCGAGAGGCTGGATCGGTTCACTCACCCGCGCCAAGGGGCAGCCTTTGAGTGCGAAAACAGGAACAGGACGGCAGTCTGACCGCTGGAGTGAGGTCCAGAAAAGCAAAAGCCCGACGGACGCCGGGCTTTTTGCTGGCCGGGCTTGTGGCCTGGCCGGGTGCCGCACGAGTCGGCTCGAGGTAGGAAGCGCCAGATACCGGGCGGGTAGCCCCCTTGCGGTGTATCCGACGTGGCCGCGGGCTTGCGCCCTGGGCCGGGTCAGGCGCCCTGGGAGAGCTCCTGGGAGCGGACAAAGGCCGCCCGGGCTGCTGCTTCGACCAGCTGGCGCAGGGCCTGGTCCTGCTCGAAGCGGGCAATCGCGGCCGCCGTGGTGCCATTCGGCGAGGTCACGGCGGTACGCAGTTCTACGAAATCGGCCTGCGGCTGCACCTGCAACGAGGCGGCGCCGAAAGCGGTTTGTGCCGCCAGGGCCTTGGCCAGCTCGGCCGGCAGGCCCAGAGCCACCCCCGCATTGGCCAGCGCCTCGCTGAACAGATGGTAGTAGGCCGGACCACTGCCGGACAGCGCAGTGACCGCATCCAGCTGGCCTTCCTGTGCGACCCAATAGGCCTTACCCACCGCATTGAACAGGTGGGCGATCTGCTCGCGACGCTCCGCCTCCAGCGCATCGGCGCTGAACATGCCGGTGCAACCGGCGCCGACCAGCACCGGCGTGTTGGGCATCACCCGCACCACCGGGCAACGCTGGCGCAGCCCCTGACTGAGGCTGGCGCAGGTCACGCCGGCCGCCACGGAAATCACCACCGCGCCCTGGCAAACAGCGTTCGGCAACTCGCCCAGCACCTGGCAGGCATAACCCGGCTTGGTCGCCACCACGATCAGCTCGAAGGGCTGCTGCGGCAGCGTCTCCAGGCTGGAATACAGGGTGGCGCTTCTGGATGACTGCAGGTATGGGTCGACGGCACTGATGCTGTCCACCAGCTTGGCGGCCAGCCAGGCCTCGCCGATGGCGCTGCCCATACGGCCATAACCGATAAAGAGTGCGTTCATGCTGTTCCTTTCAGGCGTTTTAGCCCGTGGCCGAAGCATGCCCGGGAAAGCTTTCAGTCAGCTTTCCAAGGCAATATTTCGGACTCGCGTTTGAGAGCAAGCCGGCCGCCTTGCGGCGACCGGGCACAGGCCGTCAGCCGATGGTCATCAGGCTGGCGTTGCCGCCGGCCGCTGCGGTGTTGACCGATAGGGCATGCTCGATCAGCAGACGCTCCAGCGGAATGTCGGTCTCGCCCTTGTTCAGGCCGTGCACGCTGACGATGGCGCCCTTGCGCTGCGCGGCCAGCTGACAGACTTCACGCAGCTGATCGGAGTCGCCGTGGTGCAGGATGGCGTCGAACTCGGCGTCGACCGTGCTCCAGTCGGCGACCAGTTCGATACGCTTCTGCACCTCTTTCGGCAGCTCGGCGTACAGCGCGCGCTGGCTTTCCAGCCACAGCGCGTGGCTGCCCACCGCCAGGGTCGCGGCCAGTTGTGCCAGCAGGTCGCTGCGCTCGTCGGCCAGGCCCAGCACACGCTCACGCGGCAGCAGGGTGTAGCTGTTGCGCTCGCCGGTCGGGCCGGTCAGCAGGTGGCTGCTGAAGCTCTGGGTCAGGCCCAGGTACTGCTCGAACAGCGCGGCGACAGCCGGCTCCTGCTTGGTCGCCCACTCGGCAAACGCCGCGCGCGCCTTGGCCAGCTCGGCCGGCACGTCCAGCGCCTGCACGTTGTCGCCCTTGAGCTGCTGGGCCACGGCTTCCTGCGGACGGGTCGACAGCAGGCGGTACAGGTACAGCGGGCCGCCGGCCTTCGGACCGGTGCCGGACAGACCCTCGCCGCCGAACGGCTGCACGCCGACCACGGCGCCAACCACGTTGCGGTTGACGTACAGGTTGCCGACCTTGGCGCTGCCGACCACCTGGTTGATGGTTTCGTCGATGCGGGTGTGCACGCCGAGAGTCAGACCATAGCCACTGTCGTTGATCTGCTGCAGCAGCTTGCCCAGATCGGCACGCTGGTAGCGCACCACGTGCAGCACCGGGCCGAAGATCTCGCGCTTGAGCTCGTCGAAGCTGTCCAGCTCAATCAGGGTCGGCACCACGAAGGTACCGCGCTTGATCTCGTCGGCCTCGGAACGGGCGCACTGGAACACCTTGCGGCCCTTCTCGCGCAGCTTGGCGATGTGGGTATCGATATTGTCCTTGGCCTCGGCGTCGATCACCGGGCCGATGTCGGTGTGCAGGCGCTCCGGCGCACCGACGCGGTATTCGGCCATGGCGCCCTTGAGCATCTCCACCACGCGGTCTGCCACATCAGCCTGCACGCACAGCACGCGCAGGGCCGAGCAACGCTGACCGGCGCTGTCGAAAGCAGAGTTGACCACGTCGACTACTACCTGCTCGGCGAGCGCCGAGGAGTCGACGATCATGGCGTTGAGGCCGCCGGTTTCGGCAATCAGCGGAATGCTGCGGCCCTGGGCGTCGAGACGACCGGCGATGTTGCGCTGGAGGATGCCGGCCACTTCGGTGGAGCCGGTGAACATCACGCCACGCACGCGCTCGTCACCCACCAGGCGGGCACCAACGGTTTCACCACGGCCCGGCAGCAGCTGCACGGCACCGCCGGGCACGCCGGCTTCCAGCAGGATGCGCACAGCTTGCGCTGCGATCAACGGAGTCTGCTCGGCCGGCTTGGCCAGCACGGTGTTACCGGCGGCCAGCGCGGCGCAGACCTGACCGGTGAAGATCGCCAGCGGGAAGTTCCACGGGCTGATGCACACCACCGGCCCCAGCGGGCGGTGGCTGTCGTTGCCAAAACTGCGCGCCTGGGCGGCGTAGTAACGCAGGAAGTCGACCGCCTCACGCACCTCGGCGATGGCGTTGGCGAAGGTCTTGCCGGACTCGCGCACCAGCAGGCCCATCAGCTGCTGCATCTCGCCTTCCATCTGGTCGGCGGCGCGCTCCAGTACGGCGGCACGCTCGGCCGGCTGAGTCGACTGCCAGATCTGTCCGCTGGACAGGGCGCAGAGAATCGCGCTCTTGACGTCGGCCTCGCTGGCCTCATGCACATGGCCCACCACATCGCGATGATCGGCCGGGTTGCGCACCGGCTCGGCCGGGCCCGGGTTCGGTGTGTCGCAGCCGAGGATCGGGCCGGCGACGTAGACGGTGTTGGTCGACGACAGCAGCGCCGAGGATAACGAGCCCAGGCGGTGTTCGTTGGCCAGGTCGATGCCCTCGGAGTTCAGACGGTCCTCGCCATACAGGTCACGCGGCAGCGGGATGCGCGGATGCGGCAGACCGAGGGTGCCTTCCTGAGCCGCCATCTGCTCGACCTGCTCGACCGGGTCGAGCACCAGGTCCTTCAGCGAGATGCTGTGGTCAGCGATGCGGTTGACGAAACTGGTGTTGGCGCCGTTTTCCAGCAGGCGACGCACCAGGTAGGCCAGCAGGGTTTCGTGGCTGCCGACCGGGGCGTAGATGCGGCACGGACGCGCGTACTTGCCGTCCTTCACCGAACCGACCACCTGCTCGTACAGCGGCTCGCCCATGCCGTGCAGGCACTGGAACTCGTACTGGCCCGGGTAGTAGTTCTGCCCGGCCAGCTGGTAGATGGCCGACAGCGAGTGGGCGTTGTGGGTGGCGAACTGCGGGTAGATGGCTTCCGGCACGGCCAGCAGCTTGCGCGCGCAGGCAACGTAGGAAACGTCGGTGTACGGCTTGCGGGTGTACACCGGGTAACCTTCCAGGCCGTTGACCTGCGCCAGCTTGATCTCGCTGTCCCAGTAGGCGCCTTTGACCAGGCGGATCATCAGGCGGTGGCGGCTGCGCTTGGCCAGGTCGATGACGTAGTCGATCACGTACGGGCAGCGCTTCTGGTAGGCCTGGATGACGAAGCCGATACCGTTCCAGCCGGCCAGTTCCGGGGCAAAGCACAGGCGCTCGAGCAGGTCGAGGGAGATTTCCAGGCGGTCGGCTTCCTCGGCGTCGATGTTGATGCCGATGTCGTACTGCTTGGCCAGCTTGGTCAGGTTCAGCAGGATCGGGAACAGCTCGTCCATCACCCGGTCGTACTGCGCGCGGCTGTAGCGCGGGTGCAGGGCGGAGAGCTTGATCGAGATGCCCGGGCCTTCGTAGATGCCGCGGCCGTGGGACGCCTTACCGATGGCATGGATGGCCTGCTCGTAGGAAGCCAGGTAGCACTTGGCGTCTTCCTCGGTCAGCGCCGCTTCACCGAGCATGTCGTAGGAGTAGCGGAAGCCCTTGGCTTCCATGTTGCTGGCGTTGGCCAGCGCCTCGCCGATGGTCTCGCCGGTGACGAACTGCTCGCCCATCAGGCGCATGGCCATGTCCACACCCTTGCGGATCACCGGCTCGCCGCTCTTGCCGATCAGGCGGTTGAGCGAAGAGGACAGGCCTTCTTCATTGTGCGTCGACACCAGCTTGCCGGTGATCAGCAGACCCCAGCTGGCGGCGTTGACGAACATCGACGAACTCTGGCCCAGGTGCTGGCTCCAGTTGCCGTTGGCGATCTTGTCGCGAATCAGGGCGTCGCGGGTGGCCTTGTCCGGGATGCGCAGCAGCGCCTCGGCCAGGCACATCAGCGCCACGCCTTCCTGGGACGACAGCGAGAATTCCTGCAGCAGGCCCTGCACCAGGCCCTGACGGCCGCCGGCACTCTTCTGGTTGCGCAGCTTCTCGGCAATCCCTAAGGCCATCTTGTTGGCGGCGTCGGCCTGCTCTTTCGGCAGACGCGCCTGCTCCAGCAGCATCGGTAGCGCCTCGGTTTCAGGGCGGCGATAAGCGCTGGTGATGGCGGCACGCAGCACCGACTGCGGCAGGATGCTCTCGGCGAAATCGAGGAACACCTGTAGCCCCTGTTCGGTCAGGTTCTCCACCGACTCTTCACCGGCGGCAGCGGCCAGACCGGAGTGCTCGGCCGGGGTCAGGCCAGCTTCGACCTGCTCCAGGTAATTGAAGATCGCCTGCTTGATCAGCCAGTGGGGGGTGCGATCCAGCGACTGCGCGGCCTGCTTCAGACGTTCGCGGGTGGCGTCGTCGAGTTTCACGCCGAGGGTGGTAGTAGCCATCTGGGTATTCCTATCTGGTGGAGCGTCAAAACGCGTGGCGGGAGATTACTCTCACAGCCAGAAAAGGTGCAACCTAGTGCAACCACCAAAAACAACCACTCAAGCAGGTTGCACCTCGCACAGCGCGACTCTATTGAGCATAGAAGCACCGGCTCTTGCAGGCCGCCGAGTGGGGGCGTCGCCGGGATGTCCCGACGAACGGGCACCTTACGAATAACTTTGGCCGGAGCCGGCAGTTCGATAAGCTCCCCCCACTCCACCCAATAAGGATGTCTCCATGCTCCGCCTCACCACCCTGACCGCCGGCCTGCTGCTGTCGGCCAGCGCCTTTGCCCTGTCCCTTGCCGACCTGACCCAGAGCGACGCCAGCGGCGGCCTCAAGGACGCCCTGACCCAGGGCGCGCAGATTGCCGTCAAACAGCTCGGTCAGCCGGGCGGCTTCAGCAACAACGACGAAGTGCGTATCGAATTGCCTGGCAAGCTGGGCAAGGCCGCCAAAACCATGAAGATGATGGGCATGGGGGCCGAAGTGGAGGAACTGGAAGCCAGCATGAACCAGGCCGCCGAAGCCGCCGTGCCGCAGGCGCAGGCGATCCTGCTCGACTCGGTGAAGAAGATGACCGTCACCGACGCCAAGGCCATCCTCGCCGGCGGCGACGATTCGGCCACCCAGTACCTGAACCAGAGCAGCCGCGAGGCGATCCGTGCCAAGTTCCTGCCCATCGTCAAGCAGGCCACCGACAAGGTCGGCCTGGTGCAGCAGTACAACAGCTTCGCCGGCCAGGCGGCGGCCTTCGGCGTGGTCGACGCGAAAAGCGCCAAGGTCGAGGACTACGTGACCGAGAAGGCCCTGGACGGTCTGTTCAAGGTGATCGCCGAACAGGAAGTCAGCATCCGCCAGAACCCGGCCGGCGCCGCCACCAGCCTGGCCAAGAAGGTGTTTGGCGCGCTTTGAGCGCTGCAGTAACTATCGTTACAGGCCCCGTTAATCGCGGCTGAAGCCGCTCCCACAAGCAGTGCCTGATATTTTGTGGGAGCGGCTTCAGCCGCGAAATCCCCTGCGAGTGCAACAGGTTACCGCCCCAACCAGCTCGACCCGAGCACGCAATAAAAAAGCCCGGCACATAGGCCGGGCTTTTTCATTCACGCCACACTTAGCGTGCCTCGCTTTCCTTGACTCTGAACCAGGCCGCATACAGTGCCGGCAGGAACAGCAGGGTCAGCGCCGTGGCCACCACCAGCCCACCCATGATGGCCACCGCCATCGGCCCGAAGAACACGCTGCGCGACATCGGAATCATCGCCAGCACCGCCGCCAGCGCGGTCAGCACGATGGGACGGAAGCGCCGCACGGTGGCCTCGATAATGGCGTGCCAGCGATCCATACCGGCTGCGATGTCCTGCTCGATCTGGTCAACCAGAATCACCGAGTTGCGCATGATCATGCCGCTCAGGGCAATGGTGCCGAGCATGGCGACGAAGCCGAACGGCTGCTGGAAGATCAACAGGAACAGGGTCACGCCGATCAGCCCCAGCGGCGCGGTGAGGAACACCATGGCCGAACGCGACATACTCTTCAGCTGCAGCATCAGCAAACTGAGCACCACCAGAATGAACAGTGGTACGCCGGCATTCACCGACTTCTGACCTCGCGAAGAGTCCTCCACCGTGCCGCCCACTTCCAGCAGATAGCCACTGGGCAGCGCCGCGCGAATCGGCTCCAGGGTCGGCAGGATCTGCTTGACCAGACTGGCAGGCTGCTCGCCACCGTAGATATCGCCGTACACAGTGACGGTTGGCAAGCGGTCGCGATGCCAGATCACACCTTCCTCGAAACCGTATTCCAGGGTCGCCACCTGCGACAGCGGCACACTCTTGCCACTGCTGGTGGGTACCGCCAGGCTCGGCAGCAATTCCAGGGCCTGACGCTCGCGCACGGTGCCGCGCAGGAGAATCTCGATCAGCTCGTTGTCCTCGCGGAACTGGCTGACGCTGGAGCCGGTCAGCGAGCTCTGCAGGAACCGCGACAGGTCGGCGCTGCTCACGCCCAGGGCGCGGGCGCGCTCCTGGTCGATGTTCAGGTAGACCACCTTGCTCGGCTCTTCCCAGTTCAGGTGCACGTTGGTGACATGCGGGTTCTCACGCACCTTGGCCGCCACCTGGCGGGCGTAGTCACGCACTTCGCTGATGTGCTCGCCGCTGATGCGGAACTGGATCGGGAAGCCCACGGGCGGGCCGTTCTCCAGGCGCGACACACGGGTACGGGCGTGGGGGAAGTCCTCATCCATCACCTGGATCAGCCACTTGCGGACCTCTTCGCGCTCCTTGATCGACTTGGTCAGGATGACGAACTGGGAGAAGCGCGTGGCCGCCAACTGCTGGTCCAGCGGCAGGTAGAAACGCGGCGAGCCGCTACCGACATAGGCCACGTAGTTGTCGATACCCGGATGATCCTTGAGCTTGGCTTCCAGACGCTTGACCTGCTCCTCGGTGGCCTTGAGCGACGAGCCTTCGGTGAGCTTGATGTCGACCATCAACTCCAGCCGCCCGGAAGCCGGGAAGAACTGTTGCGGCACGAAGCGGAACAGCACCAGCGAGACGATGAACAGGCCGACCGTCACCAGAATTACCGTCTTGCGCCGACGTACGCACCACTCCACGACTTCGCGCACGGTCTGATAGAAGGTCGTGGAATACGGGTCATGCCCCTCGGCGCTACCGCCGTGCTTCTTGGCGTGCAGCTTGGCCAGGTCCGGCAACAGGCGATCACCGAGGTAGGGCACGAAGACCACGGCCGCAATCCAGGACACCAGCAAGGCGATGGTCACCACCTGGAAGATCGAGCGGGTGTACTCACCGGTGCCGGACTGCGCGGTGGCAATCGGCAGGAAGCCGGCGGCGGTGATCAGGGTACCGGTGAGCATGGGGAACGCCGTGCTGCTCCAGGCGTAGCTGGCCGCACGGAAGCGGTCGTAGCCCTGCTCCATCTTGATCGCCATCATCTCCACGGCGATGATCGCATCGTCCACCAGCAGTCCCAGCGCCAGCACCAAGGCACCGAGGGAAATCTTGTGCAGACCGATGCCGAAGTAGTGCATCAGGGCGAACGTCATCGCCAACACCAGCGGAATGGACAGCGCCACCACCAGGCCGGTACGCAGGCCGAGGGAGAAGAAGCTGACCAGCAGCACGATCACCAGCGCCTCGACCAACACCCGGACGAACTCGCCCACGCCGGCCTTCACCGCCGCCGGCTGATCCGACACTTTACGCAGCTCCATGCCCACCGGCAGGTCGTTCTGCATACGAGCGAATTCTTGCTCCAGCGCCTCGCCCAGCTGCAGGATGTCCCCCCCCGCCTTCATCGACACAGCCAGACCGATGGCATCCTCGCCCATAAAACGCATGCGCGGCGCGGGCGGGTCGTTGAAGCCACGATACACCTCGGCTACGTCGCCGATACGGATGGTGCGGTCACCGATACGGATGGGAAAATCGCGAATCTGCTCCACCGTCTCGAAACGCCCGGAGACGCGCAGCTGCACGCGATCGGTCGGCGCCTCAAAGAAGCCGGAATAGCTGATCGCGTTCTGCTCATCCAGCGCCTGCTGTACCGCCGCCAAGGGCAATCCAAGGGTGGCCAGCTTGACGTTGGACAGCTCGATCCAGATCTTCTCGTCCTGTAGGCCGAGCAGCTCGACCTTGCCTACGTCCTTGACCCGCTGCAACTGCAGCTGCAGGCGGTCGGCGTAGTCCTTCATCACCGCGTAATCGAAGCCCTTGCCGGTCAACGCGTAGATGTTGCCGTAGGTGGTGCCAAACTCGTCGTTGAAGAAGGGGCCGCGAATGCCTGGCGGCAGCGTGTGGCGAATGTCGCCGACCTTCTTGCGGATCTGGTACCAGAGCTCGGGGATATTCTTCGACACGATATCGTCGCGCGCGATGAAGGTAACCACCGACTCGCCAGGCCGTGAATAGGACATGACGAACTGGTAGTCGCCGGTCTCCATCACCTTCTTCTCGATGCGCTCGCTGATCTGCCGGGAGACTTCCTCGGCAGTGGCACCCGGCCAGTCGGTGCGCACCACCATGGCCTTGAAGGTGAAGGGCGGGTCCTCGCTCTGACCCAGCTTGGTGTAGGACAGCGCACCGATCACCGCCAGTACGATCATCAGGTAACGGACGATACTGCGATTGCGCAACGCCCATTCGGACAGGTTGAAGGACATGGCTTACTCCTTGCCCGCCAGCGCAACCATGCGGTTGTCGCGATCCACCGGGCGCACCTTTTGCCCGTCGAGCAGCACCTGCACGCCGGCAGCAACCACCCAGTCGCTTTCCTTCAGGCCCTCGAGGATCGACACCCGCTCCTGACCGTAGGCACCGACGCGTACCGGCGTGCGCACCACCGTAGAAGTCTTGGGATCGATGACCCAGACGTAAGGACTGCCCTTCTCCGCAGTCAGCGCCGACATCGGCACCGACAGCGGCACCTCGCCCTGGGAGCGAATCGACACACGAGCGCTCTGCCCGACATCGGCCTTGACCTTGGCATCGCTGAAGGTCACCCGTGCGGCGAAGGTACGCGACTGCGCATCGGCGGCCTGGGACAGTTCGCGAATAGTGCCGGGGTATTGTTTATCCGGTTGCGACCACAGCTCGATGCTGACCTCCTGGCCAATGCGGAATCGTTCCAGCGCCTGCTCCGGCAGGTTGATCAGCACCTCGCGCTCGCCATCGGCGGCCAGGGTGAACACGGTCTGCCCCGCCGCAACAACCTGGCCCACTTCGCCCAGGCGCCGTGCAATCAGACCGTCCTGCGAGGCCCGCAATACGGCATAGCCGGCCTGATTGTTGGCCACATCGAACTCGGCACGAATCTGCCGTACCCGCGCTTCGCCGGCGCGGTACTGGTTTTCCACGTTATCGAACTGCGACTGGCTGATCAGCTCGCGCTCACGCAGCGCCTTGTAGCGATCGCGCTCGGCGCGCACCAGCTTGAGGTTGGCCTCGGCGGCATGTACCTGGGCGCGCGCGGCCTCCAGTTGCAGCTTCACGTCTTCGGCATCCAGCTCGGCCAGAGGCTGATCCTTGCGTACCCGATCACCGGCATCCACCAAGCGCTTACTGATCTTGCCGCCGATACGGAAAGCCAGCTCCGGCTCGTAGCGGGCCCGTACTTCACCGGGGTAGGTGTCCACTGCATCAGCCGCCGGCTGCGGCTGCACCACCATGGCCGGGCGCGGCGGCGCCTCGACGGTTTCACCATTGCCGCACGCGGCGAGCAGGGAGATCAGGGATAACGACGCAGCAAGGGACAAGGCACGGCGGGACATGACGGATGACCTTTCGCAAAAGGAGCTTGGAATACTTATACTGCCCGGTATAGTAAAAATAGCAAACTCATCGGTCCAGTATTAAAGGTGCGAATGTCCGACAAACTGTTACAGCCAACCAGTGGCCCCGGACGGCCCAAGGACCCCGCCAAACGCCTGGCCATTCTCGAAGCAGCCAAGCGTTTGTTCATGCAGAAGGGGTACGAAGGCAGCAGCATGGACGCCATCGCCGCCGAAGCCGGCGTCTCCAAGCTCACGGTGTACAGCCACTTCACCGACAAGGAGACCCTGTTCGCCTGCGCGGTGGAGTCCAAGTGCGAGGAGCAGCTACCGCCGTTGTATTTCGAACTGAAGGCGGAGGCCAGCATCGAAACGGCACTACTGGCCATCGGGCGCGGCTTCAATGGACTGGTCAACAGCGAAGAATCCCTGGCCATGCATCGCCTGATGGTTGCCCAGGGAACACAGAACCCACAGCTGGCCCGCCTGTTCTACAACGCCGGGCCGCAGCGCGTGATACAGGCCATGCAGCATCTGCTGGAACAGGCCAATGCACGGGGCCTGCTGAAGATTGGAAGCCCGGCAAGCGCCGCCGAGCACTTCTTTTGCCTGATCAAGGGCGGTGGCAACTTCCGCCTGCTGATGGGCATTAGCGAGCCCCTGGATGCCACCGCCGCAGAGGCCCATGTTCGGGAAGTCGTCGAGCTGTTCGTGCGCGCTTATCAGCCCTGAGGTTTCAGCGCCTTCTTCGGATAGATGTCGTAGCGGCTGGACTTGCCCTCCAACGCATAGCTCGGCTTGGCGCCTTCGATGATCGGCGCCTTGCGCGGGCGCTTGACCACCACCCGGTGGGTCGCCAAGGCCAGCGCTGCCTGAAGCAGGGCCGGAGCATCCATGTCATCGCCCACCAGCGGGCGGAACAGGCGCATTTCCTTCTTCACCAGCGCACTCTTGTCGCGGTGCGGGAACATCGGATCCAGGTAGATCACCTGAGGCGCCTCGCCCTGCCACTGCTGCATCAGCTCGATGGCATTGCCGGTCAGCAGACGCATCTGCGCAGTGATCGGGCCGACCTCACTGTCGCGCGCGGCACGGGCAAGCCCGTCTTCCAGCAACGCGGCGATGATTGGCTGACGCTCGATCAGAGTCATCTCGCAGCCCAGCGTCGCCAGCACGAAAGCGTCACGACCCAGCCCCGCCGTGGCGTCCAGCACCTGAGGGCGAACCCCGGACTGCACGCCGACCGCCTTGGCGATCATCTGCCCGCTGCCGCCGCCGTAGAGCCGACGGTGCGCCACCGCACCCTCGACGAAATCCACCCGCACCGGCCCCGGTGCCTGCGGCCCCAGTTCGGCGAGCTGTAGCCCCTCGTCACCCAATTGCAAGGCGAACTCAGCCTCCCCCTGCAATGGCAGGCCCAGGCGCACGGCCCAGGCGGCGGCCGCGTCAGCGCAGCCGGGCTGCAGGGCCTCGACACGAATTCTGGTTATAGGCCGCTCATCACTCATCAGAAAATATGCTCAAAAAACGCTCAATCGAAACGGCACATGGCCGATAGCAGGGTGATGCCTATTCTGCCAGACGTGGCCCGTGCCGGCCGCACCGAGTTCCAGCATGATCGACGCCCTCTCCGCCCCCCGCCCCACGACCCTGGACCAGCAACTTGACGCTGGGTTGCGCGACTCCCTCGACTACCAGATTCTGCGCCGCACGCTGATGCCCAAGGGCGAGGTGCCACCTTCCGAGCAGGCCGCCGGCAAGATCGAAGAGGCCAGCCAACCGGCGCCGACCGCCGCCACGGTGGTCGATAGCGGCGCCCAGCTCGCCAGCTTCCAGCAGGTTTTGCAACAGCGCGAACTGCAGCTGAACGTCACCGCCAATCCTCCGCCGCAGAAGACCGACCCACTGGTGCTGGACCTGGCCGGCAATGGCTTCACGACGCGCGGCCTGAATGATGCAGTGCGCTTCGACCTTGACGCCGACGGCCGCAGCGACCAGATCAGCGCCCCCAGCGGCGACGATGCCCTGCTGGCGCTGGACCGCAACGGCAATGGCCGCATCGACGACGGCCGCGAGCTGTTCGGCGACCAGAACGGTGCCGCCAATGGTTTCGCCGAGCTGGCCAAGTACGATGACAACCGCGATGGCCGCATTGATGCTGCAGATGCCGTATTCGAACGCCTACGCCTGCTGCGCTTCGACGCCGAGGGCCGCCAGCAGACCCAAAGCCTGAGCCAGGCCGGCGTCGCCGCCATCGAACTGCAGGCCAGCGACGTCAAGCTGGCTCTAGGCGCCTACGATGAGATCGCCCAGCTCGGCCGCTTCGAGTTCACCGACGGTCGCAACGGCCAGGCCGCCGACCTGCTGCTGGCACGGCGTTAGCAGCACATACGCAACAGCACCCCAGTCCAGCGAATGTTGATCAGCAGCCCCAAGGTCCGCTATTGCATCCGCTCAACGGAGCAGCTCGTTGATCTCGTCAAAGGGCATCGCCTCACCCATGGCGATCAGGCTGCCACGTGCCAGCTCTCCGGCGGCGATGAAGAACTCGCCGTAGGCAACCCGCGCCAGGTTGGAGCCGACGCTGACCCTTTTCACCCCCAGCTCGATCAGCTCGGCCATGGACAGGTGCAGGCTCGGCGAGCCGACCAGCACATTGACCGGCCTGGGCGCTACGGCGCTGACCACTGCACGAATCTGCTCACGCGTGGTCAGGCCCGGTGCATAGAGCACATCGGCCCCCGCTTCGGCATAAGCCACCAGTCGACGGATGGTATCGTCAAGGTCCGCACGGCCGTTCAGGAAGTTCTCGGCACGGGCGGTCAGGGTGAAGGGAACGTCCAGCGCCCGAACAGCCCCGGCCGCAGCACGAATGCGCGCAACGGCCAGGTCGAGCGGGTAGATCGGGGCCGCGGCGCGCCCACTGGCATCTTCGATGGAGCCGCCGACCAGGCCTATCTCGGCAGCGAGGCGAATGGTTTCAGCACAGGCCTCGGGGCTGTCGCCGTAGCCATTTTCCAGATCAGCAGTCACCGGTAGCGGCGTCGCCGCGACGATGGCACGGGCGTTGGCCAGCGCCTCATCACGGCTGACCGCGCCTTCGGCATCGCACCGCCCCAGGGCAAACGCCAGGCCCGCACTGGTCGTGGCCAGCGCCTGGAAGCCCAGGTGAGCGAGCATCTTGGCCGAGCCTGCATCCCAGGGGTTGGGCAGAATCAGCAGACCCTCACCCTGGTGCAACCGCTGGAAGGCCTCACCACGCTCTCGTTGCGCACTCATATCGATGCTCCTTGCCCGGATGGATAAAGCAACCCTAGCCGCATTCATGCGATTGAGCCTTGCTTTCAGAGCAGACCGAGCTGTTCGACCTCAGGCTCAACCTGCGCCAGCGCCGGCAAGCCAGGTAGGCGCAGCATCAGCGCATGGTGAAAACGCTGCGCCTGAGCGGCGGCCAGGTGGTTGTCCGGCGTGTGCAGGAACACGTAGGGGCATAGCCCCTGCTCGATCCAGGCGGCCACCTTGTCCAGCCAGGGTTCGAGGAAGGCCTGGTTGGCATCCAAATCCGGCCCGCCGATGAAGCGCAGCTGCGGGCTGGCGCTGAAAGCGGTCGGCCGCACCGGCAAACGCGGCTTCTTGGCCTGGGCATGCAGCACCGCCGCATCACGCGAAGTGCAGGCAAACAGCGCCCGTGAGTCCAGGCAGATGCGCTCCACCGCGCGCGCCTGCAGCTCGCGGTTGAGCAGGCGTTCCTCTTCGTCCTTGGCGAAGAAGGCCGGGTGGCGCAGCTCCACGGCGACAGTGCGCCCAGAGAGTTCGTCCAGCCAGGTCAACAGCTCAACCAAACGATCCGGCCCGAAACTGGCCGGCAGCTGCAGCCACAGCGGCGCGACGCGTTCGCCCAACGGCGCCAGCAGTTGGAGGAAGTCGACAGTGGCATCCAGGTGATCACGCAAATCGCCACCGTGGCTGATGTCACGTGGCAGCTTGGCGCAAAAGCGGAAATGCATCGGCATCTGCTCGGCCCAGCGCTGCACGGTCTGCAGCGACGGACGGGCATAGAAGGTGGTATTACCCTCGACCGCGTTGAAGGTGGCGGCGTAGTGCGCCAAGGTTTGCCCTGGGCGCAGGTCGGCCGGGTAGAAGGAGCCGCGCCAGGCAGGCTCGTTCCAGGACGGGCAGCCGAGGAAATACGGCAGCATCAGGCGTAGAGATCGAGCCCGAGAATTTCGCTGGCGTCGCGATCGGAGGTATAGCTGGCAGTGTTGCCATAGGCAGCCAGGGCCTGATTGGCGCGGGCGCTGAGGTTGCGCGGCTGTTCGTAGGCATCCTGGTTGCGGGCCGGCAGATTTTCACTGGAGGAGGTGCCAGCCTGAACCCGGCGAGGTTGGGCGATCTGCTCAAATCCCTGGCTGGCCGATGCGGAGCTGGGTTGCTCGCGACGCTCCTCAACCTCGCGCTGGCTTTCACGCAAAGGCGTGACCGCACTGCCCGGTCGTGGGCTGCGATCCAGCGGATAGGAAAAGTTAAGACCGTCGATGCGCATCGCTTACTGCTCGGAACACGTGGGTGGCAATGTAGCGGCGGTGAATGCAAATGGCAATTTTACCCCCCCGGGCAACAGACCAAAGGTGTCGGCTCAAACCGGGTGCTTCGGTGTGGCGACGTTGTCACGCAGATAGACGGGCTGCGCCTGATCGGCAGGCACCGCCTCGCCACGCTGCCAGGCAAATCCGGCAAGGGCGAGCAGATCCTCGGCATGCGGCAGCATGGCACCGTCGCAGGCAATGGGTTTCAGGGCAATACGAGAGCCGTAAGCACCCCAGCCTGTTCCAGCGGCAAACCAGTCGCCCTCGGCATTGCGCGGCAACAGCGCCTGTTCCGGCGGCAACACCGCCTCGACGCCTTGCAGGCGCATCTCGCCCTGCTCGGCGGCATAACAGCCCCAGTAGACCTCATCCATGCGCGCGTCGATGGCGGCTGCGACCTGCTGTGCACCGTGTTCACGCAAGGCGCGCTGGGCCAGCACGGCCAGATTGGACACCGGCAACACCGGCTTATCCAGGGCGAAAGCCAGCCCCTGCACCACGCCGATGGCGATACGCACGCCGGTAAACGCGCCAGGACCTCGGCCAAAGGCAATGGCATCCACCGCCGACAGCGCTACACCGGCTTCATCCAGAACCCGCTGCACCATCGGCAGCAGCAACTGGGCATGCAGACGCGGCGCCACCTCGTAGTGACTGAGCACCCGGCCTTCGTGCAACAGGGCAACGGAGCAGGCTTCGGTGGCGGTATCCAGGGCCAGCAGAGTGGTCATCGGCGTATCCGGTCAGAAAAAGGCGGGCATTATAAACGCCAACGACCCGCAATAGCGGGCCGTTGAAGATCTGACTGATCGAGCGAGCTAGCACAAGGCTAGGCGGGAAACGATCGACGGGAGTAACAGCCTGAGGCTGGCCCGAAGGCCGTTTCCCAACGACGCATGGCCGATCAGCTGAGGGCAGCGAGTACCTTGGCGGTGATTTCGTCTACCGAACCAACACCGGCGATGGCGCTGTACTTCGGCGTGCCTTCGGCAGCGGACAACTTCTGGTAGAAGTCCACCAGCGGTTTGGTCTGCGAATGGTAGACCGACAGGCGATGACGCACGGTTTCTTCGGTGTCGTCCTTGCGCTGCACCAGGTCTTCGCCGGTCACATCGTCCTTACCTTCGACTTTCGGCGGGTTGTAGACCACGTGGTAGACGCGGCCACTGGCCTCGTGCACACGACGGCCAGCGATACGCTGAACGATCTCTTCGTCGTCAACGGCGATTTCGACCACGTTGTCGATGGTCACGCCCGCTTCCTTCATGGCCTCGGCCTGGGGAATGGTGCGCGGGAAACCGTCGAACAGGAAACCGTTGGCGCAATCCGGCTGGGCGATGCGCTCCTTGACCAGATTGATGATCAGGTCGTCGGAGACCAGACCACCGGCATCCATCACGCTCTTGGCCTGCAGGCCCAGCTCGGTGCCCGCCTTGACGGCAGCGCGCAGCATGTCACCGGTGGAGATCTGCGGAATACCGAATTTCTTGGTGATGAAACCAGCCTGGGTACCTTTGCCGGCACCGGGCGCCCCCAGCAGAATCACGCGCATCGGAGTACTCCTCGAAAAATGACAGAAAGACGTCGGACTCGCCTCGTGGGGCCAATCTCGTTGAAATCAGGGCTTCGGCGCTATCGAGCAGCCAAAAGGGTGATCACGATACACAGCACCCCGGTACGGCACAAGCCACCGAAAGTCGGAGATCCGGGGCCCTTCAACCGGTATTGCGCAGGCCCGCCGCGATGCCAGCAACACTGACCAGCAGCGCCTGTTCCAGAGGGCTGTCCACCTCATCCACCCGCTGCCTGGAACGGGCCAGAAGCTCGGCCTGGAGCAGGTGTAGCGGGTCCAGATAGATGTTGCGCACGGTGATCGCTTCGCGCGTCTCCGGGCTGTGGGTGAGCAGCTCGGACTGAGCAGTCAGCCTCAGCACCAACATGCGGCACTGCGACAATAGGTCGCGCAAATCCGCACCTAATGGTCGCAGTTGTGCGTCGACAAGGCGCTCATCATACAGCTCGGCGATGCCCAACTCGACCTTGGCCAGCACCATCTCCAGCATATCGATACGAGTGCGGAAGAACGGCCAGGCCTCGCGCATTTCCTCCAGCAGTGCCGTTTCACCACGTTGAATCGCGTTGCCAAGTGCGCGCTCCCAGCCCAGCCAAGCCGGCAGCATCAGACGAGTCTGGGTCCAGGCGAAGATCCAGGGGATGGCGCGCAAGCTCTCCACACCGCCGGCGCGGCGCTTGGCCGGCCGACTGCCCAACGGCAAGCGCCCCAACTCCTGCTCTGGCGTGGCCTGGCGGAAATACTCGACGAACTGCGGATGCTCGCGCACCACGCCGCGATAGGCCGCCACGCCCTCCTCGGCCAGACGATCCATGACCGCACGCCAGCTGGGCTTGGGCACAGGCGGCGGTTGCAAGGTGGCCTCCAGCACCGCGGCCAGGTAAAGGTTGAGATTCTGCTCGGCCAGGCGTGGCAGACCGAACTTGAAGCGGATCATCTCGCCCTGCTCGGTGATGCGGAACCGCCCGGCTACCGAGCCGGGTGCCTGCGACAGGATGGCCGCATGAGCCGGACCACCGCCACGCCCGACCGTGCCGCCGCGACCATGGAACAGCAACAGCTCGACATTGTGCTGGCGACATACCTCGACCAGGGCTTCCTGCGCTCGATACTGGGCCCAGGCGGCGGCCGTGGTGCCGGCATCCTTGGCCGAGTCGGAGTAACCGATCATGACTTCCTGCGGGCCGTGCAGGCGCGCACGGTAGCCATGCAGACCAAGCAGCCGGTCAATGGCCGGGCCGGCATGATTGAGGTCGTCCAGCGTCTCGAAAAGCGGTGCAACCCGCATCGGCCGTTGCACACCAGCTTCCTTCAATAGCAGTTGCACCGCCAGCACATCGGAGGGCGCGCCGGCCATGGAAATCACATAGGTGCCCAGCGAAGCGGCTGGCGCAGCGGCGATCACCTTGCAGGTGGCCAGCACCTCGGCGGTCTCGGCCGACAGGCGATGCTGGGGGGGCAGTAACGGACGACGACTGTCCAACTCGCGCAGGAGAAACTCCACGCGTCGCTCTTCATCCCACTCGGCGTAGTTGCCCAGCCCGAGAAAGTCGGTGATCTCGCCCAGTGCTGCGGCATGCCGAGCGGCATCCTGACGGATGTCCAGACGACCGAGGAACAGGCCAAAACAGGCGGCACGACGCAGGCAGTCGAGCAGCGCTCCTTCGGCAATCACGCCCATGCCGCAGGCGTGCAGCGAGTGGTAACACAGCTCCAGTGGATCAAGCAGCTCGCGGTTGTCATGCAGCACAGCTTCGTCGGCCGCAATATCGTCCTGTAATGCCGCCTGGGCCCAGGCACGCGTGGCGCGCAGGCGTTCGCGCAACTGCTTGAGCAGTGCTCGATAGGGCTCGGGATGGACGCCAACCACCAGGCGCAGCTCATCGCTGGCCTGGTGCATGGACAGCTCGGCAGCCAGCTGATCGACATCGCGCAGGTACAGGTCCGCGGCCATCCAGCGCGCCAGCAGCAGTACCTCGCGCGTCACACTGGCAGTGACATTGGGATTGCCGTCGCGGTCGCCCCCCATCCATGAAGCAAAGCGCACCGGCGCCGCCTCTAGTGGCAGGCGCAGGCCGCAGGCCTCTTGCAGGGCCCGGTCGGCCTTGCGCAAAAAACTCGGCACGGCGTGCCACAGCGAATGCTCGATCACCGCGAAGCCCCACTTGGCTTCATCTACCGGGGTGGGCCGGCTGCGGCGGATTTCCTCGGTGTGCCAAGCCTCGGCGATCAGACGGCGCAGACCGAGTTGCACCTCATCACGCTCGGCGGGCGACAGATCCGTGTGATCGAGCTCGCCCAGGCGGGCAGCAATGGCATCGTACTTCTGGATCAGGGTGCGCCGCGCCACTTCGGTGGGATGGGCGGTGAGCACCAGTTCGATATCCAGCCGGGCAATCTGTCGGGCCAGTTGTTCCGGCTTGTGCCCGTCGGCGACCAGGCGTTGCAGCAACTCGGCCAGCACCCGGTCGTCGAAGGGTTGCGCCTCGCCCGGGCGGCGCCGACGAATACGGTGGTACTGCTCGGCGATATTGGCCAGGTTGAGGAACTGGTTGAAGGCCCGCGCCACCGGCAGAAGCTCGTCATCGTCCAGGCTGGCAAGGGTTTCGCGCAGTTGCTGTTCTCCGGCCGAGGAGCCCTGGCGCCCTGCCTTGGCCCCCTGTCGGATCAGCTCGATCTTGTCGAGAAAGGCCTCACCAAGCTGACTGCGAATACAGTCGCCCAGCAACTCGCCGAGCAGGTGAACGTCTTCGCGCAGGCGCGCATCGATTTCCGCCATGACCCTTTTCTCCGGCACCGGATTGAACTCCAGCTTGCACAGGGCGTCCTGTTCTTTCAAGCAAGCGACAAATCTGCCCTAGCTTGCGCACGGCGGTCTAGGCTCTAGAGGACGAGGCTACAAGCCCCGTGGGCCGGGATGCAGACCTACCCGGCAGGATTGCCGCCCACCACGAATGGGCAACCGAGGTGACTATGAAGATCAGGGAACTCGTGCGCCATTGGGAACAGAACGCCAAGGGTCGCCTGACCCGCAGCCAATTCCACATCCACCTCGACCTGGAGTCCGCGGCACGCCTGGCGGCCCTGGCCGAGATGTACCCCAAGCGCAGCACGGAAGAGCTGCTTGGTGAACTCATCGGCGCCGCGCTGGAGGAACTGGAAGCCAGCCTGCCCTATGTGAAGGGCAGCAAAGTGGTGGCTACCGACGAGCAAGGCGACCCGTTGTTCGAGGATATTGGCCCTACGCCACGCTTTCTGGCCCTGTCACGACGCTACCTGCAGGACATGCTGTCGCAGCAAGACAGCGCCAAGCACTGAGTGTGGGTGTTACTGCGCCTGCGGGGTTTCCTGCCCCATGCAGCGCACTGCCTGCTTCTTGCTGTCCACCAGCACGCCGGTCAGGCCCTTTTGCTGGGTATCGAACAGCACCAGCACGCCATCAATGCACTGCGCCACCTGGTTGGCCGGCTTCAGAGAGACTTTGTAGTCCTCACCGGGAATGGTCTTGAGCATGGTGAAGTCCGCCAGCAACAGGGCGTCCTCCTCCTTGGCGAAATGCACGTAACCGTAGTACCAGAGCACCGCCACGGTGCCAACGATGCTGGCGATGCCGGTGAGGATCAGGGGAATGGCGTTGCGTTCTTCACTCATGGCGTTCATCACTTACTGGGGTGAGTTGGGATCGGGAACCTCGACCAGGCGCCGCAGGCCGACGAAACTGCGTGGATCTTCGAGGTAACGCAGCATCACCTCGCGCCAGGTCGGGTCGGCAAAGGTCTGCACATGGCCACCGCGGGTCGGCTGAAAAGCCCGCGGCGGGGGCGCAGCCTGATACAGGCGTACGCCATTGGCAAGGGGTACGACCTCATCATCCAGGCTGTGGTAGATCAGCATCGGCACGCCAGTCACTTGCGGCATGGCGCGGATGGCGCTGTCGCCATCCGGCACCAGCCAGGACAGGGGAATCTGCAGCGGCCAGGTCAGCCAGGCATTGCCCAGCGCATAGCGGCCGACTTCGCGATAGCTGGCCGGTACGCCGTCGAGCACCAGCGCGTGGAGCTTGGCCCGGCTGTCGGCATGCCCGGCCAGGTAATGCACCGCCAGCGCGCCCCCCAGGCTCTGGCCCAGTAGCACCAACGGCTTGCCCTGGGTTTCCGGCGCCTTATTCAGCCAGGCAAAAGCGGCGTCGATATCCTCATACAGCTCGGGCAACAGCGGCTCGCCTTCGGACAGGCCATAGCCACGGTAGTCGAGTAGCAGAACCTGGTAACCCTGCTCCGGCAGCCAGTAACTGCCGCCCAAGTGCCAGGCCAGATTGCCGCCGTTGCCGTGCAGATGTAGCACGGTGCCCTTGACCTCGACGCCCTCCTTCGCCGGCAGCCACCAGGCATGCAGACGCGTGCCGTCAGCGGCCTGCAACCAAATATCACGGTATTCCAACCCGGCTTTTTCAGGCGTGATCGGTAACCCCTTGACCGGGTAGAACAACCAGGTGCTGCAGCCCTGAAGTAGCAAAAACAGCACCAGCAGTGCAGCGCGCATCACTTGCCTCCGGCGCGGACTTCCTCGCGCGCCTTGAAGGTGGCCTCGTAGACGCGCTCCGCCAGTCGCGAGAACGGCAGACTCTGAACCCACACAGTCCCAGTGCCCTTGAGGGTGGCCAGGAGGATGCCCTCGCCACCGAACAGCATGCTCTTCAACCCTCCAGCCAGGCCGATGTCGTAATCGATGCCGCTGGTGAACGCCACCAGGCAGCCGGTGTCCAGGCGCAGGGTCTCGTTGTTCAACTCCTTGCGGATCACCGTGCCGCCGGCGTGCACGAAAGCCAAACCATCGCCTTCCAGCTTCTGCAGGATGAATCCTTCGCCACCGAAGAAGCCGGCGCCCAGGCGCTTGCTGAAGCTGATACCAACCGAAGTGCCATGGGCGGCACAGAGAAAGGCATCTTTCTGGCAGATCAGCCGGCCACCGACCTGACCCAGATCGATGGGCACCACGGTGCCCGGGTAAGGCGCGGCGAAGCCAACCCGCTGGCGATCCTGGCCGGCATTGCTGAAGTGGGTCATAAACAGTGACTCCCCCGTGAGCAGGCGCTTGCCGGCCCCCCACAGCTTGCCCAGCATGCCAGTGCTAGCACCATCACCCATGCGCGTCTCGAAGCGGATACCCTCGGTCATGTAGTTCATCACGCCCGCCTCGGCGATCACCGTCTCGCCAGGATCGAGAATGATCTCCACGGCCTGCGCCGAAGCGCCAAGGATTTCGTAGTCGAGTTGATGGCTGGGCATGCGTGGGGGCTCCTTGATCGGTAGTCCGGATGCAATCCGGGATGGGCGCCCCCGGATTGCATCCGGACTACGGGCTGTGGGTAATCACCCCCCTCTCCCGTTTACGGGAGAGGGCTGGGGAGAGGGCCGCGCCCCACCCTCTCCCCCGGCCCCTCTCCCACAAGTGGGCGAGGGGAGCAGAGCGCTCAGACCTAGAGGATATTCGCATAGTCCGCCTCGATGCGATCCAGGCTCAGGTGGTTGAGGAAGTTGGAGAAACACATCCAGGCAGACAGCGCATTGAGATCGCTGAACTGCGGCGGCAGGTACTTGGGTGGCACCACCAGCCCCTCGTCCACCAGCTGGCGCAGGGTGCGCATGTCTTCCAGGGTGGTCTTGCCGCAGAACAGCAGCGGAATCTGCTCCAGCTTGCCTTTACGCACGGCCAGCTGGATGTAGTTGTAGATGAGGATGAAGCCCTTCAGGTAGGACAGATCCTTGGTGAACGGCAGTCCGGTCGGAGTCGAGCCCCGGAAGGCACGGTAAGCATTGCTGTAGGCGTACTCCAGACTGAAGCCCTGCTCACGGTAGAACTGGCAGACCTCGATGAAGTCGGCACCCTCCTCGGCCATATGGATGGCACGGGTGCGGTTGGTCAGCTTGCGCAGGCGAGTCGGGTAGGAGGCGAAGGCGATCACCTCCATGAGGATGGCCAGACCCTCCTGGGTCACGGTCGACGAGGGCGGCCCCTTGGCCAGAAAGGTGCAGATCGGCTGATTGAGGCCGTTGAGCGTGGTGCCCACATGCACCAGCCCCTCGTGCACTTCCAGCGCACGCACATCGCGCTCGTTGAACAGGGCGTCGGCGCGGATCTTGATGTAATCAGCGCCAGCGGCAGCGTCGGCGACTATGCCGTCGGACTCGAACACCCGCACGGTGTCATCACCAAACACCCTCGCCAGGCGCTGCTGAAGGATATCCACGGCATCCTTGGCAGTGAGCATCTTGGGCTCGGCCTCAAGGTCACCGCGCTCGGCGATGTTGTTCAGGTACTCGGACAGCATCACGCCCAGGTCGGCCAGGGTCGGATCACCAGCGTGGAAAGCGTCGGAGGCGGCGCCGTACAGCTCCTGGGAGATCACCCCGAAGTCAGCGGTACCGCGGGCTTCGAGCATGCGAATGACCATGCGGTATTCCTTGCACATGCGCCGCATGATCTGTCCGGCCGGGTTGAACTGGCCGAGCTGACGGGTGATATCGCGCTCGATGCTCTGGAATTCCAGCTTCTTCTGCGTCGGATCGAACGCCAACGGGCGGCTGTCGTAATAGCCACGATCGACCGCTGGCAGCGCCTTGCCCTTGGCCGCGAGAAAGGCCTCCCGCACCCCGTCGTCCCACTTCACCGCATCGAGCACACGGATCGGCGTCTGCGCCTCTACCAGGCGCCCGGACAAGGCTCGGATGATGTCGTGGTAATCCTCCTGCCGACTCATGGACGCCCCTTATTCGGCGCTGCGCTGGTAACGCGCAACCTCGACGAAGACATCCGAGTTGGCCTGGTCGTCCAGGTAGGCGAAGACCTTGTCCAGATTGCTGGTGACCAGCACGCCCTCTCCTTCAGGCGTTTCTACCGGCTGACCTTGCAGCACACCGCTGTCCATTTCCTGAAGGATACGCTCGACGTCCAGGTTGTAGATCACCAGCTCATTCTTCGCCGTCAGCTCGAAGCCGGCGATCGCGAAGTTAGCACCCATGCGCTTTGGCAGGCCGGCGGAAACGTACCAGCGACGACCATGATGGGAAACGGTGAAGCCATATTCCTCAGGCTCTTCGACTTCCGCGTCGACTTCACTCCAGACCCTGGCTCGGTAGAGGTTGGAGCCTGCGCGGGAGATGCTCAGATACTGCTGGTCACCCCATTCGTCCTGGCGCTCCCAGTCACCAAGTAGTGGAATCGGCGCTGCTTCGTTGGCAGGAATCGGTTCCTTGAAAGTCACCAGACAACCGTTCAACAGCAGGCAACTCAGGGCGGCTATCGCCACGCGCCAGGCAATCATTTCGCACTCCTTGTGAGAATTCGGGCAGGCCAGAAACACAAAGCCCCGCCGAAGCAGGGCTGGGACTCATTGCCCGATAACCAGATCCAGAAAACGCTGCAGAACAGCGCGCTGGGCCTCTAGATCAAAGTCGTCCACCCCGTCGACAACGGCATGATATTCCATCCGCAAAATAAGCGTAGTCAACACCTGGGCATCCTCGAAAGGCGCGCCAGAGCCGATTGCCCGCAAAGCACGCTCGGCAAAGCGAAAACGCAGGCTCTGGTGAGCCAGGGCCAGGGCGCGCAGTTCGGGGTTGGTCAGCGCCTCCTGGCGGAAGGCCAGCTCCACCAGCAACTCGTCATCATGGCTGCGGACCTTGCTTTGCACGTGTTCGACCGTCAGGTCGATGATATGGGCGGCCATGTCGCAGCGCGCCGCCGGATTCTGCTCGATGGCCGCACTGATGCGCTGGAAGTCCTCGTCCACCCCGGCCCACAGCGCCGCCAGCTTGGCCGCGCTGCGCTGCACAAACAGGGCGAAGCTGTCGGCGATCAGATCACCGATGTCCTTGAAGTAGTACGTGGTGGCCGACAGCGGCACATCGGCCTCGGCCGCTACCGCGCGGTGCCGCACGCCACGCAGCCCCTCTCGTACGACGATACGCAAGGCCGCTTCCAGGATGGCCTGGCGGCGCTGCTCGCTACCTTCGCGACTGGCCTTGCGACCACGGTACTGAACCGCGGCCGCCAGTTCGGCAGCGAGCTGAGCAGGGGACTCCAGAGCGACAAGGTTCACCAGAGCAATCCTCACACCAAGTGATGATAGAAAACAGGGGGCTGCCTCGACGGCAGCCCCCTGACTTCACACAGACACACGAGCCGCCGCAAAGTTGCTCATCGGCATCCAGGCAATCAGGCCTGTGGACGCATGTGCGGGAACAGAATCACATCACGGATCGACGGCGAGTTGGTCAGCAGCATCACCAGGCGGTCGATACCGATGCCTTCGCCGGCGGTCGGCGGCATGCCGTATTCCAGCGCGTTGACGAAGTCGGCGTCGTAGTGCATAGCCTCGTCGTCACCGGCGTCCTTCTCAGCGACCTGAGCGAGGAAGCGCTCGGCCTGGTCTTCGGCGTCGTTCAGCTCGGAGTAGGCGTTGGCGATCTCGCGGCCACCGATGAACAGCTCGAAACGGTCGGTGACGTTGGGGTTCTGGTCGTTACGACGCGCCAGCGGCGAGACCTCGAACGGATACTCGGTGATGAAGTGCGGCTGCTCCAGCTTGCTCTCCACCAGCTCCTCGAAAATCATCACCTGCAGCTTGCCCAGACCTTCGTGACCGAGCACCTTGGCGCCAGCCTTCTTGGCGATGGCACGGGCCTTCTCGACGTCGTTCAGGTCGTCGGCGGTGATGTCCGGGTTGTACTTGAGGATCGAGTCGTACACCGACAGGCGCACGAACGGCTCGCCGAAGTGGAAGACCTTGTCGCCGTAAGGCACGTCGGTGCTGCCCAGCACGGCCTGGGCCAGCTCGCGGAACAGCTCCTCGGTCAGGTCCATGTTGTCTTCGTAATCGGCGTAGGCCTGGTAGAACTCGAGCATGGTGAACTCGGGGTTGTGCCGGGTCGATACGCCTTCGTTACGGAAGTTGCGGTTGATCTCGAAGACCTTCTCGAAGCCACCGACCACCAGGCGCTTGAGATACAGCTCCGGCGCGATACGCAGGAACATGGCCATGTCCAGGGCGTTGTGGTGGGTTTCGAACGGCTTGGCCGCCGCGCCACCGGGAATGGTCTGCAGCATCGGGGTTTCCACTTCGAGGAAGCCACGTTCGCTGAGGAAACGGCGGATATGGGCAATCACCTGCGAGCGCACGCGGAAGGTGTGGCGGGTTTCCTCGTTGACGATCAGGTCGACGTAGCGCTGGCGGTAGCGCTGCTCGGTGTCGGTCAGGCCGTGGTGCTTGTCCGGAAGAGGACGCAGCGATTTGGTCAGCAGGCGCACGCTGGTCATCTCGACGTACAGGTCGCCCTTGCCGGAACGGGCCAGGGTGCCCTCGGCGCCGATGATGTCGCCCAGGTCCCAGGTCTTGATCTCGGCCAGGGTCTCTTCCGGCAGGGTCTTGCGGTTTACATACACCTGCAGGCGGCCGCTGCTGTCCTGCAGCACCATGAACGAGCCGCGATTGAGCATGATGCGACCGGCGACCTTGACCGGAATGGCCGCTGCTTCCAGCTCTTCCTTGGTCGCGCTTTCGTACTGTTTCTGCAGGTCGGCGAAGTAGTTTTCGCGGCGGAAGTCATTGGGAAAGGCGATGGCCTTGGCCTCGCGCACGGCGGCAAGTTTTTCCTTGCGCTGGGCGATCAGCTTGTTTTCTTCCTGTTGCAGTTCAGCTTGGTCGAGTTGCTCGCTCATGGTCGTCTATCTGCCTGGCGTCTAAATCAAATGGGTTACGAGCAGGGGCGCAGGCCCCTGCGGGTGCGGATCACAGGCCCTGTTTCAGGCTGGCTTCGAGGTACTGATCGAGGTCGCCGTCGAGCACCTTCTGGCAGTCGCTACGCTCGACGCCGGTACGCAGATCCTTGATGCGCGAGTCGTCGAGCACGTAGGAGCGGATCTGGTGGCCCCAGCCGATGTCGGACTTGGAGTCTTCCAGCGCCTGGGAGGCGGCCGTGCGCTTCATCATCTCCAACTCGTACAACTTGGCCCGCAGCATTTTCATGGCGGTGTCCTTGTTGGCGTGCTGCGAGCGCTCGTTCTGACAGGCCACTACGGTGTTGGTCGGCACGTGGGTGATACGCACCGCCGAATCGGTGGTGTTGACGTGCTGACCACCGGCACCGGAGGAGCGGTAGGTGTCGATGCGCAGGTCGGACGGATTGATCTCGATCTCGACCTTGTCATCGATCTCGGGGGATACGAACACCGCCGAGAACGAGGTGTGGCGGCGCGCGCCGGAGTCGAACGGGCTCTTGCGCACCAGGCGGTGTACACCGATCTCGGTGCGCAGCCAGCCGAAGGCGTACTCGCCCTTGATGTGCACGGTGGCGCCCTTGATGCCGGCCACTTCACCTTCGGACAGCTCGATGATGGTGGCGTCGAAACCGCGCTTGTCGGCCCAGCGCAGGTACATGCGCAGCAGGATGTTGGCCCAGTCCTGCGCTTCGGTACCGCCGGAGCCGGCCTGGATATCCAGGTAGCAGTTGTTCGGGTCCATCTCGCCGCTGAACATGCGGCGGAACTCCAGTTTTTCGAGGATTTCGCGCAGGCGCTCGACCTCGGCGACGATGTCGTTCACCGCGCCTTCGTCATTCTCTTCGGCTGCCATTTCCAGCAGGTCGCGCGAGTCGGCCAGGCTGCCGGTGAGGTCGTCGATGGTCTCGACGATCTGCGCCAGCATGGCGCGCTCGCGACCCAGGCTCTGCGCGTACTCGGGCTTGTTCCAGACGCTGGCATCTTCCAGCTCGCGGTTTACTTCGACCAGACGATCATGCTTCTGATCGTAGTCAAAGATACCCCCGAATAGTCTGGGTGCGCTCGGACAGGTCCTTGATGCTGTTGAGGATCGGATTGATTTCCATGGTGGGCAGCACTCTCGGGCAAGGTGGGCGCAGAACAGTCGCGCCCCTGCCAACGGGCATCAGCCCAGGCCAGGCGGCGAACGGTGCGCCGGAGTTTCTGAAAAGCCGACGAGTATAACTCAGCAGGCACGTACCTGGCATCCCGCTGCAGACCGATGCCCCAACGGTCATGCCCGACATGGCACGCCCCAAAGCAGCCATTCGCCCGCCTTAGGTCTGCCGGCGGCCTCGCAGTCACCGCAAGTCAGGGGGCAACCCGCTCAGCACTTCACCAGTCGCGCAAATACGGAATGCAGTTTGCAGACCGCATACACTTTGTGTGCAATGTGCCCGCGCAGCTTGGGCTATGCTCACAGGTGCGCCTCATTCGCCTCCTGCAACGTATTCGGAGTCGCCGCACATGCGCACCTCGACCAGCCTCCGCAGCCGCTTCGCCATCCTCATCGCCCTGTTGGTGGCGGCCCTGAGCTGGTTGCTCGGCAGCCTGATCGGCCACGACTCCAGCCAGCGCATTCGCGACGAGATTGGCCGCGATCTGGCGGAAACCTCCTTCCAGATGATCGACCGCCTGGACCGGGACATGGCCAGCCGCGCCGACTACCTGCAGGTACTCGGCAGCCTGCGCGCCCTGCGCGAGCCGAGCGACAGAGGCGAAATTCGCCGCCTGCTCGACCGTCTGCAACAGAAAATCCCCAGCATTTCCTGGATCGGCTTCACCGACCCGCAGGGCAAGGTGCTGGCCTCCAGTAACGGCATTCTCGAAGGGGTCAGCATCGCCCAGCGCCCGGTCTACCTCGAAGGGCGCAAGGGCCTGTTCATCGGCGATGTGCATGAGGCCGTGCTGCTGGCCAAACTGCTGCCCAACCCCAGCGGCGAGGCGATGAAGTTCGTCGATATCAGCCTGGCCACTTATGGCCCGACCGGCGAACTGAGTGGCGTCCTGGCCTCGCACCTGTCCTGGGGCTGGGCCGATGAGGTCCGACAGTCACTGCTCGAACCCATCCAGCAACAGCGCAATGTCGAATTTCTGGTACTGGGCCAGGATCACACCATCCTGCTCGGTCCCAAAGCGATGATCGGCCAGAAACTCGACTTGCCAGCGCTGCAGGATAACCAGGGGAACTCTCACTACTGGGCAGTGCAGCAGTGGCCGGACGGCCAGAGCTACCTCACAGGTTTCGCCAGCAGCCAGGGCCACCAGGACTATGCCGGACTGGGCTGGACGGTCGTCGCCCGCCAGCCTCAGGCCGAGGCCTACGCCCCCGCTCGTGAGCTGACCCGTAACGTGCTGCTCTGGGGCAGTGTCCTGGCACTGCTGTTTGCCTTCCTCGGCTGGCTGCTGACCGGTTACTTCACCCGACCTCTGCGCGAGATCGCCAAGGCGGCCGACCGCCTCAGTGCCGGCGAGGTGACAGCCATTCCCGACCTGCACAGCCCCAGCGAAATCGCCCGGCTCAGCCAGTCGATCCGCCAGCTGGTGGAGAGTCTGACCCACCAGCAGACGGCCCTGAATATCATGGAGGATCGCGCGCACAGCGACCCGTTGACCGGCCTGCCCAACCGCGCCGCGCTAGAGAAATACCTGCCACGCATGCAGCAAGATGCCAGTACCACGCGTACCTGCCTCGCCCTGCTCTACCTTGATCTGGACGGTTTCAAGCCGGTCAACGACCGCTTCGGCCACGCGGCCGGTGATCTGCTCCTGCAGGAAGTGGCCCAGCGCCTGCGTGGTTGCCTGCGCGACGGCGACCTGGTGGCGCGCCTGGGTGGCGACGAATTTCTCATGATCCTGCGTGTTTCGCGGGCAGACGCCCTGCCGCAGGCCCGGCAGATTGCCGAACGCACCCTGCAGGCCCTGGCCGAGCCGGTCGAACTCGGCGAACAACAAGCCAAGGTGGGCTGCAGCATTGGTGGCGCCTTCTGGCCGCTGGATCATTCCGACCTGAGCCAGGCGCTGGAACTGGCTGACCAGGCGCTGTACCGCGCCAAACATGCTGGCAAGAACCGCGCGGAGTTTCAGACCAGCGAACTGCCTGACGCCCTCGGCTCCTAACTCGCCAGCACGCCCGGCGCAGCGACAGGTTGCACCCTCTGCGCACGCTCGGCATCCGCCAGGATCATCTGCGCGGCCTTCTCCGCAATGACCAGCACCGGCGAGCAGCTATTGCCCGAGATCAGCCGGGGCATGATCGACGCATCGGCGATGCGCAGGCCCGGCATACCGTGCACCCGCAAGCGACTGTCGACCACGGCCTGTGCCCCCTGACCCATCGCGCAAGTGCCGGCGGGGTGGAAGATGGTGGTGCCAATCTCGCCCGCCGCGCGTTGCAGGTCTTCCTCACTCTGGTAATCCGGGCCCGGCTTGTACTCCTGCGGCCGGTAAGGCGCCAGCGCCGGCGCGGCGACGATGCGCCGGGTCAGGCGAATGGCGTCGGCGGCCACCTTGAGATCACGCGGGTCACTCAGGTAATTGGGTTGGATCAGCGGCTTGTCGCGGGCATCCGCCGAGCGGATGGCCACGCTGCCACGGCTGTGCGGACGCAGATCGCAGACCGACGCGGTAAAAGCCGGGAAACGGTGCAGCGGCTCACCGAAACGCTCCAGCGATAGCGGCTGCACGTGGTACTGCAGGTTGGCCGTGGCCTGGCCGGGGGCGGACTTGGCGAAGGCACCCAGCTGACTCGGCGCCATCGACAGCGGCCCGCTGCGCCGCAGCAGATACTCCAGGCCCATGCCCAGCTTGCCCCACCAGCTGTTGGCGATGTGATTGAGGGTCGGCGCTCCGCTGATACGGTAGATCAGCCGCAATTGCAGATGATCCTGCAGATTGCCACCGACACCCGGCAGTTCATGGCGCACGCCGATGCCCAGGCGTTCGAGCAACTCGCGCGGGCCGATGCCCGAGCGTTGCAGCAGGGTCGGTGAGCCGATCGAGCCGGCGCAGAGAATCACCTCGCGGCGCGCACGCCACTCGCGGCGCACGCCCTGCCAGTCCCCCTCCACGCCGCTGGCGCGGCCGTTTTCAAGCAGCAGGCGCTGCACTTCGACGCCACTCAGCACGGTGAGATTGGCCCGCCCCTGTACCGGCCGCAGAAAGGCCTTGGACGCGTTCCAGCGCACACCGCGCTGCTGGTTGACCTGGAAGTAGCCACAACCCGCATTGTCGCCACCATTGAAGTCATCCACGCTGGCAATACCGCTCTGCGCCGCGGCCTCGCGAAAAGCATCGAGAATCGACCACGACAAACGCTGGCGTTCGACCCGCCACTCTCCGCCTGCACCATGCAGGACACTACCACCGGCGTAGTGGTTCTCCATCTGCTTGAACAGTGGCAGCAGGTCGTGCCAGCCCCACCCCGGGTTGCCGGCCGCCGCCCAGCCATCGTAGTCGCCGGCCTGGCCCCGCATGTAAATCATGCCGTTGATCGACGAACTGCCGCCCAGCACCCGCCCCCGCGGATATTTCAGGCTGCGCCCGTGCAGGCCAGGCACCGCCTCGGTGTCGAAACACCAGTCGGTACGCGGGTTGCCGATGCAGTACAGGTAGCCCACCGGAATATGAATCCAGGGGTAGTTGTCCGGGCCGCCGGCTTCCAGCAGCAGCACGCGGTTGGCAGGGTCGGCGGACAGCCGGTTGGCCAACAGGCAGCCGGCCGGCCCGGCGCCGACGATCAGGTAGTCATAACTCTCCGCGGTCTCTGGCATGCAGTCCTCGCAGGGCGGTTCTTGTGGTTATGCTCAGCGAGCCTACCCGCAGTCGCAGCCCTGCGAAACCCTACCTTGGGTTAGGCCAGTTCGCGGCGTACCTGTGCCTCCAGCTCGGCCTTGAGGCCAGGCTCCAGCTTGAGCTGACGAGCCAGTTCCTCCAGGTAGGCGCGCTCCATGAAGTGCTCTTCATCGACCATCAGCACGCTGGCGATATACATCTCGGCGGCCATTTCCGGCGTGCTGGCGGCACGCGCCACATCGGCCGGGTCGAGCGGCTTGTTCAGCTCGGCATCAAGCCAGCGCAGCAGCTCGGGATCGTTGGCCAGTGCGCCGATCTGCTCCTCGATCAGCTGACGTTCCTTGGCATCCACATGGCCATCGGCCTTGGCCGCCGCCACCATCGCCTTGAGAATGGCCTGGCTGTGCAGCTCGGCCTGCGGTGCCGGCAGGCGGTCGACCGTCTGCGGCTCGATCTTCGCTTGCGCGACGCCCTGCTGCGCTTGCCAGTTGCCATAGGCCTTGTAGGCAATCACCCCGAGCGCGGCCAGGCCGCCGTAGGTCAGCGCTTTGCCGCCCAGCTTGCGCGCACTCTTGTTGCCCAGCAGCAAGCCCAGCGCGCCCGCCGCCAAGGCGCCACCACCAGCCCCCTTGAGCAGGCTGGAAAGATCGCCACCGCCCTTGCCGCCAGTGACGCCCCCCAGTAGCCCGCCCAGGCCAGGGGAAGATGCCGAGCCGCCTTGCTTCTGTTGCAGCAGGTCCTGGCCGGATTTGAGCAGTTGATCGAGCAGTCCACGCGTATTCATTGCACATTCCTCTGGTGAATAGGTCACTCCATGCTGTGACCGATTCTAGCCAGCGAGGTTGACGCCGGGCCCGCGCGCTGTGCTTCTGAATATTGCAGCCCGTCGCTTCAGCGGCTCTGAACCAGGCTGAGCACCTCGGCGCCGCGCTGCGGCCGCTGCGCCAGGTAGCGGGTGCAGCTGACCCGCAGGAAGGAAGCGAAGTTGACCACCTCGCCGCGGTACTCCATGACCTCGTCGTACAGCTTGGTAATCAGCTGGTTGGTGGTCATGCCATCGACCTCAGCGATCTCACGCAGGATGTCCCAGAACTGGTTCTCCAGGCGCAGGGTGGTGACCACCCCGCGAATGCGCAGGGAGCGCGAGCGCGACTCGTAGAGGATCGGATCGGCCTTTACATACAGCTCGCACATACCCTGCTCTCCTACTCAGCCCAGCATTTTCAGGAACGCCGCCAGCCAGGCTGGATGCGCTGGCCAGGCCGGAGCGGTGACCAGGTTACCGTCGACGTGCACGCCGTCCATCGGCACTTCCACGAACTCGCCACCGGCCAGGCGCACTTCCGGCGCACAGGCCGGGTAGGCGCTGCAGGAGCGGCCCTTGAGCACATCTGCAGCGGCCAGCAGCTGGGCGCCGTGGCAGACGGCGGCAATCGGTTTGTTCGCCTTGGCAAAAGCCTGCACCAAGGCGATCACCTCGGCATTCAGCCGCAGGTATTCGGGCGCACGGCCACCGGGGATCACCAGCGCGTCGTAATCTTCGGCACGCACCTTGGTGAAGTCGAAATTGAGCGCGAAGTTGTGCCCCGGCTTCTCGCTGTAGGTCTGGTCGCCTTCGAAATCGTGGATGGCGGTGCGCACCGTCTGTCCGGCGGTCTTGCCGGGGCACACCGCGTGCACGCTGTGGCCGACCATCTGCAGGGCCTGGAACGGCACCATGGTTTCGTAATCTTCGGCGTAATCGCCGACCAGCATCAGAATCTTCTTGGCCGTCATGGCTATGACCTCTTCTGGGTGAATGTGGCGCCAGTCTGCGCCGCCTCACCTGTCTCAGGGTAACAGCTGGCTACTACGTGCATAAAAAAGCCCCGCACTGGGCGGGGCTTTTCATCGCGACATCCGGCTTACAGCGGCTTGCCACGATTGCCGTGGCTGGCGACGAACTGCTGCACGGTCTGCAGGTCGTTGGCCAGCACGGTGCAGCGCTCCTCGCGCTGGAACAGGTCGACCAAGTGCGGCGGCAGCGCCGGCACCGCGTCGATGCCAGCCTTCTCCACCGCCTCCGGGAACTTGACCGGATGGGCGGTGCCCAGGGTCACCATGGGGATGGCCAGGCTGCGGCGGCACTCGCGCGCCGCACGCACGCCGATGGCGGTGTGCGGGTCGAGCAGCTCACCACACTCGGCGTACACCTGGGCGATGGTCTCGCAGGTCTGCTCATCGTTTACCGCCAGCGAGTCGAACAGCTTGCGCGCCTCGGTCCAGCGATCTTCCTCGACGCTAAAGCCGCCGCCCTGCTTGAAGGTGTCCATCAGCCCGGCGATGGCAGCGCCATTGCGGCCGTGCAGGTCGAACAACAGGCGCTCGAAGTTGGACGACACCATGATGTCCATGGACGGCGACAGGGTCGGGTGCAGCTCGTCCTTCACATACTGATTGCCGCTCATGAAGCGGTGCAGGATGTCGTTGCGGTTGGTGGCGACGATCAGCTGGCTAATCGGCAGGCCCATGTTGCGCGCCAGATAGCCGGCGAAGATGTCGCCGAAGTTGCCAGTCGGTACCGAGAAGGCCACGGAACGTGCCGGGCCGCCCAGCTGCAGGGCCGCGTGGAAGTAGTAGACGATCTGGGCCATGATCCGCGCCCAGTTGATCGAGTTGACCGCGACCAGCCGGGTGCCCTTGAGGAAACCCTGGTCGGCGAAGCTAGCCTTGACCATCTCCTGGCAGTCGTCGAAGTTGCCTTCGATGGCGATGTTGTGGATGTTTTCACCGAGGATGGTGGTCATCTGCCGGCGTTGCACCTCGGACACGCGGTTGTGCGGGTGCATGATGAAGATGTCGACGTGCTCGCAGGCCTTGCAGCCTTCGATGGCGGCCGAACCGGTGTCGCCGGAGGTGGCGCCCATGATCACCACACGCTCGCCGCGCTTGGACAGCACATGGTCGAGCAGGCGACCGAGCAGCTGCAGGGCGAAGTCCTTGAACGCCAGGGTCGGGCCGTGGAACAGCTCCATGACCCACTCGTTGCCGTTGAGCTGGCGCAGCGGTGCCACGGCGTTGTGGGCGAACACGCCGTAGGTCTCTTCGAGAATCTTCTTGAAATCGGCATCGGCGATGCTGCCGGCGACGAACGGGCGCATCACCCGGAAGGCCAGCTCGTGGTACGGCAGGCCGGCCCAGGAAGCGATTTCTTCCTGGGTGAAGCGCGGCAGGTTTTCCGGAACGTAGAGGCCGCCGTCGCTGGCCAGGCCGGCGAGCAGGACGTCTTCGAAATTGAGGGCCGGAGCCTGGCCGCGGGTGCTGATATAACGCATGACTTTCCTACCTCAGACCAGTTGCTCGACGCGGATACGCACGACTTTGCCGACCACATCGGCCAGCCCTTCGAGGGCGGCGATGGCGTCGTCGATGCGCGACTCGATGACCCGGTGGGTGACCAGGATCATCGGTACCAGACCGTCGTGCTCTTCGGCCTCTTTCTGCATGATCGATTCGATGTTGATACCGCGCTCGGAGAGGATACTCGCCACCTGGGCCAGCACGCCCGGATGATCCTTGGCCTGGATGCGCAGGTAGTAGGCACTCTCGCCCTGGCTGATTGGCAGGATCGGGTGATCGCTCAGCGAGTCCGGCTGGAAGGCCAGGTGCGGCACACGGTTGGTCGGGTCGCTGGTCAGCGCGCGCACCACGTCGACCAGGTCGGCAACCACGGCGGACGCGGTGGCGTCCATGCCGGCACCGGCACCGTAATAAAGAGTGGAGCCGGACGCATCACCGTTGACCATCACCGCGTTCATCACGCCGTTGACGTTGGCGATCAGACGGTCGGCCGGGATCAGGGTCGGGTGCACGCGCAGCTCGATGCCAGCCTCGGTGCGGCGGGCCACGCCGAGGTGCTTGATACGGTAGCCCAGCGCTTCGGCGTAATTCACGTCGGCGGTGGTCAGCTGGGTGATGCCTTCGGTGTAGGCCTTGTCGAACTGCAGCGGGATGCCGAAGGCGATGGAAGCGAGGATGGTCAGCTTGTGCGCGGCGTCGATACCCTCGACGTCGAAGGTCGGATCCGCCTCGGCGTAGCCCAGCGCCTGGGCTTCGGCCAGTACATCGGCGAAGTCGCGGCCCTTCTCGCGCATTTCGGTGAGGATGAAGTTGCCGGTGCCGTTGATGATGCCGGCCAGCCAGTTGATGCGGTTGCCGGCCAGGCCCTCGCGGATCGCCTTGATCACCGGGATGCCGCCGGCCACCGCGGCCTCGAAGGCCACCATGACGCCCTTCTCGCGTGCCTTGGCGAATATCTCGTTACCGTGCACGGCGATCAGCGCCTTGTTCGCGGTGACCACGTGCTTGCCGTTGTCGATGGCCTTGAGCACCAACTCATGGGCCAGGGTGTAACCGCCGATCAGCTCGACCACCACGTCGATCTCGGGGTTGTTGACCACCTCGAACACGTCGTTGGTCAGTGCGATGCCGGTCGTGTCGTACTGGGGCTTGGGCGAACGAATGGCAATCTGGGCGACCTCAATACCGCGGCCGGCGCGACGAGTAATCTCCTCGGCGTTGCGTTTGAGTACATTCAAGGTACCGCCACCGACGGTGCCCAGCCCACAGATCCCCACTTTCACCGGTTTCACGTTGTTTTCCCCATCTGCCTACACGAAACGGCCGGGGCGAACCCCGGCCGCACAAAAGAGCCGCACTTTACGAAGCGCCAGTACCCCAGGTCAATCGGCGCGAAGGCCGAATCACTTGGCCTTGAGGGCAATTTCGGCCAGTTGCGGCGCGGGCTGGTAGCCCGGAATCAGCTCGCCGTTGCCCAGAACGATGGCAGGAGTACCGTTGACGCCAATCATCTGGCCCAGTTCGTACTGTTTGGTGACCGGGTTGTCGCAGCTGGCGGCCGGCAATTCCTCGCGGGACTTGGCCTTGTCCATGGCAGCCTGGCGGTCCCTTGCGCACCAGACGCTGACCATGGTGTTGTAGCCATGACTGCCCACACCCTGACGCGGGAAGGCCATGTAGCGCACTTCGATGCCGCGGCGGTTGAGCTCCGGCACCTCACTGTGCAGCTTCTGGCAGTAACCGCAATCGGTGTCGGTGAACACGGTGATGTGCGCCTTGGCCGGTTCCTTGGGCGAGAACACCACCATTTCGCTGGCGGGCACGTCGTTAATCGCCTTGGCGATACCCTTGCTCTCGGACTGACGGGTCAGATTGACAGCATTGCCATCCTTGATCTGGTACAGGTTGCCCTGCACGAGGAACTGGCCATCAGCACTGGCGTAAAGCATACGCCCGCCCTGTAGGTGTACCTGGAACAGGCCGTTCATCGGGCTCTCGGCAATGGCCTCGATCGGCATATCGGGTTGCAGCTTGGTCAGGGTGGCGCGAATGGCCTGATCTGGATCGGCAGCGAGAGCAACAGAAGCGGCGAGACTGAGAACGGCACCGCCCAAAACACGGGAAAGGGACATGGAGCACTCCTATGAACAGTGGCGCAAGCCTACCACAGCCTCTGGCTAGAGCCGACGGCATGCGCCAGGCGGCCATGCTGGGGAGATGGGCTGTTGATTCGACACAGCATGGAGCCCGCACCTGACTCAGCCATGGCCAGGCGTTCGCCCTTTGCGACGCGCGCGGTACGCAACCCTGGTGTCGACATCCCTGTCGCGACCATGTACCGCCACCGAGCCCCGGCCTGGCCATCCATGGCCAGGCGTTCGCCCTTTGCGACGCAGTGCGTCGCAAGCGGGCTCACCCCCTCGGGTGGTGCTGGGCGTGAAGTTCCTGCAGGCGGGCACGGGCGATGTGGGTGTAGATCTGCGTGGTGGACAGGTCGCTGTGCCCCAGCAGCATCTGCACCACGCGCAAATCGGCACCGTGATTGAGCAGATGAGTGGCGAAGGCATGGCGCAGGGTATGCGGCGACAGCGGCTTGTTGATGCCCGCGACCAACGCCTGGTGCTTGATGCGGTGCCAGAAGGTCTGCCGGGTCATCTGCTCGCCGCGCAGGCTGGGGAACAATACATCGCTGGGACGCCCGCCCAGCAGCAGCCCTCGAGCCTCCTGTTGGTAGCGTTCGATCCACAAGATCGCCTCCTCCCCCAACGGCACCAGGCGCTCCTTGCTGCCCTTGCCGAACACCCGCAGCACCCCTTGACGCAGATTGACCTGCTCCAGAGTCAGCGACACCAACTCGGTCACCCGCAGGCCACAGGCATACAGCACCTCCAGCATGGCGCGATCACGCATACCAATCGGGTCGTCCAGATCCGGGGCTGCCAGCAACGCCTCGACATCCGCTTCCGACAGGGATTTAGGCAAGGGCCGACCGATCTGCGGCAGCTCGACCTGTAAAGTAGGGTCTTCGGCGATCAAGCCCTCGCGCAGCAGATAACGATAGAAACCCCGCAAGCCGGAGAGCAGGCGTGCAGTCGAGCGCGACTTGTAGCCCTGCTGCAGGCGCCAGGCCAGGTGATCGAGAATGATCTCCCGCCCGGCGTTCTCCAGCGACAGGTCACGCGCCTGCAGCCACTCGTTGAACAGACCAAGGTCGCTGCGATAAGACGCCCGGGTATGTACCGAAAGGCCTTTCTCCAGCCACAGGGCATCTAGGTAGCGGTCAATCAGAGGGTGGTCGATAACGGGCATGGCCAGGCTGTATTTGAGGAAGACAACCGCTAGTCTTCCATAGCCAACCTACCCTCACCAGAGACACGGAGTCCTGATGAACGAAACGCACGTCCTCCTCGGCATCGGCGGCATCGGGGCCGCCGCGCTGGCCAGCCAATGGCTGGCCTGGCGCCTGCGCCTGCCGGCAATCCTGTTCCTGCTCATCTGCGGCATTCTCGCCGGCCCGGTACTCGGACTGCTCGACCCCGAAGCACTCTTCGGCCCCCTGCTGTTCCCACTGGTATCGCTGTCCGTCGCCCTGATCCTGTTCGAGGGCAGCCTGACCCTGCGACTGTCGGAATGGAAGGAGATCGGCGGCGTGGTTCAGCGCATGGTCACCCTGGGAGCTCTGGCGACCTGGCTGGTGATCGCCGCCGCCACCCACTACCTGCTCGGTTTCTCCTGGGACCTGGCCGTGCTGTTCGGTACGTTGACCCTAGTCACCGGCCCTACGGTGATCGTCCCCATGCTGCGGGTGATGCGCCCCAATGCAGCGGTGGCCAACATCCTGCGCTGGGAAGGCATCGTTATCGACCCCATCGGCGCCCTGCTGGCCGTCGTGGTGTACAGCTTCATCGCCAGCCGCAGCGGCAGCACACCGCTTGGCGAGAGCATACTGACCTTCGCTCAGGTGATCGCCTGCGGCAGTTTCTTCGGCGTGGTGGGCGGCTGGTCTTTCGGCCAGGCACTGCGCCGCCACTGGCTACCGGAATACCTGGAAAATCTCGGCGCCCTGGCCGCCGTGCTGGGCATTTTCATCGCCAGCAACCTGCTGGTACACGAATCCGGACTACTGGCCGTGACCGTGATGGGCATGTGGCTGGCCAACATGCGCGGGGTAGACGTCAAGCACATCCTGCACTTCAAGGAGAACCTCAGCGTCCTGCTGATCTCCGGACTGTTCATCCTGCTGGCTGCCCGCCTAGACCTGAAAGCCCTGATCGCCCTCGGTCCGGCAACCTTGCTGCTGCTGGCGATTATCCAGTTCATCGCCCGCCCGCTCTGCGTGGCCCTGAGCACCTTCGGCTCCAACCTGAACTGGCGTGAACGCTCTCTGCTGGCCTGGATCGCCCCGCGCGGCATCGTGGCTGCCGCCGTATCGGCCATCTTTGCCGAACGGCTGGAGGCTCATGGCGTGGCCCAGGCTGAACTGCTGGTCCCTCTGACCTTTCTGGTGATCATCGGCACCGTGGTCCTGCAGAGCGCCACCGCGCGTCCGCTGGCCCAGTTGCTGAAAGTATCGGAGCCTTCACCCCGCGGTTTTCTGATCATCGGCGCCAACCCCGTGGCCCGCGCCATCGGCAAAGCCCTGCAGCAGCGCAACCACCGCATCTTGCTGACCGACTCCAGCTGGGAAAACATCAGCGCCGCACGCATGGACGGCCTGCCCACTTACTTCGGCAACCCGGCTTCCCAGCACGCCGACGCGCATCTGGACCTGATCGGACTCGGCCAACTGCTCGCCCTGTCTCCCTCCAGCGAACAGAACAGCGTGGCCTGCACGCGCTTCCGCCCCGACTTTGGCAAGGCCAACCTGTACTACCTGCCAAGCCAGCGCGAACAGCGCCTGAGCGAGAAGCACCGCACCAGCGACGAGCACCGCGGCCAGCCTTTCGGCTACCCGGCGCAAAACTATGGCCAACTGGCCAGCGCTCTGGCACGCGGTGCAGAAGTGCGCAGCACCACCCTCTCCGGCAGCTTCGGCTGGGCCGACTACCAGGCCCTGTACGGCGAACGGGCCACCTTGCTGCTGGCCTTCGACCCCAAAGGCTGGTTCCACATCGCCAGCGCCACGCTGAGCTTTACCCCGGATGCCGACTGGACGCTGGTCGCCCTGATCGAGCCCGAGGCATAACAACAAGGCGCCCCTCGGGGCGCCTTGTCATTCAGTTGAAATCGGCCAGCACCGGAATCGGCTTCTTGTCCTCGTCGATGGCGACAAAGCTGAACACGCCATTGATGGCACGCTCGCGACCGCCGCAGTACATACCCTCGACGAACACCTCCACCTCGACCTTGAGGCTGGTGTTACCCACCGCGATCACCCGGCCGATCAGCTCAACGATGGAGCCGGCGGGAATCGCATGCTTGAAGTCGATGCGGTCGGTCGACACCGTCACCAGCGGCAAACGGCAGAAGCGCGTGGCGGCGATGAATGACACTTCGTCCATCCAGGCCAGCGCCGTGCCGCCGAACAGGGTGTTGTGATGATTGGTGGTCGGCGGAAACACCGCCTTGACCACGCGGGTCTCCGACAACTCGGTTCGACGCTGGATCTCTTGCTCTCTCGGGGTCATGCCACTAATGCTCCAGATGGACTGTGGCCGCCCGTGCCGCGCTGTTGTGGTTATTGTCACGCTGCCCGTACGGCAGGGCTGGAACTCGTCGGTCAGCGAGCTCCAGAAACAAAAAAAGCAGCCCGGAGGCTGCTTTTTTCAGGTCGGAAGACCGTCCGATCAGGACAGCTTTTCCTTGATGCGCGCTGCCTTGCCGGACAGGTCGCGGAGGTAGTACAGCTTGGCCTTGCGCACGTCACCACGACGCTTCACGCTCACGCTGTCGATCAGCGGCGAGTAGGTCTGGAAGGTACGCTCAACGCCAACACCGTTGGAGATCTTACGTACGGTGAAAGCGCTGTTCAGGCCGCGGTTACGCTTGCCGATCACCACACCTTCGAAAGCCTGGAGACGGGAACGGTCGCCTTCCTTCACTTTCACTTGAACGATGATGGTGTCGCCCGGGGCGAAGGCCGGGACTTCTTTGTTCATCTGCTCGGCTTCGAGCTGCTGAATGATCTTGTTGGTCATGCTGTGCTCCTAAGACAAACCTGAGTTTGTCATCGATACGTTAACTATCGTCCCGCTGGCGGATGTATTCCTCCAGCAGCTTTTGCTCTTCTCCAGAAAGCGAGCGGCAATCCAGAAGATCGGGGCGACGCTCCCAGGTCCGACCAAGGGACTGCTGGAGGCGCCAACGCCGGATGTGTTCGTGGTTGCCACTGAGCAACACATCAGGAACACGTTTGCCCTCGTACAGCTCCGGACGGGTGTAATGAGGACAATCGAGAAGGCCGTCACTAAACGAGTCCTCCTCGGCGGAATCTGCATGCCCGAGCGCGCCCGGTAGCAGCCGCGTAACAGCATCGATCAGCACCATCGCCGGAAGCTCACCGCCGGAGAGGACATAATCGCCAATCGACCATTCCTCATCGACATGCGCTTCAATGAAACGCTCGTCGATGCCTTCGTAGCGGCCGGCGATGAGAATCAGCGCCTGCTCGCTAGCCAGTTCACGAACCCCCTGCTGACTCAGCTGGCGGCCCTGCGGCGACAGGTAGATCACCTTCGCTGCTTCCCCTGCATCCGCCTTGGCCGCAGCCAGGGCATCTTCCAGAGGCTTGATCTTCATCACCATGCCGGGGCCACCGCCGAAAGGGCGATCATCCACGGTCTGATGACGGTCGGCGGTGTAATCTCGCAACTGCCGGCAGTTCAACTGCAGCAGCCCCTGCTTCACCGCACGACTGGTAATACCGTACTGACTGATGGCAGCGAACATCTCCGGAAAGATGCTGATGACTTCAACACGCATGGTCGGGGCTCAGAAATCCGCGTCCCAGTCCACCCGCATCTCGCCAGCGGCCAGGTCGATCTGCTGCACGCACTGCTCGGTATAGGGCAGCAAACGCTCGCGATCATCCAGGCTGCCCGCACAGGGCTTGACCACCATCACATCGTTGGCGCCGGTTTCCAGCAGGTGATCGAGGCGCCCGAGCAGTTGCCCTTGCATGTCGATCACGTTCAGCCCTACCAGTTGGTACCAGTAGAACTCGCCCTCTTCGAGGTCAGGCAACTGCTCACGGGGTACACAGATCTCGAATCCTGCGTAGGTGCGGGCCACCTCGCGATCATCGAGCCCCTTGAGCTTGGCTACCAGTACCTTGCCTTGCAGGCGACCGTTGACCAGCTCCATCTGCTTGACCTCGCCATCGCGCCTGAGCGTCCAACGGCGGTAGTCGAGCAGATTGTCGATCGGGTCGGTGAAGGAGTAAATCTTCACTTCCCCACGCACGCCGTGCACCGAAGTGATTTTGCCGAGGACGACCAGGTCCTCAGCTGACGGCGTAGCGTTCATAGTGCTTAGGCAGCAGCCTTAGCAGCTTCCTTCAGCAGCTGAGCAACGCGCTCAGACGGCTGGGCGCCCTGGCTCAGCCAGTAGGTAGCGCGCTCCTGGTTTACGGAGAGCTTCACTTCGGCACCAGTGGCGATCGGGTTGAAGAAGCCGATACGCTCAACAAAGCGACCATCGCGCGCATTGCGGCTGTTGGTCACGGTCAGGTGGTAGAAGGGGCGCTTCTTGGAGCCGCCACGAGCAAGACGGATGGTTACCATTGAACTTCGTTCCTGTAATCGGTGCTAACTTAAGGCACACACTTTGAGGGGCCAAGGCCCGAAAGGCCGCATATTCTAAGGATTATCCGGCCATTTGCAAATCTCTTTTTCCGCCGCCCATCGGCAGCGGCTTACAGCTTGGGCATGCCGCCCGGCATCATCCCGCCCAGACCACGCATCATCTTGGCCATGCCGCCCTTGGCGGTGAACTTCTTCATCATCTTTTGCATCTGCTTGTGCTGCTTGATCAGCCGCCCAACATCCTGCACCTGAGTGCCGGAGCCGAGGGCGATGCGGCGCTTGCGCGAGCCGCTGATGACTTCCGGATCACGGCGCTCGGCCGGCGTCATGGAGTTGATGATGGCTTCCATCTGCTTGAACTGCTTTTCTGCCGCACCCTGCGCATTGCCCATCTGCGACAGATTGACCCCGCCGATGGACGGCAGCTTGTCCATCAGGCCACCGAGGCCACCCATGTTCTTCATCTGCTGCAGCTGATCGCGGAAGTCTTCGAGATCGAAGCCCTTGCCCTTCTTCAGCTTCTTGGTGAGTTTCTCGGCCTTCTCGCGATCGAGCGTCTGTTCGGCCTGCTCGATCAGGCTGAGCACGTCGCCCATGCCAAGGATGCGCGAAGCGATACGATCCGGATGGAAAGGCTCCAGCGCTTCGCTCTTCTCGCCCATACCGATGAACTTGATCGGCTTGCCGGTGATATGGCGCACCGACAGCGCGGCACCGCCACGCGCGTCACCGTCGACCTTGGTCAGCACCACGCCGGTCAGCGGCAGTGCATCGCCAAAGGCCTTGGCGGTATTGGCGGCGTCCTGACCGGTCATGGCATCCACCACGAACAGGGTCTCGGCCGGCTTGATCGCCGCGTGAACGGCCTGGATCTCGGCCATCATTTCTTCATCGACAGCCAGGCGACCGGCGGTATCGACAATCACCACATCGATGAACTTGAGCTTGGCCTCGGCGATCGCCGCTTGGGCAATGGCCACCGGCTTCTGACTAATGTCGGAGGGGAAAAAGGTCACACCGATGTCGCCGGCCAGGGTCTCCAGCTGCTTGATCGCCGCCGGACGGTAAACGTCGGCAGACACCACCATGACCGTCTTCTTCTTGCGCTCTTTGAGGAAGCGCGCCAGCTTGCCGGCGGTAGTGGTCTTACCGGCACCCTGCAGGCCAGCCATCAGCACCACGGCGGGCGGCGCGACATTCAGGGCGAGGTCTTCGTTAGCCGCGCCCATCAGCTCTTCCAGCTCGGCACGGACGATCTTCACGAAGGCCTGGCCAGGCGTCAGGCTCTTCGACACCTCGGCACCGACCGCGCGCTCCTTGACCTTGTTGACGAAGTCCTTGACCACCGGCAAGGCAACGTCAGCCTCGAGCAGGGCCATGCGCACCTCGCGCAGGGTGTCCTTGATGTTGTCCTCGCTCAGCTTGGCCTTGCCGGTAACATGGCGCAGCGTCTGGGACAGGCGGTCGGTTAGGTTCTCGAACATGCGCGATCCTTAAAACAGGGGGCTTGCAGCAGGTGGGCGAGTATACCCAAGAGGCGGCGACGCCGACACCGCCGGCGGTCTTTCGTGAAACGCTTCTTATGTGCCAAACTCACGGCCTTTCGGGCCCGCCGTACAAGGATTTATGCACCCTCTGCTGCCCAGCTTGGCCGCCGCAGCCATTTATGCCGGCGCCACTACATACCAAGGCATGCGCCTGGCCAAACGCGAAGCGCCGAACAAACCGCTTTTGGCGCTACTGGCCCTGATCGCCCTGTTCTTCCATGGCGGCAGCCTGTTCATGCAACTGCATGCCAGCGCCGGCCTGAGCCTCGACTTCTTCAGTGCCGCCAGCCTGATTGCCTTTGCGGTCATCGCCATCACCCTGCTGGCCTGCTCGCGCATCCCGGTCGAGAACCTGCTGCTGATCCTCATGCCCCTGGGCCTGCTGACCGTGCTGCTGGCGCAGTTCCTGCCCAGCGGCACGCTGAAGCCGATCGACGAGGAACCCGGCATCATCGCCCATATCCTGCTGTCGATCCTGGCCTACGGCCTGCTGACCATCGCCATGTTCCAGGCCCTGCTGCTGGCGCTGCAGGACCATCAGCTCAAGCACAAGCACCCGTCCGGTCTGATCCGCAACTTCCCGCCCTTGCAGACCATGGAAAGCCTGCTGTTTGGCTTCCTCTGGGCTGGCTGGCTGCTGTTGTCGTTCTCGTTGCTGTCCGGCTGGCTGTTCTTCGAGGATCTGTTCGCTCAGCATCTGGTACACAAGACCGTGCTGTCGTGCGTGGCCTGGGTGGTGTTCGCCGTGCTGCTGTGGGGCCGCCATCAACTCGGCTGGCGCGGGCACAAGGCAATCCGCTGGACCCTGGCCGGCTTCTGCCTGCTGATGCTGGCCTACTTCGGCAGCAAGCTGGTTCGCGAATTCATCCTGCACATCTGAGGCAACCCCTGTGGCAGAGCTTCATCCTGGCTTTCTCCTGGGCTTGCTGGCCTTCCTGATCCTGTGTTCGGCGTTCTTCTCCAGCTCCGAGACTGGCATCATCAGCCTCAACCGCTACCGCCTGAGGCATAAAGCCCGCGAAGGGCATCGCGGCGCCAAGCGCGCCAGCGCCCTGCTTGGTCGTCCGGACCGCCTGCTCGGCACCATTCTCATCGGCAACAACTTCGTCAACATCCTCGCCTCAGCCATCGCCACTGTGCTGGCCATGCAAATCTGGGGCGAAGCCGGCATCGCCATTGCCACGGTGGCCTTGACCATCGTGCTGCTGATCTTCGGCGAAATCACCCCCAAAACCCTGGCAGCCCTGCATCCCGAACGCATTGCCTACCCGGCCAGCCTGCCGCTGCAGATCATGCTCAAGCTGTTCTACCCGCTGGTGATCGCGCTGAACACCATCAGCAATGGTCTGCTGCGCCTGTTCGGCGTCGACCCCAATGCCCGCGGCAGTGACAGCCTGACCACCGAGGAACTGCGCAGCGTGGTGCGCGAATCCGGCCAGTCGTTGCCGAAAAATCGCCAGAACATGCTGCTCGGTGTACTGGACCTGGAAACCGTGTCGGTCAACGACATCATGATCCCACGCAGTGAGATCATCGGTATCGACCTCGAACACTCGCTCGGCCGCATCATTCAGCAGCTGCAGAGCACCCGCCACACACGCCTGCCGGTCTACCGCCAGGACATCAACCAGGTCGAAGGCGTGGTGCACATGCGCCAGCTGGCCCGGCGCCTGGCGCATAACCAACTGACCCACGAAACGCTGCTGCAGGCCTGCCAGCCCACCTACTTCGTGCCGGAAAACACCCCCCTGTCCACCCAGTTGCTGAATTTCCAGAAGGAAAAGCGGCGCATGGGCCTGGTGGTCGACGAGTATGGCGACGTGCAGGGGCTGATTACCCTGGAGGACGTGCTGGAAGAAATCGTCGGCGACCTCAGCGGCAAGGATCAGCAACAGCACACCGAAATCCAGGGCCAGGAAGACGGCAGCCAGATCGTCGAAGGCAGTGCCAACATCCGCGAGCTGAATCGTGCCCTGGGCTGGCACCTGCCCAGCGAAGGACCGAAAACCCTCAATGGCCTGATCACCGAGGCACTGGAAACCATCCCCGACTGCCCGGTATGCCTGAAGATCGGCCCCTACCGCCTGGAAATCCTCGAATCCAGTGAAAACCGGGTGAAGAGCGTGCGCCTGTGGCAGGCGCAGCTTATCCGCAGCGCGGATTGAGACGTTCGGCCAGGCCCTCGGCCCACACGCGGTAGCCCAGCGCCGAAGGGTGATAGCCGTCGCGCGCCAGATACTCCGGCGTGACCGTCAGCCCCAGCTTCACATACTCCACCCGCTCTTCCGCACAGGTACGATCCAGCACCGCATCGAGCAGGGCCGCGCGCACGCCGAGCAGGCGCCGCAGCAGCCAGGGCAAAGCGGTGAAATGCTGAATCGGCGGTACACCGGTGAACGCCACTTGTGCCCCTTGGGCCGCCAACGCCCGACTCAGATTGCGCAATGCCTCAGACCAACGTGCCTGCGAACTGAGATGAGTGGTGTCGTTGACGCCAAACACCAGCAGCACCAGATCCGCCGGCTCGCTCAGGGCCAACGGCAACAAGCGCTCACAGGCCTCTCCCGCCGTGATCCCGTTCTCGCCACAGGCACGCCAGAGCACCGGACGTTGAAGACGAACGGACAGCGCCTGCGCCAACTGACCGGCCAGCGCCTCGGTCTGCGCCTCGACGCCCACGCCAGCCACGGTGGACTCGCCAATCAGCAACAGGCGCAGCGGCTCGGCAGAAAACTCCGCGCCAGCCATTCCAGTTTGCGCACCAGCCGCCGGCGGCAGACGCAGCGCCGTACGCCGCGTCCATAGCGCCTGCGGCAAAACCACCGGCAGCAACGCCAGGGTCAGCCCCCACCACAGGCCGGCGCGCAGATGACTCACAGCTCGACCTGGACCGCCGAAGACGCCCGCACTGCCTTGGCACGCGCCGCCTCGATGCTTTCATCACGCGCCAAGGCCACGCCCATGCGTCGCTGACCGTCCACCTCAGGCTTGCCGAACAGGCGCAGCGCCGTGTCCGGCTCGGCCAGGGCAGCGCCCAGGTTGGCGAAGGCGGTCTGCTGCGAACGGCCTTCGACCAGGATCACCGAGGAGGCCGAAGGGCCGTACTGGCGAATGACAGGAATCGGCAGGCCGAGGATGGCCCGCGCGTGCAGCGCGAATTCGGACAGGTCCTGGGAAATCAGGGTTACCAGACCGGTGTCGTGCGGGCGCGGCGAGACTTCGCTGAACCACACCTGATCGCCCTTGACGAAGAGTTCCACGCCAAACAGACCACGGCCACCGAGGGCCTCGGTCACCGCCAGCGCCACCCGCTCGGACTCTGCCAGTGCCTTGCTGCTCATCGCCTGCGGCTGCCAGGACTCGTGATAGTCGCCCTTGACCTGGCGATGGCCAACCGGCGCGCAGAAGGAAGTACCGCCGATGTGGCGCACTGTCAGCAGGGTGATCTCGTAATCGAAGTCGATAAAGCCCTCGACTATCACCCGGCCCTTGCCGGCGCGCCCGCCTTCCTGGGCGTAGTCCCATGAAGCCTGCAGGTCGGCGTCGGATTTGAGCACCGACTGCCCCTTGCCGGAAGAACTCATGATCGGCTTGACCACGCAGGGGTAGCCGACCGATTTCACCGCCTCGGCATAGGCCTCGAACGTGTCGGCGAAGTGATAGGGCGAGGTCGGCAGCGCCAGCTCCTCGGCGGCCAGACGACGGATACCCTCACGGTTCATGGTCAGCCTGGCGGCACGCGCGGTAGGCACCACAGTGAAACCTTCGGCCTCCAGCTCGACCAGGGTATCGGTGGCAATGGCCTCGATCTCCGGGACGATGTAGTGCGGCTGCTCCGCCTCGATCACCGCACGCAGGGCCGCGCCGTCGAGCATGCTCAGCACATGACTGCGATGCGCTACCTGCATGGCCGGTGCATCGGCGTAACGGTCGCAGGCGATCACCTCGCAGCCCAGCCGCTGCAGCTCGATCACCACTTCCTTGCCCAGCTCGCCAGAGCCACAGAGCAGAACGCGGGTCGCGGTGGGCGACAAGGGGGTGCCGATACGGGGCATGCGGGTGTCCTCGGAGGATGAATAAAGAGAAATCAGTGCTGCGCGGGCTGCTGCAGAAACTGCCCGGCGGCGCGGGTGCGCTCGACGCAACGCGCCAGCACTTCACGGCGCTGCTCGTTGCTCATGCGCCCCCACTGGGTAATCTCGGCCGCCGTGCGCTGGCAGCCGGTGCAGATATCGTGTTCATCCAGCGCGCAGATGCTGACGCAGGGCGATTTGACCGGACGCTCGTCGCTCACGCCTCGTCCTCGGCCAGGTCGCGGGCGTAGCGCTGGGCATTGTGTACGTAGTGGGCGGCACTGCCTTCGAGCATCTTCTTCTGCTGCTCGGTGAGTTCGCGCACCACCTTGCCCGGGCTGCCCATCACCAGGCTGCCATCGGGAATCACCTTGCCTTCAGGGATCAGGCTGTTGGCGCCGATGATGCAGTACTTGCCGATCTTGGCACCGTTGAGGATCACCGCATTGATGCCGATCAGGCTGTAATCGTCCACCGTGCAGCCGTGCATCATCACGTTGTGGCCAACGGTGACGCCCTTGCCCAAGGTCAGCGGAAAGCCCATGTCGGTATGCATCACCGTGCCGTCCTGCACGTTGCTGTTTTCGCCGATATGGATCAGCTCGTTGTCGCCACGCAGCACAGCGCCGAACCAGACGTTGGCGCCCTTATCCAGTTGCACCTTGCCGATCACCGCTGCGGTCGGGGCGATCCAGCTGTCGGGATGGGCTTGCACGCGGGCATCGCCCAGGCGGTATTTCATGGCTCGCTCCTCACAGGCGAATGACTTTCACGGAAGACTGCGGCGGCTGTTCCAGGTCGATACCGGCGTCGAACACCAGGTTGACCAGCTCGACGATCATCACCGCCGTCAGCCCCCAGATCTTGTAATGCTCGTAGTGATAGCAGGGCACATACCAGCTGCGCCCTTCGTAATCGATGCGATGAGTGACCTCACGCGGCGTCTCCAGGAAAAACCGCAATGGAACGGCAAAGACTGCGGCGATCTCGCTGTCGTTAGGCCGGTACTCGACGTAATCCGGCACGACGCCGACATAGGGTGTGACCTGAATACCGAAGCGCGACACCAGCGGACTGAGCGGACCAACCACCTCCACCAGACCTGGCGGCAGGCCGACCTCTTCCTCGGCCTCGCGCAGGGCGGTGAAGGCCAGATCGGGGTCGGTGGCATCACGCCGACCACCGGGAAAGGCCACCTCGCCACCGTGGGTGGACAGGCCACTGGCGCGCAAGGTCAGCACCAGCTCAGGCTCGTCATTGCGGGTCAGCGGTACCAGCACAGCTGCCTCGGGGTAGCGCTGGTCAGTCTCCAGAATACGCGGGCTATGGCCGCGCACACGCTGCAGGAGCTCGTCGAGCATGATCGTTCTCGGTCTTTTCTTTTGCCCGGCATCATGGCACGAAGCAGCGGCCCACCCAAGACCCGAACCGCCGCCAAGCTTGCCGAGCCTCGCCAGCTGCGGCCAATATGACAGTCGATCACGGAGAGCCCGGCATGAAATTCTGCAGCCAGTGCGGCGGCCCGGTGGAGCAGCGCATCCCGCAAGGCGACAACCGCCTGCGTTATGTCTGCCCGCACTGCCACACCATTCACTACCAGAACCCACGCATCGTGGCCGGCTGCCTGCCGGTATGGGGCGAACAGGTGCTGCTGTGCCGCCGCGCCATCGAGCCACGCCGCGGCTACTGGACCCTGCCGGCCGGCTTCATGGAGAACGGCGAAACCATGGCCGAAGCCGCCATGCGCGAGACCGACGAGGAAGCCTGTGCGCGGGTGCGCGATCTGCAGCTCTACGCCCTGTTCGATCTGCCGCACATAAGCCAGCTCTACGTATTCTTTCGCGCCGAACTGATCGACCTGGACTTCCAGGCCGGCGAGGAGAGCCTCGAGGTTCAGCTGTTCCACGAATACGAAATACCCTGGCAGGAACTGGCCTTTCCCACTGTCGGTCGTACCCTCAAGTGCTTTTTCGCCGACAGGCAAGAACGCCGCTTTCCCATTCGCAACGAAGGCATCGCCGCCCTGCACCCGCTACGCTGATGGCGTCTATAGTCCTTGCGTCGCGTACTCAACCTGCAGCCGGAGGCATCATGGACACCAGCGAACACAGCCTGAGCGCCCTGTTCAAGCAACTCGGCCTGCCCAACAGCAAAGCCGAAATCGAAACGTTCCTGCGCGAACATCGCCTCGCCGAAGGTCAGGCCCTGCCCAAGGCCGCCTTCTGGAACAAGGCACAGGCTCAGTTCCTCAGCGAGGCCCTGGCTGAAGACTCTGACTGGGCCGAGGTCACCGACGAGCTGGCCGTACTGTTATCGCCATGAGGCTGGCCAGCCGCAAGACCTTTGCCGCAAGCCATCCGACCACCGAGGATTGATCATCCCTTTCGGCATAGGCAGACTCTCGCGCATAACGACCTGATCTATCAGGGCCAACAGATACGTTCGGAACATCGCAATGCGCTGGTTGCTCGCCTTTCTCTTAGTCACCCTGGCTACCCCCTCTCTCGCTTCCAGCGCGCCCACCTTGCGCGGCAAGGCCATAGACAAGGTGCTGGTGGTCAAATCCGAGCGCAAGCTCCACCTCATGGGGCGTGGCGAAGTGCTCAAGTCCTACCGCATCTCGCTGGGCAAGGTGCCCACCGGCGCCAAGGTCAGCGAAGGCGACCTGCGCACGCCGGAAGGCTTCTACTGGATCGACTGGCGCAAGACCAGCGACAAGTTCAATCTGTCGATGCACATCTCCTACCCCAACGCCCGCGACGCCGCCAATGCGCGCAAGAAAGGCGTGTCCGCCGGTGGCATGATCATGATCCATGGCACGCCACTGGATGACGAATACCCCGAGTGGTTCTTCAGCACTCTGGACTGGACCGAGGGCTGCATCGCCATGCGTAACGCCGACATGCGTGAGGTGTGGAACCTGGTGCAGGACGGCACACTGATCGAAATCCGCCCCTAATAGGCCCGAAACAACAAGCGAGGCGCCTGCGGGCGCCTTTTTTCATGGCCCACGCTACCTTTCGGGCCGTTTCGCTGAGAAAAACAGCCATCCTGCGGCTATTTCATGTGCAGAATTTGTCGGGAGATAGTTTGCACGATAAATTATTGCGCAAACATTGATCAGAGGTACTGCCATGAAAACACCTCAGTCCTGCGCGGCCTTGCAACTGGACAACCAGCTCTGCTTCGCCCTGCACTCCACCTCGCTGCTGATGACCAAGGCATACAAACCGCTGCTGCAGAGTATCGGTCTGACCTACCCGCAGTACCTGGCCATGCTGGTGCTGTGGGAAGGTGACGGCATCACCGTGGGCGAGATCAGCGCGCGCCTGCTCACTGATCCTGGCTCGCTGACTCCCCTGCTCAAACGCCTCGAGGCCGAGGGTCTGATCACTCGCACCCGCAGCAGCGCCGACGAACGGGTGGTGGAACTGCGCCTGACCGATAAGGGACGCAGCCTGCAGCAAGAGGCTGAACGCTTCCCCGCGTGCATCCTCGAAGCCAGTGGTATGACACTGGAGCAGATCAGCGCCCTCAAGGAGCAGATAGTCGCCCTGCGAACCGAGCTGCAGAAGTCCGCCTGACCCTCTCCGCCGCCCGCTCGGGCGGCGCTTGCTGCACCTTCCCGCCTCGCTTATTTCCAGTCGATCGAATTCTCAGAGCCAATTCATCTAACAGTTAACTTGCGCGCAAAATTAAATCGCACTATATTTCGCATCACGCACTTACTTAGCGCGCAAAACTTTAGACATCAAACATAATCGGAGACACCATCATGCAAACCATCAAAGCGCTCTACACCGCCACTGCCACCGCCACCGGAGGCCGCGACGGCCGTGCCGTTTCCTCCGACGGCTTCCTCGACGTCAAGCTGACCACCCCGCGTGAACTGGGCGGCGCCGGCGGCGAAGCCACCAACCCCGAGCAACTGTTCGCTGCCGGCTACTCGGCCTGCTTCATCGGTGCCCTGAAGTTCGTTGCCAGTCAGAAGAAACAAGCCTTCCCGGCAGGCGCCTCGATCACCGGCAAGGTCGGTATCGGCCAGATCCCCGGTGGTTTCGGCCTGGAGGTGGAACTGCATATCAGCCTGCCGGGCATCGACCGCGCCACCGCCGAAGAACTGATCGCCGCAGCCCACCAGGTCTGCCCTTACTCCAACGCCACCCGCGGCAACATCGACGTGCGCCTGGTACTGGCCTGAGCACGCATAGAGAGGAGAACAGCCATGTACATCCGTCATATCACCCGCAGCAGCCTCGCCGCACTCGCACTCATTGCCAGCTCGCTGACTTTCGCCGCCGAACCGGCCAACCAGTACCACTACGGTCAAACCCTGGACGTCGCCGAGGTGATCAGTCTGCAGGAAGCCGACGCACGCACCTGCGAGGTAGTCGAAGCGCGCATGGTCTACCGCGATTCCGCCGGTGCCGTGCGGGCCGTGACCTACCTCAAGCAAGCCGACAACTGCCACAACCAGGGCTAAGGCCCTGGTTCACCGAACCAACTCGATCGCCAGGAGAATGAACATGAACATCAAGCAACTCGTTGGTAGCGGCCTGCTCACCCTGGCCGCCGCACAAGCCTTCGCCGCCGGTAGTCCCGGCGTCGAGCACAACACCCAGGCTTTCCTCCAGGCCCTGGAAGCTGGCGGCGGCCAACCCCTGGAAACCCTCTCGCCACAAGACGCCCGCGCCGTGCTGGTCGGCGCCCAGGCCTCGGTCAAGGTCGATCTGTCCGGCGTGACCGTCAGCGAGAAGACCATTCAGGCCGGCGGCCAGTCGATCCCGCTGACCATCGTTCGGCCCGAAGGTGTGAAGGGTGAACTGCCGGTGTTCATGTTCTTCCATGGTGGTGGCTGGGTACTCGGCGACTATCCGACCCATGCCCGCCTGATTCGCGATCTGGTGGTGAACTCCGGCGCCGTGGCCGTCTATGTCGGCTACACGCCGTCGCCCGAGGCCAAGTATCCGACCGCCATCGACCAGGCCTACGCCGCCACCCAGTGGGTCGGCGAACATGGCCAGGAGATCAATGTGGACAGCTCACGCCTGGCCGTGGCCGGCAACAGCGTCGGTGGCAACATGGCCGCAGTGGTAGCGCTTAAGGCGAAAGAGGCCGGCACACCGAAACTGCGCTTCCAGTTGTTGCTGTGGCCGGTGACCGACGCCAGCTTCGAGACAGGCTCTTATCAGCAGTTCGCCGAAGGTCACTTCCTCACGCGCAACATGATGACGTGGTTCTGGGACAGCTACACGACCGATCCCAAACAGCGTGCCGAACGCTTTGCTTCACCACTGCGCGCCACGCCCGAGCAACTCAGAGGCCTGCCGCCAGCGCTGATCCAGACCGCCGAGCTCGACGTGTTGCGTGACGAGGGCGAAGCCTATGCGCGTAAACTGGATGCTGCCGGCGTCACCGTTACCGCCGTGCGCTACAACGGCATGATCCACGACTATGGCCTGCTCAATCCGCTGGCGCATATCCCGGCCGTGCAAGCCGCCATGCGTCAGGCCGGTAATGAGCTGAAAGAACACCTGCAGTAATACGGCAAGCGAAAACGCAGAAGCCCTGGCATGCCAGGGCTTCTTTCACAGGGGAACACTCAGAACTGCAGGTCGGACAACCGCCACACATCAAAGGCAGGCGTTTCGTAGGGGTGAGCCTTGCGCATGGCCTTGACCACATCGTGGATCAGTTCGTCGGCCACCACCAACTCGACTTTCCACTCCGCCACGTCCTCGACACGCCCGGCCTGACCGAGAAACGGATCACTGCCCGCCAACGGCCGGAACTGGCCATTACCCAGGGTCTGCCAGCAGCAGCTGTCGTACTGTCCGATGCGTCCTGCACCAGCCGCAAACACGGCGGCCTTCACTTCTTCCAGGTGACTTTCCGGCACATAGAAACAGAATTTGTACATCCAGCCCCTCCGAGCGTCGACGAATACAGCGATCAGTAGACCGCACTGCCAAAGCGATAATGGCATTTTGCCTCATCACTCTCGCGTGGCCTAGTTCGCAACTCTGCATTGGAGTGCGCGACCGCCGAATCATCCCCTTACTCAACTAGAGACTTTAGGCATAAGCAGAAGCTTTTAATCACCTTTGGTAAAGCGCTGCCAGCGCGCTCCAAGCCCCTTGGCGGGTGGGCTGTGGCTACCGTCGCAATAGGGCATGCGAGCGGACAGGCCACAAAGGCAGAGCAACAGAAGCTGCTGACGAGCGGGCTGCAGGAGCAGACCATCGGTGCAGCCAGCGGGGCAATCGGGAAGCGTGGACGAGCGCCCACAGCGGCATAGTAGATGGGTCTCGCCAGGGCAGACCTGGCGGACCTCGGGAAGCTTGGGATGGCCAGGTTCGGTCATGGGTTGTGAATCCGTAGCCCGGATGTAATCCGGGTTGCTGATGGTCCCGGATGCATCCGGGCTACCCCTCTCCCATCTTTCTGGCACCCTCTCCCGCTAACGGGAGAGGGGAAACGCGCGCTGTTAGTCCACCCAGACGCGGGCGTTGCGGAACATGCGCATCCAGCCGGCATCTTCCTGCCACTCATCCGGGCGCCAGGAGTTCTGCACGGCACGGAACACCCGCTCCGGGTGCGGCATCATGATGGTCACGCGACCGTCGCGGCTGCACAGACCGGTGATGCCGCGCGGCGAGCCGTTGGGATTGGCCGGGTAGCTTTCGGTGACCTTGCCGTGGTTGTCGATAAAACGCATGGCCACGGTGCCGGACAGATCGGCCTCCAGCAGCGCCTCCTCGCTCTCGAACTCGGCATGACCTTCACCGTGAGCAATGGCGATCGGCATGCGCGAGCCGGCCATGCCCTGCAGGAAGATCGACGCCGACTCCTGCACCTGGACCATGGCAACACGGGCCTCGAACTGCTCCGAGCGGTTGCGCACGAAGTGTGGCCAGAACTCGGTGCCGGGGATCAGTTCGTGCAGATTGCTCATCATCTGGCAACCGTTGCACACGCCGAGGGCGAAGCTGTCCTTGCGCTCGAAGAACGCCTGGAAACCGTCCCGAGCACGTGCGTTGAACAGGATCGACTTGGCCCAGCCTTCACCCGCGCCCAGTACATCACCGTAGGAGAAGCCACCGCAGGCCACCAGGCCCTTGAAGTCATCCAGGCTGACGCGGCCGGCGAGAATATCGCTCATGTGCACGTCGATCGCGGAGAACCCTGCGCGGTCGAAGGCCGCAGCCATCTCCACCTGGCCGTTGACGCCCTGCTCACGCAGGATCGCGATTTGCGGGCGCACACCCTTCTTGATGTAAGGCGCGGCGATGTCCTGGTTGACGTCGAAGGAGAGCTTGGTCGACAGACCCGGATTGTCCTCGTCGAGGATTAGATCGAACTCCTGGTCGGCGCAGTCGGCGTTGTCGCGCAGGCGCTGGATCTGGTAGCTGGTCTCGGCCCACTGGCGCTGCAGCAGACGGCGCTGACCGCCGAACACGGCTTCGCCATTGAAGCTGATGGCCACATCACTGCCATTGATCGGCTGACCGATCACCGCCACGCAATCACCGAGGCCGGCAGCGCTGAACTGGGCGAGGATTTCCGGAGTGGCATCCTGGCGCACCTGGATCACCGCACCCAGCTCTTCGTTGAACAGCACGGCGGCCAACTCGGACGCCTGGTCGGCCAGACCGTCGAGGAACAGATTGAGGCCACAGTGACCGGCAAAGGCCATCTCCAGCACAGTGGTCAGCAGACCACCGTCGGAGCGGTCGTGGTAGGCCAGCAGGTGGCCGTCGGCATTCAGGCCCTGGATTACGGCGAAGAAGGCCTTGAGGTCTTCGGCGTCGTCGACGTCCGGCACGGCCTGGCCGAGCTGGGCATAGGTCTGCGCCAGGATCGAGCCGCCCATGCGGTTCTGCCCACGACCGAGGTCGATCAGGATCAGGTCAGTCTCGCCCTTGTCCAGGCGTAGCTGCGGGGTCAGCGACTGACGCACGTCCTGCACCGGGGCGAAGCCGGTGATCACCAGGGACAGCGGCGAGGTCACGCTCTTGTCCACACCCTCGTCCTGCCAGCGGGTCTTCATGGACATGGAGTCCTTACCCACCGGGATGGTGATGCCGAGTGCCGGGCACAGTTCCATGCCAACGGCCTTGACGGTGTCGTACAGGCGCGCGTCTTCGCCCGGATGGCCGGCAGCGGCCATCCAGTTGGCGGACAGCTTGATGTCGGAAATCTTCTCGATACGCGCGGCGGCCAGGTTGGTAATGGTCTCGCCGACTGCCATGCGGCCGGAAGCCGGGGCGTCGAGCAGGGCCAGCGGGGTGCGCTCGCCCATGGCCATGGCCTCGCCGGTGTAGACGTCGAAGCTGGTGGCGGTCACGGCGCAGTCGGCCACCGGCACCTGCCAGGGGCCAACCATCTGGTCACGCGCCACCAGGCCGGTGATGGTGCGGTCGCCGATGGTGATCAGGAAACTCTTGCTGGCCACGGCAGGGTGGCGCAGCACGCGGGTCGCCGCTTCTTCGATATTGACGCTGGACGCGTCAAAGCCATCGCCCTGCTCGGCCTCGCGGGTCACGCTGCGGTGCATGCGCGGCGGCTTGCCCAGCAGCACTTCCAGCGGCATGTCCACCGGCTTGTTGCCGAAGTGGCTGTCGGATACGGTCAGGTGCGGCTCGGCGATGGCCTCGCCGACCACCGCAAACGGGCAGCGCTCACGCTCGCAGATGGCTTTGAAACGCTCGAAGTCGGCGGCGTCCACGCTCATCACGTAGCGTTCCTGCGACTCGTTGCACCAGATTTCCAGCGGGGCCATGCCCGGCTCGTCGTTGGGCACCGCGCGCAGCTCGAAGCGACCGCCACGGCCGCCGTCGTTGATCAGCTCCGGCAGGGCATTGGAGATGCCGCCAGCACCGACGTCGTGGATGAACTTGATCGGGTTGTCGGCGCCCAGCTGCCAGCAGCGGTCGATCACTTCCTGGCAACGACGCTCCATCTCGGGGTTGTCGCGCTGCACCGAAGCGAAGTCCAGGTCAGCAGAGCTGGCACCAGTAGCCATCGAGGACGCGGCACCGCCGCCAAGGCCGATCAGCATGGCCGGACCACCGAGCACGATCAGCTTGGCGCCGACCGAGATTTCACCTTTCTGCACGTGCTCGGCGCGGATGTTACCCATGCCGCCAGCCAGCATGATCGGCTTGTGGTAGCCACGCACTTCCTCACCGCGCGGGCTCTGCACGGCCTGCTCGAAGGTACGGAAGTAGCCGTTCAGGGCCGGACGGCCGAACTCGTTGTTGAACGCGGCGCCACCCAGTGGGCCTTCGATCATGATGTCCAGCGCGGTGACGATGCGCTCGGGCTTGCCGTAGGGCTTCTCCCAGGGCTGCTCGAAACCGGGGATATTCAGGTTGGACACGGTGAAACCGGTCAGGCCGGCCTTGGGCTTGGCGCCACGACCAGTAGCACCTTCGTCGCGGATCTCGCCGCCGGAGCCGGTGGAAGCACCGGGGAACGGAGCGATGGCGGTCGGGTGGTTGTGCGTCTCCACCTTCATCAGGATGTGTACAGGCTCCTGGGTGGCGCCGTACTCGCGAGTTTCACCATTGGGGAAGAAGCGCCCGGCGGTGAAGCCTTCGATGACCGAGGCGTTGTCCTTATAGGCGGACAGCACGCCCTCGCTGTGCATCTGGTAGGTGTTCTTGATCATGCCGAACAGCGACTTGTCCTGGCTCTCGCCGTCGATGTCCCAGCTGGCATTGAAGATCTTGTGGCGGCAATGCTCGGAGTTGGCCTGGGCGAACATCATCAGTTCGACGTCGTGCGGGTTGCGGCCCAGCTCGGTGAAGCTCTTCACCAGATAGTCGATCTCGTCCTCGGCCAGGGCCAGACCCAGTTGTACGTTGGCCTGCTCCAGGGCCGCGCGGCCACCACCGAGGATATCCACGGCGGTCAGCGGCTTGGGCTGGGCATGGCTGAACAGGCCCGCGGCCTCTTCCATACTGCCCAGCACCAGCTGGGTCATGCGGTCGTGCAGCAGCGCGGCGACGGCCTGCTGGTCAGCCTCGGAGAGCTCGCCACTGACGTAGTAGGCGATGCCGCGTTCCAGGCGCTCGATCTTGGCCAGGCCGCAGTTGCGAGCGATGTCGCTGGCCTTGCTCGACCAAGGGGAAATGGTGCCGAAACGCGGAATGGTCAGAAACAGCTTGCCGGCTGGCTCCTGCACCGCAACGCTCGGGCCGTATTTCAACAGTCGGGCCAGCACCTGCTCTTCGCGGGTATCGAGCACGCCGGTCACTTCGGCGAAGTGGGCGAACTCGGCGTACAGCCCAGTCACGGCAGGGACCTTGGCAGTCAGTTGCGAAAGCAGTTTGCCGTGACGGAAGGCAGAAAGAGCGGGCGCGCCGCGCAGGATCAACATCGTGAACAGCCTCGGGGAAGGGGTGTGCTTTGAGGCCGTGCATTCTAGCCTAAAGCGCCAGCAGACGGCACCTGTGGCGCATCGCCTAACAGAGCACAGAGGCCCTGTCCAGATATGGCGCCCTTTGACCTTTGCGTATACTGCGCCAATGTTTGCCCACACCGCGTTGCGCATCCGCACAGCCGCCTGGCTGTTGTCGACCGCAATCCTTCTGCTGCTCGCGGGTTGCGATGCGCCTCCAGAGGCCGCCGCGCAACCCAGCACCCTCGAGCGCATCCAGAAGGAGGGCGCGCTGCGCGTCATCACCCGCAACAGTCCCACCACCTATTTCCAGGATCGTGCAGGCGAGACCGGTTTCGAGTTCGAGCTGGCCAGAAGGTTCGCCGACAGCCTGGGGGTGGAACTGAAGATCGAAACCGCCGATAGCCTGGACGACCTGTTCACCCGTCTCAACCAGACCAATGGCCCGGTACTGGCCGCCGCCGGCCTGGTGTCGACCAACGGCCGCAAGACACAGGCGAGCTTCTCCCACGCTTACCTGGACGTCACGCCACAGGTCATCTATCGCAATGGCCAGCGTCGCCCCACCCGCCCCGAAGATCTGATCGGCCGACGCATCCTGGTGCTCAAGGGCAGCAGCCACGCCGAACAGTTGGTCGAACTCCAGAAAACCCTGCCCGATCTGCAGTTCGAGGAATCCGCCGATGTGGAAGTGGTCGACCTGCTGCGCATGGTCGATGAAGGGCAGATCGACCTGACCCTGGTCGACTCCAACGAACTGTCGATGAACCAGGTGTACTTCTCCAACGTACGGGTCGCCTTCGACCTGGGCGAGGCGCGTGGGCTGGCCTGGGCCGTGGCGGCGGGGGATGACAAGAGCCTGCTGCTGGAGGCCAACAAGTTCCTCGAGCAGGTGCAGAAGAATGGCAGCCTGCAGCGCCTCAAGGATCGCTACTACGGCCACGTCGACGTGCTTGGCTACGTTGGCGCCTACACCTTCGCCAAACACCTGCAGCAACGCCTGCCGCGCTACGAGAAGGATTTCCGCAAGGCCGCCGAGAAATACAAGGTGGACTGGCGCCTGCTGGCTGCCATCGGTTATCAGGAATCGCTGTGGACCCCGGACGCCACTTCCAAGACCGGCGTGCGCGGCCTGATGATGCTGACCCAGAACACCGCCCAGGCCATGGGCGTGGTCAACCGCCTGGACCCCAAGCAGAGCATCGCCGGCGGTGCCAAGTATTTTGCCCTGGTACACAGCGGTCTGACCGAGGACATGAGCGAACCGGACCGCACCTGGTTCGCCCTGGCCGCTTACAACATCGGCATCGCCCACCTGGCCGACGCACGCAAGCTGGCCAAGGCCGAGGGCCTGAACCCGAACAAGTGGCTGGACGTGCAAAAGATGCTGCCGCGTCTGGCGCAGAAGCAGTGGTACAGCAAGACCCGCTACGGGTATGCCCGCGGCGGCGAGACCGTGCATTTCGTGCGCAACATCCGCCGCTACTACGACATTCTCAACTGGGTGACCCAGCCACAGATGGAAGGCTCCCGTGTGGCCGAAAGCGGCCTGCATGTGCCGGGCGTCAATCGCACCATTCCGCGTGGAGAAGCCGAGGCCAACCCCACGCAACTCTGACACCCACGCCGACTACTTGGCGCCACCCCGCCTGGCCTTGAAGAAGGCACTCAACATAGCGCCGCACTCCTCGGCCAAGAGCCCGCCCTCGACCAGTACCCGGTGATTGAGAAAGTCCTGGCTGAAGAACTGGCCACGACTGACCGCCACCCCAGCCCTGGGTTCGGCAGCGCCATAGACCACGCGACTGACCCGCGAATGCACGATCAGCCCGGCACACATGCTGCACGGCTCCAGCGTTACGTAGAGGGTGCTACCGGGCAGCCGGTAATTCTGCAGCGCAGCGGCAGCAGCGCGAATCGCCACCATTTCGGCATGGGCACTGGGATCGGAGGTACTGATCGGGCAGTTGAAACCACGGCCGATCACTTCACCTTCCTGCACCAGCACCGCACCTACCGGTACCTCGCCCCGCTCGGCACCCTGCTGGGCCAGTTCCATGGCCTCACGCATGAAGCGCTCGTCCTGGCTGCGGTCGATGATTTTCACTCTCTGCATGTCATACCACGGCGATGGCGGCCATCAGGCCGGTTTCCATGTGGTCGATCACATGGCAATGGAACATCCACACCCCGGGATTATCGGCGACGAAGGCAATACGCGCCGTCTCGTTCTTGCCCAGCAGGTAAGTATCTGTGTAATAGGGCGTGATACGTTTGCGGTCGGAGTCCAACACCCTGAAGGTCATGCCGTGCAGGTGGATCGGGTGCAGGTACTGGGCCATGTTGCGCAGCTCGAAAATGTAGCTGCGATCTTTCTGCAACGTGGCGATGGGTCGCTCCGCACAGCGTTTGTCGTTGATGTCCCAGGCCTGGCCATTGATCTGCCAGTAGCTCGCCGGTCCCTGCTGCTGCGGCGACGCCAAAACAGCCGACCACTCGAAGTTGAAGCGCAGGGTCTCGGCACTGGTCAGGTCAGGCTCGGCTACCGGATTGGCCGGCAACGCTGACGGCCAGTCGCCGGGCGCCTCGGCACTGGCCACACTGCGCAGGGTGGCAAGGCGCAGCGGGCCATTGCGCAAGGATATTTCCTGCCCCGCAGCCGGCACCTTCACGGCCAGATCGATACGCATACCAGCACCGAGCAGATACTCCTTGCCCAGCGCACGCGGCGCCACCGGGTGGCCGTCCAGCGCATAGATGCGCGCCTCGCCGGCGCCCTTGAGGTTGAGCCGGTAGCTGATGGTGTTGTCCAGGTTGAGCAGGCGCAGGCGCACCACCTGGCCAGCCGGCAGGTCGAGCACCGGCAGGTGCTGGCCGTTGATGGTCGACAGCCGGCCACGGGTCCCCTCGCGCGCCGCCAGACGCGGCACCGAAAACGCAGTGAAGGCGCCCTGCTCATCCACATGCCAGGTCTTCAGGCTCAGCGTACGCTCATGGAAAAATCCTGTGGGTTCACGCTCCTCGACGATCAGCGGGCCAACCAGCCCTCGCCCCAGTTGCTCGGAGCTGGCGGTATGCGGGTGATACCAGAAGCTGCCGGCATCGTGGCAGAGGAACTGATAGTCGAAGTACTCACCCGGCTTGACCGGTGCCTGAGACACGTAGGGCACGCCATCCATCTCCAGCGGCAGGCGGATACCGTGCCAATGAATGGTGGTCTCCACCTCCAGCTGGTTGATGAAGCGCACCCGCAGACTGTCGCCCTGGCGCACGCGCAGCTCAAGGCCAGGTGCCTGGCCGCCAAACGCCCAGGCCGGGGTTTTGTGCCCCGGCACCAGCTCCATGTCCAGCGGCGCGGCGATCAGCTCGTAGTCGTGGGTTGTCACATCGGCCGGACGGCCCAGCCAATAGCGCACACCACCGGCGCCGAGCCCGGCCACGCCGAGGGCGCCAAGGCCGACCAGTATCTGTCTGCGGGTAAACGTCATGTCTCTTCCGTCGCCGGGCATTTGCGACATCTTCTCATTACCGAAAGACCGCGGCGAGCAGCCGATTGCCGCAGGCACATACGACAAGGGCAGCTCGCGCTGCCCTTGTCGGTTACATCATTCCCACTCAATAGTGGCTGGCGGCTTGCTCGACACGTCGTAGGTGACGCGGGAGATGCCGGAGATCTCGTTGATGATGCGGTTGGAGACCTTCTCCAGCAGCTCGTAGGGCAGGTGCGCCCAGCGTGCGGTCATGAAGTCGATGGTTTCCACGGCGCGCAGGGCGACGACCCAGGCGTAGCGACGGCCGTCACCGACCACGCCGACCGATTTCACCGGCTGGAACACCACGAAGGCCTGGCTGGTCTTGTGGTACCAGTCGAAGTTGCGCAGCTCCTCGATGAAGATGTGGTCGGCCAGACGCAGCAGGTCGGCGTACTCCTTCTTCACTTCGCCAAGGATGCGCACGCCCAAGCCCGGGCCCGGGAACGGGTGGCGGTAGACCATGTCGTAGGGCAGGCCCAGCTCCAGGCCGATCTTGCGCACTTCGTCTTTGAACAGCTCGCGCAGCGGCTCGACCAGTTCGAACTGCATGTCTTCCGGCAGGCCACCGACGTTGTGGTGGCTCTTGATTACGTGGGCCTTGCCAGTCTTGGCGCCGGCCGACTCGATCACGTCCGGGTAGATGGTGCCCTGGGCGAGGAACTTCACATCCTGCAGCTTGGTGGCTTCATCATCGAACACTTCGATGAAGGTACGGCCGATGATCTTGCGCTTCTCTTCCGGATCACTGACGCCGGCCAGGCGGCCGAGGAACAGGTCTTCGGCGTTGGCACGGATCACCTTGACGCCCATGTTCTCAGCGAACATGGCCATCACCTGATCGCCTTCCTTGTGACGCAGCAGACCGTTGTCGACGAACACGCAGGTCAGCTGGTCGCCGATGGCCTTGTGCAGCAGGGCCGCGACCACCGAGGAGTCGACGCCGCCGGACAGGCCCAGCAGCACCTTGGAGCTACCCACCTGGGCACGCACGGTGGCGATGGCGTCTTCGACGATGTTGGCCGGGGTCCACAGGGCTTCGCAGCCGCAGATGTCGAGGATGAAGCGCGAGAGGATGCGCCCGCCCTGCTTGGTGTGGGTCACTTCCGGGTGGAACTGCACGCCGTAGTAGGCGCGGCTGTCGTCGGCCATGGCGGCGATCGGGCAGCTCGGGGTGCTGGCCAGGATGTGGAAGCCTTGCGGCAGGGCGGTGACCTTGTCACCGTGGCTCATCCACACGTCGAGGCCCAGCACGCCATCGGTGTCCACATGATCCTCGATGCCGTCGAGCAGGCGCGCCTTGCCAACCACGTCGACGCGGGCGTAGCCGAACTCGCGCAGGTCGGAGCCTTCCACCTTGCCGCCGAGCTGCTCGGCCATAGTCTGCATGCCATAGCAGATGCCGAAGATCGGCACGTTCAGGCCGAACACTGCCTGCGGCGCGCGCGGGCTGTTCGCCTCATGCACCGACTCCGGACCACCGGCGAGGATGATGCCGCGCGGGGCGAAGGCTTGGATGGCGGCGTCGTCCATGTCGAACGGATGGATCTCGCAGTACACGCCGATTTCGCGCACGCGGCGGGCGATCAGCTGGGTGTACTGGGAACCGAAGTCGAGGATGAGGATGCGGTGGGCGTGAATGTCGTGGGCCATGGCCGTCTCTCGTAGCGTAATTCGCAAATGACACGGGGCTGATTGGAGCAGCCCCGTCTTATCAAACTTCACAAAAATCGATTTGCCACGTCGCGAGCGAAGAAGAGGCAAGCCGAAAGGTGGTGAGCAAGCGCAGTTGGCTGTAGCCAATGAGCATTTCGAACCTCCTTCCAACGCCGCCTGTTCGAGCGCAGCAGCGGCAAATCGATTTTTCAGCCGACCCGGTAGTTGGGGGCCTCTTTGGTGATCTGCACATCGTGTACGTGCGACTCGGCCATGCCGGCGCCGGTGATGCGCACGAACTCCGGCTTGGTACGCATCTCCTCGATGGTGGCGCAGCCGGTGTAGCCCATGGAGGCACGCAGGCCACCCATCAGCTGGTGAACGATGGCGGCCATGGCGCCCTTGTACGGCACGCGGCCTTCGATGCCTTCCGGCACCAGTTTCTCGGCGCCGGCCGAGGAGTCCTGGAAGTAACGATCGGAGGACCCCTGCGCCTGGGCCATGGCGCCCAGCGAGCCCATACCGCGGTAAGCCTTGTAGGAGCGGCCCTGGAACAGCTCGACCTCGCCCGGCGCCTCTTCGGTGCCGGCCAGCATGGAGCCGATCATCACGGCGGAGGCGCCGGCAACGATGGCCTTGGAAAGGTCACCGGAGAAACGGATGCCACCGTCGGCGATCAGCGGCACGCCAGTGCCGGCCAGAGCAGCAGCGACGTTGGCGACTGCGGAAATCTGCGGTACGCCGACGCCGGCGACGATACGGGTGGTGCAGATGGAGCCCGGGCCGATGCCGACCTTGACACCATCGGCGCCGGCTTCGACCAGCGCCTTGGCCGCGTCGCCGGTGGCGATGTTGCCACCGATTACCTGGACGTCCGGGAAGTTCTGCTTGACCCAGCGTACGCGGTCGATCACACCTTTGGAGTGACCGTGAGCGGTATCGACGATGATCACGTCGACGCCGGCGTGAACCAGCGCGGCCACGCGGTCACCGGTGTCGGCACCGGTACCCACGGCGGCGCCGACGCGCAGGCGACCCTGGTCGTCCTTGCTGGCCAGCGGGTAGGCCTTGGCCTTCTCGATGTCGTTGACGGTCATCATGCCCTTGAGGCGGTACTGGTCGTCGACGATCAGCACGCGCTCGATGCGGTGCTTGTGCAGCAGCTTGCGCACGGCGTCCTTGTCCTCGCCTTCCTTGACGGTGACCAGGCGCTCTTTCGGCGTCATGACTTCACGCACCTTGGCATCCATACGGCTTTCGAAGCGTACGTCACGCGAGGTGACGATGCCGACCAGGTCACCATGGTGCAGGACCGGCACGCCGGAGATGTTGTGCTGGCGGGTCAGGTCGAACAGATCGCCAACGCTGGCATCGGCCTCGATGGTGATAGGGTCTTTCACCACACCGGACTCATAGCGCTTGACCTTGCGCACTTCGGCCGCCTGCTGCTCGATGGTCATGTTCTTGTGAATGATGCCAATGCCGCCTTCCTGGGCCATGGCGATGGCCAGACGCGCTTCGGTGACGGTATCCATGGCTGCAGACAGCAGCGGGATGTTCAGCTCGATGCCACGGGTCAGGCGGGTCTTGAGACTGACGTCCTTGGGCAGGACTTCCGAATAACCGGGGATGAGCAGGACGTCGTCGAAGGTGAGTGCTTCTTGGCTGATACGCAGCATGGCGGGGCTCCCGGGAGGGAAAAATAAGAAGCGCGGCATTATACCTAGCGGGCCACCTTCGCTCAATGGCGATACGCCACTCAGTCGTGCACATGCACCAGGCGCATGGGAAAGCCCAGGCGCTCGGCAAACTGCTCCAGCAGCTGCGGCGAAAAGCACTCCGGCGGCCAGCCGTTGAACACGAAAGCCAGGTTGGAGAAAGCGCAGGGCTGGAGGAAGAGGAAGCCGTTGATGTCATCCTCATGGCCGCATTCGGGGCAAGTGAAGTTGTCACTGACCCCGGCCATCCATACGTCCAGACTCTCGAACAGCGCCACACCAACTTCCTGGCGGCACTCGGGGCAACCGGCCTCTTCGAGAAAGTCGCGGGTCGGCGTGTAGATGCTGCGCAGGGTCACCACCTGCAGACCGTTGTACGGCTGGCCGAACGGCAGGCGCTCCGCATAAGGCAAGCGCCGTGCACCTTCGCCGATGGCATGGGCCATGCCGTTGCCCAAGCGCCCACAGGTACTCAACTGGGCGTCGATCAGCCGCTGGCCGCTGAGCCAGCGCACGATCCGCTGCGAGTGCGCGCCAAGGTGCGGCAGACTGGAAATCTGCGGCACCAGGATGCTTTGTATGACGTTCATAAAAGGAAGGATGGCTGAAAAGGCGGCGCAGTCTACTGGCTTGCCGCGCTTTGGGCACGCCGGTCAACCCGCTATCATGCCGGCCATGATTACCGACCCGTTCCAGCGCCTGGGCCTCGACCGCGAGGCCCTCAGCGTCAGCCAACTGAACAACCGTGCGCGCCTGCTGCTGGAGGATGTGTTCGCCCAGGTCTGGGTCGAAGGCGAAATCTCCAACCTGGCGCGCCCGGCCTCCGGCCACCTCTACTTCACCCTCAAGGACAGCCAGGCCCAGGTGCGCTGCGCGCTGTTCCGGCAGAACGCCGCCCGCGTGCGCCAGGCGCTGCGCGACGGCCTGGCGGTAAAGGTGCGCGGCAAAGTCTCGTTGTTCGAGGGCCGCGGCGACTACCAGCTGATCCTCGATACGGTAGAGCCGGCCGGCGATGGCGCCCTGCGCCTGGCCTTCGAGGCGCTCAAAGAGAAACTCTCTGCCGAGGGCCTGTTCGCCGCCGAGCGCAAACGCGCCCTGCCTGCCCATCCGCAGCGCATCGGCATTGTCAGCTCGCCGACCGGTGCGGTGATCCGCGACATCATCAGTGTGTTCCGCCGCCGCGCGCCGCAGGTGGCGCTGACCCTGATCCCCACCGCCGTGCAGGGCCGCGAGGCCACCGCGCAGATCGTCCGCGCCCTTGAGCTGGCCGACCGCGCTGGCTTCGACGCCATCATCCTGGCCCGTGGCGGCGGCTCGCTGGAAGACTTGTGGTGCTTCAACGAGGAGGCCGTGGCGCGCGCCGTGGCCGCCTGCGTCACGCCCGTGGTTAGCGCCGTCGGCCATGAGACGGACGTGTCGATCAGCGATTTTGTCGCTGATATACGCGCGCCAACCCCCTCCGCCGCCGCTGAACTGCTGGCGCCGGACAGCTCCGACCTGCAACGTCGCCTGGACAGTCTCAAGCGCCGCCTGGCCCTAACCCTGCAAACCCGCCTGAGCCGCGAACGCCTGCGCCTTGACGGCCTGGCCCGGCGCCTGCGCCACCCCGGCGAACGCCTACGCCAGCAGGCCCAGCGCCTGGACGATCTGGACATGCGCCTGCGCCGCGCCTTCGCGCAGCAAGCCAATAGCCGTCACGAGCGCCTGGCCCGCCTGGAGGGTCGCCTCAACGCCCAGCATCCGGGGCGCGCTCTGGCCCTGCTGCGCCAGCGTCTGGACAGCCTGGCCACGCGTCTGCCCCGCGCTATCGAGCTGCAGCTGCGCCAGCAACGCCGACAGCTGGAAAACCTCGCGCAAACGCTGCATATCGTCAGCCCGCTAGCCACGCTCGGTCGCGGCTACAGCATCCTCCTCGACGAACGCGGCCAGGCCGTGCGCGCCGCCCGCCAGACCCATCCCGGCCAGCGCCTCAAGGCACGCCTGGGCGAAGGCGAGCTGGCGGTGCGGGTCGAGGACAACCATCTGGAGCCGGTGACCCTGTCACTGCTCGACTGATACCACCACACGGACAGCCCATGCGCCTCGTCAGCCTGCTCACCCTGCTCTGCCTCGCCCTTCCCGTACAAGCCGAGGGTTTCATCACGCGCCTGCTCAACAAGCCGGTGCCCGGTGGTGTAGCAGTCGTCGACCTGGGGGCTGGCTCGAGTGCGCCGCAGGTGCGCTACCAGGGCAAACCGGTACTGGTGGTGAAGGAAGATGGCCAGCGCTGGATCGCCATTGTCGGCATCCCGCTGACGGTCAAGCCCGGCCAGCAACAGATCGAGGCCGACGGTCAGAAGCTGAGTTTCCAGGTTGGCGGCAAGCACTATCGCGAGCAGCGCATCACCCTGAAGAACAAGGAGCAGGTCAACCCGAACGCCAAAAACCTGGCCCGCATCGAGCGCGAACTGGCCGAGCAGAATGCCGCCTACCGCCACTTCAGCCCACGCCAACCGAGCAACCTGCTGCTCGACAAACCGGTCAGCGGGCCACTGTCCTCGCCCTTCGGCCTGCGCCGCTTCTTCAACGGCGAGGAACGTAACCCGCACTCTGGCCTGGACTTCGCCGTGCCGGCCGGCACGCCGATCAAGGCTCCGGCCGCCGGCCGGGTGATCCTCATCGGCGACTACTTCTTCAACGGCAAGACGGTGTTCGTCGACCACGGCCAGGGCCTGATAAGCATGTTCTGCCACCTGTCAGCGGTGAGCGTTCAGCTTGGCGACGAGCTGCCGCGCGGCGGCGTACTGGGCAAAGTTGGCAGCACCGGCCGCGCCACCGGCCCGCATCTGCACTGGAACATCAGCCTCAACGATGCGCGGGTCGATCCGGCGATCTTTATCGGCGCGTTCAAGCCCTGAGCGGAAAACCGGACTTACAGTTGCAGGTTGGGCTCACGCAAGGGCTTTGCTAAGGTTCTGCAGCTTGATCCGCAGCCCACGAGGCCCTTCTTAATGCCCGCCCAACTGCAACAAGCCCTGGACTGGCTGAACCAGCATCCCCAGTTGCACACCGTCATCGCCCTTGGCTTTCTGCTGTTTATCGCCTGGCTTGCCAACTGGCTGGTCAAACGCATTCTCGTGCGCGGTCTGAATCGCGTCATGGGCGCCACCCACCTGGGGCGCACCACGAACATCAGCCACAGCGGCATGATCAAGCGCTTATCCAACATCGTGCCGGCGCTGATCCTGATCAGTGGCGTACACCTGCTACCCAACCTGCCCGACGCGGTAGCCGTGGTGGTGGTCAATGTCGCCTCCGCCTTTATCGTGGTGACCGTGGCCCTGGCACTCAGCGCCCTGCTGGACATCATCAACACCCTGTACCAGCTACGCCCCGACGCCCACATGCGGCCGATCAAGGGTTACCTGCAGGTGGTCAAGATCGCTATCTTTGCCATCGCCACCATCCTGGTCATCGCCAGCCTGATCGACCGTTCGCCGCTGATCCTGCTGTCCGGCCTCGGCGCCATGGCCGCCGTGCTGCTGCTGATCTTCCAGGACACCCTGCTGTCGCTGGTGGCCAGCGTGCAGATCAGTTCCAACGACATCATCCGCGTCGGCGACTGGGTGGAGATGCCACAGCTCAACGTCGATGGCGACGTGATCGACATCGCCCTGCACACGGTGAAGGTGCAGAACTGGGACAAGACCATCAGCACCATCCCGACCAAGCGTTTTATCACCGACGCCTTCAAAAACTGGCGCGGCATGGAGGAAAGCGGTGGTCGCCGGATCAAGCGTTGTCTGTATCTGGATCAGAACAGCGTGCACTTTCTCGACGCCGAGCAACTGCAGGAACTACGTGGTTTTGCGCTGCTGGCCGACTACCTGGACGAAAAACAGGCGGAGCTCAAAGCCAGCAACGCCGGCCATGACGACCCGCGCAACACCCGCCGCCTGACCAACCTCGGCACCTTCCGCGCCTACGTCGAACGTTACCTGCGCCAGCACCCCAGCGTGCACCAGCAGATGACCCTCATGACCCGCCAACTGCAGCCGGGTGCCGACGGCCTACCGCTGGAGATCTACTGCTTCACCAACACCACCACCTGGCTGGTCTACGAAGGCATCCAGGCCGATATCTTCGACCACCTGCTGGCGATCCTGCCGGCCTTTGGACTGCGCGTATTCCAGAGTCCCAGCGGCGCGGATTTTCGTGTACTGATCGACAATCGCCTAGCCATCGCCCAGCAGGATCGCGCAACGCCTGCAGCACACCAGTGATGCCACCGCCGGCAGGCACGCGCAGGACGTGCCCGCCAAAAAACTCAGCGCAATTTATTGCCAAAAACACCCATAAAACAGCAACCAACAACCTCAATATCGATTTAGCGGCAATTTTCAGGCGTTTTCCCCACAAGCATTGCCATCTTTCCCCCTCAACAGTAGGGTTGGCGGCATGAAAACAGCTCACACCCTCATTCTTCTGCGGCAACACGCCTGCCTGCGTCTGGTCAGCCCGCGACTGCGTAGCTGAACCCTCCTTTCGCCCCAACCCTTTCGTGTTGCCCCGGCCTGCCGCCGAACTCAAGGATTTGCCTGATGACCATGCTCAAAGACCCGTCGAAGAAATACCGCCCGTTCACCCAGATCCAGTTGCCCGACCGTACCTGGCCGGACCAGGTCATCGACAAGGCGCCGATCTGGTTGTCCACCGACCTGCGCGACGGCAACCAGTCGCTGATCGAGCCGATGGACGCCGAGAAGAAGATGCGCTTCTTCAAGTGCCTGGTCGCCGTGGGCCTGAAGGAAATCGAAGTGGGCTTCCCGTCCGCCTCGCAGACCGACTTCGACTTCGTCCGCGAGCTGATCGAGGGCGGCCATATCCCTGACGACGTGACCATCCAGGTGCTGACCCAGGCCCGCGAGGACCTGATCACCCGTACCTTCGAGTCGCTCAAGGGCGCCAAGAAGGCCATCGTCCACTACTACAACGCCACCGCGCCGAGCTTCCGCCGCATCGTCTTCAACCAGGACAAGGCCGGCGTGATCGAGATCGCCACCAGCGCCGCACGCATCATCAAGCGCCTGGCTGCCGCCCAGCCGGAGACCCAGTGGGGCTTCGAATACTCGCCGGAAGTGTTCAGCTCCACCGAAATCGACTTCGCCGTCGAGGTGTGCAACGCGGTGATCGGCGTGTTCGAGCCGACCCCGGCGCAGAAGCTGATCCTCAACCTGCCGGCCACCATCGAGTGCGCCACGCCGAACAACTACGCCGACCAGATCGAGTGGTTCGGCCGCCATGTTGATCGTCGCGATAGCGTGCTGATCAGCGTGCACACCCACAACGACCGTGGCACCGGTGTGGCCGCCTCGGAACTGGCCGTGATGGCCGGCGCCGACCGCGTCGAAGGCTGCCTGTTCGGCAACGGCGAGCGCACCGGCAACGTGTGCCTGGTGACCCTGGCGCTGAACCTCTACACCCAGGGCGTCGACCCCGAACTGGACTTCTCCGACATCGACGCCGTGCGCAAGGTAGTGGAAGAGTGCAACCAGCTGCCGGTGCACCCGCGCCATCCGTACGTCGGCGACCTGGTCCACACCGCCTTCTCCGGCTCGCACCAGGACGCCATCCGCAAGGGCTTCGCCCAGCAGGACCCGGAAGGTATCTGGGAAGTGCCCTACCTGCCGATCGACCCGGCCGATATCGGTCGCGACTACGAGGCGGTGATCCGGGTGAACAGCCAGTCCGGCAAGGGCGGTATCACCTTCCTGCTCGAGCAGGAGTACGGCATCAGCCTGCCGCGTCGCATGCAGATCGAGTTCAGCCAGGTGGTCCAGCGCGAAACCGACCGCCTCGGCCTGGAGATGACGGCCCAGCAGATCTATAGCCTGTTGCAGAGCGAATACCTCGAAGCCAACAGCCCGTACGCACTGAAGAGCCACCGCCTGCAGGAAGAGAATGGCATCTGCAGCGTCGACGTCGAAGTCGCCTACGACGGCGAAACCCGTCGCAAGCACGGCACCGGCAAGGGCCCGCTGGAGGCGCTGGTCGCCGCACTGCCGCAGAACATCGAGATCATGGACTACCACGAGCACGCCATCAGCGCCGGCACCAACGCCCAGGCCGTGGCCTATATCGAGGTACGCCTGAACGGTGGCCGCCCACTGCACGGCATCGGCATCGACGAGAACCTGACCACCGCGACCTTCCGTGCCCTGTTCAGCGCACTGAACCGGGCGCTGGAGCAGGCCGAGGCGCAAGCCGCCTGATCAGTCATAGATGAATAAAAACGCCGGGCACTTGCCCGGCGTTTTTCGTTGCGGCCCAGCCTAGAAGTGATAGGCGCCACTGATGATCAGCGCGTAGGGGTTATCGGTCTCCCCCACCACCCGCCCGCGTACGGCCGACGTGCCGGTATCGACCGGCCCTTTGCCGAAATCGACCAGATGCACATTGAATTCGACCAGTTGGCCCTTGCCATGGTCGACCTGCACCCCTGCCCCGAACCCCCAGATACGGTCTAGCGCCAGCGCCAGGGTGCGCTTGTCGTCATCCACCGGCGCCTGAACATAGAAGGCATCCAGGGTGTAGCGCAAGCCATTGTGCTCGGGGAAGCCATAGCCCAAGGCCCCCGCCCAGAAGTTGTTGAAGCCGCCCTCCTCGACATTAAGGTCTTGGCCATCGAGGGAAATCGAGTTGGCGCCGAACCGCGAGAACTCGACCCAGCCGATATCGGCCACGATGAAGTCCCCCGCCTCCAGCTCGTGATACAGGCCACCGATGATGCGCTGCGGCTGTACCTGCTCGACCTCGATCTCGTCGCTGAGGATGCCGCGTTCCAGCAACCCGCCGATCACCGGACCGGTATTGCGGAATTTCAGGTCGCCATCGATATCGGTCTTCGACTCGCTGGTGTAGGACAGCCCGAAGCGGGTCTTGTCGGTCATCTCCCACAACAACGACAGCGTGAAGTTGGTACCGACACCATCGAGCTCAGCCTTCATCCGCCCATCGGCCGCCCCCGGCACCAGGGTGTTGATGGCCACTTCCGACTCCGAGGCGATGTAGTTGATACCAACGGCCGCCCCTATCGACCACTGCTCGTTGATGCGCCAGGAAATCGCCGGCGTCAGGGCGACATAGACCAGCGAATAGCTGTCCGTGTAATAACGCCCGGCCCAGTCCGAACCGTACTCCGAGCCGAAGCCGGTGGGCACGGTCAGAGAGAGGCCGACATGCACGTCCTCGTTCAACGGCCGCACATGGTAGGCCTGAGGCAGAAATACCGGACTGGAGTCATCGTCAGGGTTACCGCCGCCAGTCGTGGTCTTGCCCTCGTCCACCTCGAACTCGCCAAAGCCCCGGGCCATCATCAGGCTGAGGCTGGTCGTCGGCTCCGCCAGGCGCGACATCCCCGCTGGGTTGCCGTTAGCAGTCTCCGCCGAATCGGCACTGGCGACGATGCCGGCGAAGCCTGCCGAACCGGCCACGACCGGCCCCGTGAAACATCCCGCCAGTGAAACCACCAGCCCCCAATGTCGTGAAGATTGCATGGCGCCCCCGTCTGCAAACCGCAATGGTGATGTGTAGCCCGGATGAGCATAGACGGTCGCCAGGACGCTTTTATGAAGGAGCCTGGCGCATGCCGTGCACCTCTGGGCATGGATTCGGCAGGATCAGGCAAGCCCTCTGTAACCTGCCTGCTTTAGCCTCTCCTGCATCCTTTGCAGACCCCAGGAGACGCCCATGAGCACCACTCTCGCCTTCGCCGCACAGAATCCAGAAACGCCACTGGCCCCCATGGAAATCCAGCGCCGCGCCGTTGGCCCGGACGATGTGGCCATCGACATCCTCTACTGCGGTGTCTGCCACTCCGACCTGCACACCGCGCGTAACGAGTGGAACAACACCCTGTATCCCTCGGTGCCGGGCCACGAGATAGTCGGCAAGGTCACGGCCGTCGGCAGCAATGTCTCGAGCTTCAAGGTCGGCGACGTCGCCGGCGTCGGCTGCATGGTCGACAGCTGCCGCCACTGCGCGTCCTGCAGTGAGAGCCTGGAGCAGTACTGCGAGAGCGGTTTCACCGGCACCTACAACGGCCCGGTATTCGGCGGCGAGAACACCTTCGGCGGCTACTCTCAGCACATCGTGGTGGACCAGCGCTTCGTCCTGCAGATTCGTCACAGCGCCGAACAGCTGGCGGCCGTGGCGCCGCTGCTGTGCGCCGGCATCACCACCTACTCGCCGCTGCGCCAGTGGAAGGTCGGCCCGGGGCAGAAGGTCGGCATCGTCGGGCTGGGCGGCCTCGGCCACATGGGTGTGAAGATCGCCGCCGCCATGGGCGCTCATGTGGTGCTGTTCACCACCTCGCCAAACAAGCGTGACGACGCCCTGCGCCTGGGCGCCAGCGAAGTGGTGGTATCGAAGAGTGCAGACGAGATGGCCGCACACGCGGGCAGCTTCGACTTCATCCTCAACACCGTGGCCGCGCCCCACGACCTCAACCCCTTCCTCAACCTGCTCAAGCGCGACGCCACCCTGTGCCTGGTCGGCGCGCCAGACTCGCCGCACCCGCCGGCGGACGTGTTCGGCCTGATCTTCAAGCGCCGCCGAATCGCCGGCTCGCTGATCGGCGGTATCGCCGAGACCCAGGAGATGCTCGACTTCTGCGCCGAGCACGGCATCGTCTCGGATATCGAGATGATCCCCATGCAGGCGATCAATGAAGCCTACGAGCGCATGCTGAAAAGCGACGTGAAATACCGTTTCGTGATCGATATGGCTTCGCTGGGCTGAGCCTGGACGCACCGGGCGGTATTCGGTGTCAGCCTCCTGGCAGTCTTTTCGCGGCTAAAGCCGCTCCCACGGACGTCCAGGACCCGTTTTTTTGTGGGAGCGGCTTCAGCCGCGAGTGACGCAGGCCAGCTCGCTTGTTGGGCTTCGCTGCGCGCAACCCAACCTATGCGCTGGCCGGGGACAACAGGAACACTCCTTAACGGGCTTGCCTCACTGCCCCGCCAGGTAGAACCGGTCCGCATCCAGATACGCAGGGAAGCGCTGCCGGTAGGCCGCCAGCTCGGCGGCCGCCAACGTCACGCGGAATACGCCTGCGGCATCACCGGGCGCCAGCAGGGCTTCGCCCTGGAAGTCCAGTACCTGGCTATCGCCGCTGTAGGGGTGGCCATTGCCGTCGTTGCCGATGCGGTTCACCGCGGCCACGTAACACAGGTTCTCGATGGCCCGTGCCGGCAGCAGGCGGTTCCAGTGGTGACGCCGCGCCGCCGGCCAGTTGGCGGTGTACAGCAGCAGGTCGGTTTTCTCGGGATCGCGGCTCCACACCGGGAAGCGCAGGTCGTAGCAGATCAGCGTGCGCACCCGCCAGCCCTTGACCTCCAGCACCACCTGCTCCTCACCCGCCGCATAGTGCTTGTGCTCGCCGGCCATGCGGAACAGGTGACGCTTGTCGTAGTGCGCCAGCGAGCCATCCGGGCGCGCCCACAGCAGGCGGTTGCGGTAGCTGCCGTCGGCAGCCTGGATGATCAGGCTGCCGGTGACCACAGCGCCGATACGCTGCGCCTGCTCGCGCAGCCAGGCCGTGGTGGGGCCGTCTTCCGGCTCGGCCAGCTCGGCCGAATGCATGGAGAAACCGGTACTGAACATCTCCGGCAGCACCACCAGGTCGGCGCCGCGCGCCTGCTCCAGCTGGGCGGCGAGGTATTCCCGGTTGGTCGCGGGGTCTTGCCAGGCCAGTTCACACTGCACCAGCGCCACTTCCAGGTCGTCGTTCTGCTCGTTCATCGCTATCCTCCGCAAGACCTGCGTAGATACCCCCGCGCCACCCCGCCTGGCAAGCCACCTCAGGAGAAAACATGGAAGTCAGCAAGACCCGCACCAGCTTCTACCGCCGCCTCTACGTCGCCTGGCTGGTCGACAGCGGCACCGCCACCAGCGTGCCGGCGTTGATCGAGGCCACCGGCATGCCCCGGCGCACCGCCCAGGACACCCTGGCGGCGCTGGCCGAGCTGGATATCCAGTGCGAGTTCATCCAGCACGATGGCGAGCGCAACAACGCCGGGCACTATGTGATTCGCGACTGGGGCGCCATCGACAAGCACTGGGTCGCTGCCCACCTGGCCCAGATCAAGGCGCTGCTGGGCTATCCGTAACCCCTGCTGTGATCACAGCTACAGGAAGCCGGAATAAATGCGCAGCGACTGGCCGTTTTTCGGCCAGCTACTCGCCTCCGTCGGACGCTTAGGACGCACCCGCCGCGCCTGGATGCAACGGTGCTGTTACTGCAGCAGGCTCGCCAATGAACCGGGTGCTGCCGGTATCGGGACCGTGGCCGCCCCTGCAAAAAGCTGTACACAAATTAATACTTGCACAACTTTTATCTCGCGTATTTACTTGTACAAGATTCAACTCAGGTACAAGTAATCGCGGGAGGTACAGGTTGTGGAACGTCTCAAGCTCGGTATCAGCGCATGCCTGATCGGCGCCCCGGTACGCTTCAATGGCGGTCACAAGGAGTCGCGTCTGTGCAGCCAGGTATTGGCCGAACACTTTGACTTCGTGGCGCTGTGCCCGGAAGCCGCCATTGGCCTGGGCACGCCCCGAGAGCCCATTCGCCTGGTCGGCGACCCCGCCGCACCGCGCGCCGTGGGCACCGTACACCCGGACCGCGACCACACCCAGGCGCTGATCGATTACGGCACGCGCATCGCCACGGAGCTGCAGGATATCTGCGGCTACATCCTCATGCAGAAATCACCCTCCTGCGGCATGGAGCGGGTCAAGGTCTATCGCGACAACGGCTACCCCGAGACAGAAGGTGGCTCCGGCATCTTCGCCGCCACCCTGGCACGCCTGCGCCCTGACCTGCCCATCGAAGAGGACGGCCGGCTGAATGACCCCGTACTGCGCGAAAACTTCCTGACCCGCGTATTTGCCTATGCCGAGTGGCAGCGTCTGCTGGCAGCAGGCCTGACCCACAAGGCGATCGGTCAATTTCACGCCCGCTACAAATACCAGCTGATGGCCAGTCATCCGCAGCAGTACAAGGCCCTTGGCCGGCTCCTGGCCGACCTGGGCAAGTACGACCCGGCCGAGTTCGGCCCGCGCTACTTCAGCCAGCTGATGGCTGCGCTGAAACGCTGCGCCACCCGTGGTACCCACAGCAATGTGCTGCAGCACCTGAGCGGCTACCTCAAGCGCGCCCTGAGCAACGAAGACCGCCAGGAGATCGCCCACATCATCGAACAGTACCGCCGCGGCATCGTGCCTCTGGTGGTGCCACTGACCCTGCTCAAGCACCACTTCCGCCGCCATCCGGATGACTACGTGGCCCGCCAGGCCTACCTGCAGCCACACCCGGAAAACCTCAGCCTGCGCAACGCCCTATGAGCCCGCCGGACGACTATCAGGACGCCCTCGCCCAGGGCTACCTGCCGATTCGTGAGGTGGCCCGCCATACCGGGGTCAATCCAGTGACCCTGCGCGCCTGGGAGCGCCGTTATGGGCTGATCGTGCCGCACCGCACGCCCAAGGGACACCGCCTGTATTCGCAGGAACACCTGACGCGCATCCACGCCATCCTCGGCTGGCTGGAGCGCGGCGTGGCCGTCAGCCAGGTCAAGGAATTGCTCAGCACCCGCAGCACGCCACCCGCGCCGGGCAGTAACCAGTGGCTAACCCTGCGCGCGCAACTGCTGCAGTGCATCGAGGATCTGCAGGAGCGCCAGCTGGACGAGCACTTCAACCGCGCCCTGGCCCTCTACCCGCCGCGCACCCTCTGCCAGCAACTGTTCCTGCCCCTGTTCGACGAGCTGCACCAGCGCTGGCAGGGCGCCCCCTTTGGCGCCCAGCTGGAGCGGGTGTTCTTTTATTCCTGGCTGCGCAGCAAGCTGGGCACGCGCCTGGCGCAGAACAACCGCCAGCTCAGCGGCGCACCGCTGTTGCTGGTCAACCTGTCCGATCTGCCGCTGGAGCCGGGCCTGTGGCTGTGCGCCTGGCTGGCCAGCTGTGCCGGCAGCCCGGTGGAAGTGTTCGACTGGCCACTGCCCCTGGTCGAACTGGCCGTGGCCCTGGAAAGCCTTACCCCTCACGCCCTGCTGCTGTACTCCAGCCAGGCGCTGGACAACAGCCTGCTGCGCCGCGAGTTGCCGCGCCTCAACAACACCTGTGCCGTGCCGCTGCTGCTGGTTGGCGCCGCTGCCCACATCCATGCCGAAGACCTGCAGCACCTGCCTGGCCTGCACCTGGCCGAAGACCCGCTGGGCGCCGACCTGCACCTGCAACAACTCAAGGCCTCCTCATGCGCCAACTGATCTGGTTCCGCACCGACCTGCGCGTGCACGACAACACCGCCCTCGCCGCCGCCATGCAGACGGGGCCGACCATTGCCCTGTTTCTGCTCAGCCCGCAGCAGTGGCTGGAGCATGACGACGCCGCCTGCAAAGTTGATTTCTGGCTACGCAACCTCAAGGAATTGCAGCAACGCCTGGCGGAGCTGAACGTACCGCTGCTGATTCGTACCGCCGCGCACTGGCGCGATGCGCCCAAGGTGCTGGCGGATGTCTGCCGTGATCAGACCATAGGTTGCGTGCAGGTCAACGAGGAATACGGCCTCAACGAAACCCGCCGCGACCGGGCGGTACGACAGCACCTGGCCCTGCAGGGCGTCGAATGGCGCAGTCATCTCGACCAACTGCTGTTCCAGCCTGGCAGTGTGCTGACCCGCAGCGGCACCTACTTCCAGGTGTTCAGCCAGTTCCGCAAGGTCTGCTACCAGCACCTGCATACGGCCATGCCCGGCCTGGTGCCGACGCCCAAGGCCCAGGCCCCGCTCGACCTGGCCAGCGACGCCATTCCCAAGGCGCTGCCGGAATTTCTCCCGCCCAGCGACAACCTGCGCCAGCTCTGGCCGGCCGGTGAGGCGCCTGTGCGCCAGCAGCTGGACGAATTCGCTGACGAGGCCCTGTTGTACTACCAGGAGCAGCGCGACTTTCCCGCCCGTCCCGGCACCAGCCGCCTGTCGCCCTACCTGGCCGCGGGCGTGGTGTCCCCGCGCCAGTGCCTGCATGCCGCCCTGCAAGGCAACCGTGGCGAATTCGACAGCGGCAACCCCGGCGCCATCACCTGGATCAACGAACTGCTCTGGCGCGAGTTCTACAAGCACATCCTTGTCGGCTATCCGCGCGTCTCGCGGCACCGTGCCTTCCGCCTGGAAACCGAGACCCTGCCCTGGCGCCAGGCGCCAGCCGAGTTGGCCGCCTGGCAGCAGGGCCGCACCGGCATCCCCATCGTCGATGCCGCCATGCGCCAGTTGCTGGCCACCGGCTGGATGCACAACCGCCTGCGCATGGTGGTGGCGATGTTCCTGAGCAAGAACCTGATGATCGACTGGCGCGAAGGTGAGCGGTTCTTCATGCGCCACCTGATCGACGGCGACCTGGCGGCCAACAACGGCGGCTGGCAGTGGAGCGCTTCCACCGGCACCGATGCGGCGCCCTACTTCCGCATCTTCAACCCGATCAGCCAGTCACAGAAGTTCGATCCGGACGGTCGCTTCATCCGTACCTGGGTGCCGGAACTGGCCGAACTGAACAAGCGCGACATCCACGACCCGGCGGCCTTGGGCGGATTGTTCGGCATGGCCAATTACCCGCGGCCCATCGTCGACCTGGCCCGTTCGCGTGAGCGTGTCCTGCAGGCCTTCAAGAGCCTGCCGCAAACGGAGGTTGCGCATGTCTGACTTTTTGCGTCATTTCGCCGAACGCTTTGCCGAGCTGGACGCCAGCAATCTGCAGCGCATCGATGAGCTGTACAGCGAGGACGTCGTGTTCCGCGACCCGCTGCATGAAGTACGCGGGCTGTCGGCACTGCAGGATTACTTCGCCGAACTGTATGCCAACGTCAGCCAGCTGCATTTCGACTTTCATAGCCACGACCAGATCAGTGACGGCGAAGGCTACCTACGCTGGACCATGACCTATCGTCATCCGCGCCTGCGCGGCGGTGCCCCGATCCGGGTTGATGGCTGCTCGCACCTGCTGTGGTGGGACAAGGTCTACCAACACCGCGACTACTTCGATGCTGGCGCCCTGCTTTACGAGCACCTGCCGCTGATGGGTGGCGCCATTGCCTGGCTGAAACGGAGACTGGCATGAACAAGCGTATCTGGCTGACCGGCGCCAGCAGCGGCATTGGCGCCGCCCTGGCGGAAATCCTCCTGCAGCAAGGCCATCGCCTGGCGGTCAGCGCACGCAATGCCCAGGCTCTGCAGAGCCTGGCCAGCCGCTACCCGCAACAGGTGTTGCTGGCACCGGGCGACCTCAGTGATCGCGAGCAGGTGCGGGCCATCGGTGAACGCATCAAGGCGCACTGGGGGGCGCTGGATCAGGTAATCCTCAATGCCGGAACCTGTGAATACATCGAGGTCGAGCACTTCGAGGCCGACATGGTCGAGCGCGTCATGCGCGCCAACCTGCTGAGCGCCAGCTACTGCGTGGAGGTCGCCCTGCCATTGCTGCGCCAGGGCCAGCGCCCGCACCTGGTGGCGGTGAGCAGCTCGGTCACCTATCTGCCCCTGCCCCGCGCCGGTGCCTACGGCGCCTCCAAGGCCGCCATGCGCTACCTGTTCGAGTCACTGCGCATCGACCTGGCGGCCAGCGGTATCGAAGTCACTCTGGTCAGTCCCGGCTTCGTCGACACGCCGCTGACGCAGAAGAACGACTTCCCCATGCCCATGCGCTGGCCGGTGGACAAAGCAGCTCGGCATATTGCCCAACGCCTGGAGAAACGCCCCTTGGAGATTGCCTTTCCGCGCCTGTTCATCGCCACCCTGATCCTGCTCTCCCACCTGCCCGGGCGCCTGCAACTGGCTCTCGGCAAACGCCTGGCCCGTTCGGAACAACAACCATGAAAATCGCCATCATCGGCAGCGGCATCGCCGGCCTGACCAGCGCCTACCTGCTCAATCGCCAGCACGACATCACCGTGTTCGAAAGCAGCGACTGGATTGGCGGCCACACCCACACCGTGGATGTCGAGGTGGCTGGCCGGCAGTACGCCATTGATACCGGCTTCATCGTGTTCAACGACTGGACCTACCCCAACTTCATCCGCCTGCTCGACCAGCTCGGCGTTGCTTCGCAACCCGCCGAAATGAGCTTCTCGGTGCACGACCCGGTCAGCGGCTGCGAGTACAACGGCAACAACCTCAACAGCCTGTTCGCCCAGCGGCGCAATCTGTTCTCGCCACGCTTTATAGGCATGTTGCGCGACATCCTGCGCTTCAACCGCGAGGCGCTGTTCGACCTGGAGCAGCAGCGTATCGGCGCCGATACCACGCTCGGCGACTACCTGCGCCAGCGCGGTTACGGTCAGCGCTTCATCGACCATTACATCGTGCCCATGGGCGCGGCCATCTGGTCCATGTCACTGGCCGACATGCTCAGCTTTCCCCTGCAATTCTTCGTGCGTTTCTTCAAGAACCACGGCCTGCTCTCGGTCAATGACCGCCCGCAATGGCGGGTTATCGCCGGTGGCTCGCGCAGCTATGTGGCGCCCCTGACGGCCAGCTTTGCCGAGCGCATTCGCCTGAGCTGCCCCGTGCAACAGGTCGAGCGTGACGCCGATGGCGTGACCATCCGGAGTGCGCACGGCACCGAACGTTTCGACAAAGTGGTTTTCGCTTGCCACAGCGACCAGGCCCTGAGCCTGCTCAGCGCACCGAGCGAGGCCGAGCGGGACATCCTCGGCGCCTTGCGCTACGCCGACAACGACGTGGTGTTGCACACCGACACCCGCCTGTTGCCGCAGCGCCGGCTGGCCTGGGCCAGCTGGAACTACCGCCTTGGTGGGCCGAGCGAGCAGCCTGCCGCCGTCACCTACAACATGAACATCCTGCAGGGCATTCGCAGCGAAACAACCTTTTGCGTCAGCCTCAACCAGACCGAAGCCATCGACCCGAGCAAGATCCTCGGCCGCTATCGCTACGCTCACCCGCAATTCAGCCTGGCCGGCATCGCGGCCCAGGCGCGCTGGCAGGAAGTCCTCGGCGCTCAGCACAGCTACTACTGTGGCGCCTATTGGGCCAATGGTTTTCACGAGGACGGCGTGGTCAGCGCACTGCGTGTGGCCCGCGCCTTCGGCGAGCAACTGTGAACAGCGCGCTCTATCAAGGCTGGGTCAGCCATCGCCGCTACCTGCCGCGCGGCCACGCCTTCCGCTATCGCATGGGCCTGCTCTACCTCGACCTGAGCGAGCAGGAGGCCGTGCTGGCGCTCTCGCCACTGGCAGGCCGCTCGCGCTGGGCCCCCTTCGCCTGGCGTGAGACAGACTTCCTGCCACAGCTCACCGGCCAGGGCGTGCGTCTGATCGATGCCGTGCGCCAACGTGTCGGCGAGGCCCTCGGCCAGACGCCTGAAGGTCGCATCTGCCTGCTGGCACAGCCGCGCAGCTGGGGCCTGGCCTTCAACCCGGCGAGCTTCTTCTACTGCTACGACGCCCAGGATCGCCTGGCCGCCATCCTCTGCGAAGTCAGCAACACCCCCTGGCGCGAGCGTTACCACTATGTGCTGCCGGCCAACGCCGAGGGTGAGTCCCGCCATCGCGTGGCCAAGAGCTTTCACGTTTCGCCCTTCCTGCCGCGTGAACTGGAGTACCGCATGCGCTACTCGCCACCTGGCGAACACCTGCATATCCGCATGGAGGACTGGCAGGGCGACGACAAGCTATTCGAAGCCGGCCTCGGCCTAAACCGTGTCGAACTCAGTCGTAGCAGCCTGCACCGGCACCTACTGGCGTTTCCCTGGATGACCGGCAAGACCCTGCTGGCCATCTACTGGCAGGCCCTGCGCCTGCTGCTCAAGCGCACCCCGATCTTTTCCCATCGCACTGCGGACGGCGAATTTCGCACCGCCCACCTGGAGCCCCGCCATGAAGAGTCCTGACCTCAGTTCCGCGAAAACCAGCGTGCGTGCTGGCAATGGCATCGGCGCCAGCTTGCTGCGCCGCGCCGTACTGCGCCAACTCGGTCAGCTGCGCCACGGCCAGTTGGCCATAATCGAGGACGGCGAACGGCAGACCTTCGGTCAGGCCGGCTCGCCATTGCACGCTGAAATCCAGGTGCAGGACGCCGCAGTCTGGGCGATGGTCGCCGGCAACGGCTCGATCGGCGCCGGCGAAGCCTATATCCACGGCTACTGGACCACCCCGGACCTGACCGCGGTGATCCGTGTATTCGTCAGCAACCTCGACGTGCTGGACGGCATGGAGCGCGGCCTGGCCCTGCTCGGCAGGCCTCTACTGCAGGGCCTGCACTGGCTCAACCGCAATACCCGCAAGGGTTCGCGCAAGAACATTGCCGCTCACTACGACCTGGGTAACAGCCTGTTCGAGCAGTTCCTCGATCCGACCATGATGTACTCGGCCGCCATGTTCCAGAGCGAGCAGGACAGCCTGGAGCAGGCCCAGCTGAACAAGCTCGAGCGCATCTGCCAGAAGCTCGACCTCAAGGCCGATGACCACCTGCTGGAGATCGGCACCGGCTGGGGCAGCATGGCCATCTACGCCGCCAGCCACTACGGCTGCCGGGTGACCACCACCACCTTGTCGCGCGAGCAGTACGAATACACGCGCCAGCGCATCGAAGAACAGGGCCTGCAGCAACGCATCACCCTGCTGCTCAAGGACTACCGCGACCTCGACGGCCAGTACGACAAACTGGTGTCGATCGAGATGATCGAGGCGGTCGGCCATCGCTTCCTGCCCACCTATTTCAAGCAGTGCTCGCACCTGCTCAAGCCCCACGGGCAGATGCTGTTGCAGGCCATCACCATCCGCGACCAGCGCTACGAACAGGCCAAACGTTCGGTGGACTTCATCCAGCGCTACATCTTCCCCGGCGGCGCGCTGCCCTCGGTGAACACGATGCTGCAGATCGTCAGCCGCGATACCGACCTCAATCTGCACCACATGGAGGACTTCGGCCTGCACTACGCCAAGACCCTGCGCCTGTGGCACGACAACCTGCGCCACGCCCGGCACCGCCTGGAGCAGCTCGGTTACGACGACTACTTCTACCGCCTGTGGGAGTTCTACCTGTGCTACTGCGAGGGCGGCTTCCTCGAGCGCACGATCGGCACCGCCCAGCTCCTGCTGGTCAAGGAAGGGGCGCGGCCGGCGCCTTTGCTGGGCCGCTTCGATGCCTGAGCACCTCCATGCTCGCCCCTTGGGCAAGGGCCAGGCTGAGGGTACCCTCAGCCTTTTGCTGACTACTGGCCGACTCGCATGCCCATGACTGCGCCCCGCTCACTGATCCTCAACGCCCTGCTGTTTCAGGCGGGCTGGTTCGCCTGCATCTTCGGCGCCACCCGGCCCTGGCTGCTGACGGTAGCGCTGGCCTGCCTGGCCGCACACTTCATCTGGATCGCCCACTGGCGCAACGAAGGGCGTCTGGTCGCCAGCGTGGCGCTATTCGGCTGCGCCCTGGACAGCTTCCTGCTCAACCTCGGCGTGTTCGACTTCGCTGGCGATAGTCGTCTGCTGCCCGCCTGGCTGGCCCTGCTCTGGTCCCTGTTCGCCACCACCCTCAACCACAGCCTGGCCTGGAGCGCCCGCCCCTGGTGGCTGGCCAGTGTACTCGGCGCCGTGGGCGGGCCACTGTCCTACTATGCCGGCGCGCAACTGGCTGGCGTCGGCCTGCCGCTGGGGCTATGGCCAACCCTGCTGTTGCTCTCCGCCATCTGGGCCGCCGTGATGCTGGTAGCACATGGCTTTGCGGGCATGTATCGGGCCAAGGCCTTGTCCGGGCACAGATCACCTGGTGGGCAGGCCTGATTAACGGCTCCTGCGCGCGCCTGTCGGCCAGGCAAGCCATCCTCGGTTGCCTGCCGTACACTGCGCGCCCATGACCCGCATCCCCCTCACCCAACTCCCCAGCGAGTCCGCCACCAGTTGCAGCACCTGCGCCGCCTGCTGCTGCCAGCTGGAAGTCATGCTGATCACCGATACCGGCGTACCGCAGCGCTTCATCGAAACCGACGACTGGGGCGGCGAAGTGATGCGCCGTCTGGACGATGGCTGGTGTGCGGCGCTGGATCGCGACAGCATGCGCTGCACCATCTACGAAGTGCGCCCGCTGATCTGCCGCGAATTCGAACTGGGCTCGCCGGAGTGCCATGACGAGCGACGCGGCATGGTCGGCATCTATCGCTGAACGGACCGCGCAGCGGACTTCACTGGCCTGTGGGAGCGGCTTCAGCCGCGATGCGCGCCTGACGAAATGACTCCGGCCAAACCGAAGTGCCGTGCGCCACTGCTGCCGGTGTTCGCAGCCGAGGTGTTGCCGACATGCCCGGAGCCCGTCTGGTTAAAGCAGTTGCGCCCCCCGTTTGGCGCATAAAAAAACCGGGCATCAGGCCCGGTTTCTCATGTCTGCAGCTCGCTCAGAAGCTGGTGCGGTAATGCAGGGTGTAGGCCTCGACACCGTCGTTGGGGTTCTTGATCCCAGCGTTGGAGTAGTGCAGCGCACGGATGCCGATTTCCTGACCGGAGAAACGCAGGCCAGCGCCGATGCGATCCTCGAACTGGAAGGACGACCCCAGGTCGTTGTCTTCCAGCTCGGTGCTGGAGAACGCCGCCACACCGATACCTGCCTCGATGTAGGGCTGTACGCTTTCACCGGAAAACTCATAAACGAAAACCGGAGCAAACGACAGGCTGTGGTTGCTGGCGGTTTCATCCCCTTCCCAATAGGTGTAGCCGGCATCCCAGTAGCCGGTCAGGCGACCGACATCACTCTGCCACCAGCTGGTATTCCAGTCCCATTGGGCGCCAAGACGGTAGACCATGGTCGAGTCACCACTCTGGCCAATGGCTGCCGTGAAATCGACAGCCTGTGCAGAGAAACTTCCCATTGCCAAAGCAGCTGCCGTAGCCAGAGAAAGGATCTTTTTCATTCTTCTAACTTCCTGTAGTGAAAAGTATCGGCGTCGTAGCGATAACCAGAGTATATAACCCCGAATTATTAAGGAAAGCCGACTAAAGCCGGATTCCTGTCTACTCGCTCAAACACAGAGCGGCTGAACGTCGGCGAGTTCAGACAATAATTTCGGCAGTACCCGGGCCATTGCCTGCGGATCGGCACTGGACCAATAGCGCGTCGCTTGCGCTGTACCGACAGCACGCAAGCCATGACGATCAAGTAGCGCCTGCAACTGACAGGCCACTGCCGCACCGGTATCCACCAGGCGCACCGACGCCGGCACCAGCTCGGCCAGCAATGGCTTGATAAAGGGATAGTGCGTGCAACCCAGGATCAACGTGTCGCAGCCCTCGGCCAGCAGCGGCTCGACCCAGCCGCGCAGCAGTTCCCGGGTGCGTGCACTGTCCAACTCACCGGCCTCGACCTGCTCCACCAATCCCGGGCAGGGCTGGGTAATCACGCGCACGTCATGGGCGAAACGGTCGAGCAAGGCTGCGAACTTGGCGCTTTTCAGTGTGCCGGTGGTGGCCAGCACCCCCACCACGCCGCTACGGGTAGCCGCTGCAGCCGGCTTCACTGCCGGCTCCATACCGACGATAGGTACCTTCGGGTAACGCTCGCGCAAATCAGCCACCGCGGCAGCCGTCGCGGTGTTGCAGGCCAGCACCAGCGCCTTGGCGCCCTGGCTCAGTAGAAACGCGGCAATCGCCTGGCTGCGTTCACGGATGAATTCCGGGCTCTTCTCGCCATAGGGCACATGACCGCTGTCGGCCACATACAGCAGTGATTCCTGCGGCAGACGGGCGCGAATCTCGCGCAGCACCGACAGGCCACCGACGCCGGAGTCGAACACACCGACCGGCGCTTCGCTCACGGGCGCGCTCCACACACCGCGCAAGCGGGATCACGTTTGACCCGCAGCTCGCGAAAGCGCGAACCCAGCGCATCGATCAGCAGCAGACGACCCACCAGCGGCTCGCCGAAACCGGCCAGCAACTTGAGCGCTTCCAGTGCCTGCAGGCTGCCCACCAGCCCGACCAGCGGGCCGACCACGCCAGCTTCGCTGCAGGTCAGCTCGGCTTCGCTGCCATGGCCATACAGGCAGTGGTAACAGGGGCTGGCCGCCTGGCGCGGATCGAACACCGCGAGCTGGCCTTCCAGGCGGATCGCCGCGCCGGACACCAGCGGCTTGCCGGCCGTCACACAGGCTGCGTTGACAGCCTCACGGGTGCCGAAGTTGTCGCTGCAGTCCAGCACCAGATCCACGGCCGCCACGGCGGCGGCCAGCGAATCCTGGTCCAGCGCCGAGCGGTGCGGCACCAGGCGGATCTGCGGGTTGATCGCGGCGAGCCGGCTCATGGCCGAATCGACCTTGGCCACGCCAACCTGGTTGCCATCGTGGATGATCTGGCGTTGCAGGTTGGTCAGGTCGACCGTATCGAAATCGGCCAGGTGCAGCTCGCCGACACCCGCCGCCGCCAGATACAGCGCCACCGGCGAGCCCAGGCCACCGAGCCCGACGATCAATGCGCAGCTGTTCTTCAGTCGCAGCTGTCCGTCCACGTCGATTTGCGGCAAAAGGATCTGCCGGCTGTAACGCAGCAGTTCGTCGTCGCTCAGTTCCATCATCATGCTGGCCATTGCCCCAGGGAAATACGTTCGTGGCCACCCAGGTCGCGGCGGCTCTCGGTCAGGTGGAAACCGGCGGCACCGAGCAATGCACGCACCGCCTCGGCCTGATCATAGCCGTGCTCCAGCAACAGCCAGCCACCCGGCTGCAGGTGCTGCGGTGCCTGGCCCACGATCAGGCGAATATCGTCCAGGCCATCGGCACCGGCGACCAGGGCACTTTGCGGCTCGAAGCGCACATCCCCCTCACCCAGGTGACGGTCATCGGCGGCGATATACGGTGGGTTGCTGACAATCAGGTCGAAACGCTCGCCGCCCAGGCTGTCGAACCAGCTGCTCAGGCGAAACTCGGCATTGCCCAACTGGAGGCGTTGGCGATTGCGCTCAGCCAGGGCCACAGCTTCCGCGATGCGATCCACGCCCATTACCTGCCAACCACCGCGCTCGCTGGCCAGGGCCAGGGCGATGGCACCGGTGCCGGTGCCCAGATCGAGCACACGCCGCGGCGTCGCAGGGGCCAGCTGCAGGGCGGTCTCCACCAGTAGCTCAGTGTCCGGGCGGGGAATCAGGGTATGCGGCGCCACTTCCAGCTCCAGGCTCCAGAAGCCCTGGTGGCCGAGGATATAAGCCACCGGCTCGCCGCTGCGGCGACGCCCGAGCATCCGGGCGAAGGCATCCAGTTGCTCGGCAGTCGGCTCGCGCTCGGGCCAGGTGCGCAGGTAGCTGCGCGGCTTGTTCAGCGCAGCGGCCAGCAGCAATTCGGCATCCAGCCGTGCGGTCGGCGAGTCGGGTAGATCGGTACTGTCGAGCAGGGTTTGGATACTGGCCATGCACAAGGTCCTATGCCTTCAACAACGCCCTCTCCCCCAGGGAGAGGGCTGGGGAGAGGGTGACATAAGCAGCTCGGAGCGGCCCGAGGATCCCTCACCCCCGCCCCTCTCCTAGAGGGAGAGGGGTGTCAATCAGTCGCCCAACGCCGCCAGCTGGTCAGCCTGGTATTCCTGCAGCAGCGGCTCGATCACCTGCTCCACGCCGCCGGCGATCACCTCGCCCAGGGAATACAGGGTCAGGTTGATGCGATGGTCGGTGACCCGGCCCTGGGGGAAGTTATAGGTGCGGATACGCTCGGAGCGGTCACCGGAGCCCACCAGCAGCTTGCGCGTGTCGGAGATTTCCTTGTGCGCGGCGGCTTCCTGCTGGTCTTTCAACTTGGCCGCCAGCCAAGCCATGGCCTTGGCGCGGTTCTTGTGCTGCGAACGTTCTTCCTGGCATTCCACCACGGTGCCGGTGGGAATGTGGGTGATCCGGATCGCCGAGTCGGTGGTGTTGACGTGCTGGCCGCCGGCGCCAGAGCTGCGGTAGGTGTCCACGCGCAGGTCGGCCGGGTTGATGTCGATCGCCGCCTGCTCGTCCGGCTCGGGCAGCACTGCCACGGTGCAAGCCGAGGTGTGGATGCGCCCCTGCGACTCGGTCTCCGGTACGCGCTGCACGCGGTGGGCGCCGGACTCGAACTTGAGTTTGGCGTAGACGTTGTCGCCCTCGACGCGCGAGATCACCTCTTTATAGCCGCCGTGCTCACCTTCGTTGGCCGAGAGAATCTCGACTCGCCAGCCCTGGCGCTCGGCATAGCGCGAGTACATACGGAACAGGTCACCGGAGAAGATCGCCGCCTCGTCGCCGCCAGTACCGGCGCGGATTTCCAGGTAGACGTTGCGGCTGTCGTTGGGGTCCTTGGGCAGCAGCATGCGCTGCAGGCTGTCTTCCAGTTCGAGCAGGCGCTGCTTGGCGCTGGCCACTTCTTCCTCGGCCATCTCGCGCAGGTCCGGGTCGCTGTCCTTGAGCAGCGCCTGGGCGCCCTCCAGATCGGACTGCACCTGGCACAACTCGCGGTAGCCCTGCACCACCGGCTCGACTTCGGCGTATTCCTTGGAATACGCGCGGAACTTGCTTTGCTCGCTGATCACCTCGGCATCGCCGAGCAGCGCGGTGAGTTCCTCGAAGCGGTCTTGGAGGAGGTCGAGTTTCTTCAGCAGGCTGGGTTTCATGACTTGCTCGGGCCCTCGTCGAGGGCAAAGAGTTCCTGGGCCACGGCCAGCGCTTCATAGCGACCGTCGGCAGATAGTTTCTTCAGTTTTACGCTGGGCGCGTGCAACAACTTGTTGGTCAGGCCACGGGCCAGCTGCGCCAGTACATCTTCGACATCAACACCATTGGCCAGCAGACGCTGGGCCCGGCTGAGTTCCTCGTCGCGCAGGCGCTCGGCCTGCTGGCGATAGGCCTTGAGCACATCCACGGCGGCCAACTCGCGCAGGCGCTGCATGAAGTCCTCGGCGCCGCTGGCCACCAGGGCTTCGGCAGCCTGGGCGGCATCCTGACGGCTCTTGAGGTTTTCCTCGATGACTTCGTGCAGGTCATCCACCGTATAGAGGTAGACGTCGTCCAGCTCGCCAACTTCAGGCTCGATATCCCGCGGCACGGCAATATCGACCATGAACATCGGCTTGTGCTTGCGCTGTTTCAGTGCCCGCTCCACCGCGCCCTTGCCGAGGATCGGCAGCTGGCTGGCGGTAGAGCTGATGACGATATCGCTGTACGCCAACTCCTGGGGAATGTCGGACAGCAGCACGGCATGAGCGCCGAACTGCTCGGCCAACTGGCTGGCGCGCTCCAAGGTGCGGTTGGCGACGACGATGCGCTTGATGCCTTGGTCGTGCAGGTGGCGGGCGACCAGGCTGATGGTCTCGCCGGCGCCGATCAGTAGCGCCTGGCTGCGGTGCAGGTCGGCGAAGATCTGCTTGGCCAGGCTGACGGCGGCAAAGGCCACGGAAACCGGGTTTTCACCAATGGCGGTATCGGTGCGCACCGTCTTGGCGGTACTGAAAGTGGCCTGGAACAGGCGCCCGAGCAGCGGGCCGACGGTACCGGCCTCGCGCGCCACGGCGTAAGCGGACTTCATCTGGCCGAGGATCTGCGGCTCGCCCAGCACCATGGAGTCCAGCCCGGAGGCGACACGCATCATGTGGCGCACCGCATCGTTGTCCTGATGCACATAGGCGCAGGCGCGCAGGTCGTCGATATTCAGGCGGTGATAGTCGGCCAGCCAGCGCAGCACGTCGTCAGCCTGCAGCTGGTCCTGCTCCAGGTACAGCTCGCTGCGGTTGCAGGTGGACAAAATCGCCGCCTCTCGGCTGGGCGTAAGACGACACAGCTGCTGCAAGGCCTCGACCAGCTGCTCGGGCGTGAACGCCACGCGCTCGCGGACGTCCACCGAGGCGGTCTTGTGATTGATGCCGAGGGCGAGGAAAGCCATGCAGGGTCGCTAAGGGAATTCGAGAGAGCGGGCGATTGTCCTACGTCGCCCATGGGAGAACAACTGTTGCGACAAATTGACCCAATAGACAAGAGCCCGAGAAAGCCCGCCACCGCGTTGGGTTTGCCTCGGGGTCTGTGTCATGATGCAAGCACGCCACGGAACGCACTTTCCCTCATGAACAGAACCCTCGCGCTGCTTACCGCCTCCCTTCTGCTCGCCGGCTGCCAGAGCCTGGCCACCAACCCGGACGGCACGCCGCCGGTCGAAGATACGGCGATCAGCCCACCACCGGCCCAGGCCAAGCAATACGCTTCCTTTAGTGAGGAAACGTTGTTCGCCCTGCTCTCCGCCGAGCTGGCCGGCCAGCGCGACCGTTTCGATATCGCCCTTGGCAACTACGTGCAGCAGGCCAATGCCACCCAGGACCCCGGCGTCGCCGAACGCGCCTTCCGCATCGCCGAATACCTGGGCGCTGAGCAGGCGGCCCTGGACAGCTCGTTGATCTGGTCGGAAAACGCACCCGACAATATCGATGCCCAGCGGGCCGTCGCCATCCAACTGGCTCGCGCCGGTCGCTACGACGAAGCCATGGGGCACATGGAAAAAGTCCTGCAGGGCCAGGGCGATACCCATTTCGACTTCCTCGCCCTGTCCGCTGCCGAAACCGACCCGGACACCCGCGCCGGCCTGCTGCAAAGCTTCGATCGCCTGCTGCAGAAGTATCCGGATAATGGCCAGCTGCTGTTCGGCAAAGCCCTGCTGCTGCACCAGGACGGCCGCCCCGAAGAAGCACTGACGCTGCTGGAGAACCACCCAGCCAGCGAGGAGCTGATCCCGCCGCTGCTGCTACGCGCCCGTCTGCTACAAGGCCTGAACCGTGGCGATGAAGCCGTGCCATTGCTGGAAAAAGGCATCGAACGCTTCCCTGAAGACAAACGCCTGCGCCTGACCTATGCGCGCCAACTGGTCGAACTGCAGAGGCTGGACGACGCCCGGAGCGAGTTCTCCGGCCTGGTTCAGCAATTCCCCGACGATGACGACCTGCGCTACTCCCTGGCGCTGATCTGCCTGGAAGCCCAGGACTGGGACGAAGCCGCCGTGCACCTGGAAGAGCTGGTAGCACGCAACGCCCACGTCGATGCCGCGCACTTCAATCTCGGCCGCCTCTACGAGCAGCGCGAAAACACCGAAAGCGCCCTGATCGAATACGCGCTGGTCGGCCCCGGCGACGACTACCTGGCCGCCCAGGTACGCCAGACCGAAATACTCTTTGATAGCGAGCGTGCTGAAGAGGCCAGCCGCCGCCTGGCCCGCGCCCGCGATAGCCAGCCCGACTATGCCATCCAGCTGTACCTGATCGAGTCCGAGGCCCTGGCCAACCGTCAGCGCGTAGACGAAGCCTGGCAAGTGGTGGACCAAGCGCTGCAGCAGTTCCCCGGCGACACCAACCTGCTCTATACCCGCGCCATGCTGGCCGAGAAGCGTGGCGACCTGGCCGGCCTGGAGCGCGACCTGCGCACTATCATCGAGCGCGAGCCGGACAATGCCACCGCGCTCAACGCCCTCGGTTACACACTGGCCGACCGCACCACCCGCTACGAAGAAGCCAAGGTGCTGATCGAGAAAGCTCACCAGCTCAACCCCGAGGACCCTGCCACCCTCGACAGCCTGGGCTGGGTTCATTATCGACTGGGCAATCTGGACGAGGCCGAGCGCTACCTGCGCGCCGCCCTGGCCAAGTTTCCGGATCACGAAGTGGCCGCCCACCTGGGTGAAGTCCTCTGGGTCCGGGGCAAACAACAGGAGGCTCGCAAAGTCTGGACAGAAGCCCTCACAGACCAACCTGACAGCCCTATCCTGCGCGCGACCATCAAGCGCCTGACCGGTTCCGAGAAGCTTTGACCATGTTGCGCCACGCCCTCGTCTTCAGCCTGATCACCCTTATAACCGGCTGCGCCGGTCTCAGCAGCCGCGAGTCTGTCGAAGGCCAGGGCGACGCCAAACTCTGGCAAGCTCACAAGGCTCAGGTCACGGCCCTCGATGGCTGGCAGATCAGCGGCAAGGTCGGCATTCGTGCCCCTAAGGACTCTGGCAGCGGCACCCTGTTCTGGCTGCAGCGCCAGGACTACTACGACATCCGCCTGTCCGGCCCCCTGGGCCGCGGCGCAGCGCGCCTCACTGGCCGCCAAGGCAATGTGCTGCTGGAGGTTGCCAACCAGGGCCGCTACGAAGCCGAATCACCCGAGGCTCTACTCGAAGAACAGTTGGGCTGGCGCCTGCCAATCTCCCACCTGCTCTGGTGGGTACGCGGCCTGCCCGCCCCCGGCAGCAAAAGCCGCGTAACCCTGGATGCCAGCAGCCACCTGGCGCAGCTGGAGCAGGACGGATGGCAACTGCAGTACCTGAGCTACGCCGAACAGAATGGCTACACCCTGCCCGAGCGCATCAAGCTGCATGGCAGTAATCTCGCCATCACCCTGGTGATCAAGGACTGGCAGCCACGCCAGCTGGGCCAGTGAACCGATGAACTTGTAGCCCGGATGCAATCCGGGACGACACCAGCAAAGCCCCGGATTGCATCCGTGCTACGACCGCCCATGACGACCCCTGCCATTCCCTCTCACGCCGAACTGATCCTGCCCGCTCCGGCCAAGCTCAACCTGATGCTGCACATCCTCGGCCGCCGTGCCGACGGTTATCACCTGCTGCAGACGCTGTTCCAGTTTCTCGACTACGGCGACGAACTGGGCTTCTCACGGCGCGATGACGGCAAAATCGTCCTGCATACCGAAATTCCAGGCGTCCCTCACGACAGCAACCTGATCGTGCGCGCCGCCCATAAGCTGCAAGGTGAGAGCGGCTGCCCACTGGGCGCCGACATCTGGCTGGACAAGCGCCTGCCCATGGGCGGCGGTATCGGCGGCGGCAGCTCGGATGCTGCCACCACCCTGCTCGGCCTCGACCACCTGTGGCAAACCCATATCGGCGAAGAACGCCTGGCGCAGCTGGGACTGGGCCTGGGCGCCGATGTGCCGGTATTCGTCCGCGGCCGCGCCGCCTTCGCCGAAGGCGTGGGCGAGCAGTTGCAGCCAGTGGAGCTTGCAGAACCCTGGTTTCTGGTCGCCATCCCCCAAGTCAACATCAGTACTGCAGAAGTTTTTGCCGACCCCGAGTTGACACGTGATACCCCCGCCATTACAGTTCGCAGCCTTCACGAGGGGGGTGGTCATAACGACTGCCAGCCAGTTGTCGAGAAACGCTACGCCGAAGTGCGTAACGCTCTGAAAACGCTCAACAAATTTGTTGATGCCAAGATGACTGGAACCGGAGCTTGTGTGTTTGGGAGCTTCCCAAACCGGGCCGATGCTGATAAAGTCTCGCGCCAACTTCCGGACACCCTGCCGAGCTTCATCGCTCGCGGCTGCAACAGGTCTCCTTTGCACCGCAGTCTTGAAACGGCAACTCGGAAGTGAATGCGGGACGCAATACAGGGGCGTCGCCAAGCGGTAAGGCAGCAGGTTTTGATCCTGCCATGCGTTGGTTCGAATCCAGCCGCCCCTGCCATACACACGGAAGCTGTTCAAGGAGCTTGGCTTTTTGAACAGCTTTTTGTTCATCGGAACCACTCCCAGGCAGGTACTGCGCGTGTCCAAGATGATGGTCTTCACGGGGAACTCCAACCCCGACCTGGCCCGGCGCATTGTGCGTCAATTGCACATCCCTCTGGGCGATGCATCCGTAGGCAAGTTCTCTGACGGCGAAATCAGCGCCGAGATCAACGAGAACGTGCGCGGCAAGGATGTTTTCATCATTCAGCCGACCTGTGCACCGACCAACGACAACCTGATGGAACTGGTGGTAATGGCTGATGCCTTCCGCCGCTCCTCGGCGACGCGTATCACTGCCGTGATCCCCTACTTCGGCTATGCCCGCCAGGATCGCCGCCCGCGCTCCGCTCGCGTGGCCATCAGCGCCAAAGTCGTGGCCGACATGCTGACTGTCGTCGGCATCGACCGCGTGCTGACCGTCGACCTGCACGCCGACCAGATCCAGGGCTTCTTCGATATTCCGGTTGACAACATCTACGGCTCCCCGGTACTGACCGACGACATCCAGGATCAACGATTCGAGAACCTGATGATCGTCTCCCCGGACATCGGCGGCGTGGTTCGAGCACGCGCCGTGGCCAAGAGCCTGGGCGTCGACCTGGCGATCATCGACAAGCGTCGTGAGAAAGCCAACCACTCCGAAGTCATGCACATCATCGGTGATGTCGAAGGCCGTACCTGCGTACTGGTCGACGACATGGTCGATACCGCCGGCACCCTCTGCCACGCCGCCAAGGCGCTGAAAGAGCACGGCGCCTCGAAGGTCTATGCCTACGCCACCCACCCGGTGCTGTCGGGCCGCGCCATCGAGAACCTGGAAAATTCCGTGCTGGACGCACTGGTGGTGACCAACACCATCCCGCTGTCCGCTGCCGCCCAAGCCTGCTCGCGCATTCGCCAGCTGGACATGGCCCCGGTGATCGCCGAAGCGGTTCGCCGCATCAGCAACGAAGAATCGATCAGCGCGATGTTCCGCTAAGCGGAACAGGCCTGAACGTGAAGCGCCCTGCCCCGTGCAGGGCTTTTTGCCCAACCGCCCATAACGCTGGTCGCAAGCGTGAACGCGGTTTGGTTATTTTGGAGAACTGTAATGACTGATTTTGCCCTGAATGCCGACGTGCGTTCCGACCTGGGGAAAGGTGCGAGCCGCCGCCTGCGTCGTAACGAAAACCTGGTTCCTGCCGTGATCTACGGTGGCGAGAAAGCCGCTCAATCCATCAGCTTGCAGGCCAAAGACCTGGCCAAGCTGCTGGAAAACGAAGCTGCCTTCAGCCATGTACTGGCCCTGAACGTTGCCGGCGCGACCGAGAACGTCCTGATCAAGGCCCTGCAGCGCCACCCGGCCAAAGGCTACGTGGTACACGCTGACTTCGTTCGCGTTGTCGCCGGCCAGAAGCTGACCGCTCACGTTCCGCTGCACTTCATCAACGAAGCAACTGCTGTTGGCGTCAAGCAGCAGGGTGGCGAGATTTCTCACACCATCAACGAAGTCGAAGTTTCCTGCCTGCCGAAAGACCTGCCGGAGTTCATCGAAGTCGACATGGCTAAAGTAGAAGTTGGCCAGACCGTTCACCTGTCCGACCTGAAACTGCCGAAAGGTATCGAGCTGGTGGCCCTGGCCCACGGCAACGACCTGGCCGTTTCCAACATTCACGCCTCCCGCGTGAAGGATGACAGCGCTGAAGGCGAAGGCGCTGCCGAGTAATACTCGCGCGCCTGGCAAGGGGCTCCCGTCGTGACTGCCGTACAACTGATCGTCGGCCTGGGTAATCCAGGCCCTGAATACGACCAGACCCGGCATAACGCGGGAGCCCTTTTTGTTGAGCGCCTGGCCGACAGCCAACGCGTCAGCCTTGCCCTCGACAAGAAATATTTTGGCCTGGTGGGTAAATTCAGCCATCAGGGCCGCGACGTTCGTCTGCTTATTCCCACCACCTACATGAACCGCAGCGGTCAAGCCGTGGCGGCACTGGCGAATTTCTTCCGCATCCCGGTAGACGCCATGCTGGTGGCCCACGACGAACTCGACATGCCTCCCGGCGTCGCCAAACTCAAGACCGGCGGCGGCCACGGCGGCCACAACGGCCTGCGCGACATCATCGCGCAGTGCGGCAATCAGAACGGCTTTCACCGCCTGCGCCTCGGCATTGGCCACCCCGGCCACGCCAGCCTGGTCTCCGGCTTCGTCCTCGGCCGCGCCCCGCGCAACGAGCAGGAGTTGCTGGACAAGAGCATCGATAACGCCCTGGGCGTGCTGCCCGAAATGCTCGCCGGCGACTGGACTAAGGCCATGCAGAAGCTGCATAGCCAGAAAGCCTGACCCTTTTTTTACGACTTCATCTCCGCGAGGGATACATCATGGGATTCAACTGCGGCATCGTCGGCCTGCCCAACGTCGGCAAGTCCACCCTGTTCAACGCCCTCACCAAATCCGGCATCGCCGCGGAGAACTTCCCCTTCTGCACCATCGAGCCGAACAGCGGCATAGTGCCGATGCCCGATCCTCGCCTGGATGCCCTGGCCGCCATCGTCAAACCGGAGAAGGTCATTCCCACGACCATGGAGTTCGTCGACATCGCCGGCCTGGTGGCGGGCGCCTCCAAAGGTGAAGGTCTGGGCAATAAATTCCTCGCCAACATCCGCGAGACCGACGCCATCGCCCACGTGGTGCGCTGCTTCGAGGACGAGAACGTCATCCACGTGGCCAACAGCGTCGATCCCAAGCGTGACATCGAGATCATCGACCTCGAACTGATCTTCGCCGACCTCGACAGCTGCGAGAAGCAACTACAGAAAGTCGCCCGCAACGCCAAGGGTGGCGACAAGGAAGCCCTGGCACAGAAGGCCATCCTCGAGAAGCTCATCCCCCACTTCAGCGAAGGCAAGCCGGCGCGCAGCCTGATGAAGAACATGAGCCCCGAGGAGAAGCTGATCGTCCGCGGCTTCCACCTGCTCACCAGCAAGCCGGTGATGTACATCGCCAACGTCGCCGAGGACGGCTTCGACAACAACCCGCATCTGGATGTGGTCAAGGCTATCGCCGAGGAAGAAGGCGCCATCGTCGTGCCGGTTTGCAACAAAATCGAGGCCGAGATCGCCGAGCTCGACGACGGCGAGGAGAAGGACATGTTCCTCGAATCTCTGGGTCTTGAAGAGCCGGGCCTGAACCGCGTGATTCGCGCCGGCTACTCTCTGCTCAACCTGCAGACCTACTTCACCGCCGGCGTGAAGGAAGTCCGCGCCTGGACCGTACGCATCGGCGCCACCGCCCCACAGGCTGCCGCAGTGATTCACACCGACTTCGAGAAAGGCTTCATCCGTGCTGAAGTCGTGGCCTACGATGACTTCATCCAGTACAAGGGCGAAGGCGGCGCCAAGGAAGCCGGCAAATGGCGCCTGGAAGGCAAGGATTACATCGTCAAGGATGGCGACGTGATGCACTTCCGCTTCAACGTCTAAACAGCAATTTGTATTTCACCGGACCTTACCGGACACAGAACCCCTTGAGAAATGAAGCCTCAAGGGGTTTTTCTTTTCCGAAAAGGTCCGACAAGAATCTATACGATCCGCATATTTACCGGGTACGCTACCGGGTATCGAAAAATTCACCTACCCATATAACCGGGTATAACAGGATTGAGCAGCCATGCCGCTTACCGATACCGAGTGCCGTACCGCCAAGCCCAAGGAAAAGCCCTACAAGCTCACAGATGGCAATGGCCTTTACCTTGAGGTGAAGCCTAACGGGGTTAAGGCATGGCGCTATCGGTTCGAGCTGAACGACGGAACCGGCAGGAAGGAAAGCGTGTTCGCGATTGGGGACTATGTAATCGCGCCCAAAGGGGAATCACCCGAGCACGCCGAAGAGCGCCGCAAAGGGCGCCGCTTCACTCTTGCGGAGGCACGCGATGAGCGCGTGAAAGCCCGCGCCCTAGTCATACAGGGCATCAATCCCGCGCACCACCGGCAACAGGAGCGGGTGAAGCGCGACCACGAGAAGGCCATTACGTTTGAAGCCGTCGCCAAAGAGTGGCTTTCACTGAAGGACTGGGAGGAGATCACCAAGTCCAGACGACTCAACATGCTTGAACGCGTCGTTTTTCCCAAAATAGGCGATCTGCCGATTAAGGCCATCACCCCCGTGCACATTCTGGAAGTGCTCAGAGCAGCTACTCAAGACAATGGCCCATCTGTTGCCCAGGAAGCCAAGCGGAGCATGTCCGGAGTTTTCGAGCTGGCAATTTCCACGCTGCGAGCCAGCACCGACCCGGTACACCCCGTTCGAAAAGCCCTGCCAGCTAACAAGACTCAGCACAAACGCCCTCTCTCCACCGAAGAAATTGGCCAACTGTTACGCGATGTCGAATCTCACGGCGGGCGCCATGAGACCCTCTGCGCTTTCCAGCTCATGTGGCTGACTCTTTGCCGCCCCAATGAAGCTGTAGAGGCTCAATGGGCAGAGTTTGACCTGGAGAAGGCGCTTTGGCGCATTCCCGCCGAACGGATGAAAAAGCGCAAAGATCACACAGTGCCACTGCCGCGACAGGCAGTCGAAATACTGCGAGGCCTGCATTCCATAACAGGAAAATACACCCACGTATTTCCTCACCGCGACGTACGCACCCGCCCAATGGTTGCGGCCTCATTCCGCCAGATGCTCAACACACTTGGCTGGGGAGGTAAATACAGCCCGCATGCCACGAGGACAACGGGCAGCACCAGACTCAATGAGATGGGCTATTCAGCAGACTGGATCGAAAGACAGCTCGCCCATACCGAGCAAAACGCTGTCCGCCGCACCTACAACCATGCCGAGTATTTGAGTGATCGAGCCATGATGATGCAGAGATGGGCGGACATGCTGGACAGCTGGAAAAAGGAAAAGCCCTTAGGCTGACTTGAAAGACACGTCCCTGACCACTTTTACACCTTTGGGCTTTTTAACCATATCAGAATCATTAACATCGCCCCCCTCATTGCCTAGGGTAAAGGACACTACCCAAACAAACTGACCGAACTCCGACTCAGCTGTGAAGGTTACTGACCACTCCTCCGAGTCATCTTTATTTTTCAGACCTGATTGCTTTTCCAGATCCCCTTGGGACAGCTGGCTGGCAGAAACTTGATGTTCAACGCCGTTCATCTCGAAAACGAGTTGACCTACTGGCTTAACTTGCATAGCTCCTCCCATGTCAAAGCAGAGGACTATAAACGAGCCGCTTAGCTGGCACTACTGAGTTAAGCGCAGACGTCCGATGATGGCTTGGTGGAGCGAACACATCCAGCAAGCAGCTACCGGCAACCTTTCAATGTCGGCCATCAAGGAAAATCGGGACAGAAAGGTCGTATCGATACGCTAACCCCTGTCGAACAAACAGAGTGGAGGACTTGGCCAAGGTGATACACACCCGTCGCATGAATGGACGCATGGTCCCGCAACACCCGATATGAACAGGCCACCCGTAGAGGTGGCCTATTCACTTTTAACTCTCGAAGGGCTTTGGATCCCGAGCAACGTGCTTTTCCAATCGCCCGTTGATCAAGGCAAACAGCGCCTCGAATTGCCCAAGGCTTTGCTCTGGCAGCACATTTTCCGGTTCCGTCGCCATTTTCTTGAGAAACAGTCGTGTTGGTCGAGTCTTATGGAAAGGGATTTCAAGATCTGCAAGGCCCGCTTCAATGCGCTTGGCGATGCGCGGGATATTGGCATTTAACTTCAACTCCTTCCCGTTCAGCTCTTTGTTATAGCTCTCTCGCACAAGAGCCTCGTAGACCGCCGGGTCGAGCAAGTCCTCGATATCTGCTTCGTTCGGTTGGGGCGAGAACGCTTCCGATACGAATACGACGTTCTGGTCACGGATAAGCTTCGCCTTGAGGAGCTCGTCCTTGGTCACCTTAGAGTCACGCTCGGTGTCGAGAAGAACCAAAACGTTGAGTGCTTCCGAAGTCAGCAACGCAACCATGTAAGAGACCTTCTGCGCGCCTCCTGCTGGAGTCATTGTGAGAGCGGTACTCAGTGCAGTTCTTCCCTTCTCGGACGCATAGCCGCTGACGGCGCTCAGGATCCAGAAGTCTGTAACTCCCTCGACAACAAGATTGTTGGGGCCGACAAAGAGGCTCTGAGCTAGGTCATAGCCTAGCGCCGCCTGGAGCGGAAACAACGTCCTAGCATCTCCCGTAGGGTCGTTCGTGACTGTGGTGCCGACTTCCTCCGCAATGTTAACGGTACGGACTGAGTCCAGCGCATGCGTCGGCACCATGAAGGGCGAATGCGTGGAGTAAAGAATCTGATTGGTGAAATCCACTTCCAGATGATGGAGGAGATCTGATTGGGACTTGGCATGCAGGTACAGGCCGGGCTCATCTAGCAGGAGTACCGCGTTCTCCGCATGGCCTCCGTCTGTATCAGCCGAAAACGTGATGTAGAAAGCGAAGAACCATTGAAAGCCTCGGCTCCTGTCGTTGAGATTTACTTCAACGTCGTATGTGCTCGTTGGATCAGAGATGATTGTGTCGATGTGTTGGCCATCAAGGTTGAAACGAATCTTAAGCGCGCGATCTTTCCACAGTCGTTTAATCTCGCCGGTGACAACAGCACTAGCACGGTTCGCGAGTTGATTCCGGGTTTCGTGATCGTTTTGCCCATGAAGCTTCTGAAGCTCTTCGGGATTGAGACCTGCAACCTTGCACAGTTTCTCAAAGTTCTGGTCCGAGTCCTCAAGCCGCCCCTGAGACTTCCGCTGGATGTAGGCGGAGATGTCTTGATGGCCATCAAGTTCTGGGTACTCATCGACATAGATGAATTTTGGAATTGCGCCAACAGCCCAGTCACGAGCCTTCTGCTGGGCAGCCTTATCGCCCACGATGCTCTCAGCCAGCTCCTCAAGCTCGGAGAGCACCTCCTCCTGCTTGTCAGTCAAATCAGCATCAGCACCAGCCAACGCAGTCCGTAAAGCCTTCGCCGCCGCCACAGTCTGGCTGGCCCATATATCACGCTGCCTCGTGGCAGATGCAGCAGTCTCGAAGGCATCGGCTGCCGCATCCAATGCACCAGGCGTTTCCTGCTTCTGCGCCGCAGCGCGCACTGCCGCAGCTACCTTTCTGACCTTGCCTTTGATGTCCGTTTCGTCGAAGGGAATCGCCTTGAGCTCGGGAAATCTCACCGTCCTAGACTTGCCATAGCTGCGCCCGATGACGACCTGGGACACCTCCGTGGCTCGCGGAAGAAGCTCAAGCAGAGCCTCTTTGTCCTCATCGTCTAACATCCATGTCGTTGACAGAACGGGCGTATCGTCTGTGCACTCCTCTAGGCGCCTGTGCCGGGGAAAATCCTTGATGGGTCTCAAAGCTTCAAACCCTGCAATCGGGTTTAGACTGTGCAACGCACGAAGCAGATTCGACTTGCCGCTCTCGTTCCGCCCCAGAAGGGCTGTAATCCGAGAGACGGCGATCTCACCACTGTCATTGATAGAGCGATAGTTACGAACTCGGAATGACTCTAGCCTCATGGCTGCCCCCAGTCTTGTTGGCCCAACTCTGTATAGGTGCGGACATTCTAGACAGAAAGCAAGTGGAATAAGGATGGCCGGACGCCGCTATCGCGAAGAGTGGGTGCATCGGGTCGCTTTCGGCCCACTCCGACAGTTAAGTACCCAGCCAAACGACAATCCGATTCCAAAAAATCTCAGTCACACATTACCGCAATGACATCAGCACCAAGGAGGTTCGTCCCATGTCATTGCAGTGCCCCCGCTGTCACTCCCCAAAAGTCGCTTCTTTCCATCACGCCATGAAAGCTGGCGCGGCCATCGGCGCAGTCGGTGGCCTCGCACGTGGCGTCAGCGCTGCAAGGCCGGCGCAGCGCTCGGCGTAATCGCCGGCCCGGTCGGCATCACCCTCGGCTCGGTATCGGGTGCCATTCTCGGCGGCCTGGCCGGCAGCGTCGGTGGCTGTGCGATCGGTGCCCAGCTCGGTGAATCGCTCGACCGTCATGTCCTGGCTCACAACCTCTGCCTGCTCTGCGGTCACCGTTTCAATCTGCCGGCCTGATCCGGTCACAGCTCT
>NZ_JARPUS010000008.1 GCF_029537485.1 Pseudomonas sp. GOM6
CATCGTTAGGATCGACCACCCAGCAGAACGGGGCACCGGTCAGCGAATATCCTGTTTCCTCGCCCCAGAAATCCCCATCCAATAGGTCAAGCAGGCAAGGCCGCAATAGAGCCTCGATTTCTACATCAACATCCGCTTTATCACCTGCACCACGAGGTCCCTCAGGACGCTGCCACTCTGCGACTAGAAGCTCGCCAGCCCTAGTGACCGCCTGGATGACCCCGGAGAGCACCGATGAATAATCCATTTGCTTTCTCCAGCGCTCATCCAGCCTCAAGAACCAGCATGCAGCCGCTCAACGCGGAGTCTTCGGCACAATGCCGACCTGCATGCCAAAGGGATTAAACACACTGTTCAACGTCTGAACCGTCGGGTTGCTCTCATCCAGTTCAAGCTGTCGCAAGGCACGCAATGACAGTTTGCACATCTGTGCAAATCTGGCCTGCTGCAAGCCAGTCACTTCCTTGCGCAGGCGTCGCACTGCTCCTCCAATCGTGATCTCGCCGCTAGCCAACTGCTGCTGCAGCTCATTCAAAATGCGATTGCGCTCAAGAATGTCCATTTAGACCAACCCCCACTGAAGCATCCGCTGCTGGAGATTTCTCAGGGCTATACGCGGGTGACTCATGGTTGAATCGGGAAGCCCTTGTGCACTCAGCAAGTCAGGTAGCGCGAGCAAGTCCTGAGCTGCCAATTGCAATCGTTGGAACAGTTCATCGGCATCAATCCACTCTGCAACCTCATCACAGGCCGCTCTCCAGTTGACCTCTCCTGCAAGCTCGATGTGCTTTGGCCACTTCGTCGTACGCGTAACACCCTCCTCGTCCATGACCATAGGAGCCAGGTCGTAGATTGGCGCCAACCGAACCCCCTGCTCGGACCGGAGAATCGCGGTGTTACGGCCATGGTTGTCTGAATTTCCGAGGATCTGATTCAGCAGATCACGCCGCATGTATTCAAACACCAGATCACCGACCTGCTGTTCCTGCCCAACAGCTCGCCATAGCGCGACCAGCTTCCCCAGTACTTGCGTGTGCAGCATGTAACTGCCAGCCTCGGTTACGCCGCATAGCGAGTACATGGACTCAACGGCAGTTCGGCCAACCCCTGCGGGGCTAATCTCCCGATCAAAGCGATGCATCCAGAGACTGGGCTTACTGCCCTCCTCCAATGCCAGCCCTTCAGCTGCAACCGTGTCCATTCCGAGCTGCTGGACGGCACGATAGAAGCAATACTCGCTGCGCAGGATGTCCTGATCGGTCTGACTGGCTTTGTTACGCGCGAACTTCACAAACCAATGCTGGACGGCGTCTGCATCTGGCAGCACGGCATCTGGATGTAAGGCGCCGTGCCGATCTTCAGTCAGCAACAGTTTTGGGGCCTCACCACCAGCTCCTGTCGCCCCGCCAATGGCTGCGCCCTGCTCATACGCGTACTCAAGGAATCGCGAGTCCCGGCTAATAACCTCATCGCGTGTGAAACCCAACACCGGACTGCCCGCAATCGCCTCGATAGACTCCTTGATACGCAGATTGCCAATTGGCGCAGGTGTGCATCGCCCAAGAAGGTAGAGATCAAGATTGAGACCCTCGGGCCGCTCGCCGCCCAAACGCTTCAGTAGAAAGCGTCTTGCTGCACCTGATGGCAGGATGTCGAAGAGAAACGCCGGCGCCTTCTTATCTCGCCAAGAATCCCATCCGAGAGGGTAAGCTGCACTGACAGCCACATTCAGCCGAGTGCCTACAGACTCCAAGGAGTCAACCAGATAGCCCTGGTGGTAGCCATAAGCACAAGCACCCTCCAGCCCTTCCTCGGGCTGCTCGAAACGGAGCTCCATGGCATTGCGCCACTGGCCATCCCTATAAACCTGCAGCGTAAGATTGTGCATATCAGTCACCGGCACTTTAATGCCCAAACAGTAGACGCATACGCACAAAAAGGCAATTTAATGCCTAAAAAACCATCTTACCCACAGAATAAGGCATTAAAGTGCCTCAATCTCAGGAACTAGCTCCCGCTTCGGAGGGCGCTGCCCGTGTTCAACTCCCCAGCAAGGATTTGAACCCGCGCCCAGCCAAACTGCCCAACTGGCAACACTTACACTGGGTCTATTTGGATGCGCTCTTGACGGAAGGCTCAAGGTTCCTATACTGCTGAACGACTGAGTGAAATCCTACAAATCAGTTTTCCGAGGCCAAGTGCCTGAAACGCTGATTTGAGCCGGGTATTTGTGTCTATGGATTCAAATCCCCCCGGCTCCACCAAACAACCATCTAAAGACGTCCTCGGACGTCTTTTTTTGTGCCTGAAACTCAGTAAATAAGCGGCTCTCGGCGTTATCACGATCCGATAGCTTCCAGCTGGATCCGCGAAAAACGGTATTCCAAATGGTATTCCAAGCATGCAGATGGTTATTTTTTGGAATACCAGTACGCCTTCCCAACAGGCCGGATCCCTCGCATCGACTGCATCAGTCAGGCCGCTAACATGGCGCTGGAACGCATGGGTTTCGAAGGACGTCTCGTCAGCCACGCCACGCACTGACTCGAACCTTGTCAGTCTCTGCGCGGCTAGGCACCCTAACGACCACTATTAGCTCGGGGGTAGCATGGGGCACATAACACAAGCATTGCTGGTGGTTGGCAATGAAGAGTGCGGTCGGCTGGAGGCGCTACGCCGTTATGCTAGCGATAATGCGATTGCCTTGACTGAGGTGGCCGAGAGCCGCTTTGTGCAGTCGCCTGCCGATTTTATGGGCGAGCAGCAACACTTGCTCGCCGTGCTCACCGATGAGCAGTTGCCCGCTTATTTGGACATCGCCGAGCGCTTAGGATGTGTACTGGGCGTGGTACCGCGCGAAAAGCAAACCCATCTGCACGAGTGGTTTAACCTGCCGCGCAATGCGGACGAAGCCATCGCCCTGGCTTGCTCGGACCAGCCGCAAAAGGTTGACGTGCTGCGCTGTAACGGCGAAACCACCTTAGGTCTGATGATGGTGGGGGAAACGCCGTTTTTGGATGGCCGTAGTAAGACGTTTCAGAACCGCGGCCACTCGCTGATTGAGCAGTGGCTGTATCGCTTAGCCTTGATTTGGATAAGCGTGCTGAACCTCTTCCAGATCAAACCCTTTCCGGTATACCTGACCACCACCCGAGAAAATGCTCTGCACACCGCTATTACCGGTTTGGTGGTGATTGAAAACGATATTCGCGGCCCCGCGGCGCGGCTGATGGGAACTCGCCTGGAAGTGCAGGATGGGCTGATTTCTACCCTGGTGATTGCGCCTAAGTCTGTCGGTGAATACCTGGGCTTTTTGCTGCGGGGGATTTTTCAGGGCGAGCAACCGCTGGCTAGGTTACCGCGCGCGGTGAACTTTATCCGTTGCCCTGAGCTGACCCTGGAAAGCGACGCACCCTTGGCCTATTTCATCGACGGCAAGCCCCGCGAAGCCAAGCGCATTGAGCTGAAATTGCACGCCAAGGCGCTGCTGATGAATGTCAGCGAGGGGTATTTCGGCCGTGGCGATAGCAAGGAGGTGCACCGTACCGAGCAGCTGCCGCGTAACGAAGAGCGGCTGAAAATGATCGAGACGCAACTGCCGCTGTTTACCCACGCGCTGGAAGAAGAGTTCCGCGACCTGTTTGTCATCCTGCGAGACATGGCGCGGCCGCACAGCACCTTCCTGACCTTGATGGTACTGAGCGCCATCGTGGCCAGCTTGGGGTTATTCCTTTCCAGCCCGGCGGTGATTATCGGCGCCATGGTGCTCGCCCCATTGATGGCGCCGATTATCTCCCTGGCGATGGGCCTATTGCGCGGTGATCGCGGCATGCTGGAGCAATCGCTAAAAACCATTGGCATCGGTATGTGCCTCGCCATGGGCACCGCCGCCATGGTGGCTTTATTGGTGCCGATTGAACGTATCACCAACGAGATTGCGGGGCGCTTGCAACCCAACCTGCTCGACTTGGGCGTAGCGATTGCCTCGGGCATTGCCGGGGCTTACGCCAACGTGCGTGAAGATGTTGCCAAAAGCGTGTCAGGCGTGGCGATTGCCGTGGCCTTGGTGCCGCCGCTGTGCGTCTCGGGGATTGGTTTAGGCTGGCTCGATTGGCATGTGTTCAGCGGCTCTATGCTGCTGTTTCTGACCAACCTGGTGGGTATTGCGCTGGCCGCCGCCCTGACCTTCTTGTTCCTGGGCTATGCGCCATTTCAGCGTGCGCGCCGCGGCTTGAGTGTGTCGGTGGTGTTGTTGGTGCTGGTGGCGATTCCACTGACCGTGTCGTTTGTCGAAATCACCAAGCATTGGCAGATCGAAAAACTGGCCGCCGGACAGGTCTTTATTCTCGACGGTAAAGAAATCAGTTTGAGCAATGTGCAAGTCAGCCTGAAGGGCGAGCGGATTGTGCTGCATGCCGATGTGCTGTCGCGTAGTGGCGTTACCTACAGTCAAATGAAACGCCTTAAAGCTCAACTGGAGCACGAACTGGAACAGCCGATTGAGCTAGAACTGACGCCGCGTATCAGTCTTTAAGGGTAAGACTCTCCAGTCAGCCGGCTTGCGGCGTTATTACTCGCCGCAATGGCCACACCAGACAAACTCCATCGTTCACTATTCGAACGGATAGATGCGCTGCCACTCCTTGGCCATGTCCACCACCGTCCAGTTGCCTTGCTTGGCCGCCTCCAGCGCCTTGTCCAATTTGCCGACCTTGGACTCGCGGTCGTAGGCCCATTCGCGCTCGGCGTCGGTGTGATGCACCAGGCCCATGAAACGCTTGCCGTCACCGGCGGCCGTCCACTGCAGCATCTGCAGGTCGCCATCGGAGTTGCCGAAAGCCAGGATCGGCCGGCGGCCGATGACCTGGTCGATACTCACTGGCTTGCCCGGGCCGTCGTCGTTATGCAGCAGCTTGGGCTGGCGCAGGATCGACAGCTTGCCGTCCTGGTCCTGCAGTTCGGTGACGAAGGTGGTGCCGATCACCTGCTCCGGCGGAATGCCATAGACCTCCTCGGCAAAAGTGCGCATGAACGCCACCTCCCCACCGGAGACGATGTAGGTCTTGAAGCCGTTGGCGCGCAGATAGTCGAGCAGCTCCAGCATCGGCTGGAAGACCATCTCGGTGAACGGCTTGCCGCTCTTGGGATGCTTGGCCTTGGCCAGCCAGGCTTCGGCCCGGGCCGAGAATTCCTTGGTGCTGATGCCGGTGTGGGTGGCACCGACGATCTTCATCAGCCCGTCCATGCCGCTGGCAGCCAGGGTTTCCTTGTCACCTTCGAGCAGGGCCTGAAACGGCTGGGTAGTTTTCCACTCGGGATGTTCGGGCGCCAGGCGCTTGACCTCATCGAAGGCGAACAGCACCTGGAAATACATGGGCTGCTCGCTCCACAGGGTGCCGTCGTTGTCGAACACGGCGATACGCTCGGCTGGCGCGACGTAATCCTTGGATCCCTCCTCGGTGACCGTAGCGACGAACTGGGTGATGGCCTGCTTGGACGGTCCGTCCTTCCAGGACGGCAGCGTATCGGCCGCGCTGACCAACAGCGGCACAGCAACCAACAGCGACAGCAGCCAGCGCCAGGTGATGAGGGGGTGAGAGCTTCTGTTCATCGGTCTTCCCTGTCAGTAGAGCCCACCACAGGCTGGCGGGGATTCATGGGCAAGAGTCCGTGCCGGGACACGGCTGCGGGTTGCTGTCGTAATGCGTTTTTCCTCAATTCAGGCAACGCCTGCTGCAACGTCGTAACGGCCTGCGCAGGCTTGGCTAACGGTCCGTAGCAGGACTTGAGAAAGGCTAGCAAACCCTGGCCGGCGGGCTCGGAAACTTTCCCGGCCAGCGCGCTCAGGGTGTTTACCCGCATGCTGCGCCGTCCCCAGAGATAGAGCGCACCCAGCTGCAGGGGCTGAGCGCGCAGCTGTTGCGCCACCTGCTGCCAGGCAAAGTCCGCAGACTGCCGATAGGCCTGCTGGCGTTGGCTGTGCCAGGCACCCCAGGCCAGCAGAGCACGCCGCCACCAGGGTAGGACCCAATAGGTGACCAACCCGCCAAGCACCAGTAGCGCAGCCAGCAGCAGCCAATGCTGGGCGATATGGATGCGCGCACTCTGGCCCAGCGCCTGCAGGTCTTCGGCAATCGAAAAAGGCGCCTGGTAGGCCTGCTTGGCGCTGGCTTCAAAGTCCTCAGCCGGCACTGTCGCCGTACGCATCTGGTTGGTCGTCAGATCCCACCACTGCAGCTCGATGGCCGGCAGCTGATAGTCACCGGCCTGATCGACGACATAGCTGACCTCATCCACCCGGCGCCCGCCACTGGCACTGCCACGGCCATCACCCAGTGATTCAACCTTGGGTGTCTTCACATAGCGCTGCAGGCCCTCAACCTCATCGAACGGCGGCGCGGGGATGCGCATGGCCTGCGCACCTTGGGCCTCAATGACGAGCCGCCGCACCAGGCTATCGCCGACCCGCAGCGGCGTGTGCGAGGGCTCGATCTGTTGGCTGAATGTCAGACTCCTGGCCATGAGCACCTGCTGGCCGGCAGCGATACCTTCGGGCTGACTGGCGACGAAATCCAGCGGCGCCGTCTGCACCGTCACCGGACCGCTGCCCTGCCCCGGTACGGTCTGGATCGACAGCGCGGGAATCTGGAACTGCCGCGCCTCGTTCGGGGTGATCTGGTAGCTGAAGCGCAGGCCGAAGAAGGTGGTGCCATCACGCGCTACTGTCAGGTGATTGGCCTCGCTGCTGGCTGGCATGACCTGGGCGCCCGGCAGATCCAGCTTGGGCAGTTGTGGCGCCGCGGTGAACCAGGTGTCAGTCAGCACATCCACTTGCAGATTGACGGTAGCGCCGACCAGCGCTTTGCCCTCCGGCACCAGTTGTGCCTCCACCAGCACCTTGGGTTCGGCCACGGCCAGCAGCGCTTGCAGGCCAAGCAGGAGGATCAGCAACAGGCGCTTCATGGCTGCTCACCCGCGCCCTGCTGGCGGGCGCTCTGGATACGGAACTTCTGCTGCAGGAACTTGGCCGGCGAGGTGGTCAGGTTCTGCAGCCAGAGGGCATCGGAGGCGGCCTTCTGGGCATCCATCTGGCCTTCCTTGCCCTTGCCGGGGTCCTTGTCGAACTCGATCTTGTCCGGCTCCATCTGCGGCGCCACTTCCTGCTGTTCCTCGAAGTCCTTCTGCAGGGCGATGGCCAGGGCCAGGTTGGCCTCGGCCTCTGGGAATTGCGGTTGCAGCTTTAGCGCCTGCCGGTAGGCAGCGATGGCGGCGGGGTACTTGAGCAGGTGGGCATAGCTGTTGCCCAGGTAGAAATAGCCCTGCGCCGAGTCGACACGAGCGAAACTGACCAGAGCGGCCTGGTAATCGGCGGCGCGATAGGCGGCCAGCCCCTTCCAGTAGGGGTCGTGAAAATGCTCGGCAGCCTGCGGGTAGTGGCCATGCTCGAAGGCCCAGCGGCCCTGCTGATCCGGGGTAAAGAAGGCATCGGCCAGCGCGCCGGCCTGGGCAGAAGTGCCCGGTAGACTCAGGCCGCAGGCCAGCAGCAGGCCGGGCAGCCAGTTGACACTCCAGCCACGGCGCACGCAGAAGAAGGCGATCAGCAGCAGCGGCCAGCACAACCAGTAGCCGGCGTCCTTCCAGTGGATCTCCTGCTCGTCGCCGCTGGCTGCCTGCAGATGACGCTGGGCATGCAGTTCGACCCACTCGAGATCGTCGTCATCCAGGGTCAGGCTGCCCAGCGGTGCATCGGCGGCGCTGGCCAGCTGCTTCAGGGCGTCGGCATCGAAACTGCCCAGCACCGCCCGGCCACTGGCATCCAGGCGCGGCATACCCTCGGCATCGCGCAGCGCGCCGACATCCTCCTGGCCGACCGCCAGTAACAGCACTTGCAGCTTGCTGCCCTTGAGACTCTCACTCACCTGTTCCAGCTGCCCGGTGTCGGCGCCATCGGTCAGCATCAGCAAAGTACCCGGCGACTCTTCGGCGGCCAGCAGGCGCTTGGCCTGTTCGATGACCCCGAGCACATCCTTGCCAGGAGCATCGATCATCCCGGCGCTCAGGGCCTGGAGGAAGGTGTCGAGCAGCTGCGGGTCCTGGGTCGCCGGCAGCACCAGATGCGCCGTGCCGGCGTAGGCAATCAAGCCGGTCTTGGCGCCAGCGCGGCGCTCGATCAGGTCGTGCAACTTGTGCTTGACCGCTTCCAGGCGCGACGGCGGCACGTCATTGGCGTCCATCGACGACGACAGGTCGACTGCCAGGATCAGCGGCGCGCGGTTCTCCAGGAACTCCGGGCGATCCTGCTGCCAGGTCGGCCCGGCGGCGGCCACACCGCCGAGGATCAGCAACGCCGCCAGCAGGTGAATCGGGCGCAGGCGATGCAGGTCGCTGGGCGTCATGAGCAGGTGCTTGAGCAAGTGTGGCGCAATCGGCGCACTGCGCAGGGCAGACTGCCGCGCGCGGCTCCAGGCGAACGGCAGGGCGATGCCCAGCAACACCAGCAGCAACCAGAGCGGGCGCAGGAAATGGAAGGCGGCGAGATCGATCTCCATCAGGCCTCCTGCACTGACTTGGGCACGGCCGCTCGGGCCAGGCGAGCACGCAGCGCAGCCAGCACCTGGTACAGAGCCAACGCCAGCAGCGCCGCGCCGAGCGGCCACCAGAACAGGTCGCGCTTGGGCTGGTGACTGAGCTTGTGCACCTTGTGCGGGGTGATGTGATCCAGAGTGGCGTAGACCTCGGCCAAGGCCTCACGGTCGTCGGCGCGGAAGAACTGCCCACCGGTGATGCGAGAGATCGATTGCAGGATGCTCAGGTCGACCTTGGCCTCGCCAGTGGCGGCCGGGTCGCCGATGCCGACGGTGTGCACCACGATGCCCTTGTCCGCCGCCATCTGCGCCGCGTGTTCGGGGGTGATGGCGCTGCCGGTGTCGTTGCCGTCGGTGAGCAAGATCAGCACCTTATCCCGCTCCTCGGCCTGGTCCAGCAGCTTGATGGTCAGGCCGATGGCATCGCCGATGGCGGTGTTCGGCCCGGCCATGCCGCTGGCGATTTCGTCGAGCAGCAGCTGCAGGCTGGCGTGATCGAGGGTCAACGGCGCCTGCGGGTAGGCGCCGCTGCCAAACACGATCAGGCCCAGGCGATCGTCTTGGCGCTGATCGATGAAGCCCTGCACCACCTCCTTCACCGCACTCAGGCGATCCACCCGCTGGCCGGCGGTATTGCTGTAGTCGGCGGTCTCCATCGACTGGGAGATATCGATGGCCAGCATCAGGTCGCGCACCGGTTGCTCGCGCTCGATGGGCTTCTCCACCAGCACCGGCCGCGCACAGGCCACCACCAGCAGCGCCCACACCAGCAGGTTGAGCGCCAGCTGCCAGGCATTGCCACCGGCGCCGGAGGCGGCCGGTGTCTGCCCGGCGGCACGGCTCATGGCGGCGAAGAACGGCACCCGTACGGCGCTGCGCGCCTCGCGATAGGGGCTCAGGTAGCGCAGGCCCAGCAGCGCCAGCGGCAACAGCAGCAGGGCCCAGGGGTAGTCAAACTGCCACATGATGAGTCTCGATCCAGCGCCGTGAGTGGGCCAGCAGCGCCTCCAGCTGCTGGGCGGGGATCGCGGCCAGTTGCGGTGCCGGGGCATAGGCCAGGGTGGCCAGGCTGCGGCTGAAGTCCTCGGGCAACGGCACCTTGCTGCGTTGTTGCAGAAAGGCCTGCCAGGCATGGCCTGTGAGGGTGGCGACTGACGGCCGATCCGGCATCGACAGGGCCACGCGCTTGAGCAATTCGGGCAACTCGCGCAGCGCCGGCACGCGCTGCTGCTCATCGCCGATGGCTAGCTCCAGCTCGGCCAGGCGGGCGATGGCTTCGCGCCGGTAACGGTCGCGACGCCAGCACCACCAGCGCCAGGCGCCCCAGGCAGCCAGGGCCAATAGCAGGACGATGGCCAGCACCAGGCAACCCCAGGTCTGCGGCCAGTAGCTGACCGGCGGCGGTGGCAGGGCCAGTTCCTTGAGTTGATCGAGGCTCGGCGCCTTGTCCGTGCTCATCGTCGCCCCCCACTCGCCCGGCCCAGCTCGCTGCGCAGCTGTTCATGGGTGGGTTCGCCGGTGCTGATCATCATCAGCGGCACCTGGCTGCGCCGTAGCAGGGTGGCAACCTCCTTGAGACGCCCCTGGAGATAGTCGCCCAGCGGCTGGTGCACCTGGCGCCGCTCGACTTGAAGCTCCACCTGCAGCTCGCCCTGGGTGACCATGATCCGCCCCCGCGCCGGCACATTCAGCGCCAGTGGGTCATACACCTGCATGGCAATCACATCGTTATGCGCGGACAGCTGGCGCAACAGCTGCAGGGTGCGCGGCCCGGCGCCGGCGAAGTCGCTGATCAGGCAGATCAGATGGTCGTGCCCGGCCATCGCCAGGCAGCTCTGCAGGGCGCGATCAAGCTGCGGCTCGTTCTCCGCGTCGGGCAGGTCGGCATTGAGCGCCTGGTTCTGCCGGACGATGGACGCGCACAGGGCCTCTACCCGGCTGCGGCTGCGAATGGGGGTGATGCGCTCGATGCGGCTGTCGTTGAACACCAGGCCACCGACCCGGTCGCCGCCGTGGAAAGCCATCCACGCCGACAACGCGGCCAACTCGGCGGCAGTGACGGACTTGAAGCTGCGCTGCGAGCCGAAAAACATGTTCATGCGCTGGTCGACCAGGATCAGCACCGGGCGATCACGCTCCTCGGTGTAGCTGCGCACGAAGGGCTTGCCGTAACGCTGGCTGGCACGCCAGTCGAGGTGGCGCAGGTCGTCACCGGGGTTGTAGTGGCGTAGCTCGTCGAAGTTCAGGCCGCGCCCGCGCAGACGCGAGGCGTGGTTGCCGGAGAGGATGCTGGCGCGCGGCTGGCGGCCCTGGAAGCTCAGCCCCAGCACGCGGTGCTCCAGCTGCATCAACTGCGCCAGGGAGGCGTAGACAAATCCGTCGGCCGTGACTGACTGCTGCATGAGCGACTCCTCAGGCCGGGATCGCCACCTTGTCGAGCAGGCGGTCGAGCACCTGATCAGACGTTACCCCGTCGGCCACCGCGTCGTAGGACAGCAGCAGGCGATGGCGCAGCACCGGGTGCAGCACGGCGCGTACATCATCCGGCGAGACGAAGTCGTTGCCTTCCAGCCAGGCATGCGCACGGGCCACACGATCCAGGCTGATGCCACCACGTGGGCTGGCGCCGACCTGAATCCAGCGGGACAGATCCTCGTCATAGTCGGCCGGGTAGCGGGTGGCGTTGATCAGGTCGATCAGGTAGCGGTCGATAGCCGGCGCTACATGCACGCGGGTGATTTCGCTGCGGGCGGCGAACACCACCTCCTGGCTCAGACGCAGTTCGTCTGCATGGCCGTGCACGCTTTGCTGCTCTTCCTCGCGCAACAGGCGCAGCACCTGGGTCTCGTCCTCGGCCTTGGGATAATCGAGCTGCACCTTCATCAGGAAGCGGTCCATCTGCGCCTCGGGCAACGGGTAGGTGCCTTCCTGCTCGATGGGGTTCTGCGTGGCCAGGACCATGAACAGCTTGTCCATCTTGTGGCTGCTGCCGGCCACGGTGATCTGCCGCTCTTCCATGGCCTCCAGCAGCGCGGCCTGGACCTTGGCTGGGGCGCGGTTGATCTCGTCGGCGAGGATGATGTTGCCGAACAGCGGGCCGGGCTGGAACTGGATCTGATTGCGCCCCTCGACCTGCTGCAGGATCTCCGCGCCGGTGATGTCCGAGGGCAATAAATCCGGGGTGAACTGGATGCGGCTCATGCGCGCTTCCAGATGCTGGGCCAGGGCCTTGACCGTACGGGTCTTGGCCAGGCCGGGCAGGCTCTCCAGCAGCACATGACCATTGGCCAACAAACCAAGCAGCACCTGGCGCACCACGGCGTCCTGGCCGAGCACGGAACGACCGATGCTGGATTGCAGGGCAAGGATGTCGTCGCGAGCACTCATCGGATGTCCTTCTCTCACTGTCGTGGCGGCAATCATGTTCTCAGGCGGGGGCAACAGCCTAGCCAAATAGGCTGACCTCGTAGTCCCCCGAAAGAACCATTCAGCATTCCGCCAGTAGCCTAGACCATGAGGTACCCGCTGATTGCTACATGACGCATGGCCAGCACTCACTCGCCTGTGTTCTTATCTGGGCACAGTCCCCCATGTCGAACTGCCGTCCTGTTTTTTGACCACGCTGGACTCAGCCCAGCCCGGCAGCCTGAACTCGCTAAGGAACAGCCCTTGCCTCTGCATCGCCTGCTCATCTGCCTCATGCTCACCGCCCTGCCCTGCCTGACCGCACAGGCCGACTCCAGCCAGCCCCCCCAACTTGCCCAAGACGCGGCAGGCTATGCTCCCGCCGCCAGCTGCCTGGGCTGCCACACCGAGCAGGCCAAGGCCTGGAAGGACTCCGACCATGACTGGGCCATGCGCGAGGCCACGGCGGAAAACATACTGGGCAACTTCGCCAACGCGCAGTTCGATGAAGCCGGAGTCAAGGCGCGCTTCTTCCGCAAGGGCGAGCAGTTCTTCGTCAACACCGAAGGCGAGGACGGTAAGCCCGCCGATTTTCAGGTGCTCTACACCTTCGGTTACGACCCGCTGCAGCAATACCTGGTGGCGCTGCCGGGCGGCCGCCTGCAGGCCCTGACCATCGCCTGGGACAGCCGCCCCAAGGCCGCCGGCGGCCAGCGCTGGTTCTCGCTCTATCCGGGCCAGCGCTTCGCCCCCAACGACCCGCTGCACTGGACCGGGCGCTACCAGAACTGGAACGCCATGTGCGCCGACTGCCACTCGACCAACCTGCAGAAGCACTACAACGACCAGAGCGATACCTTCGCCACCACCTGGCATGAGCAGAACGTTGGCTGCCAGGCCTGCCACGGCCCGAGCCAGGCCCACGTCGACTGGGCGCAGAAGAAGCACGACAAACCCTACGCATCGGCCAAGGACATCGGCCTGGCCGTGGACTTCAAGGCCCTCGGCGGTAAAGGCCTGATCGAGCAATGCGCCTTCTGCCACAGTCGCCGGCAAACCACGGGGGTTGGTCAACAGCAGGGGCATCCGCTGCTCGACAGCGTGCTGCCCGCCACCCTGCGCCCCGACCTGTACCACCCGGATGGGCAGATCGATGGCGAGGTGTACGTCTACGGCTCATTCACCCAGAGCAAGATGTACCAGGCCGGCGTGACCTGCACCGACTGCCACGACCCGCACAGCACCCAGGTCAAGATCGAAGGCAACGGCCTGTGCCTGAAGTGCCACCAGGAGCAGCCACCCAAGGAGCGCTTCCCCAGCCTGCAAGCGAAGAACTACGACAGCCCGGAGCACCATCATCACGCCCCCGGCACACCTGGCGCCCAGTGCGTGAGCTGCCACATGCCGGAGAAGACCTACATGGTGGTCGACCCGCGCCGCGATCACAGCATGCGCATCCCGCGCCCGGATCTGGCGGTGAAAGATGACAGCCCGGACGCCTGCACCAGCTGCCACACCGACCAGCAGCCGGCGTGGGCGGCCAAAGCCATCGGGGGCTGGTTCGGCACACCCGCGCGCCCACCGCACTACGGCGAATCCTTCCATGCCGTGCGCCAGGGCAGCGCCGACTCTATCCAGCTGCTGGGCGATCTGATCAAGGACCTCGGCAAGCCGGCCATCGTCCGTGCCACGGCTGCCGAACAACTGACCAGCCTCGGGGAACCGGCCCTGCCCACCCTGCGCCAGGCCCTGCAGGACGAAAGTCCGCTGGTGCGCGCCTATGCCGCCAGCGGCTTCGTCGATCTGCCGCCAGTGGCACGGGTCAAGGAGCTGCTGCCGCTGCTCGACGACCCCAACCGCGCCGTGCGCGACGAAGCCTTGCGCGCCCTGGCCGGCATCCCGCGCATCGCACTGCCGGAGGAGCGCCGCGCCGAGTTCGACGCGCAAATGGCCGACTATGAAAAGCGTCTGCGCGGCAATGCCGACCTGCCCGGCAATCGCCTCAACCTGGCCGTACTGCTGGAGCGCCAAGGCAAGCAGCTGGAGGCGATGGAGCAGTATCGCCAGGCCCTCAAGCTCGACCCCTACTTCATCCCGGCACGGATGAACCTGGTGACCCTGGCCAACAACATCCTGCGTCCGAAAGAGGCCGAGCAGGCCCTGCGCGAGGGCGTGGCGCTGGACAACATGCCGGAAGCCGACCGCGGCAACCTGGCCTACATGCTGGCCCTGCTGCTGGTCGAGCACGGCCAGGCCGAAGAAGGGGCGAAGTGGCTGGGCGAGGCGGCCGAAGCGCTGCCGCAGAACCCGCGCATCCGCTACAACCAGGGTCTGCTGCTGTTGCAGCTGAAGCAGCCAGAGCCGGCGCGCCTCGCCCTGGAGGCCGGTCTGGAACAGGCGCCTGACGATGCCGACTTGCTCTACGCGATGATCTATCTGCACGGCAGCCAGGGCCAGCGCAACCAGGCGCTGCCCTATGTGGTGCGCATGCAGCAGGTGGCACCCGACGATCCCCGCCTGGCTCAGGCCAAGCAACAGCTGGGGCTGGGCACCATCAAAATCCCATAAGGTCTGTTGACGTTTCGCCGCGACGTCAACAGCCCCTAATGCCGGACCAACGGACGTAGCTTGGCGTGAATTGGCAAACCAATGGCGCGCTAGGGTAAACGCACAGCACGCGCTTGGCGCCATTCTGGACAGACCAAGAACAACAACAGTCTGTCCCTCACCCCTGGTGAGGAAGGAGCCAAGCGATGCTTCGCTATCTCACCCTGCCTGCCCTGTTTCTCGGCATGTGCCTGCTCGGGGGCCTGATCGTCAGCCAGGAGCACGCCCCACACAGCCCACCGCACATGGCGGTTACCCTCAACGACATTTTCCGCTGAGCACCTGACCCAACTGCGCCACTGCCAGGCGCAGAATCAGCGGCGTCGCCAGACCCATCAGTAGTCGATACCCGCCTGGGCTTTTATCCCGGCCTTGAAGGCATGTTTGATGTCGCGGATCTCGCTCACCGTATCGGCCAGCTCGACCAGCTCGGGCTTGGCCGCGCGGCCGGTGACGATCACTGTCTGCATGGGCGGGCGATTACGCAGCGCCTCCAGCACGACCTGCAGGTCGAGGTAGTTGTACTTGAGCATGTAGGTCAGCTCATCAAGCACCACCAGGTTCAGCGCCGGGTCGGCGAGCATGCGCACGGCGTGGGCCCAGGCCTCGTCGGCGGCAGCCTTGTCCTTGTCCCAGTCCTGGGTGTTCCAGGTGAAGCCGGTAGCCATCGCGTGGTACTGCACCTGCGGTGCGTGCTGGTGCAGGAAGGTGATCTCGCCGGAGGCCTGGGTGCCCTTGATGAACTGCACCACGCCGGCACGATGGCCGTAGCCGAGGGCACGGTACAGGGTGCCGAAGGCCGAGGTGCTCTTGCCCTTGCCGTTGCCGGTGATCAGCAGGAGGATGCCGCGCTCCTGCTGGGCGCGTTCGATGCCGGCGTCCACCACGGCTTTCTTGCGCTGCATGCGTTGGTTGTGGCTGCGCTTCTTGTCTTCGTCGATCACGGCACGACTCTCCTGCCCGGGTAGCTGGATGGCGCGCACGGCAAGGGAGTGGCAGGCGCAGCATATGGCCGGCCCGCATGGCGACGACTGAACAATGACTGCCTAGAGGACAGGCAACAGCATCGGCATGACCCACACCCCGGGGTACGCACCTACTTCTCGCTCAGGCCGGTCTTCTGGCTCGCCGTCATCCACCCGGGGCCTATTCATAGGCTCCTTATCGCGCCTTCCCGGTTTCCCAGTGGCATGTCGCGATGGTGTCAGGCTCTACAGCAGCGGGGGCTGCGCCGGAATGCGCATGGCCTTGGGCCAAGCGGTCACCGGACTTCCCGTTTCACCCCTCGCGCGGAACGCGCCCGGGGCACCTGTTCGATGCCGCGCAGGGTAGCGGTTAAGGGCGGCGGCGGCAATTCGCCCGGCCAGCCGGCGGCCTGCACCACGGCGAACTGTGGTAATTGCGGGTCGCTTGGCTGACCGTCAAACAGCACGCCTCGGGTGTAAGCTCTTGACCATTCAGTCACAGGAGTTCGGCATGGCCCTTAGCGTTTTCGACCTGTTCAAGATCGGCATCGGTCCGTCCAGCTCGCATACGGTCGGACCGATGCGCGCCGCCGCGCGTTTCGTCGAGGGCCTGCGCCGCGAAGGACTGCTCGACACCACCGCCAGCCTCAAGGTCGAGCTGTATGGTTCGCTGGGCGCCACCGGCAAGGGCCACGGCAGCGACAAGGCGGTGCTGCTGGGCCTGGAAGGCGAGCAACCGGATACGATCGACACCTCGACCATCGACGCCCGCCTGGCCGCCATGCGCGCCGCCGGCGAGCTGAAGCTGGGCGGCGACCGGCCGATCCGCTTCGTCGAGAAGGAACACCTGGCGATGATCCGCAAGCCGCTGGACTACCACCCCAACGGCATGGTCTTTCGCGCCTTCGATGCCGCCGGCCTGCAGATCCGCTCGCGCGAGTACTACTCGGTGGGCGGCGGCTTCGTGGTCGATGAGGAGGCGGCCGGGGCCGACCGCATCGTCGAGGACCAAACGCCGCTGACCTACCCGTTCAAAACCGCCAAGCAGCTGCTCAGCCAATGCGCCGAACACGGACTGTCGATCAGCCAACTGATGCTGGCCAATGAAGCGGCCTGGCGCCCGGAAGCCGAGACCCGTGCCGGCCTGCTGAACATCTGGCAGGTGATGCAGGACTGCGTCAGCGCCGGCTGCCGCAACGAAGGCATCATGCCCGGTGGACTGAAGGTCAAGCGCCGCGCCGCCGCCCTGCGCCAGCAACTGAGCCAGAACCCCGAGGCCAGCCTGCGCGACCCGCTGACGGTGATGGACTGGGTCAACCTCTATGCCCTGGCGGTCAACGAGGAAAACGCCAGCGGCGGCCGCGTGGTCACCGCACCGACCAACGGCGCGGCCGGCATCGTGCCGGCGGTGCTGCACTACTACCGGCGCTTCGTCCCCGGAGCCACGGATGAGGGCGTGGTCAACTTCCTGCTCACCGCCGCCGCCATCGGCATCCTTTATAAGGAGAACGCCTCGATCTCCGGCGCCGAAGTCGGCTGCCAGGGCGAGGTTGGCGTGGCCTGTTCCATGGCGGCCGGCGCCCTGTGCGAAGTGCTCGGCGGCAGCATCCAACAGGTAGAAAACGCTGCCGAAATCGGCATGGAGCACAACCTCGGCCTGACCTGCGACCCGGTCGGCGGCCTGGTGCAGGTGCCGTGCATCGAGCGCAACGCGATGGGTTCGGTTAAGGCGATCAACGCCGCACGCATGGCCCTGCGCGGCGACGGCCAGCACTTCATCTCGCTGGACCGGGTGATCCGCACCATGCGCGAGACCGGTGCAGACATGAAGAGCAAGTACAAGGAAACCGCCAGGGGTGGCCTGGCGGTGAATATCATCGAGTGCTGATGCCTGCTCGATAACCTGCTCATGGCTTGCAGGCAAGGTTGGGCGGCACTCCGCTGGGCGGCATCCCGCTGGTTAGCGAGGCGCAGCCCCAATCGCGGCTAAAGCCGCTCCCACAGGGGCATTTGTGGGAGCGGCTTCAGCCGCGATTGGCACCACTCAGAAGCGCATCAGCCCCCGACTCAGTTCGGGCCGAAATCCACCAGCAGGCGCAGGTAGGAAATCAGGCTCTTGCCGCCGACGGTGCCCTGGTAGCCATGGCTGTCGAACTGGGTGCTCTTGACCATGTCGACGCGATAGCGCGGGTTGCGCTCGTAGGTGCGACCGAGGGTGCTGGTGGAGCGGCTGTCGAACAGGTCGGTGCTCACGGTCACGAACTCGCGCGGTTTGCGACGGCCGTTGGCACCGCTGTTGTTGGGGCTGCTGAAGATGTCGCCGGTGGCGGTCATGGCGCTGCTGTAGTACTCGCGGCCACGCAGGCTGGTCTTGCCGGCGCCGATCACGAACTGACCGGTCTGCGGGCGATACTTGTCGCCAGTGGTCAGGTAGCTGGCCAGCACGTCATACAGCGCCCAGCTGCTGCCGCTGCCCAGTTCGGTGTTGCGCAGGTCGAAGACGAACACGCCACCGGTGCCGAGCACTTCCATTTCCACCTGGCCAAGACTGGGATTGTTCTGCACCAGCAGGCCGGTGTTCTCGTCCACGCCGAAGGCGAACGCGGTGTTGGTGTAGTCGGCCAGGCGCACGATGCGGCCCTGACGGCCACGCTCGCTGAAGTGCGTATCGAGCAGGCCATAGTTGAAGAAACCGAAGCCGCCCTGAGGGTCATAGGACAGGTCATCGCCGGAAGGCGAGGTGTACGGCCCGTAGCGCAGCGCCTCGTAGCTCTCACCACCGGTGACCATCGGCCCGTCGACCATGATCGCGGTGCCCGCGCTGGTACCGGCCAGCACGGCGCCGGCGTTGTACTTGCTGCGAATCGCCGCCAGCGCCGGGCTGTCGCCACGACTGGCGGTCTGCAGGGTTTGCACCAGGCGCGACTGGTCACCACCACCGAAGAAGAAACCGGTCATGCCGTTGATCTGGTTGATCACGGTCGAGTTGCTGTTGTTGGCGATGTTATCGAGGTCGATGGGAATCCACTCGGCCTTCACCGCACCGTAGGTCTTCAGCAGATTGGCGTAGTACAGGCCGTTGGCCTTGGAGTTGGCCGCATCCGCGGTGCCGGCATCCGGGTCCTGGCTTTCGGGAATGGAGGCGGCGGTGATCACACCGATCTTGGCCTGGCCGCTACCGCCGGCCAGCTGAATGAAGCGTTGGTAAATCGCGGCATTGTCGTCCTTGAGCCCGCCACCGACCAGCAACAGCGCTCCGGCCGCATGCCCCAAACCGGGGATCAGTGCCATGACCAGAACGGCATGGCGACACAGCTTGCTCAGTTTCATCTTCAGTTCTCCGTGGCTGCCAGTGGCAGCGTCGTTGTGGATGTTTACTACGGGTACTGCGAAACCTGGGTCAGTAGACGCTGAAGCGGCGGAAGTACTGGCGCTCGATACGGCGATACACGCCGTTGTCGAGAATGGCCACCAGTGCCTGGTCAAGCCGCGCACGCAGCGCCTCATCACCCTTGCGCACGGCGATGCCCTGACCTTTGCCAAAGAATTTGGGCGCGACGACGGCATTGCCGACGCGCTCGAAGCCGGTGCCGCGCTCCGTCTGCAGGAAGCCGAAATAGCCGGATACGGCATCGTCCAGCACCAGATCGACCTCGCCCTCGAGCAGCGCCTGGTAGGTGTCGGCGGCGCTGTCGAAGCGCAGCACCGGCAGGTAGCGCTCGTAGCGCGCGGTCAGAAAACGGTCGTAGGTGGTGCCGCGTTGCACGCCAACGCGTTTCCCCTGCAAACGCAGCGGGGTGATGATGACCTCGTTGACACTGCCCTTGCGGGCGAAGAAGAACGCCGGGGTCTGGGCGTATTTCTGGGTGAAGTCCACCTGTTGCAGGCGCTCTTCGGTGATCGACATGGACGCCAGGATCAGGTCGGTCCGTTGTTGCTGCAGTGCCGGCAGCAGGTCATCCCAGGCAAAGCGCTGCAACTCGCAGTCGGCCTTCATCTGGGCGCAGAGCGCCGCGGCGATATCGACGTTGAAACCGCGAAGCTGGCCGTTCTGGTCGACCTCTTCGAACGGGGGAAATTGTCCTTCCATGGCGATGCGTAACGTCTGCGCCTGGACGGAAGCGGCCATCAGCATGGCCAACAGCAGGACACTCGCTTTCATATCCCACTCCCGGGAAGAAAAAAGGCGCCGGGCCGGCGCCTCAAGGCCAAAGGAGCAATCAAAAAAGCCTTGAAAAAAGAAGGTCGGCCCCCGCGCATGAGGACGGGGGCCGCCACCCATTTAGAGGATGCTCAGCGGGTAATCGACGATCACCCGGAACTCGTGCAGGTCGCCCTCGCCCTGGTCATCGTTGGCGTAGTGGAACGCCTGGCGCAGACGGATCGACAGATCCTTGGCCGGGCCTTCCTGAACCACGTACTTGATGTCGATGTCGGTTTCGCTGTGCTCGCCGTCGGCGCCGTAGTAGTCGACGTAGCCGCCATTGACGTCGGCATCGGTACCGTCGATGTCGGTACCCTTGACGTAGGTGACCTTGGTGGTCAGGCCCGGCACGCCCATTTCCGACCAGTCGTAGGTGTAGCCGATGCGCCAGGACTTCTCGTTGGGGGCGTTGAAGTCGGAGAACTGCATGGCGTTGGCAAGGAAGATGGAGTCGCCGCCGACATAGTCGAACGGGGTATCGCCATCGACCGCCTGGTAGGCCACCAGGAAGCTGTGCGAGCCCAGACCATAGGTAGCCGCCAGGCTCCAGGTGGTGTTGTCGATCTCGCCCTGCAGCGCATCACCGGTATCCTTGGTGCGGTACAGGTTGAAGTCGAAGTTCAGGCTCTGACCTTCAGTAATGGCCAGGTTGTAGTTGAGGTTGCCGTAGTACTGGTTCCAGGTCTCGTCGAACTGGGAGGCATACAGGCCCAGGCTCAGGTCGTCGTTGACGCTGTACCAGCCACCGGCGAAGTCGATGGTCTTGCCGATCTCGCCGCTGCCGTAGTTGAGCACCAGATCGTCGTCGCTATTGGTCGAGTTACGGTCGTTGTAGGCGGTGAAATGCCCCGCCTCCAGGGACAGACCCTCGATCTCGCCACTGGTGACGTGGAAGCCGGTCGCGGTTTCCGGCAACAGGCGGCTATGAGCGGTGGCGAATACCGGCGCTTCGGTACGCATCTCACCGTATTTCAGCACGGACTCGGAAACGCGCAGTTTCACCGCGCCACCGGCCTCGCCGTACTCATCCTGCGGACGCCCTTCGTCGCTGATCGGCAGCAGGCCGGTACCGGTGCGACCGCGACCACTGTCCAGCTTGATCCCCATGTAGCCGTAGGCATCGGCACCGATACCCACCGGGCCGGTGGTGAAGCCCGAGTTGTACTCGGCCATGACGCCGTGCGCCCACTCCTCGCGGTAGCTCTGGCGGCCGGGACGGTTCTTGAAGTCACGGTTCAAGTAGTAGTTGCGGTTGAGCAGATTGAGCTCGCTGTCCTCGATAAAGCCCTTGGCATCGGCCTGCCCGGCCATGGCCAGCTGGCTGCTGGCGGCCGCCACCGCCAGTGCAAGACAACTCAGTTTTACAACGTTCATGCTTCACTCCGTTTTTAGTGTTGTTGGGAGGCCCGTGACCGGACCTCTGGTTTTGCCGACCCCGTCAGACAAAGAGTTCCGGTGCGAACACCGCCGGGCGTGAGCCCTTGTTGATCACCGCCTCCAGGCACAAGCGTGAATTGCCCTCCGGCCAGCAGACGAAATAGCCAGCGCTTTTCTGGCGCTTGAGCTTGAACTTCCACTCCCGCTCGGCCAGGCCGCCAACGTCACGCAGGTCACGCTGCAGATCGATCACGGCGAAGAAACCGGCGGGCGTCTCCACCCGTTCGAGTACTCGGGCACCCTCGCCGATCAGCCCAGGCGCCGCGGGCGGCAGCTCCTGCAGCAGCTTGTCCAGGGCAAAGCGTTCGAGGTTGTTCAGTTGCATGGGCAGACTCACGTTTCACCTTTCGCGGGCATGACTTGCCCCGCTTCGCCTCGCGCTGCGCGGCGAACTCGGGACAGGAACTCGGGTAATCAGGTGGTTTTCGGGATACCGATCAGGCGCGCCAGGACGTGCGCCACTTCCTCGCGGCTGACCGGGCGCTGACCGTCGAGGCTTGCCTTGTCCAACCAGCCCTCGCCGACCAGCAGCGCCGCGGCCTGGGCCTGCTCGGCATTCAGCCCCGCCAGGTCGCCGAGCTGGGCGCTCTGCTGCAGGGACGTACGAGTAAAACGTTCCACCAGGGCCTTGCAGGCCAGCAGCCATTCACCCTGGCTGACATCACGCTGACCCTCGAAACGCTCGCCGCTGTTCATCCAGCCGTTGGACAGCACCACATCGATCTGCTCGCGCAGCGGATGCTGCTCCGCCACATCCGCCAGTTTCGGCAGCTTGTCCAGTGCCGGCTCCGCGGCCAGGGCCATCTGCAGGGTGTTGGCCAGCTCGAAACGAGTCAGGGCCCGCTTGGGTTCGAAGCGGTTGCTGGCGTCGCTGGTCATCAGGCCACGGAAGGTCACGGCACGCACCGCCTCCGGCCAGCGGCTGCTGGCCGCATCCTGCGGGCTGCTCTGCGCCGGATCGCGCAGCTGGGCATCCACCGGTTCGATGTCCAGGCGCACGCCACTGACGCTGTAGTTGGTCAGCGAATCGTGGAATTGGCTGTGGGCGGTGAAGTCGTCGGCCTTGGCGAAAGTAAAGCGATAGCCATAGTGGTAGCCATTACTCGGGTTGTAGCGGGTCATCAGCCCCTGTTGGCGCGCAGCGGTGTTGTCGGCCAGCCCGTACAGCACCGCACGAGAGATGGCCGAGACGCCGGACAGGTCGGTGATCAGCCGATTGCCTACCAGGTATTCGTTGCCCGCCGCGATGGCCTGCTTGCCTTTGGCCGGCTGCGCCTGGCCACTGGAAAGGTCGTACGTGTCGCCATGCCCGAGCATGCTCAGGCGCACGTTGTGCAGCTCGGTGCCATAGATGCCGAAGCGTTTGCGCGCCTGGCTGGCATCCATCACCGTCAGATAGCCCTCGCCGAGCACCTGCAGACGGCCGTCCGGCTGCACCCACATGGCGGTGTTGGTATCCAGACCGAAGCCTTTGGCCGGCTGCTGGCCGACCAGGTAGCTGGCCATGCGCGCCGCGCGACCACTGCTGGTTTCCTCGATCTGGTCGAAGTGCTGGTCGATGATGCCGCCCTGGAACAGCCCGGCGCCCTTGAGCAGGGCGGTACCGCGCTGATCGGTACGTGCGGCCACGCCGAAATCCAGGGTATCCATCACCACGCCGTAGGCGGTGGGCATGGTGGCGCCGAGAATGCTGGCACCGGCACTGGTACCGGCCACCACACCGCCCTTGTCATACAACCTGCGCACGGTCTTGAGGGTTTCCGACTCGCTACCGTCGGCGTTGTACAGCGCCCGGGCGATGCGCGCCTGATCGCCGCCGACGAACCACACCGCGGTGGCCTCAGCCAGCGGTTTGAGCACGGCGGCGTCGTTCATGGTGCTCAGGTAGTTCTGCTTGTCGATACCGATGATGCTGATCTGCTCGGCCGGCACGCCCATGGCCTGCAGCTCGCTCATGAAGCGCTTGCTTGAACCCAGGCTGCCGCTGGCGGTGGGCATGATGGCAATCCGCGCCTGAACCGGCCCGCCGGCCAGCTCGACGAACTTTGTGTACACCTCGCTGTTGCTGGCGCGCAGCATGCCGCCGACAGCCAACAGATGCCCCTCGGCCAGGGCCGAAAGGCTGCAAGCGGAAAGCATCAGGGCGGTGAGAACCACGCCAGGCTTGGACTGGATTGCCATTTGTTATTGCTCTTGTGCTGATGAGGACAGGACGCACAGCCGGAAGACAGGACGCCACGTTTGATTATTTTTTTTCACATATTCATCAATGTGAAATCTTGTATATCAAACTAAACCACCCAGCAAGCCCTCTTCAAAAGACATAATCCGTCCGATTGATCAGCTTAATCGCACATAAACCGCTCTATACAAGGGATCTCAAGGAAAACGGCAGGCCGATAAAAAATTTTCAAAATTTAATCCTGTTGACACAAATATTAGCCACGCATAGCTTGTTTGACACAAAACGCGTCACCCCTCTACCCAATCCGGCCTGGGCCGCCCACCTCGGCGCCCACCAGGGGCCTGAACCCACAAGGTTCTCGCTGCAATACCCCACCTGCCCGCCTCGCGGCGGGCGTACTCGCCCACGTATAGGAGTCACAAGATGAACAAGATCGCACTTCTCGGCGCCCTGGCGCTCTCTGCCTTCAGTAGCCTGGCGCAGGCCCAGGATTCCCTGCGTATCGGCATCGAGGCCGCTTACCCGCCGTTCGCCTTCAAAACCCCGGAAGGCCAGATCAGTGGCTTCGACTACGACATCGGCAACGCGCTGTGCGCCGAAATGCAGGTCAAGTGCGAGTGGGTCGAGCAGGCCTTCGATGGCCTGATTCCTTCGCTCAAGGTGCGCAAGGTCGACGCGGTGCTGTCGTCCATGTCCATCACCCCGGACCGCCTGAAGTCGGTCGACTTCACCCAGAAGTACTACCACACCCCCGGCAAGCTGGTGATGAAGACCGGCAGCGACGTGAAGGACCCGCTGGTCGATCTCAAAGGCAAGAAAGTCGGTGTGCAGCGCGCCTCGACCTACGATCGCTATGCCAGCGACACGTTCGCCGCAGCCGGTATCGAAGTGATCCGCTATGGCTCGCAGAACGAGGCCTTCCTTGACCTCACCTCCGGCCGCATCGACGCCACCCTGGCCGACGTCGTGAACATCAGCGAAGGCTTCCTCAAGACCGACGCCGGCAAGGGCTTCGCCCTGGTAGGTCCGGACTTCAATGATCCGAAGTACTTCGGCAATGGCGCCGGCATCGCCGTGCGCAAAGGTGACGCCGCCACCGCCGCCAAGTTCAACGATGCCATCGCCACCCTGCGGAGCAACGGCACCTACCAGCAGGTGCAAAGCAAGTACTTCGCCTACGACATCTACGGCCAATAAGAGCCGCCAGCCTGAAAGGTATCCGGCGCGTGCGGATACCTTTTTTTGCGCCAATGGCGCACCTCTGCCAGGGAAGCACCATGCAACGATTCGACTACCCCCTGCCCTGGAACAGCCCGGGCACCACCCGCCAACTGACCGTACTGAGCTTCGGCAGCGGCTCGCGCAAGGCCTATATCCAGGCCGCCCTGCATGCCGACGAACTGCCCGGCATGCGCGTGGCCGTCGAACTGCGCCGGCGCCTGGCCGAACTGGAAAGCCAGGGCCGCCTGCTGGGACGTGTCGACCTGGTGCCGATCGCCAACCCCATCGGCCTGGGCCAGATGTTTCAGGCCACGCACCAGGGCCGCTTCGACTTCAACAGCGGCAAGAATTTCAACCGCGACTTCCCCGCGCTTGTGCACGGCGTGCGTCAGCGCCTGCTGGGTCAACTCGGTGCAGACGCAGATGCCAACGTCGCTCTGATCCGCAGCGCCATGCGCGAGGTGTTAGACCAGCTACCGGCTGCCGGCAGTGCCGTGGAAGGCCTGCAGCGCCTGCTGCTGCGCCAGGCCTGCGATGCCGACCTGGTGCTCGACCTGCATTGCGACTTCGAGTCCGTTTTGCTGCTTTACGCGCTGCCGCAGGCCTGGCCGCAACTGCGCAGCCTGGCCGCGCACCTGGGCGCCGAAGCGGTGCTGCTGGCCGAAGACTCCGGCGGCCAATCCTTTGATGAAGCCTGCGCCGCGCCCTGGCTGCAGCTGGCGGCAGCGTTCCCGAACGCAGCGATTCCGCTCGCCTGCCTGACCGCCACCGTGGAGCTGCGCGGCATGGCCGACACCGAGGCGCACCAGGCCGCAGCCGATGCCGAGGCGATTCTCGCCTTTCTCGCCGAGCGCGGCTTCATCAGCGGAACCTGGCCCGACGCGCCCGCGCCGCGCTGCGACGCCACGCCCTTCGCCGGCGCGCAGTACGCCTACGCCCCGCACGCCGGCGTAGTCAGCTACCTGCAGCCGTTGGGCGCCCAGGTACGCTGCGGCGACCCGCTGTTCGAGGTCATCGACCCGCTCAGCGAGCAGCACTCGGTCGTCCACGCCAATACCGACGGTGTGCTCTACGCCCGCGAGCGCCTGCGCTTCGCCCAGCCCGGCCTGTGGCTGGCCAAGGTGGCGGGGGCAGAGCCGATCCGCAGAGGCCGCCTGCTCAGCGACTGAGACCAGCGCATTGCGCGCAGATCTTTCGGATACACTGCAGCCTCCAGTCGCCAGCCAGCTCAGTCCATGCAATCAGCCCAGAGCAATATCACGGTCTACGCCTCCCCGGTGATGCGCAAGCTCGCCGTCATCGCCCCGGATCTGCAGCCCTCGCTACGCAAGGTGGCTGACTTCATCCTGCGCCACCCGCTGAAGGCCGCGACCCTCACCATCGAGGAGCTGGCCCAGGCCACAGCCACCTCGCCGGCGGCGGTCAACCGCCTGGCGCGGGCCATGGAACTGAGCGGTTTCAGCGCGCTGAAAAGCGCCCTGGTGATGACCCTACAGGAGCTGGTATCGCCGGTGGACAAGCTGCGCAACGAGATGGCGCAGCGCAGCGATGGCAGCTTCGGCCTGCACGAGCATCTGCAGATCGCCACCAGCAACCTGACCGGCACCGCCAGCAGCAACAGCCGCGAGGCTTTCGATGCCTTCGTTGGCGCGCTGATGGCGGCCCGGCGCATCTACATCCTCGGCTTCGGCAACAGCGCCTACATGGCCGGCATCGCTGCCGCCAACCTGGTGCCCTACTGCGCCGACGCGGTGGCGGTGAGCATGGAAGGCGGCAACGAGAACGCCGCCTACCGCCTGGCCACCATCACCGATCAGGACGTGTTGCTGGCCATTTCCCTGCCGCGCTACTCGCTGGACACCCTGCAGCTGGCCCGCTTCGCCGTGGAGCGCGGCGCCAAGGTGTTGGCCATCACCGACACCCCGGCCTCGCCGCTGACGCCGATTGCCGACCACAGCCTGTTCGCCCCAGCCGAGCATCCGGTGCTGATCAGTTCCAACAGCGCCGTGCTGGCACTGATCGAAAGCCTGGTGGCCGCCGTGATGACCCGCAACAAGGAAGCGGTGGAACTGGCGGCCGAGCTGACCGAAAGCGTGCTGTCCTACCTGCACGTCCCCAACCCACCGCAGCCACGGCGCAAGCGGCCGATCAAGCGTGGCGGTTGAGGGCGATACGCATGCGGGTGCATTCAGCATCCGTGCACCTTCGCGCCAGCCCAGGCCCATGCCACGCAGACGCACACGGATGGACGACTTGCTGCCGTCACACCACCTCCTCAACAACCGCTCCAGGCGCCGACTGACAGGCAGCACTGTCGTGAAAAACCGCATTTCGTGATCGCCTGGTCAGGAAATTGCAAGAACGCTCGCACTGCCTGTCACCGCCGAGCGTCCCATGCCCCTGTACATCCCCTCGCACAGCCCCAACCCGGATAAAGCGCCAGGCCGTATCCGCCAGCACAACGAAGAGGTGATCCTCGCCGCCGCCGGCGAAGAGTTCGCCCGCCACGGTTTCAAGGGCACCAGCATGCAGGCCATTGCCGATAAGGCCGGGCTGCCCAAGGCCAACTTGCACTACTACTTCAACAACAAACTGGGCCTGTACCTGGCGGTGCTGGCCAACATCATCGAGCTGTGGGACAGCACCTTCAACCAGCTGACGGTGGACGACGACCCGGCCGAGGCCATCACCCGCTATATCCGCGCCAAGATCGAGTTTTCCCGCTGCAACCCACACGCCTCGCGGATCTTCGCCATGGAAGTGATCAGTGGAGGGCCCTGCCTGAGCCAGCACTTCAACCAGGATTACCGCACCTGGTTCCACGGCCGCGCCGCGGTATTCCAGGCCTGGATCGACGCCGGCAAGCTGGAGCCGGTCGACCCGCTGCACCTGATCTTCCTGATCTGGAGCAGCACCCAGCACTACGCCGACTTTGGTTCGCAGATCTGCCGGGTAATGGGCAAGACACGCCTGACCCGCCAGGACTTCCACGAGGCCGGCGACACCCTGGTACACATCATTCTCAAAGGCTGCGGATTATCCACAAAGCCTGTGGATAACTTCGTGGATAAAGCCTGAGCAAACCGCGCTATGGCCCTCTCCATGAGGGCTGCGTACAGGTTGCCGATTATTTGGCCAGCTGCCCTTTATCGACTTATCTCGTTGTTTTTATTGACTTTTATCCAAAAAGCCAAGCACTCCCCGAGATGGCGCACGCAGGCAAGGCGTGCACCACAGACGGGCAGCGGAAAAGTGGAAAACTCCTGCGCCGAGCGCAAAACCAGGCCCCACGGGCGCGGCGCAGAGTGCTCGGCGAAAGTTCCTGACTAATTGGCCAACAACTTGCTTATGCAACGCACCCTCACCTGATTCAGGGCTTTTCATGTCCAGCAGTAACACTCCTCCGCGCCTGGAGCTGCGTGCCATCACCAAGCGCTACCCCGGCACCCTGGCCAACGACCGTATCGACCTGCGCATCGACGCCGGTGAGATCCACGCCCTGCTCGGCGAGAACGGCGCCGGCAAGAGCACGCTGATGAAGATCATCTACGGTGTTACCGCACCGGATTCGGGCACGGTGTTGTGGCAGGGCCAGGCCGTGCAGGTGCGCGACCCCGCGCAGGCACGCGCGCTGGGCATCGGCATGGTGTTCCAGCACTTCTCGCTGTTCGAAACCCTCACCGTGGCGGAGAACATCGCCCTGGCCCTGGGCGCCGAGGCCGGCACGCCGAAGCAGCTGGAAGGCCGCATCCGCGAGGTGTCGCAACGCTACGGCATGGGCCTCGACCCGCAACGCCTTGTACACAGCCTGTCGATCGGCGAACGTCAGCGCGTGGAGATCGTGCGTTGCCTGATGCAGGACATCAAACTGCTGATCCTCGACGAGCCCACCTCGGTGCTGACCCCGCAGGAAGTCGACGAGCTGTTCGTCACCCTGCGCGCGCTGGCCGCCGAGGGCTGCAGCATTCTGTTCATCAGCCACAAGCTCGGCGAAGTGCGCGCCCTCTGCCACAACGCCACCGTGCTGCGCGGCGGCCGCGTGTCCGGCGACTGCGTGCCGGCCGAATGCAGCGACCTGGAACTGGCGCGCCTGATGGTCGGCGACGCCGAAGGCCTGGAAGCCAGCTACCCGAAAGTGGGCGGCGGCCTGCCGCGCCTGCGCGTGGACGACCTCAGCTGGCGTAACGCCGACCCGTTCGGCACCTCGCTCAGTCAGTTGCGCCTGGAAGTGCGCAGCGGCGAGATCGTCGGCATCGCCGGGGTCGCCGGCAACGGCCAGGACGAGCTGCTCGCCCTGCTCTCCGGTGAAACCCGCCTGCCGCGTGGCGAGCGCGAACGCATCAGCCTCGACCAGCTACCGATTGCCAACCTGCACCCGGACGCCCGGCGCCGCCTGGGGCTGGCCTTCGTGCCCGCCGAGCGCCTCGGCCACGGTGCGGTGCCGGACATGAGCCTGGCCGACAACGCCCTGCTGTCGTCCTTCCACCAGGGCCTGATCGGTGCCGGCCTGGTCAAGCGCGGCAAGGTGCTGGCCCTGGCTACGGAGATCGTGCGGCGTTTTGCGGTGAAAACCCCGGACGTGCACACCCCGGCGCGCAGCCTGTCCGGCGGCAACCTGCAGAAGTTCATCCTCGGCCGCGAAGTGATGCAGCAGCCCAAGCTGCTGGTCGCCGCGCACCCGACCTGGGGCGTCGACGTCGGCGCCGCCGCCACCATCCACCGCGAGCTGATTGCCCTGCGTGACGCCGGCGCGGCGATTCTGGTGATTTCCGAAGACCTCGACGAGCTGTTCCAGATCAGCGACCGCATCGGCGCCCTGTGCAGTGGTCGTCTGTCTCCACTCAAGGCCACTGCCGAGACCAACGTCACCGAGGTCGGCGGCTGGATGGCCGGCCAATTCGACAACCCTGCTGCTGCCTGAAGAGACTTCCATGTTGCTGACCCTCGAACCCCGCCTGCAGCAGTCGCGTCGCCACCTGTTGCTGTCGCCCCTGCTTGCCGGCCTGCTGACCCTGCTGTGCGGCGGCATCCTGTTCGCCGCCCTCGGCCATGATCCGCTGGCAACCTTCCACGTCCTGCTGATCGAACCGGTGCAGGACCTCTACGGCATCTCCGAGCTGCTGATCAAAGCCATCCCCATCCTGCTCTGCGCCCTGGGCCTGGCGGTGGCCTACCAGGCGCGCATCTGGAACATCGGCGCCGAAGGCCAGCTGCTGATCGGCGCCCTGGCCGGCAGTGCCCTGGCCGTGAACATCATCGACTGGGACTCGGCCCTGGCCCTGCCGGCGGTGATCCTCACTGGCATTCTGGCCGGCGCCCTGTGGGCGGCGCTGGCGGCCTGGCTACGCACCCACTTCAACGCCAACGAAATCCTCACCACCATCATGCTCAACTACATCGCGCTGAACCTGCTGCTGTTCTGCGTGCACGGGCCGCTGAAGGACCCCAACGGTTTCAGCTTCCCCGAGTCGGCCATGTTCGGTGACGCCAGCCGCCTGCCAGTGCTGTTCGAAGACCTGCGCCTGCACGCCGGTTTCTACCTGGTGCTGCTGGCCTCCGTGGTGGTGTGGGTGCTGCTGTCGAAGAGCTTCCTCGGCTTCCAGATCCGCGTGCTCGGCATGGACAGCCGCGCCGCCGGCCTGATGGGTTTTCGCGAGAAGCGCCTGGTGTGGCTGGCACTGCTGATCAGCGGCGGCCTGGCCGGACTGGCCGGGGTCTGCGAAGTCACCGGGCCGATTGGCCAGCTGGTGCCACAGGTGTCGCCGGGCTACGGCTACGCGGCGATCACCGTGGCCTTCCTCGGTCGCCTCAACCCCATCGGCATCCTCATCGCCGGCCTGCTCATGGCCCTGCTCTACCTGGGCGGCGAGAACGCGCAGATGAGCCTCAACCTGCCGCAATCGCTGACCGAGCTGTTCCAGGGAATGATGCTGTTCTTCCTGCTGGCCTGCGACCTGCTGATCCACTACCGCGTGCGCCTGAACCTGAAAAAGCGCCAGCCCGCCGCATTGCCAGAAGCGGCCAGCGCCTGATGCACACCGTTCTTTTTGTGGGAACGGCTGGGCGGCACTCCGCTTCAGCCGCGACTGGGGCCACCTCGGTGCCTGCGAAAGACATCGCGGCTAAAGCCGCTCCCACACCAAACCACAAAATCGCCACCCTTTCGTCCCCCTGCCGCCCCGCGCGTGCAGCCTGAGGCTTCAACTATGGATTTCGATCTCGTCAGCAACATCCTCTACGCCATGGTGCGCTGCGGCACGCCGCTGCTGCTGGTGGCCCTCGGCGAACTGGTCTGCGAGAAGACCGGCGTACTCAACCTCGGCCAGGAAGGCATGATGCTGTTCGGCGCGGTGATCGGCTTTATCGTCGCCTTCGCCAGCGGCAGCCTGTGGCTCGGCGTGTTGCTGGCCTGCCTGGCCGGGATGCTGCTGTCCTCGCTGTTCGCCCTGGTCGCCCTCGGCTGCCAGGCCAACCAGGTGGCCACCGGCCTGGCCCTGACCATCTTCGGCATCGGCTTGTCGGCCTTCGTCGGTGCCGCCTGGGTCGGCAAGCCACTGGCCGGCTTCGAGCCGGTCGCCATTCCGCTGCTCAGCGACATCCCGCTGCTCGGCCACATGCTGTTCAACCAGGATGTGCTGGTGTACCTGTCCTTCGCCCTGTTCGCCCTGATCGCCTGGGTGCTGCTGAAAAGCCGCCTGGGTCTGATCATCCAGGCCGTCGGCGAGAACCCCGACGCCGCCAGCGCCATGGGCCTGCCGGTGATGCGCGTGCGCACCCTGGCCGTGCTGTTCGGCGGTGCCATGGCCGGCATGGCTGGCGCCTACCTGTCGCTGGCGTATACGCCGATGTGGGCGGAAAACATGAGCGCAGGCCGCGGCTGGATCGCCCTGGCCCTGGTGGTGTTCGCCAGCTGGCGAGTGATGCGCGTGCTACTCGGCGCCTACCTGTTCGGCCTGGCCAGCATCCTCCACCTGGTGGCCCAGGGCATTGGCCTGAGCGTGCCGTCCAACCTGCTGGCCATGCTGCCCTACGTGGCGACCATCGTGGTGCTGGTGATCCTCTCGCGCGACGCGATCAAAACCCGCCTGTATGCCCCGGTATCGCTGGGCCAGCCGTGGCGGGCGGGGCATTGAAATCCTACGTGGCATAGTGACTGAAAGACATCGTGGCTAAAGCCGCTCCCACAAAGGCTAATCCATACCTTGTGGGAGCGGCTTCAGCCGCGATGAAGTCCGCTCAGAGCCACACAGCATCCCAGAACGGATAATCGCCGATCCGCTGCACCAACCCCGCCCGCAAGGGATTGGCCACGATGTACCTGGCCACGGCCTGCAGATCTTCTTCCCGCCGCACAGCGCGATCATGAAAGCCGCTCTGCCAGATCGTCCCGGTCTGGCCCAACGCCTGGTTCAACCGCCGCGCGCTACGCCCTTTCACCCGCTGCATAAGTTGCGCGAGCGAGCCGCTACGCAGGCTCACCAGCCAATGAAAATGATCCGGCATGACGACCCAGGCTAGCGACTCCACCAAGCCATCGCACTGGGCCTGACGCAGCTCAGAGATCAGCAGGCGAGCACAAGTGAAGTCGGTGAAGATTGGCCGGCGGTCATGTGTGGTAGCTGTCAGCAGATACAGCTGCTGCGCTGCCGAATAGCGACCGATGCGAAGATTGCTTGAGTGAGGTTTACGGGCCTGGGGCATTCCATTGCTCCTGATAGGTCTGCGCAGTATAAGCCGGCCTCATCGCGGCTAAAGCCGCTCCCACAAAAGCACCAGCTCCCAACCCTGTGGGAGCGACTTCAGTCGCGATAGCAATCCACCGGCCACAATCGCCCTGCACCAGTTTCAAGCCACTCCCTCTTTTCCGTGCGCCGTCTTTGACCATTTCGACAACTTTATCCAACCTCGCATGCAGCGAAAGTCGCGGCACAGAGGATTTCCTCAAGCAGTTGTCTTGTTGGTCAATTTTTTGCAGTGAGAAGGCAGCCCAACACGGCCACCACACAAGACCACTAGGAGCACGACCCCAGATGCACCAGAAGAAGAGCAAGAACCTGCTGCGCGGCCTGGCCGCCGCCATTGGCTTCAGCACCGTGCTGAGCGCGTCCGCCGCCGACCCGCTGAAAATCGGCTTCGTCTATGTCGGCCCTATCGGCGACCACGGCTGGACCTACCAGCACGAGCAGGGCCGCCAGGCGCTGATCAAGCAGTTCGGCGACAAGGTCGACACCAGCTTCGTCGAGAACGTCGCCGAAGGCGCCGACGCCGAGCGCGTTATCCGCAACATGGCCAAGGGCGGTTACGACCTGGTGTTCACCACCTCGTTCGGCTACATGAACCCCACCGCCAAGGTCGCCAAACAGTTCCCGAAAGTGACGTTCGAGCACGCCACCGGTTACAAGCAGGACAAGAACCTCGGCACCTATCTGTCGACCTCCTATGAAGGTCGCTACGTCGGCGGCTACCTCGCCGCGAAGATGACCAAGAGCAAGAAGATCGGCTACATCGCCTCCTTCCCGATCCCGGAAGTGATCCGCGACATCAACTCGATCCAGCTGGCCCTGGACAAGTACAACCCAGGCACCGAGATCAAGGTGGTATGGGTCAACTCCTGGTTCGATCCGGGCAAGGAAGCCGACGCCGCCAACGCCCTGATCGACCAGGGTGTCGACGTCGTGTTCCAGCACACCGACAGCCCGGCGCCGATCCAGACCGCCGAGCGCCGTGGCGTCTACGCCGTGGGCTACGCCTCGGACATGGCCCACTTCGGCCCGAAGGCCGTGCTGACCTCCATCGTCAACAACTGGGGCCCGCACTACATCAAGAGCACCCAGGCAGTCATGGACGGCACCTGGAAACCGCAGGACTACTGGGGCGGCCTGAAAGAAGGCACCATCGAACTGCCGATCAGCGACCTGGTACCGGCTGACGTGAAGGCTGAAGCCGAAACCATCATCGCCAGCATCAAGGATGGCTCCTTCCACCCGTTCACCGGCCCGATCATGGACCAGAGCGGTGCAGTGAAGATCGCCGAAGGCGCCGTGGCCAGCAACGCCGAACTGGCGGGCATGAACTACTACGTCAAAGGCATCACTGCCGAGCTGCCGAAGTAAGCAACACTTGTAGGAGCGGCTTTAGCCGCGATTAACCAGGCCACTCCGAGCTGGCCCTGATCGCGACTGAAGTCGCTCCCACAACAGCAAAGCACCACCGCGCCGTCCCTTTCCAAAGAGAAAGAACCGCGCACCAGGGCGCCCTCCGGCGCCCTTTCCGCTGCCCTGGGTACGAGAAGACTCGCAGCACCTAGACCTTCCAGGAGCAACCATGAACTCACTGCCCATCATCGACATCACCCCGCTGTACCAGAACGATCCTATCGCCCGTCAGGCCGTGGCCCGGCAGATCGACGCCGCCTGCCGCGAATGGGGCTTCTACTACATCAAGGGCCACCCGATTGCGCCCTCGCGCATTGCCGAATTGAAAGCCGCCGCCGAGGACTTCTTCGCCCGCCCGGCCGAGGAAAAGCTGCGTATCGACATTACCCAGAGCGCCCATCACCGTGGCTACGGTGCCATCGCCACCGAGCAGCTCGACCCGACCCAGCCCAGCGACTTCAAGGAAACCTTCGACATGGGTTTCCACATGGCCGCCGAGCACCCTGACGTGCTGGCCGGCAAGCCCCTGCGCGGCCCTAACCGCCACCCGGAGATTGCCGGTTGGCAGGCGCTGATGCAGGGCCACTACGAAGACATGCACGCGCTGTCGCTGACCCTGTTACGGGCCATGGCTGAAGCGCTGGGCATCGAGGAAAACTTCTTCGACCAGCGCTTCGCCGAGCCGATCAGCGTGTTTCGCATGATCCACTACCCGCCGCGCCAGCAGGCCAGCAGCAGTGACCAGCCCGGCGCCGGCGCACACACCGACTACGGCTGCGTCACCCTGCTCTACCAGGACAACGCCGGCGGCCTGCAGGTGCAGAGCGTCAATGGCGAATGGATCGACGCGCCGCCGATCGACGGCACCTACGTGGTCAACATCGGCGACATGATGGCGCGCTGGAGCAACGACCGGTACAAGTCCACCCCGCACCGGGTCATCAGCCCGCTGGGCGTCGACCGCTACTCCATGCCGTTCTTCGCCGAACCGCACCCGGACACCGAGATCAGCTGCCTGCCCAACTGCTCCAGCGCGGAAATCCCGGCCAAGTACCCGCCGGTGTCGTGCAGCGCCTACATGCTCTCGCGCTTCGCCGAGACCTATGCTTATCGCAGAGAGGAAGGCAAAGCCTGAACGACAGCAGAGCCTGAGCTTCTGTGGGAGCCGCTGCCTTCATCAACCCCTAAGCCTGGGAGGCTTTTGTGGGAGTGGCTTCAGCCGCGATGGGGCTCCAGGCAACACCAAACTTGTAGGAGGGGCCTTGGCCGCGACCAACATCGTGCAGGTCGCCGTCGCGGCCAAGGCGGTATGCCGCCCAGCCCCTCCAACAAGAGCGCATCGCCGCCCTGAAAGGAGGCCAAGCGACACCCGGCCCTGTTCCATCGCTGCCGCGCAGGTAGAATGCGCGCCCCATCAATGCCTGATGACGAGAATTGCCATGCACCAATGGATCAACGAACTGCCCAAGGCCGAGCTGCACCTGCACCTGGAAGGTTCGCTGGAGCCCGAGTTGCTGTTTGCCCTGGCCGAGCGCAACCAGATCGCCCTGCCCTGGAACGATGTCGAAACCCTGCGCGCGGCTTACGCCTTCAACAACCTGCAGGAATTCCTCGACCTCTACTACCAGGGTGCCAACGTCCTGCGTACCGAGCAGGACTTCTACGACCTGACCTGGGCCTACCTGCTCAAGTGCAAGGAACAGGGCGTGGTGCACACCGAGCCCTTCTTCGACCCGCAGACCCACACCGACCGCGGCATTCCCTTCGAAGTGGTGCTGCGCGGCATCCAGCAGGCGCTGGTCGATGGCCAGAAACAACTCGGCATCAGCTACGGCCTGATCCTCAGCTTCCTGCGTCACCTGCCGGAAGATGAGGCGTTCAAGACCCTGGAACAGGCCATGCCGTTCCGCGACGCCTTCGTCGCCGTCGGCCTGGACAGCTCCGAGATGGGCTTCCCACCGCGCCTGTTCGAGCGCGTGTTCGCCAAGGCGCGCAGCGAAGGCCTGCTGACCGTCGCCCACGCCGGCGAGGAAGGCCCGCCCGAGTACATCTGGGAAGCCCTCGACCTGCTCAAGATCGAACGCATCGACCACGGCGTACGCGCCATCGAGGACGAGCGCCTGATGCAACGCATCATCGACGAGCAGATCCCGCTGACCGTCTGCCCGCTGTCCAACACCAAGCTCTGCGTGTTCGACGACATGAGCCAGCACAACATCCTGCACATGCTCGAACGTGGGGTGAAAGTCACGGTGAACTCCGACGACCCGGCCTACTTCGGTGGCTATGTCGCCGAGAACTTCATCGCCCTGCACGACAGCCTCGGCATGACCCGCGAACAGGCTCAGCGCCTGGCGCAGAACAGCATGGATGCCCGCCTGGTGCGCTAAGCACCGCCTCGCTGCAACAAGGCGCAAATCTGCGCCATTGTGTGGCACCCGCAACGCCTGCAACGGCGCTGCACAGCCCCCGCCCCGGAAGGAAAAACCGGCCCGCCCACCAGGCGGAGCCGGCCGTGGCGCGGCTCTCCCGGCAAGCACGAAGAAAAGCCAGGACTTTCGACATTTTCTGTCCATTTCGACAGGAATTGGCGCCGTTCTTGCTCAGGGGAAAAGGCTGACCAATAAGACAGGTTCAGAGAAACCGACCCCGATCCTTTAGGAGCATGTTCATGAAGCGCACCACCACCTCGCTGCTGCTGCTCGGCAGCCTGTTCGCCGCCCACCAGAGCCAAGCCGGCGACCTCCTGCAATGGCAGGACAACAGCCTCACCTACCTCAACGGCATCGACTTCACCGTCGACCCGCCCAAGCAGCAGACCGTGACCTTCGAGCACGCCAGCGGCTGGAGCTTCGGTGACCTGTTCTTCTTCGTCGACGGCATCAAGTACAACACCGAGGCCACCAACGGCGCCGGCGATGGCCACACCTTCTACGGCGAATTCAGCCCGCGCTTCTCCCTGGGCAAGATGACCGGCTCCGACCTGTCCTTCGGCATCGTCAAGGACGTGCTGATCTCCACCACCTACGAGTTCGGTGAAGACGACGTCGAGTCCTACCTGATCGGCCCGGCCATCGACCTGGCCATCCCCGGCTTCGACTACTTCCAGCTCAACACCTACCTGCGCACCACCGACGGCAAGCGCGACGGCGACAACGTCTGGCAGATCACCCCGGTATGGAGCTACACCATCCCGGTCGGCAACTCCGACCTGGTCATCGACGGCTTCATGGACTGGGTCGTCGACAACGACGACAGCTACCACGCCAACCTGCACTTCAACCCGCAGATCAAGTACGACGTGGCCAAGGCCTTCGGCTTCGGTCAAAAGGTCTACGTGGGCGTGGAATACGACTACTGGAGCGACAAGTACGGCATCGACGACGACAGCTTCCTCGGCGACGAAATCCTCGGCGGCACCGACCAGAGCGCGATCAGCCTGCTGCTCAAGGCACACTTCTGATACGTCCGCGGTAGCAGCTCGGTCCTTGCAGCCGAGCTTCTGCCTGCCTGTCGCGCCGCCTCTCCTTCGGCGCGGCAGGCCCGTTCCCGCCTGCTGCGACAGGCTTCGTTCGATGCTATGGTGAGGCCCCGCCCTACTCGCGCAGCATGGAACCGCGATGACCAACCGCAAGCTCGGCATCCGTCTGAAGAACACCGAAAAGATTCTCCTCGCCGCCGAACAGGTCTTCGCCGAACGCGGCTTCGCCGGCGCCGCCATGCAGGAAATCGCCCAACTGGTCGACCTGCCCAAATCCAACCTGCACTACTACTTCAAGACCAAGGAAGAGCTGTACCGCGCCGTACTGTTCAACCTGCTGGAAGTGTGGAAACAGGACGCCCTGTGCTTCGAGCTGTACGACGACCCGCGCGTGGTGCTGACCACCTATATCCGCGCCAAGATGAACCACTCACGCACCCGCCCCCACGGCTCCAAGGTGTGGGCCAGCGAAGTGATGCAGAACGCCCCGATCCTGGGCGAAAAACTGCGCGAAGCCCTCTACGACTGGGCCAAGCTCAAGGAAGCCAAGATCCGCGAATGGGTCGACAGCAAACGCATCCTGCCTGTAGCGCCCGACTACCTGCTGTACCTGATCTGGGCATCGACCCAGCACTACGCTGACTTCAACTATCAGATTGCGTTGCTTAATGATGACCAGGCGCTGTCCGATCTGCAGTTTGAACATGCGGTGCAGACGGTGACGGGGGTGGTGTTGCGGGGGATTGGGTTGGATGCGTAAGCGTCAAGAAATGCATGAATATGTAGATAACCGTACTTAGATACGGACAATACACTCAGATTCACACCCTATACCTGGGGCTAGCCATGTCGCACAAACACTATTTAGCCAACCAAAGGGAGTTGTGAGTGAACCTAAAACAAGCATTAGAAAAAATTCTGTCTGAATATTTAATCGAGAAAGAATCCAACTCATTTAGTGGAAATACTCTGGCTGAGTTCTTGCGCTCAGAACTTCCAAAAATCATAAGCAACCTTCTCGGAGTTTCTGATCGCTATTTAGTGAAAGGCAGTGCAGGAAAAGGAGTATGGACCAACGTACCTTGGGCAGCAGTTCTTGACAAAACAGTGACAGACACACCTCAGAAGGGCTTCTATTTAGCCTACCTCTTTTGTGAAGACGGAAGCGGCTTATACATCTCGTTAAACCAAGGAGTAACGGATCTTAAACAGCAGTACGGAAGCTCCGTCAGAAACGCATTAAAAGTCAAATCGAGCGATTACGCAGCTCAAGTTCCACACAACTCACCTGGCGTATTAACAGGCCCAATAAATCTCAAAACCAGTCAAAGAATGGGCTTGGGCGAGCTCTATGAGAATGGTGCCATCTACTCCAGGCACTACCAAACAGGCGCACTACCAGCTAACTCAGAGCTAGAGGCTCACCTTAGCGAATTTATTGATTTGTACTTGCGAATCGTTATAAATCAAAGCTCACAACAATCATCCACAATAGCGGAAGATGACGAAGATGGCTTGAGCGTTGAAGACGGCACCCGGCTCCGCGAGCACAAACGAATCGAGAGAAATCAAAAACTCGCGAAAAAAGCAAAAGAATTACAAGGCTACATATGCAAGTCATGCGGCTTTGATTTTGAGAAAAAATATGGAGCGCTTGGTAAAGGCTTCATTGAGGCACACCACCTAACACCCGTAAGCACCCTGAAAGGTAAAAAAATAGGCTTAGATCCAAAAAAAGACTTCACAGTACTTTGCTCAAACTGTCACCGAATGATTCACAAAACAGAGTTCGTAGACCGCGTAGAAGAATTCAAAGCCGCGTATGTGGTCGTCTAACTATGAGTAACAGCCAATAGAACCAATAGGGCACAGACCACGATTTCAAGAACTTGATCGTAATCTCCCTATTGACTCGGCGCTTTACATGACGGGTCTGCCACCAGGGAAAGCCCATTATCGAAGCTGCCAGATAGCTTGGTTTCGCCCTGCTGGGCGACTCACTTTTTCCAATCGCCGGATGGCCGGCCCCGGAAAAGTAAGCAAAACGCTTGCCCCTCCATACGGCCCTGCGCTTCGCTTCGGGTTCGTGACCAGCCTTCGGCTGGCTCCATCGCCGCTCCCGGGGCCCGTCGCGAAGGGCCATTCATGCCTAGGCGGCCCCGGCCATCGACCTCTCGCGGCATCCATGCCGCTCAAGCCCCTCCTCGCCGATTGCGCTCACCCTGCTGAAAGGGGCGTTGGCGCGCTTGCAGTTTTGCCGATGTAGGTAATGCACCGAGTTGCTTGCTTGATCTGTCAGGTCGCTCCAAGCGCACGATCCATGGGGCTTTTGTGGGAGCGGCTTCAGCCGCGATTAGCAGGCGACTCGGAGCTGCCCCAATCGCGGCTGAAGCCGCTCCCACAAAAGCGAGCAGTCCTGTCAGCCACGGACACTCAAACATGACCTGATGGGCCGTAAAGCAACGCTGGGCACCACCCTAACCAGCAAAGCCGCAGGCGCGGCCCCGCCCCTTTCGTCCGGCTGAGTGGAGCCGTTGTGTAGAGGGGTAAGCCGCAGGACGCGGCGCAAGCGGCGATGGGCCAGGGATGGCCCTTCGCCGAGGCCCCTCGGAGCAATGGTGGAACGAAGGCACCCGAAGCGCAGCGTAGGGCCGTATGCAGGGGCAAGCGTTTTTGCCTTCTTTTGTGGCGACTGACAAAAGAAGGTCGCCCAGCAGGGCGAAACCAATGCTTCAAGCACACGAGATAAGCGGCTTATGCGCGAGCTGATAGAGCAGCTTTTGTGGGAGGGGCCTTGGCCGCGACGCTTCTGTGCGGCCTAGGTCGCGGCCAAGGCCCCTCCTACAAGCCCGTGTTACACCACCTCGCGGTAGGGGTTGCGCGGGTCCTGCGTCCAGTTCATGTAGGGCTTGTCCGTCGGCTGCTCGACCATGGTGATGCAGTTTTCCACCGGGCAGGTGATCTGGCACAGGTTGCAGCCCACGCAGTCCTCGTCCTTGACCTCGTACAGGCGCCCGCCCTCGGCCTTGGCCAGGCTTTCGATGGCCTGGTGCGAGGTGTCCTCGCAGGCGATGAAACAGCGGCCGCAGCCGATGCAGGCGTCCTGGTCGATCTTGGCGATGACCTGGTAGTTCATGTTCAGGTACTTCCAGTCGGTGGTGTTGGCCACCGCCTTGCCGGAGAAGTCGGCGATGCGCGCATAGCCCTTCTCGTCCATCCAGCGCGACAGGCCGTCCTTCATCTCTTCGACGATGCGAAAACCATGCAGCATGGCCGCCGTGCACACCTGCACCGAGCCGCAGCCAAGGGCGATGAACTCGGCAGCGTCGCGCCAGCTGCCGATACCGCCGATGCCGGAGATGGGCAGGCCGTGGGTGCTCGGGTCGCGGGCGATCTCGGCGACCATGTTCAGGGCGATCGGCTTGACCGCCGAGCCGCAGTAGCCGCCGTGGGTGCTGCGCCCGCCGACGATGGGGCGGGCGACCATGGCGTCGAGGTCGAGCGAGGTGATGGAGTTGATGGTGTTGATCAGCGACACCGCATCGGCGCCGCCGGCCAGGGCGGCGCGGGCCGGCATGCGCACGTCGGTGATGTTGGGGGTGAGTTTGACGATCACCGGCAGGCGGCAGTAGGTCTTGCACCAGCGGGTGACCATTTCCACGTACTGTGGCACCTGGCCCACGGCCGCGCCCATGCCGCGCTCGGGCATGCCGTGCGGGCAGCCGAAGTTGAGCTCGATGGCGTCGGCGCCGGTGGCCTCGACCAGCGGCAGGATGAATTTCCACGACTCCTCTTCGCAGGGCACCATCAGCGAGACGATCAGCGCGCGGTCGGGCCAGTTCTTCTTCACCTGCTCGATCTCGCGCAGGTTGATTTCCAGGCTGCGGTCGGTGATCAGCTCGATGTTGTTGAAGCCCAGCACCTCGCGGTTCTTGCCGTAGTGCGCGGAGTAACGCGAGGAGACGTTGACCGCCGCCGGGTCCTCGCCGAGGGTTTTCCACACCACCCCGCCCCAGCCTGCCTCGAAGGCGCGCTCGACGTTGTAGGCCTTGTCGGTGGGCGGCGCGGAGGCCAGCCAGAAGGGGTTGGGCGCCTTGATGCCGGCGAAATCGATCGACAGGTCAGCCATCACGCCACCTCCACTTGAGTCATTAGGTCCTGGTGAATGGCCTGGGCGGCCAGCTTGCCGTGCTGCACGGCCTGTACGGTGAGGTCTTGGCCCGGCTGCACGCAGTCGCCGCCGGCATACACGCCGGGCAGGCTGGTGCGGAACGCGGCGTCGACCCAGATGCGCTCGCCGTCGCGGCGCAGTTCGCTGGCCGTGGCATCGCTCAGCGCGGCCGGCTCGAAGGCCTGACCGATGGCTTTGAAGATGCCGCTGGCAGGCAGCTCGAACGGCTCGCCGCAGTCCTGCAGGCGGCCCTCGACCAGCTCGGTGCGGGCGAACTGCATACCGCGCACGCAACCCTGCTCATCGAGCAGCACCTGCTGCGGACGCGCCCAGGTCAGCAGGCGCACGCCGTTGGCCTTGGCAATTTCCTGCTCGTGGCCGGTGGCGCCCATTTCGGCGAAGCCGCGGCGATAGACCAGGGTCACTTCCTCCGCGCCGAGGCGCTTCATCTGCACCGCCATGTCGATGGCGGTGTTGCCGGCGCCGAGCACCAGGCACTGGCGCGCCAGCGGCAAGGTGGCGTAGTCGTCGCTTTGGCGCAGCGCCTTGATCCACTGGGTGGCGGCGGCCAGGCCGGGGGCATCCTCGCCGGTCAGGCCGAGCTGGCGGCTGGCACCCAGGCCGAGGCCGAGGAACACCGCATCGTATTCGCGGTACAACGCACCGAGGTCGAGGTTGTCACCCAGGCGCTGGCCGGTGCGCAGTTCGATACCGCCGATGCCGAGGAGAAACTCCACCTCGCGCTGGGCGAAGTCGTCCGGCAGCTTGTACTGGGCGATGCCGTACTGGTTGAGGCCGCCGGCCTTGTCCTCGGCCTCGAACAGCACCACGTCGTGGCCGAGCATGGCCAGCCGGTGGGCGCAGGACAGCCCGGCCGGGCCGGCGCCGACCACGGCGATGCGCCGGCCGCTGGACTCGGCGCGCTGGAACGGATGCTCGCTGAAGTCGCTGTTATCGAGGGCGAAGCGTTGCAGCTGGCCGATCAGCACCGGCGCACATTCCTGGGCGTTGTTCCGCACGCAGGCCTGCTGGCAGAGGATCTCCGTGGGGCATACGCGGGCGCAGCTGCCGCCGAGGATGTTGGCTTCGAGAATGGTCTGCGCGGCGCCGCGCACGTTGTCCTGGGCGATGTTGCGGATGAACGAAGGGATGTTGATCTCGCTGGGACAGGCGGTGATGCAAGGCGCGTCGTAGCAGTACAGGCAGCGCTCGCTTTCGAGCTGCGCCTGGCGTGCGTTGAGCGGCGGCGTGAGGTCGCCGAACTGGCTGGCCAGCTCGGCATGGGGGGCCGAGGGCCGGGGTAGATGGTCGAGGTCGATCACGGTGCTTGCCTCTGGTGCTGTTGTTATCGGTGCGCCGCGGCGAGGCGGCGGGCAAGGCAGCTAGGAAATGAACAACGGCTGCGCTCTGCGGCACAGTCCGCAAAGGTATGGCTTAGCGGGCGACGGGCAGCGGTTGCTGCTGTTCGGCGCGGCGCTGCAGGGCCTGGTAGGCGCTCGGCCAGGCCGGGCGCGGCAGGTAGCGACCGGCGCCGCGCACGGCGCGCAGATCGCCGTCGCAGCAGACCAGGCGGCCCTGGCTGATGGTGTGGCGCGGCACGCCGAGCACCTGGCGGCCCTCGAAGATGTTGAAGTCGACGTTCTGGTGGTGGGTGCTGGCGGAAATGGTGCGACTGCCCTGCGGGTCCCACAGCACCAGGTCGGCATCGGCGCCGACGCGCACCGCGCCCTTGCGCGGGTAGAGGTTGAACAGCTTGGCGGTGTTGGTGCTGGTGATGGCGACGAACTCGTGCATCGACAGCTTGCCGCTGTTGACCCCGGCGTCCCACAGCACGGCCATGCGGTCTTCGATGCCGGCAGTGCCGTTGGGAATCTTGCTGAAATCGTTACGCCCGGCGGCCTTCTGCTCGGCGCAGAAACAGCAGTGGTCGGTGGCGGTGGTCTGCAGGTCGCCACTCTGCAGGCCCTGCCACAGCGCGCGCTGGTGATGCGCCGGACGGAACGGCGGGCTCATCACATGGCCGGCGGCGAACTGCCAGTCGGCACTCTGGTACACGCCATCGTCGAGCAGCAGGTGGCCGGGCAGCACTTCGCCGTACACCGGCTGGCCATTGCGCCGGGCCAGGCGGATCTGCTCCACGGCGTCCTCGGTGGAGACATGCACCAGGTACAGCGGCACGCCGAGGGTGCCGGCGATGCTGATGGCGCGGCTGGCGGCCTCGCCCTCGACCTGCGCCGGACGCGACAGCGGATGCGCCTCGGGGCCGGTGATGCCCTGGGCCAGCAGCTTGCGCTGCAGGTGGTCGACCAGCTCGCCGTTCTCCGCGTGCACGGTGGGCATGGCGCCCAGCTCCAGGCAACGCTCGAAGCTGGCCACCAGGGTGTCGTCGGCGGCCATGATGGCGTTCTTGTAGGCCATGAAGTGCTTGAAACTGTTGATGCCGTGCTCGCGCACCAGCACGCCCATCTCCTCGCTGACCTGCTCGCTCCACCAGGTCACGGCGACGTGGAAGCCGTAGTCGGCGGCGGATTTCTCGGCCCAGCCGCGCCACTGCTGGAACGCCTCCAGCAGCGACTGGCGCGGGTTGGGGATGACGAAGTCGATGATCGAGGTGGTGCCGCCGGCCAGGCCGGCGGCGGTGCCGCTGTAGAAATCCTCGCTGGCCACGGTGCCCATGAAGGGCAGCTCCATGTGCGTGTGCGGGTCGATGCCGCCGGGCATCACCAGCAGGTCGCCGGCCTCCAGCACCTCGGCGCCGGCCGGCAGCTCAAGGTTTTCACCGATGGCCAGGATGCGTCCATCGCCGCACAGCACGTCGGCCCGGTAGCTTTCCTCGTGGGTCACCACGGTGCCCCCGCGTATCAGTAGCGTCATCTCGCAGTCCTCTCTGAGCGGCGCGAATCCATAACCTGTCGCGCAAGACAGGATCAAAAGCTATCCGCACAGAACGATTCATGCAAGCAGGCCATAGGCACCCACTAACATCTATCAAGATATTGTTTTAAAAGGATATTTTATGAAAATCACCAAAATGGTGAGGACCGCGCACCAGTTTGACCCATACGTCAGCTTTTGCTTTGAAAGGTGAAAAATCAGACAAAACAGGCAGTTGCTCGCCGGCGGCGGAAACCGGCAGCGGGCAAAAAATATTTTCACGCACCAGTTTGAAACCTGCCGCCGAGGACAGCATTGCCAGAACCACCGCCGATGGTGTTGCATGGCGAAGCGGCCACCCGGCGCAAGTGCCCGTATTGCCTGGGCATGGCGAGTATTTCCGACCGTTCGGACAGTTTCGGCACGCTTATTGACTGTGGCCTCAGCCGTCAGCGTGAAGGCTCTGCCGCACGCATAAGAACAGCGATACGACGACACTGGAGAGGCCCCATGCACAGCAGAACCGAGGTCACGGCCCAAGACGGGCTCTACGAAATGAACGCCGGCGCGGAGGTGCTCGACAGCCCGCGCTACAACGAAGACATCGCGCCGACCAAGGTGGCCGAGCGCACCTGGCGCAGCGTGCACATCACCGCGCTGTGGGTCGGCATGGCCATCTGCGTGCCCACCTACACCCTGGGCGGTGTGCTCACCGCCTACTTCGGCCTGTCGGTCGGCGAGGCGCTGCTGACCATCCTGCTGGCCAACATCGTGGTGCTGATCCCGCTCACCCTCAACGCCTTCCCCGGCACCAAGTACGGCATCCCCTTCCCGGTGGTGCTGCGCTCCTCGTTCGGCATCCTCGGCTCCAACGTGCCGTGCCTGGTGCGCGCCCTGGTGGCCTGCGGCTGGTTCGGCATCCAGACCATGTTCGGCGGCCTGGCCATCCACCTGTTCCTCGGCTCGATCTTCCCCGACTGGAAGGCCCTCGGCGGCATCGGCGAGGTGATCGGCTTCTTCGTGTTCTGGGCACTCAACCTGTGGGTGGTGCTGCGCGGCGCCGAGTCGATCAAATGGCTGGAAACCCTCTCCGCCCCGCTGCTGCTGGCCGTCGGTGTCGGCCTGCTGGCCTGGGCCATGCCGCAGGTGTCGTTGAGCGAACTGCTGGCGCAGCCGCCCAAGCGTCCGGAAGGTGACGGCGTGGCCAGCTACTTCTTCGCCGGCCTCACCGCCATGGTCGGCTTCTGGGCCACCCTGTCGCTGAACATCCCGGACTTCAGCCGCTATGCGCGCAGCCAGAAGGACCAGATCATCGGCCAGGTGGTCGGCCTGCCGCTGACCATGTTCCTGTTCGCCGCGCTCGGCGTGGTGCTCACCGCCGCCTCGGCCTCGCTGGTCGGCGAAACCGTGGCCGACCCGGTCAGCCTGATCGGCCATATCGACAGCCCGGTCTGGGTCGCCCTGGCCATGGCGCTGATCATCATCGCCACGCTGTCGACCAACACCGCGGCCAACATCGTGTCGCCGACCAATGACTTCCAGAACATCGCGCCGAAGCTGATCAACCGTACCAAGGCGGTGCTGATCACCGGCCTGGTCGGCCTGCTGCTGATGGGCCACGAGCTGCTGAAGAAGGCCGGCGTGATCGCCTCCGACGTCAGCCTGGAAAGCCTCTACTCCAACTGGCTGCTGGGCTACTCCAGCCTGCTCGGGCCGATTGCCGGGATCATGGTGGTCGACTACTTCCTGGTGCGCCGCCAGCAGCTCGATCTGCCGTCGCTGTACCTCGACGGCGGCGCCTACCCGGCGGTCAATTGGGCCGGCTTCATCGCCCTCGGCGTGCCGGTGGCGCTGACCGTGCTGGCCATGACCACCGGCCTGCTCGGCTGGTTCTACAGCTACGGCTGGTTCACCGGCTCGCTGCTCGGTGGCGCTCTGTACTACCTCTGCGCCGGCCTCAAGCTCGGCAGCCTGAGCGGCGCGCGCAAGGCCGCCGCCTGATCCCCCCTGCCGGCGCCGCACGGCGCCGGCTTCTCGGAGAGCGACCATGAACACACTCGACAGCGTGCTGGGCAGCCCTGCCCGGCATATCGACAGCGCACGCCTGTGGCAATCGCTGATGGACCTGGCCCGGCTCGGCGCCACCACCAAGGGCGGCGTCTGCCGCCTGGCCCTGAGCGACCTCGACCGCCAGGCCCGCGACCTGTTCGTTGGCTGGTGCGAAGACGCCGGCTGCACGGTCAGCGTCGACGCCATCGGCAACATCTTCGCCCGCCGCGCCGGGCGCAATCTGGCGCTGGCGCCGGTGATGACCGGCAGCCACATCGACACCCAGCCCACCGGCGGCAAGTTCGACGGCTGCTTCGGCGTGATGGCCGGCCTGGAAGTGCTGCGCACCCTCAATGACCTCGGCGTGCAGACCGAGGCGCCGCTGGAAGTGGTGGTGTGGACCAACGAGGAAGGCTCACGCTTCGCCCCGTGCATGATGGGCTCCGGCGTGTTCGCCGAGAAATTCACCCTGGACGATACCCTGGCCATCCGCGATGCCGATGGCGTCAGCGTCGGCGAGGCGCTGCAGGCCATCGGCTACGCCGGCAACCGCGCACCCAGCGGCCACGCGGTGGGCGCCTACTACGAGGCGCATATCGAGCAGGGCCCGATCCTCGAAGACCAGGCCAAGACCATCGGCGTGGTGCTCGGCGCGCTGGGGCAGAAGTGGTTCGACCTGCACCTGAGCGGCGTCGAGGCCCATGCCGGCCCCACGCCGATGCACCTGCGCAAGGACGCCCTGGTCGGCGCCGCGGAGATCGTCAGCGCGCTCAACCGCATCGCCCACAGCCACCAGCCGCACGCCTGCGGCACGGTCGGCTGCCTCAACCTGCGCCCCGGCTCGCGCAACGTGATCCCCGGCGAGGTGTGGATGACCCTGGACATGCGCCACCTCGACCCGGCCCAGCTGGACGACATGGTCGGCGAGATCCGCCAGGTCATCGAGGCCAGCTGCGCGCGCCACGGCCTGAGCTACGAGCTGACGCCCACCGCCGACTTCCCGCCGCTGTACTTCAACGCCGCGTGCGTCGAGGCCGTGCGCCAGTCCGCCGCCGAGATGGGGCTGTCGCACATGGACATCGTCAGCGGCGCCGGCCACGACGCCATCTTCCTCGCCGAACTGGCCCCGGCCGGGATGATCTTCGTGCCCTGCGAGGGCGGCATCAGCCACAACGAGATCGAGAACGCCGACCCCGAGCACCTCGCCGCCGGCTGCGAAGTACTGCTGCGCGCGATGCTGCGCAGCGCCGGCTGAACGCGGCTCAAGCGCGCGGGTTGAAGGCCAGCACGTCCGCCTCGATCACCGACTGCTCCAGGATCAGCGGCTCCACCAGGGGCCGGCTGGCCTGGAAGTGTGCGGTCTGCATATGGGCATCCAGCGCGGCCTCGTCGCTGTACACCTCGTACAACCAGACCAGGTCCGCCTCGTGGCGGTCGCGCAGCACATCGAAGGCCAGGCAGCCCGGTTCGTCGCGCACCGAGGCGGCGGCGTTGACGCGCATGGCGTCCATGAAGACGTCGAGACTCCCCGGACGCAGACGGGTCTTGAGCAGGATGCTGTACATGACCTCTCCTTTTGTACGAATATTGACTTAATTTTGTATACAAAGTGGAGAGCCATGATGCCCAACCGCCCCGGAAGACTCAACGGTCTGCGCCATGTGGCGATCCTGGTACCCAACCTGGAGGCGTGCGAGCGCTTCTACGTCGACGTGCTGGGCATGCAGGTACTCAACCGCGCCAACGAAGACCTGGTGTACCTGACCTGTGGCAACGACAACCTGTCTCTGGGCCGCGCCTATGCGCCGAGCAGCGGCGTGCAGGTGGTCGACCACTATGGTTTCGTGGTCGACAGCCTCGACGAGCTGCACGCCTGGTATGCCTATTTCAAGGAATGCGGGGTGACCCTGCTCGACCGCCCGTTCGCCCATGGCGACGGCGCCCACAGCTTCCACCTGCTGGACCCGGCCGGGAACAAGATCCAGCCGATCTACCACCCGGCGATTTCCGGGCAGCGCTTCAGCGCATGACGCCACCTTGCGTGGCGCCCTGCTCGGTAACGGCGATCACTGCCGCAGGCGATAGCCGGTCTTGAAGATCCAGCTCACCACCAGCACGCAGGCCAGCAGGAAACCGAAGATCATGCCCAGGCTCAGGCCCAGGCTGACGTCGGCGACGCCGAAGAAGGCCCAGCGGAACGCGCTGATCAGATAGACCACAGGGTTGAACAGGGTCAGCTTCTGCCACAGCTCCGGCAGCATGCTGATCGAGTAGAAGCTGCCGCCGAGGAAGGCCAATGGCGTGACAATCAGCGCCGGCACCACCTGCAGCTTCTCCCAGCCATCGGCCCATACACCGATGATGAAGCCGAACAGGCAGAAGGTGATGGCCGTCAGCACCAGCAGCGCCAGCGCCCAGATCGGATGCGCCACCTCGAAATCGACGAACAGCCGCGAGGTGAGAAAGATGATCAGGCCGAGGATCACCGACTTGGTCGCCGCCGCGCCGACATAGCCGAGCAGGATCTCGAAGAACGACACCGGCGCCGACAGCAACTCGTAGATGGTCCCCGAGTACTTGGGCATGTAGATGCCGAACGAGGCGTTGCCGATGCTCTCGGTGAGCAGCGCCAGCATGATCAGGCCCGGCACAATGAAGGCGCCGTAGCTGACACCGTGCACCTCGGTCATGCTCGAACCGATGGCCGAGCCGAACACCACGAAGTACAGCGAGGTGGAAATCACCGGGGTGGCGATGCTCTGCAGCAGGGTGCGCCAGGTGCGGTGCAGTTCGAACAGGTAGATGGATTTGATGGCTTGCAGGTTCATGCGCGTTCCTTCTCATGCACCAGGCTGACGAAGATGTCTTCCAGCGAGCTTTCGCTGGACTGCAGATCCTTGAAGTCGATGCCGTGCTGGGCCAGGTCCTTGAGCAGTTCGGCGATGCCGGTGTGCTCGCGCTGAGCGTCGAAAGTGAACACCAGGGCGTGGCCCTCGTCACTCAGCTCCAGGCCATAGCTGGCCAGCTCGGCCGGTACGCAGGCCAGCGGCTGCTTGAGCTGCAGCAGCAGCTGCTTCTTGCCCAGGCGGTGCATCAGGGTCTGCTTGTCTTCCACCAGCAGGATCTCGCCCTTGCGGATCACGCCGATGCGGTCGGCCATCTCCTCGGCTTCTTCGATGTAGTGGGTGGTGAGGATGATGGTCACGCCGCGCTCGCGCAGCTGGCGCACCATGTGCCACATGTCGCGGCGCAGCTCGACGTCGACGCCCGCAGTGGGTTCGTCGAGGAACAGGATCTGCGGCTCATGGGACAGCGCCTTGGCGATCATCACCCGACGCTTCATTCCGCCGGACAACTCGAAGATCTTGGCGTCGCGCTTGTCCCACAGCGACAGCTCCTTGAGCAGCTGCTGCAGGTAGGCGTCGTCCGGCTTCTTGCCGAACAGACCGCGGCTGAATCTGACCGTGGCCCACACGGTTTCGAACACGTCGTTGACCAGCTCCTGCGGCACCAGGCCGATGGCCGAGCGCGCCGCGCGGTAGTCGGCCTTGATGTCATGGCCAGCCACGCGCACCCGGCCATCGCCCGGATTGACGATGCCGCAGATGATGCTGATCAGGGTGGTCTTGCCGGCGCCGTTGGGCCCGAGCAGGGCGAAGATCTCGCCCTTGCGGATATCTAGGTTGATGTTCTTCAGGGCCGGATGGCCGGATTTGTACGTCTTGTTCAGGTTCTCGACCGCGATGACCGATTCCACGGCAGCTCCTTGGTCTGGCGAAAAGTCCCGATTGTAGAGCAGGAAGCGCCGGCTTCGCTCGCAGAGCCTGACGCCTTGGTCAGACACGTGCTGTTTTTTGTAGGAGGGGCCTTGGCCGCGATCTTGGCAACTCAAAATCGTCGAGGCCAAGGCCCCTCCTACAGCTTGTGCTCGGCAATGTGTGTGGAAGCGGTTAGGCGGCACTCCGCTCCCACAGAGCCCACTCCGTCAGGGCTGCAAAGCAAACAGCGCCTGACCAGTCTCCGGGTCGAATGGCGCGGAGAAATGGTCGTGAACGATGCGCCACTGCCCACCGAGGCGCCGGTATCCCTGGGTCACGCGCATCCAGCCGTCGTGGCTATTGCCCTCCGCATCGGTGCCACCGCAGTGGCAAAGGAAGTGGCCGAAACCGACGTCGCCCTCGCCCCACTGCTGCAACTGGTGCACCTCGAAGGTCATGGGGCCGCCACACATTTCCAGGCAGCTCTTCCAGTGCGCCTTGTAGACTTCGCGGCCCTTGAACTGCAGTTGCAGGATGGCATCGAAGGCGACCAGGTCGGCGGCATAGTGGTCAAGGATGGCATCGACATCGCGGTCACGGTTGGCCGCCTCCCAGCTGTCGACCAGGGCTTTCAGTTCGCTGTGGGAACTCATGTTCGCTCCTTGTGCTCAAGCACAACCCTCGTGGCGAGCGTGGCTGCGTCGCCGTGTTCGTCGTACAGAAGCGCCCGGCCTAGTCCCAGCCGAAGGGTTGTGAGGTCGAGGCCATGAAAGCCATTGATCAGGACGTGCAGCAGGCGCATCGGCGGATGCCAGTACCCGCCGCGACACCTTACGCAGGCTCGACAGAGCGTATCCAGAGATCGGCAAGGGAGCGACTGAAGCGACGGACGGTTCGGGGCAAGCAGGTTTCACCACAGAAATGAACAGGGGCTCAACGTGCCAGACGAATGAGCCCCTGGATAGCAGGCCGGATTGCCCGACCTGTTAGTAGAGTGACATGCGACTCAGTGGCCCGCACCGGCCTTGAGCTTGGCCTCAATGGAACTCAGGTTGAACGAACCTGGCGTCTGGCTAGGCGGGTAATCCTTCATGGTTTGCAGGAACCTCGCAGCCATGGCCTGAATCGGCACGATCACGAAAGCCCGCTCAAGCACCCAGTCGTTATAGGTGTTGGCACTGTGCTGCGCCTTCTCGAATGGGTCGCGACGCAGGTTGAAGATCAGTGGCACGCGCAGTTCGACGAAAGGCTCGCGCCACACCTCGAAGGCCTGGCCGCGGTTCTCCAGGAACACAACCTTCCAGTCGTCATAGCGCGCCGCCACGATCTGGCCGTCGTCGTTGACGTACCAGAACTCCTTGCGTGGCGCTTCGCCCTTGCCCATCAGGTAATCAGTCTGATCATAGCCGTCGATGTAGTTGCGGTACTTGCGTCCGTTCAGCTCGACACCCTTGAGCAGCTTGTCCTTGATGTCCGGCGCACCGGCTATGCTGGCAAAGGTCGGCAGCCAGTCTTCGTGGCTGACGATGCCATTGAGCGTCTTGCCTGCCGGGAACTTGCCAGGCCAGCGCACGAAAGTCGGCACACGGTAGGCACCCTCCCAGTTGGAGTTTTTCTCGCTACGGAACGGCGTATTGGCAGCATCCGGCCACGTATTGAAGTGTGGGCCGTTATCGGTCGAATACATGACGATGGTGTTTTCGGCGATGCCCAGATCGTCCAGGGTCTTGAGCAGTTCGCCCACCATCCGGTCATGCTCGACCATGCCATCGTGGTACTCGTCGCCGCTCGGGCCGGAGATGCCCTTGTTGGCTTCCTTCACGTGGGTGCGAAAGTGCATGCGGGTGGCGTTCCACCAGACGAAGAACGGCTTGTCAGCCTCCTTCTGCTTCTTGATGAAGTTGATGGCACCGGCCAGGGTTTCCTCGTCGATGGTCTCCATGCGCTTCTTGGTCAGCGGGCCGGTGTCCTCGATCTTGCCGTCGGCAGTGGCATGCAACACGCCGCGCGGGCCGAACTGCTCGCGGAAGGTCTTGCCGTTGGCCAGCTTCATGTCGCCCGGATAGTCACGGTTCTCCGGCTCTTCCTCGGCATTGAGGTGGTAGAGGTTACCGAGAAACTCGTCGAAACCATGCTGCGTCGGCAGGTGCTCGTCGCGGTCGCCCTGGTGATTCTTGCCGAACTGGCCGGTGGCATAGCCCTGGCTCTTGAGCACGGTGGCCATGGTTACGTCGGTTTTCTGCCAGCCCTGTTCGGCACCTGGCAGGCCGACCTTGGTCATGCCAGTCCGCACCGGCACGTTGCCGCCGATGAAGGCTGCGCGGCCGGCAGTGCAGCTCTGCTGACCGTAGTAATCGGTGAAGGACAGGCCTTCGTTGGCAATGCGATCGATGTTGGGCGTCTCGTAGCCCATCATGCCGCGGTTGTTGTGGCTGATGTTCCAGGTGCCGATGTCGTCGCCCCAGATCACCAGAATGTTGGGTTTCTCCGCCGCTACTGCGGTTGTTGCCACAAGCGCGGCAGCAACCAACGTGAGTTGTTTAAACAGTCGCATCACGCTATCTCCCTATGGTGTGTCTCTCGCAATGCCAAGAGACCTTTTGAGACTAGCCATGATTCGGAAGCTGTCTAATGTGGCAGTTTGATGCCAGCAAGCCCCTCAGAAACTGACAGCCAGGCCCAGCGAGGTACCGTGCACGTTGTTGCCCCACATGTAGCGCATCACTAAACGGGTGCGGGTGATGATCACGTCGTAGGCGCTGGAGTCCAGCTCGACACCGGCACCGACGGTGAACAGGCGGTCGAAGCCGAGCGCCCCGCGCTGGTCGCCCAGGTATTCGGAATAGGAGTGCTCCAGCACATAGCGCAGCGGCCGTTGCAGGGTGATGATGCCGGTAGGTGCGCGCCAGCGCGCCCACAGATTGGTGGCCTCGGCACTGGCCGAGCCGTCGATGCCGTTGTCGCCGCCGATGTTGTGCAGCTCGATGTTGCTGTAGCGCAGCTCCAGGTCCACTTCGTAATCGGGCCGCACTCGCTCCCAGTCGAGCATCAGCGAACCGCCCAGCCCCCCCACCTTCATGTGGCCGTCATCGAGAAACTCGATGTCGCGGTCGAAGCGCTGGTTGACGAAGACCCGGGCCAGGTTGATATCGCTGCTCATGTAGCCCAGTGAGAAGTTGGCGATGGGCCGCAGCACCCACTCGTCGTTCAGGGCGAAGTCCCAGCCGATGCCGCCGGTGGCCGACACCGTGGTCCACTTCAGCGGCACCCGTCGGCTGTCCTGGCCGTTGGTGAGGATGAAGCGCGGGTCATAGCGGCTATAGGCGGCCGAGCCTTCCAGGTAGAGCGGGAAGTCCTCGCCCATGGTCGCACCGCCGCCGAACTGGACCATGGTCAGGTCCGGGTTATCGCTTTGCGCATCATTGAAGCTGAGCGAACTGGAAGCCAGGTCCGGCACCACCGAAAAAGACATCAGCGCCAGCACGCCGTTGACCTTTTCCTCCATATCCACTTCCGTCAAACGCAAGGGTTCAGCCTGTACCCCTAGAGCCAAAAATCCCAAACAACCCCCAACCCCCATTAACCATGCACGCATGACGCCCCCTTGTGCTGATCTACGCCCGACATCCGGTTCCGCCGGGGTTACTCGCAGAATAGCCGGCAGTGGCGCAGTTGCCCGGTATAAAACGGGCGGCAGTGAACAATCAGCGACGCTTGCTGTTGGAACGCAGCTTGTAGCGCTCGCCGGGGTGGATCAGCCGCGCGTAGCTGACCAGATGCTCGTCCGACCAGGTGCGGCGGATCATCGACAGGCACGGCATGCTCGGCTGCATGTCCAGCCAGGCGGCAGTCTGCGCATCGACAAGTACGGCCTCGACCACATGTTCCACGTCACTGATCGGGCAGCTGGCCACCAGCACTTCGTTGGGCGTCTGCTGGCTGAAGTCGGCATCCAGGTAGTGGGGTACCCAGCGCGGATTGACGAAGCGATCCTCCAGCTGGATCGGCACGCCGTTCTCGCGGTGCACCAGGATGCTGTGGAACACCTGGGCGCCCAGGCGCAGGCCGAGGCGCAGGGCCACCTCGTCGTCGGCCGCCACGGCCTCGCAACGAATCACGTCGTTGCTGTAGTCGTGGCCACGGGCGCGCACTTCGCTGGCGATATTGAGCACGTCGTGCAGCGAGGATTCGGCCTTGCGGTCGGTGACGAAAGTACCGAGCCCAGCCTGACGCAGCAGGTAGCCCTGCTGCACCAGATGCTGGATGGCTTTATTCGCGGTCATGCGGCTGACGCCGAAATCGCGCGCCAGCTGTTCTTCGGGGGGAATCTGGTGATTGACCGGGTAGGTGCCGTCGTGGATGCGCTCGAGCAAGAAATCCTCGATCGCCTTGTAGCGCGGGGTGTTGCTGGTCACGACAACTCCTTGGGATGACCCGGTTGCAGCGGATGATAGCCGAGCACGGCGCCGCTCTCCCAGCCTTGGGAGGCGGCGCCAGCACCCTTAGCCCAGCGACGGCAGCATGCCGGCCGGCAGCAGGTGGCTGAGCACGCGCTCGCCGAGCAGATCATTCGCAGCGGCGATATCCGGGGCGAAGAAGCGGTCTTCCACGTAGTAAGGCACCTTGGCACGCAGCACTTGGCGGGCCTGTTCCAAGGCCTCCGTGCTCTTCAGCCCCTCGCGGAAGTCCAGGCCCTGGCAGGCCCCCAGCCACTCCACGGCGAGGATGCCGCGGGTGTTGGCGGCCATTTCCCACAGGCGCTTGCCGGCGCCCGGTGCCATCGACACGTGGTCTTCCTGGTTGGCCGAGGTCGGCAGGCTGTCGACGCTGTGCGGGTGGGCCAGGGCCTTGTTGTCGCTGGCCAGTGCCGCGGCAGTGACCTGGGCGATCATGAAGCCGGAGTTCACCCCACCGTTGGCCACCAGGAACGGCGGCAGCTGCGACATGTGCTTGTCCATCATCAGCGAGATGCGCCGCTCACTGAGCGAGCCGATTTCGGCGATGGCCAGGGCGATGTTGTCGGCGGCCATGGCCACCGGCTCGGCGTGGAAGTTGCCGCCGGAGATCACCTCGCCTTCGGCGGCGAACACCAGCGGGTTGTCCGACACCGCGTTGGCTTCCACCGCCAGCACTTCGGCGGCCTGGCGCAGCTGGGTCAGACAGGCGCCCATGACCTGCGGCTGGCAGCGCAGGGAGTAGGGGTCCTGCACCTTGTCGCAGGCCTCGTGGGAGCGGCCGATCTCGCTGCTGGCGCCGAGCAGGTGACGGAAGGCCGCCGCCGCATCGATCTGCCCGCGCTGGCCACGGGCATTGTGGATGCGCGCATCGAAAGGCGAACGCGAACCGAGCAGGGCCTCGACGCTGAGCGCGCCGCAGACACTGGCGGCGGCGTACAGGTCTTCGCCTTCGAACAGGCCACGCAGGGCGTAGGCGGTGGACACCTGGGTGCCGTTGAGCAGGGCCAGACCTTCTTTGGCGGCCAGGGTCATCGGCTCCAGGCCGGCGACGGCCAGGGCCTCGGTGGCCGGCAGCCACTCTCCTTTATAGCGAGCCTGGCTCTCGCCCAGCAGTACCAGGGACATATGCGCCAGCGGCGCCAGGTCACCGGACGCGCCGACCGAGCCTTTCAGCGGGATATGCGGGTAGACCTCGGCGTTGACCAGAGCGATCAGCGCCTCGATCACCTTGCGGCGGATGCCGGAGAAACCGCGCGCCAGGCTGTTGATCTTCAGCAGCATGATCAGGCGCACCATGGCGTCGCTCAGCGGCTCGCCGATACCGGCGGCGTGCGACAGCACCAGCGAGCGCTGCAGCTTTTCCAGGTCGGCGTTGGCGATGCGGGTCGAAGCCAGCAGGCCGAAACCGGTGTTGATGCCGTAGGCGGTGCGGCCTTCGGCGATGATGCTCTCGACGCAGGCGACGCTGGCGTCGATCGCCTCATGGGCGCTCGCATCCAGGGTCATGCGCACCGGGGCCTGGTAGGCGGCGCGCAGGTCGGCCAGGGTCAGCTGGCCGGGTTTCAGGTTCAGGGTATTCATGTTGTTGTCTTCCACAGAGCTTGGTTAAAGCCTAGCGAGCGAGAGCCAAATGGTTGTGCCAATGGCTGCGGACGCGGAGTGTACAAAGAGTCAGTCAGCTACCTGCGGCCTGCTGCGTCGTCGGGCTGACGCACAGCAGGCTGCAGAAAGGCCTCAACCGATCATCGGCAGCTTCAGGCCCTGCTCTTTGGCGCAATCGATGGCGATCTGGTAGCCGGCGTCGGCGTGGCGCATGACGCCGGTGCCTGGGTCGTTGGTCAGCACGCGGGCGATGCGCGCGGCTGCTTCATCAGTGCCATCGCAGACGATGACCATACCGGAGTGCTGGGAGAAGCCCATGCCCACGCCGCCGCCATGGTGCAGGGAGACCCAGGTGGCGCCGCTGGCGGTATTGAGCAGGGCGTTGAGCAGCGGCCAGTCAGACACGGCGTCGGAGCCGTCCTGCATGGCTTCAGTCTCGCGGTTGGGGCTGGATACCGAGCCGGAATCGAGGTGGTCGCGGCCGATGACGATGGGCGCGGACAGCTCGCCGCTGCGGACCATCTCGTTGAAGGCCAGACCGAGCTTGGCGCGCAGGCCCAGGCCGACCCAGCAGATACGCGCCGGCAGGCCCTGGAAGCTGATGCGCTCGCGGGCCATGTCCAGCCAGCGGTGCAGGTGGGCGTCGTCCGGGATCAGTTCCTTGACCTTGGCGTCGGTCTTGTAGATGTCCTCGGGGTTGCCGGACAGCGCCGCCCAGCGGAACGGGCCGATGCCGCGGCAGAACAGCGGACGGATATAGGCCGGGACGAAACCGGGGAAATCGAAGGCGTTGGCCACGCCCTCTTCCTTGGCCATCTGACGGATGTTGTTGCCGTAGTCGAAGGTCGGCACGCCCATCTTCTGGAAGTCGAGCATGGCCTGCACGTGCACGGCCATCGACTGCTTGGCGGCCTTGACCACGCCGGCCGGGTCGGTGATGGCGCGGTCCTTGTACTCGGCCCAGGTCCAGCCGATTGGCAGGTAGCCATTGAGCGGGTCGTGTGCGCTGGTCTGGTCGGTGACCATATCCGGGCGCACGCCACGGCGTACCAGTTCCGGCAGGATCTCGGCGGCGTTGCCCAGCAAGGCGACGGAGATGGCCTTGCCCTCGGCCGTGTACTGGGCGATGCGCGCCAGGGCGTCGTCGAGATCAGTGGCCTGCTCGTCGACATAGCGGCTGCGCAGGCGGAAATCGATGCTGGTCTGCTGGCACTCGATGTTGAGCGAGCAGGCGCCGGCCAGGGTCGCGGCCAGCGGTTGGGCACCGCCCATACCACCCAAGCCCGCGGTCAATACCCAGCGGCCCTTGAGGTTGCCGTCATAGTGCTGACGACCGGCCTCGACGAAGGTCTCGTAGGTGCCCTGGACGATGCCCTGGCTGCCAATGTAGATCCAGCTGCCGGCGGTCATCTGGCCGTACATGGCCAGGCCCTTAGCATCCAGTTCGTTGAAGTGTTCCCAGTTGGCCCAGTGCGGCACCAGGTTGGAGTTGGCGATCAGCACGCGCGGGGCGTCCTTGTGGGTGCGGAACACGCCGACCGGCTTGCCGGACTGCACCAGCAGGGTCTCGTCGTCGTTCAGCTCTTTCAGGGTCTCGACGATCTTGTCGTAGCACTCCCAGTTGCGCGCGGCGCGGCCGATGCCGCCGTACACCACCAGTTCCTTGGGGTTCTCGGCCACTTCCGGGTCGAGGTTGTTCATCAGCATGCGCAGCGGCGCTTCGGTCAGCCAGCTCTTGGCATTCAGTTCGGTGCCGCGCGGGGCGCGGATTTCAACGTCGCGGTATTTGGTGGTCACAGCGGTTTCCTCTTGTTGTTCGGCGCTCAGAGGCTGAGCAGATGAATCAGGCGCGCCGCCGCTTTGGCGGTGCGGTTGTCGATGTCGTAGGTCGGATTGAGCTCGGCGAAGTCCACCAGGCGCAGCTTGCCGCTATCGCGCAGGCGTTCGAGCAGCGGCTCGAGTAGCGCCAGCGGCACGCCACGCGCGGCCGGGGCGCTGACGCCCGGCGCCTCGCAGGCCGGCAGCACGTCGATGTCGATGGTCAGGTACAGCGCATCGCAATCGGCGAGGAAGGCGTCCAGCTCGTCGGCGATAGCGGCCAGACCGGCCTCGCGCATCTCGCGGTCCTCGCGCACCAGCACGCCCAGTTCGGCGGCGCGGTTGAACAGCGCACGGGTGTTGCTGGGGCGGCTGACGCCCAGGCAGGCGTAGCGGAACGGCCAGCCACGGGCCTGGCACTGCTCGGCGATCTGCGCGAAGGGGGTGCCGGAGGACTGCACATGGGCCGGGTCGCGCAGGTCGAAGTGGGCGTCGAAATTGACGATGCCGATGCGCGGGGCGGAACTACCCGAGAAATGCTCGGCCAACCCTGACCAGCTGCCGAACGCCACTTCGTGGCCGCCACCGAGCACCACCGGCAGGTGGCCGGCATCCAGCAGCGCACAGACGCCACGCGCCAGGCGCGCCTGGGCGGCGGCCAGGTCGCCGTCCTCGCAGGTCACGTCACCGGCGTCATAGGCCGGCGCCTCGCGGTGCCAGGCCAGGTTGGCCAGGGCCTTGCGCAGGGCCAGCGGACCTTGCGCGGCGCCGACGCGGCCGTGGTTGCGGCGCACGCCTTCATCGCAGGCGAAACCGAGCAGGGCCAGGCCCGGCTCGCTGGCTTCGGCCAGCGCCTGGATGCGCTGGTGCCAGCGCGGGCTGTCCGGCTCGGGGTCGGTGCGCCCGGTCCAGATATCGAGGGAGAAGCGATCAGCGAGCATGGGTCACGGCTCCATTGAAGATGCGCTGGCGCAGGCGACCGGCCTGCACCGCGTAGGCCAGTTCGGCCGGGTGACGGATGTCCCACAGGCACAGGTCGGCGGGCGCGCCGACCTCGATACGCCCCAGCTCGGGCCGGCCGAGGGCGCGGGCAGCGTGGGCAGTCATGCCGCTCAAGGCTTCGCGCGGGGTCAGACGGAACAGGGTGCAGGCCAGGTTGGCCATCAGGCTGGGCATGCAGATCGGCGAAGTGCCGGGGTTGGCATCGCTGGCCACAGCCATCGTCACGTTGTACTGGCGCAGCAGCTCGATCGGCGGCAGCTGGGTCTCGCGCAGCACATGGAAAGCGCCGGGCAGCAGCACAGCCACGGTGCCGGCCTCAGCCATGGCGCGCACGCCGGTCTCGTCGAGGTATTCGATATGGTCGGCCGACAGTGCGCCGTAGCGTGCCGCCAGGGCGCTGCCACCGAGATTGGAGAGCTGTTCGGCATGCGCCTTGAGCGCCAGGCCATGGGCCTTGGCCGCCTGGTAGATGCGTTCGCACTGCGCCGGGGAGAAGCCGATGCCCTCGCAGAACACGTCCACCGCATCGGCCAGGCGCTCGGTTGCTGCGGCCGGGATCATCTGCTCGCAGACCAGGGTCACATAGTCGTCGCTGCGGCCGGCAAACTCCGGCGGCAGCGCGTGGGCGCCGAGCAGGGTGGTGGTGACGCGCACCGGGCGCAGCTCGCCGAGGCGACGGGCGACGCGCAGCATCTTCAGCTCATCGGCAACGGTCAGGCCGTAGCCGGACTTGATCTCCACCGTGGTCACGCCATCGGCCAGCAGCGCGTCGAGGCGCGGCAGGCTGGCGGCGATCAGCTCGTCCTCGCTGGCGGCGCGGGTGGCGCGCACGGTGCTGAGGATGCCGCCGCCGGCCTTGGCGATTTCCTCGTAGCTCACCCCCTCCAGGCGCTGCTCGAACTCGCCGGCGCGGTCGCCGGCATACACCAGGTGGGTGTGACAGTCGACCAGGCCGGGGGTCATCACCCCGCAGCGACCGGCCTTCTCGGCTCCGGCGGCCAGTGCCGGGTCGAACGCGGACTCGGACCACAGGCCGGCGATGCGCCCATCCTCGACCAGCACGGCCATGGGCTCGGCCCGCACCTGCAGGCCATCGAAGAGTTGCACGTCGCGCCAGAGCAGGCGCGCGGAGGGAGACTGGGACATTACAAAGCTATCCTTGGCGTCAATGTATATACATTTAAACCGTGACCAATGAGTCGTCAAGCCCCACGTTGCCATCCACTCGCCCTGACACTGCAAAATAACTCGCTAGATCGCAATCATGGCGCCTGGACGGCAAGCTGCCTTTCGTCAGAATATGTATATACATTACACAGGAACAGCCATGACCGCCCACCTCATCGACCTTGAGCAACTACCCACCACCCCCTGGAAGAACGGCGGCGGCAGCACCCGCCAGCTGGCTATCGCCCCGCCCGACGCCGGCCTGGATGATTCCGCCTGGCGCATCAGCTGCGCCCGGGTGGCCAGCACCGGCCCCTTCTCCCTCTTTCCCGGCATCCAGCGCAGCCTGGCCCTGCTGGAGGGCAACCTGCTGCTGCAGCGGGCAAACGGAGAGACCAGGATGCAGGCCTGCGGCGAGGCGCTGGACTTCAGCGGCGAGGAAGTGATTGACGCCACGCCGCTAGACGGCGCGGTACTCGACCTGAACCTGATGAGCCGGCGCGACGACTGGCAGCAGTCCCTGCACCACCTGCACCTGCATGGCGAGCGACTGCTGAACGAGGAAGCCGAGGTCCGCCTGCTGCTGTGCAACGCCGGCGCGCTGCTGGTACGCCTGGATAGTGGCCGCGAATTTGCCCTGCGCCCTCGCCAGGCGCTGCTGCTACGCGACGAACCGAGCGACCTGACCTTGCGCGCGCGGAACGCCTGCCTTTACCTGGGCCTACTGCGCCGACTCAGCTGAAGGCTGGTAGCCCGGATGCAATCCGGGAAGGCAGGCGGCTCCGCGCCCGGATTGCATCCGGGCTACTCCGGCCGGACGGAATACGTCCCTCTCCCCCGGCCCCTCTCCCACGAGCGGGAGAGGGGTGGTATCCGTCCCGAGCCGAATTGCCAGCCGAAACGAAAAGACCCCGCCAAGGCGGGGTCTTTTCTGTCAGCACACGAGACTTACTGCGGCTGAGCGGCCAGCAGATCGTTGTCGTTGCGCTTGAACTGCGGAGCCAGGGAACCGATGACCATGCCGGCCAGGCTGAACAGCAGACCGGCCAGCTGCGGCGGCCAGAAGGCGTCTTCGGTCCAGGTGAACTCCAGGTAGATCCAGGACACCAGCCCGAAGGCGATGGACACCAGAGCCCCCTGGGTAGTCGCGCGCTTCCAGAACAGACCGGCGAACAGCGGCACCACGGCGGCGACCAGCGTCACGCAGTAGGCGCTGCCAACCATCTCGTAGATGCTGGCATTGGAGTTCAAGGCAAAGGTCAGGGTGCCGACGGCGCAAACCAGGATGGTCACACGCATCAGCAGCAGGAACTGCTTGTCATTGAGCTCCGGCAGGAAGCGCTTGAGCACGTTCTCGGCCAGGGTCACCGACGGCGCCAGCAGAGTACCGGAAGCGGTCGACATGATCGCCGAGAGCAGTGCACCGAAGAAGAAGATCTGCGCGATCAGCGGAGTCTTCTCCAGGATCATCAGCGGCAGGATCATCTGCGAATCCTCGGCCAGCCACTTCTGCACCAGCGCCGGGTCGATCATCGAGGCGGCATACACCAGGAAGATCGGCAACATGCAGAAGCCCAGGTAGAACACGGCGCCGGCCATCGAGGCACGCGCGGCGACGTTCTCGTTCTTCGCCGACATCACGCGCTGGTACACGTCCTGCTGCGGGATGGAGCCGAGCATCATGGTCACCGCCGCACCGATGAAGGCGACGATGTCCTTCGGCTCGAAGCTGTGCATGAAGGTGAACTTGCCTTCGCTGGCCGCCTGGCTGATCACCAGATCGGCGCCGCCGGCCATGTCACTGAACAGCCAGACCAGGTAAATCAGGCCAACCACAATGATGATCATCTGGAAGAAGTCGGTCAGGGCGATCGACCACATGCCGCCAAACAGGGTGTACAGCAGCACGATGAAGGTGCCGAGGAACATGCCCTGGGTGGTGCTGATGGCACCGTCGGAGATCACGTTGAACACCACGCCGAGGGCGATCAGCTGAGCGGCAATCCAGCCCAGGTAGGACAACACGATGACCAGACTGACGATCAGCTCGACCTGCGAGCCATAGCGCTTCTTGAAGTAGTCACCGATGGTCAGCAGGTTCAGGCGGTACAGCGGGCGGGCGATGATCGCGCCCACCAGGAACAGGCACCAGAAGGAGCCGAAGGGGTCTTCGACGATACCGGCGAAGCCTTCTTCGAGGAAGGTGGCGGGAATACCCAACACCGCCTCGGAGCCGAACCAGGTGGCGAACACCATGGCGGCCACGATGGGGAAGCCCATGCTGCGACCGCCGGCGGCGAAGTCACGGGTGTTCTTCACCCGCGTGGAGGCATAGAAACCGATGGCCACGGTGGCCAGTAGATACAGCGCGACGAACCAGATCAGCATGTTGTCCTGTTCCAGAACTCGATCCACCGCATGCTTCCCCGCAAGGCGTAGAAGGGTGTTGAAAAAACGGTGGCGAGGCAGCCAGCGCAAGGCAAAAACAGGCGAAAAAGCGCAGTTTACGAGCGGTAAATGAGCATTTTGAGCCTGTTTTTAAACGCAGCGATGGCAACGCAGGTAGTTTTTCCAACAGCCTGACAGGGGCTGGACGGTAGATCACAGGGTTATTGTTGTGGCCATCCTGGCCCTGCATAGAGTCGGGGCACCGATGATCCCGGCGACTCGGGCCGCGCAGTCTGGCAAAAACGTCAAATATGTCAAACAAAAATGACGAACAGCCTGAGTATTTTCATCAGCCCTGCAGGCAGCGATTTATAAGGCGATGAAATCTGTGAAGTTTTGTTATCGGCATGCAAAAGGCAGTTTTATATATTTGACACTCGCTGATAGGCGGCCGGCAGGCCGCTATGGTCGACACCAGCCTCGCCACGGACGCCACCCATGGACATAAAGCAGCTCAGATTCCTTGTCGCACTGGAGGAAACCGGCCATTTTGGCCAGGCCGCCGCACGCTGCCATGTGACCCAGCCGACGCTGTCCATGCGCCTGCGCAATCTGGAGGAGGAGCTGGGCCTGGAACTGGTGCGACGTGGCCAGCGCTTCGAAGGTTTTACCGAGGAAGGTCGGCGCATCCTGGCCTGGGCTCGCGGCCTGCTCGCCGCCCAGGACGGTTTGTATGCCGAGGCGGCGGCCTGTCGTGGGCAACTGGTCGGCACCCTGCGCCTGGGCGTGGTACCGCTGGCCGGCTTCGACCCGATGCGCTTGCTACGCCTGTTTGCCGCCGCACACCCGGAGCTGCGCTTTCGCCTGTTTGCCCTGAGCAGCGAACAGATTCTCGAGCGCCTGGCCAGCAACCAGCTCGACCTCGGCCTGTCCTACCTGGAACGCCTCGACCGCGAACACTTCGACAGCCTGGCCCTGGCTGACACGCGCATGGGGCTACTGTACGACCATCGCCACTTCAGCATCGACCCAGCCAACCTGAGCTGGGAAGCCGTGGCCGCGCAGCCGCTCGGCCTACTGTCGAGCGGCATGCACTTTCGCCAGTCCATCGACCACGCCCTGCGCAGCCGCGGCCTGAACCCGCAGCCACGCCTGGAAACCGATGCCGTTCATCAGCTGCTGCAGGCCGTGCGCGCCGGACTCTGCTGCGCGGTGTTACCGCTGCACAGCGGTCTGGACAGGCTGGCCGAAGGCCTGACCCTAAGCCCCATTGACGCGGCACAAACCCTAGCACCGCTGGGCCTGATCCTGCGCCGGGCAGCACCACGTTCAGCGCTGGCCGAAGCCTGTTTCAACGCGGCCAGAACCCTGTTGGCCGAGGATTCGATAGAGCCCATCGATCAGCACATCGACCACAGCGATTAGACGCTGCCCGACACTGGCCCTAGGCTGAGACCACTCCCTCGACAGAAGGGCCACCCTCATGCCTGCCGCGTCTCTCTCCGCACCCGGTTACGCCTATGCCGAGCTGGGCCTGCACAACCACCACGCCAACGCCGAACTGGCCAGGGAATGTGCCCTGGCACTGAGTTACAACGGCCTCAGCCATGCGGTAATGATGGCCTCGCCGGATGATCTGGAAGACTTCGCCATCGGCTTCAGTCTGAGTGCCGGCCTGATCGACTCCATCGACGACATCTATGACATCCAGCTGAGCGGCACCGACAGCGCCCGTCAGGCCCAGCTGCGCATCAGCAGTCGCACCTTCTGGCGGCTCAGGCAGCAGCGTCGTCAGCTGGCCGGCAACAGCGGCTGCGGCCTGTGTGGCGTGGAGGCGCTGGAGCAGGCCCTGCCCCAGCTCAAGGCCCTGGCGCCGAGCAACCTGCCGCCGGCCAGCCATCTGCACGCACTGCGCGAGCGCATTGGCGCGGCCCAGCAAGGCGCCCGCAGCAGTGGCGCACTGCACGCCGCGCTGTTCGTCGACGCCCGCGGCGAGATCGCCCTGTGCCGTGAAGACATCGGCCGGCATAACGCCCTGGACAAGCTGATCGGCGCCCTCGCCCGTTCCGACGAGGCAGCCAATGCCGGCTTTGCCGTGGTCACCAGCCGCTGCAGCCTGGAGTTGCTGCACAAGGCCGTGCGTTGTGGCATCGCCACCCTGGTCAGCCTGTCCGCCCCCACGGCACTGACCGTGGACTGGGCGCGCCGTCACCACCTCAACCTGATCCACCTGCCCCACCACAGCGCACCACGGGTGTACAGCCCGGCGCCCGAGGAGTACCGCGCATGAGCCAGCCCCGTTACCAGCCTTACACCGGCCCGGCCGCCGGCTGGGGCGCGCTGCGCGCCGTGACCCAGCACTGGCTGGACAGCAAGCAGCCGTTCAAGAACCTGCGCGCCATGCTCAAGACCAACCAGCACGGCGGCTTCGACTGCCCCGGTTGTGCCTGGGGCGACTCGCCCGAACAGCATCTGGTGAAATTCTGCGAGAACGGCGCCAAGGCGGTGAACTGGGAAGCCACCCGGCGCGGCATCGGCCGCGAGTTCTTTGCCCGCTACAGCGTCGCCCAGTTGCGCGAACAGAGCGACTACTGGCTGGAGCACCAGGGCCGGCTGATCGAGCCACTGCGCTACGACGCCGCCAGTGACCGCTATGTGCCGATCAGCTGGGAGGCCGCCTTCGCGCTGATCGGCAACACCCTGCGAGGGCTGGACAGCCCTGACCAGGCCGAGTTCTACACCTCGGGCCGGGCCAGCAACGAGGCCGCCTTCCTCTACCAGCTGATGGTGCGCGCCTTTGGCAGCAACAACTTCCCCGACTGCTCGAACATGTGCCACGAAGCCAGCGGCGTGGCCCTCGGCGAGAGCATCGGCGTGGGCAAGGGCACGGTGACCTTCGATGACTTCGCCAAGGCCGACGCCATCTTCGTCTTCGGCCAGAACCCCGGCACCAACCACCCGCGCATGCTCGAACCGCTGCGCGAGGCGGTCGAGCGCGGCGCCAGCGTGGTCTGCTTCAATCCGCTCAAGGAACGCGGCCTGGAGCGCTTCCAGCACCCGCAGCATGCGCTGGAGATGCTCAGCAACGGCTCGGCGCCGACCAGCAGCGCCTACTTCCGCCCGTGCCTGGGTGGCGACATGGCCGCCGTGCGCGGCATGGCCAAGTACCTGCTGCAGTGGGAGCGCGCGCGGCCCGGCACGGTGTTCGACCAGGCCTTTATCGACCAGCACAGCGATGGCCTCGACGCCTGGCTGGCCGCCGTGGACGCCACCGACTGGGCGCAGATCGAAGAGCAATCCGGCCTCAGCCGCAGCGAAATCGAGCAGGCCGCACGCCTCTACGCACGCGCCGAGCGAGTCATCACCTGCTGGGCCATGGGCATCACCCAGCACCGCCATTCAGTGGCGACCATCCAGGAAATCAGCAACCTGATGCTGCTGCGCGGCAACCTCGGCAAGCCCGGCGCCGGCCTGTGCCCGGTACGCGGCCACAGCAACGTGCAGGGCGACCGCACCATGGGCATCAACGAGCGGCCGCCGGCCTTCCTGCTCGATGCCCTGCAGCGGCGCTTCGACTTCCCGGTACCGCGCCAGCCCGGGCACAACACGGTGGAAGCCATCGAGGCCATGCTCGCCGGGCGCAGCCGGGTATTCATCGGCCTCGGCGGCAACTTCGCCCAGGCCACCCCGGACAGCCCGCGTACCCACGCCGCCCTGCAGCAATGCGAGCTGACCGTACAGATCAGCACGAAGCTCAACCGCAGCCACCTGATGCACGGCCGCCAGGCGCTGATCCTGCCCTGCCTGGGGCGCACCGACCTCGACCTGCAGGCGGGCCAGTCACAGGCCGTGACGGTGGAGGACTCCTTCAGCATGATCCACGCCTCCTACGGACAGCTTTCGCCGCTGTCACGGGAGATGCGCTCGGAACCGGCGATCATCGCCGGCATGGCCAACGCCCTGCTCGGCAGCCAGCCGGTGGACTGGCTGTGGTTGATCGAGGACTACGCGCGCATCCGCCAGCTGATCGCCGACTGCATCCCCGGCTTCGCCGACTTCAACGCCCGCCTCGCCCAGCCAGGTGGTTTCTACCTGGGCAATGCCGCCGCCCGCCGCCAGTGGCACACCGCCAGCGGCAAGGCACGCTTCGTCGCCCATGCCCTGCCCGACCAGCTGATGCCGCCCGAGGCGTGCGCCGAGCAGGCCGACCTGGTACTGCAGACCCTGCGCTCCCACGACCAGTACAACACCACGCTGTACGGCCTGGATGACCGTTATCGCGGGGTCAAGGGCCAGCGCGAGGTGCTGTTCGTCAACGCGCAAGACATCCGCCGCCTGGGCTACGAGCCGGGGCAGCAGGTGGATATCGTCTCTCTGTGGGACGACGGCATCGAGCGGCGCGTGCGCGGCTTCACCCTGCTCGCCTACGACACTCCCCAGGGCCAGGCGGCCGCCTACTACCCGGAGACCAACCCGCTGGTACCGCTGGCCAGCGTCGGTGACGACAGCCACACCCCGACCTCGAAGTTCATCGCCATCCGCCTGCAGCCGGCCACCCTGAGCGCTCGAATTGCCTGAAATGGGCGCTTTGTAACAGACTAAGGCCCCGGCCGCGCCGGGGCAGCTTCTTCCTGGCAGCGCCCCTGGCCGGCCATCCGGCTTCGCGCAATCGCTCGCCTACCGCGTTTTAGCGGGCGCTAGGAGTGTCCTGTTGAAGATGAAGAAGAGCGACTGGATCTGGACGCTGATCGGCCTGCTCGCCGTCGCCCTCTCCGGTTACCTGCTGTACAAGGAAGTCCGCTCCATCTCCCTTGCCGAGCTTCGCGGCAGCCTTCTGGCGATTGATACCCACCACTGGCTACTGGCCGGCCTGTCGACCCTGGGCGCCTACTGCGCCCTGGCCTGGTATGACCGCATCGCCATTGCTCACCTGGGCAAGAAAATCTCCTGGTGGTTCATCACCCTGTGCTCCTTCACCACCTACGCCCTGGCCCACAACATCGGCGCCTCGGTGTTCTCCGGCGCGGTGGTGCGCTACCGGGCCTATTCCAGCAAAGGCCTGACTCCCGGCGAGATCGGCCTGCTGATCTTCTTCTGCTCCTTCACCTTCGCCCTCGGCGTACTGCTCGCGGGGGGCTTGGTCCTGCTGCTCAACCCGACGTTGATCGAACGCTTGCTCGGTCTGCAGCCCTGGCTGGCTAAGGTGCTGGGTGGTCTGCTGCTGGGCCTGGTGGCGCTCTATGTACTGGGCTCCTGGCGCCATTTCAAACCCTGGACCTGGCGCAAGCTGCACATTGAATATCCACGCCTGCCCATCGTCGCCCGCCAGCTGCTGGCGGGGCCACTGGAGCTGTTCTGCGCGGCGGCGATCATCTACTTCGCCCTGCCCGAGGCCAGCAATCCGGGCTACCTGACCGTGCTCGGCGTGTTCCTCGTGTCGTTTTCCCTGGCCTTGCTGTCCCACGCGCCAGGCGGCCTTGGCGTGCTGGAGGTGACCTTTCTCAAGGCCCTGCCCGATGTGCCAACGGCCGACGTGCTGGCGGCCCTGATCGTGTTCCGCGTGTTCTACCTGTTACTGCCGTTCGCCTTGTCACTGCTGGTAGTGATCGCCTTCGAGTGGCAGCAGTGGCGCGGCAAAAGACAGCACTAGACAGGGCGGGCCTGACTAGCAAACACCCGCACTAGAGGCCTCCGCGCCGTCCATTGACACCGTCGATGGCTACTATCAGGAGGCTTAACTTTTGTCTTGGCGCCGCGCCAGTAGTATGGCCCCCGTACTCACTGACGCCCCCACAAGGAGCCCGAGATGAAAACGCATCTACTTGCCAGCCTGATCCTGGCTACCCTGACCAGCAGCGCCTTCGCCCTACCGGGTAACGAGCAGCCGCCGCTGATCGAACGACAGCCCGTCCACCACCAGAGCACAGTGGCCGAAGGTGGCGCTGATCGCCTGATCGAGAGCCGCGATGTTGCCGAAAATGGCAGCGAACGCACCAAGGCCTTCCGCGTCGCCGAAGGTGGCTCCGATCGCCTGATCGAAAGCCGTGACGTCGCCGAGAATGGCAGCGAGCGCACCAAAGGCATCCGCGTCGCCGAAGGTGGTTCCGATCGTCTGATCGACAGCCGTGACGTCGCCGAGAATGGCAGCGAGCGAGTCGGCCGCCATACCGCCTGAATCAGGCTGCACGTCCCCAAAGCCCGGCACATGCCGGGCTTTTTGTTGGCCCATAAACCGACCGTACAGACTTGAGGCCCAAACTAGTGGAAGCTGCTTCAGCCGCGATTCAGAGCCCTCAGATACACGCCGCTGCCTATTGCCACGAACTGGCCGGCGGCAGGCGGTAGATCCAGATCCGCCGCAACACGCTGAAGAACTGGCTCGACAGTCGGCCAGTGTTGTACACCTGGCCATAGCGCGCCGCGATCTCGCGTACCCGTGGCGCCAGCTCGGCATAGCGTCGCGCCGGCAGGTCGGGAAACAGGTGATGCTCGATCTGGTGGCTGAGGTTGCCGGTAAGGATGTGCAGCAACTTGCCGCCCTGCAGGTTGCTGGAACCACGCAGCTGACGCAGGTACCAGTGACCACGGCTTTCGCCGACCACCGATTCCTTGCTGAACACCGCCGCGCGCTCGGTGAAGTGGCCGCAGAAGATCACCAGGAAGGTCCACAGATTGCGCAGTAGGTTGGCCAGCGCATTGCCGGCCAGCACGGCCAGGGCATTGGCTCCTAACAGCAGCGCCAGCAGCGGAAACAGCAGGTAGTCCTTGCCCCACTGGCGCAGCAGCTTGGCACCGAACTGGCGGGCCAGCGGACGCACTTCGTCGCTGCCGATGCGGCCCTTGAACCACTGATCCAGGCGCAGGTGCTGGATGGCCACGGCGTACTGGAACAGCAGCGCCTGCAAGGTCACCCACAGCGGCTGCCAGCGGTAAAACGGCTTCCAGCGCTGCTCGGGAAACAGCCGCACCACGCCATAGCCGACGTCGTCGTCCATGCCGATCACGTTGGTCCAGGTGTGGTGCATATGGTTGTGCGTGTGCCGCCAGAAATCGGCCGGGCCAACGATGTCCCATTCATAGTCGCGACCACTCAACTGCGGGTCGTTCATCCAGTCGTACTGGCCGTGCATCACGTTGTGGCCCAGCTCCATGTTTTCCAGGATCTTGCCCAGCCCCAGCAGCAGCGTGCCGAGCAGCCAGGTCGGCGGAAACCAGCCCAGCATCAGCAGCGCCCGGCCGCTCCAGCAGCACAGGCGCACCACGCTGCGTACCCGGCGGATATAGCGGGCATCAGCCTCGCCCAGGTCAGCCACCACGGCCTGGCGCAAGCCGTCCAGTTCGGCGGCGAAAGCCTCCAGCTCGGCGCTGTTCAGTTCACGGTCGAGTCGCATCGTGATTCCTTACACATCGATTCGTACATCACCCAGCGGTGCGCTGACGCACAGGCGGATGGGTTGTCCTGGCTCGGCACTCACAATGCCGCTGCGCAGATCACGCACCGCACCACCGAGCAGCAGGCAGGTGCAGCTGGCACAGATGCCCTGACGGCAACCATGGGCCGGGCGCAGGCCGTGAGCTTCGGCCTGCTCCAACAGACTACGGGCGTTGTCACCCGCGCCCTGCAGGCGACTGCGCGCGAACTCCAGCCGCACCGGCTGACCCGCGTCACTGACCCGCCGCAGCGGGCTGAAGGCCTCGCTCTGCAACGCAGCGCCGCAGCTCGCCCGCACCGCCTCGACGAAGCCTGCCGGGCCACAGGCCAGCAGCGCGAAACCGCTCATCCCCTGCAGATGCTCAGCCTGAAAACGCCCCGCGCCCTGCCCGGTCAGCAGCCAGCGCACCTGCAGATTGGCATGCCGCCGCATCAACGCCTGCAGCTCCGCCATATAGGCCCGCTGCCCGGCTTCACGCACGTAGTGCAGCAGGGTGATCGGCGCTGCATAGCCGCGGGCCAGTGCCTCGCGCAGCAGGCCGAGTAGCGCGGTGATACCGCTGCCGGCCGCCAGCAGACCCACGCCCTCGGCCTGCTGCGGCCAATACAACTCCCCCTGGGCCTGCCCCAGCTCCAGTACGCTGCCTACGGCCAGATGGTCGAGCAAACGGTTAGAGATAACGCCGTCCGGCTGGCGACGGATACCCAGTTCGATCACCCCGCCGCGCTCCACGCGCGTCAGGCTGTAGCTGCGGCAATGGCGCACGCCGTCCAGCTCCAGGTACAGCTGCACATGCTGGCCCGCTCGCCAGTCGCGCTCATTGCCGTTGCAGCGCAGGCGTAGCGCCAACAGGTCATCACTGACCCAGTCGCGCCCGATCACCCGCGCCATCACCCGATTGAGCCGCCAAGCCGGGTGCAGCCCACCCAGCAGCGCATCCACTTCGGCCTCGCGCAACCAACGTCTGGCCACCAGCGCGCGCAGCGGACGCAGCCCGGACGCCAGGGCGCGAACCAGAGAAAAAGGCAATACAGCCATCGAACCCACCCAGTGAACATTTGTTCACTAAACTGGCAGATAGCCTTAACTCAGTCAACACTTGTTCACTGACATCCAGTTCGACGCTGATCGAACGCTTTTGCTAGAGTGCGCCGCACCCTCACGAACAGCCTGAAGCCCATGTCGCCCCGCGCCGAACAGAAACTGCAGACCCGCCTGGCCCTGATGGATGCCGCCCGCAACCTGATGGACAGCGGCCGCGGCTTCGGCAGCCTGAGCCTGCGCGAGGTCAGCCGCACCGCCGGCATCGTGCCCACCGGCTTCTACCGGCACTTTCAGGACATGGACGAACTGGGCCTGGCCCTGGTCGAGGAAGTGGACGCCACCTTCCGCAGCACCCTGCGCGAGGTGCGCCGCAGCCAGATCGAGATGGGCAGCATCATCGAGGCCAGCACGCGCATCTTCCTCGACGCCGTGAGCGCCAATCGCAGCCAGTTCCTGTTCCTCGCCCGCGAGCAGTACGGCGGCTCGCAGCCGGTACGCCAGGCCATCGGTCGCCTGCGCCAGCGCATCACCGATGATCTGGTCGCCGACCTCAAGCTGCTCAACCGCACACCGCACCTCAACGATCCAGCGCTGGAAGTGGTGTCCGACCTGGTGGTGAAGACCGTGTTCGCCACCCTGCCCGAGCTGATCGACCCACCGGCCGCCAATCTGCCCGCGCACCTGACCCCGGAAGCCAAGATGACCCAGCAGCTGCGCTTCATCTTCATCGGAGCCAAACACTGGCAGGGGCTCGGCCAGGGGCGCAGCTAGCGCACCACCTTTGCGCACGCGCAACCACCCAGCACCAATATAAGGCGCGACATAGCCCCACTATCAGGCATCAGGCCGCCAGAATGGGGCCGTGACGGCTTGGCAAGGGCCTTGCTCTAGCCCTGGGACATTTCCTGATCGGATGTCCACTATGTTGGTGATTCATCACCGCCTCGATCCTCAACCCCACTGGGACGAGGAGCTCCACCTGACCCACGAGGCGCGCAGCAAGAGCCGCCTGCGCTGCTTCAGTGCCGCCAACGAAGAAACCGGCCTGTTCCTAGAACGGGGTCAGCCGCCGCTGCGCGATGGCGACTGCCTGCGCGCCGAAGACGGCCGCATCGTGCGCGTCTGCGCCCGCCCCGAAGCACTGTTGCACGTCACCTGCGCCAGCAGCTTCGAGCTGATGCGCGCCGCCTATCACCTGGGCAACCGCCACGTTGCCCTGCAACTGGGCGATGGCTGGCTGCGACTGCTCGACGATTACGTGCTCAGGGCCATGCTCGACCAGCTCGGTGCCACCACCTGCACGGTCGAGGCGCCCTTCCATCCGGAACACGGCGCCTACGGTGGCGGCCATCACCACTCGCACCAAGGCGATGCCGACTTCAACTACGCGCCGCGCCTGCATCAGTTCGGCGTGCGCACATGAACAAGGCCTGGGCCCTGCTGCGTCTGGCCAGTCCACAGCTGCCCATCGGCGGCTACAGCTATTCGCAAGGGCTGGAGATGGCGGTGGACCAGGGCCTGGTGCATGACCAGGGCAGTGCCCGCCAATGGATCGCCGACCAGCTGCTGCTCAACCTGGCGCGCTTCGAGGCGCCACTGCTGCTGGCGCACTGCCAGGCGGCTGCCGACGCAGACTGGCCGGTACTGGCCGAACTGGCCGGGCAGCATCGCGCCAGCCGCGAGACCCGCGAGCTGGCCCTGGAGAGCCGGCAGATGGGCTATTCCCTGCGCCAGCTGCTCGAAGGCCTGCCGGAGCTGGACGAAGCCGCCCGCGCTTTTCTCGCCAGCCAGCCCGAACTGGGCCTGGCCCCGGCCTGGGCGCTGGCCGCCCGCGCCTGGCAGATCAGCCCGCAGGATGCCCTCGCCGCCTGGCTGTGGGGCTGGCTGGAAAACCAGCTGGCGGTGCTGATGAAGACCCTGCCGCTGGGTCAGCAGGCCGCCCAGCGCCTGACCAGCGAGCTACTACCGCTGCTGGAGCAGGCCCAGCACGACGCCAGCCACAAACAACCCGAACACTGGGGCAGCGCCGCTTTCGGCCTGGCCCTGGCCAGCATGGCGCACGAGCGCCAATACAGCCGTTTATTCCGCTCATGAGAAAAGGAAACCCAAGATGAACAGCCAACCCCTGCGTGTCGGCATCGGTGGCCCGGTCGGCTCCGGCAAGACCGCCCTGACCCTGGCCCTGTGCCAGGCCCTGCGCGAGCGCTACAACATCGCCGTGGTCACCAACGACATCTACACCCAGGAAGACGCCCAGTTCCTGGTGCGCAACGAGGCTCTGGCGCCCGAGCGCATCATCGGCGTGGAAACCGGCGGCTGCCCGCACACCGCCATCCGCGAGGACGCCTCGATCAACCTGGAAGCCGTGGACCAGCTCAACCGCCGCTTCCCCGGGCTCGACCTGATCCTGGTCGAATCCGGCGGCGACAACCTGTCCGCCACCTTCAGCCCCGAGCTGTCCGACCTGACCCTGTACGTGATCGATGTATCGGCCGGCGACAAGCTGCCGCGCAAGGGCGGCCCGGGCATCTGCAAGTCAGACCTGCTGGTGATCAACAAGGTCGACCTGGCGCCCATGGTCGGCGCCTCGCTGGAAGTGATGGACCGCGACGCACGCAAGATGCGCGGCGACAAGCCCTTCGTCTTCAGCAACCAAAAGGTCGGCCAGGGCCTGGACGAAATCATCGCCTTCATCGAACGCCACGGCATGCTGACCGCCGCCTAAGCGCCGCGCTCTCACACAAGGAGAACCCCATGCATCTGCGCAAAGCACTCTACGCCATCGCCCTGTTCCTCAGCCCGGCCGTGGCCTTCGCCCATGCCGGCCACGACCACTCCGGCCTGATGTCCGGCGTCGCTCACCCCATCACCGGCCTCGATCACCTGCTGGCCATGCTCGCCGTCGGCCTGTGGGCTGCACAGCAGAGCGGTACCGCCCGCTGGGCCGTGCCTGTCACCTTCGTCGCCACCATGTTGCTGGGCGGTGTACTCGGCTTCTCCGGCGTGGAAATCCCGCTGATGGAAACCGGCATCGCCGGCTCGGTGCTGGCCTTCGGCCTGCTGGTGGCCGTGGCGGCGCGACTGCCGATGGCCGTGGCGCTCGGGCTGACTGCACTGTTCGCCCTCACCCACGGCGTGGCCCACGGCCTGGAACTGCCGGATCTAGCCAGCCCCTGGGGTTATGCCGCCGGCTTCGTCGCCGCCACCGCCGCTTTGCATGGCCTGGGCTACCTGGTCGCCCGCTACCTGCCGCGCGCTGCCGCGCCGCTGGTGCGTATCGCCGGTGGCGCCTCGGCCATCACCGGCGCCTGGCTGCTGGCCGGCTAAGGCAGGCCGGCGTGCAAGGCGCCGGCTATCAGCACCATCGAAACAATCAACGGGCCGATTCCCGGCCCGTTGCCTAGGCTGGGGTTCATCGCCGTCGAGGAACCCGCCATGCCCATCCACGATTTCATTCGCTGCCTGCTCGCCACCTATGCAGCTGGCGCCAGCGGTGCCTGCCCACAAGAACTCGCCTGACCATTCGGACAGGGTTACCCTGTGCGCCCTCGCATCATCTGGGAGCGTTTCGCGTGAGCCTGAAATCCGTCTGCGTGTTCTGCGGCGCCAGCCCCGGCGCCCGCCCGATCTACCGTGAAGCGGCCGAGGCCCTGGGCCGCAGCCTGGCCGAACGCGGCCTGACGCTGGTCTACGGAGGCGGCGCAGTCGGCCTCATGGGGATCGTCGCCGACGCCGCCCTGGCGGCCGGTGGCGAGGTGATCGGCATCATCCCGCAGAGCCTGAAACGCGCCGAAGTAGGCCACAACGGCCTGAGCCGCCTGGAAGTGGTGGACGGCATGCACGCGCGCAAGGCGCGGATGGCCGAGCTGGCCGATGCCTTCATCGCTCTGCCCGGCGGACTGGGTACGCTGGAGGAACTGTTCGAGGTGTGGACCTGGGGCCAGCTGGGCTACCACGCCAAGCCGCTGGGCCTGCTGGAAGTCGATGGCTTTTACGCACGCCTGACCGGCTTCCTCGACCACCTGGTGGCCGAGCGCTTCGTCCGCGAACCGCACCGCGCAATGCTGCAGGTCAGCGAGTCGCCGAGCGAGTTGCTCGAACGTCTGGCCGCCTGGCAGCCCACGGCCGCGCCCAAATGGGTCGACCGCGAGCCGAAGTGACGGCGGCTTAGCTGGACGACTGCTGCACGATTACCGTCTGCGCCGGCATCGGCGCCGGGTAGCCGGCCTCACCGAGGGCATCCTTGATCACCTTGTTGGTGTCGAAATACACCTGCCAGTAATGGTCGGTGTGGCAATAGGGCCGCACCGCCAGCACCGGGCCGACCAGATTGAACTCGAGGATTTCCACATCCACCGCCGGCGCTTCCAGCACATTGTCGAGGGCCGCAACCCGCTCTTTGAGCAGCGCCGCCGCACCCTTCCAGTCGGCACTGCCGGCCAGCTGGGCCTTGAGGTCGACCCGGCGGAAGGCATTGTGCGAGTAGTTCTGGATGTTATCGCTGAAAATCTTGTTGTTGCCGACCAGGGTCAGCACGTTGTCCGGCGTGTTGATCGCGGTGACGAACAGGCCGATCTCGGTGACGGTGCCGGTGACCCCGCCGGCGCTGATGAAGTCGCCGACCTTGAACGGCCGCAGGATGATGATGAAGCCACCCGCCGCCAGGTTGGCCAGCAGCCCCGACCAGGCCATGCCGATGGCCAGGCCGACCGCAGCGATCAGCGCGGCGAAGGTGGTGGTCTGCACACCGAAGTAACCGAGGATGCCGATCACCAGCAGGATGTTCAGCGTCACGGTAATGAAGCTGCCCACGTAGCGCAGCACGGTCGGGTCCACCGACTGCCGGCCCAGAGCCTTCTGCACCATGCTCACGGCAAAGCCGATCAGCCAGCGGCCAATCACCCAGAAGGCGATGGCGGCAAGAATTTTCACGGCGAAGGCAGCGCCGTACTGCGCCACCATGTCCATCAACTGGTTGACCTTGGTGGTACCCACCGTGATCAGTTCTTTCCCTTCTTCTTCCATGACGCGATACCTGCAAATGGTGAGTGACCCGAGAAACGCTAGCACGCCTGGCGCAGACTGCCCGGTGGCGTCGCAAAGCAAGGCAGATTGCCATCGTATACACTGCACAGGCGCTCCCGGTTTTGGCCTCGTCCATGACGTACCTTCGCCTGCCACTGCTCATCCTCGCCAGCCTGCTCGCCCTGCTTCCCGCGCTGGCGAGTGCGGAGGGCAAGGTATTGCGCCTGCTGGCCTGGCCCGGCTATGCCGAGCCGGATCTGATCAGGCAGTTCGAGAGCCGCCACGGCGCAAGGGTAGAAGTCACCCTGGTCGGCAACGACGATGTCATGCGCAGCAAGCTGGCCAGGCACAATGGCGCTGACTACGACCTGATTGCCGCCAACACCGCCGAGATCGCCCACTACATTGAGCAGGACCTGCTGCAACCGCTGGATCCCACCCGCATCGCCAACACCACCCGCCAGCTCTGGCGATTTCGCGATTACCGCAAGATTCCCGGCATTCACCACAACGGCCAGATCTATGCCATTCCCTATACCTATTCGGACATGGGGCTGATCTATGACCGCAGCCAGTTCAGCACGCCACCGCAATCCATCACCAGCCTCTGGGACCCGGCCCTGCGCGGCCGCGTACTGGCCTTCAACGGCAGCAGCCACAATTTCTCCCTGGCCAGCCAGGCCCGAGGTCGCGCGCCCTTTGCCATCGAATCGGACGAGTTCCCGGCCATCACCGATCAGCTGATTGCCCTGCGACGCAACGTGCTGACCTTCTATAGCCTGCCGGAAGAAGCCGCCGCGCTGTTCCGCGAGCACCGCGTGGCGCTGCTGTGGGCCAACTATGGCCGCCAGCAGCTCAAACAGCTGCGCGATGCCGGCGCCGATGTCGGCTATGTGATTCCCCGTGAAGGGGCGCTGGCCTGGCTCGACTGCTGGGCCATCAGCCGTGGCGCGCGCGATTTTGCACTGGCCGAGGCCTGGATCGACTTCAGCCTGGACGAGGCCATGAGCCGAGCCCTGGTTGAGCGCCAGGGCCTGTCCAATACCACTGAGGAAGCGGCCGATGTCGAAGTACCGGGGCGCATGCTCTGGCTCCGCCCGGTAGAAGATGCCGAGCGCCGCTCGCGCTTGTGGCAGCGCATTCTCTCCGGTGAGCGCCCACCGCTGGTAGAGGCGCCATGAAAACCGGCATCGCCTTCAAGCTCGGCTGCCTGCTGGCGGTGTTCGGCGTGTTGGTCAGCGGCCTGACCGGCTATCACTCCTACAGCAGCAGCCACAGCACGCTGCTCAAGGCGGCCGAGCGCGACCTGCTGACCGCCACCCAGGTTCTGGGGCGCAACCTGCGCGGCAGCCTCGACAACATTTCCCGGGAAGTACGCCTGCTGGCGGACGTCAGCAGCGAGCGCGACCTACCCACACTGACCGACACCTGGCGCCTGCAGCACAACGAGCGCGACCTGGCTGAACTGTTTCGCGCCGCCATGCAGGTACACCCGGAGTACCTGCAGATCCGCCTGATCAGCGCAGCGGGCCATGGCCTGGAACAGGTACGCATCGACCGCCATGGAGAGCAACTGATTCGCGTCGACGATGCACAGCTGCAGGAGAAAGGGCATTTCGCCTACGTGTTCGACACCCTGCGCCTGCAAGCCGGCCAGGTACGCCTGTCGCCCATCGTCATCAACCGCGAGCTGGGCGTGCACTCCGGCCAAGGCAAACCCACCCTGCATGTGTCCAGCCCAGTGCTCGGCAGCGATGGTCAGGTATTCGGCCTGATCGTCATCAATGTCGACCTGGACCGCCTGTTCGCCCAGCTCAAGAGCGACCTGCCGGACTATTACCGGGTGTACCTGAGCAACAACTGGGGCGATTTGCTGATCCATCCGGATCATCGGCGCACCTTCGGCTTCGACCAGGGCAAGCGCCTGCTGCTCCAGGAGGAGTTTCCCCAGGTCAATCAGCTACTCGATCAGAGTGGCCCGGAAAACCTGGTCAGTCGCGGCAGCGAAGAGCAACAAACACTGCTGGCGGCCTTCGTGAAGCTGCAGGTTGGCGATTATGATCCCAACCGATTTGTGGTACTTGGCATGGCCCAACCGGAAAACCATGTCCTGGCGGAAACCCACCGGCTTGGCCTGCGCATCACCCAGGTGGTGCTGCTCTCCAGCCTGGTCGCGGTGCTGGTCGCCATCTTCGCCTCACGGGCCATGACCCGTTCGCTGACCAGCATCAACAACGCGGTACAGCAGTTCACCCGCAACCGTCTGCGCAGCCCTTTGCCGGTGGAACGCCAGGACGAGCTGGGCCAGCTGGCCCGCAGCTTCGCCCAGATGCAAGAGGAAATCCTCGACCAGCTCGACGAGCTCAGCCAGAGCCGCAACGCGCTCGAACACCTGGCCCGCCACGACCCACTGACCGGCCTGCCCAACCGACGCATGTTCTTCGAGCGTCTCGACCACGCCCTGGCCACGGCGCGCCGCAGCGCACGCCCCTTGGCCGTACTGTTCGTCGATCTGGATCATTTCAAGGAGCTCAATGACAGTTTTGGTCACGGCACCGGCGACAGTGTGCTGCAGGCGGTAGCGAACCTGCTGCGCTCGGCCACCCGCGAGAGCGATACGGTGGCGCGCCTGGGCGGCGACGAGTTCGTCGTTCTGATCGAGCAGCTGGACGAGCCGCAGCAGGTACAGGCCGTCCTGCAGAAGCTGCATGAGCGCTTCCAGCTGCCCATGCTGATCGGCGGCCGGGAAGTACAGGTACAGGCCAGCATGGGCGTTAGCCTGTTCCCCCGCGATGGCGACGATATCGAATCCCTGCTGCAACAGGCCGACCGGGCCATGTACGCGGCCAAGAACGCCGGGCGCAACACCTACAACTACGATCCACTCGGGCCACGCTGAAGGCATAAGGCTATGCTTGCTATGAACTGGCACCCAACAGGCGAACGACCCACGTGACTCCACTTCTGGTCTGCGATGACTCGGGCATGGCCCGCAAACAGCTGATCCGCGCCCTGCCTGCGGACTGGCCGGTGCAGATCACCCAGGCCGCCAATGGCGAGGAGGCCCTGGCGGCCATTCGCCAGGGCCTCGGCCGGGTGATGCTGCTGGACCTGACCATGCCGGTGATGGACGGTTACCAGGTGCTCGCACAGGTTCAGGAGGAAGGCCTGCCGTGCAGCATCCTGGTGGTTTCCGGCGACGTGCAGGCCGAAGCCCTGCGCCGCGTACAGGAGCTGGGCGCCCTGGCCTTTCTGCGCAAGCCGGCCGACCCGCAGGAGCTGCGCGACACACTGCTCCGCCTGGGGCTGATGCAGGAAGGCGAAAGCGTCGAGGCCGCGTCGACGTCTGCGGTGGACACCGGCAAAGTCGGTTTCCGCGACGCCCTGCGCGAAGTCAGCAACGTCGCTATGGGCCGCGCCGCCGCCCTGCTCGCCGAGGAACTCGGCGTGTTCGTGCAGCTGCCGATTCCGGCGGTCAACCTGTTCGAAGCCAGCGAGCTGCACATGGCCCTGGCCGATGCCAACCGTGGCGACTGCCTCAGCGCGGTATGCCAGGGCTTTATCGGCGAGGCCATCGCCGGCGAGGCGCTGCTGCTGTTCCACGACTCGGAGATCGATGATATCCGCCGCCTGCTCGGCCTGCGCCCAGGCGACGAAACCGGCACCTCGGAAATGCTCCTCGACCTGGCCAGCATCCTCATCGGCGCCTGCCTTTCCGGCATCGCCGAACAGATTGACGTGCGCTTCTCCCTGGGCCACCCCCAGCTGCTGGGCCAGCACGCGCAAACCATCGATGAACTGATCCAGTTCAACCGTACCCGCTGGCGCCAGACGCTGGCCGTGGAAATCAGCTATGGCCTGGAGGGCCACGCCGTGCATTTCAACCTGCTGCTGCTGTTCACCGAAGATTCGGTGCCGCTGCTCAGCGGCAAGATCCAGTACCTGATGGAGTAACCGATGGCCGGCCAAGCCCAGATCGACATACGTGAACTGCACTGGCTGCTGGACATCGTCCAGTGCCTGGACGTGGGCGTGCTGGTGATGGACCGCAACTTCCATATCGAAGTGTGGAACAGCTTCATGGAGAACCACTCGGGCCTGGGCGCCGACCAGGTGCAGGGCCGCGAGCTGTTTCAGGTTTTCCCGGAAATCGACCGGCCCTGGCTGGAACGCAAGGTCGGCACCGTGCTGCGCCTGGGCACGCGCGCCTTCAGCCTGTGGCAACAGCGTCCCTACCTGCTGCACTTCAAGAGCTACCGGCCGATCACCGGCCAGGCCGACTTCATGTACCAGAACCTGACCATCCTGCCGCTGGCCGCCACCGGCGGCCAGGTCGAGCACGTGTGCCTGGTGATCTACGACATGACCGATGCGGCGGTGGCCCAGCTGCGCCAGGGCTGAGCCTGAAATGAGGATCTGCCTCGGGCCTCTCGCGGGCGGCTGGGCACGACGCTGGAGCTGAGTGGGAGCGGCTTCAGCCGCGATGAGAGGCAGCGCAAAAGCATCGCGGCTAAAGCCGCTCCCACAAAAACACCACGCCGCCTCTGCTACTTCTTCTTCGGCCTTGGCTTCTCGCCCAGCTTGGGCACGGCGCGCACGGCCTTGACCTTGGGCTTGCTGGTGTCTTCCTCGAACCAGTTGCCCATGTGAATCTTGCCCTTGGCCCCCGCCCCCGGAATGACCTTGATCTTGGGCTTCTTCGGCTTTTTCAGGATCGCGCCGCCCGGCGCGGTCTGCGGCACCCGGTGATCCGGCTCGAAGCCCGGCTCGTCCTCGCGGCGAATGATCTGCCCGATCAGCGTCTCGATCGCTGCCAGCTGATCCACCTCGTCGGCACACACCAGCGACACCGCCTCGCCACTGGCGCCGGCACGGCCGGTGCGACCGATGCGGTGCACATAATCCTCGGCCACGATCGGCAAATCGAGGTTGACCACCCTTGGCAGCTCGCTGATGTCCAGGCCGCGGGCGGCCACGTCGGTGGCCACCAGCACGCGCACCTCACCAGCCTTGAAGCGCTGCAGCGCGCGCAGGCGCGACGGCTGCGGCTTGTCGCCGTGGATCGAGTCGGTGGCGATGCCCTCGGCCAGCAGCAACTGCTCCAGCTCGTCGACACCCTTGCGGGTCTTGCCGAACACCAGCAGCTGGTCCCAGCCACGCTCGCGGTAGAGGTGCAGCAGCAACTCGCTCTTGCGCTTTTTGTCGACCGTCACCAGCCACTGCTTGACGCTCTTGGCCGTGGTATTGCGCGGGCTGACCTCGATGTTCAGCGGGTCGCGCAACAACTCCTTGGCCATCTGCCGGATGGCATCGGAGAAGGTGGCGGAGAACAGCAGGGTCTGGCGCTTGCGCGGCAGTGCGCTGAACAGCTCGTCCAGCTCCCTGGCGAAGCCCAGGTCGAGCATGCGGTCGGCCTCGTCCAGCACCAGTGCCTGCAACTGGTCGAAACGCACGGCGTTTTGCCGGTACAGGTCGAGCAGACGACCAGGGGTGGCCACCAGCAGGTCGATGCCCTTGCGCAGCTTCATCATCTGCGGGTTGATGCTGACCCCGCCATACACCGAGTAGGTGCGCAGCGGCAGGTTCTGCGCGTATTGCTGCACGGCCTGCGCCACCTGCTCGGCCAGCTCGCGGGTCGGCACCAGCACCAGCGCGCGCACCGAGTTGGCCGCCACCTGCGAGCCTTCCATGGTCAGTTTCTGCAGCAGCGGCAGGGCGAAGCCGGCGGTCTTGCCGGTGCCGGTCTGCGCCGCGGCAAGCACGTCGCGGCCCTTGAGCACGGCAGGAATGGCCTGCTTCTGCACCGGCGTGGGCTCGCGGTAGTCTAGTGCCTCAAGAGTGCGCAGGATGGAATCGATCAGGCCAAGGTTGGCGAAGGACATGGCAGAGCAACCGGATAAAGGCAAAGTGCACAGTTTACCCGCCCCAGGCTTATGATGCGTGCATGCAGCTGATCGACACCCACACCCACCTCGACTTCCCCGATTTCGACGCCGACCGCAGTGAGCTGCTGACCCGTAGCCGCCACCTGGGCGTGGAGCGACTGGTGGTGCTCGGCGTCTATCGCGACAACTGGCAGCGCCTGTGGGACTTGTGCCAGCAAGAGGTAGGGCTGTTCGCCGCCTTCGGCCTGCACCCGGTCTATCTCGGCCAGCATCGTCCCGAGCATCTGGCCGAGCTGCGCGACTGGTTACAGCGCCTGGCCGGCGAGGAAAAACTCTGCGCGGTGGGCGAGTTCGGCCTGGACTACTACCTGGAGACGCTGGATCGCGAGCAGCAGCAGGCGCTGTTCGAGGCACAACTGCAGCTGGCCATCGAATCCGAGCTCCCCGCCCTGCTCCATGTGCGCCGCGCCCACGCGGCCACCATCGCCACGCTCAAGCGTTTCAAGCCGCCACGCGGAGGTATTGTTCACGCCTTTGCCGGCAGCTATGAAGAAGCCCGCGAATACATCCGCCTCGGCTTCAGGCTGGGCCTGGGCGGCGCACCGACCTGGCCGCAGGCGTTGCGCCTGCGCAAGGTGATTCCACGCCTGCCGCTGGAAGCCATCGTACTGGAGACCGATTCACCGGACATGGCCCCAGCCATGTACCCGGGCCTGCGCAACAGTCCTGAGCATCTACCGGCCATCTGCAGCGCGCTGGCTGGGCTGCGCGGCATTTCGCCGGAAGAGCTGGCCAGCGCCAGCAGCCGCAACGCCGCCGAGCTGTTCGGCTGGCAGTTGTGAACCTGCCGGAAACGACGAGGCCCGCCGATTGGCGGGCCTCGCAACTTGCAGGCTGAAGATCAGACGCGGAAGGCGCTGATCAGCTCCTTCAGGCGCGACACCTGATCGGACAGCTGGCGGCTGGCCTGCTCGGTCTGCACCGCGCCTTCGGCCGTGCGCTCGCCGGCCTGGTTGATCTCGACGATGTTCATGTCGATGTCATGGGCCACCGCCGTCTGCTGCTCGGCGGCGGCGGCGATCTGCTGGTTCTGGTCGACGATCATGCCTACCGCGCCAAGGATGTTCTCCAGCGCCTGTTGTACCTGAGCCGACTGGCTGACGGTGCTCTCGACCATCTGATGGCTGCCGTTCATGGCGGTCACCGTGGCGTTCACGCCATTCTGCAGGCGACCGATCATCTGCTCGATCTCCTCGGTGGACTGATGGGTGCGCTTGGCCAGGTTGCGCACCTCGTCGGCCACCACGGCAAAACCACGGCCCTGTTCGCCGGCCCGCGCCGCCTCGATGGCCGCATTGAGTGCCAGCAGGTTGGTCTGCCCGGCAATGCCCTTGATCACTTCCAGCACCTGGCTGATCGAGGCGCTGTCGGCGGCCAGTTGGTTGATCACGTTCACCGACTGGTCGATTTCGCTGGCCAGGCGCTGGATGCTGCCAACCTGCGAGCCCACCAGTTCACGGCCACTGACGGTTTCCTGATTGACGCTCTGCGCACTGTCCACGGCAGCAGCGGCGCTACGGGCTACTTCCTGGGCGGTGGCGGACATTTCATTCATCGCCGTGGCTACTTGCTCGATCTGCCCGCGTTGGGCGCTGACCGCCTGGCTGCTCTGCCCGGACACCAGCTCCACGCTGTCGGCCTGGCGTTCCACTTCGATGACCGTCTTGCCGACCAGGTCGATCAGATCGCGAATCTTCGCCACCGTGCCGTTGAACACCTGGCCCAGCTCGCCCAGTTCGTCCTGGCTACGCACATTGACGCTCACTGTCATGTCGCCGGCCGCCACCTGGTTCAGGGTCTTGCCGAAGCCCTTGAGGGTTGCGCGGGTAGAGACGTAAAAGCCGCCGTACAGGTAGCCGATCAACAGGAACACCAGGAGCAGGGCAGCCACCAGAAGTACCATCTGCAGACGCTTCTGTTCCAGACGCTGACTCAGATCCTGCTCGAGAAAGCGCAGGATCCCGTCATTCAGTGCATAGGTCTTGTCGATGGCCTGGGTAAAGCCGTCATAGAAGCCGCGCCAGGGAGCATCCAGGCTGTCGGACATGAGCAGCTGCTCTTCCAGCACCACACTGCTCTCGGTCAGGCTGCTGCGACTGGTTTCAGCCAGTAGCCCCAGGCTGCTCTGCGCCTTGGGGCTACCCTGCAGCGCACTCTGCAACTTGAAACCGTACTCGGCATGCAGCTTTTCCATGTTCAGCATCATGTCGTCGAGCTTGGTGCTGTCGGCAGAGCCGAGAATGCCTTGTCCGAGCGTGTATGAACCGAGCGCACGTCCCTCGCTGAGCACCTTGGTCACGGGCAGGGTGACATTGGTCATCAGCTCGGCCATCTGGCGCACGGTCAGCTCGCTGTCCTGGCTGAGGCCGGACTGGCTGGCGACAAACTTGATGAATACCTCGGCATTGTCCAGCGCCTTGACCACCAGACCAGCCTTGCTGCGCAGGGAGCTCTCCGCCTGTACGGCGGCCAGGGCCGTCTTGATCGAGTCGCGCTGGTTGTTGAATTCCTCGACCTGCTGGGCATCGTTGCTGGTTGCTTCCAGCCCTTCCAGGGTCGCGGCTACGCTCTTTTCCAGCTCGACAATCTGCGCGCCAAGCTGCTCGGCCTGGCCAGACTGCCCAAGCACGGCATTGATCTGATAGAGATCGTTGAGCTGCTCCAGCTGCTGACGCAGCTTCATGCTGGTGCCCAGCACGCCGAGGCTTTCCAGCTCGGTGCGGGTATCGACGAAGGCGTCATAGGACTCCTTCACCAAGTAATAATTGGTGACCAGCATGGGCAGGAAGAACAGCACACTGATCAGGCTGAACTTCATGCCGAAGCTCAGGCGGTTCATCAGCGCGATGGCAGGGTACAACACGCTATTCACTAGACGTCTCCTGTTGCCATTATTGTTTTATGCCAGCCGGGAGCAGGCTGATCTATTGAACGGCAAGGTAGCGGTATTCTGGAATCCAGCGGAAGTGGCCATTGGCCAGACAACATCCCCCGGACGGCCATGTATACCGGATATCGACCTCAACCTCTGTAACTTAAGGTAAAGAATGCGCGCGCCATTTCGCTTCGGCATTGACCTGGGTGGGACCAAGACTGAAATCATCGCACTGGAAGGAGCCGATGAGCGGTTACGCGAGCGCCTGCCCACGCCCCAAGGCGACTATCGGGCCACGCTGGAAACCATAGCCCGCCTGGTACGCGACGCCGAGCAACAGCTGGGAGGTACCGGCAGCGTTGGCGTGGGCATCCCTGGCACACGCTCGCCCGACCACGGGCGCATCAAGAACGCCAACTCCACCTGCCTGATCGGCGAGGATCTGCAGGGTGATCTGGAAAACCTGCTGCAGCGCCCGGTGCGCCTGGCCAATGACGCCGACTGCTTCACCCTGTCCGAGGCCAGCGACGGCGCCGGTGCCGGCGCCAGCAGCGTGTTCGGCGTGATCCTTGGCACAGGCGTCGGTGGCGGTATCGTCATCAATGGACAACTGCTCAGCGGCCCCAACGCCGTGGCCGGCGAATGGGGGCACAATCCCCTGCCCTGGCGCACCGCGGCAGACGGTTCGCCGCGCCGCTGCTACTGCGGCCTGGAAGACTGCATCGAAACCTTCCTCAGCGGCCCCGGCTGGGCCGCACGCAGCAACCTGGGCGTGAATGCCACGCAACTGGCCGAGGCTGCCTCGCGCGATGAGCCCAGTGCCAGCCAGGCTATGCAGCGTTACTGCGAGCAGCTAGCCCGCAGCCTGGCGTCGGTGATCAACTTGCTCGATCCGCAGGTAATCGTGCTGGGCGGCGGCCTTTCCAACATCCCGCAGCTGTATCAGCAGGTGCCACCTCTGCTCGTGCGCCACGTGTTCTCGGATCGGGTCAACACGCGCCTGGTACAGGCCCGTCATGGCGACTCCAGCGGCGTGCGCGGCGCAGCCTGGCTGTGGCCGGAGCACACCTATGGGTAAGCGCTGTCCTTACAGCAGAAGAATCCACACGGCGAATGCCGCATACCAGAGCACAGCCGCGCGAATCAGCAACTGCCAGAGCTCGTCCAGGGTACTCACCCCCGACTCGCCCGGTTGCGGCTCGGGCAACTCGCTGGCCGCCCGCCCCGCGTTGGCGACCAGCTGGGCGGCGGAAATATCCCACGCCAACAGATCATGCAGCACCATCCGGCTGACGGCGGCGAAGTTACCCACCAGGGCGAAACTGGCCGCCAGTACCCTTACCGGCAGCCAGTCCATGGCGTGGCGTAGCTGCGCAGCGCGTTCTGCCACACCGGGCTGGGCGGCATGCTCGGCGCACAGGGCAAACAGGCGGTAGGTCAAGGCCGGCAGAGGGCCGAGCAGCGCATACCAGAAGATCACCGCAAAGAAGCCCTGATAGGCCTGCCACAGCTGGTAGTCCTGCACCCGCTGCAACAGCTCGGCCTCGCCATCAGCCTCCAGCCCCAGGTCGCGCTCGGCCACATGCAATGCAGCTTGATCGTCACCACGGCGCCAGGCATCGCGGAACGGCCCCAGGGCCACCAGCACATCGCCCCGCCCCAGGCTGTAGACCAGTACCAGCAGGTGCACCGGCAGCAGCAACAGGCCATAAGCCAGAGGCTTGAGCACCAACAACAGCAGACCAAGCAGCCCCACCGGTAACAACACCGCCAGTAGCAGCGCGGGCCAGGGAGCCTGCCGCTCACAACGAGTCAACCACTGCAGCCAGGCGCCATCACGCTGAATACGCTGCCGACCGGCGGAGAATTTCTCCACCCACAGCACCAACAGCAGTACCAGAAAATTCATGTCCCACTCTCCTCACACTGCAGCCCCGCACGCAGACGCGGCCAATCGAAACAGGGGCCGGGGTCGGTCTTGCGCCCCGGTGCAATATCGCTATGGCCGCAGATGCGCTCGACACTCATCTGAGGATAGGTGCGCAACAGCTGCCGCGTCAGCTCGACCAAAGCCTGGTACTGAGCATCCGTGAAAGGCAGATCATCTGTGCCCTCCAACTCGATGCCGATGGAGAAATCGTTGCAGTTCTCCCGCCCGGCAAAAGAGGACACCCCGGCATGCCAGGCCCGCTCGGCACACGAGACGAACTGAGTCACCCCGCCATCGCGCTCGATCAGGAAATGCGCCGACACCGTCAGCTGGGCGATACCCGCGAAATAGGGATGCTCGTCTGCCGGCAGACAGTTCTGGAAAAACTGCTGCACCCTGCCCGTGCCGAACTGCCCCGGCGGCAGGCTGATGTTGTGGATGACCAGCAGGGAGATTTCGCCCAGAGGCCGGGCATTACAGTTGGGCGACGGGCAGTGCCGCACGCCGTCACACCAACCACTGTCGGGATCCAGCTGCATAAAGGCTCCTAAAAGACTGGTGCCACTCTAGCAGCACGCCAGACCGAAACGAAAACGCCCGGCATGAACCGGGCGCTTCGCATCAAATAGGATCAGGTGCCTTTGAGCTTGCGTAGATTGCCGATCACCGACTCCAGCGCCCGGTCGAACAACAACGCATCATCCAGCAGACGAATGGCACCGCGGCGGAACTCCACGGCCAGCCCCATGCGTGTCTTCTCCATGACCTTCATGCCGGTACGGTTGACGAAGATGAACTTGCCCGTGGGCTTGATGATGGCCGCCAGCTTGCCGCGCAGCTTGTGCTCCTCGTCCTCCTGGATCTCCACCCAGCTGCCAACGCGAAGACTGTCGACATGCTGCAGCGCCTCGTCGTCATCCGGGAGGCTAACCTCGGGCTCCTGCGTACGAGACTCGCCCGGCGCCAGCAGGACGATTTCCTCGACCACCTCGACCATGGCCGGCGGCTCAGCGGGCGCATCCAGCTCGACCGGTGGAAGCTCGAGTAAGGGGCCAGCCCCCAGATCCACCAGATTGTCGTCGCTACCCTGTTCGACAGGCTCCGGCTCGGCCATCTCACGCTTGAAACGCTGGAAGGCCTGCACATGCACAGCTTCCAGCTTGCTGAAGAATTCGCTGGTGACAAAGGGGTCGATCGCCGCACTGGCCAGCCCCTCGCGAAGGGACTTGAGCAGGCTCGGCACCAGTTCCAGCAGACGCAGGCGATCCTCCGCCGACTCATGCACCTCGACGCTCCACACCAGATCATCCATGACCGTCAGCGCGGCTTGCCACTCAGCGGACTCAGGGCCGTGCTTCAGGCTGGTCAGTTGCAGCACTTTGCTCCAGCCCTCCTGCAACAGACGCACCACCACCTCCGGCAGGGTGCGCCCCAGCAAGCGCTCGTTCAACGCCTGCTCGACCTGCTGGCGAGCCATCTCCGCCTTGGCTCGGCCTTCCTCAGCATCGCGCGTACGCTGTTCCAGCAGCTCGCTGCGGCGCTTTTCATCACCAGTGAAGGCAATAAACTCGGCGAGCACATCGGAGAAAATAGCCGGGTCATCGGTGAAGTCATTAAGCAGCCGCTGCACCACCTGTTCGATGCGCTGATACAAGGCGTCACGCTGCTCGTCGCCCTGGGCACTCCAGCCGAGCGCCGCCGAGGCAATTTCGTTAAGCAGGCGCCGTGCCGGATGGCTGCCACGACTGAAGAAGGTCTTGTCCAGTACCGCGACCTTGAGCATGGGAATCTGCAAACGGCCAATCAGCGCCTTGAGCGAGTCCGGCAAGGTGCGATCGTCGAGGATAAACTCGAACAGCATAGCAACCAGGTTGATGACATCCTCATCAACTTCGCCCACTACACGCGCCTTGCCGCTCTTGGCACTGGCTCGCGCCAGCAGATTTTCCAGCTGGTTGCGCAGATCAAAATCATCGACTACCTGGCTGGCTGGCAGCCGCTGTTGCATATGCGAGAGCAGGCGCATCAGATCATTGCTGGAGATCGGCAAAGCCCCGACCGGCACCTCCCGACGCGGCAACACGGCAGTGCCGCGCACCTGCGACAACAGCTCCTGCAGCGCACCGAATACCTCCTGCACGCCTTCGTCGGCATAGCCACCGGCCTCGCCAGCGGTCGCTGCAGATACGGCAGCCTCGTGCGCTTCGCGGCTCGCCGCAGCAGAGCGCCCAGGCTGGCGCCTTACAGGTAGCGCGGATTTGAGCTCCGGCAGCACACCAGCCTCGACCAACTGCTGATTGGCCGCGGCGTAGAGTTCGCCCAGGTCGGTAAACACGTATTTTTCAAAGAGCTTAAGGATGATCAGCTTGATGCGAATCTCCACACCCAGCCCTTCGCACGCCTCGAGGAACTGCTCGCAGAGCATGCGCGGCCCGAGTGGATTGCTCTTGTCCTCTAGCTTTTTGCTGATCACCGCATTCAGGCGCGTGGTCAGATGACCGAGAGACAAACCATCGCGACTGACCACCCTGGCAACCATGGCATCCAAGGCAACGCTCTCCTCCAGCGTGTCGTTGTGAACCAGGCTGAGGGAGTCGGAAGAAATCGTATCGAGCACGGGCGCCTTGCCGATCTCGTACTGATTCAGGGTGGAGAAACTTTCGAAGACTTTCTGCAGAAAACCGCGCTCGATGCTCTTGCGCTTCAGACGCAGATCACGCATCGCTTCGAAGAAGGCATTCTGCTCGGTATTACTCGCCGCACGATCCGCCATCTCGAAGAGGGTATCGTCCGCATTGTCGAACAGGGCCTGCATGGCCTGCTTGAGCTGCTGGGCAGCCTTGTCGCGCACCTGGATGAGGGCCACGGGAAGCCTTCCTGCCGGCGAAGTTGGCGAATGCTCGGGGGCGACCTTGTTCAGGTGCACCACGTTCGCGTCGGTCTTCATTACGAGTCTCTCCCTCAGGCTGCCCGCTGTGGGGACAGACCTGCAAAACGATCAGCTGGGCGTTATCCGTAACGTCAAAGGCATGGCGTCAAAGTTTATGGACAACCTTATTATAGGGGGAGGCGAATGATGACCAACCATCCTCTATCACAGACATGACCCAGGTCACAGAGCCAGCAGACAGGGGCTACGAACGGTCATCCAAAGCCGACCAGATCACCATAGGCCCCCGACAGAAAGACGCAAGGCCACTCCACAGCCCCTTATCAGTCCCTATAATCGCGCCACCAGAATGCGGAGGCCGCCATGCCCAACCTGACCCTCGCCGACCTCGGCGCCGAAATCGAAGCCAATGTAAGCGCCGCGCTGCGCGAGGACATCGGCAGCGGCGACATCACCGCCCAACTGATACCCGCCGAGCGCCTGGCTCATGCGACCGTGATCACCCGCGAAAGTGCCATCATCTGCGGCACCGCCTGGGTCGACGCCGTATTCCGCCAACTCGACCCACGCGTCAGCGTGCACTGGCATGTACGCGATGGCGATCGCGTCAGCGGCGACCAAAAGCTCTTTGAACTTCAGGGCCCCGCCCGCGCCCTGCTCAGCGGCGAACGCGCCGCGCTGAACTTCCTGCAGACCCTCTCCGCCGTCGCCACCCGCTGCCGCCACTTCGCCGACCTGGTAGAAGGCACCGGCGTGAAACTGCTCGACACTCGCAAAACCCTTCCAGGCCTGCGCATGGCGCAGAAGTACGCCGTCACCCAGGGCGGCTGCCACAACCACCGCATCGGTCTCTACGATGCATTCCTTATTAAAGAGAACCACATCGCCGCTTGCGGTGGCATCGCACAGGCCATCGCCACCGCCCACAACATCGCTCCAGGCAAGCCGGTGGAAGTGGAAGTAGAAAACTTGGAGGAGCTTAAGGAAGCACTGGAGGCTGGCGCCGATATAGTCATGCTCGACGAACTCAGCCTGGAAGATATGCGAACCGCAGTCACCATAAACGCTGGCCACGCGAAGCTGGAGGCCTCTGGAGGCATCAATGAAGCCACTCTGCACACCATCGCCGAAACCGGCGTGGACTACATATCTATTGGCAGCCTAACCAAAGACGTCAAGGCCATCGACCTGTCGATGCGACTGAGCCTCTAAAAGTGGCCCAAACCCAAAAAACAAAGCCCCGCATCTAGCGGGGTTTTGTTTTATACGAGAGACAGGAGTCGAATCGACTCTATACATTCCTAAAAATAGAAAACGCCCCGAGCTTAATCGGGGCGCCCCAAGGAAATGAAAGAGCTTACTGCGTTACAACAAAGCAGATGCAACCCCTACACAACCCCCAACTCTTGCAATACCAGCAACCTTAAATTAACGGCAGCCAGACGGAATATGGTTAGCACTGGTCAGACCGGTGCAGGTCCAGCGAGTGATTTGCCCCGCATTTGCAGTCGGAGTAATAACCATGGTCTGGCCACTCAAAGCACCAGAGCTATAAGCCACCGAAATAGCGCTAGTTGTCGCATTAACGGTCACGCCATTGGCAGCAAAGTACTTACCAGCCAACGCACCCGCCGCAGTTGTAATAGCAGCAGTCGGAACGAGAGTATTATTCTCAGAGTAGTTTACAGCGATGTCTGTTTGCAGGCCCGCGGTGGCCTTCAGGGCCTCGGTCGCCTGAGCGCGAGCAGTGTAATCCTGGTACGCAGGCATGGCGATAGCAGCCAAAATGCCAATGATAGCAACCACGATCATCAGTTCGATAAGGGTGAAACCTTTTTGAGCTTTCATCAGCTTTTCTCCAAGCATGAGTTAAAGGTCCAGACGACCTGAGCAAGAGAAAGCACATCCCGTGCCAACGCTCCAAATCCAGAAATACTGGATAAATCCCGCCCAAAGCTCGCACGCGCGCGCAATCTGCCGACAAAAAGTGACAATAAAGGTCACCACCAGCACCGTTATTTGGCAGCCCCTCGTCTCTGAGTTATATAAGGCGGGAACTCACAAGCAGATTTCCGCCCCATGAACGACATCCCTTTGACCGGTCTGGCCAAGCAACTGGTAATGGCACAACTGTTGGATGAAAGCACTGCACAGCAGGCGCACCAGCAGGCCCTTCGCAACAAAACCTCGCTGACCACCTACCTAGTTCAGAACAAACTGGTCAAAAGCCGTGACCTGGCCACCCTGACCTCTGACCAGTTCGGCATTGCCGTCTACGACCTGTCCAGTATTGACAGGGAAGCCCAGCCCCGTGACTTGGTTAGCGAAAAGCTGGTACGCCAACACCGAGCGCTTCCGCTTTATAGACGCGGCAACAAGCTCTATGTAGCAATCTCTGACCCCAGTAATTTGCAGGCAATCACGGACATTCAGTTCAGCACCGGCCTCAATACCGAAGCCATTCTGGTCGAGGATGACAAGCTGGGCGACGCCATCGAAAAATTCTTCGAGTCCGCCAACAGCGGCCTTGAGGACCTCGGTGATGTCGATCTAGACAGCGTCGATATCGAAGCAGTAGACGACGACAAAGCCGAAAGCGCCAACGGCAATGATGCCGACGATGCACCAGTAGTACGCTTCGTCAATAAAATGCTGCTGGATGCGATAAAAGGCGGCTCTTCAGACTTGCATTTCGAGCCCTATGAGCGTGCCTACCGCGTACGTTTTCGTACCGACGGCATTCTGCATGAGGTGGCCCGCCCCCCGATCCAGCTGGCACCGCGCATATCTGCCCGCCTCAAGGTTATGGCCAGCCTGGATATTTCCGAGCGGCGCAAACCGCAGGATGGCCGGATCAAGATGAAGATTTCCAAGACCAAGGCTATCGACTTCCGCGTCAACACCCTGCCCACACTCTGGGGCGAGAAAATCGTGATGCGGATTCTCGACCCCACCAGCGCGCAGATGGGCATCGATGCCCTTGGTTACGAGGACAATCAGAAAGAGCTATACATGAATGCCCTCAAACAGCCGCAGGGCATGATTCTGGTCACCGGCCCTACCGGCTCAGGCAAGACCGTATCGCTCTATACAGGCCTGAATATTCTCAACACCGTCGACGTGAATATTTCCACCGCCGAAGACCCGGTGGAAATCAACCTGGAAGGTATCAACCAGGTCAACGTCAACCCCAAGCAAGGCATGGACTTCTCTCAGGCGCTGCGCGCCTTCCTGCGCCAGGATCCGGACATCATCATGGTCGGCGAGATCCGCGACCTGGAAACTGCCGAGATTGCCATCAAAGCCGCCCAGACTGGCCACATGGTGATGTCCACCCTGCATACCAACAGCGCTGCAGAAACTCTCACGCGCTTACGCAATATGGGCGTGCCGGCATTCAACATCGCCACCTCGGTCAACCTGATCATTGCCCAGCGCCTCGCGCGCAAACTGTGCGGCAGCTGCAAGAAGCCGGTCGAAGTGCCTCACGACGTGCTTCTCAAGGAAGGTTTCCCCGCCGACGCACTGGGCACCTTCAAACTTTACGGCCCGGTTGGTTGCGAAAATTGCAAGGGCGGCTACAAAGGCCGGGTTGGTATTTATGAAGTGGTTAAAATCACGTCAGCCCTGCAACGCATTATCATGGAGGAAGGCAACTCCATTGAAATCGCCGAGCAGGCACGCAAAGACGGCTTCAATGATTTGCGCAACTCAGGCCTATTCAAGGCAATGCAGGGCATCACAAGCCTCGAAGAAATCAACCGCGTGACCAAGGACTAAGCCAGCATGGCGGAAAAAGCTCTCAAAACCAGCATTTTCAGCTGGGAAGGTACCGACAAGAAGGGCGCCAAAGTCAAAGGCGAACTGGGCGGGCAAAGCACTGCTTTGGTTAAGGCACAACTGCGCAAACAGGGCATCAACCCGATCAAGGTGCGAAAAAAGTCCGCCTCACTGTTTGGCGGTAGCGGCAAAAAAATCAAACCGATGGACATTGCCATTTTCACCAGGCAGATGGCCACGATGATGAAAGCCGGCGTTCCGCTGCTTAACTCCTTCGACATCATCGGAGAAGGCATGGACAATGCCAATATGCGCAAGCTGGTCGATGATGTAAAACAGGACGTTGCAGCTGGTAATAGTTTTGCCTCCTCGCTGCGCAAGCGACCGCTCTATTTCGATGACCTCTACTGCAATCTGGTCGATGCCGGTGAGCAATCCGGCGCACTCGAAACTCTTCTGGACCGGGTAGCCACCTACAAAGAAAAAACCGAGGCACTCAAGGCCAAAATCAAGAAGGCCATGAACTACCCGATCGCCGTTATCGTGGTAGCCGTCATCGTTTCGGCCATTCTGCTGATCAAGGTCGTACCACAATTCGAGTCTGTATTTTCTAGCTTCGGCGCAGAACTGCCCGCCTTCACTCTAATGGTGCTTGGTCTGTCGCAAGTCATGCAAAAATGGTGGTTGGCCGTACTGGCTGCTTTAATCGCTGCAGCCTTTTCTTTCAAAGAAGCTAACAAGCGCTCGGAGAAGTTCCGCAACTGGTTGGATCGCACACTGCTCAAAGTGCCACTGGTTGGCGACATCATCTACAAGTCGTCGGTAGCGCGCTATGCACGCACCCTGGCTACCACTTTTGCTGCGGGCGTACCACTGGTAGAAGCCTTGGACTCGGTAGCCGGCGCCACTGGTAACGTGGTCTTTAGAACCGCCGTGAACAAGATCAAACAAGATGTCTCCACCGGTATGCAACTGAACTTCTCCATGCGTACTACCGGTGTATTCCCCAGCATGGCCCTGCAGATGACCGCCATCGGCGAAGAGTCCGGTGCACTGGATGACATGCTCGATAAAGTCGCCAGCTTTTACGAGGCTGAAGTCGACAACACAGTCGACAGTCTGACCAGCCTGATGGAACCGATGATCATGTCGGTGCTAGGCGTGCTCGTTGGCGGCCTCGTTATTGCCATGTATCTACCAATATTCCAGCTGGGCGCCGTCGTCTAACCATGCAGTTGATCGACTTTCTGGCCGGCAACTTGCCGGCCTTTGTTTTGTTATCACTCCTGCTCGGCCTCTTGCTCGGCAGCTTCCTCAACGTTGTCATCTATCGCCTGCCAGTAATGATGCAGCGCGACTGGCGTCAGCAAGCGCGGGAGATTCTTGAACTACCGGAAGAGCCCAAACAGGGCACATTCAATATCATCCTGCCCAACTCCTGCTGCCCGCACTGCCAGCACCAGATCAAACCCTGGGAAAACATCCCGGTCGTCAGCTATCTGTTTCTGCGTGGCAAATGCTCCAGTTGCAAAGCGCCGATCAGCCTGCGCTATCCGCTGATCGAGCTAGCCTGCGGCCTGGTCTCCGGCTATATCGCCTACCACTTCGGTTTTGGCTGGCAGGCGGCGGGCATGCTGGTGCTGACCTGGGGCCTGCTGGCGATGAGCATGATCGACTGCGATCACCAGCTGCTGCCGGACTCTCTCGTGCTGCCGCTGCTATGGCTAGGGTTGATCGCCAACCACTTCGGGCTGTTTACCAGCCTGGAAGATGCCCTGTGGGGCGCCATCGCCGGCTATCTGAGCCTGTGGTCGGTGTATTGGCTGTTCAAGTTGGTGACCGGCAAAGAAGGCATGGGTTACGGCGACTTCAAGCTGCTGGCCATGCTCGGTGCCTGGGGTGGCTGGCAGGTGTTGCCGCTGACCATTCTGCTGTCTTCGCTGGTTGGCGCCGTGCTGGGCGTGATCATGCTGCGCCTGCGCAACCAGGAAACCAGCACACCCATCCCCTTCGGCCCTTACCTGGCCATTGCGGGCTGGATCGCATTGCTCTGGGGTGATCAAATAACCGGGACCTATCTGCAGTTCGCCGGTTTTAGATGAGCAAACCCTGGATTCTCGGCCTCACCGGAGGCATCGGCAGCGGCAAAAGTGCCGCTGCCCAGCACTTTATCGACCTTGGCGTGCACCTGGTAGACGCCGACCACGCGGCCCGCTGGGTGGTCGAGCCGGGGCGCCCGGCCTTGGCGCAGATTGCCGAACGCTTCGGCGAGCAGGTGCTACAGGCTGACGGCAGCCTGAATCGCGCAGCACTACGCCAACTGGTATTTCAGGACGCAGAGCAACGCCGCTGGCTGGAAAGCCTGCTGCATCCGCTGATCTTCCAGGAGATAAACCAGTATCTGGCCCGCGCCGAATCACCCTACGCAATCCTGGTTTCACCCCTGCTGGTCGAGTCTGGCCAGCACAGGATGACCCAGCGCGTGCTGGTAGTGGATGCCCCCGAACACCTGCAACTCTCACGCAGCATGAGCCGCGACGGCGCCAGCGAGGAGCAGATCCGCGCCATCCTCAAGGCCCAGAGCGATCGTGAGGAGCGCCTGAGCCACGCTCACGACGTCTTGGTCAATGATCGGGATATTGCCTGGCTACAGCAGGAAGTCGAACGCCTGCACCACTTCTACCTGACCCTGCACGGAGGCCAAGCATGAGCACCACCGTCGATTGCCCTACCTGTGGCGCTCCCGTTGAATGGGGCCCACAAAGCCCCAACCGCCCCTTCTGCAGCGAACGCTGCAAGCTGATCGACCTGGGCGCCTGGGCCTCCGAAGCCCATGCCATTCCCGGCGACTCGCTGGAAGACTCGCCCTTCTCGGAAGACCTGCCGCCGCGAGGGCATTGACTACGCAAGAATGGTGATCGACTGGGTCGAGCGACGCAGCCCCGAAGCCCAGAGCGATTCAGCCAATACGCAGGGTTGAAGCCCCCCATATGAGCTTTTGTGGGAGCGGCTTTAGCCGCGATGCAAGCAGCACAAAAGCCTCGCGGCTAAAGCCGCTCCCACAGAAGCAGGGCACTGCGGGCTACGCGCTACGCCCGCTACGGCCGCATAAAGGCGTAGTCACGCTCCGGGTCCAGGTTATCCGCAAGAAACTGCAGCTCCTGGGCAAGATCAGCCACCTCTCGCTCCAGCCGGTTCATTTCCACCGCCTCGCTGAGCAACGCTCGCAGACTGAGCAGGGGATCGAACCCACGCTCTAGCGCCCGCTCCAGGCAGGCCTCCAACTCCTGTCGCGCCCACTGATGCACACTCATCACCTCGCCCTCCTGAGTTTTCTCCAGCATGGGCGCTGCAGGCAGCAGGTTATTGATTCAGATCAGCATCCATCACGGGATAAAGGATATTTATGGCCGCCGATCCGTATCGCTGTCCTTCCACGGCGCCGAGAGATAGCGCGTGCGATTGAAGGTTTCCAGCCAGTCTGGATAGAACACCACCAGGCCGGTCACCAGCATTCCATTGATAAAGGCTTCAGGAAACATCACCAGCCACAGGTAACCAACAAAGTCTTCCAGCCAGGGCGGCATGACATACAGGCCGTCGTGCCAGAGCAACACCAGGCCACCCAGCAGACAGGCTAGCGCCGTCAGCGCCGCGGGAAAGAAGCCACAGCAGAAGATGTAGACGAACAGATTACGTGGCTGACGACGCTCCACCTGGATGGCGCAGAACTCGGCAATAGCCACCGGCAGCGCGACCAGCAGCAGGCCATTAATGCCCAGGGCGGCCAGATCAAGACGCCCTAGCGCCAGTAATCCAAGCTGCGCAGCAAAACCACCCAGCAAGGCCAACGGCCAGTCCAGCAACAACGTCACGACGGTCATGCCGATAAAGTGAAAGGAAAGCCCCGACGCAAAGTCGCGACGCACCAACCACAGCAGAAACAGCGCCAACACGGTGCCAAACAGCAGATGCTGACGCCGCTGGTCACTGCACAGCTCAACCCAGGGCGTGTGCCATACAGCCCACAGCAGCACCGAAACATAGGCCACCCAGCCGAGCCATAAAGTGGCGGGCTGCAACAACTCGGCGGCGATCATACTTGCGCCTCCCGGGTAGAAAACACACGAATATCGCTGCGAAGCCCCCAGCACGACTGCGCCTGCCAAAAGGCCAGTGCCTCGGGCGCATCATCCAGTACGAATACATGCGACTTCACCACCCCCAGCTCCGCCAGCCTGCGCAAGGCTTCACCCACAAGCGCCCGCGCCAGACCACGACCACGCCAAGGCACATCGACCACCAGGTGCTGGAGGTAGCCTCGCCGCCCGTCATGCCCAACCAATAGGCAGGCCACTGGAACACCCTCGGCCTCGACCAGCAGACTCAGCCCAGGATTACGCGCCAAATATCGACAGAACGGTGCGTACTCATCGTCACTGCGCAGCTGAATGCCTGGCGTGCGCCGCCACAGGGCGTACAAGACCGTGTGATCGTCAGGCGTGATGGCGCGAATCTGCATGATGGCTCCTCGGCTGGCTGGCGCAGTTTACATCGCCCGATCCATGACGGCTTTACGCTATGCTGCGGCCATGGATGACTCCGACTACCTGCGCCTGCTGACTCGCCAGGCAGAACAGGCCAACGACTTTCTCTCCAACGCGCGCAAGTGGGAACGCGAGCGCTGGGTATGCCAACGCCTGCTGACCGCACTCAACCTGCGCCATCGGCAGGAGGAGTTCAGTGCCGGCCAGGAGCCGCCCGATGTACTGTTCCGCGACGCCAACTTTGAGGTGTTCTTCGTCCTCGACAAAGGCCGTCGACTCAACGACGAATGGAAGGAAGAGCTGCAGCGTCGACGCAGTGCCCTGTCTCTCAGTCAGCTACTGCGCCGCGAGGCGCGCCCAAAGCGCATCCCGGTAGCAGAGTTGCAGGCACGGCTGGGCCCAACCCTGCGCAAGAAGGCACACAACTACAGCGAGCGCGGCCTCGACCCCGGCGAATTGGACCTGCTGGCCTACGTCAGCCTCAAGCGCGAAGTGCCCGACCTCAACAGCCCCTTCCCACCGCCCGGCGAATACCTGCGCCAAGGCTGGCGCTCGCTGTCACTGGTCGGCCCCAACTATGCGCGGGTTCTGTTCGCCCATCGCGATGCACCGGACTTCCTGCGCCACAATCTGGGCCGCACCGTACTCTTCGATGTTGGAATCAGCCTGTGAAAACCTTGCCGGAATTGCTTGCCGAAGTGCCGCAGACAGGACACGTGCGCTGGATAGGCGTGCGCCCGGAGTCCCGCGGACACATGCTCGAGCTGGACGCCGTCGAAGCCCGCCGCGAAGCAGGACTGACCGGCGACCATGCCCGCCCCGGCCCACGCAACGCACGCCAGGTGACACTGATCCAGTGGGAGCACCTGGCCGTCGCCAGCGCCCTGCTCAGTCGCGAGCTATCCCCCGCAGATCTGCGCCGCAATATCGCGGTCGCCGGGATCAATTTGTTCAGCCTCAAGGGCCGGCGTTTTCGCATCGGCCAGGCATTGCTGGAAACCACTGGCTGGTGCCAACCCTGCGCCCGCCTGGAAGAACGGCTCGGCCCTGGCACCTTCCAGGCCATGCGCGGCCACGGCGGTATCACCGCCCGCGTGATCGAGGGCGGGATCATCCGCCTGCTGGATCTCGTGCGCGTTGAGCCGGCATGACCGCCCCGTCTAGAATGGCCGCACTTTAGAGAGGATCGTCATGCCCAGTCGCCTCAGTCCCGAAGATCAGCAACGCGTCGAGCAATACCTGAGCGCTCCGCAGCACCAGGTGGAACGTAAGCCGTTTCGCCCCTGGCGCCTGTTGTTGATGGTGATCGCGGTGACCATCTGCCTAGGCCTCCTCTCCCGCCTGCTCGCCGGACTGGTGCTATGAGCCGCCTCGCGCTCGCCCAGCCGGGCCTACCGATTTCTTTAAGCCTTATGAGATTCCTCAATGAGTCATCGCATCGTGATCGTCGGCGGCGGCGCCGGCGGCCTGGAGCTTGCCACCCGCCTGGGTAGAAGCCTGGGCAAGCGCAAACAGGCCAGCATCGTACTGGTCGACGCCAACCTCACCCACATATGGAAACCGCTGCTACACGAAGTGGCGGCCGGCTCGCTCAACTCATCCGAAGATGAGCTGAACTACGTGGCCCAGGGCAAGTGGAACCACTTCGAATTCCAGCTCGGCCGCATGAGCGGGCTGGATCGAGCGCGCAAAACCATCAAGCTGGCCGCCACCCTCGACGAAGATGGCCACGAGCTGCTACCCGAGCGCGTGCTGGCCTACGACAGCCTGGTCATCGCCGTCGGCAGCACCACCAATGACTTCGGCACCCCCGGCGCGGCAGAGCACTGCATCTTCCTCGATACCCGCGAGCAGGCCGAGCGCTTCCACCGGCAGATGCTCAGCCACTATCTGCGCGCCCATGCCAGCAACAGTGACGATGGCCGCATCAGCGTCGCCATCGTCGGCGCAGGCGCTACCGGCGTTGAACTGGCCGCAGAACTGCACCACGCCGCCCACGAACTGGCGGCCTACGGCCTGGATCGCATCCAGCCGCAGAACATGCGCATCACTCTGATCGAGGCAGGCCCGCGGGTGCTGCCGGCACTGCCAGAGCGCATCAGCGGCCCGGTGCACAAAACCCTGGAAAAACTCGGCGTCACCGTCCTTACCGGCACCGCGGTGAGCCAGGTCACCGCCGAGGCTCTGCTCACAGCCCAGGGCATGGAAGTGCCCGCCAGCCTCAAGGTATGGGCCGCCGGCATTCGCGCGCCAGCGTTCCTCAAGGACCTGGACGGCCTGGAGAGCAACCGCATCAACCAGCTGCTGGTGCGCCCAACCCTGCAGACCACGCTGGACGACAACATTTTCGCCTTTGGCGATTGCGCCGCCTGCCCCCTGGGTGACGGCAGTGAACGTAACGTACCGCCACGCGCCCAGGCCGCGCACCAGCAAGCCTCGCTACTGGCCAAATCGCTCAAGCGCCGCCTCGAAAACCAGCCACTGGACGCCTTCGAATATCGCGACTACGGCTCACTGATCTCACTTTCACGCTTCTCGGCGGTCGGCAACCTGATGGGCAACCTGATGGGCAGCGTCAAGCTGGAGGGCTGGCTGGCGCGGATGTTCTACATCTCGCTCTACCGCATGCACCAGATGGCCCTGTACGGGGTGCTGCGCACCAGCCTGCTGATGCTCGGCGACCGCATCGGTCGCAGCACCGAGCCGCGACTTAAGCTGCATTAAGCCGCCAGCCACCTGCGCATGGTCGACCATGCGCAGGACAGGCCAGAGACAAAAAACGCAGACAACAAAAAGCCCGCACTAGGCGGGCTCTTTGTTTATGGTGGGTCGTGTAGGATTCGAACCTACGACCAATTGGTTAAAAGCCAACTGCTCTACCAACTGAGCTAACGACCCAAAAATGGTCGGGGTAGGGGGATTCGAACTCCCGACATCTTGCTCCCAAAGCAAGCGCGCTACCGGACTGCGCTATACCCCGATAGGAAGTTGGCTCCGCGACCTGGACTCGAACCAGGGACCCAATGATTAACAGTCATTTGCTCTACCGACTGAGCTATCGCGGAACTGCGGTGCGTATCCTACTGATTAAAAAAGAGAAGTCAACACTTTGGGGCTGACTTCTCGATCTCGTTCAGAGCACCTGAGCGATGCCCTGAGTTACCGCAGACAGGTTGCTCTGGTTCAGGGCGGCCACGCAGATACGGCCGGTGCTGACGGCATAGATGCCGAACTCGTTCTTCAGGCGCTCCACCTGCTCGGCAGTCAGGCCGGAGTAGGAGAACATGCCGCGCTGGCGGGCGACGAAGCTGAAGTCGCGTTTGGCACCGAGCGCAGCGAGCTGCTCGACCATGGCCAGGCGCATGCTGTGGATGCGCTGGCGCATTTCGCCCAGTTCCTCTTCCCACATGGCACGCAGTTCGCTGCTGCCCAGCACGCTGGCGACCACGGTGGCGCCATGGGTCGGTGGGTTGGAGTAGTTGGTACGGATCACGCGCTTGACCTGGGACAGTACGCGGCCGGCTTCTTCCTTGCTGCTGGTGACGATGGACAGGGCGCCGACGCGCTCGCCATACAGCGAGAAAGATTTGGAGAAGGAGCTGGACACCAGGAACTGCAGGCCGGATTCGGCGAACAGGCGCACGGCGAAGGCGTCCTGCTCGATGCCTTCACCGAAGCCCTGGTAGGCGATGTCGAGGAAGGGCACGTGCTCGCGCTCGCGCAGCACTTCCAATACGGCCTTCCAGTCGTCCAGAGTCAGGTCGACGCCGGTGGGGTTGTGGCAGCAGGCGTGCAGGACGACGATGGAGCGAGCCGGCAGGGCCTTGAGGTCTTCCAGCATGCCGTTGCGGTTCACACCGTTGCTGGCGGCATCGTAGTAGCGGTAGTTCTGCACCGGGAAACCGGCGGACTCGAACAGCGCGCGATGGTTTTCCCAGCTCGGATCGCTGATGGCGACCACAGCATCGGGCAGCAGGCGCTTGAGGAAGTCGGCGCCGGTCTTCAGGGCGCCGGTGCCGCCCACGGCCTGGGTGGTGACTACACGGCCTTCGGCGAGCAGTGGCGAGCCTTCGCCGAGTAGCAGTTTCTGTACTGCGCTGTCGTAGGCGGCAATGCCTTCGATCGGCAGGTAACCGCGCGGGGCGTGAGCCTCGATGCGTGCGCGCTCGGCTTCGGCGACTGCCCGTAGCAGGGGAATTCGGCCTTCTTCGGTGAAATACACGCCGACACCCAGGTTGACCTTGGTGCTGCGGGTGTCGGCGTTGAAAGCTTCGTTCAGGCCCAGGATAGGGTCGCGCGGTGCCATTTCGACGGCAGAGAACAGACTCATTTTTTGCGAGAGCTCGGAGAGGGAGGTGGGAACCGGCAACACCCAGTCAAAAGCAGAACTAGGGGGTTGCATAATCGGGCCGGTATTATAGCGGCCTAGTTTGCGCGCCGCGACAGCATGGGGACGCAATTCAATGCTTTGACGCCGGCCGCGGCGGTGCGTCACAGAGGGGCCGTTTATGTCGGAATTTCAGCTCGTCACCCGCTTCAAGCCCGCCGGCGATCAGCCGGAGGCTATCCGTCAGATGGTCGAGGGCCTGGAGGCCGGTCTGTCGCATCAGACTCTGCTGGGCGTGACCGGCTCGGGCAAGACCTTCAGCATCGCCAACGTGATCGCCCAGGTGCAGCGCCCGACCCTGGTGCTGGCGCCTAACAAGACCCTGGCCGCCCAGCTGTACGGTGAGTTCAAGAGCTTCTTCCCGAACAACTCGGTGGAGTATTTCGTCTCCTATTACGACTACTACCAGCCGGAAGCCTACGTGCCGTCGTCAGACACCTTCATCGAGAAGGATGCGTCGATCAACGATCACATTGAGCAGATGCGTCTGTCCGCGACCAAGGCGCTGATCGAGCGGCCGGACGCCATCGTGGTCACCACGGTGTCGTGCATCTACGGCCTGGGCAGCCCCGAGGAGTACCTGAAAATGGTGCTGCACCTCGACCGCGGCGACAAAATGGATCAGCGTGACCTGCTGCGCCGCCTGGCCGAACTGCAATACACCCGTAACGACATGGATTTCGCCCGTGCCACCTTCCGTGTGCGGGGCGACGTGATCGACATCTTCCCGGCGGAATCGGAGCTGGAGGCCATTCGCGTCGAGTTGTTCGATGACGAAGTGGAGAGCATCTCGGCCTTCGATCCGTTGACCGGTGAGGTGATCCAGAAACTGCCGCGCTTCACCTTCTACCCCAAAAGCCACTACGTCACGCCGCGCGAGACGCTGCTGGAGGCGGTGGAGAAGATCAAGGTCGAGCTCAAGGAGCGTCTGGACTACCTGCGCGGGGCCAACAAGCTGGTGGAGGCACAGCGTCTGGAGCAGCGCACCCGCTTCGACCTGGAGATGATCCTCGAATTGGGCTACTGCAACGGCATCGAGAACTACTCGCGCTACCTGTCCGGGCGTGGCCCGGGCGAGCCGCCGCCCACTCTTTATGACTACCTTCCGGACAAGGCCTTGCTGGTGATCGATGAGTCCCACGTCTCGGTGCCGCAGGTCGGCGCCATGTACAAGGGCGACCGTTCGCGTAAGGAAACCCTGGTGGAGTACGGCTTCCGCCTGCCCTCGGCGCTGGACAACCGGCCGATGCGCTTCGAGGAGTGGGAGGCGGCCAGTCCGCAGACCATCTTCGTCTCGGCGACGCCCGGCCCCTATGAGGCTGAACATGCCGGACGGGTGATCGAGCAGGTGGTGCGGCCGACTGGGCTGGTCGACCCCGAGGTGGAGGTGCGGCCAGCACGTACTCAGGTCGACGATCTGCTCTCCGAGATCCGTAAACGCGTGGCGGTCGAGCAGCGCGTGCTGGTCACCACCCTGACCAAGCGCATGGCCGAGGATTTGACCGACTACCTGGCCGACCACGACGTCAAGGTGCGCTACCTGCACTCGGACATCGACACGGTGGAGCGGGTGGAGATCATCCGCGACCTGCGTACCGGCGCCTTCGACGTGCTGGTGGGCATCAACCTGCTGCGCGAGGGCCTGGACATGCCCGAGGTGTCGCTGGTGGCGATCCTCGATGCGGACAAGGAGGGTTTCCTGCGCAGCGAGCGCTCGCTGATCCAGACCATCGGCCGTGCCGCGCGCAACCTGCACGGCAAGGCGATTCTCTACGCCGACAACATGACCGGCTCGATGCAGCGCGCGATTGACGAGACCGAGCGCCGGCGCAACAAGCAGATCGCCTTCAACGAGGCCAACGGCATCGTACCGAAGGGTGTGGTCAAGGACATCAAGGACATTCTCGAGGGCGCCGTGGTGCCTGGCGCACGCAGCAACAAGCGCAGGGCGGCGGCCAAGGCGGCCGAGGAGAGCGCGCGCTACGAGGCGGAACTGCGCTCGCCGAGCGAGATCAGCAAGCGTATCCGTCAGTTGGAAGAGAAGATGTACCAGTTGGCCCGCGACCTTGAGTTCGAGGCCGCGGCGCAGCTGCGGGACGAGATCCAGAAGCTGCGCGATCGCCTGTTACAGGTCTGAGGTCCGCCTCAGCCGGCCATGGACAGGCGGTTGCGGCCTTCGCGTTTGGAGACATACAGCGCGCTGTCGGCTCGGTGTTGCAGGCTGTCTGCGGATTCACCCGGCAACAGGGTGGCGCAGCCAAGGCTGATGGACAGCTCCAGAGGGCGCCCTTCGACCAGGTACTGCAGGCCCAGGATGGCCAGACGCAGGCGTTCGCCGACCATCTGGGCCGCTTCGCGTCCGGTGTTGGACAGCAGCACCAGAAACTCCTCGCCGCCATAGCGGAACACCATGTCGACATTGCGCAGGCTGTCTTTCAGTGAAGCTGCGACAGCCTTGAGTACCTGATCCCCGGTGCCGTGGCCAAAACGATCGTTGATCGACTTGAAGTGATCAATGTCCAGCATCAGCACTGACAGCGGCTGCAGGCTGCGGCTCGCGAGGTCGATTTCGCGCTGCAGGGCCTGGCTCATGGCAATGCGGTTACCGGTTTCGGTCAGCGGGTCGCGCAGTGCACTCTGCAGCGCCGAGCGGTAGAGCAGCGCGTTGCGCAGGGGGAACAGCAGGCTGGCCAGCAAGGACTCCAGCTGACCCAGCTCTTCTTCGCTGAAGCGCAGGTTGCGGCGGAAGATCAGCTCGCCGAGGTATTCGCCTTCATGGGTCAGGCGATAGCCGGCCGAATGACTGGCGCGCTCACCCAGCTCCATACGCAAGTCGGTGGCGGGTTGCTGGTAGCTCAGGGCATCCAGGGGCACCAGGCGCTGCACTTCCTGGAAGAACAGGGCCAGGATGCGATCCGCCTCCAGCGAAGTCTGCAGCTGCAGGCCGAGCTGCTGGCGCAGCTGGGCCAGGCTCACAGGCTTGGCGGCAGGCTGGGTGCGGCGGGCATAACCCAGGCGCTGCAGCTTGGCGGCATCGAAATCGATGGTGTTGGACTGGGTGTGCTGGATCATGGAGCTGAACCTCTGGCGCAAAGCGCGTTGACGCCAGGGGTAAAGCTATTTTTGTGCCAATGAAATAAATATCAATTAAATCATTGGTTTAGAGTTATTTTTAGAGAGTGAGAGGCAGCGTATTGCCGGTTGTTTGGCGGGTATGCTGGCAAAACAATGCCGCCGCGTCAGGGATGCCGGAAAACCGGCACCCTTTCGTCATCACTGAGCGTTGAAGGCCTGGCCGTTAACCCCATGGCTGTCCGGTCCCATCAGGTAGAGGTAGACCGGCATGATCTCCTCCGGCAGCGGATTGTTCGCGGGGTTCTCTCCCGGGTAGGCCTGGGCGCGCATGCCGGTGCGGGTAGCGCCGGGGTTGATGCTGTTGGCACGCACCTTGGCGATACCGTCGACTTCGTCGGCCAGGGTCTGCATCAAGCCCTCGGTGGCGAACTTGGATACGCCATAGGCGCCCCAATAGGCGCGGCCCTTGCGGCCGACGCTGCTGGAGGTGAACACCACCGAGGCGTCTTCGGACAGCTTGAGCAGCGGCAGCAGGGTGCTGGTGAGCATGAACATGGCATTGACGTTGATCTGCATGACACGCATGAAATTGTCGCCGGACAGCTGTTCCAGCGGCGTGCGCGGCCCGACGATGGCGGCGTTGTGCAACAGGCCGTCGAGGCGGCCGAACTCAGCTTCGACGGTGGCAGCCAGTTCGTCGTATTGGTGGGGCAGGGCGGTCTCCAGGTTGAACGGGATCACCACGGGCTGCGGATGGCCTGCGGCATCGATCTCGTCGTAGACCTGATTGAGGTTTTCCTCGGTCTTGCCCAGCAGAAGTACGGTGGCGCCATGGGCGGCGAAGGTCTTGGCGGCCGCAGCGCCTATGCCGCGGCCAGCGCCGGTGACCAGGATCACGCGGTCTTTGAGCAGGTCGGGGCGGGCTTGGTAGTCGAACATGCTTGGTATCTCGTTATGCGTAGGTTGGGTAGAGCCGCGCAGGTTCAGCGCAGCGCAGCCCAATGAGTCAGCAACTGCAGAGTGCGCGATCCAGCAGGGCGCGTAGCTCCAGGGGATGATCCACCACGACATCGGCGCCCCAGTGACGCGGATTGTCCTCGGGATGGATATAGCCATAGGTGACGGCGGCGGTCTTGCAGCCGGCGGCGCGCCCGGCTTCGATATCACGGGCGTCGTCACCGACAAACAAGGTGTCCTGCGGTGCGACACCGATTTTCTTGCAGGCCAGCAGCAACATGTCCGGCGCCGGCTTGCTGCGTGGCACATGGTCCGGGCAGACCAGGACGGCGGAGCGCTCGGCCAGCGCCAGTTGTTGCATGATCGGCTCGGCGAAAATCACCGGTTTATTGGTGGCCACGCCCCAGATCAGGCGCGATGCCTCGATGTCGGCAAGTAGTTCTGGCATGCCGTCGAATGGCTTGCTCAGTACGGCGCAGTGTTCACGATAGCGCTCGAGGAACTCCAGGCGCAGCGCTTCGAAACCCGCTGTACCGATCTCGATACCGAAAGTTGCACACACCATGGCACGAGCCCCGCCGGAAACCACGTCGCGGATACGTTGCTCGTCGACGGGAGGCAGGTCACGGGCGGTGCGCATGGCCTGGCACACCGCGACAAAGTCTGGTGCGGTGTCCAGCAGGGTGCCGTCCATGTCGAAAAGCACGGCTTGCAGGGCCATTCGCCTTACTCCTCGCGCAGGGTCTGGATCATGTAGTTGACGTCCACGTCCGCCGCCAGCTTGTAGCGCTTGGTCAGCGGGTTATAGGTCAGGCCGATGATGTCCTTGACCTGCAGACCGGCGGCGCGGCTCCAGGCGCCCAGTTCCGAGGGGCGGATGAACTTCCTGAAATCATGGGTGCCGCGCGGCAGCAGGCGCATGATGTATTCGGCGCCGACGATGGCAAACAGATAGGCCTTGGGGGTGCGGTTGATGGTGGAGAAGAACACCTGGCCGCCGGGTTTGACCATCTTGTAGCAGGCGCGGATTACCGAGGACGGGTCCGGCACGTGTTCGAGCATTTCCAGGCAGGTAACCACGTCGAACTGGCCGGGCATTTCCTCGGCCAGGGCTTCGGCGGTGATTTGTCGGTATTCCACCGCCACGCCGGATTCCAGCTGGTGCAGTTGGGCTACCGCCAGCGGCGCTTCGCCCATGTCGATGCCGGTGACGGTGGCGCCGCGTTGGGCCATGGATTCGCTGAGGATGCCGCCGCCGCAGCCGACGTCCAGCACTTTCTTTCCGGCCAGGCCGACGCGCTCGTCGATCCAGTTGACCCGCAGCGGGTTGATGTCATGCAGCGGCTTGAACTCGCTTTCGCGGTCCCACCAGCGGTGGGCGAGGGCCTCGAATTTGGCGATTTCGGCGTGGTCGACGTTGCTCATGGCGTGCTCTTAAAAAGTCTTGAAGGCGAATTCAGTGTCTGGCGGCGATGCGCTCGCCCCAGGCGCGTGCGTTGGCGATGATGCGCTGCTCGTCCAGGCGCGTCAGGTGGCCGTCGTCGAGCAGTGGTTTGCCGCCGACCCACAGATGCTTCACGCAGCTGCGTCCGCCGGCATAGATCAGTTGTGATACCGGGTCGTAGACCGGCTGCTGAGCCAGACCGGACAGGTCGAAAGCGGCCAGGTCGGCCAGCTTGCCGGCTTCCAGCGAACCGATCTCGGCGTCCAGGCCCAAGGCTCGGGCGCCATTCAGGGTGGCCATGCGCAATGCCGCATGGGCGTTGAGGGCCGTCGCGCTGCCGGCCACGGCCTTGGCCAGCAGGGCAGCGGTGCGGGTTTCACCGAGCAGGTCCAGGTCGTTGTTGCTGGCCGCGCCGTCGGTACCGATGGCAACGTTGACCCCGGCCTGCCACAGCTTCTCCACCGGGCAGAAGCCGCTGGCCAGCTTGAGGTTGGATTCGGGGCAGTGGATCACGCTGCTGTTGCTTTCCACCAGCAGCTCGATGTCCTCGTCGCTGATCTGGGTCATGTGCACGGCCTGGAAGCGCGGGCCCAGCAGGCCCAGGTCGGCCAGCCGCTGCAGCGGGCGCACGCCGCGCTGCTCCAGGCTCTGCTGCACTTCGAAGGCGGTCTCGTGAACGTGCATGTGAATACCGGCGTCGAGTTCCTCGGCCAGCATCAGCACCTGTTGCAGTTTGTCGTCACTGACCGAGTAGGGCGCGTGTGGGCCGAAGGCGACTTTGATGCGCGGGTGCTGCTTGAGGTCGTCGAACAGGCGCAGGCCCTTGCGCAGGGCTTCTTCGGCATCGCGTGCGCCCGGGGTGGGGAAATCCAGCACGGGAATGGTCAGCTGGGCGCGCATGCCGCTCTTGTGCACCAGCTCGCTGGCCACTTCTGGAAAGAAGTACATGTCGGAGAAGCAGCTGACGCCGCTCTTAAGCTGCTCGGCAATGGCCAATTCGGTACCGTCGCGCACGAAGCTCTCGTCGACCCACTTGGCCTCGGCAGGCCAGATGTGGTCCTGCAGCCAGTTCATCAGCGGCAGATCGTCGGCCAGGCCGCGGAACAGGGTCATGGCGGCATGGCCGTGGGCGTTGACCAGGCCGGGGGTGAGCACGCAGTTCGGCAGCTCGCGCACTTGCATGGCCGGATGGCGCAGTGCCTCAGCGCGCGGAGCGATCAAGGCAATGCGGCCGTCGCGAATGCCCAGGCCGTGATCACGCAGCACCACGCCGGCAGGCTCGACCGGCACCAGCCAGCTGGGCAGGAGCAGCAGGTCGAACGGCTGGCGGGGCTCGGGCATGGCATTTATCCAGGCAAATAAAAAGTTGCGGCAGTATAACTGAGAACCTATCGGTGATCCGCCCAGCGCGCTGCTTGTGCGGATTTGTCGCTGTCGCCGCCCAATGCTGATCATGGCAGCGCGGCGCTGGCTCTGGGTCGTTATACTTCGCGACTTTTTGTTTCAGCTTGTTGGGGATGTGATGCGCGACGAACTGCTGGCAGCGGAGAGGGTAAAGGCCATCGAATGGTGCGGCGGCACGTTGCGCTTGTTGGATCAGCGCGCGTTACCGCATGAGGAAACCTGGCTGAGCTATGACTCGGCGGCAGGTGTGGCTGAGGCCATTCGCAGCATGGTGGTGCGCGGCGCGCCGGCTATCGGTATCGCCGCTGCTTTCGGGCTGGTGTTGGGGGCGCGCGCGCGTATGGCGGCAGGTGGCGACTGGCAGGCGGAGTTGGAGGAGGACTTCAAGGTGCTGGCCGCCTCAAGGCCGACGGCGGTCAACCTGTCCTGGGCGCTGGAACGCATGCGTGAACGTGTGCAACGTGTAAAGGATGATGAAGAGGTGCTGGCAGCGCTGGAAGCCGAAGCGCTAGGCATTCTGGAAAGCGACCGCGAGGCTAATCTGACCATGGCTCAGTTGGGCATGGAGCTGATTCGAAAGCATCAGGCTGCTCCCCAGCGGTTGATGACACATTGCAATGCCGGTGCGCTGGCGACCGGTGGTTTTGGTACGGCGCTGGGGGTGATTCGTGCGGCCCATGCGGCAGGGTTAGTCGAACGGGTCTATGCCAACGAGACGCGTCCCTGGTTGCAGGGTTCGCGCCTCACCGCTTGGGAGCTGGTAGGCGACGGTGTGCCGGTCAGCCTGAATGTCGATTCCGCCGCCGCTCATTTGATGAAGGCTGGCGATATTACCTGGGTCATCGTCGGGGCGGATCGCATCAGCGCCAATGGCGATGTGGCCAACAAAATCGGTACCTACCAGCTGGCGGTCAACGCCATGCACCATGGCGTACGCTTCATGGTGGTGGCCCCCAGTTCGACCATCGATATGAGTCTGGAGGAGGGCGAGGACATTCCCATCGAAGAGCGTGACAGTCGCGAATTGCTGGAAGTGGCCGGTCGGCGCGTTGCTGCTGATGTGGATGCGCTCAATCCGGTATTCGATGTGACGCCCGCCGACCTGATCGACGCGATCGTCACCGAAAAGGGAGTTATCGAGCGACCGGATGCGGCGAAAATGGCACAGCTCATGTGCCGCAAGCGGTTGCACTGAGCCGGCTGGGCGGGGTAGGTGCGGGGCTTGTGCTGTGGTAAGCTCCGGCAGTTTTCCGACGGCCCCGTGCGGGTCGTCCCACTAGCGCGAATTGTTGGCTTAACTCGTTGATTTGCTGTGAATCGCTGCTGAATAGAGCGCGGCCACGGCGGACTCCGGTCTCACCTAGGAAGGGTGTGACGGGGTTTCACCAGAATAAGGAACCAGGCTTCTCATGGGCGAACTGGCCAAAGAAATCCTCCCGGTCAATATCGAAGACGAGCTGAAACAGTCCTACCTCGACTATGCGATGAGCGTGATCGTCGGGCGTGCGCTGCCGGATGCGCGTGATGGCTTGAAGCCAGTGCACCGCCGTGTGCTCTACGCCATGAGCGAGCTGGGCAACGACTGGAACAAGCCGTACAAGAAGTCCGCCCGTGTGGTCGGTGACGTGATCGGTAAGTACCACCCGCACGGCGACACGGCTGTCTACGACACCATCGTGCGTATGGCCCAGCCTTTCTCCCTGCGCTACATGCTGGTCGATGGCCAGGGCAACTTCGGTTCGGTGGATGGCGACAACGCTGCGGCCATGCGTTACACCGAAGTACGCATGGCCAAGTTGGCTCATGAGCTGCTGGCCGATCTGGACAAGGAAACCGTCGACTGGGTGCCCAACTACGATGGCACCGAGCAGATCCCGGCGGTCATGCCGACCAAGATCCCCAATCTGCTGGTCAACGGTTCGTCCGGTATTGCCGTGGGCATGGCGACCAACATTCCGCCACATAACCTCACCGAGGTGATCGACGGCTGCCTGGCGCTGATCGACAACCCCGAGCTGACTGTCGATGAGCTGATGCAGTACATCCCCGGCCCGGACTTTCCGACCGCAGGCATCATCAACGGTCGCGCCGGCATCATTGAGGCCTACCGCACCGGTCGCGGGCGCATTTACATGCGTGCCCGTGCGACGATCGAGGACATGGAGAAGGGCGGCAATCGCCAGCAGATCATCGTTACTGAGCTGCCCTACCAGCTGAACAAGGCGCGCCTGATCGAGAAGATCGCCGAGCTGGTTAAAGAGAAGAAGATCGAAGGCATCACTGAACTGCGCGACGAATCCGACAAGGACGGTATGCGCGTTGTCATCGAACTGCGTCGCGGCGAAGTCGGCGAGGTGGTGCTGAACAACCTCTACGCCCAGACCCAGATGCAGAGCGTGTTCGGTATCAACGTGGTGGCTCTGGTCGACGGCCAGCCGCGCACGCTGAACCTGAAAGACATGCTCGAGGTGTTCGTTCGTCACCGCCGTGAAGTGGTCACCCGTCGCACCGTCTACGAGCTGCGCAAGGCGCGCGAGCGCGGCCACATCCTCGAAGGCCAGGCAGTTGCCCTGTCCAACATCGACCCGGTGATCGAGCTGATCAAGGCTTCGCCGACCCCGGCTGAGGCCAAGGAACGCTTGATCGCCACTGCCTGGGAATCCAGTGCCGTGGAGGCCATGGTCGAGCGCGCCGGCGCCGACTCCTGCCGCCCGGAAGATCTGGATCCGCAGTACGGCCTGCGTGAGGGCAAGTACTACCTGTCGCCGGAGCAGGCCCAGGCCATCCTCGAGCTGCGCCTGCACCGTCTGACCGGCCTTGAACACGAGAAGCTGCTGGCCGAGTACCAGGAAATCCTCACCCAGATTGGCGAGCTGATTCGCATCCTGACCAGCCCCGAGCGTCTGATGGAAGTCATCCGCGAGGAGCTGGAGAAGGTCAAGGCCGAATTCGGCGATGCGCGTCGTACTGAGATCATGGCCTCGCAGATGGACTTGACCATCGCCGACCTGATCACCGAGGAAGAACGCGTCGTCACCATCTCCCACGGCGGCTATGCCAAGTCCCAGCCGCTGCATGCCTACCAGGCGCAGCGTCGTGGCGGCAAGGGCAAGTCGGCCACCGGGGTGAAAGACGAGGACTACATCGAGCACCTGCTGGTCGCCAACAGCCACGCTACCTTGCTGCTGTTCTCCAGCAAGGGCAAGGTCTACTGGCTGCGTACCTTCGAGATTCCTGAGGCCTCACGCACTGCGCGGGGGCGTCCGCTGGTCAACCTGCTACCGCTGGATGAGGGTGAGCGCATCACCGCGATGCTGCAGATCGACCTGGAGGCCGTGCGTGCTCGCTTCGCCGACGAAGAAAGCGATGACGATGATGTGGTTGCCGAGCAGGTTGCCGACGTGGTCGAGCTAGAGGATGCCGAAGAGGGCGATGATGCCGACTTCAGTCAGGATGAGCCGACCGGTGCCTACATCTTTATGGCGACTGCCTACGGTACGGTGAAGAAAACCCCGCTGATCCAGTTCACCAAGCCGCGTTCCAACGGTCTGATCGCCCTGAAACTGGAAGAGGGTGACTCGCTGATCGCCGCAGCTATCACCGATGGCTCCAAGGACGTCATGATGTTCTCCGACGCCGGCAAGGTGATCCGCTTCAAGGAAAGCAAGGTGCGCACCATGAGCCGTATCGCTCGCGGCGTGCGTGGTATGCGCCTGGCCGGCGAGCAACGCATCATTTCTATGCTGATTCCGGAAGCAGGTGCGCAGATTCTTACCGCCTCCGCACGCGGCTATGGCAAGCGCACCCCGCTGGCCGACTACCCGCGTCGTGGTCGTGGTGGCCAGGGCGTTATCGCCATGGTGATCAACGAGCGTAACGGCAAGCTGGTCGGTGCTGTGCAGGTGCTGGACGGTGAGGAAATCATGCTGATTTCCGATCAGGGCACCCTGGTGCGTACCCGTGTCGATGAAGTCCGTGGTGCGGGCCGTAACACCCAGGGCGTGATCCTGATCAAGCTGGCCGAGGACGAGACCCTGGTTGGCCTGGAGCGCGTGCAGGAGCCGTCCGGCGGCGACGAAGACGAGCTGGAAGCGCTGGAAGGCGAAATCAGTGAGCTGAACGAAGAAACGGTGACCGAGGCCGAAGAAGGCGCGCAAACCGGTAACAGCGAAGAGTGAGAGAGTCGAAGTGAGCAAACGCGCCCATAACTTCTGCGCCGGCCCGGCCGCGCTTCCCACCGCCGTGCTGGAGCGTGCCCAGGCGGAGATGCTCGACTGGCAGGGCAAGGGTTTGTCCGTGATGGAAATGAGCCACCGTAGCGACGAGTACGTGGCCATCGCCGAGAAGGCCGAACAGGATCTGCGTGACCTGCTGAGCATTCCTAGCGATTACAAGGTGCTGTTCCTGCAGGGCGGGGCCAGCCAGCAGTTCGCCGAGATCCCGCTCAACCTGCTGCCGGAAGATGGCGTGGCCGACTATATCGAGACCGGTATCTGGTCGAAGAAGGCCATCGAGGAGGCGCAGCGTTACGGCAGCATCAACGTTGCGGCCAGCGCCAAGGGCTACGACTACTTTGCCATTCCCGGGCAGAACGAGTGGCAGCTGTCGAAAGACGCTGCCTATGTACACTACGCCAGCAACGAGACCATTGGTGGCCTGCAGTTCGACTGGATCCCCGAGGTGGGCGATACCCCGCTGGTGGTGGATATGTCCTCGGACATCCTCTCCCGTGAGATCGACGTCTCCAAGTTCGGCCTGATCTACGCCGGCGCGCAGAAGAACATCGGCCCGAGCGGCCTGGTCGTTGCGATCATCCGCGAAGACCTGCTGGGCCGCGCCCGCAGCGTCTGCCCGACCATGCTCAACTACAAGGTCGCCGCCGATAACGGCTCCATGTACAACACCCCGGCCACCTATTCCTGGTACCTCTCCGGTCTGGTCTTCGAGTGGCTGAAGGAGCAGGGCGGCGTGACCGCGATGGAGCAGCGCAACAAGGCCAAGAAGGACCTGTTGTACAAGGCCATTGATGCCAGCGATTTCTACAGCAACCCGATCCAGCCGAGCGCCCGCTCCTGGATGAACGTGCCGTTCCGCCTGGCCGACGAGAAGCTGGACAAGGCTTTCCTGGCTGGCGCTGAAGCGCGCGGCCTGCTCAACCTCAAGGGGCATCGTTCGGTGGGCGGCATGCGTGCCTCCATCTACAACGCCACCGGCCTGGATGCCGTGGAGACCCTGGTGGCCTACATGGCCGAGTTCGAGAAGGAGCACGGCTGATGAGTGACGTCGATCAGCTCAAGGCGCTGCGGGTTCGCATCGACAGCCTCGACGAAAAGATCCTCGACCTGATCAGCGAGCGAGCGCGCTGCGCCCAGGACGTGGCGCGGGTCAAGATGCAGTCCCTGCCGGAAGGCGAGAAGCCAGTGTTTTACCGCCCCGAGCGCGAAGCCTGGGTGCTCAAGCACATCATGGAGCTGAACAAAGGCCCGCTGGACAACGAGGAGATGGCGCGGCTGTTCCGCGAAATCATGTCCTCCTGCCTGGCCCTGGAGCAGCCGCTCAAGGTCGCATACCTTGGCCCGGAAGGCACCTTCAGCCAGGCCGCGGCGATGAAGCATTTCGGCCACTCGGTAATCAGCGTGCCGATGGCCGCCATTGACGAGGTGTTCCGCGAAGTGGCTGCCGGGGCGGTCAACTTCGGCGTGGTGCCGGTGGAGAACTCCACTGAGGGTGCGATCAACCACACCCTGGATAGCTTCCTCGAACACGACATGGTGATCTGCGGCGAGGTGGAGCTGCGCATCCACCACCACCTGCTGGTCGGTGATACCACCAAGCCTGACAAGATCACCCGTATCTACTCCCACGCCCAGTCCCTGGCCCAGTGCCGCAAGTGGCTGGATGCACACTACCCGAACGTCGAGCGCGTAGCGGTGTCGAGCAACGCGGATGCGGCCAAGCGGGTGAAGAGTGAGTGGAATTCGGCGGCGATCGCCGGCGATATGGCGGCCAATCTCTACGGTCTGACCAAGCTGCAGGAGAAGATCGAGGATCGCCCGGACAACTCCACGCGCTTCCTCATAATCGGCAGCCAGGAAGTGCCGCCGACCGGCGACGACAAGACCTCGGTCATCGTCTCCATGCGCAACAAGCCGGGCGCCCTGCACGAGCTGCTGGTGCCGTTCCACACCAACGGCATCGACCTGACCCGTATCGAGACTCGCCCGTCGCGCAGCGGCAAGTGGACCTACGTGTTCTTCATCGACTTTGTCGGCCATCACCGTGATCCGCTGATCAAGGATGTGCTGGAAAAGATCAATGGTGAAGCCGTCGCCTTGAAAGTGCTGGGCTCCTACCCGAAAGCGGTTCTATGAGCCGAGTGACTGTTTGAGGTGAACAGATGAGCTGCGATTTTCTCGCCCAGGCCGTGCCGGGCGTGCAGAAACTTTCGCCCTATGTACCGGGCAAGCCGGTCGATGAGCTGGCTCGCGAGCTGGATCTCGACCCGGCCGGCATCGTTAAGCTGGCCAGCAACGAGAATCCGCTGGGCCCGTCGCCCAAGGCGCTGGAAGCCATTCGCGCCGAGTTGGCCGAGTTGACCCGCTATCCCGACGGCAATGGCTTCGAGCTGAAGTCCAGGCTGGCGGCGCGCTGTGGCGTGACACCGGCCCAGGTGACTCTGGGCAACGGCTCCAACGATATTCTCGACCTGGTCGCCCGCGCCTGGCTGGCGCCGGGCCTCAATGCCGTATTCAGTCAGTACGCCTTCGCCGTCTACCCCATCGCCACCCAGGCGGTCGGCGCTCAGGGCAAGGTGGTGCCGGCCAAGGATCACGGTCACGATCTGGAGGCCATGCTGGCGGCCATCGACGCCAATACCCGCGTGGTCTTCGTCGCCAATCCGAACAATCCGACAGGTACCTGGTTTGGTCCGGACGCGCTGGAACGCTTCCTCGCTCGTGTGCCGGAGAACGTGCTGGTGGTGCTGGACGAGGCCTATATCGAGTACGCCGAGGGCGACGAACTGCCGGACGGCCTCGACTACCTGGCGCGTTACCCGAACCTGCTGGTCTCGCGCACCTTCTCTAAGGCCTATGGCCTGGCTTCGCTGCGTGTCGGTTATGCACTGAGCTCGCCGCAGGTGGCCGACGTGCTCAACCGTGTGCGAGCTCCGTTCAACGTCAACAGCCTGGCCCTGGCTGCCGCCTGCGCGGCGCTGGACGATGCGGACTACCTGGCAGCCAGTCGCCGCACTAACGACGCCGGTATGGCGCAGCTGGAGGACGGTTTCCGCAAGCTGGGTCTGCAGTGGATTTCCAGCAAGGGCAACTTCATCGCCGTCGACTTCGGTCGCGACGCTGCGCCGATCAATCAGGCGTTGCTCAAGGCGGGAGTCATCGTGCGGCCGGTGGCCGGCTATGGCATGCCGACCTTCCTGCGCGTGTCCATCGGTACTGAGGCGGAGAACGCTCGTTTCCTCGCGGCGCTGGAGCAGGTTCTTCGTGGCTGATGCAATGCCGTTGCAACATGCGTCGGGCAAGCTCGGCCGCCTGGTGGTGGTGGGGCTTGGCCTGATTGGCGGCTCCTTCGCCAAAGGCATGCGCGAGAAGGGGCTGTTCAGTGAGGTGGTGGGTGTCGATCTGGACGCGGAGTCGCGGCGCCTGGCGGTCGAGCTGGGTGTGGTTGATCGCTGCGAAACCGAACTGGCGGCCGCCTGTCAGGGCGCTGCGGTGATCCAGTTGGCGGTACCTATCCTGGCCATGGAAAAGCTGCTGGGCCACTTGGCGCAGTGCGATCTGGGTGATGCGGTGCTCACCGATGTCGGCAGCGCCAAGGGCAATGTGTTGCGTGCGGCGCGCCTGGCCTTCGACGGCAAGGTGGCGCGCTTTGTCCCCGGCCATCCGATCGCTGGCTCCGAGCAGAGCGGGGTGGAGGCGGCCAACGCCGAGCTGTTCCGTCGCCACAAGGTGATCCTGACACCGCAGGAGTCCACCGACAGCGAGGCGCTGGCGCTGGTTGATGGCCTGTGGCGCGCCCTGGGGGCGGACGTGGAACATATGGAGGTGGAGCATCACGACCAGGTGCTGGCGGCCACCAGCCACTTGCCGCACCTGCTGGCCTTCACTCTGGTGGATTCGCTGGCCAAGCGCAGCGAGAACCTGGAAATCTTTCGTTACGCCGCCGGTGGCTTCCGCGATTTCACGCGGATCGCCGGTAGCGATCCGGTGATGTGGCACGACATCTTCCTCGCCAATCGCGAGGCCGTGCTGCGTACCCTCGACGCATTTCGCGATGACCTCGACGCCCTGCGCGGCGCGGTCGACGCAGGGGACGGGCATCAGTTGCTGGGCGTGTTTACCCGCGCTCGGCATGCCCGCGAGCATTTCAGCAAAATTCTGGCCCGCAGGGCCTATGTGGACGCTATGCATTCGAACGACCTGATCTACCTCGCCAATCCCGGTGGTTCTCTCTCCGGCCGTATCCGTGTTCCGGGCGACAAGTCCATTTCGCACCGCTCGATCATGCTCGGCTCGCTGGCTGAAGGCACCACCGAGGTGGAAGGCTTCCTCGAAGGTGAGGATGCGTTGGCCACCCTGCAGGCTTTCCGCGACATGGGTGTGGTCATCGAGGGGCCGCACCACGGCAAGGTGACCATTCATGGCGTCGGCCTCAATGGCCTCAAACCGCCGCCTGGCCCGCTTTACCTGGGCAATTCCGGCACGTCCATGCGCCTGCTCTCCGGCCTGCTGGCGGCGCAGCCGTTCGATACCGTGCTGACCGGCGACGCCTCGCTGTCCAAGCGTCCGATGAACCGCGTGGCCAAGCCGCTGCGCGAGATGGGCGCGCTGATTGAGACCGCGCCAGAAGGCCGTCCGCCGCTGACTATTCGTGGTGGTCGCCGCCTGGGTGGCATGACCTACGAGATGCCGATGGCCAGTGCCCAGGTGAAGTCCTGCCTGTTGCTGGCGGGGCTTTACGCGGCGGGCTCCACCACAGTAATCGAGCCGGCGCCGACCCGCGATCATACCGAGCGCATGCTGCAGGGCTTCGGCTATCCGGTGGTGGTCGATGGCAATCAGGCTACCGTCGAGTCCGGTCACAAGCTGAGTGCCACCCATATCGAGGTGCCGGCGGATATTTCCTCCGCGGCATTCTTCCTGGTGGCGGCCAGCATCGCTGAGGGTTCCGAGCTGGTGCTGGAGCATGTCGGCATCAACCCGACCCGTACTGGCGTGATCGACATCCTCAAGTTGATGGGGGCCGATATCTCGCTTGAGAATCAGCGCGAAGTGGGTGGTGAGCCGGTAGCGGATATTCTTGTGCGTGCCGCCAAGCTCAAAGGCATCGACATTCCCGAGGATCTGGTGCCGCTGGCCATCGACGAGTTCCCGGTGCTATTCGTCGCGGCTGCCTGTGCAGAGGGGCGTACGGTGCTGCGTGGCGCGGAAGAGCTGCGGGTGAAAGAATCCGACCGTATTCAGGTCATGGCTGACGGACTGATTGCTCTGGGTGTTAAGGCCGAGCCAACCCCGGATGGCATCATCATTGAAGGTGGCGCTATCGGTGGTGGTGAGGTGTGGAGCCATGGCGACCATCGTATCGCCATGTCCTTCAGCGTTGCCTCATTGCGTGCCGCGGCGCCGATTCGCATTCACGACTGTGCCAACGTCGCCACCTCATTCCCTAACTTCCTTGGTTTGGCGGCTCAAACCGGCATCCGCGTGGCGGAAGAGGGCAACTCATGAATGCCATGGTGATCACCATCGATGGGCCCAGCGGTTCGGGCAAGGGCACCATCGCTAGCTTGTTGGCCGGCAAGCTGGGTTGGAATCTACTCGACTCCGGCGCGCTCTATCGTCTGTTGGCGTTTGCTGCCAGCAACCACGGTATTGACTTGACCAATGAGGAGGCGCTGAAGACTTTGGCTGCGCATCTGGATGTGCAGTTTATCGACAAGCGCATCATCCTTGAGGGTGAAGAGGTTACCGACGCTATTCGTAACGAGCAGGTAGGTGCTGGTGCTTCCATGGTCGCTTCGCTTCCTGCGGTGCGTGAAGCGCTGCTGCAGCGCCAGCGTGCTTTCCGGGAGTTGCCTGGTCTGGTGGCGGATGGTCGCGACATGGGAACCGTGGTGTTTCCGGATGCGCCATTGAAGATTTACCTGACGGCTAGCGCAGAAGAACGTGCCCGCCGTCGCTACCTGCAGTTGAAAGGCAAGGTGGAAGGTGTTAGCCTGTCGAGTCTCCTAGACGAGATTCGTGCTCGTGACGAGCGTGATATGCAACGCGCGGTGGCTCCTCTGAAGCCTGCGGCCGATGCTATCCAGCTGGATTCCACGGAGCTCAGCATCGAACAAGTCTTGGAAAGAATTCTCAGCGAGGTCGCCAGTCGCGATCTCGCCGGGTAAGCCAGGCCGCAATGTTGCGGCCGACAAGGAGGCAGGCGGGAGACCAGTCATAGTCCCGCAGGCCTCTTTTTACATGAACGAACCCACATTGTCTGGAGTGTGGTTTGGGCAGTTTCCCTGCCCTTGATCGACAGGAATCAACATGAGCGAAAGCTTTGCAGAACTATTTGAAGAAAGCCTGAAATCCCTTGACATGCAGCCGGGTGCCATCATCACCGGTATCGTGGTCGACATCGACGGTGACTGGGTTACCGTGCATGCCGGTCTGAAGTCCGAGGGCGTCATCCCGCTCGATCAGTTCTTCAACGAACAAGGCGAGCTGACCATCAAGGTCGGTGACGAAGTCCACGTTGCTCTGGACGCGGTTGAAGATGGCTTCGGTGAAACCAAGCTGTCCCGCGAAAAAGCCAAGCGCGCTGAATCCTGGCTGGTTCTGGAAGCTGCGTTCAACGCTGAGGAAGTGGTCAAGGGCGTTATCAACGGTAAGGTCAAAGGCGGCTTCACCGTTGACGTTAATGGCATCCGTGCGTTCCTGCCGGGCTCCCTGGTTGACGTCCGTCCGGTGCGTGATACCACTCACCTGGAAGGCAAAGAGCTGGAGTTCAAGGTCATCAAGCTGGACCAGAAGCGCAACAACGTTGTCGTTTCCCGTCGCAGCGTGCTGGAAGCCGAGAACAGCGCCGAGCGCGAAGCTCTGCTGGAATCCCTGCAGGAAGGCCAGCAGGTCAAAGGTATCGTCAAGAACCTCACCGACTACGGTGCGTTCGTTGACCTGGGCGGCGTCGATGGTCTGCTGCACATCACCGACATGGCCTGGAAGCGCATCAAGCACCCGTCCGAGATTGTCAACGTTGGCGACGAGATCGACGTCAAGGTTCTGAAGTACGACCGCGAGCGCAACCGCGTATCCCTGGGCCTGAAGCAGCTGGGCGAAGACCCATGGGTTGCTATCAAGGCTCGTTACCCGGAAGGCACCCGCGTGACCGCCAAGGTCACCAACCTGACCGACTACGGCTGCTTCGCCGAGCTGGAAGAAGGCGTCGAAGGCCTGGTGCACGTGTCCGAGATGGATTGGACCAACAAGAACATCCACCCGTCCAAAGTCGTTAACGTCGGCGACGAAGTGGAAGTTCAGGTTCTGGACATCGACGAAGAGCGTCGTCGTATCTCCCTGGGCATCAAGCAGTGCAAGTCCAACCCATGGGAAGACTTCTCTGGCCAATTCAACAAGGGCGACAAGATCTCCGGCACCATCAAGTCGATCACCGATTTCGGTATCTTCATTGGTCTGGATGGCGGCATCGACGGTCTGGTTCACCTGTCCGACATCTCCTGGAACGAAGTAGGCGAAGAAGCCGTGCGTCGCTTCAAGAAGGGCGACGAGCTGGAAACTGTGATCCTCTCCGTTGATCCGGAGCGTGAGCGCATTTCCCTGGGCATCAAGCAGATGGAAGACGATCCGTTCTCCAACTACGCCTCCCTGAACGAGAAAGGCACCATCGTGCGCGGTACCGTCAAGGAAGTAGACGCCAAGGGCGCTGTTATCAGCCTGGGCGGTGAGATCGAAGGCGTTCTGAAGGCTTCCGAAATCAGCCGTGACCGCGTTGAAGACGCGCGCAACGTGCTGAAGGAAGGCGACGAAGTCGAAGCCAAGATCATCAGCATCGACCGCAAGTCCCGCGTTATCAGCCTGTCCATCAAGTCCAAAGACGTCGAAGACGAAAAGGATGCGATGAAAGAGCTGCGTAACAAGCAGGAAGCTGAAACCACCGGTCCGACCACCATTGGTGATCTGATCCGTGCGCAGATGAATCAGAACTAAGTTCAGGTACATCTGTGGAAAAGGGCGACTTCGGTCGCCCTTTTTCGTTTTGTCTCATTCTGCCGGGCTTCGTTTTCCTCTTGACATTTGGGCTACCAAAACATCGGTGGGCGTGCTAAAAACACCCCTACTAGATGATCTAGCCGCTTGAAAAAGAAGGGAAAACCATGACCAAGTCGGAGTTGATCGAGCGCATTGTTACTCACCAGGGGCTGCTGTCATCCAAAGACGTGGAGCTGGCGATCAAGACCATGCTGGAGCAGATGTCTCAAGCTCTGGCGACGGGCGATCGTATCGAAATCCGTGGCTTTGGTAGTTTTTCTCTACACTACCGCGCCCCACGTGTTGGTCGTAATCCTAAAACTGGCGAGTCGGTACGCCTGGATGGCAAGTTCGTGCCGCACTTCAAACCGGGAAAGGAGCTACGGGATAGGGTCAATGATGATGAGTGACTTTTGCCTGGATTTGCAGGAAGCTGCTTATGTTGAGCAGCATTAGACGTGTCTTGCTGGGTGCCGTCCTGATGATTTTGGGGGCGGCTATAGTGCTGCTAATCCTGCAAAACCCGCAGCATGCACAGTTTAATTTTCTCTACTGGACAACACCTGTTTTGCCATTTTCTATCTTTCTGGCCATGGCTTTTGGGCTTGGTTCGCTGGTTACTTTGTTGTTTAGCTTGAGTTTGCTTGGTCGCAATAGCCTACTCAAGCGGCGGCGCTCTCAGTCTTCATCCTCTTAAAAGCTGAGTAAGATCTTCGCTGAGTTAAGTGTTGTTTCTGTGCAGCTTTTTTATATCCTTTTTTAGAATGCTCGGCGAGTACATGGCCATGAATCGGGTGCTTGTAACTGGAGCCTCCGGTTTTGTCGGAAGTGCTTTGGTTTCCAGGTTAAAAACAGAGCCTGGTATTGATGTCGTTTCCGCTTTACGCAAAGCGCATGATGACAGTTGTTTAGAGCTGGGCGATTTGGAGAGGCCGCAATTTTCCACGAACCAGCTTAAGGGCTTCACCTCGGTAGTACATACCGCTGCTCGTGTGCATGTGATGCGTGATCAGGCGAGTGATCCGCTTGCCGAGTTTCGTCGGATAAATACCGCCGCTACCCTGGCACTTGCCGACGCGGCTGCGAAAGCGGGTGTTCGACGCTTTATCTTTATCAGTTCGATCAAGGTCAATGGCGAAACAACGCGCATGGGCGCCCCATTTCGTGCCGACGACCTACCGGCTCCCCAGGATCCATATGCTATCTCCAAGCTGGAGGCGGAGCAGGGGCTATTTCAGTTGGCGCAGCGCACGGGGCTTGAGGTCGTCGTTGTGCGTCCTCCGCTGGTATACGGGCCTGGTGTGCGGGCTAACTTTCAGAGCATGATGCGCTGGCTGCGGTTCGGTGTGCCTTTGCCTCTGGGGGGGATTGAGAACCGCCGCAGTTTGGTGGCTTTGGATAATCTCGTTGATCTGCTCGTGTGCTGCTTGGGTCATCCGGCCGCTGTAGGCCAGGTATTTTTGGTCAGTGACGGCAAGGATCTTTCGACTACAGAGTTGCTCAAACAGTTGGGCGCTGCGTTGGGTACGGTACCGCGGCTTTGGGGCTGGACAGGGCCGATGCTCAAATCGTGTTTGTTGCTCATGAATCAGGACGCATTGGTTCGGCGACTATTTGGGTCCCTGCAAGTGGACATCAGCAAGACACGAACACTGCTAGATTGGAATCCTCCAGTAGACACGTACAAGGCCCTAACTCAGACAGCCGAGCATTTCTTGAGGCAGCGGGAACAGATATGACGCTGCTGCTTATGTTCTTCTTTGTCGGCTCGGCTTCTTGGCTGGGTACTTGGCTGCTACGTGCTTATGCTCTGCGTCGCCGCATTTTGGATATTCCCAATCAGCGCAGCTCTCATTCCAGGCCGACCCCGCGAGGCGGTGGAATGGCCATAGTGCTGAGTTTTCTGCCGACTCTGCCCATATTGGTCTTAGGCGACTGGCTTACTCCCGCACAGGCAATAGCCCTGCTAGGGGGCGGCGGTGTTGTAGCTTTGGTCGGGTTTCTCGATGATCATCGCCATATACCTGCGCGCTGGCGCTTACTGGCTCATGTTTTATCTGCTGCTTGGGCGATCTACTGGCTGGGCGGGGTACCTGACCTGCAGCTGGGCGATACTGTTTTCAGCCTTGGTTGGGTGGGCGTACCACTAGGCATTCTGTATTTGGTCTGGCTGCTCAACCTTTATAACTTTATGGATGGCATAGACGGGATTGCTGCTGTCGAGGCCATCACCACCTGTTTGAGCGTTGCTGCCATCGCGGCGCTGTTAGGTAGCTGGCAGCTGGCTTTGCTCCCCGCCCTGTTAGCGACTGCGGTAGCGGGCTTTCTCTATTGGAACTTTCCTCCGGCGAAGATTTTCATGGGGGATGCCGGTAGCGGCTTTCTCGGTTTCATATTGGGAGTTCTCTCCCTGTCGATGGCTTGGGAGCGCCCAGAGTTGCTGTTTTCTTGGTTGATTCTGCTAGGCGTTTTTCTGGTAGATGCCAGTTGTACCCTGCTACGTCGTTTTTTACGCGGTGAAAAGGTTTATGAGGCGCATCGCAGCCATGCCTACCAACACGCTTCACGCATGGTTGGTAGTCATTTGCCGGTCACCTTGGCAGTGGCGTTGATTAATCTTTGCTGGCTACTACCTTTGGCCATATGGGTGGCGCTGGGAGGAAATGCCGTATTGTTGCTGATACTGGCATACGTACCATTGCTGGGGCTTGCCTTTAAGTATCGTGCAGGCCTTGGCGAGTAATTGTTGAATTTGATCAGGGGCATGGAGCCTATGAGTTTTCGCGCATGGCTGGTGAGCTGGCCTCGTCGCTACAAGCGGTTGCTTCAGGTGGGTGCCGATGTCCTCGTTTCTTGGCTGGCACTCTGGCTGGCTTTCTGGGTTCGATTGGGCTCCGATAAGCTGATCAACCCCTTCGGCGATCACTACTGGTTATTTTTGGCTGCCCCGGCCATTGCTATCCCTGTCTACGTCCGCTCCGGCATGTACAGGGCTGTATTGCGTTACATGGGCAATGATGCCCTGGTGAGTATCTTCAAGGCCGTCACGGTCTCTTCACTATTAATGGCATTGCTGGTGTATTGGTACCGTGATGCGCCTGCCATGGTCCCACGCTCCTTGGTGTTCAATTACTGGTGGCTGAGCTTGATCCTTGCCGGGGGGATGCGGTTGCTGATGCGGCAGTATTTCCTGGGGGACTGGTTCAACGGGCTCTCCGGGATGAGCATGGCAGGCTCTAGAGAGGATAGCTTGCCCCGTGTTGCCGTTTATGGGGCCGGGACGGCAGGTAACCAATTGGTTGCTGCGTTGCGTATGGGGCGCTCGATGCGCCCTGTTGCCTTTATCGATGACGATGGAGCTATCGCCACTCAGGTTATCGCAGGGCTCAAGGTCTACAAGCCCAAGCATATTGCGCAGATGATCAATGAGACTGGGGCCCAGGAAATTCTCTTGGCCTTGCCGTCCGCGAGTCGCTCCAGACGCAAGGAAATACTGCAGTACCTGGAGTCTTTTCCGCTGCATATTCGTTCGGTGCCTGGAATCATGGATCTGGCCAACGGCAAGGTCAGGGTCGACGATATCCAGGAAGTTGATATCGCTGATCTGTTAGGTCGTGATCCCGTACCGCCGCAGCCTGAGTTGTTCGAGCGTTGCGTGCGGGGCAAGGTGGTCATGGTGACCGGTGCTGGCGGCTCCATCGGCTCCGAAATATCTCGTCAGGTGATTGGTACACAGCCCAAGGTGCTGGTCTTGGTTGAGCATGCCGAGTTCAATCTGTACAGCATTCACGCCGAGTTGGAGGCCTCGATTCGCAGGGAATCGCTACCGATTCGGCTCGTACCGATACTGGCTTCGGTGCGTAACCAGCAGCTTATGCAGCATGTGATGCGGGCCTGGGGCGTGAACACTGTTTACCATGCGGCTGCCTATAAGCATGTACCCATGGTCGAGCACAACATCGCCGAAGGCGTGCGCAACAATGTGCTGGGTACTCTGGGGGCGGCGCAGGCAGCACTCAAAGAGGGAGTGGAGCACTTTGTGCTGATCTCCACGGACAAGGCCGTTCGCCCAACCAACATCATGGGCAGCAGCAAGCGCCTGGCAGAGTTGGTACTTCAAGGATTGAGCAAAGAAAGTGCCCCGGTGTTGTTCGGCGATCCCTCCGAATTGCATCAGGTCAATAAAACCCGCTTCACCATGGTGCGTTTCGGGAACGTGCTGGGTTCTTCCGGCTCTGTCATCCCCCTGTTCCGCGAGCAAATCAAGAAAGGGCAGGCCGTCACGGTCACCCATCCGTCTATCACCCGCTACTTCATGACCATCTCCGAGGCCGCCCAGTTGGTGATTCAGGCGGGAGCCATGGGGCAGGGTGGGGATGTTTTTGTGCTGGACATGGGGCAGCCGGTCAAAATCCTCGATCTCGCCGAGAAGATGATCCACCTCTCGGGCCTAAGTATTCGTTCTGAACGTAACCCACATGGCGACATCGAGATCGAGTTCACCGGCCTGCGGCCGGGAGAGAAGTTGTACGAGGAATTGCTGATTGGCGACAACGTCAGCCCTACCGAGCATCCGATGATCATGCGCGCCAGCGAAGAGCATCTCTCTTGGGAGGCCCTGAAGTCGGTTCTGGATGAGCTGCTGGCGGCCTTGCAGCGGGACGATTACGACAGGGTCAGGCAACTGTTGCGCGAGACAGTAAATGGCTATGCGCCGGAAGGTGAAATAGTCGACTGGATTCATGTGCAGAACCGCACAAAAGATCGATAGTGGCGGTTTGACAGCTATTGGTGGATGGCTAGCTTTGTTCGTGCGTGATGGGAATCGCGCTCATACTCACGAAATGGAGCTTTACCATGGCCAAGATGCATGTTGCTGCACTGCTGTTCTCCTGCTTGACCGCTTTCTCTTTCAATGCCACTGCCGTCGAGTCAAAGGCCCCGCCAGAGCCGGTTGTTGAAGCTCAGCAAGTCGCCTCCCAGGTCAACCTCAACACGGCAGATGCCGCCACGCTGCAGGCCGAGCTGGTCGGTATTGGCCAAGTCAAGGCTCAGGCGATAGTCGATCACCGAGACACCAATGGCCCTTTCGCTTCGGTGGATGAGCTGCTGGAGGTTAAAGGTATCGGCCCGGCGACGCTGGAGAAGAATCGGGCGCGCCTTAGCGTCAATTGACGCAGCCCTGCCAGGAGAAGCCGGTCACTGACCGGCTTTTTTGCTTTATGCGCGGGCTACAATGCCGGCTCTTATTCGAGCAGGAGTTCGCGCGTGCCATCTTCCCTCCCTTCTCTCGGCTTCGTCGGTATTGGCTTGATGGGGCTGCCCATGTGCCGGCGGCTACTGGCTGCTGGTCATCCGCTGCATGTGTGGAATCGCTCGCCGGACAAATGCTCCGAACTGCAGGCGCTTGGTGCGGTTATCGAGCACACCCCTGCTGCTTTGTGCGCCGAGGTCGATCTGGTCATGCTGTGCCTGGCGGATACGGCGGCCGTGCGCTCGGTGGTGTTCGACGCCGATGGTATCGCTGAACGTGCCAAGCCTGGGCAGCTGCTGGTGGATTTTTCCAGCCTGGAGCCTGCGGCCACTCGCGAAATGGCTGCGGCGTTGGAGTCGCGCACCGGCATGCGCTGGGTAGATGCACCCGTCTCCGGCGGTACTCCAGGCGCCGAGGCAGGAACTCTGGCGATCATGGCTGGTGGCCGCGAGGAAGACATCGAGCGTATCCGCCCGATATTAGCGCACCTGGGCCAACGCTTGACCCGCATGGGCGACGTGGGTGCGGGTCAGGTCACCAAGGTCTGCAACCAGATGCTGGTGGCGTGCAATGCCCTGGTGATTGCCGAGGTGGTGGCGTTGGCCGAACGGGCGGGAGTTGATGCTGCATTGTTGGCACCGGCTCTGGCTGGCGGCTTTGCCGACTCCAAGCCGCTGCAGATTCTGGCGCCGCAGATGGCCGACAGTCAGTTCGAGCCGATCAAGTGGCATGTACGCACCTTGCTCAAGGACCTGGACACCGCCGTCAAGCTGGCTCGTGAGCAGGGCGGGGCAACGCCGATGAGTGGCCTGGCGGCACAGCTGATGCGTCTGCACGGCAGCCAGGGTTATCTGGAGCAGGATCCTGCAACGCTGGTTCGCCTGTTTCGCGAGGCGTCGCAATGAAGATTTGCGCCAACCTGTCGTTGCTGTTCACTGAGTTGCCGCTGGCGGATCGAGTCCAGGCTGCCGTGGCGGCCGGGTTCGATGGCGTCGAAATCCAGTTTCCTTACGAATTGCCTGCACTGCGCCTGCAGGAGTTGCTGGTACGGGCCGGCTTGCCGTTGGTGCTGATCAATCTGCCAGCAGGCGATCTGATGGCCGGCGGCGCCGGGTTGGCGGCGGTACCCGCGCGGCAAACCCAGTTCGATGCAGCATTGCAGGAGGCGCTGACCTACGCGGCCATGGTGCGGCCACTGTGCGTCAATGTGCTGCCGGGGCGCTTGCTGGAGGGTGTGACGCGGGAGCAGGCGCTGGAGTGCCTGGCCGCCAACCTGAAGAAGGCTGCAGAGGCCTTTTCGCTGCTGGGGATTCGCGTGCTGTGCGAGGCCATCAATCCGCTGGATATGCCGGGCTTTCTGATCAACACCCCGGAGGATCTCGACCAGCTGCTGCGTCGGGTCGATCACCCCAACTGCCAGGCGCAGTTCGATCTCTACCATATGGCCCGGCAAGGGTTGGATATTGCGGCGGGCATCGACCTGCTTGCTGGACGTATCGGCCATGTGCAGTTTGCCGATTGCCCGGGGCGTGGTGCGCCGGGGGCGGGCACGCTGGACTTCGAGCCGCTGTTGCGCCGGCTCAAGGATACTGGCTATCAGGGCTGGCTGGGGGCGGAGTACAAGCCCTCCGGGCCAACCCCGGCAGGCCTGGATTGGCTGCCGTATTGGCGGGCTGTCACGGCATAGACAGACAAGAAGACCCGCCGAAATGGGTCAAAGCGTGCTCAGTGACGGCGTTGCCAGAGCCTGAATAGCGGTTCAGCGAGAAACAGCACGCACATCAGGCGCAGCACCTGCAGCCCGGTGATCAGTGGCACCGAGAGGGCCAGGGCTTCGGCGGTCAGGCTCAGCTCGGCGATGCCGCCGGGCATCATGCCCAGCATCAGCGAGCGCGGGTCGAGTTGGCCCAGCCAGCTCAGGCCCTCGGCGGCCAGTGCGGCGGCAAGCATGGCCAGGCCGGTGGCCAGCAGCAGCACTGCGACGAAACGTGGCGCGCCGCGAAAGAACGCGCGGTTGAAGTGGCAGCCCAAGGCGCTGCCGATCAGCCACTGTCCCAGTTCGCTGGTGCCCTGGGGCAAGCTCAGCGATGTATCCAGCAGCACGACGGCGATGGCACTGAACAGCAGTGGCCCGAGCAGCCAGGGGTTGGGTTGGCGCAGGCGCTGCCAGACCAGGGCGAATAGCGCGCCGCCAGCCAGCAGCGCGGCGAGCAGTGGCAGATCCGTCTCTCCGCCGCTGTGCGTCAGGGCCGGCGGTACGCCCAGCCACCACTGGAACAGCGCCGGCACGCAAAGCACCACCAGCAACAGGCGCAGGCTCTGCGCGGCAGCCACCTGGCTGGCGTTGGCGCCATTGCGCAGGCCCAGGTTGACCATTTCGCTGGCGCCGCCGGGCATGCTGGCGAAGAAGGCGGTGGCCCGGTCATGGCCGCTGCTGCGCAGCAGGGCGATGCCGATCAGGCAGGTGAGGCTGGTGAGCAGGGCGCCGGCGACCAGCAGCCCGGCATGAGCAACTACCTGTTCGACCACGGCCGGGCTGAAATGCAGGCCGATGCCGGTGCCGACCAGCCATTGCCCGGTCTTGCGCGCGCCCGGCACTTCGCACAGGTCGAGCCCGCCCAGGCAGCGCAGCAGGATCACCGCCAGCAGCGAGCCGACCATCCACGGCAAAGGCCAGCCGATCAGGCTGGCCAGGTAGCCGCCGGCGGCGCCGGCGAGCGGGGTGAGTAGCCAGTTAGGCATGCGAGGCGTGCAGGCGACGGCGGTTGCGCCACCAGCGCAGGCCCGGCATGGCCAGCATCAGCGCGGCCAGAGCCCAGAGCACAAGGCTGATCGGGCTGGCCCAGAGGATGCCCAGCTCGCCGTTGGAGATCGACAGGGCGCGGCGCAGGTTGTCTTCCATCAGCTCGCCAAGGACGAAGCCGAGGATCAGTGCCGACAGGGGGAAGTCCATCTTGCGCAGCAGGTAGCCGAACACGCCGAGGCCGATCATCAGCACCAGGTCGAAGGTGGTGCTGTGCACCGCGTACACGCCAACCAGGCTGACGATGATGATCGCCGGCACCAGTACCCAGTTGGGTACGCTGAGCATGCGCGAGAACAGACCGACCAGCGGGATGTTCATCACCAGCAGGATGACGTTGCCGATGAACAGCGAGGCGATCAGGCCCCACACCACGTCGGGCTGCTGCTCGAACAGCAGCGGGCCGGGGGTGATGTTGTACAGGGTCAGGGCGCCGATCATCACCGCGGTGGTGCCCGAGCCCGGCACGCCGAGGGTCAGCATGGGGATCATCGAGCCGCAGGCCGAGGCGTTGTTGGCCGCTTCCGGGGCGGCCAGGCCGCGCAGGTCACCCTGGCCGAAGCGACCCTTGTCACCGGCGATACGCTTCTCGGTCATGTAGGTCATGGCACTGGCGATGGTGGCGCCGGCGCCGGGCAGGGTGCCGATGACGAAACCGGTGAGGCCGCTGCGCACGGCGGTCCAGCCGACCGAGCAGAATTCCTTGAAATTGAACAGCAGGCGGCCGCTGGCCTTGATTGCCTGCTGGCCGCTGGCAGTCTTCTCCAGCATCAGCAGGATCTCGCTGACGCTGAACAGGCCGATCACCACGATGACGAACTGGATGCCATCGGACAGGCTGACGCTGTCAAAGGTGAAGCGGTACACGCCGGTGGTTGCGTCCACGCCGACCGTCGCCAGGCCCAGGCCCATCAGCGCGGCCATCAGGGTCTTGACCGGCTTGTCGCCGACCATGCCGCCGAGGCAGGTGATGGCGAACACCATCAGCACGAAGTACTCGGCCGGGCCGAAGGCCACCGCCCATTTGGCCAGCAGCGGGGCGAACAGCACCACGCCGATGGTGGCGATGGTGCTGCCGATGAACGAGCACACGGCGGACAGCGACAGGGCGATGCCGGCCTTGCCCTGGCGTGCCAGCGGGTAGCCGTCGAGGGTGGTCATGATCGCCGCGGCGTCGCCCGGCACGTTGAGCAGGATGGCGGAGATACGCCCGCCGTACTCGCAGCCCAGGTACACGGCGGCCAGCAGAATCAGCGCGGTTTCCGGCGGCAGGCCGAGGGCAAAGGCCAGCGGCAGCAGCAGGGCCACGCCGTTGATCGGGCCGAGGCCCGGCAGCATGCCGACGATGGTGCCGACGAAGGCGCCGAACAGGGCCATCAGCAAATTGATCGGGCGCAGGGCGACATCGAAGCCCTGGGCCAGGAAGTTCAAGGTTTCCATGTCGTTACTCCACCAGGAAAGAGAGGACGCCCAGCGGCAGCGGTACGTCGAGAGTCAGATCGAACAGCACGTACAGCAACACACCCATGAGCACGCCGGAAATCACACAGGACATTGGGCGCCCGCCGAACAACAGGCCGAGCACGGTGGCGGCCAGGGCGGTACTGGGGATGAAGCCAAGCGGCTCGAACAGCAGGGCGTAGGCCAGCAGTACCAGTACGCAGAGCAGGGCGCGCAGGCTCTGGTGGCGGGTCAGCAGGTGTTCGAGGTGGCTGGGGCGCAGGATCAGCCACAGCGAGCCGGCGGCCATCAGCACCAGCAGCAGCAGCGGGTAGGCACGCGGGCCGACCGGGTCGTAGGAGAACGGTGCCTGAAAACCCCAGGCGATCACGGCCAGTCCGGCGCACAGCAGCAACCAGACCGCGCCGAACAGGCGGTCGTACATGATGGAAGTCCTCGTGAAGATAGGGGCGGGAAGCGTCGCGAGCGACGGAAAGGCAAGGCGGGAGGCGGCGAGGCGAGGGAGTTGGGTTAACCCAATGACCGAGCCGAGCCGCCTGCCAACACCGCCTTTCCTAGCGCAGCAGCTTCCCTATTGGACCAGGCCGAATTCGCCGGCCAGCACCTTGTATTCCTGCACCTGCTTGAGCACGAAGGCCTTGAGCTCGTCGCCGGTCATGGCCAGGGGGAACAGGTCGCGCTGCTCGCGCAGCTGGGCGAAGTCTTCGCGGGCCAGCATCTGGTCGAACTGGCCTTTCCACCAGTTGAAGTCCTCGTCGCTGACTTCCGGACCCATGTAGAAGCCGCGGATCACCGGCCAGCTGATGGCGTAGCCCTGCTCCTTGGCGGTGGGCAGGTTGCTCAGCTTGCCCGGCAGGCGTTCGTCGGAGAGCACCGCCAGCACGCGGATCTTGCCGGCGGCCAGTTGCGGGGTGACTTCGCCGAGGCCGCTGGAGGTGACCTGTACGTGACCGCCGAGCATGGCGGTGAGGGTCTCGCCGCCGCCTTCGAAGGCCACGTAGCGCAGCTTCTGCGGCTCGATGCCGGCGGCGCGGGCGATCAGCGCGGTCTGCATCCAGTCCTGGCCGCCAATGGTGGCGCCAGCGCCGAAGACGATTTTGCCCGGCTCCTTCTTCAGCGCCTGTACCAGATCGTCGAGGGTCTGGTAGGGCGAGTCGGCGCGCACGCTGATGGCGCCGTAGTCGGTGCCGATGCCGGCCAGCCAACGCACGGCGTTCTCGTCATAGCGACCGAACTTGCCCTGGGCCAGGTTGAGCAGCGAGCCGGAGGAGAAGGCGGTGATGGTGCCGGCCTCCTTGGGGCGCTGGGCGACCACCGCGTTGTAGGCCACGGCGCCAACGCCGCCGGGCATGTAGGTGACGCGCATCGGAGCCTTGAGCAGGCCGCTGTCTTTCAGGCCGCTCTGGGCAAGTTTGCAGGTCAGGTCGAAGCCGCCGCCGGGCTTGGCCGGGGCGATGCATTCGGGGCGCTTGGGTTCGGCCAGCAGCTGGCTGCTCAGGGCCAGGGTACCGAGGGCCAGGGCGATACGGGACAGGGCAGTTTTCATCGTCTTTCTCCTGTGGAGTTTTATTGTGGCTTACCAGATGGGCAGGGAGTAACCGACGATCACGCGGTTCTCGTCGGCGTCACGGGCGAAGCTGGAACGGAAGCTGGCGTTGCGCAGACGCACGTAGAGGTCTTTCAGCGGACCGGTCTGCACCACGTACTTGAACTCGATGTCGCGTTCCCACTCGCGGCCTTCTTCCGTGCTGCCGGCGACTTCGGCGTTGTCGCCCTTGATGTAGCGGGTCAGGAAGCTCAGGCCGGGCAGGCCGAGGGCGGCGAAGTTGTAGTCGTAGCGGGCCTGCCAGGAACGCTCGTCGGCGTTGGCGAAGTCGTTGATCTGGACGAAGTTGACCAGGAATGGATCGCTGCCATCGAGGTAGGCGAAGCCGGTGTCGCCGTTCATCTGCTGGTAGCCGAGGCTGACCTTGTGGCCGCTGTGGGCGTAGCCGAGCATGCCGTTCCAGGCCTGGTTGTCGACGGTGCCGGCCTCGGCCGAGCCGCTGTCGTCACTGATCGACACGCGCAGGTCGGCGCTGAAGGTGCCGCCGCCCAGTGGCTGGCTGGCCAGCAGGCCGAAGAAGTGCTGGCGGTAAACGTCTTCCAGCTCGCCATAGAAATAGCGGCCGGTCAGGCCCTTGGCGAACTGGTAGTCGAGGCCGGCGAGTTTCAGGTGGTCGCCGCTCACGCCACTGGCGAAGCGCTTGTTCTTGCTGTTCAGTACCAGGTCTTCGGAGTTGGTCGAGGCGCGGTCGATTACCTGGTTGAAGCGCGCGCCGGTGAAGGTCAGGTTGCTGATTTCCTGGGAGGTCAGCAGGCCGCCTTCGAACACCTGCGGCAGCAGGCGGCTGTCGCTGGCCTTGACCACCGGCAGTTCGGGGATGTGCGAGCCGTAGCGGAACTCGCTCTGAGAAATCTTCACCTTGCCGGTCAGGCCCAGGCGGCCGAATTCGTCCGGGGTGCCGCCGTCGTCCTGCACGGGCAGCAGGTCGGTGCCGGTGCGGCCGCCGCCGGAGTCGAGCTTGACGCCGAGCATGCCGAGGGCGTCGACGCCGAAGCCGACGGTGCCTTCGGTATAGCCGGACTGGATGTCGAGCAGAAAGCCCTGGCCCCACTCTTCGCGCTTGTTCTGCCCGGCGTCTTCACGGAAGTCGCGGTTCAGGTAAATGTTGGTGGTGGTCAGCGTGGCGCTGCTGTCTTCGATAAAGGCGGCCTGGCTGTTGGCGGCGGCGCTGGCGGCCAGGATGGCCAGGGAGAGGCGTGAGGCAGGCAGTGCAATGCGCATTGCGGGTGGTCTCCGATTGTTGTTTTTGTTGTGCCGGAGCAACCACGCGTCCGGCACTCAGTGGGTGGTTCTTGCCACCCTGGCGGCGATCCTAGTGGGCGAAACTTTCACCAGGCTTTCAGGCTGAAAGAAATCGTCGGCGCCCTTCACAGGTGCGGCGCGGCCGTTAAACTCGGCGGCACAACGACAAGAATCCGGAGCGACTGCCGTGCGAATCCTGCTGGTCGAAGACCATCTGCCCCTGGCCGAGAGCGTGGCCCAGGTCCTGCGTGGCGCGGGCCTGACCGTCGATGTGCTGCACGACGGCGTGGCTGCCGAACATGCTCTGGCCAGCGAGGACTACGCCCTGGCGATTCTCGACGTCGGTTTGCCGCGGCGTGACGGCTTCGAGGTGCTGGCGCACACCCGCGCACGCGGCAAGGTGCTGCCGGTGCTGATGCTGACTGCGCGTGGCGAGGTGAAGGATCGGGTACATGGTCTCAACCTGGGCGCCGATGATTACCTGGCCAAACCCTTCGAGCTGAGCGAGCTGGAGGCGCGGGTCAAGGCGCTGCTGCGGCGCAGCGTGCTGGGTGGCGAACAACAACAGCGCTGCGGCGAGCTGGTCTACGACCTGGGCACGCGGCGCTTTAGTCTGAGCGGGCAGCCGCTGAATCTGACCTCGCGCGAACAGGGTGTGCTGGAGGCGCTCATCGCCAGGCCCGGGCGGGTCATGAGCAAGGAGCAGCTGGCCGACCAGTTGTTCGGCCTGGATCAGGACGCCAGTCCGGATGCCATCGAGATTTACATTCACCGCCTGCGCAAGAAGCTCGAAGGCAGCGGCGTGCGCATCGTCACCTTCCGTGGCCTGGGCTATCTGCTGGAGGCGGCCGATGGCTGAGCAGCGCGTCGGCAGCTTGCGCGGGCGACTGCTCTGGCGACTCGCCGCGTTGCTCGCTATTCCACTGCTGCTGGGCAGTCTGAGCGCCTACTGGAACGGTCGGGCCGCAGCCGATGCAGCCTATGACCGCACCCTGCTGGCCTCGGCGCGGGCCATCGCCGACGGCCTGTATACCGACGAGGGTAAGCTGCGCGCCGACGTGCCTTATGTGGCGCTGGACGTGTTCGCCTATGACAGCCAGGGACGCATCTTCTACCAGGTCAGCGATCTCGACGGGCACCTGGTGTCCGGCTACGAGGGGCTGCCGGCGCCCGCGGCGGACACCCCGCGCACCGACGACTACCCGGCGCTGGCACGTTTCTACGACGGCGAGTATCAGGGTTTCGGCGTGCGCGTGGTCAGCCTGCTGCAGCCGGTCAGCGAACCGGGCATGAACGGCATGGCGGAGATCCGCGTGGCCGAGACCGATGTGGCGCGGGTGCGCATGGCCCGTGGCCTGCTGCTCGATACCCTGTGGCGCATGGGCCTGCTGGCACTGGTCAGCCTGGCGCTGGTGTGGCTGGCGGTGAGTGCCGCGCTGCGCCCGCTGGAACGGCTGCGCACGGCGGTCGAGGAGCGTCGTCCGGACGATCTGAGCGCGCTGCCGATGGTGCAGGTGCAGGATGAGCTGCGCCCGCTGGTGGCCTCGCTCAACCACTTCACCGAGCGCCTGCGTCAGCAGTTCGAGCGCCAGGCGCAGTTCATCGCCGATGCGTCCCATGAGCTGCGCACGCCGCTGGCGGCGCTTAAGGCTCGGATCGAACTGGGACTGCGCGAGCGCGAGCCCGAGGCCTGGTACGGCACGCTGGAAAAGGCCGCGCAGAGCACCGATCGCCTGACCCACCTGGCCAATCAGCTGCTGTCGCTGGCACGTATCGAGCGCGCGGCGCGGGCGGTGGAGGAGGGTGGCGCGCAGCAGGTCGAACTTGCGCAGCTGGCCCGCGAACTCGGCATGGCCCTGGCACCTTTGGCGCACCAGCGCGGTGTCGCCCTGGCACTGGAGGCGGAGGCCGAGGTGTTGTTGAGCGGCGAGCCGATGTTGCTGCACGAGCTGATCTACAACCTCGTGGACAACGCCCTGGCGCATACCTCGGCAGGGGGCAATGTCATCCTGCGGGTGCAGGCTCCGGCTGTGCTGGAGGTGGAGGACGATGGTCCGGGCATCCCGCCGCAGGAGCGCGAGCGGGTATTCGAGCGCTTCTACCGACGCAATCCGCAGGGCCCAGGGGCCGGGTTGGGATTGGCGATTGTCGGTGAGATCTGCCGTGCTCACCGCGCGGAGATCGAGTTGGGGCAGGGCGCGCTAGGTGGGTTGCGGGTGCGGGTGAGTTTCCCGACGGCTTAGCGGTTGCCGCTCCATCTGGCTAGTGCGCCAGACTCATGGGCTGCTGAATCTCCAGCAGGTACTGGCTGACCTTGCCGCTGTCCTGCAGTACCTTGAGGCCGCGATTGAAGCGTGCCATGCGCTCGGCATTGCCCGGCACCTTGCGCGATAACAGCAGGTGCAGGCTATCGCTGCGCAGCGGCACGGGGTGAAAGCTAGGCTGTTCACGTTCTTCACGGCTGAATTGGCTGTAGAGCAGGTCGAAGGCCACCACCTTGTCTATCGGGAAGGCATCCAGTCTGTTCGCCAACAGCATGCGCAGGCCCTGTTCCTAATTGCTTAGGCGTTGCACCTGAAGCCGCCCCTGCTGCTCGGCCTGTTGAAAGGCCGGGCCGTAGTCGTAGTCGATGGCTGCGCCGAGACGCAGCGACTCGAGATCGCCGACCTCGCGCCAGTCGATGGGGTGATCCTTGCGGTGAAACAGGTAGTAGCCGCTGTCCACCACGGGTTCGCTGACATAGAAGGCCTGTTCGCGCTCAGTGCTGCGCAGCCAGATGGCGCTGCCGTCACTCTTGCCGCTCTCGGCATGCTGCAGCGCGCGGGCCCAAGGGTAAAACTGCCAGCGTACGCGTATAGCTTCCAGGGCAAAGGCCTCCTCGACGATGCGCGATGCGACACCGTGGTGGGGCAGATTCTGGCCAAGATAGGGACTCCACTCGCCATTGGTCAGGCGGATGTCTTCAATGGCCTGAGCAGGGAGTGCGAGAAATAGCAGGAGCAGCAGGAACGCAGGCATGAGCGCATCCTCATCCAGAGCTTCGCAAGCGAGGACCGTATCCATCGGCCTCGCGCGGCGTACTTCGCGGATCGCCCCCGGCCTGTGGCCGGGTTCGTTGCAAGTCTAGTCAGGATGAAGCTGCGTGGCTGCGTATTTATTGCAGCATGCTGGCGGCGGCTTCCATGGCGGCGGAGAGGTCTTCGTCGGCCTGCATGTCGACATTAGGGTCGAGGCCGAGCTTGGCGAAGGCAGGAATCTTGCTCCAGTCCAGCTGGGTATAGGGGTGCTCACTGCCCAGGTAGCTCTGCAGGGTGGCGACTTGCACGATGTCGACATAGTCAGCTTTGGCCGAGTCGCGGCTGAAGTCCAGATGCTGGCTCGGCACGATGGCGATTGGCTCGGGAAAGTCCCAGGAGCGCAGGATCTTGTCGCCGATGATCGGGTGGATGCGCTCGATCACATGGTTGAGACTGATGGAGTCAGCCAGCAGGGCGTTGTGCTCCTCGGCGTAGGTCAGGATCGGCAGCACGCCGATCTGGTGTACCAGACCGGCGAGAGTGGCCTGATCCGGCATCAGGCGGGTGTAGTGGCGGCACAGAACGTGGCAGATGCCGGCAATTTCGGTGCTCTTGTTCCACACTTCGCGCATCTTACGGTCCACCACGTCGCTGGTAGCCTGGAACATCTGCTCCATGGCCAAGCCGGTGGCCAGGTTGCAGGTGTAGTTGATGCCGAGGCGACCAACGGCCATTTGCAGGTCGGTGATCTCCTTGTTGGTGCGCAGCAGCGGGCTGTTGACCACCTTGATGATGCGTGCGGTCAGCGCCGCATCGTTGCCGATCACCTTGCTCAGAGCGGGAATGCTGATATTCGGGTCTTCCGCGGCCTCACGCACCTTCAGGGCGACTTCAGGCAGGGTCGGCAACACCAGTTCATCGTTCTCGATGGCCTGGATCAGTTCCTCTTGGACTTTTTCGGCAAGCTTGCTCATTTCATGTCTCGGGGCATTCGGCTGCTTCAGTTTAGGTGCTGAGGCAGAACTCTGTTCTGGATGTCCGGTTTTTACCGCGTTTGCAGGGGCTGATGCACCCGCTTTTTCATCTAGCGCTGGATTTCACGATCTGAGTTCAGCTCATAGGGCAAATCGAGCAGCTGCAGGCCAGGGCCTTCGGTGCTGCCGAGGCTCACGCGACCATCATTCTTGGCGTCTTCCTGAAGCACGGCCAGCAACTCGATGCCCTGGCGGGCTTGGGCGGCCAGTACGACCTCGCCGACGCTTGAGCCGTGCACGGGTGAGAATAGCTCGCTGCCCGGCACAGGTAACGCGTCTGCAGTCAGACTGAGACGGTAGAGACGGCGCTTGAGCTTGCCCAGGTACTGCATGCGCGCGACGATTTCCTGGCCGGTGTAACAGCCTTTCTTGAAACTGACGCCGCCCAAGGCCTGCAGGTTGATCATCTGCGGGATGAACAGCTCGCGCGTCTCGCCGAACACCTGGCCGATGCCGTCACGCACCTGGCCGAGCAGCCAGTCGTTGAGAGGTGCCTCATCAAGCTGGGCAGCCAGAAGGCTGCGCAGGGGTTCGCCTTGTGCGGCTGGTGCCCAAAGCTCTGCACGTACGTCGCTGACGCGCAGGGCAAGCAAGTCATTGGCGCGTACCAGGCTGCCAGCGGCTTGCGGTAGCTCCAGGCCAAGCGTCTGGAGAGCGGCGTCGCCACCGCTTAGGCCAAAGCGTACCCAGGCGCTGGTTTCATCGGCCAGGGTTGATTTGGAAAACACGGCATATTTTTTTAGGTCAGCCAACTGGGCTTCCAGCAACTCGTTGGCCATGGCCAACAGGTAGCCATCGCCCTCCTGCAGAATGCGAAAGCTGGACGTCATCCGGCCCTTGGGCGTGCAGCGTGCACCGAGGCTGCTGGTGTTCTCATCGAGATAATTGAGGTTGCAGGTGAGCTGGCCCTGGAGAAATTTGCTGGCATCAGGGCCGCGCACGGCGAGGAGGGCTTCGTGATTCAACAGGGTAAAAAAGGCGGAGTCGGCCATGGACGCTCGCAGGTTGTTCAGGTCAGGGCGTCATCATAGAGATCGCTCGTCGCCTTGTCAGCGTGCCCAGCGGCGGGCGCATCGTTATACTGCGCAACTTTGTACAGGAGCCCGCGCATGGCCGACGAAACCGAACTGAACCGACTCTTCTGGCACAGCCGCCGCGGCATGCTGGAGCTGGATGTGTTGCTGGTGCCCTTTGTTCGCGAGGTTTATTCCTCGCTGGATGCCGAGGATCAGGCTCGCTACCGCAAGTTGCTGGAGTGCGAGGATCAGGACATGTTCGGCTGGTTCATGCAGCGCGGCGAGCCGGAAGACGCCGACCTGCGGCGCATGGTTCGCATGATTCTGGATCGTGTCCAGCCCAAGTGATCACTTCGAGTGCCACTGGCAGGCTTCGCGCCTGCTGCTGGCGTTCTATCTGGCGGCGCTGTGCCTGGCGCTGCTTACGCTTTTGCTGATCGATATATCCCCATGGCTTCGTGCCGGTGGCGCTGCGTTATGTCTGGCTCATGCAGTCTGGGTAGTGCCTCGGCAGATTCTGCTGCGTCACTCGGGGGCTTTCACCGGGCTGCGTCGGGACGGGCAGGGATGGCAGCTCTACAGTACATCTGGCGGCTGGCAAGCCGTGCAGCTGCGTCCGCACAGTCTGGCCCTGCCTCTGGTCGTCGTGCTGTATTTCCGCCTGTCGGGCGAGTGCCGCGTGCGCAGCCTGTGTATTGCGCGTGATGCGCTGCCCCGCGAGGCGCATCGGCGCTTGCGCACGCGCCTGAAGTTCAGCCGGCGTAGGTGGGCGGCGCCAGGATAGTGTCCTGTGCCTCTGTCAGCAGGTTCGGGTAGTCCAGGGTGTAGTGCAGGCCCCGGCTTTCGCGACGCTGCATGGCCGACTCGATCATCAGCTCGGCCACCAGGGCCAGGTTCCTTAGCTCGATCAGGTCGCGACTGACCTTGTAGTTCGAATAGAACTCGTCGATCTCGTCCAGCAGCAGACGCACGCGATGCTGGGCGCGCTGCAGGCGCTTGTTGGTGCGTACGATGCCCACGTAGTCCCACATGAAGCGCCGCAGTTCGTCCCAGTTGTGCGCGATGATCACGTCTTCGTCCGAGTCGGTCACTTGGCTGGCGTCCCAGGCGGGGAGCTGGCCGGGCAGCTCGACCTGCTCCAGCTGGGCGAGAATGTCGTCGGCGGCCGAGCGGGCATAGACAAAACATTCCAGTAGCGAGTTGCTGGCCAGGCGATTGGCGCCATGCAGGCCGGTGAAGCTGGTTTCGCCAATGGCATACAGTCCCGGCACATCGGTGCGGCCGTTTTGGTCGATGACGACACCGCCGCAGGTGTAATGAGCGGCTGGTACGACTGGGATGGGCTGGCGGGTGATGTCGATGCCAAAGCCCAGGCAGCGTTCATAGACGGTGGGGAAATGACTCTTGATGAAGTCTTCCGGCTGGTGGCTGATGTCCAGATAGACGCAGTCGATCCCCAAGCGCTTCATCTCGTGGTCGATGGCGCGGGCGACGATATCGCGCGGGGCCAGCTCGGCGCGCTCGTCGAAACGCTGCATGAAACGCTCGCCATTGGGCAGGCGTAGTAGGGCTCCCTCGCCACGCAGGGCCTCGGTAATCAGGAAATTCTTGGCCTGTGGGTGGTACAGGCAGGTGGGGTGGAACTGATTGAATTCCAGGTTGCCCACGCGGCAGCCGGCGCGCCAGGCCATGGCGATGCCGTCGCCGCAGGCGCCGTCGGAGTTGCTGGTATAGAGGTAGACCTTGGCGGCGCCGCCGGTAGCGAGAACGACGAAGCGGGCGCTATGGGTGTCCACTTCGCCACTGGCGCGGTTCAGTACATAGGCGCCCAGGCAGCGATCGCTAGCCAGGCCGAGTTTGCGTTCGGTGATCAGGTCGACTGCTACGCGCTGCTCGAGCAGTTCGATGTTGTCGCGCTGGCTGGCTCGTGCCAGCAGGGTATTGAATATCGCGGCGCCGGTGGCGTCGGCGGCGTGGATGATACGCCGATGGCTGTGTCCGCCCTCGCGGGTGAGGTGAAACTCGAAGCCGCCGTCTTCGCGGTCGGGTTCTTCGTCGCGAGTGAAGGGCACGCCTTGCTCGATCAGCCACTGGATGGCTTCACGGCTGTGCTCGACGGTGAAGCGCACGGCGTCCTCGCGGCATAGGCCGCCTCCGGCGTTCAGGGTGTCGCCGACGTGAGACTCGACCGTATCGCTATCATCCAGTACGGCAGCGACACCACCCTGCGCCCAATAGGTGGAACCGTTGGCAAGATCGCCCTTGCTCAGCACGGCGATGCTCAGATGATCAGGCAGAGTAAGGGCCAGTGTCAGGCCCGCGGCACCGCTGCCGATGATCAGAACATCATGCTGGAAGTGTTGGCTCATCGACTGTGGTTTCTCTTCAGGTCGCTATCGAGTTGCGCTGCCTAGTATATAGACGGGGTGTTCAGCACAATAGCTGCCTTATGACTGAGAGAGATGTCTTGGAACTTTCTTAGTTGATCAGGTTCCAACGGGAGTTGCCGGGAGCGTGCATGGCCGCTGCTTGGCTGCAGAATAATCAGGCGGTGGCGAGAAGCCACTGCAGTTTTTCGCCAGAGCCGAGAGGCGGTGCGAAACGTGTTCGGAGGGGAGAACTTTTGCGCAGAGCCCGAGTCTATCCAGGCAGGCGAGTGGACTGGCCGCTAGCGAACTCCTTCGAGGCAAATGAGGAGTATCGATGCTAACCCAGGAAGACGATCAGCAGCTGGTCGAGCGGGTGCAGCGCGGCGACAAGCGGGCCTTCGATTTGCTGGTGCTGAAGTACCAGCACAAGATCCTCGGATTGATCGTGCGCTTCGTGCACGACAGTCATGAGGCTCAGGATGTGGCGCAGGAAGCCTTTATCAAGGCGTACCGGGCGCTGGGTAATTTTCGCGGCGACAGCGCTTTCTATACCTGGCTGTACCGCATCGCCATCAATACGGCGAAAAATTACCTGGTGTCGCGCGGTCGACGGCCACCGGACAGTGATGTCAGTGCCGAGGATGCGGAGTTCTACGATGGCGATCACGGCCTCAAGGACATCGAGTCACCGGAGCGCGTGATGCTGAAGGATGAGATCGAAGCCACAGTGCATCGGACTATCCAACAGCTGCCCGAAGACCTGCGTACGGCATTGACCCTGCGTGAGTTCGAGGGATTGAGTTATGAGGACATTGCCAGCGTCATGCAATGCCCTGTTGGCACGGTGCGGTCGAGGATATTCCGGGCGCGTGAGGCCATCGACAAGTCCCTGCAGCCTTTGCTGCAGGAAGCCTGAGACAGCGGCGATAGCCAAGAGAGGAACCACCATGAGTCGTGAAGCCCTGCAGGAATCGCTGTCCGCGGTGATGGATAACGAAGCGGACGAATTGGAACTGCGTCGAGTGCTGGCTGCCAGCGATGACGCTGAGCTGCGCGCTACTTGGTCGCGCTACCAGATGGCTCGTGCCGTCATGCACAAGGAGTTGCTGGAGCCGCGCCTGGATATCGCAGCAGCGGTGTCTGCGGCTCTGGCCGATGAGGCGCTCCCCGTGCGTGCGGCTCGTCCCTGGCGCACGCTGGGGCGTGTCGCGGTGGCCGCGTCGGTGACTCTGGCTGTTCTAGCCGGTGTGCGTTTCTACAATCAGGACGAACTCGCCGGGCCGCAGTTGGCTCAACAGTCGCCGGTTCCGGGACTGGCTTTGCCGCAGGTCCAAGGCCCTGCAGTTCTGGCTGGTTACAATTCGAGCGGCAGCAGTATGCCGCAGCAGTCGGTTGCTGAGCAGTCAGGCTCTGGATGGCACGAGCAGCGTCTTCCTATCTATCTGCGCCAACACGCACAACAGGCGGCTGTGAGTGGTGCTGACTCCGCTTTGCCCTACGCTCGTGCAGCCAGTCTGGAAAGCCGCTGAGAGGTTCCATGCGCGTTCTTCCACTATTCGCTTTGCTCAGCAGTTGCCTGGTAATTTCAGCGCATGCAGCCGAACCCCAGGTATGGTTAGGGCGTCTGGCTGCGGCCGATAAGCAGAGCTTTCAGGGTACCTTTGTCTACGAGCGCAACGGCAGCTTCTCCACTCATGCCATCTGGCATCAGGCTGGTGGGGCATCAGTAAGTGAGCGGTTGCTGCAGCTCGATGGCGCGTCTCATGAGGTGGTGCGTGTCGATGGGCGGCCACAATGCGTGAGTGGTGCTCTTGCCGATCAGGTCGCTGATGTGCAATGGCCGGCACGGCATTTGGACGCTACGCAGCTGGGGCAACATTACGAGATGCGCATGCTCGGTCGCTCGCGTGTGGCAGGCCGGGCGGCTGAGGTCTTGGCTCTGATTCCACGCGACCAGTATCGCTATGCTTTTGAGCTGCATCTCGATGAACAGACGGCGCTACCGCTCAAATCCCTGTTGATTAGCGAAAAGGGGCAGCTGCTTGAGCGGTTCCAGTTCGTTACGCTGGAGTCGGGCGATGATCTCGACGCAGCGATGCTGAAACCCAGTAGTGCATGTCAGGCGGTGAACTACAACAAGGTTGAGGTGCTGGCCTCTGTGTGGAAGGCAGGCTGGGTTCCTCCAGGTTTTCAGCTCAATCGCGCGTTGCAGCGAACGGCCTTGAACTCTTCTCAATCGCTGGTCAGTCTGCTGTATGACGATGGTTTGGCCCGCTTTACCGTATTTATCGAGTCGCTCGATGGTGCCGGTGTCGAGGATGCCCGTACCCAGTTGGGGCCGACTGCGGTGGTGTCTAGGCGAATCAGCACTGGCAGTGGTGACAGGATGGTCACCGTGGTGGGAGAGGTGCCTATGGGGACTGCTGAGCGTGTGGCTCTTTCCATGCAGGAGCCCGCACAGTGATTGAGGAGCAGGGGCGCGTGGTCGCTGTCGAGGCCGGCGCTGTCTGGGTGGAAACCTTGCGTAAAACGACCTGTTCCAGTTGTTCGGCCAGTGCGGGATGTGGTCAGGGTCTGATGGACAAGCTCGGTGTTGGTCGTGGTCGCGGCTTGGTGCGGGCGTTGTGCGGTCTTCAGCTTCAGGTCGGTGATGCCGTGATTATTGGTGTGCGCGAGGACCTGCTGGTGCGCGGATCACTGCTTCTATACCTGCTGCCTCTGACAGGCCTCTTCAGTATGGCCCTGTTGGTGCAGACGCTTGGCGCCAGTGAGCCTGGCATCATCATGGCGGGACTGTCTGGGTTGGCCTTGGGTTGGGCTCTGGTGCGCTGGCGCAGTCGGCAAACTGTGGATGACCCAGACTCGCAGCCCGTGGTGCTGCGAGCGCTGTTGGCGGTTGAGTGAATTCAAGTGTTCTGAGTGGATGGAGCTGAAGTCGATGTTGAGCCTGAAATCCCCGTTGTCCGGTTTGCTGGCGTTGTTCCTTCTTGGGCAGGCGTCTCTGGCCAGGGCCGAGTTACCGGAGTTCACTGAGCTGGTTGAACAGGCCTCACCGGCAGTCGTCAATATCAGTACACGGCAGAAATTGCCTCAGCGTGACGTGGCTGTGCAGGGGCAGATTCCCGACCTGGAAGGGTTGCCGCCCATGTTTCGCGAGTTTTTTGAGCGCAGCATTCCGCAGATGCCGCGTAGTCCGGGCGGTCGTCAGCGTGAGGCTCAATCTCTGGGCTCCGGATTCATTATTTCCGACGATGGGTATGTGCTGACCAACAATCATGTGGTGGCTGACGCCGACGAAATTATCGTGCGTCTGTCGGATCGCAGTGAGCTGGAGGCCAAGCTGATTGGTGCTGACCCTCGCACAGATGTCGCCCTGCTCAAGGTGGATGGCAAGGGTTTGCCGACCGTCAAGTTAGGTCAGTCCGATGAGCTAAAGGTTGGTGAGTGGGTGCTGGCGATTGGCTCGCCATTTGGTTTTGATCATTCGGTGACGGCCGGCATCGTCTCGGCCAAGGGGCGCAGCCTGCCTAATGAGAATTATGTGCCGTTCATTCAGACCGATGTGGCGATCAATCCCGGTAACTCCGGTGGTCCGCTGTTCAATCTGGATGGTGAGGTGGTAGGCATCAATTCGCAGATTTTCACTCGCTCCGGTGGCTTCATGGGGCTTTCCTTCGCCATTCCAATCAGCGTGGCGATGGATGTCGCCAATCAGCTCAAGGTCGATGGCAAGGTCAGTCGCGGTTGGCTGGGGGTAGTGATTCAGGAAGTAAACAAGGATCTGGCGGAGTCTTTTGGTCTGGATAAACCCGCAGGCGCTCTTGTGGCTCAGGTGTTAGAGGGTGGGCCGGCGGCGAAGGGCGGTCTGCAGGTGGGTGATGTGATTCTCAACCTCAACGATCAGCCGATCATCATGTCGGCAGACTTGCCGCACTTGGTGGGCGCGTTGAAACCCGGCAGTCGGGCTGAGCTGGAAGTGGTCCGCGATGGAGATCGTAAAACCATCAAGCTGGATATCGGTGCTTTGCCGGAGGATGGCGATGAGATCGCCATCGGAGACGCCTCTGGCGTCGAGCGCAGCAGCAATCGTCTGGGGGTGTCGGTCGTGGAGTTGAGTGCCGAACAGAAGAAGGCGCTCGATCTTCGTGGGGGTGTGGTGATTAAAGAGGTGCAGAATGGCCCAGCTGCGTTGATTGGTCTGCGTCCTGGTGATGTCATTACGCATCTGAACAATCAGGCTATCGATTCGGCCAAGGCCTTCGATCAGGTTGCGAGCAAGCTTCCTGCCAACCGTTCCGTATCGATGCGTGTGCTGCGTCAGGGGCGTGCGAGTTTCATCACCTTCAAGCTGGCTGAGTAGCCTGGGCTATCTCCAGAGGGCGACTACGGTCGCCCTTTTTTGTGCGCGCAGGATGCGCGGTGTGCGTGACGGCCAAGTCGCCGATCGGGTAGAATCCCCGGCTATTTTTCGGCGGGCAGCCTGCCTGCGCATTTTTGAGTGTTGATCCGTGAGTGACCTGAGTCATATCCGCAATTTCTCCATCATCGCCCACATCGATCATGGCAAGTCGACCCTGGCTGACCGCTTCATCCAGATCTGTGGCGGTCTTTCCGATCGCGAGATGGAGGCCCAGGTTCTTGATTCCATGGACCTGGAGCGCGAGCGCGGCATTACCATCAAGGCGCACAGTGTGACCCTGCACTATCCGGCGCAGGACGGTAAGACCTACCAGTTGAATTTCATCGATACGCCCGGTCACGTCGACTTCACTTACGAGGTCAGCCGCTCGCTGGCGGCCTGTGAGGGCGCGATCCTGGTGGTGGACGCAGGTCAGGGTGTTGAGGCCCAGTCTGTGGCCAACTGCTACACCGCTATCGAGCAGGGCCTGGAGGTCATGCCGGTGCTGAACAAGATGGACCTGCCTCAGGCTGAGCCGGAGCGGGTCAAGGACGAGATCGAGCACATCATCGGCATCGATGCTACCGACGCGGTGCCGTGCAGCGCCAAGAGCGGCATGGGCGTGATTGACGTGCTCGAGCATCTGGTCAAGGTGATTCCTGCGCCGGAAGGCGAAATTGATGCGCCGCTACAGGCGTTGATCATCGACTCCTGGTTCGACAACTACCTGGGCGTGGTTTCTCTGGTACGGGTCAAGCACGGGCGGGTGAAGAAGGGTGACAAGATCCTGGTCAAGTCGACCGGCAAGCTGCACCAGGTCGACAGCGTCGGCGTATTCACGCCGAAGCACACCGAGACTGCCGACCTCAAGGCTGGTGAGGTGGGCTTCATCATCGCCGGCATCAAGGACATTCACGGCGCGCCGGTGGGCGATACCCTGACCCTGTCCACCTCTCCTGACGTCGATGTGCTGCCGGGGTTCAAGCGCGTCAAGCCGCAGGTCTACGCAGGCCTGTTCCCAGTCAGCTCCGACGACTTCGAGGACTTCCGCGAGGCCCTGCAGAAGCTGACCCTCAACGACGCCGCCCTGCAGTACGAGCCGGAAAGCTCCGATGCCCTGGGCTTCGGCTTCCGCATTGGTTTCCTCGGCATGCTGCACATGGAGATCATTCAGGAGCGCCTGGAGCGTGAATATGACCTGGACCTGATCACCACCGCACCGACCGTTATCTTCGAAGTGGAGATGAAGAACGGCGAGACAATCTACGTCGATAACCCGTCCAAGCTCCCTGATCCGGCCGGTATCCTTGATATGCGTGAGCCGATCGTGCGCGCCAATATCCTGGTGCCGCAGGAGCATCTGGGTAACGTCATTACCCTGTGCATCGAGAAGCGTGGTGTGCAGCGCGATCTGCAGTTCCTCAGCAGTCAGGTTCAGGTGTCCTACGACCTGCCGATGAACGAAGTGGTGCTGGACTTCTTCGACCGTCTTAAGTCGGTGAGCCGCGGCTATGCCTCGCTGGACTACAGCTTCGATCGCTTCCAGTCGGCCAACCTGGTGCGCCTGGACGTGATGATCAATGGCGAGAAGGTCGATGCGCTGGCGCTGATCGTGCACCGTGATCGTGCTCACCAGAAAGGCCGTGTGCTGACCGAGAAGATGAAAGAACTGATTCCGCGGCAGATGTTCGACGTGGCGATCCAGGCGGCCATTGGCGGCCAGATCATCGCCCGGACCACTGTCAAGGCGCTGCGCAAGAACGTATTGGCGAAGTGCTACGGCGGTGACGTGAGTCGTAAGAAAAAGCTGCTGGAGAAGCAGAAGGCCGGTAAGAAGCGGATGAAGCAGGTCGGCAGCGTGGAAATTCCCCAGGAAGCCTTCCTTGCCGTACTCAAGGTGGATAGTTAAGTCCTATGTCGTTCAATTTCCCGTTGATTCTGGTGATCGCCGTTGCAGTCTGCGGCGCTCTGGCTCTGTTGGATCTGCTGGTATTGGCCCCGCGCCGACGAGCAGCTATTGCTGCCTACGAGGGCCAGGTAGGCGAGCCTGATGAGCAGGTTCTACAAGGACTCAATCGGGAACCGCTGCTGGTGGAGTACGGTAAGTCGTTCTTCCCTGTGTTGGCGATTGTTCTGGTGTTGCGCTCATTTCTTCTGGAGCCTTTTCAGATTCCATCAGGTTCGATGAAGCCGACTCTGGAAGTGGGTGATTTCATTCTGGTCAACAAGTTTGCCTACGGTATTCGTCTGCCTGTAATCGATACCAAGATCATTGAAGTGGGGAACCCTCAGCGCGGCGATGTGATGGTGTTCCGCTATCCCAGTAATCCGAGCATCAATTACATCAAGCGCGTCGTAGGGTTGCCGGGCGATACCGTCGCCTATACCGCTGACAAGCGTCTATTGGTCAATGGCCAGCCAGTAGCCGAGCAGTTCCTGGGGGAAGAGGAGGGTTCGCTAGGGCGCAGCCTCCTCTATAAGGAAAAGCTGGGTGAGATCGAGCACATGATCCGCAAGCAGCTGCGTCGCAACATCATGCCGGGGCGCCAGTGGACTGTCCCGCAGGGGCATTACTTCATGATGGGCGATAATCGCGACGACTCCAATGACAGTCGCTATTGGCACGATACTCATATCCCCCAAGAGCTTTGGGGCATGGTTCCTGACCAGAACATTGTCGGTAAGGCCTTTGCTGTCTGGCTGAGCTGGCCTGACCCCAAGCTGAACCATTTGCCGAATCTTTCGCGGGTTGGTCTGATTCATTGAATCCGTGATTCTGTGGCGTGCTGTTCAATCCCGAACCGCCTGCTTATATATAGTCATGCCCTTCGCCTACGGGCATTGAAAACAACACTGATAATTGAGGTTGATCATGACATTTGCGCGCTCGCAGAAGGGCATGTCTATGCTGGGGTGGATGGTGGTGCTGGCTTTGGTCGCCTTCTTTGCTAGTACAGGCTTCAAGATGTTTCCGCATTACATGGACTATTGGTCTTTGGAAAAGGCCATCATGAGTGTTGAGACTGACCGTGCTTTAGATATCAATACGGTTCAGGACTTTTACTCTCATGTGAGTAAAAGCATGCAGATAAATAGCATTCGTGACCTGGACTTGAAAGAAATTCTCGATATCAAAACGGAGGGAGGCGACTTCTTGGTTCATTTGAAATATGAAAAGAGAGAGCCGCTGATCGAAAACCTCGACCTCGTTGCCAACTTCGATAAAGAATTCCGAATCAGAGCCCAGTGAGCCAGTCCCTTTCCCGTCTAGAGCGTCAGCTCGGCCATGTCTTCCAGAACCAGGAGCTGATGCTCTTGGCACTTACCCACCGTAGCTTTGCCGGGCGCAATAATGAGCGCCTGGAATTTCTTGGCGATGCCATTCTCAATTTTGTGGCGGGCGAGGCCCTGTTCGAGCGTTTCCCGCAGGCGCGCGAAGGGCAGCTCTCGCGCTTGCGTGCGCGTCTGGTCAAGGGCGAGACTTTGGCAATACTCGCGCGCGGTTTCGATCTCGGCGATTACTTGCGTCTAGGCTCCGGCGAGCTCAAGAGTGGCGGGTTTCGGCGGGAGTCGATTTTGGCCGATGCGCTGGAAGCTCTGATCGGTGCCATTTATCTAGACGCTGGTATGGATGTGGCGCGTGATCGGGTGCTGGCCTGGTTAGCGGGTGAGCTTGATGGGCTCACCTTGGTTGATACCAACAAGGATCCCAAGACCCGCCTGCAGGAGTTCCTGCAATCGCGTGGCGCGGAGTTGCCGCGCTACGAGGTGGTGGATATTCAGGGCGAGCCGCATTGCCGTACTTTCTTCGTGCAGTGTGAGATCGCGCTGCTTACCGACAAGACCCAAGGGCAGGGCGCCAGTCGCCGTATCGCCGAACAAGTAGCCGCTGCTGCCGCGCTGGTGGCCCTGGGCGTGGAGAACAGCCATGACTGATATTCCTACTCGTTGCGGCTACGTCGCCATCGTCGGCCGCCCCAATGTGGGTAAGTCGACTCTGCTGAACCATATCCTCGGGCAGAAGCTGGCGATCACTTCGCGCAAGCCGCAAACCACGCGTCACAACATGCTCGGTATCAAGACCGAGGGTGAGGTGCAGGCCGTGTATGTCGACACTCCTGGCCTGCACAAACATAACGACAAAGCGCTTAATCGCTATATGAATCGCAGTGCTTCGACCGCCCTTAAGGATGTCGATGTGGTGGTGTTCGTGGTGGACCGTACGCGCTGGACCGACGAAGATCAGATGGTGCTGGAGAAAGTCCAGCATGTGAAATGCCCGATTCTGTTGGCGGTGAACAAAGCTGATCGTCTGGAAGACAAGAGCGAGTTATTGCCGCACCTGGAGTGGCTGGCCGGCCAGCTGCCGCAGGCCGAGGTGGTGCCGATCTCCGCTCTGCATGGGCAGAACCTCGATACCCTGGAGCGCTTGGTGGCAGACAACCTGCCGGAGTCGGAGCACTTCTACCCGGAAGACCAGATTACCGATCGCTCCAGCCGCTTCCTGGCAGCCGAACTCATTCGCGAAAAGATCATGCGTCAGCTTGGTGCTGAGTTGCCCTACCAGATCACCGTTGAGATTGAGGAGTTCAAGCAGGAAGGGCGTGTGCTCCACATTCACGGCCTGATTCTGGTCGAGCGTGATGGGCAGAAAAAAATCATCATTGGCGACAAGGGTGAGCGGATCAAGCGCATTGGTCAGGAGGCGCGCAAGGATATGGAAGTGCTGTTCGACTCCAAGATCATGCTCAACCTCTGGGTCAAGGTGAAGGGTGGTTGGTCCGACGACGAGCGAGCCCTACGCTCGCTGGGCTACACCGACTTCTGATCCATGCTTTCCGGCGCGCTTCCGGCCTTCGTCCTGCACAGCCGGCCCTACAAGGAAACCAGCGCGCTGGTCGATTTTCTTACTCCCCGAGGGCGCCTGCGCGCCGTGTTGCGCAATGCGCGAGGCAAGGCAGGCAGCCTGGCGCGACCGTTTGTGCCGCTGGAGCTTGAACTGCGTGGTCGTAGCGAGTTGCGCAATGTCGGGCGGCTTGAACCTGATGGCGTCTCCTACTGGCTTCAGGGGCAGGTTCTATACAGTGCCATGTATCTCAATGAGCTGCTGTTGCGCCTATTGCCGGCGGAAGATCCGCATCCCGCGTTGTTCGAATATTACGCTCTGACGCTGCAGGCGCTGGCGGCCAACCCGCCGCTGGAGCCGCTGTTGCGTGCTTTCGAGTGGCGTTTATTGGACGAGCTGGGCTATGGTTTCGCCCTTGCTTTCGATATGGCTGGCCAGCCGATAACCGCGGACGGACTCTATCGCCTGCAGCCGGATGCTGGCCTGGAACCCGTGGCGCATTTACAGCCCGGTCTTTTTCAGGGCGCCGACCTGCTGGCGATGGCTGATGCCGACTGGTCTTCCCCGGGCGCTCTGGCCGCAGCCAAGCGCCTGATGCGTCAGGCTCTGGCTCCTCATCTGGGTGGTCGACCACTGGCCAGCCGCGAACTTTTCATGACTTTCAAGGAACCTGCCCGTGACTGAAGCCTCTCGTATTCTGCTCGGCGTCAACATCGACCACGTTGCGACCCTGCGTCAGGCTCGCGGCACTCGTTATCCGGACCCGGTCAAGGCTGCTCTGGATGCCGAGGAGGCAGGTGCTGACGGCATCACCGTGCACTTGCGTGAGGATCGGCGACATATTCAGGAGCGCGATGTGCGCTTGCTCAAGGACGTGTTGCAGACCCGCATGAACTTCGAGATGGGCGTGACCGACTTCATGCTCGATTTCGCCGAGCAGATTCGTCCCGAGCACGTCTGCCTGGTCCCGGAGACTCGCCAGGAGCTGACCACTGAAGGCGGTCTGGACGTGGCGGGACAGGAAGAGCGGATCAAGGCTGCCGTGCAGCGCCTGGCCAAACTGGGCTGTGAGGTGTCGCTATTCATTGATGCCGAGGAGCGACAGATCGAGGCAGCCCGTCGCATTGGTGCGCCGGCTATCGAGCTGCATACCGGCCGCTACGCTGATGCCCGCACGCCCGAGGAGGCTGCTCATGAGCTGGCGCGGATCCGCGATGGCGTGGCCTGCGGTTTGGCCCAGGGTTTGATCGTTAACGCCGGTCACGGCCTGCACTACCACAACGTCGAGCCGGTTGCCGCGATTGCTGGCGTAAACGAGCTGAATATCGGTCACGCCATCGTGGCGCATGCTTTGTTCGTCGGCTTCAAGGCGGCTGTGGCGGAGATGAAGCAGCTGATCATTCAGGCCGCTGCACAGCGCTGATCTGGAGCTATTTGCCGGCTGCTACAGCGTTTAGGGCTTCCTGAGAGCTGTCGATGATGCAGCGGTTGCGTCCGCTGCTCTTGGCTTGGTAAAGGCACTGGTCGGCGCGTTGCAGCCAGTGGCTCCAGGTTTCGTTGCGGCGCAGCATAGCGCCACCGATTGAGACGGTGACCATGCCACCTGGGCTTCGCAGATGGGTGCTGATGCATTCGCGCAGATGATCTGCAGCGGTTTTCAGCCCCTGTGGGTCGGTATCCGGCAGGAGCAGGAGAAATTCTTCGCCGCCGAAGCGGAAAAGGCGGTCCTCTTTGCGTGAGTGGTTTTTGATCAGCTCGACGAACTCGACCAGCACCAGATCGCCTGTGTGGTGGCCGTGCTGGTCATTGATCTGCTTGAAGTGATCCAGGTCCAGCACAAGCACGCCGTACTGGCGCCCGTGGCGGCGCTGGCTGGATACGGCGATTTTCAGTTCTTCGTTCATGGCGCGGCGATTGCGAGCACCCGTCAGCGGGTCGTGGATGGCCAGTACCTGTAACTGATCGCGTTGTGTTCGCGTGCGATAGGCGAAGATGAAGGTCAGTACGCCTGCCATTGCATTGGTGACCAGGAAAGACACCATCTGGTAATGGCTATCGAAAACGCTGCCCGGAACCCAGATTGAGTGAGCGACCAGGCTCGTCAGCACGAGCAGGCTGGCTACTATCGCTTTGCCTGGTGAGACCATGAAGAAGTTGAAGAGGATCAGTGGGTAGATCCAGAACAAGCCGTTGACCCCAAGGTTGATGGCGATCAGGGTTGCGCCCACGGAGAATACGGCGCAGAGGTAAAGGCCTGGTTTCTCTGTGTCGCCGGTGCGCCAGGCGTAGATCACGGCGGCAATCGTGGAGAACACTATGATGCAGTCGGCAATGCCAACCAGGTAGTTGCCGTGGAGCAGGCGGTAGATGGCGTAGGGGCTGATGCCAAGTACGCCGATGATGCCCATCAGGGCAATGATGGATAGCTGGAAGTCGTTGCGTAGACGTTTGAACATCCGCACGGGCTCATAGTTCTTATGAGCGCAAGCATGCAGGGCTTTGGCGGGCGCGGCAAGGAAGTGCTTGGCAAAGTGCCAGTATTTCCGCCGCGCGGCGTTTTAGCTTACTTCTTGCCCAGGCTGATGTGGCGCGAGGGAGCGGACCAGGACTGGCCGCTGACGCCTTTGGCAATCTGCTCAATTTCTCCGCCGGATTTGAGGAAGGCGGCAACCTGTGCCTCCAGAGACTCGCGGGTTTCCACGGCCGGTGCTGGCTTGGCTTGCGGGGTGGCTTTCTTGGCTCTCATGGGTTACCTCGTTGGGAGAATTCAGAGATAAAAAAACCGGCCCGTGGGCCGGTTCTCTTGGAGCCGGGAAGGTCAGATAGCCTGAACTTCGTCGGCTTGCATGCCTTTCTGGCCCTGGACGGCGATGAAGGAAACCTTCTGGCCTTCCTGCAGGCTCTTGAAACCGGTGCTCTGGATGGAGCGGTAGTGAACGAACAGGTCAGCACCGCTTTCCGGGGTGATGAAGCCGAAGCCTTTCTCGTCGTTGAACCACTTGACGGTGCCAGTTTGACGTACGGACATGGGATATCTCCTTGAACAAAGTGAACATAGCACTGGAACAGCCCAGGCCATGACTGAGTGCAAAGAGTAAAGAAACCGAGGTGGGTCGGACCGAGATCTAAACCGGTCGATTTGCGGTGACACATGCAGCACAGTGCGATCACCCTACAGGTAAAGCTGGTTTTTACCTAATGGTTTCTGCTTTTTTCTGGCGGGCGGTCTGGGTGCAGAGTGGCATTGCGGTCGAAATTAACGGCATTGGCGCAGGTCAACCTCGCTCACGAAGGCGTTTCCCCAGCCCATGATGCAGGCGATGCGCTGATTGCGTTGGCGCTCCCAGCTCTGCGCTGGATATGCGCGATTCCAGGCTTCGAACAGCTGGCGCTCCTGCTTCGACAGGCGTAGCCCATAGCGTTGGCTCATGTAGAAGTAGGTACGTGCGATCATGCCGCGTACACGTGCCCGAGGCATGGCCTTGCGTGCCTTGAAGTCGACCACCATGGGGCAGGCTCCGTACTGATGGGGTTGCTGCGGCAGCCAGACAAAGGCGTAGTTGCTGCGGTCGCCATTGATCTCGCCAATCGCCGGCACCAGATTGAACAGATCGGCTTCGGCGCGGCGGAAGGTCTCGTCGTTGCGGGCGCAGTTCTGCCGGCCGCCTTGTTGCCAGCAACGGCGTTGGTGGCCGATGACCCAGGCGGGTACCACATGCTCCCATTCGATGCGTGCGGCGCGCCGGGGATTCTTGCGGGGTTGGTAACCGCAGCTCTGCAAATCCACTCGGTTGCCCTGATAACGGCAGCCACAATAAAACTCGATCGACTGCTGGGCGTAGAGTCGCCAGGCGATCTTCTTGGCTTCGCTGAAGGTGCGTGGTGGGGCGGCGAGGGCGGGCAGGGTGACGCAGAGCAGCAATAGCAGGGCACAGCGCAGGGGCATGGATACGGCATCCCGGAAAAAGCGCGGCATCATACCTGGCACCATGCTGGCGATGGGCTTGCAGCAGCAGAGCAAGCGCCGACTGCTTAACAGTTCGACTGGTCCGGGCTGACAGGCGCGAGCTGGCGCCGCATCATGCGCTCATGTAGTCAGGAGGTCGTTCGCCCCATGAGCCTGTCGCTCACTCAGCAGTCCCTCGGTTATTCGGCGCAGAGCGTCGCCGGTCAGGTGCGCGGGCACAACGAAGATGCCGTGCTGTGTCAGCCTCAGCTGGGGTTGTGGGCGGTGGCCGATGGCATGGGGGGGCATCAGTGCGGCGAGGTGGCCAGCGCGCTGGTGATCGAGACCCTGGGGCGTGAGGTCGCCACCGGCATGGCGCTGGATCAGGCGATTCTCAGTGCCCATCGTCAGGTATTGGCCGCCAGCAGGGATGCAGACGGACGCGCCATGGGCAGTACGGTGGTGGCCGTACAGTTTGTCGACGGCGAGTTCGAGGTGGCCTGGGTGGGTGACAGTCGGGCCTACCGCGTGAGCCTGGAGGGTATCGTACGGCTGACGCGCGACCATAGCTGGGTACAGGCGATGGTTGATGCCGGTGAGCTGAGCGCCGAGCAGGCGCGGGAGCATCCGCGGCGCAATATCGTCACTCAGTGCCTGGGCCTGGGTGAGCAGGAGCTTGAGGTCGGACGAGTGCGCGGCAGCTTGCAAGCCGGTGAGTTGCTGCTGTTGTGCAGTGATGGCCTGACCGGTGAATTGAGCGATGAGCAGATCCAGGCGGTCTGTGCCAGCGCGGCCACCCTCGACGAGCTGGTCGAGCAGCTGGTGGGGCTAGCCAATCAGCTGGGCGGCAGAGACAATATCTCCTGCATCGCGCTGGCTCACTCTCCGGCCGATTCCGCGCAAATCGCCACCCAATCGCGCAATTTCATTCGCCGCTGGCTCACCTCCCGCAAGCACTGACAGATCGACTCGATGAGCAACACTCTGCTTGAAATACCTGGTTATCGCGTACACGGGCAACTGGGCAAAGGGGGGATGGCCGAGGTTTATCTGGCAACCCAGCAATCCCTGCATCGCAAGGTGGCGATCAAGGTGCTGCGTAACGCCGAGGACGAAGCCTTCAGTAAGCGTTTCGTGCGTGAGGCGCACATAGTCGCCTCGCTCAATCATCCGTCGATCATCACCATCTATGACGTCGACCGCCTGCCCGATGAGCGCGACTACCTGGCCATGGAGTTTCTCTCCGGTGGGGACCTGGCGCGGCACAAGGGCGAGCTGTTCGCGCCCGAGCGGGCGCTGCAGATCGTTCGCCAGGTGGCCAGTGGCCTGGCCGTGGTGCACGACAAGGGACTGGTGCACCGTGATGTGAAACCGGCCAACATCCTGTTCCGCGAAGACGGCACGGCCGTGCTGACCGATTTCGGCGTGGCCAAGGATCTGGACATCGACAGCGAGCTGACCCAGTTCGGCGTGGCCGTTGGCAGCCCTGCGTACAGCAGCCCGGAGCAGGCCCAATGCCAGGCGCTGGATGCGCGTAGCGACATCTACAGCCTGGGCGTCATCCTGTTGGAGATGCTGACCGGGACCAACCCTTTCCGCGGCGGCAACTACACCCAGACCGTGGTCAATCATGTGCAGATGGAACTGCCGCCTCTACCGGTCAGCCTCGCGGCGTTCCAGAGCCTGCTGGCGCGCATGCTGGCCAAGGCGCCGGAGCAGCGTTTCAACGATTGCCGTGAGCTGTTGGTGGCCCTGGATGAGGTGGAGCTGAGCGATCTGGACGAGACCCAGTTGCGCCCCGCTGTACCGGTGGCTGTGCCTGAACCTGCGGCGCGTCGTCGCCGCTCAGCCATGCCCTGGCTGCTGGGCCTTAGCGTGCTGGTGTTGATGGGGACGCTGACCTCGACTGTGCTTTACCTCAAGGAGCGCCGGCAGATCGAGGCGCTGCTGGCCCAGGCCGAGCAGCGTTTTGCGACGGGGCAATTGATCGAGCCTGCGCAGGACAGTGCGGAGCATTACTTCAACCAGGTACTGCAGCTCGATGACGACAGTCAGGAGGCGCTGGCCGGTTTGCAGCGCATCCGCACGACGCGCATCGAGGCTTTTATCGCTCTGGCCGAGCAGCGTCTGGCCGATGGTCTGCTGACCGAACCGGCAAGCGATAATGCCGACTATTACTATCGCCAGGCCCTGGCCATCGACGAGCAGCATGCGGCGGCGCTAGCGGGCTTGCAGCGGGTACTGGATGCGCGCATCGAGCGCTACCTGCAACTGGCCGAGCAGAGCATCGCCGACAAGCGCCTGCTGCTGCCCGAAGAGAACAGTGCTGTGCACTATTACCGGCAGATTCTCGGTTGGGCGCCGGATAATCCGGCGGCCATCGAGGGTCTCAACCGCGTGGCGCTGCTGTTCCGCGACATGGCCAACGCCGAGTATCGGCGCAGCGACTTTCCCGGCGCGCTGGCGATGATCGAACGTGGCCTGGAGGCCGAGCCGAATAACCCGGAATTACTGAACATGCAGGCCGAGCATCAGCAACTGCTCGACGCTGCCCGAGCCTCCAGGGCGCGTGCCGCCGCCCGCGAGCAGCGTGAAGGCAACCCCCTCAAGCGCGCGTGGAACAACATCTTCGGTCGTTGATCGACAGGATCCGCATCATGCTCAAACTGCATTTCAAGGACGGGCGCCAGGCCCCGGTCTGGCTGGTCGAGGAACGCATTACCCTGGGGCGCGACCGGCGCAACCAGCTGGTCCTGGACGACGCCGGCATCGGCGCCTTCCACGCCGAAATTCGCCAGGAAGACGGGCTGTACTTCATTGCTGATTGCGACAGCGAACAGGGTACATTCGTCAACGACGAGCGCATCACGTCGCGTTACCAGTTACGCCATGGTGACCACCTGCGCCTGGGCGGTGTGGAGTTGACACTGAGCGACCCCAGCCGCGCCCAGGCGCGTGATGAGGCTACGCAGCGCTGGTTTCTGCAGGTGATGCAGGGCGAGCACGAAGGCAAGAAATTCCACGTCAGCGGCGCGATGACCTTTGGCCGTTCGACGCGCTGCGAACTGTGCTTCAGCGATGCGCAGCTGTCGCGCCGGCACTGTGAGTTCTTTCTGCGCGACGATGTACTGGAAGTGAAGGATCTGGCCTCGGCCAATGGACTGCTGGTCAATGGCGAGAAGGTCAGCCATGCGCAGCTCAAGCCGGGCGACCAGCTGCGCATGGGCTCGGTGGCCCTGCTGGTGATCGGTCCCAAGGTCGAGATCGAGCCCGTGGAGCACGTTGACGAAGACGCTACCCTGTTCGTGCGCGCCGTCGATCTGCCGCTACCCAAGCCGGCCAAACCGCCGCGCTCAGGGGTGGCGGCAGCACCTACCATCAACCCCCTGCATGCGGCAGCTCAGGCGCAGGCACAAACCGCTGCCACGCCAGCGAGCAACAGTCTGCTTCGCGCTGCGGCTGTGGCGCTGGGGCTGGTGCTGGTCATCGCGGCAGGTCTGGTGTTTCTCGCCTGAACCCGCGGTTACTCGATTGGTGAATGTCTCTGGCGCGACCTGACAGTGTCGGGCGCGCGCTGTCTCGTTAGGCTTGCTGCTCTTCGTGCCATTTGAGATGTCTGCGTGAGAGCTTCCGTATTGCTGGCCGGCATCGGCCTGCTGGCCCTGTCCTCCCAGGCGCTGGCCTGGTCCAATCATTCCCTGGGCAGTCTGCTGGCTCTGCGCGATCAGCCGCAGCTGCGCAGGGCGGTAACGGTGGAGCCCCTGGAGGCCTTTCTCGAGCGACAGGCACCTGCCATCGAGCAGTTGCTGGATGAGCAGGAGCGCTACGCCCGCGAGCATTTTGTCTACTATCCGCCGCGCCCTGAGGCGCTGCGCTGGCGGGCTGATGCCAAGGTCGACCGGCGAGCGGCCTTCCTCGCCGCGCTGCGCATCAACCCCGAGGTGCGCCTGGCCAGTTTCATCCAGCAGCTACCGGGGCAGGATGCAGGCGGGCGCCCGGTGCTGCCTAGCGAGCAGGTACTGGTGTTTCGCAAGGTCGGTCCCTGGACGCACTGGCGCTATCTGGCGTTGCAGCCCGGAGAGCAGGTTGCGGCCCTGCAGGTGCTGGCCAGCGCGGCCGACGAACCTGACTACGGCCATGACATCAATCTGTTCAACGACAATCCCGGCGAGGCCGGCCAGCGTTACAACTTCGGCCCGCAGCCTTTTGGCGATGCACGCTTCGAGTATTCCTCGCAGGCGCCTTTCCATATCGGTTACTACCACGAGTCGGCGCTGGTCTACGCAGCAGCGCCTTACCTGGGGCAGACCCTGCCGCACTGGCGCATCTATCAGTACACCGGCCTGGCGCGACTGGCCTTCAGCACGGGGCATGACTACTGGGGTTACCGCTTCCTCGGCTGGGCCATGCATTACCTGCAGGATCTGACCCAGCCTTATCACAGCCGCGTGCTGCCGGGGGTCGATCTGACCGATATGGTGTTGATCGAGGCGAAGGCCCTGGTGGGGCTGAGTGAGGCACGTGACGCGGCGATCAAGCGTGTCGCCGACCGGCACACGGCGGTCGAGCAGTATCAGTTCGAGCGTATGCAGGCTTTGCTGGCACGTGGACAGCAGCGCGTACCTTTGTTGACGGCCTATGCCGAGCCGGAGAGAGATGCCGGGTATCCAGCGTTCGATGTGGACTACGCCGCTGATGTGGTGGCTGCCGAGTCCAATGCGCGTGCCGACGAATTCGATGCCGTGATCGGTCAATGGCTGGCACGTGGCGTGGCCGGTCAGGGTTTCAGCGAGGGCAATCAGCTGCGGCCGGTAACGCCTGACCCGGCACTGGATGCCTTGCTGGTCGAGTTCTTTCGGCACTTCGGCAGCCACAGCCGTAATGCCTTGCGTGGAACCCTTGGCGCAGACTGAGGCTCAGGGGCGATACCACAGCTCCGGGCGCTGCAGGGGCGTCAGTGGTGGCAGCAAGGGGTTGCTCAGTTCGATGACCTGGCGTTGTTGCAGGTGGGCCAGGGCCAGGTCGGCTGCGTGATAGCGCTGGAACAGCGCTTCGAAACTGCCATCGGCAATGGCCAGTTCGAGGCCCTGGCGCACCGTTTCAGCCAGTTCCGGACGCTCGCGGGCGAAGAAGAAGTACAGGGCCGTGGGGTAGTGCAGGACCAGGTGGCGATCCATGACCAGATCGCTGGCGTTGATGTGGGCCAGTTCATCGCGCGCTTCCAGCACCGCCCTGGGGAAGTAGTCGAAGCGATCGGCGCGCAGCATCAGGAACAGGCTGTCGTAGCTGGAGCTGACCTCCACCGGCAGGCCGTGGTGACGCAGGATGTCCGTATCAGGCCAGTCGTGCCCCTGGCCGGCACGCAATTGGCGTAGTTCGGCCAGGCTATTGATGTTGTTCAACAGCTCGCTGCGGTTTTTGCGCACGAAGGCGACACGCCAGCCGTACAGGCCCTTGTCGATGGGGATGCGCACCGGCAGCAGACGCTGCTCGCGCTCGATGCTGGTCATGGTCCAGACCACATCGACTGCAGTGCCTTGCTCCAGGTTAAGCAGGGCACGATCCTGCTCCATGTGGTGGCGCGAGGGTTTGATGCGCAGAGGGCTGCCGGCCTTGTCCAGCGCCAGTTGCAGCAGTGCCAGCGGATAGCGCGGGCGGAACTCTTCGCCCAGTGGCGCGCGCGGATAGCGCAGCTCGCCTGTAGCCGCCAGGCAGGAGGTCGCACTCAGGGACAGAATGAGCAGCCAGTGAGAGAGCCGCAGGAGCATCGATTGCAATCCTTTCAATCGTGGCGTGGCGCGCCGAGGCGCGCATTATGCCAGCCCCAGCTGCTGTTGCCGTGCATTAGCTCCGTACGATCCCTGCCTTGCGTCGTTCGGCGATGATTTCTGGCAGGTCGCTGCGCTGCAGGTATACCCGCAGCGGTTCGGAGATGTTCAGGCGCTCATCGACCCTTTGCTCAAGCAGCAGGCCCAGCCTTGCCCGGCTAAGGGTCATCAGGTCCCCCTGGAGTGGTTGCCAGACGAATTCGCTACAGGGCTGGATGCTGTCTTCTTCCACGTCCATGCCGAAGGAGTCCTCACTGAAACGCACGATATGTTGCTGCTGTTTGCTGTGGTAGCCGACCAGGCCCTGCAACGCATCGGCGGCGCAGCAGATGGTGGACGATGTAATGCTCATACGAACCTCCTGTTGGTGAGTGGGGCTACACGCCAGGCCCATCTTGTTTGCCGGCCATCCTAGGCATGCCCGTTTCTGGGCGTGTTGCTCTGGATCAAGCGGCCGATCAGGCGAGGGTATGAGGGGGATCAAGGGGGGAGAAGGTGGCGCTGCTGTCTTCGCTGCGGCTGTTGTTCTGAACACAAGCGCCGGCCTTTAAGGCGAGCGGCGTGTAGCACCAGCGGGCGTTTTCCGAATGTGGGCCGGTCACGGGGCCCTACTGGCGTGCACTGCTGTCACTTTGCCGGTGTGAATACCGGCAGTTTGGGGGGCCAGGCTGAAACAAAGCACCCGGCGGAAGCCGGGTGCGGGGTTGGGTCAAGGTGAGGGAGCATGGCTGCCCAGCAAGGTGCTGCCGGACTTCTTGTTGCGCTTGGCCATGCGTTTTTCCTGGGCGCTTTTCAGGGGCTTTTTCTTCGCCTCCTTGTGCCTGTCCAGACCTTTGCTCATGGTGATGTCCTCCGCATTGAAGATTCAGCAGAAACAGCGTTTTTCAACGGTCATCACCACCTCCCAGACTGCGCCAGCCTGCGTTGCGTACTGTTTGCAGCATAGTCCCGCGCAGAGCGGCAGGCTTAGCCGCGTGTCAGTTCGCGCAGCCTGGGCAGCACATGCAGTAGCAGCAGAGGTGCCAGGTCGTCGCTGTCATGGCTGGCGGGGCAATGCCAGCGCAGTTCCTCCAACTCGGCGGCGGGGGCTACTGCGTGGGCAAGGGCGGAGATGAATACCTGAGCCTGAATCTCGGTATCGGCTTCGTTGGCGGCAGGCGCGCGGAAGTTGCCCAGTGGCTGCAACTGGTCGCTGGGCAGACTCAGCTGCAACTCCTCATGCAGTTCGCGCAGCAGGCCGGCGATGGCCGACTCACCAGGCTCCAGCTTGCCGCCGGGCAGCATGAAGGCTTGTGTGTCACGCTTGCGCACCAGGAGCAGGCGACCGTCCTGATCCAGCAGGCAGGCGGCGGCGATGGACAGCAAGGTCATGTGTCGCTTAGACGCTGCAGGTCGCGGCGCACCATGGCCGCGTATTCGGGCGGGGAAAGGCGGTACAGCTCGGCGGCCACCCAGTCCAGCCAGCGCGCGCCAAGGTTGGCGCGCTCGGTCAGCAGGCGCCGGGCTTCCGCCTCGGCGCGTGCAGCGTGCTGCTGGTGGAACTGGCTGCGGCTCACGCCGATGGCTTAGCCGGCCAGGCCGACGTAGACGTTTTGCACGTCGTCGTGGTTGTCGAGGGCTTCGAGGAAGGCTTCGACTTCCTCCATCTGCGCGTCGCTCAGGCCGCTCACCGGGTTCTTCGGCACGTAGCCGATCTTCGCCGAGTTGACGGTGAAGCCATGCTCCGGCAGGGCCTTGCACACGGCGTCGAGGTCGGTCATGTCGGTGATGAACAGGGTGTCGCCTTCCTCGGCCGGCTCGAAGTCCTGGGCACCGGCTTCGATGGCGGCCAGTTCCGGGTCGGCGCCACTGTCGGTGGAGGCCTCGATCAGGCCGACGTGGTTGAAGTCCCAGCTCACCGAGCCCGAGGCACCCATCTGGCCCTTGCGGAACAGCACGCGGATCTCGGCCACGGTGCGGTTCAGGTTGTCGGTCAGGCATTCGACGATGACCGGCACCTGGTGTGGGGCGAAGCCTTCGTAGGTGGTGCGCTCGAAGTTGACGGTCTCACCCAGCAGGCCCGCACCTTTCTTGATGGCGCGCTCCAGGGTGTCCTTGGGCATCGAGGCCTTTTTCGCGGCATGCACGGCCACGCGCAGCTTGGCGTTGGTGTCCGGGTCGGCGCCGTTACGTGCAGCGACCATGATCTCCTTGACCAGGCGGCCGAAGATCTTGCCTCTGGCGTTGGCTGCGGCTTCTTTAGGTTTGGCTTTCCACTGTGCGCCCATGGCGGTGTTCTCGCAGGTTGCGTCTAACGGAGCCCCGCACAGGCGAGGCGAACTAAAGGGAGCCGATTCTAACGGGTCTGCTTTCAGAGGGCGATGGTGGACATTGGCAGGTAGAGGCCGGCAGGGGCTCATCGGGCAGTAACGCCGAACGGCGCCTGAGCAGGCGCTTATCGGAGAAAGGCGCAGGTGCGCCTTTCCCGGTATTACCTCAATCGAGCAGGTCGGCCGGCACATTGCCGCCGTTGTCGGCCAGTTTCTGCAATACGGTTTTGTGCAGCCACATGTTCATCTGCGCCGAGTCACCCATTTTCTCGGCGGGGCAACCCAGCTCAGTGGCCAGTTCCTTGCGAGCGCCCAGGCTGCTGTCCAGGCCGAGCAATTTGAGCAGGTCGACGATGGAGACTTTCCAGTTGAGTTTCTCCGGGTGGCTGGCGGCCAGTCCTTCGAGCTTGGTCACCACATCGACTACCGCGATGGCCTGTGGCGCCGGCGCTGCGCTGGGTGCATCGGGCGCGGGGGCTGCGCTTGAGGTGGGGGCCGCTTGCGCTTCGTCGCCAAAGCCAAGCACTTGCAGAATCTTGTTGAACAGGCCCATGGGGGTTCCCTCCATTGTCATGATGTGGAAGGGGAGCTTAGTTCATGGGGCTGTAGTCATCAGTTGATGCGGCGGAATTCATGCAGACCGTTGCTCAGGTGGCCACTGGCCTGGTCGATATTCAGCCGCGACGGGCTTTGGCCGTTGCGCAGGATCAGCGCGCCATGGCGATAGATCGCGGGAATCTGTCTGGTTTCGGGTTGATCGTCGCTCATGGTGAAGCGGGTTTCGTTGACCATGAACTGATCTTCGTTGCGCACGATATTCAGGGTGATAGTGGTCGAGCGGGTGTCCTGCCAGGTGCCGAGGTATTGCTCGCCTGGCTGCTCGCAGCCGCCGAGCAGGGTGCTGGCCAGGAGCATGGATGCGGTGAGTCCTTTCATCTGCATTCCTTGCGTGGATGACTCGATGAGGCTGGAAGATGCCAGATAGAGCGGCTGCTGTCGACCGGGCAGCTCTCTTCAGGTGGCTGTGGAATATTGACCTGGCTCAGTCAAGAGTGTTTCTCGGTGCTTCGGGCTATCCATTTTGCTGCGAGGAGGCGTAGGCTGGAGTCGTCGCTGCAAGGCGACACATGGCTGAACGTTTGAATAAGGAAGGCTTTATGCAAATCCAGGTTCATAGCGATAACCACATCGAAGGCAGCGCCCGTCTCGTCAGCTGGGTCAGCGCCACCATCAACAGCCAACTGCAACGCTTCGAAGAGGAACTGACTCGCATCGTCGTTCACTTCAACGACGAGAATGGCCACAAGACCGGCAGCCACGACAAGCGCTGCCAGATCGAAGCGCGGCCCAAGGGCCTGGCGCCGATCTCGGTGACCCACCATGCCGCATCCCTTGAGCACGCTCTCGATGGCGCCATGGAAAAACTCACCCACGCCCTCGAACACCAGATCGGCAAGCTGCGCCAGCGGCGCGGGCCGAGTCACCGCGATACGCTGGAGGGCGGCAACAGCAGCGCCCAGGACCAGATGCTGGAAGAAGACTTCATGACCCAGCAGCTGCAACGTAGCGCCTAACTATTTCAAAGGCATAAAAAAGCCGCCGGTGGCTCTGCTACCGGCGGCTTTTTGTTGGGCGGCTATCAGTCCTGGCGGCTGGTAACTTCCACCAGGTGGTAACCGAACTGGGTTTTCACCGGACCTTGTACCACGCCGACCGGGGCACTGAAGACGACCTGGTCGAATTCGCGGACCATCTGGCCGGGGCCGAAGGAACCGAGGTTGCCGCCGTCACGGCTGGACGGGCAGGTGGAGTTGTCCTTGGCGACCTGGGCGAAGTCGGCACCACCTTCGATGGCGGCTTTCAGTTCGTTGCACTTGGCTTCGCTGGCAACCAGGATGTGACGGGCAGAGGCGCGGGGCATGGGAGTATCTCCTTTCAAGAAAGGTGCAGAGACTAGCTCAGGGCGAGCCTCGCTGCATCTAACTCCGTCTGTTGGCGTTGCCTTTGCCACTCCTCACGGCTGATCTCCCACACCTGGCTGGGCAAGCGGCCGCAGACATAATCGCTCTCGCCGGTGGCCACCAGGCGCATGCCGCTGCGCTCGGACATGCGTTGCGAGGCGGCGTTGGCCACGGCTTTCGGGGCTTGCAGCAAGGGTTTGTGCAGCGTCCCGAACCAATAGTCGGTGACCGCCGTGCAGGCTTCCTGCATCAGGCCCCGGCCTTGCCACTGCGGGTCGAGCCAGAAGCCGCGGTTGTTGCCGGCTTCTTCGTACAGGCTGATCAGACCGATCACCTGTTCGGGCTGCTCCAGCGGGCGCAGGGTCCAGTGCCACTCGCTGCCGCGCGCCATGCCGGCAAGCGCCACATCACGCACATACTTCAGCGCACCGTCGGCGGGGTAGGGCCAAGGCACCCGGTTGGCCAGGTAGCGGACGATTTCCCACTGCGCAAAGATGCGCTGGATGGCCGGGGCGTCGGCCAACTCCAGCGGTTGCAGGAGCAGGCGCGCGGTGCTGAAGGTGGGGAGGTGCATGGTCTTTCCTTGAGGCGGGGCCTATCCGTGGCAGGGGCGCCCAATCTAGATGCAGAGGGCTGCCCGCTCAAGGGGGATTGTCAGGCCGGCTGACCGAGCACCTGGCTCAGGTGCTGCTGGTAGCGCAGCACATCCGCCTCGATGTTCGGGCGCTTCATCACGTCGACGCAGAGGAAGGTCGGCAGCGCGCTCATGCCAAGGAACTGATTGGCCTTGTGGAAAGGGAAGTAGACCGCGTCCACGCCCTTGGCTTCGAAGAAATCGGTGGGGTCGTCGAAGGCCTGCTGCGGGGCATTCCAGGTCAGCGACAGCATGTACTGCTTGCCGTGCACCAGGCCGCCGCTGCCGTATTTCTGCGAGGCATCGGAGCGGGTGCGGCCATCGTTGGCGTACAGGCTGCCGTGGCCGGCGGTGAACACTTCGTCGATGTATTTCTTCACCGTCCAGGGGGCGCCCATCCACCAGCCGGGCATCTGGTAGATGACCACGTCGGCCCAAAGGAATTTCTCGACCTCTTCGGCAACGTCGTAGCCGCCATCGATAAAGGTCTGCTTGAGTTCGAAGCCGGCGCGGTCGAGGTGGGCGAGGGCTGTGTCGTGCAATGTCGCGTTGTAGCGGCCGTCGGAGTGGGCGAACTGTTTGCCACCGTTGAGGAGCAGGATTTTCTTCATGGCATGGGCCTCCGTAAACAATGGATGGCAGGCTACGGATTCGGCGGGCACAGAAAAACCCAGGCATAGGCAAATGATATTTGCCGAAAAGGCATGAATTTTACGAATAGGCTTGCGCTAGGGTTGATAAAAACCTTAACGGAGTCCGTCATGACCATGCCCTATGGCTTCATCCTGCATGCCCACGTTCGCCCGGAGATGGCCGAGGCCTTCGCCGAACTGTTCCTGGCCTATGTGGCGTCCAGTCGTGCCGAGCAGGGCTGTATTGCCTACCACATGCTGCGCGATGCGCAGGATCCCAATCTGTTCATCTTCTACGAGGTCTGGCAGTCCCGTGAGCATCTGGCGCAGCACAGTGCGTTGCCGCATATGCGCGAGTTCCATGAGCGGCGCATGGAGTACCTGAGTCGTGAGTTCGAGATCCGCGAGATCGAGATGCTCAGCCCGGCGCATTGATGGCTGCTGTTCACCTGACGGCATGTGGTCATGAGAGCGCGTGTTGCAATCATCCTTGTGGCCTAGTCAGGTTGCGGGTTCCACGGCCTGTGGCAGCGCGGGGCGGGTGTATGGCCCTTGGCATTTTGCACCGATGCCATTGGACGGCGCCGGTGGACGGGCACTCCGGACAGGGCGGCAAGGCCCTTCCCGCCAGCGGCAATACACTGCCATGAAAACAGTTGGCGTAATGGCTGTGGCCCAGTATTTTCAAGGCCTGCGTGGAAGTGGCGCGCATCCTGCTTGATAGGCATGCGTTGAATTTTCAGGAACTCGGCCATGACCACTATCAACAGCACTTCGCCGCTGACCAGCTATCTGGCCGGCATCAGCAAGTCGGCTGCCAGCAGTTCGAGCAGTGCCGAAGACAATACCAACAGCGATCCGGTGGCCGAGGTGCGTCGCCTGGCTGCGCAGATGGTGGCGCGCAGCGAGGGCGGCCTCTTGCGTGCGCTGAACAGCAGCAATCAGGCGTCGCCCTCAGCCTTGCGCAGTGATCGGGTCGACCAGAGCAGCGGTTTGAGCGGCTCATCCGCACAGATCCAGCTGCCCGACGTCTCGGTCATGGATCGCGACGATGCCGCCAAACTGCTGGTGCAGGTCGACAAGTTGATCGATGCCGGCCTTGGCGACAGCACCCGCTTCGTCGGCTTCAACGCTGGTCAGCAGACCGACTCGCTGGCGACCTACCGCGACTGGCTGCAGGAACGCGGCGGGATCAGCGTCTACGTTTGAGCCCCGTTAAGGCTCTCCTGACTGTCGTCCATACGGCGTTAAAAGCGGCATCGGCAAGTCGTTTGCGGCTCACGCACCTCAGTGCGGCCCCGCAGGGGCGAGCGAAGCGGGTCATGCTCCGTAAACTCGCGTGCGAGCCCAGCGCGCTTCCTCAGCCGTTTTTGTGGGGCCGCCTAGGCCTTGTCTGGCCTTAATTCAGAAGGCCCTTAGCGGGTTCGTCTCGCCTGCAGCGTATAGCTGAGCGGCACGCGTTCGCGGCCACTGCGCAGGCGCCATTCTTCGTCCGGCCCCATTTCCATCTGCCCTGGCAGCGCTTCCCAGGGCAGGCTGTCGTGCTCTTCCAGTGCGCTGATCTCCAGGCCGTGGCGGAGCAGGGCCGTGACGATTTCGCCAAGACCGTGGTTCCACTCGTGGGTTGTTCGGGCGCTCAAGGGACGAGTGGTTTGCACATAGGTGTGGGCGTCGTCCCAGACCATCGGCGCGACATGCTCGAAGTAGGGGTGGCGAATCACCAGCTCGTCCGCGCGCTCTTCATCCAGGCTGAACATCAGCGGATGTCCTTCACGCAGGAACAGACGCCCGCCCGGCTTGAGCAGGGCGGCCACGCTGCGGGCCCAATCGTCGATGCGCGGTAGCCAGTTCAGCGCGCCGATGCCGGTGTAGACCAGATCGAAACTGGCCGGAGGTAGGGCCGTGGCGGCGTCGTAGACCGAGGCTTCGACATAGTCGATGGCCATCCTGCAGCGCTGTGCCAGCGTGCGTGCCTGGGCCAGCGAGACGGGGGAGAAGTCCAGGCCGCTCATCCGTGCGCCGAGGCGGGCCAGCGACAGGGTGTCGGTGCCGATATGGCACTGCAGGTGCACGGCGCGCAGGTTGGCGATATCCCCCAGGCGCGGCAGGTCGAAGCGCACCACCGATGAAAGGTGGCTGGGGTCGGCGACAAAGACTTCGGCCTGGTAATCCGGTGAGGCGGCGTGCAGCTCGGCGCGATCATCCCAGTTGGCGCGATTCAGAGCGAACGAGTTCAATTCCTGAGACCTGTTCATGTAGGCACTCCATTGCTCGGGAACGCAGACGGTAGTCTGTGGGTCTTCAACCGACAAGCTTCGCATTTCCTGTCGCCTTGGTACGCGGCATGATGGCTCATAAGAAACATTTGGGGGATTTCAATGCATTCAAACCCGTCCGTCTTGGGCTGCGCACTGCTCGTGCTCGGCCTGTTCAGTTCGGCTGTACAGGCCGCCGATGAGGCGCAGCTGATCGAGGCGATCAATGCCTACCGCAATCAGGCCCAGCCTTGTGGCGAGCAGGCGTCGCCGGAATTGCCGCCGCTGGCGGTCGATGCGCGTTTGATCCTGCCGGCCAGCGGTGGTGTGGACCTGCAGGATGCCCTGGCGCGCGCCGCCTATCCCATGGTCAATGTGCAGGCCATCACCCTGTCCGGGCCGCGGGATGCGGCGGCGGCCATGCAGGCGTTGCAGGAGAGCTTCTGCCAGGTGGTGCTGGACCCGCAGTTCGTCGACATCGGTGTCAGTCGCGCCGACCGCGATTGGCGCATCGTGCTGGCGCGGCCATTGCTCGGCGGGCGGCTGGGCAGCAGCCAGGCGGAGGGCGAGAAGCTGCTGGAGCGGGTCAATCGCGCCCGCAGTCAGACCCGCCAGTGCGGCGGCAAGGATTATCCTTCAGCTCCGGCGCTGACCTGGAACGCCACCCTGGCGGGCACGGCCGAGGGTCATAGCCGGGCCATGGCCAATGGCAATTTCTTCGATCATCGCGACCCGGATGGCCGCACCCCGGGTGACCGGGCGGAACTGGCTGGCTATAGCGGCCAGCTCATTGGCGAGAACATCGCCGCCGGCCTGGATGAGGTGGAGAAGGTGGTTAGCGGGTGGCTGGCCAGCCCCGGCCACTGCGCCAACCTGATGAATGCTCAGTACAGCGAGCTGGGCGCGGCCTATGCGGTCGACCCGAAGAGCAACGCGGGGATCTACTGGACGGCGCTGTTCGGTGCGCCGTGAGGCGGATGCCGGCTCGTTGGGCTAGGCAACTGCTCAGACCGCTAATGCTGTTCACATAAGCCAAACTCGGCTCGGTTTGTTCCCTCTCCCTGTGGGGAGAGGGTTAGGGAGAGGGGCAGGGCTATTTCTCGATTGTTCGGCCCTCTCCCCCAGCCCCTCTCCCGTAAACGGGAGAGGGGAGACACGGGCTGGCGCCTAACTGAACGACATACGCTCAGGCCGGTGCCTTGGCGGTACGCAGGTAGGGCAGCTTGATGTCGAGGGCACCGTACTTCTGTTCGGCCTGCTCGTTGTTCAGCGCCAGGGCGACGATTACGTCCTGCCCCACCGCCCAGTTGGCCGGGGTGGCCAGTGGTACGTTGTAGGTCAGCTGCAGGGCATCCAGGGCGCGCAGCACTTCGGCGAAGTTGCGCCCCACGCTCATGGGGTAGGTCATCGACAGCTTGAGCTTCTTGTCGGGGCCGATGATGAATACCGAGCGCACTGTGGCGCTGTCTGCCGGGGTGCGGCCATCCGGCAGGTAGGCCTCGGCCGGCAGCATGTCGAAGAGCTTGGATACCTTGAGGTCGTCATCGGCGATGATCGGGAAATCGGCCGCGCAGCCGCCGAAGTGCTCGATATCGGCCTTCCACTTGCGGTGATCGTCCACACCGTCGACCGAGACACCGATCACCTTGGTATGACGTTTCTGCCATTCACCGGCCAGCTGGGCCACGGCGGCAAATTCGGTGGTGCACACCGGGGTGAAGTCCTTGGGGTGGGAGAACAGGATTGCCCAGCTGTCGCCAATCCAGTCGTGAAACTTCAGGCTGCCCCGATCGGTGTCGGCGGTGAAGTCGGGAACGCTGTCGTTGATGCGAAGTGTCATGTCCATCTGCTCCGTGTGAGTGAACCCGGGAAACTCTATATCAAGCTCGCCAGGCTGCCTGGCGTCAGCGCTCGCCGGTTGGTTTGCGCCTGCTGGAAGTTTTGCTGGCCAGGCTCATCAGGCGCTGGAACTTGGCACATTGCAGGTGATTTTCCGCTGGGCATTCGGCTGCGTGGCGCAAGCCGTCGCGTACAGCGCTGAGGCGGCGGATGGTGCGGTCCAGTTCATCGGCGCGAGACCGCAACTGGCTGCGGTCGATGGCCAGCTGACCGTCGGCGGCGAGCATGCTGGCGATATCGTCCAGGCAAAACCCCACCGCCCGGCCCAGGGCAATCAGTGACAGGCGCTCCAGCACCGACTCGTTGAATACCCGGCGCAGGCCATTACGGCCAATCGAGCGAATCAGCCCGCGTTCCTCGTAGTAGCGCAGCGTCGAGGCCGGCAGGCCGGACCAGTGCGCGACCTTGCCGATATCCATCTCTTTCATCACTTGACCTCAAGTCGACTTGAACTGGCAGGCTGGTTTCCGTTGACTTTACGAGGAGTTGGATCATGTTGCTACAGATCGTTCTGCTGGGTTTGGGTGCCACCCTGGTGATGGATGCGTGGGCGCTGCTGCGCAAGCGGCTTTGGGGGATGGCATCGCTGGACTACGCGCTGGTAGGGCGTTGGTTGGGCCATATGCCGGCGGGGCGCTTTCGTCACCCGGCCATTGCCCAGGCGCGACCAGTGGCCGGCGAGCGGGCGCTGGGTTGGGTGTTCCACTACCTGACCGGGTTGGTGTTTGCCGCGCTGTTCGTCTGGCTGAGCGGCGCGTCATGGTTGTGCCAGCCGCACCTGCTGCCTGCGCTGGGCTTTGGTGCCGTCACGGTGTTGCTACCCATGCTGCTGATGCAGCCGGGTTTTGGCATGGGCATCGCCGCCAGGCGTACGCCCAGGCCCTGGCTGGCTCGGCGTCGCGCCTTGCTGACGCATCTGGTGTTCGGGCTGGGGCTCTATCTCACGGGCTGGCTGCTGAGTCACCTGGGCTGCGTCAGTTGATGTCGCCGCAGAAGATGTCCAGTGCGCCATCGGATGGGGCTGTGCGCAGTACCAGCGCGTGAGGTGTGGTGCGCAGGGTGGCTAGCGTCACGTTGGCGCTGCGCGACAAACGCCAGCCATCGACTGCGCCCAGGCGCGAGGTCGTCAGGGTGCGGTTCAGTGCATAAGCCGGGTTGGCGCCCGGCTGCGCACAGGTACCGGGGTAGATGTAGGCGGCCAGGCGCGGCGGCAGCGTGATACCGAAGGGCACGCCGCTGATGAAGGCCGACAAATCGGTCTGCTCGCCGCGTGCGTTGAGCGTGGCCTGGCCGATCCTGCCGGCATTGTGCGAGGTGGCGACGAGTTGCACCGCGGCGCTGTCCGCGCCGCCTTGGTGCTGGCTGCTGCAGCCACTCAACATGCCGCCCAGCAGTAGAGCGGCCAGATACCCGGATGCGTTCATCACTCGTCCTTCGCCAGAGAGCCTGGCGAAGGAGTTTAGGGGGTATTGCCGTGCACGGGCCGCTATTTGAACGGGCTGAGCAGCCAGGTTTCGGCACTGGCTTCCTGGCTACGCTCGAAAGCCTTGATCGTCAGGCCGGGAATCAGCGCGCCTTCTATCTGGCTGGCCTTGCGTACCCAGGGCTTGTCGGCGATGACCGCCATGCGCTCGAAGCGCCGGGCGAAACGGATCATCTGTGGCAGGCGCGACATTTCAACGCCGATGGCACCGAGCGTCGGCAGCTGGAACTCGCCGATGCGGTAGAGCATGCGGCCGTGTTCGATGCCTTGCGCCTTCTGCTCCAGCTCATCGAGTGCGCTGCGCATCTCGCTGCTGTCGAGCTTGCCGGCGAAGTCCACGTCGAGACGGTTTTCGCCGGTACGGGTTACCTGGAACATGAGCATTCCTCCGTTGGGCTGTAGGTTCACCATACGCCTGTCGGGAGGCTGCGGGGCGGCGCTGGATAACCGGTCGAGCCAGCGCGCCCCAGGCAGGTGCCTCAGTGGCTGTAGCCGCTTGGTTTGTGGCGGATGGTCTTGAGCAGGTCTTCCGGGCTGATGCTGGCGACCATCTTGCTGTGCGCCGCGCTGCCCGGCTGCGGCTGATTGAGGATATGGCCCTTCATCTTGCCGATGATGTGCATCTCGCACGGCTTGCAGTCGAACTTCAGGGTCAGCACCTCGTCGCCCTGGATCAACTGCATCGGCGCGACCTTGGTCTTCACCCCGGTGACACCCTTGGCCTGCTTGGGGCACAGGTTGAAGGAGAAGCGCAGGCAGTGCTTGGTGATCATCACCGGCACTTCGCCTTCTTCTTCGTGGGCCTCGTAGGCCGCGTCGATCAGCTGCACGCCATGGCGGTGGTAGAAGTCGCGGGCCTTCTGGTTGTACACGTTGTAGAGGAACGACAGGTGCGACTCCGGGTACACCGGTGGCGGTGTTGTCTCGGCCTTGCGGCTGCCGCGTGGGTGAGCCGCGACGCGTGCTTCGGTCAGTTTCTCGATGGCCTCGCGGCGCAGGGCCTTGAGCTGCGAGTTGGGCACGAAGAAGGCCTGCGGGGCGTCCAGCGCCACATCCAGCGCGTGGTAGTCGGTGGTGCCGAGCTGGGTCAGCAGGTCGCGCAGGCCATCGAGCGCCTGCTCTGGCTTGTTGGCCACGCCGAACGGGCCGGGCAGGGCGACGTCGACGGCGATGCCTTCCTCGCTGGTGGCGGTCAGCTTGAGCTGCTCTTCGCGTAGGGAAACCTTCCAGCTCACGCCGATACGGCGCTCGGCGCTGGTCTTGAGCAGCGCCTGCTGCCAGTTGTGGTCGAGGTTGCGCGACAGCGGATGGTTGGGGCGCAAACGGAACAGGCCCTCGGGCATCTCGTTGGGCTCGACGCGGTAGCGGTAGCGCTGCTTGCCGTCTTCCTCGAATTCGCCTTTGAGTTCGGCGATATTGGCGCGGAAGCCCACCACCTCGCGCTTGACCAGCACGTTGAGGCCGTCGCCGTTGGACAGCGGAGTGTCGGTGACGGCGATCAGGTCGCGTTTGCCCACCTTCTCGACATGGCCTACCGGCAGGCCGGTGAAGGTCGGCGAGTCGAAGGCGCCGATGTCGATCTTGCGATCCTGGACGAAGTAGTCGGTGCTGCCGCGGTGGAAGGTCTTGTCCGGATCGGGCAGGAAGAAGTGTGCGGTGCGGCCGCTGGAGGCGCGGGCCAGGTCCGGGCGGTCTTCGAGGATGGCGTCGAGCTCGCGGCGGTAGTGGGCGGTGATGTTCTTCACATAGCCCATGTCCTTGTAGCGCCCCTCGATCTTGAACGAGCGCACGCCGGCCTCGACCAGCGCGCGCAGGTTGGCGCTCTGGTTGTTGTCCTTCATCGACAGCAGGTGCTTTTCGTAGGCGATCACGCCGCCTTTTTCGTCCTTCAGGGTGTAGGGCAGGCGGCAGGCCTGCGAGCAGTCGCCACGGTTGGCGCTGCGCCCGGTCTGCGCGTGGGAGATGTTGCACTGGCCGGAGAAGGCCACGCAGAGCGCACCGTGGATGAAGAACTCGATGGCGGCGTCGGTGGCATCGGCGATGGCGCGGATTTCCTGCAGGTTCAGCTCGCGCGCCAGTACCAGCTGGGAGAAGCCGGCCTGGTCGAGGAACTTGGCGCGGTCCAGGGTGCGGATGTCGGTCTGGGTACTGGCGTGCAGCTCGATCGGCGGAATATCCAGCTCCATCACCCCCATGTCCTGCACGATCAGCGCATCGACGCCGGCGTCGTACAGCTGGTGGATCAGCGTGCGCACCTGCTCCAGCTCGTCGTCGTGGAAGATGGTGTTGAGGGTGGTGAACACCCGCGCGTGGTAGCGGCGGGCGAACTTCACCAGCTCGGCGATATCGCTGACCTCGTTGCAGGCGTTGTGCCGCGCGCCGAAGCTCGGCCCGCCGATGTAGATGGCATCGGCCCCATGCAGGATGGCCTCGCGGGCGATGGCCACATCACGGGCAGGGCTGAGCAGTTCCAGATGATTCTTGGGCAGGGACATGGTGTTTCTTCTTTATCAGGCGCGGCACGGTGAGGCGCGCATTGTAGCGGCCTGCGCAGAGGGTGGCAGCAGAAGGTGCCAGGCGGTGCTCAGGCCCGGCGCTGGCGCCGTTCGCGCAGGTGCTCGACCAGCGCCCATATCAGGCTGATCAGCAGGTACATGCCCAGGCCACCGATGCAGGCAAACAGCGCCAGGCCGGTGATCAGTGGCGCACCCACATCGCTGAGGCGCTGCCAGACCGAGCGGCTGTCCGTATCCGCCTCCAGCGGCACCGGCAGGTCTGGCGCGGCCTCGACCTCGGCTCCGGTGAGGCGGGCGCCGACCCGGTAGGCGGCGTAATAGACCGGGGCAAAGGTCACCGGGTTGGTGACCAGGGTGCTGGCAGCGGCGGCCGGCACGTTGGCGCGCAGTACCACGGCGGCACCGACCGAGAAGGGAATCTGCGCGATGGGGATCAGCAAGCCGAAGAAGATGCCGATGCTCACCCCCAGTGCCACACCATGACGCGACCACACCCACAGGTGGGTGTGGTGCAAGAAAGGCTCTAGCCAGCGCAGGAAACGATTGCGTGCAAGCTGTTCGCGGGTGGGCAGGTGGCGGGCGAGAAAAGGAGGCATGACGGACAACGATTGGCAGGCGGCAGGCGCCCCTTTTACCGCAAACGCCTGACGGCGGCATGTAAGGTTGGTCGCACAAAAGTTACGGCATATTACGGCGCGGAGCGCAGCAAGCCATCAACGGCACGGCTGATGCGCCGCAGCATTTTATGTTCGAGCCGGCCCGTCGATCCGAGCGGGCCATCTATTGCACGCTGCTCAGGCGTTGGTCGGTGAATACGCAGACTACCCCGGCGCGGTTGTGCATGACCGGATGATCGAAGTCGCAATAGGCGGCCGCCACGCTGAGGGCCATCTGTTCGCTGATCAGTTGACCGTCGTCCGGGCGGAACCAGGCCATTTGGCCGGCCTTGCATCGTTCGGCCTGTGGGTCGGTGTTGTAGATACAGATCTTGCTCTGTACTTCATTGGGTTCGTCATTGAAGCAAGCTGCCAGCGGCAAAGTGGTGGCGCAGAGCAGGCTGAGGCGGGCAAGAATGTGCATGGATGGACACTCGTATGCTGGGACAGGAGCGTCTTAGGGTGACCAAGGCAAAGAAGGTTCATGTGCGTGGCTGCGATTTATGCCAAGTGTGATGCCTGCACGGCCTGGCGAGGGTTGGCCTCAGTGGGTACGCCTGGCCTGGCGCTCTTCGACTGCAGCTTCTGCCTGCCGCGCCAACTGGTCGAGCAGGTAGTCGCGCTGCTTCTCGGCATCGCGCAGGGCTTTTTCGCCGTGCTGTTTGACCAGGTAGGCATGGATCTGCCGGACTTCCTTGGACTGGAATATCGGCGCCAGATCCTGCACCGCCACCCAGCCGTCGGAGGCGTGGTTGCGGGTGTTCATCAGGACCTGCTGACCGCGGGCGCCGAGCACACCGAAACCGAGCGCTTCGAAGGTCGGCACCCGGCTGGCCACGCAGGCCAGTGCGGCATGCGGGTGCAGCAGTTGAATCTGCCCCAGCATGGCGCGGGCGATACCGCGGCGGCGGTGGCTGGCGACTACCGCGAGGTAGACCAGGGTGCAGGCGTCGGCATCGTCCGGGCTGGGCAGATAGAGGGCGAAGCCCAGAACTCGGGACGGGTCTTCATCGTCCAGCGCCAGAACCAGCCGGGCGCTGCTGGCGGCATCGCTGCCCATCGCTTGCAGATACAGATGCACCTCGAAACCGATCACGTACTGGTACAGCTGGTACAGCGGGTTGCTCGGTGTCAGCGGGGCCGGACTGATGTCGGTGAAGTAGTCCACCACCATCTGCAGCACCTGACTCTTCAGCGATTCCGGCGGCGGGGTGGTCAGGTGGCTGAGGGTGAACATCGGGACGCGGGCTCCGGGCAGGGCGACGAGGTCGCCATTGTAACGCCCTCTAGCCTTGGGTTTCCCCGACAAAACGCTGCAGGTCTTCGGCATTCATGTAGCCGAGCAGACGCGGGCGGCCACTGGCCCTGTCAACGAAGACGAACAGGGCACTGGTGTATTCGCTGTCGTGTTCGGCCCTTGAGTCACCCAGGGCTTTGGCCACGCCCTCGATGCAACCGCTGTGGGTGACCAGCAACAGGTTACGGTGCGCCTGCTTATGGTCGAGCATGTTCTGCGTCAGAGTGCTGCGGCAGTTGGCCAACCAGTCGCGGGTGGCGATGCTGATGTCGAACATGGAGTTGGCGGTTTGCACCGTGCGCAGCCGTGGGCTGGCGAAGATATCGACATTGCCCAGGCCGAGGGCTTTGAAGGCGCTGCCTACGCCATCCGCCGCTGCATTGCCCGAAACGGTAATACCACTCTTGTCGCCCAGGCAGGGGCCGCTGGAACGGTCGCAACGCTCGGCATGGCGTACCAGCACCACCACGTCGCCCTCATCCCAGTTGGCGAACAGGCCGGATTTGCCCATGCGGTTGTCTTCGCCCAGGTTCTCCAGCGGCTCGCGCTGCAACCACAGACTCATCAGTGCGCTCAGGGCTATCAGGCTGGCGCCGAGAATGAGCAGGTGTCTTTTGCGCAAAGACGTTGCAACCTTGGCTGCATTGGCATGAGGAATGATTGGCATCGGCCGCTCCAGAAAATATCAACGAGGGGCGGCAGGAGCTATTCCCTGCGCAATGCCGCAAACCCGGGCCACTCTAGACAGCCGGGGGTTAACGAAAGATGAAAGCGCGGTGAGCAAATCTGTTACGGAATATGCCGGCCGGCGGTGTAATGGCCTGACACAAGGCTGCCCGCGTAAAGCCGGATAAGGGCGACCTTTTCGTCTCGCCTGCGCCCGGTGGCCCCATGGCAATCAAGGCCAGCTTCTCGACAACCTCCGTCTCGACGCCAGGTTCGATGACATCACGGTGATTGCCGACCAGCCCATCCGCTGCCAGGGCGATGGCTGTGCGCCGCGCCCTGGCCGGGCTGTTCAGCCTGGCGGCCTGGAGCGCGCAAGCGCCACTCAGATCACTTTCACCGCACGGCCGATGAACTGGATCGGCCCGGTCGGCTTGCCGGTGGGCGAGCCCGTGCTCTTCTCCAGCGTCAGCTCGAACAGCTGGTTCGACTCCAGCGGCGGTAGCTGATCCAGCGGCACTTCCAGGCGCTGGCCCGGTTGCACCAGGCCGAGGGAGACCGGCCCTTGCCAGCTGTCGGCCTTGGTCCAGAACTGCAGGGCCATGTCGGCGGGGATTTCTACGCTGGCCAGGGGGATCAGCTGAATCTGCCGATCATCGCTGGCCTGTACCACCCAGCCGGGGGCCTTGTCCTGCGGCGCCACCAGCACCACCACAAAGCTCGGGGCGGCAGGTTGGGGCGGCAAGGTCAGCATCGTGACCAGTAGCGCCAGGCTGGCCGCGAGGCCCGCTGCCGCCAGGCCGCGCCAGAAACCGAGCAGATTCCACCAGGGCGTAGGCGCGTGGCTGGCCGTCGCTTCCAGGCTACGGGCGATGCGTGCCCACAGATAGGGCGATGGCGTTTGCGGCGGCACCCGCTCGGTGAGGTGGTGCAGGCGTCGTTCCCAGGCATCCACGGCATCGCGCAGGGCCGAGTCCTGCCCCAAGCGCCGCTGGACCTCGCGGCGTTGTTCCGCTTCCAGCGTGCCCAGTACGTATTCGCTGGCCAGCGTATCCAGGTCCGGTTGCCGGTCATCGGGGTGTGACGTGTTCATCCCATGCACTCCCGCAGTGCTGTGAGGCTGCGCTTGATCCAGGCCTTCACCGTGCCCAGTGGCGTACCCAGTTTGTGGGCGATTTCCGCGTGCGAGTAACCCTCGACATAGGCATGCACGATGCACTCGCGGCGCTCGGGCTCAAGTTGCTGCAGGCAGCCGTCGAGGCGGCCGCTGTGCATCAGCGCGTCCGTGGCATCGGTCTGCGCCAGCGCCTCATCGTCGGCGGCTGGCGGCAGCTCCCTGGCGTGGTCGCGTACGAAGTTCAGGGCCAGGTGCCGGGTGATGCTGTAGATCCAGCCGCGCGCGCTGCCGCGTTTGGCGTCGAAGCTGCCGGCAGCGGCCCAGACCTTGATGAAGGTGTCGTGCACGATGTCTTCGGCCAGCGCGTGGTCACGCACGATGCGCTTGGCCACGCCCAGCAGGCGGCCGCCCTCATGCTCGTACAGGCGCTTGAGTGCGTGCAGCTCGCCGCGCGCGCAGGCGCTCAGGCAGGCTTCGTAATCGAACGGATCGGGCTCGGGCAGGGACAAGTTCGGGTCGCCATTCAGGTTGCTCGGCAATGCGCCGGCATTGGGTCAAGGGAGCCTAGACGACCCCGCGCGAGGTCGGCCAGGCCCGTGATGCAGCGCGAAGCTTTATCTTCCCTCTCCCGTTTACGGGAGAGGGGGTGGGGGAGAGGGTCGAAAACCGAGAAACTGCTCAGCACTTCCCCTCTCCCTAAGGGGCGTCATGCTGCTCGCGCCAGCTGACGCGTGTGTGAGCAGTCTGACGCCCAGGCTCAAGTGCTTTAGCCTATTTGGCCGTCCAGAAGATGTAGTCCGCCTGGTACTTCACCACCTGCGACTCACCTTTGTTGGCGCTGGTGCAGGGTGTGCCCGGCGCCACGCCGCCCTTGAGCGCCACGCGCTGGATGTAGGTCACGCCCTCCATCGCGCCTTTGCCCTCGGCAGGATTGGCCTTGACCAGCTGGAAGGGAATGCTGCCTGGCGAGGAGGGCGCCACGGCGAGCTGGGTGCCGGTGATCTTCGAGCCATCCAGTGCCTGCCAGGTGGCCGGCGGGCCGTAATAGGTGCCGACCTGTTTGCCGCTGCGATCGTTCAGCGCAGCTTTGGGGCCGACGAAAACCCATTCGGTCTGGTCGGCGGCGTCGGCCTTGGCGCGGCACTCGTAGGTGATTTCGCCGACCCCGACCGTTTCCAGGGCCACTTTGTTGCCCTCGGGCACCTGGATGCTGGCAGGCACGTCCATCGCGACCACCGGCAGCGCCGCCAGCAGGCAGGAGGCGGCCAGGGAAGTGCCGGTACGGCGAAGCAGAGATTTAGCGTTCATTCGATTCGCTCCTGAAAAGTAAAATCAGCCAGGCGACCACGAGGTCGCTGTACTGATTACCCGCCAGGGGGCGATCTGGATGCAGCCGGCGATAAATATTTTCAGGGCTTGGGCGGAGTAATGCCCATCGACACATAGATGCTGGTAAAGCGGTCCATGCCTATTTCCGCCGGCTTGACCCATTCCACCGGCACATACAGCAGGCCGCCGCCCACCGGCACCGGCGCGCTTGGTACCAGGATGGCGTAGTAGTCGCGGCCGTCGATCTGCAGCGGCTCGGGGTTGGGACGCAAGGCCAGCACGGCGGCACCGTCGCCACCGAAGAAGCACCACACCGGGCTCATGGCGGCCAGGTCGGCGCTGTCTTTCTGGTCCAGCAGACCGACGAAGCGATCCGCCAGCCCATACAGATTGCCCAACAGCGGAATGCGCCGCAGCGTGCGGTCGGACAAACGACGCAGCGGGCCCTTCAACCCCAGCTGCACGGCCAGCCCCAGCGGATACAGCGCCGCCAGCAACACCAGGGTGCCCAGCAGCCAGGCCAGCAGGTGGCTGCTGACGAAGGGGTGGCCCAGCTCGGCAAACAGCCTGCCGACAAAGCTGCCAGGGCCGACCAGGGTGTTGAGCAGGCTCACCAGCCAGGCCAGAAAGGCCAGCGACAGGGCCAGTGGCAACAGGGCCAGCAAACCGGCCAGCCAGGTGGTGGCGATGGAGTTGAAGCTGCGTCTGAACATGGGCGGGCTCCTGTGGCGGCCGGCTAGGCTATGACAATCCGCCATCGGCGCCTATCCGCAAATGCACGCTGAACGAGGCGCGCGACAATCTCGCACGGGCTCAGGCTTCGCCACTCATTCGCTGAGCGCAGTACCTGTAATGGCAGGCGTGGCGCTTGGACTGGCGGCGATTCTTCTGGCGATGTTTACCCACCTCGCCCAACCTACGTCAGCTCCGCTGCGGTGCCTGCTTGTTCACTATCACCAGCGCGATGCCGCCGAGGATGGCCAGCGAGGCCAGCGCCAGGCGCAGGCTGATGGCCTCGCCGAGAAACACCACGCCGGCCAGCGCAGCGATCACCGGCACGCTCAGCTGGATGGTGGCCGCCGTGGTGGATCGCAGCAGCGGCAGCACGCGATACCACAGGGCGTAGCCCAGCCCGGAGGTGATCGCCCCCGAGGCGATGGCATAGAGGACGCCGGCCAGGTCCAGCGACGTGTCGCGGTACATCAGCAGGCTCAACACCACGGCGAACGGCACCGCCAGCAGGAAATTGCCCGCCGTCACGGCGGTCGGGTCGCTGGCGCCCTTGCCGCGCAGCGAATACACGCCCCAGGCCACCCCGGCCAGCAGCATCAACAACGAGCCGAACAGCGGCGGCGCGGAAAGCCCCGGCAACAGCAACCCGACCAGGCCCGCCAGCGCCACCGCCAGGCCGCACAGCTGCAACGGCCGCATGCGCTCGCCACGGTACATCGCCCAACCGAGCATGGTTGCCTGTACCGCACCAAACAGCAGCAACGCCCCGGTGCCGGTTGGCAGGCTCAAATAGGCATAGGAAAAGCCCGCGGCATACAGGAACAGCATCGCCGCCGACAGCCAGCTGCCTTGCCGAGGGCCATGCTTGGCCTTGGCCCTGACCAACCCTCCCAGCACCAGCGCGCCGGCGAGCAGACGAATGCCGGTGAAGCTGGCGGCATCGATGGCGCTCTGCGCCAGCGCCAGCCGGCACAGCACCGAGTTGCCGGCGAAGGCGAGCAGAGTAAGGAGGGTCAGGGTGAAGAGCTGGGGAGTGGGCATTGAATATGAGCCTGGGGCAAGAGCGACGGCCGAATTATTCAGCGTTTGCCAAGACGCGGGTTTTAGCCGGTCCCGAGTGCGTGAAGTGAACGGCTTGAATTGCGAGAGGGCGCTCGATATCAAACTTAATAACCATATTGGCTCATGTCTTCTGTAAAAGACTTTGTGAGTCGCTCCCGACAATCAGACTCGTTTGCGCTCTCCCACTCACCGCCATAGGTTTCGCTCATTGAAAGGCAGAATGTACGCCTGAATTCCTCCCAATGTAGTTTGGCTTCCTTTAGGTTTTTTAAGGCGCCTTTACCATCCCGGCCAGGCTCCTGCTCGGCCTCTTTCACTAATTGAGCAAACTTTATGTTCATGGCGTGCTCAGTTGCTTTCCAACGTTCGAGACGGGCTTCAGCGTATTCAGCCTGCGATAAGGCAAAAGCTGAACCAGACACGAGAAAAATAAGCGCAGCTATTACTTTTTCTGTGCAAGACCATGCCATAGCGGATAGCACCCTATAACGGTTGGTTAGGGGCGGGCTTTAGCCCGTCCCAGTGAGCGAAGCGAACGGTTTTAACCAATTGTTATGAATTTACGTGGCGCATGATGATTTTAGATATTTGTCTAAATATTTTTTTACGATACCGCAAGCTGGGAATATATCTTTTTCATATTGCGCCATTAATACCCATGATAGGTAGCGCGTATATAGCGACGCAAAGGTTGAAAACTCAATAGCCTCATTAATTCCGTTTTCACTAAAAGTGAATGCCGACTCTGGTCCGCCATGGACGCATGATGATAGCTCAGAATAGCGAGGCAAAACTGCATTTAATATAGGTAAAGACTCTCCCTTATTTATTCTTTCGGATATATAGAAAGTCATGCTCTTGTAGGTAAATTGCTCTGTTCTTTTTTTAATTTGGCTCGCTGACGACTCGTTTGAGATAATGCCTAGGCCTTGTAGCGTTTCTAGTGCTGATTTAATGCTAGATATGCCTAGCATTTTATAAGTCTGAGAAAGAGCCTTAGCATAATCGATTTTTTCTTGTTGTCCGCCAAATACCCAGTAATCAATGCCTATTTCGTCGTTGCTATTTTCGACGGTTTTCATCCATAGATATTGAAATTTAAGAAATTGCTCAATTGATGAGCGAAACAAAATATTTAATGAGTAATATTCTTCTGCTTTTGCCAGCTCAAATATCCCTATGCGTAAGCTTTCAATTTTGGGGATAAATGATGTTGTAGAGAAGATTGATAGTGGCTTGTCAGTTTCTTTAAGATTTTCTAAAAATTTAGATATAGTTTCTATGTGGGGATCTATTTCTCCAGCTAAATCATTAAGTAGTTTTTCGGTTTTTTTCATATTGTCATAACGTTAGGTTAAGGGGCCGTCTTTAGCCGGTCCCGAGTGAGCGAAGCGAACGTGCTTGAACCGCTTGTTATGCCTTTGCACAATTTTTATTGTAGTCATGAGTCGCAGCCAAGTTGGATATTGTTAAGTTGATTAACTCTTTCATTGTTAAACTCTGTTACGCAGGCTTCAAAGAATAATTGCCCTTGTGCCGTGGGGTTTTGAAATGCGCTGGAACTTACAGAGCGTAAGTTGCATTCGCTTTTTCTAAAGGCAAGCCATTTTTCCTGAGTGTCAGTTAGCAGGGCGCTGTCTCGCTTGACCTTAGATGATATGCGTTTAAACGTGGTGTCTAGTGCTTCTTGAGACTCACTATGGAAATGCTCTATACAGTTATATGTGCGCAGACTGTCAAATTAAAGCACTTTTCTGGCGAGTCGGCCGAGAACTCAATGCCGCTGACATTTTCAAAATAGCCGCTAGCGTAGATGCTTGGTGATAATGCAAGGGCTGCAATAATTGCGAGTAGCTTCATGGTTCGTTTCTTAATGGCGCATAACATGCTTTGCTTCGTATCAAAGCCTTGATTTTTCTCGCCACGGGTGCGGCCAGCGGAGCGTGCCGGCAGAACTGAAAAATGACAGGCAATGAAACGCAGCGGTTTTTCCCGACGCTACTGTCTTGCTTATGGGCTGTCCACAGCGCTTTCCCTCAGGAGTTGGTCAGGGTCAAGGTAGAAGATTTTCTTCCACCCCTGGGTGCTGTTGTCCCAGCGCCAGGGGTAGGGCAGCAGGGTGACGATGGCGTAGTGCAGGTGGGGTGGTTTGCCACGGGCGTTGCCGGTGTCGCCGACGCGGCCGAGTGGGGTGCCGGGCAGTACGGGTTGGCCGGGCAGGGCGCTGTAGTCGGCGAGGTGGGAGAAGTAGTGCAGGCGCCATTGGGGGCCGAGCATTAGCAGTACGTTGCCGCCGATGCCGAGTTCGCCGCGGAACAGCACCAGGCCGTAGGTAGGGGCAACGACCGGGGTGCCGTGGCGGGCGAAGATGTCGATGCCCTTGTGGGTGCCGGAGCGGCCCCAGGGTTCGAACCAGAAGCTTTGCGGGTTCCAGTCACGCGGGCTGGCGCCCTGTACCGGCACCTGTAGCCACTGCGGGGCGAGCAGCCAGGCCAGCAGCAGGGCGATGAGCAGGTGGCGTTTACGTAGCTTGTTCACGGGGCGGCATCCTTGCGCGGAGGTGTGTCAGTTTTCCTGGGCGCGGTAGGCGCCGGGGGTGAGGCCTGTCCATTTCTTGAAGGCGCGGTGGAAGGCCGAGGGCTCGGAGAAGCCGAGTTGTTCGGCCAGGGCCTGGATGGAGAGTTCGTCACGGCCCAGGTGGTAGATGGCCAGGTCGCGGCGCAGGTGGTCCTTGAGTTCCTGGAAGCTGGAGCCTTCTTCGCGCAGGTGGCGGCGCAGAGTTTGCGGGCTGATGTGCAGCTGGCTGGCGACGCTGTCCAGGTCGGGCCAGTGGGCGCAGTCGCGGCCGAGCAGGCGGCGGATGCGGCTGGTCAGGCTGTCGCCGCCATCGGGGCGGGCCAGCAGGTCGGCGGGCGAGTGTTCGAGGAATTGCTTGAGGGTGCGTTCGTCCTGTAGCAGCGGCAGGGCCAGGTAGCGGCTGTGGAACAGCAGGCTGGTGCTGGCGGCGTCGAAGCGCCGTGGGCAGGGGTAGAGCAGGTCGTACTCGGCGCTGTGGGCCGGCTCGGGGTAGGCGAACGTCGCTTCATCGAGGCGGATGCGCTGGCCAATCAGCCAGCTACCGAGGCGGTGCCAGATCACCAGCAGGCTTTCGGTGAGGAAGTGATCCGGGTCCCACAGGGCTGAGCTGTCGATGCTCAGGCGTACCTGTTCGCCCTCGTGCTGCAGGGCGACGCGCGGGGCATCGGGGAACAGTCCGTAGAACAGCATGCCGCGCACCAGGGCTTTCTCCAGGCTGCGGCAGTGGATGATGGCGTGGCACATCATGGCGAAGGTGCCGCGCTTGCTGCGGGTGTGGCCGAAGCCCATGTATTCGTCGTCGAGCAGCGCCCAGAGGCCTTGCAGCAGGCGGGTGAACTGTTCCGGCGCCAGGCGGGCGCGTGGCTCGGCGAGCAGCGCGGGCTGGATGCCCACCTCGGCAAGCAGGGCGCTGTAATCACAGCCCTGGCGCTCGGCGCCGCGCAGGGCGGCGCGGATGAAGTGGCTGGCGATGGTGCGTTCGCGCATGGGCTGGCTCGTCAAGGGCGTGGCCGGATGGTAGGCGCTGGGGCGGGAAGGGGACAAGCGGCGTTGCCGGCAGGCCCGTGCCCTGCGCGAGAGGCGGGTGTGGCGTGGATTCCTGGCGATGAGCCAGAAGCATCGCGACTGAAGTCGCTCCCACAGGCATAGGCCGGGGCATGTGTGGGAGCGGCTTCAGCCGCGATTGGCGCCACTTGAACGTGCCGTGGACCGGGTTCTGTTACGCACAGCAGGAACTGCTAGGCCAGCAGCGCGACTGCCTTGACCTGGGCCCACAGCTGCTGGCCTTCGTGCAGGCCGAGCTGGTCACGCGAGTAGCGGGTGATGCGCGCCAGCAGCGGTGTGCCGGCCATATCCAGGCGTACCAGTACATGGGCGGGGTTGTCGGCCTGGCGCTGGCTGTGCACGGTCACCGGCAGCCGGTTGAGGATGCTGCTGTGCTCGGGCTTGTCCAGGCTCAGGCTGACGTCGCGGGCGTGCACCTTGAGGCGCATGGGCTTGCCTGCCGGCAGCGGCGCATGGGCGACACGCAAGGGCTGGGGGCAGCCCGGCAGGCTGAGCTGCAGCAGCTGGTATTCGGCGTCGTGGCCGCTGACCTGGGCGTGCAGCACCACCGCGGCGTCATCGCCCTGGGCCAGTGGCAGGTCGAGGCGGGCGAGCAGTTGCTCCACCGGGCCGCTGGCCTGCACGCGGCCGTGCTCCAGCAGCACCAGATGGTCGGCCAGGCGCGCCACTTCATCCGGCGAGTGGCTGACGTAGAGCATGGGCATGTCCAGTTCGTCGTGCAGGCGCTCCAGGTAGGGCAGGATTTCCTGTTTGCGCTGTGGGTCGAGGGCCGCCAGCGGTTCGTCCAGCAGCAGCAGGCGCGGGCTGGTGAGCAGGGCGCGGGCAATGCCGACGCGCTGGCGCTCACCACCGGAAAGGCGGGCCGGCATGCGTTCCAGCAGGTGCTCGATGCCGAGCAGGGCCAGGGCCTGGTCCATGTCGATGCGGCGCTCGTGGGCGGGAATGCGTGTGAAACCGTATTCCAGATTGCCGCGCACGCTGAGGTGCTCGAACAGGCTGGCCTCCTGGAACACGTAGCCCAGGGCGCGTTGGTGTGGCGGCAGGAACAGCTGACTGTCCTGCCAGACCTCGCCGTTGATGTTCAGCAGGCCCTCGGCCGGACGCTCCAGCCCGGCCACGCAGCGCAGCAGGCTGGTCTTGCCGGAGCCGGAGGGGCCGAACAGGGCCGTGACGCCACGGCCGGGCAGGTCGAGATCGACCTCCAGCTGGAAGTCGCGGTAGGGCAGGCGCAGGGCAATGCGCAGGCGGCGTTCCGTCATGTTCAGTACCGGGCCGGTTGCACGCGGCCGCGCCAGTGCAGGGCGAGCAGGATGAGGAAGGAGAACAGCAGCATGCCGCCGGCCAGCCAGTGGGCCTGGGCATACTCCTGGGCTTCGACGTGGTTGAAGATCTGGATCGACACCACGCGGGTCTGGTCGGGGATGTTGCCGCCGATCATCAGCACCACGCCGAACTCGCCCAGGGTGTGGGCGAAGCCGAGTACCGCGGCGGTGAGAAAACCCGGCCTGGCCAGTGGCACCACGACCGTGAAGAAGCAGTCCCAGGGGCTGGCGCGCAGGGTGGCGGCGACTTCCAGCGGGCGCGGCCCGATGGCTTCGAAAGCGTTCTGGATGGGCTGCACGACGAAGGGCAGGGAGTAGAACAGCGAGCCGACCACCAGGCCTGCGAAGGTGAAGGGCAGTACGCCCAGGCCGAGGCTCTGGGTCAGCTGGCCGACCGGGCCGTGCGGGCCCATGGCGACCAACAGGTAGAAGCCGATGACCGTGGGCGGCAGCACCAGGGGCAGGGCAACCAGGGCGCTGATCGGGCCTTTCAGCCGCGAGCGGGTATGCGCCAGCCACCAGGCGATGGGCGTGCCGAGCACGAGCAGCAGCACGGTGGTCAGCGCCGCCAGTTGCAGGGTCAGCCAGATGGCGCCGAAGTCGGCACTGGTCAGGGGCATTGTCGGTCTCTTCTTCGTTTGCTGGCGCGGCCTGCGCATGTTTCTGGGCGCGTTACAGCTTTCAGTGGGAGCGGCTTCAGCCGCGACGCTTCTGCGTGGCCTTATCGCGGCTAAAGCCGCTCCCACTGAAGTCGTTCATCTGGAATTCAGTGTTCGAGTGACACTAGCGGAGTTGGTTAGCCGAGGGCTACAGCTGATAACCGTAGGCACGGATCACCTCGGCCGCCTTGGCGCCTCGCAAATACTCAACCAGCGCCCTGGCGGCCGGGTTGTCCTTGCCTTTGCTGAGAATCAGCGCGTCCTGCCTGATCGGGTCGTGCATCTCGCTCGGCACCAACCAGGCGGAGCCGCCGGTGATCCGCCCGTTCTGGTAGATCTGCGAGAGGGCGACGAAGCCCAGTTCGGCATTGCCGCTGGCGACGAACTGGTGGGTCTGGGCGATGTTCTGGCCTTCGACCAGCTTCTTGGCCAGGGCCTGCTTCAACCCCAGCCTGGTCAGCGTCTGCAGGGCGGCGAGGCCGTAAGGCGCGGTCTTCGGGTTGGCCACGGCCAGATGCTGGAACGCGGCGTCACGCAACACCAGGCCCTGACGGTCCACATAACCTTCCTTCGCCGACCACAGTGCCAGAGTGCCGATGGCATAGGTAAAGCGGCTGCCGGGCACAGCATGGCCTTCGCGCTCCAGCTTGGCCGGCGTGCTGTCGTCGGCGGCAAGGAACACTTCGAACGGTGCGCCATTGTGGATCTGTGCATAGAACTGGCCGGTGGCGCCGTAAGCGGCCTTCAGCGTATGTCCGGTGTCCTTCTCGAAGTCGGCGGCCAGTGCCTTCATCGGCGCGGTGAAGTTGGCGGCGACGGCGACCTGTACCTGCTCGGCCAGAGCGGTACCGGAGCAGGCCAGGCTCAGGATCAGGAAGCTGCGTTGCAGTGACGCGATCATGGAATGTCCTTGTCAGCGGATGCGTGAGCCGCCGGGCACCTTGATCCAGGCTGATTCAAGGCGCGTCGGCGGCGCGTTCACCGCTATAGCGTTACCGGTATGACGATACCCGAATTCCGCTGGCCCGGATTTTCAGGGTGGATTCATATGAGGCGGCAAGGAGCAGCGGGCCAGCCGATAGCGGCGCATCAGGCCATAAGCTGACTTTTAGGTCAATAAAGACAAAAACCGCGGCCGAGGCCGCGCAAAGGAGCTTATCGATTCCGCAACCGCCGTTTGCCGGCAGTTGCGGGGTAGGTCAGAGCTGCACTTCTACCTGCTCGCCATTGAGGCGCACGGGCCACACCGGCAGGTGCTGCTCGGGGTATTCCAGGCAGCCACCGTCGTTCAGGCGGAAGTGCTGCTTGTACAGCGGCGAGGCGATCACCAGTTCACCCTGCAGGTGGCCGACGATGCCGCGACCGATCACGTTGGCGCCGGACTTGGGGTCACGGTTGCCGATGGCGAACACCTGCTGCTCGGTGTCCGGCAGGTAGATCAGTGCGACCTGCTGACCGTCGACGCAGGCCACCACGCCGGAGTTTGGCACCAAGTCGGCGCGGGCGCACAGGGTTTTCCAGGATGCCTGGACGGGAGTAGCAAGGGCGTTGGTCTGGCTCATCACACGGCCTCCACGTTTACGGGGATCAGTTCGAGTTCGCCTTCGCGGGCGGGGCGGCGCTGGCCGCGTTCCTTGACGAAGTGGATGTCCGGGTCGCCGCCGTGCTCGTTGACGAAGGTGCGGAAGCGCTTGAGCTTCTCCTCATCCTGCAGGGCGTTGGCCCATTCGCACTCGTAGCGGTCGACCACCAGCTGCATCTGCGCCTCCAGCTCGGCGGCCAGGCCCAGGCTGTCGTCGATGACCACGGCCTTGAGGTAGTCCAGGCCGCCTTCCAGCGACTCGCGCCATACCGAGGTGCGTTGCAGCTTGTCGGCGGTGCGGATGTAGAACATCAGCAGGCGGTCGATGTAGCGGATCAGGGTTTCGTCATCCAGGTCGGTGGCGAACAGCTCGGCGTGGCGCGGGCGCATGCCGCCGTTGCCGCACACGTAGAGGTTCCAGCCATTCTCGGTGGCGATCACGCCGATGTCCTTGCTCTGCGCCTCGGCGCATTCGCGGGTGCAGCCGGAGACGGCGAACTTGAGCTTGTGCGGCGAGCGCAGGCCCTTGTAGCGGTGCTCGATGTCGAGGGCCATCTTCACGCTGTCCTGCACGCCGTAGCGGCACCAGGTGCTGCCGACGCAGCTCTTCACGGTGCGGGTGGACTTGCCGTAGGCGTGGCCGGTTTCGAAGCCGGCGTTGATCAGCTCGGCCCAGATCTCCGGCAGCTCGTGCAGCTGGGCGCCGAACAGGTCGATGCGCTGGCCGCCGGTGATCTTGGTGTAGAGGTCGTATTTCTTCGCCACCGCGCCGATGGCGATCAGCCCGTCCGGGGTGATCTCGCCGCCGGGGATGCGTGGCACCACCGAGTAGGTGCCGTTCTTCTGCATGTTGGCCATGAAGGTGTCGTTGGTGTCCTGCAGCGGCACCAGACTCGGGTTCATGATCGGGCGGTTCCAGCACGAGGCGAGGATCGAGCCCACCGCCGGCTTGCAGATGTCGCAGCCGACATGGCCTTTGCCGTGCTTGGCCAGCAGTTCCTCGAAGCTCTCGATGCCCTCGACGCGGACGAAGTGGTAGAGCTCCTGACGGGTGTAGGCGAAGTGTTCGCACAGACTCTTGTCGACCTCCACGCCGCGGGCAGTCAGTTCGTGCTCGAACACCTGCTTGAGCAGCGCCGCGCAGCCGCCGCAGCCGGTGGCGGCCTTGGTGCAGGACTTGATGCCGGCCAGATCCGTACAGCCGCCGTCGATGGCCGAGCAGATCGCGCCCTTGCTGACGTTGTGGCAGGAGCAGATGGTGGCGGTGTCGGGCAGGGCATCGGCGCCCAGGGCCGGGGCGCCGTCGCCGACCGGCATGATCAGGCTGGCCGGATCGTCCGGCAGCGTGATGCCGTTCTGCGCGTATTGCAGCAGGGTGTCGTAGTAGCTGTTGTCGCCGACCAGCACGGCGCCGAGCACCTGTTTGCCGTCGGCGGAGACGACTAAACGGCGGTAGCTGGCCGTGGCCTCGTCGATGTAGCGGTAGCTCTTGGCGCCGGGCATGGCGCCGTGGGCGTCGCCGATGGAGCCGACGTCGACACCGAGCAGCTTGAGCTTGGTCGACATGTCCGCGCCGATAAAGGGCTGGCCTTCCTGGCCGCACAGCTGGGCGGCGACCAGGCGGGCCATCTGGTAGCCGGGGGCGACCAGGCCGAAGATGCTGCCGTTCCAGGCGGCGCACTCGCCGATGGCGAAGATGTGCGCGTCGCTGGTCAGGCACTGGTCGTTGATGGCGATGCCACCACGCGCGCCCAGCTCCAGGCCGCAGGCGCGGGCCAGGGCGTCCTGCGGGCGGATGCCGGCGGAGAACACGATCAGGTCGGTTTCCAGGAAGTCCTCGCCGGCGAAGTTCATCCGGTAGCGGTACTCGCTGCCGGCGCTGATGCTCTGGGTGGCCTTGGACAGGTGCACGCCGACGCCCAGGTCCTCGATGCGCTGTTTCAGCGCGGCGCCGCCGAAGTCGTCCAGCTGTACCGGCATCAGGCGTGGGGCGAATTCCACCACGTGGGCTTCCAGGCCGAGGGATTTCAGGGCGTTGGCCGCTTCCAGGCCGAGCAGGCCACCACCGACCACCACGCCACGACGCTTGCCCTGGGCGGCGGCGCGAATGCCGTCGAGGTCTTCCAGGGTGCGGTAGACCAGGCGCGAGTCGCCCTCGGCGCCGTCGATTGGCGGCACGAAGGGGTAGGAACCGGTGGCCATGACCAGCTTGTCGTAAGCGAAGGCGCCCTTGGCGGTGATCACCTCGCGGCGCTCGCGGTCGATTGCCTGGACCGGGGTGCCCAGGTGCAGGGTCAGGCCGGGTGTCTCGTACAGCGCCGCATCGCTCATCGCCAGGGACTCGGCATCGCGGCCGCCGAAGTACTCGGACAGGTGCACGCGGTCGTAGGCACGCTGATGTTCTTCGCCGAACACCAGGATCTGGTAACGCTCCAGGGCGCCGCCCGCGAGCAGTTGTTCGACGCAGTGGTGGCCGACCATGCCGTTGCCGACGACGATCAGCGTGTGCTTGTCAGTAGAGGCGACTGTGGTGTTCATAGGAGTTCCCGGCCAAAGCTCATCAGGTTTTTCCGCGGCAATAAAAAAGGCGCCTGAAACCTTGCGGTCTCAGGCGCCTTTGCCTGTTCTGTGCGATCTCGTCGGAGAGACCGTTGTTGCCCGCCGCCTGAGTGCGGCTGCTCGATCGCCTTTGATCGATGGGCGGCCCGGTGTGCTGGGCTTGGGCAAGTTTCTGCATCGTCTGTGCCAGATTTGCCTGGAGCCAGCAAGCATGGGCGTTACAGGGCGTTTAGGTCGAATGCGCTGGCCTGCCGGGGGCACGGTATCGGAGCCAAAACGGTGCATGATTCGCGTCCTTGCCCCGCGCTGAGGCTTCCGTCGTGGCGGGATAGGCTTTGGACCAAGTGCCCGACCACCGCACACAGCAGGACGACGATCAGGCTCGAAGGGGGCTGACCGTAACGGCAGGAGCCTGGCTGGTCAGGGCGCATGGCGTTTCGCCTGGCTGCCGCCGTGCCTGCATCGCGCATCTCGGGCTGCAGCCCGGCACAGGTGTGCGCTGATCGAGGCGTTCTGGGGGCATGTGCAGGTGGCGCCTGCAGCTCGACCAGCCGGCGCAGCTGTTGGTCGATGCCGAGCCGATCATTCCCAGCGCCTGATGCGGACGACCGGTGGGCGGCTTCCCCTCTGCCGCGTCGCTGGCTAAGCTCGGGTTCCGTACACGCAGCAGAGGCTTTCCCATGTCGCAGCAACGGCCGGCCGCCGATATCGCGCGGATGATCCTTGAGGGGTTCGACGACTACCGCACGCATTTTCGCGAGATCACCAACGGTGCCCGGGCGCGCTTCGAGCAGGCGCTGTGGCAGGAGGCCCAGGCAGCCTCGGCGGCGCGCATCAATCTCTACGAGGAGAAGGTCGCCGAATGTGGCGAGCGCCTGCGCCAGGGCTTTGCCGTCGAGCAGTTGCTGGACATCGATCTGTGGCCGCTGGCCAAGAGCGCCTACATCAGCCTGATCAACCTGCGTGACGACGATGAGCTGGCCGAGACCTGGTACAACTCGATCTTCTGCAGCCTGTTCAGCCATGACCAGATCAGCGATGGCTGCATGTTCATTCACACGACCCGGCCTTCGCTGCGGGCTCAGGAGCGTACACCACAGACGCGTATCTACCACCCGCGTGGCGACCTGCAGCAGGCGCTGCGGCAGATCTTCAGCGATTACAGTTATGGCGTCGGCTTCGAGGACCTGCAACGCGATCTGGATAGCCTGGAGCAGCAGCTGCGCGCCAATCTGCCGGACTGGGTGTGCAAGGATCGGGCGCTGACCATCGAGCTGTTCGCTTCGACCCTGTACCGCAACAAGGGCGCCTATCTGGTAGGGCGCATCTACACCCCGGACGAGCAGTGGCCGCTGGTGTTCCCGTTGCTGCACCGTGAAGGGCAGGGCATCCAGATCGATACCCTGATCACCGACGAGTCGGAGGTGTCGATCATTTTCTCCTTCACCCGCTCCTACTTCATGGTGCGGGTGGATATCCCGGCGGAGTTCATCGGTTTTCTCAAGCGCATTCTGCCGGGCAAGCACATCGCCGAGCTGTACACCTCGATCGGCTTCTACAAGCACGGCAAATCGGAGTTCTACCGTGCGCTGATCAACCACCTGGCCAACACCGACGACCGCTTCATCATGGCGCCCGGCGTGCGTGGCATGGTCATGAGCGTGTTCACCCTGCCGGGCTTCAATACCGTATTCAAGATCATCAAGGATCGCTTCTCGCCATCGAAGAACGTCGACCGCAATACGGTGATCGAGAAGTACCGCCTGGTGAAAAGCGTCGACCGGGTCGGGCGCATGGCCGATACCCAGGAGTTTGCCGACTTCCGTTTCCCGTTGGCCAAGTTCGACCCTGAGTGCCTGGCCGAGCTGCTGGAGGTGGCGCCCTCCACCGTGGAGATCGAGAACGGCAATACCGTGCTGATCCGCCACTGCTGGACCGAGCGGCGCATGACGCCGCTGAATATCTACCTGGAGCACGCCAATGAGGCGCAGATCAGGGACGCGCTGGAGGACTACGGCCTGGCCATCAAACAGCTGGCGGCGGCCAACATCTTCCCCGGCGACATGCTGCTGAAGAACTTCGGCGTCACGCGGCACGGGCGCGTGGTGTTCTACGACTACGACGAGATCAGCTTTCTCACCGAGGTGAACTTCCGCCATATCCCGCCGCCGCGTTACGAGGAGGACGAGATGTCCAGCGAGCCCTGGTACTCGGTGGGGCCGAATGATGTGTTTCCCGAGGAGTTCCCGCGCTTTCTGTTCGTCGATCTCAGCCAGCGCCGCCTGTTCAGCACGCTGCATGGCGAACTCTACGACGCCGATTACTGGAAGAGCCTGCAGGAGGCGATACGGGCGGGTAAGGTCATTGACGTTTTCCCTTATCGACGCAAGGCCGACCGCATCGCCTGAGGTACGCAAGGCCCTATTTTTTGCAGGTTATTCTGTGATGGCCTTGTGCTGTATCGGTACGCATGTGCTAGACCCTAATAACTGTAGTTGTGTCACTCATCGCCACCACTCTTCCAGGGATGGTCAGCCATGCGTCAGAACCTGCCTGTTACTCAGCGCGAGCGCACCTTTACCGATGCCGAGCGCCTGATTTCCACCACCGACCTCAATAGCAAGATCACCTACGTCAACGATGCCTTCGTGGCCATCAGCGGTTTCTCGCGTGAGGAACTGGTGGGCGAGCCACACAACCTGGTTCGCCATCCCGATATGCCGCCGGGTGTATTCGGCCATATGTGGGAGACCATCAAGCAGGGCAAACCCTGGATGGGTATCGTCAAGAACCGTTGCAAGAATGGCGATCACTACTGGGTCAGTGCCTATGTCACGCCCATCTACGAGAACGGCAAGCTGGCCGGCTACGAGTCGGTACGCTCGGTGCCCAGCGAGGCGCAGAAACGCCGTGCCGAGGCGCTCTATGCACGGCTGCGAGCCGGTAAGCCGCCGGTTTCGAAGGTCGAGTACTGGACCTATGACCTGGTGCGTTCATGGCCTGTGATGCTCGCCACGCTGATCATCTTGGCGGGGGCCTTCACGCTCAGTGGTTGGCCGCTGGCGGCCCTGATCGTGCTGAGCATGTTTGCCCTGGGTTCCTTCCAGCTGTACAGCAAGCGCCAGCTGATTCGTAAAACTCTGGCCGAGCACCCCAAGGCCTTCACCAGTGCTCTGGTCGCCCTGACCTACAGTGACAACCGTGGTGCCCAGGCCCTGCTGGACATGGCCATGATCAGCGAGGAGGCGCGCCTGCAGACGGCGCTGACCCGATTGGAGGATGCGGGCGAAAACGTACGCAAGCGTGCCGCGCAATCGGCAGAGATATCCCGCTCCGGCGCCGAGATGCTGGAGCAACAGCGCAGCGAGACGGATCAATCGGCCACCGCCATCAACCAGATGGCAGCCACCATTCAGGAGGTGGCGCACAACGTGCAGAACACTTCTCACGCTGCGGAGGAAGCGGACCGCCTGGCCCAGCAAGGTCGCAGCTTGGCCGGCGGCAGCCTGCAGGCCATGCAGCAGATGGCCGGTGCAGTGCAGGAGATCGGTCAGGCGGTGAACGAGCTGGCTGCTTCGACCCAGTCCATTGGCAGCGTTGCCGACGTCATCACGTCCATCGCCGAACAGACCAACCTCCTGGCGCTCAACGCTGCCATCGAAGCGGCGCGTGCCGGCGAGCAGGGCCGCGGCTTCGCCGTGGTGGCGGACGAGGTACGCGCTCTGGCGGGGCGTACGCGCGAGTCCACCGAGCAGATTCACCAGATCATCGCCTCGCTGCGCAGTGGTGCGGACAAGGCAGTGAATACCGCTAGCAAAGGCGAGGAGATTTCCCGCGACAGCGTGCGCAGTGTCGAGGAAGTGCGCGAAGCGCTGGATGGCATCAGCCAGGCGGTGACCCGTATCACCGGCATGAGTCAGCAGATGGCAGCGGCTTCCGAGCAGCAGGCCCATGTGGCGGAGGACATCAGCCGGCAGATCACCCGTATCGCCCAGCTCTCCGACCACAGCGCCGGCCAGGCCCAGCAAGGTGTGGGCATTAGCCAGGAGCTGGAGCAGATGGCGGCTTATCTGCATAGCCTGGCGGAGCGCTTCAACCGTTAGCGCCAAGATTCTCCGCCGCCTGTGGCACACTGCGCGGCGGAGGTTCTTCACCATGCCCCGTGTTCGCTGCGAGCGTTGTTTACGCCCGCAAAGTCATTGTCTTTGCCACCTGATTCCCTGCCTGCCCAGCCGTAGCCGGGTGCTGATCCTGCAGCACCCGGACGAGGTTGGGCATGCCCTCAATACCGCGCGGTTTGCTGCTTTGGGGTTGGCGAATGCGCAGCTCGAAGTCGGCGAGACTTTTCCCGAGCTGGAACGTTGGCTCGATCCGGCCTACCGTGCCTGCCTGCTTTTTCCTGGCGATGATGCACAGACGCTGCCTCTCGGCCGCGTTGACGATGACGACAGGCCTTTGCTGCTGGTCGTGCCGGATGGCACCTGGCGCAAGGCGCGCAAGCTGCTGTATCTCAATCCACTGTTGAACCGCCTGCCCTGTGTGAGCCTGCCGCCAGGCCCAGGCTCGCGCTACCGGTTGCGCAAGGCACCGGGAGAAGGCGCGTTGGCGACCATCGAGGCGATAGTCGCGGCCCTTGAACTGCAGGAGGCGCCACAGTGCTACGACGCGCTACTGCGACCTTTCGAGGCGCTGATCGAAGGGCAGATTGCGGCGATGGGGGAGGAGATATTCCGGCGCAACCACGGCGGCTGAGGGCTTACGGTATCTGCTCCCGTATTTTTCTGCTCGATGCCGCCATGGGAGCGGCTCACCTGTGACGCCCGCAATATCTGCTTGACCTCAAGTCAACTTGAATTTGTAGCCTCAATAAACGCCTTCTCAGAGGCTTTCATAGGATCAGATTCTTGGAGTGCACGTCATGAAGAAAGTCGCCATCATCTACCACAGTGCCCATGGGCATACCGAATTCATCGCCGAACAGATTCTCGCGGGGATTGCCGCTATCCCCTCCATCCAGGGGGACCTGCTGCATGCACCGGCGCTGCTGAAAAAAACGGATGTCTTGTTGGAATATGACGGCTTCATTCTTGGCTCTCCCACCTATTTCGGTGGGGTTAGCGCGCCGTTCAAGGCTTTCATGGATGCCACCGGGCCGTTGTGGCGTCATCAGCGTCTGCGTGGACGCCTGGCCGCTGGCTTCAGCGTTTCGTCACTCGCATCCGGCGACAAGCAGTCCACCTTGATGTCGCTGTTTGTCTTCGCTATGCAGCATGGCCTGATCTGGGTGGGTAACCCGATTCTCCCCGAGCAGCTCAATGGCATTCCCGAAGACGAGGCGGCTAATCGCCTGGGTTCCTGGTCCGGGCTGATGGCGCAGGCCGAGAAAGCCTCGCCTGGCCACGCTTTTGTGCCGGGAGATATCAAGGCGGCCCAACTGTTTGGTACGACCTTCGCGCACACGCTGCTGCGCATGCAAGACACCGCAGACCACAAAGGCGAGGAGGTGGCGTGATGATTCCTACCAGATTCTCGCCTTTGCTGTTTGCCCTGATTCTTTCCGGGCTCATGTCGCTGCTGGTCTCTGCCGTGTCCACGTTGCGCGTACTGGGCGCAGGGCCGGGCTTCGTCGAGGCCTGGTTGAGCGCCTGGCTGGCGGCATGGCTGTTCGCGTTTCCGACTGTGTTGCTGGTTGCCCCGCTGACGCGTCGTCTAGTCGGTCTGCTGACCTGCGAGGAGCACGCTGCCGCTAACGCTCGCGCAGTGCCTCCGAGCGAGCCTTGAGCACCGGCTTGAGCAGATAGTCGAGCACGCTCTTCTCGCCGGTGACGATGTCCACGGTGGCCACCATGCCCGGAATGATCAGGAGTGGGTGTTCGCTAGTGCCCAGATGGCTTTTATCGGTACGTACCTGGATCAGGTAGAAGCTGTTGCCTTCCTCATCCGTGATGGTGTCGGCGCTGATCAGTTCCAGCTTGGCCTTGAGCCCACCGTAGATGGTGAAGTCGTAGGCGGTGAACTTGACCATGGCCTTCTGCCCGGGATGCAGGAAGGCGATGTCCTGAGGGCGCACGCGGGCTTCGATCAGCAGGTTGTCTTCCAGCGGCACAACTTCGACCATCGGGTCGCCGGGTTGTACCACGCCGCCGATGGTGTTGACCTTGAGCAGTTTGATCACTCCATTCACGGGCGAGACGACGGTGGTGCGGCTGACCCGGTCTTGAATGGCTACGCTCGTGGAGGTGATTTTTTTCAGCTCGGTACGAACTTCGTTGAGCTCTTTCAACGCCTCGGTGCGGAAGTTCAGGGCAGACTCGTTGAGTTTGCTCTCGATTTCCTGCATCGCCGCTTCAGCGCGGGGGATAGCCAGGTTTGTGGCCTCCAGCGAACCACGCATTTCCACTGCGCTGCGGCGCAGGCGCAGGATTTCGACCGCGGAGATGGCGCCGGACTCTACCAGTGGTTGTGACATGTTCAGTTCCTGCTGAACCAGGCCGAGGCTGGAGCGGTACTGCTGGGCCTTGGCGCGAAACTCGGCCAGCTCCTGGGTCTTCTGTCTCAGTTGCTCCTTGAGGGTGTTCTGCTCGCTTTCCAGACGCCGCTGGCGTGAGCTGTACAAGGCCATTTCGTCTTCAGCCAATTGCGGCGCCTGCTCGATCAGCTCCTGCGCAAGTGAGAGCGGAATACCTTCGGCCTCTGCGCTCAGGCGAGCGACTCTGGCCTCCAGAGCCAGGCGGTCAGCTTCGGTTTCGCCTTTGTTGGATATGAACCGAGTGGCATCCAGGCGCAGCAACACATCCCCCTTGTTCACTACCTGGCCTTCACGCACGAAGATTTCGGTGACGATACCGCCCTCCAGGTTCTGGATGACTTGCACCTTGCTGGAGGGAATCGCCTTGCCTTCGCCAGTGGTGACTTCTTCAAGCACCGCGAACTTGGCCCAGATCAGCGCCACTACCAGACAGATGCAGACTGTCCAGACGGTGGCGCGTGCCAGCCATGGAGAGTCCTCCTGCATCACGCCGTCCACTTCCGGCATGAACTCCGTGTCCGGCTTCTGCTTGCCCAGGCTGGAAAAATAGTCGCGCAGGGACTGGCTCATATCCATGGTTTCGTCTCCCGGCTAGACCGCCGCAGGGCCAACGCGGCCCTTGCGCAACGCATCGATGACAGCCTCTTTAGGCCCGTCGGCGACCACGTGGCCGTAGTCCAGCACAATCAGGCGGTCGACCAGGCTGAGCATCGAGTTGCGATGGGTAATGAGCAGCAGGGTTTTGCCTTGCGTCCAGTTGTGCAACTTGAGGCGAAGGGTATCTTCGCTGGAGTTGTCCATCGCGCTGGTAGGCTCGTCGAGCAATAGGATCGGTGGGTCCAGCAGCATGGCACGGGCTAGCAGTACGGCCTGACGCTGGCCTCCGGAGAGCAGCTGGCCGCGCTCCCCCACAGGCCTGTCGAAGCCCTGGGGATGCTGCCTGGCCAGATCAGAGACGCCACAAAGGTCAGCCACTTCGAGCATGCGCGCATCGCTGACATAGCGAGCACCCAGGGTGAGGTTGTCGCGCAGGCTGCCGGCCAACAGGGGAAGATCATGGGCTACATAGCCGATCTGGTGGCGTAGGTCGGCGACATCGAGTTGGCGTAGGTCGAGCCCGTCGAGCAGGATCTGGCCTTCACTGGGTTCGTAGAAGTTCATGATCATGCGTGCGAGGCTGCTCTTGCCTGAGCCGCTACGGCCAATAATCCCAACCCGTTCCCCAGGTTTGATGTGCAGGCTGATCTTGTTGAGTGCCGGTGTGCTCTGGCCGGGGTAGCTGAAGCTCATCTGCCGGATGTCCAGTGCGCCTTTGAGGCGTGTGCGTTCCAGCGGACGCTGCTTGGCGTCGCGCTCCTGCGGCAGGGTCATCAGGGCGTCGGTACTGGTCATGGTCAGGCGCGCCTGCTGGTAGCGGGTGATCAGCCCGGCGATCTGCCCCAGAGGCGCGAGCACACGGCTGCCAAGCATGTAGCAGGCCACCAGCGCGCCAACGCTGAGCTGACCGGAAATGATGATGTAGACCCCTGCGACTATGGTGGCCATGCCGGCGAACTGCTGAAAGAACATGGTGCCGTTAGTGGCCAGCGAGGCCAGAAAGCGTGCGTGGCTATCCAGGCGGGTGAGGGCGCCGTGGGTCTTTTCCCAGCGGTGTTGGCGCTCGCTCTCGGCGCTGCAGGCTTTAAGGGTTTCCAGTCCGCCGAGGGTTTCGATCAGCAGGGCTTGGCGTTCTGCGCCAAGGGCCAGGCTTTTTTGCACAGTGTCGCGCAGGCGGGCCTGGATGATCAGAGCAAAGATGGCGGTGATAGGAAACGCCAGCAGGGGAATGACGACCAGCCAGCCACCGAGGAGGCCGATGACCAGAATCATCAGTAACGAGAAGGGCAGGTCGATCAGACTGGTCAGGGTAACCGCGGTGAGAAACTCACGTAGCCCCTGGAAGTCATGGATGCTCTGGGCAAAGCCGCCGACCGTGGCCGGACGCGCCTTCATCGACATGCCGGTGATGCGCTCGAACAGCGTGGCGGACAGCACTACATCGGTTTTCTTGCCGGCCACATCCAGCAGGTAAGCGCGCAAGACCCTCAATAGCAGCTCGAAGCCAGTGCCGATGAACAGCCCGATGGCCAGCACCCAGAGGGTGGCAGTGGCCTGATTGGGCACCACCCGATCGTAGGTCTGCATCACGAACAGCGGCACCATCAGGCCTAGCAGGTTGATCAGCAGGCTGGCGAGTACGGCATCGGTATACAGCCAGCGCGACAGCTTCAGGGTGTCGCGGAACCAGGCTTCGACCCTGGGGACTAGCGGGGTTCTGACTTCTTCCAGCTCATGGCGCGGTTTGGCGAAAAAGGCCTGGCCGCTGTATTCCTCTGCCAAGTGTTCGCGGCTGACCCACTGCTCGCCCCCTTCAGCCTCGCAGGGCAGAATCAAGAGCTGGTTCTTCGCGCCCATCTTGCTCAATACGGCGCTGCGACCATCTTTCAATAGCAGCAATACCGGCAGATTGAGAGGCGAGATAGCGCTCAGCTCGCGCCGCAGAATGCGCCCCTGCAGGCCGGCGCGCGCGGCAGCGCGAGGCAATAGATCCGGGCTTAAGCGCTGCTCTGGCAGCGGCAGCCCTGCCGTGAGGCTGGCCCTGCTGGCAGGGCAGTCATGCAGGGTGCAGAGTATCAATAGGCCATCGAGCAGGGGGTCATCGTGACTCTGCCGCTGGTCATCGGACGGTCTCCGTTCCATGGTAGTCAAATGCACGACTCCTGAGAGGCTACCCGGCGTAGGCCGGGCAGCTTCTTCGCCGGGATTACTTCATTTCCGGCAGGCGGGCCTCGCTCTTCACTTCAGTGAGGGCTACAGCTTCGGCCGGTAACACGATGTTCTGCTTGCTCAGCAAGCTGCCCATTGCGGACAGCAGGCGGTACATCGAGAACTCCTCGGTGTAACGCACCTCGACATAGCGGCGGTTGGCGGTGAAGAGTTCGTTTTCACTGTCCAACAAGTCGAGCAGGGTGCGCTGGCCAAGGCCGAATTGTTGCTGATAGGCCTCGCGCGAGCGTGCGCTGTAGTCGGCGTAGTCGCGGGCCTTATCGGTTTGCTTGCGGGCGTTTTCCATCGCGTTCCAAGCCAGCATCAGGTTCTCGTTGAGTACCCGCAGGGCATTGTTGCGAATGTCCATGGACTGATTGATCTGGTGTGCTGCCGATTGCAGGCGGGCCTTGTCACGCATGCCGTTGAACAGGTTGTAGTTCATCACCACCGCAGCGCGCCAGGTGTTGTAGTGCCCCTCATCGCCCTGGACGTTGTCATCGGCGGTGGTCGCCAACTCAAGGTCGAAGCGTGGGTAGAAAGGGGCCTTGGCTACTTCGTATTGCTTCTCGGCGGCATACACGTCGGCCTGAGCCGACTTGAGGTAGGGGTTGTTGTCCATGACCCCCTGGCGTGCTGCAGCCAGATCCTCTGGGATTTCACCTTTAATGCTGGCCGGTGTTTCCAACTCATCGGGCATGCGCCCGGTGGCACTGAAGAAGTTGGCCTCGGCATCGGCCAGGTTGACCTGTTCCGTGTAGAGGTTGTTCTCGGCCAGGGCCAGACGGGCTTTGGATTGGTCAAGATCGGCGTTGCTACCCACACCCTGTTCACTGCGCAGGCCAATCTGGTCATTGACCCTCAGGTGTGCCTGCAGGTTGTTCTCGGCCAGGGCCACCATTTCACGGCGTTTGAGTACGTCCAGGTAAACCTCGACGGTGCGCAGTGCAAGGCTTTCGGAGGTGCCTTGCACGTAGTAGGCGCGGGAGTCGACCACTGATTTGGTGCGTGCGACTTCGTTGGGTGTGTTGAAACCGTCGAACAGCATCTGCCGTAGACGCAGTTCGGCGTCGCGATAATTCAGGGTTTCCTTGTTGTGATCGCCGAGCGCGCGCGTGCTGGGGCTGTCTGTCTGCTCACGGCCATAGCCAGCCAGCAGATCGACGGTCGGCAGGTAGCCACCCTTGGCGACTTTCACGTCCTCGTCCGCGGACAGGCGATCATTCATGCTGGCGTGTAGCTCGGGGTGATTGTCGATGGTGCTTTGAATGGCTTCCGACAGAGTCATTGCCTGGGCCTGGCTGCAGGCAATGGCCAGCAGAATGCTGCTGCATAGCGGTGTTAGAGCGCGCATTGGATTTCTCCTTTATTTATATGCTCTGTTCCTGTCGCCAAAAAAATGGCGATTCTTGCCCGCGTTGGCTGAGCGGACTCTTACCATCACAGCTAAGAACATCCATAAGCGTAGCTAAGAAAAAATTGGCACAACGTTTATGAGAAATAAGTCTTATGCAGACTGTGAGAACGGGCACATTGTTTTCTCTGTAAGCCGCGAAAAACGGGCTTTTTAAGCCATTTCGCAGTTAGTGCAGATGGTCAAACAAGATTTTGAGAATAAGGGGCGGGGATGTAGCTGGTTGAGTTGTTCGGTGCTGTAAGGGCGACACTTTTTTGTCGCATTGAAAAGTGTGTAATCGCGCCGTCTAATTTCTCAGCGTTTTCTTCGCACGTAATCCCCGGTTCGAAAGGTGGTTTGGCCCTTTTGAAACGTGTCGGCGGTGGTCGGCAGTTGTAGTGCGGAGGAAGGAATCATGGCTACTTTGATTGGTGTCGTCAGTCAGGTTGTCGGCGAGGTCTTTGCGGTAGCAGGCGATGGAACGCGCCGGCCGCTGGTTGAAGGTGATCGCGTCTACGCAGGTGAACAACTGGTAACCGGTGCCAGTGGTGCAGTTGCGATTGCCCTGAGCAATGGTCAAACGCTGACGTTGGGCCGCGACAGCAGCATGGGCCTCAATGAGCAGATGCTTGCCGGTACCGATGCCTCCAATACGGCATCCGCCCAGGATCAGGCGCCGCCTGCCCCTTCCGAATCCGACCTTACTGATATCGAGCAATTGCAGGCCGCCATTGAGGCAGGCGTCGACCCGACGCTGGAGGGTGAGGCAACCGCTGCAGGGCCCGGCGCTGGCGGAGCGGGTGGTGCAGGCGGCGTTGGCGGCGGGCACAGTTTCGTACTGCTGGGTGAGGTCGGGGGCGCTCTCGACCCGGTGATTGGTTTTCCGACTGCGGGCTTGAACACCGGGCCTAATTTTCCTGACCCTGAACCCATCGTATTCGATGATCCCGTACTGCCTGATTTCACCCCGGAAATTGAAGTTGAGTATGAGGATGCCAGTGGCACGATCACGACCGGCCCGGCCATTGTCGATGAAGAGGGGTTGGCGAACGGAAACAATCCTGGCAGCAATGCTGAGCAGGCGTCCGGGAGCCTGGTGATCAACTCTCCTGATGGCGTTTCTGCCATCGAGATTCAGGATGCCAACGGCGTGTGGGTCAACGTCACCGGTGGCGGCGTGGTGCAGGGGCTTTACGGCACCCTCACCGTCGATGCGGCCGGCAACTGGGTCTATACCCTGACCAGCAATACCCTCAATCACAGCAACCCCAACGCAACCGGCGCTGGGGATCAGGTCGGCGAGAGCTTCCTGGTGCGCATGTTTGACCTGGATGGCGATGTTTCGCCGACGGTCTCTCTGGATGTGTTGGTCAATGACGATGGCCCGAGTCTTTCGCTGGCCGTCAATGCAGAGGCTGCCGCCGAGGCCCTACAGGTAGAGCTGGATGAGACTGTTGGCGGCGCGGACCGCTATGCCGCCAACGATGCCGACGATGGCTACAGCAGTGATGATGTACCGGGCGCTCTGGCACAGGCCACGACAGCGGTCGCGGGTGGTTTGGCGGCACTATTTTCTATCGGTGGCAGCTTCGGTGCAGATGGCGCTGGAAGCACGGTAGGAGTGTTTAGCTTTGCCGGTGTGCCTCAGGCTGGCTTGGCGACCAATCTCAGCTCGACCGCTGGCGGTGCCATCACCCTGTTCCTGGAGGGTGGCATTCTGGTCGGCCGCGATGCCAATGGTGGCGATCCGGTGCTGACAATCGAGATCATCAATACCGGCACACCGAATGCCCCGGTCTATCAGGTGCAGACCACGCTGTTCGAGGCGCTGGAGCACGGCAATAACAACGACGTTTTCGATGAAACCGTCAACCTGCTGATTACCGATGGCGGTTCTCTTGCGTTGCAGTATGCCGTGACCCGTACAGACGGCGATGGAGACTCCGTTAGTCAGACCCAATCGATTGTGTTGGCGAATGGTGAAACTTCCTCGTTTAGCTTCGACGATGACGGCCCCACCTTGGCGGTTCGTGCAGACGTTTCGCGTGAAGAGCTGCTGGCTCTGCAGGTCAATGTGGATGAGACCGAAGGTGAGGAGCGTCTAGCCGTTGGCGAAATCGACAGTGATGGCAACACCGATGATGCCGGCCCGGGGCTTGGTCAAGTCACCACGAATGTATCTGGTGGTCTGGTTAGTCTGTTTGCCATCGCCAGCTCGAGCTATGGCTCGGACGGTCTCGGCTCTACCACTGGTAGCTTCAGCTTTACTGGTTTTCCAGACAGTGGCGAACTGGCCACAACCTTGATGGCGATTGATGGTGGCTCGATCTCCCTGGAACGCGTTAGCGATACCTTGCTGCGTGGCTTGGATGAAGACAGTCAGACGGTATTTACCATCGAGATTGTTGATGTGGGCACACCGGGTAATCCGGTCTACCAATTGCAGACGACGCTGTATGAGCCGCTGGTGCATGGCAATAATGCCCTGCACGACGAAGCTGTGAGCTTGCTGCTGGCTGAAAATGGTGCCGTACAGTTGCAGTACAGCGTGACGGTCGAGGATGCCGATGGCGATACGGTGACCCGTTCGGCCACGGTTGACCTGATTAGCCGTAGTTCGGATGGTGAAGAAGTTATTCAGGACAGCGTCTTTAGCTTTGACGATGATGGTCCGGCGGTGACCAGCTTTGGTTTCAAAACCCAAGACATCAAGTTGTTCGTGGATGAATCGGTAGGCACTACCGGTTCAGTCAAGGATGAGGATGCAGGCCAGGCGACCAACAACGATGAAACGGCAGTTGGTGCACCGGTGGGTGCACTGGGCTACGCCACGATCAGTGGCGCAAACCTGTTCAGCCTGGTGGTCGATGCCGGTCAGGACCTGCAAGACACCAGCAAGACCAAGTACGAGCTGACTCTGACCCTGGCGCAGGGTGCGACCGATGTGGACTCGGGGCTGGATGCCACCGCGGGTGGCGACATCATGCTGTCGAAAGAGGCCGGCACGGGCGACATTCTTGGTATCGCCAATGGCGTCACCGTGTTCCGTATCCATATGGATGGCAGCACAGGCGACTTGAGCCTGACGCAGTACAAGGCGATCAAGCACACCGACGTCAATAACAACCACGACTTCCTGGCGCAAATCAGTGCCGGTCTGGTGGGTGCCAAGGTCACGGTATACGACAAGGATGGTGACTCGGCCACGTCCGGCACCCTGGATCTGGGCTCTGTGCTGGGCTTCGAAGATGACGGTCCGGCGGTGACCAGCTTTGGTTTCAAAACCCAAGACATCAAGTTGTTCGTGG
>NZ_JARPUS010000009.1 GCF_029537485.1 Pseudomonas sp. GOM6
AGTCCAGCGAACGAAGTGAGCGACAGTTGAGCGCATTGTTATGCGCTTATGGATAGCGCGACCGAAGACTCGATCTGGCTAATGATTGATGTTGGTGCAGCCATAAAAAGTAGCATCTCAATTTGGTAGGGCTTGCTGTTTATGCCAAAAATTTCGTGCGCTAGTTTCTTTAAGAGTTCGCAGTAGTGATGAAAGGCAACCTTGTGAGTTTTGTAGCTGAACTCTGCTTTGGTTAGGCGGAATATTGTTTGCATATCGTATTTCGCCAATTCACTGCTTCGACCAATTGGCTGTGGAAACAATTCTTTTTGCTTTGAGTGATTAAAGATTAGCCAGTTTAACGTGTAGATGGCGCGCGAGTCATATATGGCGTATTCGTTGGGATTGATGAATGACGCGACTTTTGATAGGGATGAGATACATTCAAAAGAATGCCTGGTTAGTGATTTTTTGTTCAGCTCTGTGAGGAAGTTTATTATCCGGCGATCATTTTTGTCGTTCTTTTTGAAAGAGCCAATTCGACCCCATTCTTGGATGGCCCAATAGTGGCTGGTCAAGGTGCTGTCGTTTAGTATGATTTTATAAAAATTTTCCTTAAGGAAAATATTCTTTGAGTGGCCGTCTTTGAGTTCTGCTGGGATGCTGATTGGGCAATTGTTTGGAATGTCCCATTCAAATTTCGAAAGTGATAGCTCTTTAGCTAGCTCTTTGAGTGCGTTAATCAAGGCGTCCATTGGTTACTCAGCTTGTGCATAACGTTTGGTTAAGGGGCGGCCGCGAGCGTAGCTTGCGGACGTCCAGGAGTGAGCGCAGCGAACGACTTGAACCAATTGTTAGGCCTTCCGTGCACGTAGCTGAATGCCCGCACGATGGCGGAGCGGGGAAGGGATGGCAAGCCGTGCTTCGGTATTGGCCGGGAGCTGCGCCCCGCGGACTTTCAGGCGCGATACGGGGTTTTGGCCCTGACTTGATGCCTGGCGAGCAGCTATGAAGTGGATAGTGGCTGCGGACTGTTGTATATGCGGTAGTAGATTGCCGTTTGCACGATGCGTATTGCGTGAACTTTTCAATGCTTCCATGCCCGCACAATTCCTTTATCTAACTTGCAGCCTAACGATTAAGCTAACGGGCGAGCAAAAGCGCAGCTTTTGCGAGTCCAGCGAACGAAGTGAGCGACAGTTGAGCGCATTGTTAGCGGGGCTCCCGCGATGCTTTATAGGAATATGTTGAGGGCTCTAACTTGAACAACACATTGGATAGTTTTATGTCGAATTTTAGTTTCTCAGGGCCTAAGCTTTCACGCATTGCTGTGCATAGGCGGGTGAATGCTAGTATTTCCTGCTCTTTTTCAAGTGTTCCACCTTGAAGCCAAAACTCCTCTAAACACTCAACTACTTTTGTGCTTGCGCAAATGCAGACTCTGGTTTTTGCATCGTTGAGTGCACCAAGCTCTGCGGCTTCATCTTGAGTTCTGCCGCTGCGGCGAGCTGAGAACAAGAGAGATGTGGCAGTTATAAAGTCCTTGTAAGAGTCGAGCCTCATTTTGGCCAGCTCATCATTTCGGCTCTTTCGTTCAGATAGATAGTGCCCAAGAAGGGCCCCTATTACTGCTGAAAGAAGAGCGATCAGTGCAGATTCCATTTGAGTTCCGCTAACGTTCAGGTTAAGGGGCTGGCTTTAGCCAGTCCCAGCGAGCACAGCGAGCGACTTGAACCGCTAGTTAGCGGGAGTGGCATTGGATGAATGCAACCGAACAAGCGCCGCTGAATGTAACCGAGTGAAAGCCGTTGGCCAACGTGCGAAATGTTGCCAGCCTTGGAGCTGGAAAATGCCTTACCGCCAGCGCCGCCGATGGGCCGGAAAAGCCCAAGCAAAACGGAAGAGGGCAGCGCAAATAAGCGCCAAAAACTGCTTTCAACGGAGCGTAAGAACAAAACCATTTGTGCATCCTTGCCGAACTAAAAAGAACCGGAAATCCAACGACGGCTAACGTTTGGTTAAGGGGCCGGCTTTAGCCGGTCCCGAGTGAGCGAAGCGAACGGCTTGAACCAATTGTTAGAGCGCTACGTATCAAGTGGTATTTCAGTCCACGCTGCATCATTCAAGATTCGGGGGAAGCATTTTTCAGACCATCCTTATATTTTTTAAGATGATTTTCTTGCGTTCTTATTAAGTAGTTGTTGATATTGCTGACTTTGCTGAATATCGTTTTGCGGTATTTTTTTTGATCTTTGGCTAAAAGGCTAGTATCTGGCTGTAAGGTGTTTAGGTGATTTTGCCACTTTAAAACATTAATTGCCGATTTGAAGAAGATGATCTCATCTCTGTAGGTGTGTAATGGGGATAATTTTATTTCCTCATTATGTAAGTGCCTTGTAAAGGCTCCGTCTTCAACTTTAAATATTGCTCCTGCGCCGGTTTCGAAATCTAGGCTGTTGGATCGAACATAATCACAATTATAGTCCTCAATCTGGCCTTCAATAAGGCCGCCTTTAAACATAGGTTGATATATTTCTATGCACCTAAGCCCAGTCGGGAATCGAATTAATGGGTGCATTATTCTCTCTTGGCCTTTAGATATGTCAGCCTCCACTCGACTATCCGACTCTTCCTCAGGGATAGCCTTAATAGTTTTGGGGTATGGGAATCCAATGCGCCTAGAAAAAAGAAAATGAAAAGAAATATTAGTAAAATAGTAGTTATTTATAATCAGAGTGAAAGCGCTTGGGGTAAAGGCGAAAGATAAAGTGTCCGATCCACCAAAATTAAGTTTTGGAGTGGAAGAGTCTGACTTTGCAACAAAAAGCGCCCTATCATACTGGCCGATTCGTGTGGAAATATGGAATGTCGGGCTAATGTTGGCGATATTTTTATCTAGCTGATGGTAACCCAGCCATAGGCCAACCCTGACTTTGTCAAACCAATCAAGAAGAATGCTAACTTCGTTAGCTGTTAAATGGTCATCGCTAAGAATTTTCTCAACTATGTTTTTGGTCTTACCCTCCAGCTCTGAATATGTTTGATTGCATTTATCACAAGCTGGAAAAGTGAAGGCATCAAATGAATATTGTCTTTGGGTAAAGGCTTTTTCATCCGCAGTTTTAATCATTCCAAGATTGACTTTTCTTTGTGGCTTTCCTGTTAAGGAAATAAGCCAGTGCGGTATTACATGTTCTTTTGTTTTGCTGTTAGGCTTTTGCCCGCAAAACACACAATATTTAGATGGCTTCACGATTTTCTTTGAGCTCTAACTATAAGTAGACGACACAAGTGGCGTAATTTATTACGCCACTTGTGTCGCATAACGTTCCTTGTCGTCCGGCAAGTCCTTGTCTAGCCTGCAAATCGCATCAGGAGATGCGACAACAGTCAGGGAGCAATAGCGACATGGATGACAAGCCCAAGCTGCTCGATCAGGTGCGCGAGCAAATTCGCCTTCGACACTATTCGATTCGTACCGAAAAAGTCTATCTGGAGTGGGTGAAGCGCTTCATCCGCTTCCACAAGTACCGCCATCCGCAGGAGATGGGGGCTGCGGAAGTTGAGGCTTTTTTGAGTCATCTAGCTGTGCGGTGGGATGTGGCGGCGTCCACACAGAATCAGGCGCTGTAGGCGATTCTCTTCCTTTATAAACAGGTGCTGCAGATTGAGTTGCCCTGGATGGACGGGGTGATTAGGGCGCGACGGCCGCAACGCGGTACGCCGGGTCGGGCTGCATAAACCGGCCACGCCGCATACGTTGCGTCATTCCTTTGCCACGCATTTATTGGAAAGCGGGCAGGACATCCGCACCGTGCAGGAACTCCTGGGGCATTCGGATGTGAAGACGACGCAGATCTATACCCATGTGCTCAACCGTGGCGGCATGGGGGTGCTGAGTCCTCTGGATCGGGGATGAGCTGTGGCTGTAGGGGCGTTATCGTGGCTGAAGCCACTCCCACGGAGGCGGTGCATGCGTGGAGATTGTGTAGGAGGGGCCTTGGCCGCGACGGGTAGTGAGGATTTGTTGAGGTTGGTGGTGCCTCGGACATTGTTGTCGCGGCCAAGGCCCCTCCTACGAAGATCGGGAAGAGTTGTTTGGTACTCAGGTTTGGCTGTGCAACATGAAAAAGCCCCGCAAGTGCGGGGCTTCTTTATAGCGGCAGCGGTTAGATCAGTTCGGCCCAGAGGTCGTACTCGTCGGCGTCGACGATGCGCACGCGCACCTTGTCGCCGGGCTGTACGGCGGTGGAGTCGATGAACACGCTGCCGTCGATTTCCGGGGCGTCGGCCCAGGAGCGGGCGACGGCGCCTTCGTGGTCGACTTCATCGATCAGCACTTCGATCTCGGTGCCGACTTTGCGCTGCAGGCGTGCGGCGCTGATGGCCTGCTGATGGGCCATGAAGCGATCCCAGCGATCCTGTTTCACATCGTCCGGCACCGGCTCCAGGCCCAGGTCGTTGGCCGGGGCGCCATCCACCGGGCTGTACTGGAAGCAGCCGACGCGGTCGAGCTGGGCTTCGGTCAGCCAATCGAGCAGGTACTGGAAGTCTTCTTCGGTTTCGCCAGGGAAGCCGACGATAAAGGTGGAGCGGATGGTCAGCTCCGGGCAGATCTCGCGCCAGGCCTTGATGCGGGCCAGGGTCTTGTCCTCGAAGGCCGGACGCTTCATGGCCTTGAGCACTTTCGGGCTGGCGTGCTGGAAGGGGATGTCCAGATAGGGCAGCAGCTTGCCTTCGGCCATCAGCGGGATCACGTCGTCCACGTTCGGGTAGGGGTAGACGTAGTGCAGGCGCACCCACACGCCCATGCTGGAGAGCGCCTCGCACAGCTCCTTCATGCGCGTCTTGACCGGCTGGCCTTCCCAGAAGTCGGTCTTGTACTTGAGGTCGACGCCGTAGGCGCTGGTGTCCTGACTGATCACCAGGATTTCCTTGACGCCGGCCTTGACCAGGCGCTGGGCCTCGGAGAGCACGTCGCCGACCGGGCGGCTGACCAGCTTGCCGCGCATGGAGGGGATGATGCAGAAGGCGCAGCTGTGGTTGCAGCCTTCGGAAATCTTCAGGTAGGCGTAGTGGCGCGGGGTGAGCTTGATGCCCTGCGGCGGCACCAGGTCGACATAGGGGTTGTGGTCGGCCTTGGGCGGGATCACCTCGTGCACGGCGTTGACCACCTGCTCGTACTGCTGCGGGCCGGTGACGGCCAGCACGCTCGGGTGTACGTCGCGGATGGCGTTCTCGGACACGCCCATGCAGCCGGTGACGATCACCTTGCCGTTCTCGGCGATGGCTTCGCCGATGGTGTCCAGCGACTCGGCCTTGGCGCTGTCGATGAAACCGCAGGTGTTGACCACCACGACGTCGGCGTCCTCGTAGGTCGGCACGATCTCGTAGCCTTCCATGCGCAGCTGGGTGAGGATGCGTTCGGAGTCGACGGTCGCCTTCGGGCAACCCAGGGAAACGAATCCGACTTTCGGTGTGGCGGTGGACATCGGCGGCTAACCTCAAACGGGCGCTGGGGGGGGCGCCTCTGATCAAAAAGTGCGCAATTCTAGCGGCGAGTCGTGCGCTTGAACAGCCTGGCGACACGATAGAAAGCAGTGTGGTCGCTGCTGGCTAACCCTCAAGGGTTATTGGTCGGTCTGACGCTTGCCCGTAGGCTCGGGTGCCTAACGATAATCACAAGTAAAAGGTACTGACTCATGGCCGAGCTGGCAGAGCAGGGCGCATCGGCGCCGCCCACACATCCCCGCACGCTCATCGGTTGGGGCCTGCTGGCTCTGGCGGTGGTTTTAGCCCTGTGGATGGGGCCGGTGGAGCGCGGTGATGCTCCGCATCTGGGCTGGATCAGCCTGTTGCCGACGCTGGCGGTATTGATGCTGGCGCTGAGTCTGCACCGCACCCTGGAAGCCCTGGTCGGCGGTTGCCTGTTCGGTTACCTGATGCTCGATGGCCCGGGTTTTCTCATCGCTTTCGCCGACAGTGGCCTGAAGGTCATGGGCAACCCCACCATCGGCTGGATCATTCTGGTGTGCGGCTTCCTCGGCAGCCTGATTGCGCTGCTCGGCCTGTCCGGCGCCACCCAGGCGTTCAGCGAATGGCTGGGTTCCCGCGTCAAGGGGCGGCGTGGCACGCTGCTCAGCGCCTGGGCGCTGGGCCTGGTGATCTTCATCGACGATTACCTCAACGCCCTGGCGGTCAGTGCCTCGATGCGCAAGCTGTGCGACCGCTTCAAGATTTCCCGGCCGATGCTGGCCTACGTAGTGGACTCCACCGCCGCGCCGATGTGCGTGCTTGTGCCGATGTCGACCTGGGCGATCTACAGCGCCGGCCTGCTCGAAGGTAACGGCGCGGCCGCGCAGGGTGAAGGCCTGAGCCTGTACCTGCAGGCCGTACCTTATATGTTCTATGCCTGGATCGCGCTGCTGCTGGTGCCGCTGGTGGGCTCGGGTCTGATTCCGCCACTGGGCCCGATGCGCAAGGCCGAGCAGCGTACCCTCGATGGCACGGCGGTGATCGAGGACGGCGATCTGGACCAGCCTTCCACCCAGGCCCGCCCGCGTCTGATCAACTTCCTGCTGCCGCTGGCGGCGCTGATTGGCTTCACCCTGTATTTCGAGGTCGATGCCTTCAAGGGCACGGTTTGCGCGCTGCTGCTGACCATTCTGCTGTACGCCGCCCAGCGTCTGGCGAGCCTGCACGAAATCTTCGAGTCGGTGCAGAAGGGCTTCCAGAGCATGCTGATGCCGCTGGGCATCGTGGTGACCTCCTTCGTGCTGCAGGACATCAACGACAAGCTCGGTCTGACGCCCTATGTGATCGACTCGCTGAAACCCCTGATGACCGGCAACTGGCTGCCGGCCGTGGCCTTCATCACCCTGAGCCTGATCACCTTCAGCACCGGCTCGTTCTGGGGCACCTTCGCCGTGGCGTTCCCCATCGTGCTGCCGCTGGCCGCCGCGCTGGATGCCAGCCTGCCGCTGACCATCGGTGCCGTGGTGTCGGCCGGTGCTTTCGGTAGCCATGCCTGCTTCTATGGCGACGCCACCGTGTTGTCGGCCAAGGGCAGTGGCTGCACGCCGCTGGAGCATGCCCTGACCCAATTGCCCTATGTGCTGATCGCTGCCGCGCTGAGCACCGTTCTGTTCGTCGTTCTCGCCTAAGGAGTTGGTATGCGTCGTACTGCGTTTTTCAGCAAGGAAATCTGCTTCTGGCACGATCCGGGCCCCTGCGGCCCGTTCGACAAGCCGGGTGGCTTCATCCAGCCGCTGCCGGCTGCGGAGCACCCGGAAACCAAGCGCCGCATCCGCAACCTGCTGGATGTCAGCGGCCTGCTGGAGCAGCTGCAGCAACCGCGCAGCACCCCGGCGCGGCGCGAAGACCTGGAGCGTTTCCACACCACGCGCTACCTCGACTGGCTGGAGGCCGAGAGCGCCAAGGGCTTTGGCGATGGTGGCGAATGCGCGCCGTTCCGCCAGGATGCCTACCAGATCGCCTGTCACTCGGCCGGCCTGGCCATCGATGCGGTGCGCGCGGTGCTCAAGGGCGAGGCCGACAACGCCTATGCGCTGACCCGCCCGCCAAGCCACCACGCCGAGCGTGATCGTGGCCGCGGCTTCTGTCTGATCGGCAATATCCCGGTGGCGATCGAAACGGCGCGGGCCGAAGGCCTGGTGCGTCGCGTGGCGGTGGTCGACTGGGACGTGCACCACGGCAATGGCACCGAGCAGGCGTTCTACGACAACGGCGAGGTGCTGACCATCTCCCTGCACCACGCCAACAACTACCCGGTCGACTCCGGCGATGCCAGTGATCGCGGCGAGGGTGCTGGTTTTGGCTACAACCTCAACGTGCCGCTACCGCCGGGCTGTGGCGGCGGCGCCTACCGTGAGGTGTTCGAGCGCCTGGTACTGCCGGCGCTGGAGCGCTTCCAGCCAGAGCTGATCCTGGTCGCCTGCGGTTTCGATGCGGCGGCCTTCGATCCGCTGGGCACCATGCTGCTGAGCAGCGCCGACTACGCCTGGATGACCGGCCAGCTAATGGCGGCGGCGGATCGCCTGTGCGGCGGGCGCCTGGTGATGACTCACGAAGGCGGTTATTCCGAAGGCTATGTGCCGTTCTGCGCCCAGGCCGTGCTGGAAACCCTTTCAGGTATCAGCACCGAGGTGCGCGATCCGGTGCTGGAGGATCTGCAGCGCTGGGGTGGCCAGGACCTGCAGCTGCATCAGAAAGCCCTGATCGACTCGCTGGTGCCACATCTGGACGCGATCAAGGCGGGCTGACATGCTCGTCGCATGATGAGTGTGCTCCCCGATCTGTCCCCGCTTGCGCCCCTGGTCGCCGCCGTGCGCCAGGGGCGTTTGCTCGAAATGCTCGACCCCGCGCTGCAGGCCCTGTTTCCCGGCGTCGGCTACGCGCTGTTCCTGTTCCGCCCGGGCTGTCCGCCGAGCTGTCTGCTGGACAACCTGGCCGAAACGCGGCGCACCCAGGTGCTCGACCCTTACCTGGACGGCATGTACCTGCTCGATCCGCTCTACCACCATGCCAGCCGCCAGCCGCGCGAGGGTGTGGTGTCGCTCAGCGAGATCATGCCCGAGGGCTTTCGCCAATCCGACTATCACCGTCAGTACTACAAGGGCATCGCCCTGCATGACGAGTTGATGCTCTGTTGCAACCTGCCGGAGGCGGTGCTGGTGCTGTCGATGGGCTGTTATGAGAGGCCAGGTCCGCGTCGCCTGCGCACCCGGCTGGAGAGCCTGCAGCCGCTGCTGACGGCCTTTCTGGTCGAAGGCCTGGGCAACCTCAACCTGGCCGGGGAGCAGGGCGCCGCGCCGGAGTTACTGGGTGACCTGGAGGGTAGCGAAGCGCTGAGCCCGCGCGAGCAGCAGGTGGCGCAGTTGATCCTGCGCGGCTTCGCCGGCAAGGCGATTGCCCGACAACTGGGCATCAGCCCGGAGACGGTGAAGATTCATCGCCGTCATCTGTATCGCAAGCTGGGCGTGGCTTCGCAGGCTGAGTTGTTCAGCCGTTTCCTGCATAGCCGGGGGCTTGAGCGCTAGCACCCGCAGCGTGCGGTGTCAGCCCTTCAACTGGTTGGCAAACTGCCCCACGGCGTCGACCACACGCTGGGCGCCATCCTGAATCTCGACGATCACCGCGCCGGCCTGGTTGGCTAGGCTCAGGCCCTGCTCGGCCTGCTGGCGGCTGCTGGCCATGCTTTCCACCGCGGTCTGGGCCAGGGCCTGGTTCTGTTGTACTACGTCGACGATCTCCTTGGCCGCCTGGCTGGTACGCGCGGCCAGGTTGCGCACTTCATCGGCGACCACGGCGAAGCCGCGCCCTTGCTCGCCAGCGCGGGCGGCTTCAATGGCCGCGTTCAGGGCGAGCAGGTTGGTCTGGTCGGCAATGCCGCTGATGGTCTTGATGATCGAGCTGATCAGCTGCGACTGCTTGTCCAGTGCCTCGATGCCGGCTGCGGCTTCCTGCACTTGCTCGGTGATCTGGCGCATGACTTCGACGGTCTGGCTGACCACCGTCGTGCCTTTTTGCGCCGTGGCGTCGGTTTGCTGGGAAGTGCTGTAGGCGATGGTCGCCGCCTCGGCGACAGCTTCTTCCTGGTTGACCTGGTCGGTGATCACCGTGGCGAATTTGACGATCTTGTACAGCTGGTCGTGGGCGTCGTGCACCGGGTTGTAGGACGCCTCCAGCCAGACCACGCGACCATGGCTGTCGACGCGCTTGAAGCGGCCAGCGACGAATTCGCCACGGTTGAGCTTGGCCCAGAACTCGCGGTAGGCCTGGGAGTTGTACTCCTCGGGTTCGCAGAAGAGGCGGTGGTGCTTGCCCTGGATTTGCTCCAGGCGATAGCCCATGCCGTCGAGGAAGCGCTCGTTGGCGGTGATCACCTCGCCGGCCAGGTTGAATTCGATGACCGCGGTCGAGCGCAGCAGGGCGCTGATGATGCCCTGGTGCTCCTTGGCGGTTTCGATGGTGCGGGTCAGGTCCTTGGAGCACACGGTAAAGCCGATTAGCTCCTTGCGGCTGTTGTGCGAGGGTTGCCAGATGGTGCGCAGCCAGGCGTCATCGCCATTGGCCCGGTTGAGGTGAAACGCGCCACTGATGTGCCTGCCCTGTTCCAGCGCTTCCATTAGCGGTCTGAAGTTGGGGTCGCGTTTGAAGGACTCGGGGATCAGGCTGCGTACGTCGCGGCCGATCAGGTCTTCGCGGCGGTAACCCATCTCGGCCAGGAACAGGGCGTTCACGTTCGTGATATACCCTTTGGCGTCGAGGTCCAGAACCAGCATTTCTTCCAGCAGTGACTCTTTGATCTGGCGCGTGCGCGCGAACTCTTCGCGCAGGCATTCCAACTCTTCCTTGAGACGTGAATTGAATCCGAGCATGTGGGCCACCACTGGGGAATGACTGCGTGTTCCAGCTTTTTCGGCGCAGTTGTGCGTTTCTGAAGGACTACCTGGAAATTTAGCCTAGCAGTGCTTTGCCATGCTGCTCAGTCGTGCCGTGTGCGCTTAAAGCGCCCACCGGGGCAGCCGCAGGTTGTCATTCGAGCGTGTTGGCCTGGCGCAGAGCCGGTGCCCGCTCAGAGCTGCGTGCGGTACTGGATGAAGCCGGAGCGTTCGGCGATGCGGTCATATAGCTGGCGGCCGCGGTAGTTGTCTTCCTGGGTCAGCCAGTGCACCCGCGAGGCGCCAGCGGCACGGGCCTGGGCGTAGACGTGTTCGATCATCCGCCGGCCGATGCCGCTGCCGCGCAGGTTCTCATCGACGTACAGGTCCTGCAGGTAGCAGTAGTCGCCGGTGGTCCAGCAGGAGCGGTGGAAAATCCAGTGCACCAGGGCCACGGCGCGACCGTTCTGCCAGGCCAGAGAGGCGTGCATAGGCTCGGCGGGGTCGAGGAACCGTTGCCAGGTCAGCGCGCTGGTCTCGCTGGCGATCTCGGTCTTGTAGAAGCGCTGGTAGCCCTGCCAGAGCGGCAGCCAGGCGGCGTGGTCTTCTGCCTCGACGGCGCGGATATCGAGTGTGCTCATGGTGGCGTCCTTGATCGGTCAGGTGTGCATGCGGGCGGCCAGCTCGCGGTCGCGCGCGTCGGTGCTGTTGAGCAGGGCTTGCTGTACGCCTTGCTGGTCGGCGGCGCTGCGGTTCTGGCCGAGCTTCCACTTGCCTTCCAGGCGGCGGATCGGCAGGGCGAAGCCGACGATGGCGCGCAGCATGCTGTCGAGGTATTCGCGCGGCGCGTCGTCCACCGACCAGGGTTTGGGCTGGCTGGCTTCGTGGCGGTCGCTGAGGCGGCTGACCAGGTTCAGCAGGCGCTGCTCATCATCGAATATTTCCGCCTGGCCGTAGGCGTGAACGGCGATGTAGTTCCAGGTCGGCACTACCTTGCCGTGCTCGGCCTTGGCCGGATACCAGCCGGGGCTGACATAGGCATCCGGGCCCTGGCAGATCACCAGCACTTCTGTGCCCAGCGCCAGCTCGCGCCAGTGTGGGTTGGCCCTGGCCAGGTGGCCGTAGAGCGTGCCGAACTCGCCTTCTTCCTCAACCAGCAGCAGGGGCAGATGGCTGGCCTGCAGGCCGCTCGGGCCGTGGCTGACCAGGGTGGCCAGGCGGCAAGCGGCGATCTGCCGGTGCAGCTCGGTGAGGTCGTTCTGGCAAAAGGCGGAAGGCCGGTACATGCGGTGGTCCTCTGGCGTGGTGGCGCCATGCTAGGCAGGATATTGGCCTTCAAGAAGATCCATTTTTCGTGACTTTGATGGAGCCAATTCATGAGCATGCCAGCCCCGTTACCGGTCGACCTCTCCGGTATCCGTCTCGACCCTGAGCAGGGGCTGGCCCGCCAGCTTTACCAGGCGCTGCGCGAGCGTATGCTCGATGGGCGTCTGGCGGGTGGTGTGCGCTTGCCGGCCAGTCGCGACCTGGCCAAGGTGCTGGGCGTTTCGCGCAACACGGTGGGCAGGGCGCTCGACCAGCTGTATGCCGAGGGTTATGTGCAGGGCCGGGTGGGCGATGGCACCTACGTGGTGGAACTGGCCGGGGTAACGCGGACGCAGTCGCTGGCGAGCCAAGGCCCGGCACCTGGCGCGGCCTTGCAGCGGCTGCAGCAGCACCACCTGGCCGCACCACTGGAGGGTGCGCCGCGCGCCTTTCGTGTCGGTGTGCCGGCCTTCGACCTGTTCCCCTTCGAGACCTGGGCGCGGCTGTCGGCGCGCTTCTGGCGCAAGCCGTCGCCGGCGCGCCTGGGCTATGGCGACCCGGCTGGCGACATGCAACTGCGCGAGCTGATCGCCGCGTACCTGCGCAACAGCCGTGGCCTGCACTGCGACCCGGCGCAGATCGTGGTCACCTGCGGCGCCCAGCAGGGCATCAGCCTGTGCGCGCAGCTGCTGGTGCAGCCCGGCGACCGGGTGGCAGTGGAGAACCCCGGTTATCGCGCTGCCGGGCATGCCTTCGCCGTGGCCGGCGCCGCGTTGCAGGGCATTTCCGTGGACGGCGACGGGCTGGACACCACCGAGCTGGAGCGGGCAGGGCGTTGCCGGCTGGTCTATGTCACGCCTTCGCACCAGTACCCCACTGGCGTCACCCTGTCGCTGGCGCGGCGCCTGGAGTTGCTGGACTGGGCCGAGCGCGAGGATGCCTGGATCGTCGAGGACGACTACGACGGCGAGTATCGCTACAACGGCACGCCCCTGGCGCCGCTGGCCGCGCTGGATCGCCAGGGGCGGGTGCTGTATGTCGGCACCTTCTGCAAGATCGCCTTTCCTGCCCTGCGCCTGGGCTATCTGGTGCTGCCGCCGCATCTGGCCGAGGCTTTTGCCCGGCGCCGCGCAGTGGACATGCGTCATTCGGAAATCGGCACCCAGGCGGTGATGGCCGAGTTCATCGCTGCTGGGCACTTCCAGCGGCACATCCGCCGCATGCGTAGCGCTGCACGCAACCGCCGTGATGCTCTGCTGGCCGGCTGGCCAAGCGCGGTGCCTGGATGTGCGCCGCTGCCGGCGGTGGATGCCGGCCTGCACCTGAGCCTGCGCGTCGAGAGCCTGGCCCGCGAGCGCGAGCTGATCAACAGCGCCGCAAGAGCAGGTGTAGAGTTGAATGCGCTAAGCAGCTACTGGTTGCCCGACAGTGCCATGGCCGAGGATGACCGGGCGGGCCTGGTGCTGGGTTTCGCCGCCGTGCCGGAGGCGGCCATCGGCGAGGCGCTGCAGGCACTGCACCGCGCCTGGGCGACAACGCCGGGCAACACCCAGCCGTAGGAGGGGCCTTGGCCGCCATGCCTTTGCGGCTCAAGTTGCGGTTAGGCAGGCACTGCCCATCAGTGTGGTTGCGCGCCATTAGCGTCGCAGGGTCAATAGGAGCCGTGCCAGAGCATCGCGGCTGAAGCCGCTCCCACGCGAGTATGTCTGGACTTCTGTGGGAGCGGCTTTAGCCGCGATTACCCCATACAGCACCTGGCCGTAGGAGGGGCCTTGGCCGCGATTAAATGCCGGCCTCTTCACCAATGCTCAGCAAGCGAAATTCAATGTTTAGCCATGCTGCAACTGAACGTGTAAAAAATGCGATTTAACTGGCGCTAGAGGGCGTGCGAGTCTCTGCGCTCATGAGTGCATCTCTTCCTCTTTCGCCCTGCCTACAGGCCAGCCCGGGTTCTGCTACGGCACAACCGCTGGCCTTCTGGGCGCTGTGGCACTGCCGGCATGCCCGGCCACCGGATGTGGTGTTCGCCTTCGTTTGCTAACAACTACGGCTGAGCCCGCGCCAGTCGCGCCCCGGACCGCATCCGGGCTACCTCGGGACAATGTCCCGACTCTCTAATAAGGAACACCCTGATGAACGCCGCTACCCAGCCCGTGATCGCCGCCGCCGAGCGCGCCAAGTCCTACTACAGCGCCACGCTGAACGAGGAAACCAACTACCCGACCCTGCAGGGTCAGGTCAGCGTCGATGTGGCGATCATCGGCGGCGGCTTCACCGGCGTCGCCACGGCGGTGGAGCTGGCCGAGCGTGGCCTCAAGGTGGCCATTGTCGAGACCCACAAGATCGGTTGGGGCGCCACCGGGCGCAATGGCGGTCAGGTCACCGGCAGCCTGTCGGGCGATGCGGCCATGCGCAAGCAGATGCGCAACACCCTGGGCGAGGAGGTCGATGACTTCATCTGGCACCTGCGCTGGCGTGGTCACGAGATCATCAAGAACCGTGTGGCCAAGTACGGCATCCAGTGCGACCTGCGCCATGGCCACCTGCATGCCGCGATGAAGTCCTCGCATATGGACGAGCTGCAGGCGTCCTATGCCGAGGCCATCGAGCGCGGCATGGGCGACGATGTGAGCCTGCTCGACGCCGAGGGTGTGCGCAGCCACCTGGCGACCGACATTTACATGGGCGCGATCAAGAACACCCGCAACATGCACCTGCACCCGCTCAACCTGTGCATCGGCGAGGCCAAGGCGGCCGAGAGCCTGGGCGCGCTGATCTTCGAGCATTCCGAGGTGCTGGATATCGTCCAGGGCGCCAAGCCTGCGGTGATCACCGCAGGCGGTCGCATCGACGCCAAGCAGGTGCTGCTGGCCGGCGACGTCTACCACAAGCTGGCGCGCAAGCAGCTCAAGGGCATGATCTTCCCGGCCATGGGCGGCATCGTCACCACCGAACCGCTGGGTGAGCTGGCCAAGGAGCTCAACCCGCAGACCCTGGCCGTGTACGACTGCCGCTTCGTGCTCGACTACTACCGCATGACCGCCGACGGTCGCCTGCTGTTTGGCGGCGGCGCCAACTACTCGGGACGCGATTCGCGCGATATCGCCGGCGAACTGCGCCCGTGCATCGAGGCCACTTTCCCGCAGCTCAAGGGCGTCAAGATCGACTTCCAGTGGAGCTGTGCCATGGGCATCGTGATGAACCGTATCCCGCAGCTGGGCAAGCTGTCGGACAACGTTTGGTACTGCCAGGGCTACTCCGGCCACGGCATCGCCACCACCCACATCATGGGCGAGATCATGGCCAACGCCCTGACCGGCACCTTGGGCCACTACGACACCTTCGCCGCCTGCAAGCACATCAAGGTGCCGATGGGCGACGTGTTCGGCAACCCGATGCTGGCGGCCGGCATGTGGTACTACCAGATGATGGAAAAGCTGCGCTAAGCGCAAGCGGGCTGGGCGTCGACCCTAGTCGTAGCCCGGATGTAATCCGGGATGTCGGCAACGCCGCTGCCGGATTGCATCCGGGCTACGGCGACGCTGTTGCAAGTCTGTCGGGCGAGGTACGTCGAGCCCAGGTCTTCCGCCACCCTACGGTCGCAGCAAGGCGGTGAGTTATCCTAGGCGCCCCCATGGCGCCCAGGATACCTAGCGATGAAAGCCCAGCTCCTCGAACTTATCACCCTGATCAGCTCCGGCTGCATGACCGACGAGGAAATCGCTCGCATCGCCGACGAGGCCGACCAGGCCTATGCCGACGCCGATGCCTTTCTCGCTGCCAACCCGGACATCAATTACGACGATGATTTCCCCATCCCCCTGGGCGAATGGGTGGTGGTCGGCAGCCTGCCGGATACCGTGCTGTTCCAGGCCGACAGCTACGAGCAGTTGCTGCAGCAGATCATCGATTCCTTCGGCCCGCAGGTGAGCTTCAACATCAAGCCCAAGCAGCTGCAGAAGGTGGAGCCACTCAAGGCACTCAACCGCATCCAGGTGCAACTCTCGGCGCTGTACAAGGAGAAGGGCGGCTACGTGCTGGTGGACTTCAGCGAGCCGCTGGATGATGAGCTGCAGTGCGTGCTCGTCTACACCAGCGACCTGCCGCGGGTGCTGGAGCTGGCTGTTGAGGTTGGTATCTACGCCGCGCCGGCCTATGAGGCACTCAAGGCCGCTCTCTCCGAGGGTTGAGTGTGCCTTCAGCGGCTCCGGCAGGGCATGGCGGCGAAACCGTAATGGGCTGCCGTCTGCCGCCACTCGGGCAGGCAGTGCAGGGCGTCGATGGCGGCGTTCAGTGGCGCCAGCAGGTCGCCGGCGGCCTTGCCGACCAGGATATGCCGTTGGAAGTGCACGACGCCGGGCTCCGGGATGGCCACCAGGCGGTCGCCCAGGCCGAGTTCGTGGACCAGGTGCTGGAACATCAGGCGGTTCATCTGGGTGAAGTCGCCGCGCCCGGCGGCGATCATCTGGATGGTCTGTTGCTCGCTGTTGAAGTCGCTGCGGGTCAGGTGTCCGGCGGCGACCAAGGGGTCCAGCAGCTGTAGGCGCTGGCCGCGCACGGCAATCAGGCGCTTACCCTTCATCCAGGCCTGGGTCATCTCCGTCGGCACTGTGTCCACTGGCAGTACCAGCACGTTGTAGTCGTCGAACAGCGGCTGGCTCCACAGGTAGGTGTTGCGCTTGTCATCGCCGATAAAAGTTGGGTGCAGCAGCAAGGCAATGCCGGCGAAGCCATCCGGCTGTTTGAGCTGGGACTGCAGTAGGCGGGCACGTGGCAGATTTCGCAGCTGCAAGTGCAGTTGTCCTTGCAGTACCCGGTTCAGGTGGGCGACCAGTGCTGGCACCAGGCCCTGGCCGTCATCGTTGAGGTAGGGCGAGGTTTCGTAGGTGTTGAAGGCCTGAACCTGCCTGGGGCTAGCACCGGCGCTTGGCAACAGGAGGGCCACCAGCAGCAGGGTCGAACAGTGCAATAGCGGGGCGAAGTAGGGCATGCCTGGTTCCTTACTACTGGCCAGTCACGGGCTGTCGGAGCGCAGTTGAGTGTGGTGTGCCCGTTGGTCTTTGTCGAGTTTCCGTGGTTTGTGGTCGCTGAGTGCCGCCGTTGAGCATGGACTCACTCTTTGTAGTGATTGAGCGGATCACTCTTTCATCCGTTACCTATTAGAGGATGTTTCATTAGTTTCTGCGGCTGTCCGACACACCCAACGGGGAGAGCCACATGAAAACAACAATAGGGCGCACAGGTTTCCGACTGCAGGCATTGGCCGCAGCCGTAGCACTGAGCAGCGCCGCCAATGTTCAGGCGGTGAGTTTCGATATCGGTGAGATCGAGGGGCAGCTGGACTCGTCCCTGTCCGTCGGTGCCAGTTGGTCGACCGCCAGCCCGGACAAGGATCTGATCGGTACCGCCAACGGTGGCACCGGCTTCACCCAGACCGGCGACGACGGACGGCTCAACTTCAAGAAGGGCGAGACCTTCTCGAAAATCTTCAAAGGCATTCACGACCTCGAGCTGAAGTACGGCGACACCGGCGTATTTGTGCGTGGCAAGTACTGGTACGACTTCGAGCTGAAGGACGAGAGCCGTCTGTTCAAGGACATCGACGACCACAACCGCAAGCAGGCCGCTCAGTCCTCGGGCGCAGAAATCCTCGACGCCTTCGTCTACCACAACTACGACATCGCCGAGCAGCCCGGCACCGTGCGTCTCGGTAAGCAGGTGGTGAGCTGGGGCGAGAGCACCTTCATCCAGAACTCGATCAACTCGATCAACCCGGTCGACGCCGCTGCTTTCCGTCGCCCCGGCGCAGAAGTCAAGGAAGGCCTGATTCCAGTCAACATGTTCTATGTCTCCCAGTCGATCACCGACCAGCTTTCGGCAGAGGCCTTTTACCAGCTGGAGTGGGATCAGACTGTCGCTGATAACTGCGGTACCTTCTTTGCCTCTAGTGATGTAGCTGCTGACGGTTGTGACACTAACTACACCATTCTGGACGCAGGCACCCTCAGAACACTTAACGCCCCCAGTACCTCTGCGCTACTTGCCAGCAGAGGTGTTACGGTAACGCCGGAAGGGTTGGTTGTGCCTCGTGGCGGTGACCGAGACGCGCGTGACTCCGGTCAGTGGGGTGTCGCATTGCGTTGGCTCGGTGACGATACCGAATATGGCGCCTACTTTATGAACTATCACAGCCGCACTCCCAATGCGGCTTATATGACGGGTAGTGCTGCGCAAATTCAGAGTGCGTTTACTACGGCAAATGGCTCACTGGCTCAGCCGATCCTGCTTGGTACTGGTGAGTATTACCTCGAATACCCTGAGGATATTCGTCTGTATGGCCTGAGCTTCTCTACCACGTTGCCTAGTGGCACCGCCTGGTCTGGTGAAATCAGCTACCGTCCGAACATGCCGCTCGCGATCAACGGTACCGACATGACTGCCAAGTTGGCCACTGTTCCTGCGGGTGCTTTTGCCGCTGCGGGCGCTGGAATGGCTGGTGTTCGAGCTGCGGTGGGTCAAGCTGATCAGTACTTGCAGGGTTACAACCGCAAGGAAGTGACCCAGGCACAGACCACCTTCACTCACTTCTTCGACCAAGTGCTGGGCGCCTCGCGCCTGACCCTGGTGGGCGAAGCTGCCATCACAAGCATCGGCGGCCTGGAAAGCCGCGACGAGGTTCGCTACGGTCGTGATTCGATCTACGGCTCCCCCACCAGCGCTCTGGCTCGCGACGAGTACGGCACCCACGGCTTCTACACCAACACCTCCTGGGGCTACCGTGCGCGCGGCATCCTCGAATACAGCAACGTATTCGCCGGGATCAACCTCAAGCCCAACATGGCCTGGTCCCATGACGTCGACGGCTATGGTCCAGTGTTCAACGAAGGCTCCAAGGCCATCAGTGTCGGTCTGGATGCCGAGTACCAGAACACTTACACCGCCAGCCTGAGCTACACCGACTTCTTCGATGGCGATTACAACACTCAGACCGATCGCGATTTCGTCGCGCTCAGCTTCGGCGTGAGCTTCTAAGTACAGAGCGGACTTTAGGATGACTATGCAGATGAAAGCGAAAAATACCCTGTTCCAAGCTGGCGCCCTGGTTCTGAGCCTGCTGGCCACCAGTGTGGCCATGGCCAAGGTGTCCCCGGAAGAAGCCGCCAAGCTCGGCACCAGCCTGACGCCGATGGGCGCCGAGAAGGCTGGTAACGCCGACGGCAGTATCCCCGCCTGGACCGGCGGCCTGCCGACCAACGCTGGTGCGGTGGATGCCAAGGGCTTTCTGGCCGACCCGTTTGCCGGTGAGCAACCGCTGCTGACCATTACTCCGGCCAATGCCGAGCAGTACAAGGACAAGCTGTCCGCCGGCCAGCTGGCCATGCTCAAGCGCTACCCGGACACCTACAAGATCCAGGTCTACCCGACCCACCGTACTGCCGCGCTGCCGGAAAACATCTACAGCGCAATCAAGGTCAGCGCGGAAAAAACCGAGAGCATCGATGGCGGTAACGGTCTGAAGAACTTCGGTGACAGCCGCTATTACGCCTTCCCGATTCCGAAGAGTGGCGTGGAAGTGGTGTGGAACCACACCACCCGTTACCGCGGCGGTAACGTCAAGCGTTACATGACCCGCGTGCAGCCGCAGGTCAACGGCGCCTTCAGCATGGTGCAGTTCCATGACGAGGTGTCCTACCCGAGCGATCTGCCGGATCTCGATCCGAATAAAGCCGAGAACATCCTGTTCTACTTCATCCAGAGCGTAACCGCGCCGTCGCGTCTGGCCGGTAACGTGCTGCTGGTGCACGAAACCATCGACCAGGTGAAAGAGCCGCGCATGGCCTGGCTGTACAACGCCGGCCAGCGCCGCGTACGCCGTGCTCCGCAGGTGGCTTACGACGGCCCGGCTACCGCTGCCGACGGTCTGGCCACCTCGGACAACTACGACATGTTCAACGGCGCACCGGATCGCTACGACTGGCAGCTGGTGGGCAAGAAGGAGATGTACATCCCCTACAACAACTACAAGCTGGACTCGCCTAGCCTGAAGTACGAGGACATCCTCAAGCCTGGCCACATCGATCAGAACCTGGTGCGTTACGAGCTGCACCGCGTGTGGGAAGTGGTGGCCAAGGTCAAGCCGGGTGAGCGCCACATCTATGCCACTCGCCACATGTACTTCGATGAAGACACCTGGCAGCTGGCGCTGGTCGATCACTACGACGGTCGTGGTCAGCTGTGGCGGGTGGGCGAGGGCTATGCCCAGCAGTACTACCACAAGCAGGTGCCGGGCTATACCGCCGAAGGCCTGTACGACCTGATTTCCGGTCGCTACTCGGTACTCGGTCTGAAGAACGAAGAGAAGCAGGCCTACGAGTTCGGTGCCAAGGCTACCGCCTCGCAGTACACCCCGGCGGCCCTGCGCCAGGCCGGCGTTCGCTGATCCAAACGCGCTACTCCAAGTCTTGAGCGGCCTTCGGGCCGCTTTTTTTTTAGGCCTTGGGCCTGCACCGCTTTCATTTCAGGCGGCGCACGAAGCGCTGCCCCTCGACTTTTTTGGCTGCAGCATTTGCTCGTCACAGGAGGCTCTGTAAGGATGACGGCATACAAACAAGAATCGAGCACTTACAACATGGCAGTCCTGCGTAACCTCCTTCGTCCTCGCCTGAGCGATGCCCTGCTCGAGGCCGATTGCCGGCTACGCCTGCTCTGGGCGCCGGCGGGCAGCGGCAAGAGTGCATTGCTTGACGAGTGCCTGGCTCGTTGCCCGGCCGGCACCCGCATGGTGCGTGTGGACCTGCGCGGGCAGCCGCTGAGCGCCGAAGCGTTGCTGGTCAAGCTGGCTCGGGCGTTGGCTCTGCCGGTCGAAGAGCCTGCTCAGGTGCACGAAGCCCTGGTTTCGTTTAACCAGCCGCTGTGGCTGGTGCTGGATGATTACCCGCGTTTTCCCAACGATGCGCTGGATCTGGCACTCAATGAGTTGATACAGGAGTCATCGTCCTGTCTGCGCTGGTGGATTGCCAGCCGACGTCGGCCGCAATTGCAGTTGACTCGCTTGCTGCTCGGCGGTGAGTTGTTCGAGCTCGACGGGCGTGAGTTGGCGTTCACTGTCGATGAGCTGGGCGATTGGCTGCGGCTGGCCGGTTATGAGTTAGCGCGGCAGGAGCTGTTGGAGCTGCATCAACGCTCGCATGGCTGGTGTGCAGGTGTCCGGTTGCGCCTGATCGGTAGCCGGCCAGGTCTGCCGCTGCAGGCCGAGGGCAACACCTCTTTGCTGCTTGATTACCTGCGGCGCGAAGTCCTCGACGAGTTGCCCGGCGACTGGCAGCTTGCGCTGTTTTCCCTGGCCCACTTTCCGCAGTTCGAAGCGCAGCTGTGCGAGCAGTTGTTGGGAGCGGGGGAAGGCGCCAATTTGCTTGAGCAGCTCAAGACCTGTGCCCTGTTCGTGGTGCCTGTGGATCAGGACGGCCAATGGCTGCGCATCCACCCGGCGGTGGCGCCCTTGTTGGCCGAGCAATTGCCCGCCAGCATGGCCAAGGCGCTGTTTCGCAAGGCCTGCCAGCATTACCTGGCCCAGGAGCAGGTCAGACCTGCCGTAGAGTTCGCCCTGCAGGCCGGTCAGCCGGAAGTGGCGGCCAGCCTGATGGAACGTTACACCGAGGATCGCCTGCTGCAGGGGCGCGGCATTGCCCTATTGCTGGAGTGGCAGAGCGAGCTGCCCGAGGACATGCTGGTCAGCACTGTGCGCCTGACCCTGCTCAACGCCTGGGCCACGGTGCTCAGTGGGCGCCTTGAGGAGACTCAGCGCTTTATCCAGGCGCTCGAGCGCTTCCTGCCGCAACCCAATGCCCGGCGTCAGTACGAGCTGATCGCCCAGCTCAAGGCGCTGACGGGCAAGCTGTACTTCCACTCCGGGCAGATCGATGCCGCTATGGTGCTGCTGAGCGAGGCCATCGACGAGCTGCCGGAACGGGCCTGGAGTCAACGCCTGCTGTGCCGCCTGATGCTGGTCGAGCACGCTTTGTTCAAGGGGCAGTTCGAACAGGCCCAGGAGCTCAACCGCGAGTCCATCAGGCTGGCCCGTGAGCATGGCAGCCTGGCCTATGAAAGCCTGCTCACTCTGGAGCACGCCAAGCTGCTGGAAATGCGTGGCGAGTTGCTAAGGGCCGAGAGTTTGTTGCGCCGCCTGCATGTCGAGCTCACCCAGGCCTGGGGTACGGAGCCGAGCCCGATGCGCGGGCGTACGCAACTGCTGTGGGGCAGCCTGTTGTTGCAGCGCGGTCATTATCAGGAGGCCGAGGCCACCCTCCTGGCGGGCATCGAGGAGTCCCGGGTTTGCTCCGATCCGGCCTTGGTCTGGGGCTGCCTGGGCCTGGTCGAGCTGGACGCGTTGCATGGCGACTACGCTTCGGCCTTTGCCCGTATTGCCGATGCCGAGCGCGAGCTGCAGTACCAGCACGTCGACCCACAGCATTACCGGGGGGTCCTGCTGGCGGCTAAAGTGAGGCTCTGGCTGGCCCAGGGGCAGCATGAACCGGTGCAGAAAAGCCTGCAGCCGAGCCATGAAGCGCCTTGCCATCTAGCCCCCTTCGGTGTGCCGGATCTGGATCTGCGCCTGAACCTGTTGCTCAACCTGGCGCGTCTGCACAGCGAGGGACGTGCCGAGGCCCTGTGTGTTTTGGAGCAGATGCATGCCGATGCACTCGCCGCCGGGCGGCGACCCCTGGCTTGCGAGATCGGCTTCAGCCTGGCCGAGGGGCTGCATGCCGAGGGGCGTTACCCGCAGGCCAAGCAGGCCTTCCTCGATGCGCTGGCGCTGGCCCGGCAAATGGGCCTGGTCAGTGTCGAACAGGGCCTGGCCCAGCGTAACCCGGCGATGATGCGCTGGGCGGTGGAGAGTACCGGCACGCTGAATGCGCAACTGGCGCTGCTGAGCAAACGTGAGCTGGATGTGCTCAAGCTGATTGCTCGGGGCCTGTCCAACCAGCAGATCGCCGAGCAGCTATTTATCTCGCTGCACACGGTGAAGACCCATGCCCAGCGCATCAACTTCAAGCTGGGCGTGGAGCGCCGCACCCAGGCGGTGGCGCGGGCCAAGGAACTGGGGTTGACCGACTAGCGGCCCAACAGCAGGCGCCGGCGTGCACTGGGCGTCATGGCGAACCAGCGCCGGCAGGCGCGATTGAACACGCTCTGCTCGCTGTAGCCGAGCATGCCGGCGATCTGCGACATGGGGATGTCGCGCTCGGCCAGGTAGAAGTCCGCGCGCTCACGGCGAATGCCCTCGACCAGCTCGTCGAATCGGTGGCCCAGCTCGGCCAGCTGGCGCTGCAGGTTGCGTTCGTGCAGGCCGAGTTGCTCGGCCACCAGCGGCAGGCGGCACTGCTGTACCGGTAACAGGCGCAGCACCAGGCGGCGCACCTGCTCCAGCAGGTCCGGTGCGCCGAGCAGATGTATCTGGCTGAGGTACTGCACCAGGGTACGGTGCAGGGCCGGATCCTGGCGTTCGATACGCTGGCCGACCTGGCGCTCGGCGAACACCAGGGCATTGCGCGCCTGGCCCAGGTAGACCTCGCTGCCGAAATGGCGGCGGTAGCGTGCCGCTGGCACCGGGCTGGCGCTGGCCAGCTGCACGGCTTGTGGTGTAAAGGTCGAGCCGCACAGCAGCTTCATGGTCTTCAGGGTCACGCCCATGGCCAGTTCCGCCATCTGCCGCTGCGCACCCGGCAGACGCAGCTCGATGACCAGGCAGGGCGCCTGCGCTTCGCTGAGATCGAGATCCAGCACTATCCCTGAGCTGTGGTAACCGATGAAACGCACGATTTCCGCCAGGGTATGGCCGACGCTGCTGGCATTGCAGGCGATCAGGGCGATCGGGCCGAGCACATGCAGGTGCTGATATTCGCTCATGCGCAAGCCGAAGTCCGGGCAGTCCAGCTCCTCGGCCGCCGCCTCCAACATCCCGACCAGTGAACGGAAGGGCACGCGCGCATCCTCGTCGTCGAGCAGCTCGGGACGCACCCGGAAACGTTCCAGATAGAGCAGGGGATCGGCGCCGAGCTGGCTGACCAGCTCACGGAAGCCGGCAAAAGAGGTGGTGCGGATGAAAGGTTCCATGTCGTCAAGAATCAAATCTGTGTCGTCAAAGATCAATCTAAACTGGCCGTGCCTCGCCAACAATGAATTTCTGAATCCAAATTCACTGTTTGTTGGAGGGTGCCATGCAGTTCGACTACGTGATCGTGGGTGCCGGCTCCGCCGGTTGTGTGCTGGCCAATCGCCTGAGTGCCGATCCGGCGGTTTCCGTATGCCTGCTGGAGGCAGGCCCGGAAGACAGTTCGCCGCTGATTCATGCACCTGCCGGCGTTGCCGCCATTCTGCCAACCAAACATGTGAACTGGGCCTTCGATACCGTGCCGCAGCCTGGCCTGGGAGGGCGCAAGGGCTATCAGCCGCGTGGCAAGACGCTGGGCGGCAGCAGTTCGATCAACGGCATGATCTACATCCGTGGCCATCACAGTGACTACGATGACTGGGCTGCCTTGGGCAACCAGGGCTGGGGCTTTCAGGACGTACTGCCGTATTTCCGCAAAAGCGAAATGCATTACCGGGGCGCCAATGAATTCCACGGTGGTGACGGTGAGCTGTATGTGGGCCGCCCAGAGGCCCATGTCGCGACCGAGGCGTTCATCAGCGCCGGGCAGAAGGCCGGTCATCGCTTCAATCAGGATTTCAATGGCGCGGAGCAGGAAGGTATCGGCCAGTACGATGTGACCATCCGCGACGGTCGCCGCTGGAGCACCGCGACTGCTTTCCTCAAACCGATCCGTAACAGCCGTAAGAATCTCACCGTCATCACTGGCGCCCTGGTCGAGCGCATTCTGCTGCAGGGCAAGCAGGCCAGCGGTGTGCAGGTACGGATCAAAGGCCAGTCAACCTCGATTCTGGCGAATAAGGAAGTGCTGCTCTGTGCCGGTGCCTTCGGCAGCCCGCAGCTACTGATGCTGTCCGGCATAGGCGCGGAGGCTGAACTCAAGCCGCACGGCATTGGTGTGCTGCATGAGCTGCCGGGCGTGGGCCAGAACCTCAAGGATCACCCGGATGTGGTGCTCTGCTACAAGAGCGACGACACCTCGTTCATGGGCTACTCCCTGCGCGGCAGTGTGAAGATGGGCTCGGCCCTGGTGCAGTACCTGGCCAAGCGCAGTGGCCCGCTGGCCAGCAACATCGGCGAGGGCGGAGCCTTCCTCAAGACCGACCCGAGCCTGGCACGGCCGGATATCCAGCTCCACTCGGTGTTCACCATCGTGGACAACCACAACCGCACCCTGCATTGGGGGCACGGCTACAGCTGCCACGTCTGCGTACTGCGCCCCAAGAGTACTGGCAGTGTCGGTCTGGCCAGTGCCGACCCCAGCGCTGCACCGCGCATCGACCCGAAGCTGCTGAGCCATGACGACGATGTGCAGACGCTGCTCAAGGGTTACCGCATGACCCAGGAGATCGTCGCCCAGCAGCCGCTGGCCCGGTACGGCCTGCGCGACATCTACAGCGAAGGCCTGTACCAGGATGAACAGCTGATCGAGGTGCTGCGCCGTAGAACCGACACCATTTACCACCCCATCGGTACCTGCAAGATGGGCAGCGACGAGATGGCCGTGGTCGACCAGCAGCTCCGCGTGCATGGCATCGACAAGCTGCGCGTGGTCGACGCCTCGGTCATGCCGACCCTGATCGGCGGCAACACCAACGCGCCGACCATCATGCTGGCCGAACGCGCCGCCGAGTGGATCGCCCAGGCCTAAACGGGGCCAAGACAATAAAAACGAGGAGTCATCGATGAATCGATACCTGAAATGCCTGACCAGCAGCGGCGTGGCTGTCGCGCTGCTGGCCTCCGCCATCGCCCAGGCCGAGCCGCAGCCGAGCAAGCCGGCCAGCGCGGCGACCGTCGCGGCCAACCAGGCCGTGCTGGAGCAGCTGCCGTTCGCCGACAAGCGCGATTTCGAAGATGCCCAGCGTGGCTTCATTGCCAAACCCGATACCCTGACCCTCAAGGACGCCAGCGGCAAGGTGGTGTGGGATCTGGAGAGCTACAAGCGCTTCATCAAGGCCGATCTGCCCGCGCCGGACAGCGTCAACCCCAGCCTGTGGCGTAACGCGCAACTGAATGTCCAGTACGGCCTGTTCAAGGTCACTGACGGCATCTACCAGGTGCGTGGCTATGACCTGTCCAACATCACCTTTATCGAGGGCAAGACCGGCTGGATCGTATTCGATCCGCTGGTCAGCGCCGAGCCGGCCAAGGCCGCCTACGAACTGGTGAGCGAGCACCTGGGCAAGAAGCCCGTGGTTGCCGTGGTCTACAGCCACTCGCATATCGACCACTTTGGCGGTATCCGCGGCATCGTCGACGAGGCCGACGTCAAGGCCGGCAAGGTGCGCATCATCGCGCCCGAGGGCTTCGACGAGCATGCCATCAGCGAGAACGTGATCGCCGGCAACGCCATGGCCCGTCGCGCCATCTACATGTTCGGTGCGCTGCTGCCGCGTGGTGAGCAGGGCAGCGTGGGCTCCGGCCTGGGCCTGACCGCCTCCAATGGCACCATCACCCTGATCCAGCCCACCGAGTTCGTGCACAAGACCGGCGACGAGCTGACGGTCGACGGCGTGCGCATGCAGTTCCAGATCACCCCCGGCACCGAGGCGCCGGTGGAGATGAACACCTACTTCCCGGACAGCAAGGCCATGTGGATGGCGGAGAACACCACCGCCGTGATGCACAACATCCTCACCCTGCGCGGCGCCCAGGTGCGCGATGCGCTGCAGTGGTCGAAGTACATTGGCGAGACCCTGGCCCTGTTCGGCGACAAGACCGAGGTGCGTTTCCAGAGCCACCACTGGCCGCAGTGGGGGCAGGCACAGTTCGACGATTACCTGAAGAAACAGCGTGCCATCTACAAGTTCATCCACGACCAGACCGTGCGCATGATGAACCAGGGCATGACTGGCGAGGAGATCGCCGAAGCCATCAAGCTGCCGCCGGAGCTGGAGCAAAACTGGCCGACCCGTGGCTACTACGGCACGCTCAAGCACAACGCCAAGGCGGTCTACCAGCGCTACATGGGCTGGTACGACGGTAACCCGGCCAACCTCGACAATCTGCCGCCACAGCCGGCTGCGCAGAAGTATGTCGAATACATGGGCGGCGCCGCCGCCGTGCTGGAGAAGGCCAAGGCCGACTTCGCCAAGGGGCAGTACCGCTGGGTGGCCGAAGTAGCCAAGCAGGTGGTGTTTGCCGAGCCGGACAATACCGAAGCCAAGAACCTGCTGGCCGACAGCTATGAACAGCTGGGCTACCAGGCCGAGTCCGGCCCGTGGCGCTCGATCTACCTGCAAGGCGCCTTCGAGCTGCGCAATGGCAAGCCGAGTGCCGGTGGCACCATGACCGCCAGCCCGGATGTGATCCGCGCCATGACCCCGGAAATGCTCTTCGACTACCTGGCTGTACGTCTCAACGGCGAACGTGCCGCGGGCAAGAAGCTGGTGCTCAATTACACCTTCAGCGACCTGGGCAAGAGCTACGCCCTGACCGTGGAAAACGGTGTGCTGACCTACGAGCCCAAGGCCAGCGACAAGGCCGATGTCGGTCTGACCATGAACAAGACCACCCTGGAAGATATCCAGCTCGGTCGCGCCACCCTGGAGCAGAAGGTTGCCTCCGGCGAGCTGACATTCGACGGTCGTCCGGCGGCCTTTGGTGAATTCATGGGGCTGCTCGACACCTTTGACTTCTGGTTCAACATCGCCACTCCCTGAACCATGCGCACGCCGCCCCTTACCGGGCGGCGTTTTTGTTGAGGCATTTTTCCATGCAGTTGACTCACGCACTTCATCGCGCAGCGCAGCTCTATCCCACGCGTACAGCCACAGTCTTTCGCGAACGCCGGCGCAGCTACCGCGAATCCGCCGAGCGTATCGCCCGTCTGGCCGGCTGCCTGCACAAGCTGGGCGTCGCCAAGGGCGAGCGCGTGTCCGTGCTGGCGGTGAACTCCGATCATTATCAGGAAATCATGCTGGCCTGCTGGTGGCTGGGCGCCGTGCTCAATCCGGTCAACACCCGCTGGAGCGCCGCCGAGATCGCCTATTCGCTGGACGACTGCGGCGCCGCGCTGCTGCTGGTCGACGACCATCACCTGCCGTTGCTGCCGGAGATCCTGGCCAGCGTCACCCAACGTCCCATGCTGATGCATGCCGGCGAGGCGCGAGCGCCCTCCGGCACGTTGAGCATGGAGCGCCTGATCGAGTCCGCCGAACCTGTCGCGGACAGCCGTTCCGGTGGCGAGGACCTGGCGGTGATCATGTACACCGGCGGCACCACCGGCCGGCCCAAGGGCGTGATGCTCTCGCATGCCGCGCTGCTGACCACCGTGCTGCTGCGCCTGGCCGAGCAGGCGCCGCTGGCCAATCTGGTCGGCCTCAATGTGGCTCCGCTGTTCCACATCGCCGGCCTGGCCGCCGCCTACGCGCGGGTGGTGAGCGGCGACAGCAACGTCTACATCCCCGGATTCGAGCCTGTCGAGCTGCTGCAGACCCTGTGCCGCGAGCAGGCCAACGAGACGCTGCTGGTGCCGACCATGCTGCAGGCGCTGCTGGCCCATCCGCGCTTTGCCGAGTTCGATCTCGGTTGCCTGCAACGCATCCTCTACGGCGCCTCGCCGATCAGCGAGGCGCTGCTGGAAAAGGCTATGGATCTGCTGCCGCAGGCCGCGTTCATGCAGGTTTACGGCCTTACCGAGAACACCGGTCTGGTGTCCTTCAACCCCCCGGCCAACCACGGCCCCGAGGCGCGTGCCGTCGGGCTGCACCGCTCGGTGGGGCGGCCCATGTTCGGTCAGTGGGTGAAGATCATCGATGGCCAGGGGGCGGAAGTGCCGCGGCGTGCCATCGGCGAGCTGCTGGTCAGCGGCCCGACCGTGATGCAGGGCTACTGGGGCAAGCCGGAGGAAACCGCCAAGGTGCTCAAAGACGGCTGGCTATACACCGGCGATGCCGCCTATATGGACGAGGATGGCCACCTGTTCATCGTCGATCGGGTCAAGGACATGATCATCACCGGCGGCGAGAATGTGTATTCCGCCGAGGTCGAGAACGTCCTGGCCACCCATCCGGCGGTGGCGCTGTGCGCGGTGATCGGCATTCCCCACGATGCCTGGGGGGAGACTGTGCATGCTGTGGTCATGCTCAAGCCCGGTGCCAGTGCCACTGAGGAGGAGCTGCGCACGCACTGCCGCACGCAGATCGCCGGCTACAAATGCCCGAAGAGCGTGGAGTTCCGCGAGGCGCTGCCGCTTTCGGCAGCCGGCAAGATCCTCAAGCGTGACCTGCGCGAGCCCTTCTGGGCGGGCCGTTGAGCGTGAGGGCCTGCTATCGGGGCTGTCTGGCACTGGTGCTCAGCGGGTTGCTGATGGCCGGCACGGCCAACGCCTGCAGCTACGATGGCCTGGCCGTCGACTTGAGTCTCGCCCATCCGGCGTCGCTGGGCGTCTCCCTGGCATTGCAGCAGGCCTACCTGAACAAGCATCTGGCGCGGCCATTGCCGCTGCCGGGGGGCTTTGGCATGCGCCGGACCCTGCACCAGCTGGAGTCTTTGCGCAGCCATCCTGCGTTGGGGGCTGAGGATTTCAGCTTGCTGCTGGTAGAGCCTGGCCTGTGGGTCCGTTTCAGCGCCCAGGGCGTTACGCTGCATGCGCCGCCGCCGGGGCCGGGTGAGGCTGTTGTCGTCACGGGGGAGGGCGTCCTGCTGGCCCTGCGCAATGGCAAGCTCGACGTTCACCAGGCTCTGCGTGATGGCCTGCTGCATATCGAGGGCAATACGCGAGATGCCGTGGTCGCGAGTTGGCTCAAGGCCTATCCGCAGACCACTCAAGCCAGCATCGACTGAGCGCGACAGGCTCCTGGCGCCGGAGCCTGCCTTCGGCTTGAGCAGCCTTCTTACAGGGTGAAGCCGCCGTCGATGGGAATGATGGCGCCGGTCATGTAGGCACCCGCCGCGCTGCACAGGGTGATGGCCAGCGCCGACATCTCTTCCTCGCGGCCCCAGCGCTTCATCGGGATCAGCGCCACGTCGGCGGCCAGTGCGGCCTCGTCGTTGGAGATGAAGCGGGTCATCTTGCTCGGGAAGCGGCCGGGGGCGATGACGTTGACGTTGATGTGCTCGTCGACCAGCTCGCGGGCCAGGTTGCGCGACAGCTGGTGCAGTGCGGCCTTGCTCGGGCCATAGGCATAGGCCTCTTCACTCATCGAGCTGATACCGGCCACCGAACCGATATTGATCACCCGCGCCGGGTTCTGCGCGTTGCCGGCCTTGCGCAGCAGCGGCAGCAGCTGCTGGATGCAGCTGAACACGGCGGTGACGTTGAGTTGCATGACCTTTTCCCAGCCCTTGACCGGGTAGCTCTCCAGCGGCGCGCCCCAACTGGTGCCGGCGTTGTTGACCAGGATGTCGAGCCGGTCGATGCGCTGGCCCAGTTCGGCGGCCAGGGCGCGGGCGCCTTCCTCGCCGGACAGGTCCGCCGCCAGGCCGATGCACTCGCCAAACTGGCTGAGTTCGGCGGCGGTCGTTTCACAGGCTGCACCATCGCGCCCGCAGATGAACACCCGCGCGCCGGCTTCGAGCAGACCCTGGGCAATCATGCGGCCGATACCGCGGCTGCCACCGGTGACCAGGGCGGTACGCCCGGCGAGACTGAAATAGCGATGCATGCTGGCAAATCCTCGTCGTGGTTGTGGCGCTAAAGCTAAACGAGGCGGGGCGCTGGCGGCTGCGTTATTGCGCGTGCAAATGCACCGGCATCAGCGTTTGCGCAGCGGCTCCAGCAAGGGCTTGAGGCCGTTGTGATCGATCTCCTGCATCAGCATGAGCAGGCGACCGATCTCGCCCTTGGGAAAGCCTTCGCGGGCGAACCAGTTGAGGTAGTGGCCGGGCAGGTCAGCGAGCAGGCGGCCCTTGTACTTGCCGTAGGGCATGGTGCGGGTGACGAGGAGCAGCAGGTCTTCGGGGTTCATGGGGGAAATCGGGCACTGAGAAAGGCACAGTGTGCCCGCTGCCTTGTTCGGACAAAAGACCGTTGCAGGCTCGCGGGCCGGTTATCCCGCGCACACGAAAAAGTGTTCAGCTGCTCGGCGGCCGCGGTGAATCGATGAAAGGCCGGCTTGTGGCGGCTTTCCGCCAAGCCGTCGACGCGGCGGCTCGGTTATACTGCGCGGCGCTCGTCGCCAGGCGAGCCGCGGCCGACAGGCCCAGACGATGCCGCCGGACCACGAGCCCGGCGGATTTTCCGACAGACAGGTGAACCCATGCCTCGCACTTGCCTCGCCCCGCGTCCGATTCGGAGCGCCCGCTGATGTCCGAACACTTGCACACCGGCCCGCTCAAGCGCGGCCTGAAGAACCGCCATATCCAGCTGATCGCCCTCGGTGGCGCCATCGGCACCGGCCTGTTCCTCGGCTCCGCCGGGGTGATGCAGAGCGCCGGCCCGTCGATGATCCTCGGTTACGCCATCGGTGGTTTCATCGCCTTCCTGATCATGCGCCAGCTCGGCGAGATGATCGTCGAGGAGCCGGTCGCCGGCTCCTTCAGCCACTTCGCGCATAGCTACTGGGGGCCGTTCGCCGGTTTCCTGTCCGGCTGGAACTACTGGGTGCTCTACGTGCTGGTCGGCATGGCCGAACTCACGGCCGTGGGCAAGTACGTGCAGTACTGGTGGCCGGAAATCCCCACCTGGGCCACGGCGGCGGCGTTCTTCGTACTGATCAACCTGATCAACCTGGTCAACGTGAAGGCGTTCGGCGAGACCGAGTTCTGGTTCGCCATCATCAAGGTGGTGGCGATCATCGGCATGATCCTGCTCGGCGGCTATCTGCTGGTCAGCGGCACCGGTGGCGAGCAGGCCAGCATCAGCAACCTGTGGAGCCACGGCGGTTTCTTCCCCAATGGTGTGTCCGGGCTGGTGATGATGATGGCGATCATCATGTTCAGCTTCGGTGGCCTGGAGCTGGTCGGCATCACCGCCGCCGAGGCCGATCAGCCGAAGACGGTGATCCCCAAGGCGATCAACCAGGTGGTCTGGCGCATCCTGATCTTCTACATCGGCGCGCTGACCATCCTGCTGTCGCTGCACCCCTGGGACGACATGGTCAAGACCCTGACCAGCGGTGGCGACGCCTACGCCAGCAGCCCCTTCGTGCAGATCTTCTCGCTGATCGGCGAAGGCACCGCTGCGCACGTGCTCAACTTCGTGGTGCTGACCGCCGCGCTATCGGTCTACAACAGCGGCGTGTACTGCAACAGCCGTATGCTCTACGGCCTGGCCGAGCAGGGCGACGCGCCGAAGGCGCTGATGAAGGTGAATGATCGCGGCGTACCGGTGCTGGCCATCGCCCTGTCGGCGGCGGTGACGCTGCTCTGCGTGGTGGTCAACTACGTGGTGCCGCAGAGCGCGCTGGAGCTGTTGATGTCGCTGGTGGTCGCTGCCCTGGTGATCAACTGGGCGATGATCAGCCTGGCCCATCTGAAGTTCCGCAAGGCCATGGTCGCCAAGGGCACGGAGCCAAGCTTCAAGGCGTTCTGGTTCCCCTTCGCCAACTACCTGTGCCTGGCCTTCGTGCTGTTCATTCTCGGCGTGATGCTGATGATCCCGGGCATCCAGGCGTCGGTGTACGCCATTCCGGTGTGGGTGCTGTTCATCTGGGTCTGCTTCCGCATCAAGACGGCGCGCACCGCGCAGATGACTCAGGCGTAAGAATGAAGAGCCCGGCGACTGCCGGGCTCTTCGTTTCAGGGGCGCTGGCTCAGGGTGTTGGCCCAGGCCAGGAGTGGCACTTCTTCTCGCTGATCCCAGATGCGCTGCCAGAGGGTCAGCAGCTGGGCGGGCTCGCCGCGGTTGAACGGCAGGCGTTCGACCCAGGGCAGGGCATACCAGGCGCCATCACGCCATTCCGCCATGACGAAGCGGAACGGATGGAAACCGGTCATGCCCAGGCGCAGGTCGGTCACGATCAGCTGATCGCCCACCCGGTCGTAACGCAGCACGTTGTGGGTGAACCATTGCAGGCGCTGATGTTGCGGCGAGTCGCGCAAGGCCTCGGCCAGCGCCGTGCCACGGGCGATGCGTACCAGCTGTGGCTGTTGCTGGTCGAACCAGCCGACCAGGGCTTCGTGATAGTCGTCGCCGTCCACCACGATCACCCGCCAGAGCAGGCTGTTGAACGGCGTTGGCGTGCTGAACAGGCTGTCGGCCTGGAGGCCGCGTGCGGCCAGCACGTCCTGCACACGCTGCTCGGCCATCCATTTGCCGGCCAGGGTGCTGGCCAGGTAGACGCTGGACAGGCATAGCGCCGAGATCGCCAGCCACTGCGGGCGCTCGCGCAGGCCGCGCACCAGACCGACCAGCACCGCCACCAGCAGCGGCACGCTGTACAGCGGGTCGATGATGAACACCGACGACCAGGCGATTGGCGGTGTCTGCAAGGGCCACAGCAGCTGGGTGCCATAACTGGTGAAGCTGTCCAGCAGCGGATGGGTGATCAAGACCAGCCATACCGCGAAAAATAATCGTCGCGTCGAGTAGGCCGGGTTGGGCTGCAACCGACGCGCCAGCAGGGTGATTGCCACGGCGAGCAGGCTGAGTACCAGCAGCGAGTGGCTGAATCCACGGTGGAAGGTCATGTCGGCCACGGCATCGCCGTAGTCGATGACCACGTCGAGGTCGGGCAGGGTGCCGAGCATGGCGCCGTAGAGCAGGGCGCGACGACCTTGCCAGCGACCGAGCAAAGCGCCCTGAATGCTGGCGCCGAGGACTGCCTGGGTAATCGAATCCATGATGGAGCTCGCGAGAAAATTCCAGGCGGCTACGTTAGCGCCAGCGGCGGTGCAGCGGCAGCCGCTAAATTCCGACGAAAGATTTCAATCGCGTGCGGAGTTACAGTGTCGCAATAGCACAGCCTGAGGAGCCGATTCATGCATCCCCGCGTTCTCGAAGTCACCGAGCGCCTGATCGAGCGCAGCCGCGCCACTCGCCAGCGCTACCTGGCGATGATTGCCGCGGCTGCTGATCAGGGCCCGCAGCGCGGCAAGCTGCAGTGCGCCAACTTCGCCCACGGCGTGGCTGGCTGCAGTGGCGCGGACAAGCAGACCCTGCGCCTGCCGGATGCGGCCAACGTAGCCATCGTCACCGCCTACAACGACATGCTCTCGGCGCACCAGCCGTATGCGGAGTACCCGCAGCGGATCAAGGCTGCGTTGCACGAAGTCGGCTCGGTCGGCCAGGTGGCCGGCGGTGTGCCGGCGATGTGCGATGGTGTGACCCAGGGCGAGCCGGGCATGGAACTCAGCCTGGCGAGCCGCGAGGTGATCGCCATGGGCACCGCTGTGGCGCTGTCGCACAACATGTTCGATGCCGCCCTGTGCCTGGGCGTGTGCGACAAGATCGTCCCAGGCCTGCTGATCGGCGCGCTGCGCTTCGGTCACCTGCCGATGCTGTTCGTGCCGGCCGGGCCGATGCCTTCTGGCTTGTCGAACAAGGAGAAGGCCGAGGTGCGCGAGCGCTTCGCCGAAGGCAAGGCCAGCCGTGACGAGCTGCTGGAATCGGAGATGAAGGCCTACCATAGCCCCGGCACCTGCACCTTCTACGGCACCGCCAACACCAATCAGATGCTGATGGAAGTGATGGGCCTGCATCTGCCCGGCGCCTCCTTCGTCAACCCGAACACGCCGCTACGCGATGCCCTGACCCGTGAGGCGGCCCAGCAGGTGACGCGCCTGACCCGGCAGAGCGGGCACTATCGGCCCCTCGGGCAGATCGTCGACGAGCGTTGCCTGGTCAACGCCGTGGTGGCCCTTCACGCCACCGGCGGCTCGACCAACCACACCCTGCACCTGCCGGCCATCGCCCAGGCTGCCGGCATCCAGTTGACCTGGCAGGACATGGCCGAGCTGTCCGACGTGGTGCCAACCCTGGCCCACGTCTACCCCAACGGCAAGGCCGACATCAATCACTTCCACGCCGCCGGCGGCACCGCCTTACTGATCCGCGAGCTGCTCGATGCTGGTTTGCTGCACGAGGATGTCGCCACCGTCGCCGGCCAGGGGTTGCGCCGCTACACCGAAGAGCCGTTTCTCGATGGCGAGCGCCTGGTCTGGCGCGAGGGCGCGACGGCCAGCCTGGACGAGAGCATCCTGCGCCCGGTGGCGCGGCCATTCTCGGCCGAGGGCGGCCTGCGCCTGCTCGACGGCAATCTTGGCCGCGGGGTGATGAAGCTTTCGGCTGTGGCGCCGGAGCGCTATGTGGTCGAGGCCCCGGCACGGGTGTTCCATGACCAGGCCGCGTTGGCCGAGGCCTTCCAGGCTGGCGAGCTGGACTGCGACTTCGTCGCCGTGGTGCGCTTCCAGGGGCCGCGCTGCAATGGCATGCCCGAACTGCACAAGCTCACGCCGTTTCTTGGTGTATTGCAGGACCGTGGCTACAACGTGGCGTTGGTCACCGACGGGCGCATGTCCGGTGCTTCCGGCAAGGTGCCCGCGGCGATTCATGTCTGTCCCGAGGCTTTCGATGGCGGGCCGCTGGCGCGGGTGCGCGATGGCGACCTGATCCGTGTCGACGGCCGTAGCGGAGAGCTTCGTGTGCTGGTCGACGCCGCCGAGTTCGCCGCCCGCGAGCTTGTCGCGCCACCGCCTGCGGCGATCGGTAGCGGCCGCGAGTTGTTTGCGTTCATGCGCGCCAGCTTCAGCACGGCGGAGCAGGGTGCCAGCACCTTCACGGCCAGCCTGAGTGCCTTGCGATGACACTGAACGAGTTGCGATTGCCTGCCGATGTGGTGGGGCGGCAGCACGCCGATGCGTCGGCGCTGGCCGAGGCACTGGCGCAGCAGGTGGCAGAGGCCTTGCGTGCGGCCATCCAGGCGCGTGGCCGCGCGCTGCTGGTGGTCTCCGGCGGTCGCAGCCCGGTGGCGTTCTTCGAGCGTCTGGCGCAGGAGCCACTAGCGTGGCAGCAGGTGCAGGTCGGCCTGGCCGACGAGCGCTGGGTCGCGCTGGAGGATGCCAACAGCAACGAGGCGCTGGTGCGTCGGCATCTGCTGCAGGACGCGGCAGCCGAGGCCCGCATGATTGGCCTTTACCACCCGGCGGCCAGCCTGGAGCAGGCTGCCGAATTGGCGGATCGGGCCATCGCCGGCCTGCCGGCCATCGATGTGCTGGTGCTGGGCATGGGGGATGATGGCCACACCGCCTCGCTGTTTCCCGATAGTCCATTGCTGGACGAGGCACTGCGTCCGGACTGCCCGTGCGCGGTGATGCCCATGTGGGCTCCTGTCGCTCCGCATGAGCGCCTGTCGCTGACCCTGCCGATTTTGTCTGCGGCTCGTCTGAGCCTGCTGGCGATCCAGGGGCCGGCCAAGCTGGCGACGCTGAGCCTTGCGCTGCAAGCGGGGGAGGCCCGTGAGCTGCCGATCCGCGCATTACTCAAGGCGCCGCTACAGATTCACTGGTGCCCGTAGCCCCCTCTCCCTAACCCTCTCCCGTAAACGGGTGAGGGGATATTCCGGCCAGCGCGCTACCCGGGCGCAATACGAGAACGGCTGACCGAGCGAATAAAAATTCCCCCTGTCGATCCGCTTGACTGTCGTTCGACCCATGGACAAACCCGCTGCTGTGGCGGGCGTCGAACCCGGGAGAACAACTCAAGGTCACTGCCGATTCGCAGGCGACTGCCAAGCCTGATCAGCTGACCAGCTCCAGTGCTGTCGCGGCTTCGTTGAGGCCGACGGCGCCGAGGAAGTCGTCGCCCCAGCGGCGGATGTCGTTGAAGGTGACGATGTCGAACAGTTCGCGTAGCCGCGCCTGGGCTTCGGCCTTGGGCAGGTTGAGAGCCAGGTAGCAGGTCTGGGTCAGGTCCACCGGGTCGTGTGGGTTGGTCAGCAGCGCACCCTTGAGCTCGGCGGCTGCACCGGCGAATTCCGACAGCACCAGCACGCCACTGCCGCCGAGCAGGCCCTGGGCGGCGACAAATTCCTTGGCCACCAGGTTGAGGCCGTCGCGCAGCGGAGTGATCCACATCACGTCGGCCATGGCATACCAGGCGCTGACCTCCTCGAAGGGCAGGCTGCGGAAGAAGAACTGCAACGGCGTCCAGCCGATGCGGGCGAAGCGCCCGTTGATGCGGCCCACGGCCTGCTCGATCTGGCTCTGCAGCTCGTCATAGATGGTCATTTCCTTGGCCGCCGGCACGCACACCGTCACCAGGGTGACCTTGCCGAGCAGCTCGGGATTGTCCGCCAGCAGGCGCTCATAGGCGTTGAGCTTCTCCAGGATGCCCTTGGTGTAGTCGAGGCGCTCTACCGAAAGGATCAGCTTGACCCCGCTGAGCTCCTCGCGCAGACGTGCCATCAGTTCCTGAATCTTCGGCGCCTGCAGGGCACTGCTTACCCGCTCGATATCCAGACCGACCGGGTGGGCGCCGAGCTTGACCGTGCGTGTGCCGGTGTCCAGGGCGGTGGTCATGCGTTCCAGGCCCACGGCGCAGCCGTAGGTAAGAAAGCGGGGCGCGCAGTTCTGCCGGTCGAGGGTCTTGAGCGGGAATACGCCGCGCGCCACATCGACGAAGTTCTCCACCTGGCGTGGAATATGGAAGCCGATGTAGTCGCACTGCAGCAGGCTGCCAACGATCTGCCGGCGCCAGGGCACCACGTTGAAGACATCGGCAGACGGGAAGTAGGTGTGGTGGAAGAAGGCGATGCGCAGGTCCGGCCGCAGTTCACGCAGGTAGGCCGGCACCATCCACAGGTTGTAGTCGTGCAGCCAGACCACGGCACCTTCGGCGGCTTCCAGGGCGGTACGTTCGGCGAAGGCGCGGTTGACCTCGCAGAAAACCTGCCAGTCGTCCTCGTTGAAGCTGGCGCGCTCCCAGAAGGTGTGCAGGGTCGGCCAGAAGGCTTCCTTGGAGAAGCGTTTGTAGAAGATGTCGACCTTTTCCTTGCTCAGCGGCACCCGTGCAGCGGTCAGCTTCGGGTAGCGCTCGGCATCCACCGTGGTATGGGTGTCGAAGGTTTCCTGGTTGTCCTCTTCATGGACGGCCCAGGCCACCCAGGAACCTTTTCGGCCGTCGGCGAAGAAACTCAGCAGGGTCGGGATGATGCCGTTGGGCGAAGTTGGGCGACGGCGCTGCAGCTTGCCGTCCTTGCCACGGTATTCCTCGTAGGGCAGGCGATGGTAGACGATCACCAGGTCGGCTTTGCCGGGCTGTGCGGCCTGGCGTCGTTCGGCGGCGATGCCGTGCTCGCCAAGGAAGCCGAAGTGGGCGAAGGCTTCGAGAATGCCGCCGCAACCCGTGCGAGTCGCGTGCAGGGTGCGCGAATGATGACGGGTGGCTTGCAGCAGTCCGGGTTCGGAGGCGCCGACGCAAACGCCTTTGAAGGTGGCGCTGAGCATGGACAGGTCATTCAGGGTGTCGCCGGCGGCCAGTACCTGGTCGTGCTCCAGGCCCAGCCAGTCGGCCAGTGCCTGCAGGCTAGAGCCTTTGTTCACGCCGCGCGGGAGGAAGTCGAGGTAAAGGTCGGCGGAATACAGCAGGTCGCAGTCCAGTTCGTCGGCGATGGCGCGCAGGGCCGGGTCGGCGGCGCGCTGCGGGGTACAGAAATAGGAGCAGCGGCGGGCCTGGGGGACGTCCTGGCGTTCCAGATCAGGGAAGTCGGCCAGGGCCTGGGCCACCTGCGACTCACCGGGCCAGCGCAAGTCGATCTGCCCTTGTAGCGGTTGCAGGGGCTGCAGGGTGTGGCCGTCGTAGAGGCTGGCGCCGACGTCGGCAATGATGAAATCAGGTTGTGGCAGCGTCGGGTCGGCCAGCAGCGGCAGCACCGCTTCCAGGCTGCGCCCGGTGACGTAGGCGAGGCGGATTTCCGGATGGGCGACGATGGTCTGGTAGAGGCTGAGCCGGTCTTCCGGGGCCCCGGCGAGAAAGGTTCCGTCCAGATCGGTGGCGAGTAGCATGGCATGTTTCTCCAGAGTGGCCGGTGGGCCAGGTTCTGGCTGCTTGGGATAGGCTCCGGGCCTTGCCGAAGCAGCCTTAGGACGTCAGGGAGACGTGTTTTCGGGGTGCTCCTGTGGTGGGGCATCGGGCATCAGCTCGAGTACGGTCGGGCTGGTGCGTAGCATGGGCATGAAGTGGGCCTGTTCACCGCTGACCAGGTCGCTGACATGACGCATGCGGTACAGGGCATAGGCGGCCAGGGGGGCGAGGGACAGGGCGAAATACATGGGCAATGCCGGCGCGCCAAAATGCTGCATCAACGCCCCGGCCAACAGCGGCCCACAGGCCGCGCCAATACCGTTGACCAGCAGCAGGCTGGCCGAGCCGGAGAGGATCTCGTCGGGTTGCAGTTGGTCGATCAGCAGCGCCACGCCCAGGGGGTAGATGGCGAACGACAGGCCGCCAAACAGGAAGAACAGGCTGATCAGCAGTTGGCCGGGGGCGAGCAGGCTGATCGCGGCTGCGGTGACCACGGCCGCGCTCACTACCCAGAACAGAATCCAGCGCCGGTCGAGGCGGTCCGACAGCCAGCCAATCGGCCATTGCAGCAGGGCGCCGCCGAGAATGGTCATGGTCATCAATAACCCCACGCCGGCGGCATCGAAGCCGACCATGTCGGCATAGGCCGGCGCCATGCCCCAGAAGCCGCTGAGCGCCAGGCCGGACAGTGCCGAGGCGGTCAACGCCAGTGGCGCGATGCCGAACAGCTGACGCAGGTTGCTGTTCGGCGTTTCCGGCAGGCTGGGCTGCATCTGGCGGGTCAGGGTCACCGGCATCAGTGCCGAGACGATGAACATGCCGGCCACGGCAAACAGGGCGAAGCCGAGGGTGGGGTCGAAGCGCAGCAGCTGCTGGCCGAGGGCCAGGGCACCGAGGTTGACGGCCATGTACAGGGCGAAGATGCCCCCCCGGTTTTCGCTGCTGGCGCGGGCGTTGAGCCAGCTCTCGATGACCATGTACAGGCAGATCAACGCTACGCCGTAGAGCACGCGCAGCACCACCCAGACCCAGGGATGGACGATCAGGACGTGGAGCAGGGCGCAGATGCACGCTAGTGCGGCGCAGAAGGCGAAGGCGCGGATATGGCCGACGCGGCGGATCAGCGGGCTGCCGACCCAGTTACCGATGAAGTAGCCGGTAAAGTAGCCGGACATCATCAGCCCGAGCAGGGTCGTCGAGTACCCTTCCGCCGCCCCCTTCAAGGTGAGCAACGTATTGAGCAGGCCATTGCCGAGCAGAAGCAGTGCGACTCCGCTCAGCAGAGAGCTGATGGGTGCGATATGAGGCCACATGCTTTTTACCCTAGGGAAAGTGAGCCTTTATGGCAACCCTGGGTGCCGGATGGTTCAACCTAATTGGCTGATTTCAATGAACTAAATTAATTGCTTAGCTTTCGATTGTTTTTGCCGGGGTGGCGGGTCGAGGTACGCATGATCGGCGTTATGCTGAGCGGGGTGTATTTGAGGTCTTTGCCATGCTGGTGATATCCAACAGCGTTCATTTGCCGGATGCCGAGGTCGAGTTGACGGCCATTCGGGCCCAGGGTGCCGGTGGGCAGAACGTCAACAAGGTCTCCAGCGCCGTGCATCTGCGTTTCGAAAGCCAGGCCTCGTCCCTGCCTCCGTTCTACAAGGAGCGCCTGTTGGCGATGCGTGACAGCCGCATCACCGAGGGCGGCGTAGTCATCATCAAGGCCCAGCAATACCGCACCCAGGAGCAGAATCGTGCCGATGCGCTGGAGCGTCTGGCCGAGCTGATCCGTGCGGCCGGCAAGACCGAGAAAGCGCGGCGCCCGACCAAACCGACGCTGGGCTCGAAAAAGCGCCGCTTGGAGGGCAAGGCCAAGCGTGGTGCGATCAAGGCCGGGCGCGGCAAGGTGGACTTCTAAAAGGCACCGGCATAGCCTCTGGCCATCACTCTCCTGTGGAACCGCTGGCATGAACGATCCCTTCCAGGCCGACAGCGCCGTGTACAAGACCCTGCTGGAGTCGACCAAGGCCATTCCCTGGAAAATCGACTGGGCCAGCATGACCTTCGCCTATATCGGTCCGCAGATCGAACCCTTGCTGGGCTGGACCCAGCAAAGCTGGATCAGCGCCAATGACTGGGCCGAGCGCATTCACGAAGAAGATCGCGAGCGGGTCGTGAATTTCTGCATCGCCCAATCGCAGAGCGGTATCGACCACGAGGCCGACTACCGCGCGCTGACCGCCGACGGCCGCTACGTGTGGATTCGTGACGTGGTGCATGTGTTGCGCAACGCCGCCGGCGAGACGGAGGCACTGGTCGGCTTCATGTTCGATATCAGCGAGCGCAAGAAAACCGAGGAGCAGTTGCTGGCGCTGCAAAAGCAGCTCGAGGAGTACTCCTACAAGGACGGCCTGACCGGCATCAACAACCGGCGCATGTTCGACTCGGTACTGGACGTGGAATGGGCCAGCGCCCAGCGTAGCCGACGCCCGTTGTCACTGATCCTGCTGGATATCGACTTCTTCAAGCAGTTCAATGACCACTATGGCCATATCCAGGGTGACGATTGCCTGCGACGGGTCGCCGAGGCGCTGGAGGCGGCGGCCGTCCGTCCGCGCGACTGCGTGGCGCGTTTCGGTGGCGAGGAGTTCGTGCTGGTGCTGCCGGAGACGGATGCCGAGTCGGCCAAGCAGATCGCCGAACGCTGTCGCAAGCTGGTCGGCCACCTGCGTATCCCTCACGAACAGTCGAAGGTGGCCCAGTTGCTGACCCTGAGTCTGGGTGTCGGCACCATCATTCCCGAAGCGCACGACTCACCACTGGACTTCATCGAGGCGGTCGATCGCCTGCTCTATCAGGCCAAGCAGCAGGGGCGCGACCGTCTGTTGCAGGGGCACTGCAGTACTGGGGAGGAAGGGGCCTGTCAGGCGTAGAGCGGTGTTCCCTCTGACAGATCAGCGGGTACGCATAATGGAGTATCCGCGGGGCCTGGCTGCCAGCGAATGCTTGGCTGCTGGCAGGCAGGCCCCGAGCGGATACTTAACGTGGCGTGGGTCTCCCGAAAACTCGGCTGGAAGATTCACGCCAGGCATAGCTGCGGCGCTCTTGGCGGCGCCTTGATGGTTCCCTCCCAGGAACAGCTCAACTCTTCTGCGGAGCCTTGATTCTTCCGTGTGCAACCGGGGAAGGGTTTTCCCCGGTTGATCTGCACTTGTCGTAGCCCGGATTGCATCCGGGCTACGTTGTTGTAGTGCGGGTGCGCGCCGCGTATCCGCAGTCAGGCGGTGACTGGCTGGAAAGCGCGAGCAGCTTCGGCGCGGGGTAGTACATCGCGGCCTTCGAGGAAACGGCCGTAGCTCTGGACTTTGCCCAGATCGTCCGGGTACTCCTGGCCGCGGCGGTAGGCGATGCGACCGTTGATCAGCGTCGCCTCGACCGCCGCGTCGTTACGCTTGACCACCCGCTCCAGGCCGAGCACTTCCATGGGCGCCTCGCTGATCTCGTCCAGTTCGTCGGTGAGTCCCTCGGGGTTGATCAGCACCAGGTCGGCGCGGTCGCCGACGCGGATATAGCCGGCGTCTACGCCGATGAAGTCTGCCAGCTCGCCGCTGCAGCGGCGCACGGCCTGGCCCGGCTCCATGAACGGTGTGCCGGCAATCTCTGCATCACGCACGTACTTGAGAAAGCGCAGCGGGAAGTTGTACTGGGCGATGGAGCGCAGGTGCGCCCCGGAGTCGGCGAAGCCGGGATGGGTCCACGGGCTGGACAGCAGCTTGTGCATCACCGGCAGGCGCTGGTTGCCGTAGCAGGTGCTCCACTTCAGCGCCTCGCGGTACTGGCAGGCCAGCTCGAAGTAAGCGTCCACCGCGTCCAGGCCGCGGGCCTGGCCGAGCTGTTTGAAGTTCTTGCCGACCATCGAAGCGTCCGGGCACTCGGTCACCCAACAGTCGGAAAAGTCGCGATGCCACAGGCCCTTGGTGAGGATGGCCTTGACCTGTTTCTTGAACAGGGCACGGAATTCCGGCTCCTTGACCTTGGCGTAGAGCTCGTCCGGATCCTTGATGTCGCGCAGGATCTCGCCGGCGCCGAACTCCTCGAAGGCGTTCACATTGAGCCCTTCCAGGCGCAGGGTGAACGGTGCCGGCAGGGTCTGCCAGCGGAAGTGCCCGCGCAGCACGGTGTTCGCCAGCCAGCCGGAGAGGCGGGTGAAGCGGTGCAGCAGCGGCTGCGACTTCAGGTCCAGCGCCGTGAGCATGGTGCACTTGAGCGGTTTGCGGAACCAGCCGTGGGCCTGCCAGAGGAAGGCGAATACGTTGACCTTGGTCACCGCGTTGGGCGCGCCCTGCAGCACCGCGCCACGGCGGCGGAGGATGGCGAACAGGCGCGAGAACTCCTTCCAGCTGGCGAAGGTCGAGGGCAGCGGGCTGGACCAGGCACGGTCGCCGTCCATCTTGTCCAGACGCGTGGTCATCACCGACAGGCCGATGCAGCCGGCGTCCAGCGCCTCTTCCAGCAGCTGCTCCATGCGCTGCAGCTCCGCTTCGGTCGGTTTGATCTTGCTGGTGGCACGCTCCAGTCCCATCACCGCCACGCGCAACTCGGAGTGGCCGAGGAAGGAGCTGACGTTGGGGCCCAGCGCCAGCTGGTCGTAGAAGGCGCGGTAACCGGCGGCGTCGCGCCAGGTTTTCTTCTCCTGCAGGATCGGCAGTACGTATTCGCGCGGCACGGCTTCGACACGGGTGAACAGATCCGAGCAGTCCTCGGCGTCGGCCAGCACCATGCTGATCGAGCAGGAGCCGATGGTCACGCTGGTGACGCCGTGGCGCACCGATTCCTTCAGCGCCGGCGCGGCGATCACTTCGGCGTCGTAGTGCGAGTGGATCTCCAGAAAGCCTGGAGTCACCCACTTGCCGGCAGCGTCGATCACCTCGGGGCAGCCGCTCTCGTCCAGCGGGCTGAGGCTGAGTACGTCGATGCGGCCGTCCTTGATACCAACATGGCGCAGGCTGCCGGGGGCGCCAGTGCCGTCGAAGTACAGGCCGTTCTTGATGATGATGTCGTAGCTCATACGAGTCTCCAGGGGGCCAGCAGCAGGGTGCCGGTGACCAGCAGCAGGATGTAGATGGCGATACGGAAATGGCGCTCGTCGAAACGCCGGTGCAGGCGCTCGCCCAGCCAGACGCCGAGCAGCAGCAGCGGGGCGTAGGTCGCGACCTGGGGCAGGGCCGGCAGCAGACGGCCGTCGAGCAGAAAAGCGATGGTCAGCAGGCTGTTGAGGGTGAACCACACCGTCACCAGGGTGGCGCGCAGGCGCGCCTTGTCCAGCGCGGTGCCGGCCAGGCCGTAGACCAGCAGCGGGCCGCCGGAGGCGAACAGGCCGTGGCTGAGACCGGCGCCCAGGGTGATGATGCGGGTCAGCCAGGCTGGCCGTACCGGCAGTGCGCTGGCATTGCGCAGGCGCCACAGCTCGCGTCCGGCGAACCACAGCACCAGCGCGCCGAAGCCGACCTTGAGCGCCTGGGTGTCCAGGTGCGGCAGCAGCCAGTAGCCGAGCAGGGTGCCGGCGACCATGCCGGGCAGGATGGTGCCGAGTAGCAGGCGGCGGTCGATCATGCGCCAGTGGCGGCTGACCAGGTAGCCGGTCATGCAGATGTTCAGCGGCACCAGTACCGGCAGCAACTGGTCGATCGGCAACAGCAAGGCACCCAGCGACAGGGCGATCACGATGCTGCCGAAGCCGGTGATGGCTTCCAGGGTGTAGGCCAGCAGGATGAAGCCGCCGAGGGCGTAGGGAGCGAATGCCATCACGAGCGGGCCTCTGCGTCACCCAGCGCCAGGGCGGCGGGCGCCGGCAGTTCACCGGCGAAACGCTGGCTCATCTTGCGGTAGTACAGGCTCGGCGCGGCGCGCCAGAGCAGGCTGGCCAGCCAGCTGCCGCGATCCGGGAACAGGCGCTCGCGGCGCTCGTCCAGGCCTTTGATGATTTCACTGGCCATCCAGTCGGCGCCACGGATCTTGCCGATGGTCGAGCGTGCATGGCCGGCCGGCTTGCCATCGGCACCCAGGGCGTTGCGGTCGATGGGGGTGTCGAGAAAGCTCGGGTAGACCATCAGCGTGCCGATGCCGTCCTGCGCCAGTTCGGCGCGCAGGACTTCGAAGGACTGGCTCAGCGCGGCCTTGGCCGCGCAGTAGCCGGCGCGCCCGAGCACGGGCATCCAGCCGGCCATGGAGCCGATGGCGGCGACCTGGCCGCGGCTGGCGCGCAGCAGCGGCAGGGCGGTGAGGGTCAGCTCCAGCGGTGCGTGATAGTCCACGGCCATCACCTTGCGAAATACCGTCGGGTCGGTCTGTACGGTGGGCGAGCGGTGGGTGATGCCGGCGTTGTTGAGCAGCAGGTCGAGGCGGCCGAATACGTTGCGGCAGTGATCGATCAACTGCTGGTGCAGTGCCGGGTCCGTGATGTCGCCGGGGAGCGCCTCGACCCGGTCGCTGTTCAGTTCGGCCGCCCGTGCAGCGAGGCCGCTGGCGTCGATGTCGGTCAGCAGCAGGGCGTCGCCACGGGCGTGGCAGGCCTTGGCCAGTTCCCAGCCGAGGCCACTGGCGGCGCCAGTGATCAGTACGGTGCGCATTATTTGTCTCCCACGGCGGCCAGCTTGCTGGCCGGGATATCAGTCGGACGGCGCGACCACAGCAGCGCCAGGGACAGGCCGCTGACCAGATGCCAGCAGCCCCAGAACGCAGCGATCAACAACATGCCGCTGGCCTGGGGGAAGAAGGTGAAGACGATGACCAGGCCCAGCGCCGAGTTCTGGATACCGACTTCCAGGGTCACGGCGCGGCGATCGGCCACCGGCAGGCCGGCCAGACGCCCGCTGAAATAGCCGCAGCCCAGGGCCAGAGCGTTGTGCGCAACCACCAGCCAGAAGAACAGGTGGAAGTACTCCAGGAACTGCTGCCAGTTGCGGCCGAAGGCCAGGCCGACGAAGGCCAGCATCACCAGCAGGGCAAAGACGCGCAGCGGCTTCTCCACCTTCAGAGTCAGCTGCGGGAAGCGCCGACCGACGAACATGCCCAGCACCAGCGGTACGCCCAGCACCAGCAAAACCATCAGCAGCAGGCTCAGTGGATCCATGGCGATCTCGGTGAGCAGCGGACGGGTCTGTGGGTTGAGCCAGGCGTACAGGCCGAAGTTGAGCGGCGTCATCACGCTGGCCGCGAGGCTGGAGACGGCGGTCATGCTCACCGACACGGCGACGTTGCCGCGCGCCATCCAGGTCATGATGTTGGAGAAGCTGCCGCCCGGGCAGGACGCCACCAGCAGCATGCCCAGGGCCAGCTGCGGTTCGATGTCCAGCGCCCAGGTGGCCAGGCAGGTCAGCGCCGGCAGCAGGACGAACTGCGCCAGCAGGCCGATTACCGGTGCCTTGGGCTCGCGCAGCACGCGGCGGAAGTCGTCGGCGCGCAGCTCCAGCGAGACGCCGAACATCATCAGCGCCACGATCAGGTTGATCAGCACCAGGCTGGAGGGATCGAACTGCAGGTGTACCGCTTCCATTTCAGGACTCCCGCGCCAGTTGGCTCGACGCCGGGCTTGCCGGTACGTCGTCGAGCGCCCCACGCAGCTCCTGGATATGGCGTTTGATGGCGCTGCGGTAGCTGTCCTTGTGCACGTAGTAGGCCATGCGGTCGAGCTTGAGGTAGGCGAAGCCACCGTCCAGACGCTGACCGGTCTGGGTCAGCACGGTGTCGCGGAAGCGCTTGGCCGCCAGGCTGGCGCACTGCTGGTGACGGATGGCCAGTGCCACCAGCTCGGCCTGCTCGGCGCGACCCTGCCAACCGAGGCCGGAAGCCTCGACCATGCCGAGCATGAACAGGTCGTCGTGCTGCGGGTGGAACACGTTGAGGTAGAGCTGCGGCGCACCTGCGCCTTGCGGCCAGTTCAGTTCGGCGCGCTCGATGAAGGGGTAGTCGAGTTTGTAGCCGGTGGCCTGCAGGATCAGGTCGTAGTCGGCCTTGCTGCCGTTGGCAAAGGTCACGGTATGGCCGTTGACCGCCTGGATATCGCCGCGCGGCTGGATGTCGCCATGGCCGAGGTGATGCAGGACCAGCGAATTGAGTACCGGGTGCGACTCGTACAGCTTGTAGTCCGGATCGGGGAGGCCGTATTGCGAGGGTTTGCCGACCAGTACGCGGACCAGCAGGCCGTCGACCAGCTGCTTGAGTTTGCGCGGCAGTTTCACCGCTCCGCCGAAGGTGTCGGTGGGCTTGCCGAGGATAAATTTGGGCAGGAAGTGGTAGCCACGACGGACCGAGAGGTCTACCGACTTGGCACGGTGCACGGCATCGACGGCGATGTCGCAGGCCGAGTTGCCGCAGCCGACCACCAGCACGCGCTTGCCGGCAAAGATATCGGCGCTCTTGTAGGCGCTGGAGTGCATCAGTTCGCCAGCGAACTGGCCAGGTAATTCTGGCTGGTTGGGACGATGCAGGGTACCGTTGGCGATCAGTACGCCATCGAACTGCCACTCGCGCTGGCGTCCTTCATGCTCGCTGACCAGCCGCCAGCCGCGGTCGAGGCGCTCGACCCGAACTACGCGGGTGTTGAATTGATAATGCTGGCGCAGACCGAAGTGCTCGGCGTAGTCGCGAAAGTACTGGCCGATCTGGCTATGGTGTGGGTAGGGCGGCACTGAATCGGCCATGGGGAACTCGGCAAAGGCCGTGGTGCCCTTGGAGGAAATCAGGTGAGCCGACTCATACATGGTGCTGTGTGGATTGTTGATGTCCCACAGGCCACCGACATCGGCGTTCAGCTCAAAGCCGACGAAGGGGATACCGTAGCGTTGTAGCTGGCGGGCAGCTGCCAGACCCATGGGTCCGGCTCCGATAATGGCATGCATGCAAGGCGTCTCGATTGTGTTTCTATAGTTGTTCCGCAAGCATATGCAGCTCCGTCCGGGTCGTAACGGCTCAATCAGGACGCTTCCCGGTTAATTTAGGACCTCATGAGCAACACGCCTTCTGTCACCGTTCATTACGCCCAGGCCATCCTCCAGGCCGCCGAGCGCCTGGCCCTGCCGTTGCCCGAGACGCTGCGCGATCTGGCACGCGAGGGACGTATCCCCCTGGTTCGTCAGGACGAACTGTGGGAAGCCTTCTGCGTCGCTGCCGCCGATCCTCTGATCGGCCTGCGCCTGGGTAATGCCCTGCAGGTTGGGCATCTGGACATGGTCGGCGCGCTGCTGATGAGCTGCGAAACCCTGGGTGAAGCACTGGAAGCCCTGCTGGAGTACTACCCCATCGTCGGCGAGGGGGGCGAGTTCAGCCTGCATGAGGAGGGTGACGCGCTGCGCCTGGTGTATCAGCCGCGTTATGCGGTGCGCCGCGAGGAGCGGGTCGAGGCAGTCCTGGCCAGCCTGGCGCACATGACCCGCTGGATTACCGGCGAGCGTGCCCAGCCACTGGAACTGCATTTCGCCCACCCGGCGCGGGCCGATGAGGCGCGCTACATCGAGTTGCTGGGTTGCCCGTTGCAGTTTGCCTGCGGCGAGAACTTCCTGGCCTTCGAGCGGGATGAGCTCAACACGCCGCTGATCCAGGCCAACGCGCTGATGCGCGAGCATTTGCGCGGCCTGGCCGATGATCTGTTGCAACGGCTTGGCCAGCAGAGCCTGGCGGCGCAGGTACAGCAGCAGCTGCGCCAGCAGCCGCGCTGGGGCAAGGAGCGCATTGCCGAACAGCTCGACCTCAGCGGTCGCCATCTCAACCGCAAGTTGGCCGAGGAAGGCACCAGCTTCAAGCTGCTGCGCGACCAGGTACTGCACCAGATGGCCGAGCAGTTGCTGCGTGATTCGTCGCGTTTGGCCGAAGTGGCCGAGGCGCTGGGCTTCTCCGACGAGAGCGCCTTCGCCAAGGCCTTCCGCCGCTGGACGGGCATCACGCCAGGGCAGTTCCGCCAGGGCCTGGGCGCATGAATCCGGAACTGGAAGAAGTGCTGCTGGAGGAAGTGCGCGACGCCTGGGGGGTAATTCGCGTGCTGGAGGTGGGCGACTACCGCTTCCTCGAATTCGGCGAGGCCATCGAGCAGAGTTGCACCTATACCCGTGATCCCAGCTGGCTGGAATATGACTACACCCGCGCCATGCTGGTTGGCGCGCTGTGCCATGCGGCACCGGAATCCGCGCTGTTTCTCGGCCTGGGAGGCGGTACGTTGACCCAGGCCTGCCTGGAGTTTCTCGAACTCGATGATGTCGAGGTGATCGAGCTGCGGCCCGAGGTCCCGCGCCTGGCCATCGATCACCTGGGCCTGGCGGATGATCCGCGCCTGACCATCCGCATTGGCGATGCCCTGGAACTGGTGAGTACGGCGGAAACCTGCGACCTGCTGTTTGTCGATCTCTACACCGACACCGGCCCGGCTGCCGCGCACCTGGCCTGGAAGTTTCTCGAAGCCTGCCAGCAGCGCCTCAACCCGGGCGGCTGGCTGGTGATCAACCAGTGGGGCAATGACGACGGCAAGCCGCTGGGGGCGGCGCTGCTGCGCGGCCTGTTCCATCGCCATTACTGGGAAATCCCGGTGAAGGAGGGCAACGTCATTCTGCTGGTGCCGGCCGATCTCGATCAGGAGCTTGATTTGGCTGGGCTGCAGGCGCGTGCCGCGGCACTGGCACCGCGTCTGCGCTATTCGCTGCAGCCTCTGCTGGAGGTGCTGCGACCGGCCAGTTGAGGCTGCCTGTCGTCGGTTACATAGCCGCCATCGGCAAAAATCCTGCCATTTCGTCAGCTTTTTCCTGTATGATCCGCGCCCGGCCAAAACGGCCTCGTCAACTTTTACAAAGCTTTGCTTCGCTGCGGGTTCGCTCTGCGAACTACCCTTGACGTTTCATTCATCACGTTTTCGCAATTACCCGTCTATCGGCTGCCAGGGTGACCCAAAAGGTCCTTCAACGGCACGCGCAGCCATTGTTCCTGGGTCTTTGCGGATGCACATAGAGGCAGTCCCATGACTCAGGAAGTAACCGGCACTTTCGCCGATCTCGGCCTTCATCCTTCCATTCTCGCTGCGCTGACCGCAGTGGGTTACGAAGAGCCGTCCCCCATTCAGGCCCAGGCGATCCCGATGATCCTCGCCGGCCACGACATGATCGGCCAGGCCCAGACCGGTACCGGCAAGACCGCCGCCTTCGCCCTGCCGATCCTGTCCAAGATCGACCCGGCTAAGCGCGAGCCGCAGGCGCTGATCCTGGCGCCGACCCGCGAGCTGGCCCTGCAGGTGGCCACCGCGTTCGAAACCTATTCCAAGCAGCTGACCGGGGTCTCCGTGGTGGCTGTGTATGGCGGCGCGCCCATGGGCCCGCAGCTGAAGTCCCTGCGCATGGGTGCGCAAATCATCGTGGCGACTCCCGGCCGCCTGGTCGACCACCTGAGCCGCAACGACCAGCTGCTCAAGACCATCCGCCACCTGGTGCTGGACGAGGCCGACGAGATGCTCAAGCTCGGCTTCATGGACGACCTGGAAGTGATCTTCCAGGCCATGCCGGAAAGCCGCCAGAGCGTGCTGTTCTCCGCCACCCTGCCGCATTCCATTCGCGCCATCGCCGAGAAGCACCTGCGCGAACCCAAGCACGTCAAGATCGCTGCCAAGACCCAGACCGTCTCGCGCATCGAGCAGGCGCACCTGATGATCCACGCCGATCAGAAGATCAACGCCGTGACCCGCCTGCTGGAAGTCGAGGAATTCGACGCGCTGATCGCCTTCGTACGTACCAAGCAAGCCACCCTGGATCTGGCTGCTGCCCTGGAAGCCAAAGGCTACAAGGCTGCGGCGCTGAACGGCGATATCGCGCAGAACCAGCGTGAGCGCGTGATCGACTCGCTCAAGGACGGTCGCCTGGACATCGTGGTCGCCACCGACGTGGCCGCCCGTGGTATCGACGTGCCGCGCATCACCCACGTGCTCAACGTCGACATGCCGTATGACCCAGAGTCCTACGTGCACCGTATCGGCCGTACCGGCCGTGCCGGTCGCGATGGCCGTGCCCTGCTGCTGGTGACGCCACGCGAGCGCCGCATGCTGCAAGTCATCGAGCGTGTCACCGGGCAGAAAGTGGGCGAGGTCAAGCTGCCCAGCCCGCAGCAGGTGCTGGATGCCCGGATCAAGAAACTCACCACTGGCCTGGCGCCGCTGACCGCCGAGGCCGAAGCCAGCCATGGCGCGCTGCTCGACCAGCTGATCGCCGACATCGGTTGCAGCCCGCGCGCCCTGGCGGCTGCGCTGCTGAAGAAGCTGACCAAGGGCCAGTCCCTGGATCTGGCTAGCGTCGAGCGCGAGCAGCCGCTGGTGCCGACCGTACGCGAACCGCGTGAGCGCCGTGAGCGTGATGGCGATCGTCCGGAGCGTTCCTATGATCGTGGCGAGCGTGGTGAAGTCCGCGAGCGTCGCCCGATGGCCGCGCCGAGCGAAGGCAAGGTGCGTTGCCGCACTGCCCTGGGCAACCGCGACGGCATCGCTGCGAAGAACCTGCTGGGCGCCATCCTCAACGAAGGTGGCCTGCAGCGTGACGCCATCGGCCGCATTCAGATCCGCGAGACCTTCAGTCTGATCGAACTACCGGAAGACGGCATCGATCGCCTGCTCGGCAAGCTCAAGGACACCCGCGTCGCCGGCAAGGCTTTGAAGCTGCGCCGCTACCGCGAGGATTGATCCTCGGCACGAGCAAAAGCCCCGCAGATGCGGGGCTTTTTTGTGGGTGCGCGGATGGCCTGCGGCTGTACTGGGATTCAGGCGAAGCTGTAGATATCCATGCCTAGCGCGCCGTAGGTGAAGCCGCTGTGCTCGACGCGGAAGGCTTCGCCGGCACCTCGGGCGAAGTACAGCGGCAGCAGGTGTTCGTCGCTCGGGTGGCTGCGCCGCGCATGGGGCGCCTGGGTGCGGTAATCGAGCAGGGCGGCATCGTCGCCGGCCTGCAGCTTCGCCACCATCCAGTCGCGGAACTCGCCGGCCCACGGCTCGATGACCTCGGGCCCGGCGCGCCAGTCCAGTTCGCCGAGGTTGTGGGTGATGCTGCCGGAGCCGATCAGCAGCACGCCCTGCTCGCGCAGGCAGCGCAGGGCCTGGCCAACGCGCTCCTGCAGGGCAGGGCCCTGGCGGCTGGGGAGCGAGAGCTGGATGAGTGGAATATCGGCTGCGGGATACATCAGGGACAGTGGTACCCAGGCGCCATGGTCCAGAGGGCGCTGCGGGTCAAGGCTTGCCGTGAACCCGGCGTCAACGAGCAGCTGGCGGGTCCGTTCGGCCAGGGCAGGGTTTCCGGGGGCCGGATACTGCACGGCATAGAGCTCGGCGGGAAAACCGCCGAAATCGTGCCAGGTGGCGGGGCGCTCGGCACTCGTGATCCGCAGCTCTTCACTTTCCCAGTGCGCGGATACCACCAGCACAGCCCGTGGGCGTGGCAGCTCGCGCCCCAGTCTGGCCAGTGCCGGGCCGCTGGCGCCGGGCTGCAGGGCGAGCATGGGGGAGCCGTGGGAAATGAAGAGGCTGGGTAGCATGGCGTTCTCCTGTGGATGGCGCCATTTTCTCGTTTTACACCTTCGATGAATAACGCATGTTTTGCGCTTTTTTAATCGATAAATTCAATGTTGCGGGTCAGGGTAAGTTGTCGCCGAAGGCGCTTTCAATATTGATCCCCAGGCTGATCACGCCTAGCAGGCGCCCGTCCTCGGGGTCGTACAGAGGCGCGGATGCCTTGCTCTGAAAACTCTGCGCTGAGCCGTCGTACTCGATGTCGCTGATATACACCTGTTCAGGGTGAAGGCGCAGGGCCTGCTGGAAATCCTCTTCATCTCCCTGCCAGTAGTCACTGGTGATTTCGCTAATACCGACCAGCTGACCGCTGGTGTCACTGACGAATATTTCGTTGAACAAGGGGGAGTACTGGGAGGCGATGCTGTTCAGCAGCCGAGAGGGTTGAGCCTTGAGCAGGCGTCTGATCAGGGGTTTTTCCTCCAGCAGGCGTTCGCGCATCCATTGACGATCCAGTTCGCGGATGCGCTCTTCACTGTTGCCGGCGCGCTCATCGCTGCGCAGGGCAGCCAGCAGGTCCGGGTGTTTGCCCCAGCGTGTCAGGTGACGGTTGACCAGTTTGCGCAGGTAGCTTTGCTCAGCCGCGCTCAGTGGCGTGCCCTGTGGCGCGCAGTTCTCTACGTGGCGGTTGAAGGCTTTCAGGAAGTCCGGGTGCTGACTGAGAAAGTCGTGGGAAAAATACACGCCCAGCGGGGAGTAGCGCACAAAGCGTTGCAGCAAAGGCTTCTCACGTGAGCTGACTTCGCTGAGGTTGCTCATCACGGTGCTGTCGGCCAGCAGCAGGTCGATGCGGCCGCGTTCCAGCAAGGCCAGGAGCTGCTCCAGGCGTGGCACTTTCTGGGTGACCGGCAGCCCGCGGGATTCCAGCCAGGTCAGGCTATTGCTGCCGAGGACGCCGCCGATACGCAACTCGCTGTCCCAGATGGGGCGGTTGAGTACGTGTGGATCCAGTGCATACCAGTACCATTTCTCGATCAGCAGGGGGGCGGAAAGCTGGGCATAGCCATCGACCTGGCTGTCCGGGGCAGAGCTGAAGAAGCCATCTGCAACCTGTTTGCTGACATTCTGTCGGGCGCGGCTAAAAGAGGTGAGGCGGATGCTGTAGGGCTGCTGCAACTGCTCGAAGATGCAGCCCAGTACGGTTACTGATAGGCCGCTCAGTTCGCCGTCGACCACGACCTGGTAGGGCTCTTCGGCGCTGGTGTCGAGGCGGATGGTCGCCGCTTGGCTGGTGACTGGCAAAAGGCTGAGGAGTAGTAGGCAGAAACGCGAAAGTCTGGGCATGCCGGCCTCTTGTGGATGAGGTTCTTCAGCCAGTCTAGGCAATCGCTAGAGTCTCGTACTGCAGAAACGACAAGGGCGGCCCGGAGGCCGCCCTTGCGTGGTTTGCTGGCGATCAGCGCTGCTGGCGCAGTGCCGCGATGCGGTCTTCCAGCGGCGGGTGGCTCATCAGCAGGCCGGCCAGGCCGTTTTTCAGGCCGCCGTTGATGCCGAAGGCGGTCAGGCTGTCAGGCATTTGCACCGGTACGCCTTGTTCGGCGCGCAGTCGCTCCAGCGCGGCGATCATGGCGCCGGCGCCAGCCAGGCGTGCGCCGGCTTCGTCGGCCTTGAATTCGCGTTTACGCGAGAACCACATGACGATGATGCTGGCCAGTATCCCCAGAACAAGCTCGGCGAAGATGGTGGCGACGAAATAGCCAATGCCGTGACCTTCTTCGTTCTTCAGGATCACCTTGTCGACGAAGTTACCGAAGATGCGCGCGAAGAACATGACGAAGGTGTTCACCACACCTTGGATCATCGCCAGGGTCACCATGTCGCCGTTGGCTACGTGACCGATTTCGTGGGCCAGAACGGCTTTCACTTCATCCGGCGAGAATCGCTCCAGCAGGCCCTGGCTGACGGCCACCAGGGCGTCGTTCTTGTTCCAGCCGGTGGCGAAGGCGTTGGACTCGTAGGCGGGGAAGATACCGACTTCCGGCATCTTGATGCCGGCATCGCGCGACAGCTCTTCGACGGTCTGCAGCAGCCACTGTTCATGACGAGTGCGCGGCTGGGTGATGATTTCGGTGCCGGTGCTCATCTTGGCCATCCACTTGGAGAGGAACAGCGAGATGAAGGAGCCGACGAAGCCGAATACGGCGCAGAAGGCCAGCAGGCTGCCGTAGTTCTGGCCGGTAAAACGGTCGACCCCGAGCAGCTTCAGGGTGACGCTGGCGATCAGCAGAACCGCCAGGTTGGTGGCCAGGAACAATACGATGCGCATCATGGTAGGAAGTTTCTCCTCAGGCGAGAGACGGTCTAAGTATGCGAGCTATATAGGGGGCGCCCGTCCCAGCTTCAACCAAGGCTCTATTTCAAACTATGTCGCTGGCCGTATTTAGAGCGCTTTCGAATAGCAGCCGAGTGAGGCGGGCAACCTTTTCGCTGTTGTGTTGGCCAAGGGCCTCACGCAGTTGCCAGGCCAGCGTGGCACGCACCCTGCGCACGCTGGCGGGCTGTGCTTCGCCTTCCGGGAGGGCATGGGGAATGCCACGGGACAGACGGATGAAGCCCTTTTCCGTCAGCACGGCTTGGTCCAGCGCGTCATAGGCGATGGTCGAGTCGTAACGGATATAACCTTCCTCGGCCAGCCACAGCAGTGCACCCAGGCAGGCCTGGTGGCGTTTGCTGGGCAGGCCGAATTCGTCAGGCTCCTCGCGGCCGATCAGGTCTTCCACGTACAGCGCCACCTTGCGTGGGAAGGCCTGGTAGAGCATCAGCATGCCGGCGGCGGCATCCTTGTAGAACTCGTCGATCTGCAGATCCATGCGCTTACTGACGGTAGGTCTTGAGGAAGTTGCCGATGCGCCCGATGGCCTGCTCCAGGTCATCGACGCGGGGCAGGGTGACTACGCGGAAGTGGTCTGGCCACGGCCAGTTGAAGGCGGTGCCCTGGACGATCAGCAGCTTCTCGGAGAGCAGCAGGTCGAGGACGAACTTCTCGTCGTTGTGAATCGGGCAGACCTTGGGGTCGATCTTCGGGAAGGCATACAGCGCGCCCATCGGCTTGACGCAGCTGACGCCAGGAATGTCGTTGAGCAGCTCCCAGGCGCGGTTGCGCTGCTCCAGCAGGCGGCCATTGGGCAGGACCAGGTCATTGATGCTCTGGTAGCCGCCGAGGGCGGTTTGGATAGCGTGCTGGCTCGGCACGTTGGCGCACAGGCGCATGTTGGCCAGGATATCCAGGCCTTCGATGTAGCTTGTGGCCTTGTGCTTGGGCCCGGAGATGGCCACCCAGCCGGAACGGAATCCGGCCACGCGGTAGCTCTTGGACAGGCCGTTGAAGGTCAGGCACAGCACGTCCGGGGCCAGCGAGGCGGTGGAGATGTGCACCGCTTCGTCGTAGAGGATCTTGTCGTAGATCTCGTCGGAGAACAGCACCAGGTTGTGCTGGCGTGCCACCTCGACCAGCTCTTCCAGCACTTCTTTGGAGTACACCGCGCCGGTGGGGTTGTTCGGGTTGATCAGCACCAGGGCTTTGGTGTTCGGGGTGATCTTGGCCTTGATATCGGCGATGTCCGGGAACCAGCCGGCCTGCTCATCGCACAGGTAGTGCACCGGCTTGCCGCCACCGAGAGCGACAGAGGCGGTCCACAGCGGGTAATCCGGTGCCGGGATCAGCACTTCGTCGCCATTGTTGAGCAGGGCCTGCATGCACATCACGATCAGCTCGGAGACGCCATTGCCGAGGTAGATGTCTTCGATGCCGACGCCTTCCACCTGCTTCTGCTGGTAGTACTGCATCACCGCCTTGCGCGCGCTGAACAGGCCCTTGGAATCGCAGTAACCTTGCGCGGTGGGTAGGTTGCGGATCACGTCCTGGAGGATTTCCTCCGGCGCCTCGAAGCCGAACGGTGCCGGGTTGCCGATGTTCAGCTTGAGGATGCGCTGGCCTTCTTCCTCCAGACGCTTGGCGTGCTTGAGCACAGGTCCGCGAATGTCATAGCAGACGTTGGCGAGCTTGTTCGATTTGCTGACCTGCATGATCCTGTATCCCGATGCGAATGCTGCGCGCCAGCCTGTAACGCTGCGGGCAGACTGGCGTCCAAAGAGGGACGCATGATACGTGCGGCCCGGTGCCCGGAAAAGGTGCCGGCCGGGCATTTTTCTGCCGATGAGGAGTATGCCGTGGAAAAGATCGACAAACCTCTGGAAGCCTGGCGTGAAGAGCTTTCCGAGGCGCAATACCATGTTTGCCGACTGGGCGGCACCGAGCGCGCCTTCACGGGCGAGTATCACGACAGCAAGGTGCCGGGTATTTATCACTGCGCCTGCTGTGGTGAGGCGTTGTTTGACTCCGATGCCAAGTATGACTCTGGCAGCGGCTGGCCCAGTTATTTCCAGCCGGTCAACGATCAGGTGATCGCCGAGAAGGAGGACTTCAGCCACGGTATGCACCGTATCGAGGTCAAGTGCGCCAAGTGCGATGCTCACCTTGGGCACGTCTTTCCTGATGGCCCGCAGCCGACCGGGCTGCGGTACTGCATCAACTCGGTGTCGCTGAAACTGGTTCCACGCTGAGTATCGAGTGAGGCTTGCCGGTGGGTGAGCCTCTTTTTCAAATAATTAAATTGCATGCAATTTAATTGCTCGCTATTTTTATGCCTTCACTGACAGCGGAGCCCCAGGCCATGAGCGACAAGCTTTTCGATATTCCCGTCACCACCATCAAGGGCGAGCAGAAGACGCTGGCCGATTTCGGCGGCAAGGCCGTGCTGGTGGTCAACACGGCCAGCAAGTGTGGTTTTACCCCACAGTACAAAGGGCTGGAGAGCATCTGGCAGCAGTACAAGGACAAGGGGTTGGTGGTGCTGGGCTTTCCCTGCAACCAGTTCGGCAAGCAGGAACCAGGCGATGAGGGGGCTATCAGCGAGTTCTGCGAGCTGAACTTTGGTGTCAGTTTCCCGCTGTTCAAGAAGATCGACGTCAACGGTAGTGATGCACACCCGCTCTATGTACAGCTGAAAAAACGCGCGCCAGGTCTGCTGGGTAGCCAGGGCATCAAATGGAACTTCACCAAGTTCCTGATCAGTGCCGACGGCAGTCAGGTCAAGCGCTTCGCGCCGACCACCAAGCCGGAAGAGCTGAGCAGCGAGATCGAAGCGCTGCTGCAATGAGTCTGTTTGCTGATAACGACGTGTCACTGCGTCTGGATGATCAGCTGTGCTTCAAGCTTTATGCCGCTTCGCGTGCAGTGACCCGAGCCTACAAGCCGATGCTCGATGAGTTGGGGCTGACCTATCCACAGTACCTGGTGATGTTGGTGCTCTGGGAGTGGCAGGCCGAGTCGCCCGAGCAGGCTACCGTCAAGGCCTTGGGCGAGCGACTGATGCTTGATTCAGGCACCTTGACCCCTTTGCTCAAGCGCCTGGAGCAGTTGGGTCTGGTGCAGCGCCGTCGTTCAGTCACGGACGAGCGAGAGCTGCACCTGGCGCTGACTGCAGAAGGCGGAAGGCTGAAAACCTGTGTTCTACCGCTCAAGCGTCGCCTGCTGTGTGAGAGCGGTGTCGATCTGGAGCAGCTCGAAAGCTTGCGCGAGGGATTGGAGCAGCTGTTGCAGTTGGTCAGTCCGCGCGCGTGAGGTTAAGCCAGTTGTTCAGCAGACTGGCCAAATCTTCGCGGCGAAATGGCTTTGCCAGGTAATCGTTCATGCCGGCGGCTTGGCAGCGCTCGCGTTCGTCGGGTAGCGCGTTCGCTGTCAGGGCGATGATCGGTAGCTCCGGCCAGCGCCCGCTTTGGCGAATACGCCGACTGGCCTCATAGCCGTCCATGATCGGCATGTTGCAGTCCATCAGCACCAGATCCACGGCATTGCGTTCCAGATAGTCGAGGGCCTCGGCGCCGTGCGCGGCGACGGTGACCTCGCAACCCAACTTGCCGAGCATGCCTTTGGCGACCAGCTGATTGACCGCGTTGTCTTCTACCAGCAGCACGCGTGCCTTGATGGCGTGCCCGTTGCTCGTCTGCGCAGTGTCCTGCGCGTGTTTGGGGAGTGGTGCCAACAGCTCCTTCAGGGTCTGATGCAGGGTGGCGCGGGCAAGAGGGCGGGCCAGTTGCGCAAACGGTTCCAGCCTGTTGGCCTGGTCTGAATGGATGAAGGCTCCATAGGGCGATACCAGCAGTAGCGGTATCGACAGTTGTTGGCGCAACGGAGTCAGGCGCTCGGGACTGTCGCAGATCAGTAGATCGGCTAGCAGTTCGCTGGCGGGTGTATCCGGATTACGGTGCTGTTGCTGCAGGCCCCAGCGCGGCAGCCAGCAGGCCAATTGCTCTGCCAGGCCGCTCCCGGGGGCACACAGGGTCAGCACGCGGCCCTCCAGTTGCAGCCAGTCAGTCGCCGGTGCATGGCTGCGCAGCGGTAGTTCGGCGCAAAACTGGCTGCCGAAGCCTTCCTGGGAGTTGAAGGTCAGCTCGCCCTGCATGGTTTCACACAGGCGACGAGTCAGGGCCAGGCCCAGGCCGGTGCCGCCGAACTGGCGGGTAATGCCTGCACCCGCCTGGGTAAAGGGTTGGAAGATGCGCTGCTGCGCTTCCTCGGGAATGCCAATACCGGTATCGCTGACGGTGATGCGAACACCCTTGGCCGTAGGTTCGACCCGCAGGTCGACGCGGCCGAAACGGGTGAATTTGAGGGCATTGGACAGTAGGTTGCTGACCACCTGACGTACCCGAGTGGGGTCGCCCAGCAGCTGTGCCGGCAGCTGCGGGTCGATCAGGCAGGTCAGCTCAACATTGCTGCCGGCGTTCTGCGACAGCAGGCTGGCGGTTTCTTCGGCCAATGCGCCGAGGTCGAAGGGGATCTGTTCCAGCTCCAGTTGGCCGGCCTCGAATTTGGACAGGTCGAGGATGTCGTTGAGCAGGTCCACCAGCACTTTGCCAGAGTCGTGGGCAATGGAGAGCTGCTGGCGTTGCTCGCTGCTCAGCGGGCCGTCCAGCGACAAGGCCAGCATACCCAGCAGGCCGTTGAGCGGGGTGCGAATTTCATGGCTCATGTACGCGAGAAAGGCTGCGCGCGCCTGGGCCATTTCCAGAGCGGTAGCACGTGCCTGTTCCAGTTCGCGGTTGGACAGGGTCAGCCGGGCGTTGGTGGCCTTGAGCTCGGCGGTACGGGCCGAGACGATGTTCTCCAGCTCGGCCAGATACTGAGTCAGGCGGTCTTCGGCTTCACGGCGCTGGCTGATTTCCTGGTGGGTGTTGACCAGTTGCTGATTGGTGACCGCCACCAGAATGCCAATTTCATCGCGCTCATGGCCGGGTGGGCAAGGCACAGGCGCAAGGTCGCGGCGCGGGTCGCGGTCGCTGAGGGCACGAATGATTTCGACCACGGGCTTGGTCAGCATGGCGTAGAACAGCACCAGCAGAATCAGCGACAGCAGCAGGCTGCGGGCGAAGCCGGTCAGCAGGGTAAGCAGGGCGCGGCGCAGGAAGTCGCTGCCGAAGGCGAAGGTGTCGACCTCCAGGCGCAGTACCCCCAGGGCCTCGCTGGGGGCGTGATCGACGAACAGTGGATCTTCGAACTGGCGGCGCTCGCCGAATAACGCGTCGCTGAGAAAACGATAGTCGCTTTGTGTGGCAGGGCGATCCACCGAGGCCAGCACCAGGCCGCTGTTGTCGATGATTTCGGCACGCATGACGGCGGGTGAGCGCAGCAGTCCCAGCACCAGTTCCTGGGCCAGTTCTGCGTCGATGTTGTAGGAAATGCGGGCGGCCGGGTTATGGCTGATTTCCAGCAGGGAGTGGATTTCCCGGTCGATGGAGGCGTCTTCGCTGGCATAATCCACGCCGATCTGGATCAGGCTGAGCAGCATTCCCAGGATAAAGGCCACCAGCACCGTAAGACTGGCCTGTTTGAATGACAGGCGGTGGGTGAGGGATATATCCATGGGGTGGCGATCTGGTCCTTGATAAGGCGCCCGCCAAGCATAGCCCATCGGATACTGGCTCTGGCAGGGGCTGGCCAGATATGAGGAGTGATTCGTGGATTCCCAGTTGAACCATTTTTTGCAACGTGCCGAGGCGGCCTTGGCACGGATTGAACCGCTGTTGCCGGCGGAGCGTGTGGCGTTGGACTGGCAGCACGTCATCGCGGCGCGCTGGCAGCGTGAGGGACGTGGCGGTTATCTGCAGCCGCTCAACGTCAGTCTCGATCTGAGCCTGACCGACCTAGTGGGTGTGGATGCCCAGCGCGAGCAGTTGGCGCGTAACACCCGGCAGTTCGTCAAGGGTCTGCCGGCCAACCATGCACTGCTCTGGGGTGCGCGCGGCACGGGTAAGTCCTCGCTGGTGCGGGCGCTGCTGGCCGAGCATGCTCAGGCCGGATTGCGCCTGATCGAAATCGAGCGTGACCACCTGGCCGATCTGCCCAAGGTGGTCGAGGCGCTGGCCGGTCTGCCGCAGCGTTTCGTGCTGTTCTGTGACGATCTCTCCTTTGAGTCCGGTGAGGGCGACTACCGGGTGCTAAAGACTGTCCTCGACGGCTCGCTGGAGCGGGCGCCCGACAACCTGTTGCTCTATGCGACCTCCAACCGCCGCCACCTGGTGCCGGAGAAGGAAAGCGACAATGACAACTGGCAGCGTGTCGAAGGCGAGCTGCATCCGAGCGAAGCTGTAGAGGACAAGATTGCCCTGTCTGATCGTTTCGGGCTGTGGCTGTCGTTTTACCCCTTTACCCAGGATCATTTCCTGGCCGTCGTACGGCATTGGATCGAGGTCCTTGCCGGGCAGGCGGGATTGCATTGGCAGTGGAGCCACGAGCTGGAGGTTCTGGCCATCCGCTGGGCGTTGGGGCGCGGTAATCGTAACGGCCGCTGTGCCTATCAGTTCGCCCGTAGCTGGGTTGGTCAGCAATTGTTGGAGGTGGCAGGTGATTGATCTGCAGAGTGCCGGTCAGGGCCGCGAGGGCTATGCGCTGATGACTGCACAGTTAGAGGCGCTGCTGGCGGATGAGCGCGATTTCATTGCCAATGCCGCGCAGTTTGCGGCGTTCCTCTTTCATGAGCTGGGTGATCTGAACTGGGCGGGTTTCTATCTGGCGCGCGGCGAAGAGTTGGTGCTGGGGCCGTTTCAGGGCAAGGTGGCTTGTGTGCGTATTCCCTTTGGGCGCGGAGTGTGCGGTGCTGCGGCAAGTACGCGGCAGACGCAGCGGGTAGAGGATGTGCATGCCTTTGCCGGGCATATTGCGTGCGACAGCGCCTCCAATAGCGAGTTGGTAGTACCGCTGGTCAAGGGCGGCAGGTTGATCGCTGTGCTCGACCTGGATAGCCCTCTGCTGGGGCGTTTCAGTGCTGACGATCAGGTGGGTGTCGAGCGCCTGGCGGAGGTTTTCCTGCGCCTGACCGACTGTTGAGGTGTTGAGAATGGAAAGGCCCGGCGTTTGCCGGGCCTTTCCATTTGCGGCTGCTTCACGCCTTGGCAGTCATCTTGGCGATGACTTTGAGCTCGCCAGGCAGCACGCTCTGCACCGAGTCACGGCTCTTGACTCTGGCATAGTGGGCGGCGAGAGCGGGCCAACGGCTGGCATCCACTAGTTCGCCGCCGTGCTCCATGTTCTGTAGCTGGCAGTAGACGGCCAGGTCAGCCTGGCTCAGCTGCTCTCCCACAAAATACGTGTTTTCTCCCAGGCACTGTTCCAGATAGTCGAAATGCTTGGGCAGCTTGTCGTGCAGTGCTGTTTGTACGCTTTCTTCGTCGCAGACCTGGCCCTGCATAGGCTTGAGCAAGCGGTTGCGGAATACGCCAAAGGTGCACAGCGGTGCCAGCTCATAGTCGGCGTATTTTTCCAGCCAGCGAATCCGGGCTTTGCCCTCGGCGTGCTGACCGAACAGGGCTGGACGTTCCGGGTATTTCTCTTCCAGGTACTGGCATATCACGCTGGAGTCGGCCAGGGTGAAATCGCCGTCGCGCAGGGCCGGGATGCGTCCCAGCGGGTTGAGATCGCGATACCAGTCCGGTTGGCCGAAAGGGGTGACGATGTCCAGTTGGTATTCCAGGCCTTTCTCCAGCAGGCACAGGCGCAGCTTGCGTACGAACGGCGAGAGCGGGGCGCCGTAAACGATCAGGCTCATCGGGACTCCTTGTGTTCAGTCGTAGATATTCTTTTTCTTCCAGTCGTTTTCTTCGAGCGACTTGAGTCCTTCGGTCAGCTCGCTGGGCTCGTCGTCAGCAGGTTTGGCTTTTTCCAGTACTACAGCGTTGGCACGGGCCAGGAGTTGCTCGAATTTCTGCAACTGCGCCTTGTAACGCTCGGTGTCCGGTTGCTTGCGCAGGTATTGCACGCCGCGTTCATAGGCCAGGCGGGCTTGCCCCGGCTGGCTTTGCTGCATGAACTGTTGCCCCAGGTTGCTGAAAAACTCGGTATGCACCTGCACCAGCATGTGGCGAATTTCGCCCAGCCAGCGTTTAGCGTCGTTGGCTGGTAGGAGGCGTTCCTGGGCGGCGCGAGTGATTTGGCCGTGGAAGTTTTCCAGCAGGTAGCGGATGTCCTTGGCCATGGCCTCGGTCGTGATCTGCTGTGGCGGGTTGCGTACGGGGATGTCGTCGCCCTTGGCGACCCATTCGCGGAGTTCGGCGATACGATTGCGCAGGTTGGCGTTCTGTTTGTCCAGCGAGAGCAGGCGTTCGCCGTGTTGCAGTTCGAAGCGGCTGAGCAGCAGTTTCAGTGCTGGCGTCATCAGCTGGCCTGGCATGTTCTCGGAAACATCGCGACTGCGACGTACCCGGTCATTCAGGTCTGCCTTGAGTCGGGCTTTCTCCAGTTTGCTGTTCTCCACCAGATGGTTGATGTAACCGATGGCGAACAGCACCACTATGCCGCTGATAATCAAGGCGGTGATGACGAGTGGGGACACCTGTGAATCTCCCGGACGCTATTTTTTCCCCGAGTGTAGTGCCTTGGTGCTCATGCTCATAGCATGGTGTCAATTTCTGTTCCGAAGTCTTTGATTTAAAAAAAGTTTTGAATGGAGGTTGACGCTCCTTGAAAGGCTCCATAGAATGCGCGCCACTTTCAGCGTATTGGCGCAAGCAAATAAGTTGAAAGCCGGAAAGCTGTTGTAAGCTCCGGGCCACGTCCCCTTCGTCTAGTGGCCTAGGACACCGCCCTTTCACGGCGGTAACAGGGGTTCGAGTCCCCTAGGGGACGCCACTTTCTTTCCGCGTTTTGCGGACTTAAAAGGGTCACTCTCAGGAGTGGCCCTTTTGTTTTTCTGGCTTCTTTCTATTCTCATGTCTTTAGTCTGTCGCCGCCGTATTGCGGGTCGGCCGCTCTGCTGAGCGCGTTCAGGCGTTACACTCTCTGTCTGTATCAATTGACCGAAGGTGTGCTTCGGGCTGGCTGGGTGCCGTCACAGCAGCCGTATGCCGTTCGCGATAGGGGGAGAGGACATGGGGCTGACGATGGATGCGGTGCTGCAGCGAGCGCGCCCGGTATTGCCGGTGTTGGTGATTGAGGATTGTGCGCTGGCGGTGGACCTGGCCCGCGCCCTGCACGCTGGCGGTGTTGAGGTGCTGGAAGTGACCCTGCGTACTCCGCGCGCCCTGGATGCTCTGGCGGCTATCCGTCAGGCGCTGCCTGATCTGCTGGTTGGGGCGGGGACCGTGATCCATGCCGAGCAGTTTTTGGAAGCGCGCGATGCCGGCGCGCAGTTCGCCGTCAGTCCCGGCTGTACCGAGCGCCTGGCGGCGGCGGCGGACGACTCCGGTCTGCCTTACCTGCCGGCGGTGATGACGCCGTCTGAAGTGCTGCTGGCGCTGGAGTATGGTTACCGCTCGCTCAAGCTCTTCCCGGCCAACGGCAATACCAGCGTGAAGATGCTGAAGAGCTTCAAGGGGCCCTTTACGGGCATCCGTTTTTGCCCGACCGGCGGTATTACTGCCGACAACCTGCTGAACTTCCTGCGTTTGCCTAACGTGGCCTGTGTCGGTGGTACCTGGATTGCGCCGGACAACCTGATCCGTGCCCGTGCCTGGGATCAGATCACCCAGTTGGCAGGTGAGGCGCGTGCGCTGGCGGCCAGCGTGGAGGTCAGGTCATGAGCTGGGACTTTCCGCAGCCTTTTGTCATCGATCTGCAGGTCGCGGCAGACGATATCGATGGCTTGGGGCACGCCAACAACGCGGTCTATGTCAGCTGGCTGGAACGCTGTGCCTGGCGTCACTCGCAGCACCTGGGTCTGGACCTGGCCGAGTATCGTCGGCTGGACCGCGCCATGGCGGTGCTCCGGCATGAGATCGACTATCTGGCCAGCGCCTACGAGGGCGAGCGGTTGCAGATGGCGACCTGGATCGTCGAAAGCGATCACAAGCTGAAGATGAACCGGCGTTTCCAGTTGTGGCGACCGGCCGATGCCAGCACGCTGCTGCGAGCCCAGACCACCTTCGTTTGCATCGAGCTGTCGAGTGGCCGGCCCAAGCGTATGCCGGCCGAATTCGTCGAGGGTTATGGCAAGGCGGTGCTGGAGCCTTATCCGCTGCAGCTGTGACGGATCAGTTGAGCATGGGCGCGATAAACACCTCGCCCGGCTTGACGATCACTGCGAATTGACGCGTTTCTCCGGGGGCCAGCAGTACCGACTGCGCTGGTCCTGGACCCTGTCCCCCGCAGTAGCCCTGGGGCGAGATGGCCACGGCGATGCTGAAGGGGCCGTTGGGGAGATCCAGGCTGGTGCTTTTGCCAGGGCCCAGGGTGCCTACCACTTGTTGGTTGACGTATAGCTCCACGTCGCAAGCATTCGGCGCATTGCTGTCGCGGGTGAAGATTAGGCGGGACGGGCTTTCGCTGGCCGGATTCTTCGGGACATGGTGCACGCCGCGTGGCGGCGGACCGGCCTGGACCGCGGTGCTGACCAGCGTGAGGGCGATCAGTAGTGGGCGCAGCATGATGACCTCCTGATGGCCTTGGCGGAACTGCCGCGACGGCCGGTATGAATCCCTGATGTTGGCGCCTTACACTACGCGCCCCATTTTTCGAGACTTCTGTCGTGCAAATCGCCCTGGCTCCCATGGAGGGGCTGGTCGACGAAATCCTGCGCGATGTGCTGACCCGTGTCGGCGGCATCGACTGGTGCGTCACCGAGTTTATCCGCATCTGCGACCGGCTGCTGCCAGCATCCGCTTTTTACAAGCTGGCTCCCGAGCTGGCCGATGGCGCGCAGACCCGTGCCGGTACGCCCATGCGCTTGCAGCTGCTGGGCTCCGATCCGCTTTGCCTGGCGGATAACGCTGCTTTTGCCTGCGGTCTGGGCGCTCCCGTGATCGACCTCAACTTCGGCTGTCCGGCCAAAACGGTGAACAAGTCCCGTGGTGGTGCCGTGCTGCTCAGGGAGCCGGAGCTGCTGCACGCCATCGTGCGTGAAGTGCGCCGTACCGTTCCGGCGCATATCCCGGTGACGGCGAAGATGCGTCTGGGCTTCGACAGTCCGGATGGCGCGTTGGACTGCGCCCGTGCCTTGGCCGAGGGCGGTGCTGATCAGTTGGTGGTGCATGCGCGGACCAAGGTCGACGGCTACAAGCCTCCCGCGCACTGGGAGTGGGTTGCGCGTGTGCAGGAGGTGGTCAAGGTGCCGGTCTACGCCAATGGCGAGATCTGGAGCGTGGAGGATTGGCGGCGCTGCCGCGAAGTCAGTGGTGCCGAGGACATCATGCTCGGGCGCGGTCTGGTTTCGCGCCCGGATCTGGCGCGGCAGATCGCCGCCGCTAGAGCCGGTCAGGAGGTGGTGCCGATGAGCTGGGGCGAATTGCACCCACTGCTGCAGGATTTCTGGCTGCAGGCGCGGCGCAAGCTGGCGCCGCGCTACGCGCCGGGACGCCTCAAGCAGTGGCTGGCCATGCTTACCCGCAGTTACCCGGAGGCGGTGGCGCTGTTTGCCAAGATTCGTCGGGAAAATGACTGCGAGCGCATCGATGCATTGCTCAATGGCTGCCCGGTGCTTGAGCCTGCAGGCAAAGGCTCTGGTCATGAGGCTTTCAGACGTGAGCTCTCGACTATCGAGGCCTCTTGAAATCCTGCTGAACGTCCGCATGTACTGAGTGTGGGATGCCGAAGTCGGGTCCCGCGATCAAACACTTGCTGATTATTCAGGAGATGCATCATGAGCAACGTCCTTTCCCTGGCTCCTCTGTTCCGCCAGTCCGTCGGTTTTGACCGTTTCAATGACCTGTTCGAATCGGCGCTGCGTAGCAGCGAGAGCGGCAGTTCCTACCCGCCCTACAATGTCGAGAAGCATGGCGAGGATCAGTATCGCATCGTCGTTGCGGCGGCTGGCTTGCGTGAAGACGACCTTGAACTGCAGGTCGAGCGTGGCGTGCTGACCGTCACCGGCGGCAAGCGCGAGCGTGCGGCCGAGAGCGTGACCTATCTGCATCAGGGTATTGCTCAGCGCGGCTTCAAGCTGTCATTCCGTCTGGCCGACCATATCGAGGTCAAGGCTGCAGCGCTTGCCCATGGTCTGTTGAATATCGACCTGGTGCGCATCGTGCCGGAAGAGGCCAAGCCCAAGCGCATTCCCATCGGCGGCGAGAAGCCGGCACTGGAAGGCTGATAGCCGCGACACTTGCAGAAGGGCACCTCAGGGTGCCCTTCTTCGTTTCAGCGATGCGCCAGCAGCAGGTTGCGGAAATCCAGTAGCGGCAGTGGTTTGCTGAACAAATAACCCTGGTACTGGTGGCAACCTTGCTGCTGCAGGAACTCCAGTTGCTCGTGCTGCTCAACGCCCTCGGCGATTATCTGCAGGTTGAGGCTGCGGGCCATGGCAACAATCGCGCGGATGATTTCCGCGTCGTTGGGGTCGTGGGTCGCATCGCGGACGAAGGATTGATCGATCTTCAGCACATCAACCGGTAGGCGCTTGAGATAAGTCAGTGAGCTGTAGCCGGTGCCGAAGTCGTCCATGGCGAAGCTCAGGCCGAGCTTTTTCAGGCGATGCATCTTGGCGATGGTGTCGTCCAGGTTCTGGATCACGATACCTTCGGTGATCTCCAGCTTGAGCATGTTGGCAGGTAGTTCGCTCTGGTTGAGGCAGCGTTCCACCCGTTCGACGAAATCGCCCTGGCGAAACTGGCGGGGACTGATGTTGACGCACAGTTGGAAGTCATGACTACGCACCAGACCGTCACGCAACAGGCGTGAGCCGGCGTGGCAGGCTTCACTGAGCACCCACGCGCCCACGTCGAGAATCAGGCCGCTTTCTTCGAGCACCTGGATGAACTGCGCAGGAGACTGTGGGCCGAGGCTGGGGTGGCTCCAGCGCAGTAAGGCTTCGCTGCCAATCACGCGCGTGTCGCGGGCGTCCACCTGGGGCTGGAAATACAGCTCGAATTCGCCGCGGGCCAGGGCCAGGCGCAGGTCATTTTCCAGGCGCAGGCGCTCGCTGGCGGCATCCTGCATGGAGTTGCGGAAGATCTGCAGGGTATTGCGCCCCGAGTCCTTGGCGCGGTAGAGCGCGATGTCGGCGCGCTTGAGCAGGTCGGTCGGGTTGTCGCCGTGATCCGGTATGAGAGCGATGCCGATGCTCGGTGTGACCTGCAGCCGATGGCCGTCCAGCAGCATGGGCTCGGCCAATAGACAGCGCAGTTTTTCTGCGACCTGGCGTACCTGTCGGGTGATTTCCGCGCGCTTACCCTCCAGTCCGGAAATCAACACGACAAATTCATCGCCACCCAGGCGTGCCACGGTGTCTTCCTGGCGCACGCTGGCTTCCAGGCGAGCGGTAACCATTTTTAGTACAGCGTCGCCCAGTGGGTGGCCGAGCGAGTCGTTGATGTGTTTGAAATGATCGAGATCGAGGAACAGCAGGGCGCCATGCAGGTTGTGGCGCTTGAGCAGGGCGATCTGCTGGGTCAGGCGATCCATCAAGAGCGCGCGGTTGGGTAGATTGGTCAGCGAGTCATGGTAAGCCAGGTGCTGGACTTGGGCCTGGGCCTCCTTCAGCTCGCTGATATCGCGAGCGGTGAGCAGCAGGCAGGGAGTGTCGTTCAGCTCGATTGATTGCACGGAGACCTCGACCAGCTTGATGCTGCCGTCGCGGTGCTGGCCGTGCATCTCCATGTGGTAGACGCGGCCTTCGCGCATGATGGTTTCAACCATGCGAGCGCGCTCTTCGGGGCGGGCCCAGACCTGCAGCTCCATAGCACTGCGACCGATGACTTCTTCGGCCCGATAGCCGGTGAGGCGGCAGAAGCCTTCGTTGACCTCGATGTAGCGGCCGCTGTCGCGCTCGGTGATGGTGATGGCGTCGGGGCTGGAGTGGAAGGCCTTGGCGAACTTCTCCTGGCTGGCCTTTAGTGCGGCTTCGGCGGCCTGGCGCTCGGTGATGTCTCGGAAGGTGGTGGTCAGGCAGCGTTGCCCCTGCACGTGTATGTAGCGATTGGAGATGATGCAGATCAGCTCGCGGCCGTCTTTGCTACGAAAGTGGGCGATCTCGTTGTTCAGCTGTTTATCGCGAATGAGCTTCTTGGCGAGTGCTTCACGTTGCTGCGGGTCGACCCAGAAACCCACATCCAGGGCGTTACGGCCGATGAGCTCGGCGGGCTCCCAGCCGAAGGTCTGAGTAAAGCTCGGGTTTATTTCCAGGAAGGCGCCGTCCGGTGCGCGGGAGACGCAGATCGGCTCGGGGCTGGCCTGGAACAGGGTGACGAACTTTTCCTCCGAGGAGGCCAGGCGCTGCTCACGCTGAACCCGCTCGGTAATGTCCATGAGGATGCCGGCCATGCGCAGTGGCGCGCCCTGAGCGTCTCGGTAGAGCTTGGCGGTACTTTCCAGGTAGCGCTGCTCATTACTCTCCAGGAGCACCCGATAGGTCAGTTGATAATCTTCGCGTCGCCCCTCTACCAGATCGGTGTAGACCTGGCGCATGTGCTGGCGATCCTCGTCTGGCACCTGGCGGAAAAAGTAGGTGAAGTCGCCATGAAAAGACGCTGCCGGAAGGCCGTGCAGGCTGGCGGCGCGGTCGGATCCATAGAGCATGCCGCTGGGGATGTGCCAGTCCCAGGTGCCCAGGTTGGCGGAATCCAGGGCCAGGGTCAGGCGCTCCTGGCTATCGCGCAGGGCCTGCTCCTGGTCTCGTTGCGCGGTGATGTCGCGGATGACACCAAATACCAGGGTGCGGCCATCCTGGTCGGTTCGCGGGCGGCCGCTGATTTCCAGCCAATGCAGGCTGCCGTCTGGCCAGCGAATACGGTGCTGCAAGGGTTCGGGGTTGGGGATGCCGCTCAGGACTTTTTGAAACCGTTGGCGGACTTGCTCGCGGTCTTCCTCGGGAATCAGTTCGATGTAGTCGACCTGACGTTGCAGCGGTTTTTTCGGGTCTAGGCCGAACAGCGCTTGTGCTCCCCGTGACCAACTCACCTTGCCACTGGCTGTATCCCAGTACCAGACGCCGAGATGGGCGCCGTTGAGTGCGGCGAGAAGGTGCGATGCGTCCTGCCAGGTCTTCTCGAACTCGGCGGGATCCAGGGCGGGAATAAAAGGGAAGGGCGGCTGTTTAGACGGTTTGGACATACTGTTCTCGTCCGGCACTCGGCGACTCTCGGCCACCTGCTGGAAAGGGGCATCGTAGAGGCACGCTGGCGACTTTTCTTATCGTTATGGCCTCACGTTAGCCGCTGTTCTGTCTTCAAGGCAAGCAGCGTTGTTCGTCCAGCAGGGCCATGAAGGCTTTGGCTGCGTTGGACAGGGTTCGTTCCTTATGCAGGATGTAGCCCAGCTGACGGCGCAGTTGAATCCCGGGTAGCGGCAGGCGCTCAACCTGCTCGTCGAGCATGGTGCGTGGCAGTACGCTCCAGGCCAGGCCGATGGAAACCATCATCTTGATGGTTTCCAGGTAGTTGGTGCTCATGCCGATGTTCGGTGTCAGCTCCTGGGCTTCGAACAGGCGGCGCACGATGTGGTGGGTGAAGGTGTTGTCGCCGGGGAACACGGCCGGGTGCTGGGCGACGTCGGCCAGGCTGATGGCTGGCATGCGTGCCAGTGGGTGCTCGGGTGCGGCGACGAAGTCCAGGGGATCATCCCACACGGGTACGGCCCTCACCGGCTCGCGGGCTTCCGGTGCCAGGGTGATCACGGCCAGCTCGGCGCGGCCGTGCAGGACTTCCTCATAAGCCACTTCCGAGTCGAGAAACTGGATGTCCAGTGCCACCTGTGGGTGGGCACGGGTAAAGGCGCGCAGCAACGGGGGCAGCCGGTGCAGGCCGATGTGGTGGCTGGTGGCCAGGGTCAGTCGGCCGGAAATCTCGCCGCTGAGGTTGGTCAGGGCGCGTCGGGTGTCGTCCAGCACGTTGAGGATCTGGTAGGCGCGTGGCAGCAGGGCACGGCCGGCCTCGGTGAGGCTCACTTCGCGGCCGAGGCGATCGAACAGGCGCACCTTGAGTTGCTGCTCCAGCCCGGCGATGCGTTTGCTCACTGCTGGCTGGGTCAGGTGCAGGCGCTCGGCGGCCTCCGAGAAGCTGCCGACTTCGGCGATGGCGATGAAAGCGTTGAGGTTGGCGAGGTCCATCATGCGTTGGCTCGATCTGAACGGCGGGAGTGGCCAGCCTAATGGCTTTGGATTCCTCTGTGGAATCTTTTGAATAAAAAATATGAATTGGAGTTATTTGAGCGAAATCCTTAGCATCTCCTCATCGGTAGAAGGGCTATAGACCCTTCGCCTCCTGAACCGCTGATGAGGATTGTTCAATGGCCGGCAAGACGCTCTACGACAAGCTCTGGGACATGCACGAGGTGAAGCGCCGCGACGATGGTTCGTCGCTGATCTACATCGATCGGCAGATCCTCCACGAAGTGACCTCGCCGCAGGCCTTCGAGGGCTTGCGTCTGGCCGGGCGCAAGCCGTGGCGCATCGACGCCAACATCGCTACGCCGGATCACAACGTGCCGACCACCAAGGCCGAGCGCCAGGGTGGCCTGGAGTCGATTGCCGACGAAGTCTCGCGCATCCAGGTACAGACCCTGGACGAGAATTGCGATGACTTTGGCATCCTCGAGTTCAAGATGAACGACGTGCGCCAGGGTATCGTCCACGTGGTCGGTCCGGAGCAAGGGGCTACCTTGCCGGGCATGACCGTGGTCTGCGGCGACTCGCACACCTCCACCCACGGTGCCTTCGGTGCCCTGGCTCACGGCATCGGCACCTCCGAGGTCGAGCACGTGCTTGCCACCCAGTGCCTGGTGGCCAAGAAGATGAAGAACATGCAGGTGCGCGTCGAGGGCAAGCTGCCGTTCGGCGTCACTGCCAAGGACATCGTCCTGGCTGTGATCGGCAAGATCGGCACCGCCGGTGGCAATGGTCATGCGCTGGAGTTCGCCGGCAGTGCCATTCGTGACCTGTCGCTGGAAGGGCGCATGACCATCTGCAACATGTCCATCGAGGCCGGTGCTCGGGTCGGAATGGTGGCGGTGGACGAGAAGACCATCGAGTACGTGCGCAACCGTCCGTTTGCCCCGAAAGGTGCAGACTGGGATCTGGCTGTCGAGCAGTGGAAAGGTCTGGTGTCGGACGCCGATGCTCACTTCGACACCATCGTCGAACTGCGCGCCGAAGACATCAAGCCGCAGGTCAGCTGGGGCACTTCGCCGGAGATGGTTCTGGCCGTCGACGAAAATGTGCCGGATCCGGCCGCCGAGACCGACCCGGTCAAGCGCGACTCCATCGTCCGCGCGCTCAAATACATGGGCCTGAACGCCAATCAGGCGATCACCGATATCCAGCTTGATCGCGTGTTCATCGGCTCCTGCACCAACTCGCGTATCGAAGACCTGCGCGCCGCCGCCGAGGTGGCCAAGGGGCGCAAGGTCGCGGCTACCGTCAAGCAGGCGCTGGTGGTGCCGGGTTCCGGTCTGGTCAAGGCGCAGGCCGAGCAGGAAGGCCTGGACAAGATTTTCATCGAGGCTGGCTTTGAGTGGCGCGAGCCGGGCTGCTCCATGTGCCTGGCGATGAACCCGGACAAGCTGGGTAGCGGCGAGCATTGTGCGTCCACTTCCAACCGCAACTTCGAAGGCCGTCAGGGCGCGGGTGGTCGTACCCACCTGGTCAGCCCGGCCATGGCTGCCGCTGCGGCGGTGACCGGTCGTTTCATTGATGTGCGCGAATTGATCCAGGCCTGAGGAATAGACAGATGAAAGCCTTTACCCAACATACCGGCCTGGTTTGCCCGCTCGATCGCGCCAACGTCGACACCGACCAGATCATTCCCAAGCAGTTTCTCAAGTCGATCAAGCGCACCGGCTTCGGCCCGAACCTGTTCGACGAGTGGCGCTACCTGGATGTCGGTCAGCCGAATCAGGACTGCTCGGGTCGCCCGATCAACAAGGATTTCGTGCTGAACTTCCCGCGCTACCAGGGCGCCAGCGTGCTGCTGGCCCGCGAGAACTTCGGTTGCGGCTCCTCCCGCGAGCATGCACCCTGGGCGCTGGACGAGTACGGCTTCCGCACGGTGATCGCGCCGAGCTTTGCCGACATCTTCTTCAACAACAGTTTCAAGAACGGCCTGCTGCCCATCATCCTCAAGGATGAAGAAATGGATGAGCTGTTCGCCCAGTGCGAGGCGACCGAGGGCTATCAGTTGACTGTTGACCTCGAGGCGCAGACCGTAACCCGCCCGGACGGCAAGCAATACAGCTTCGAGGTGGACGCCTTCCGCAAGCACTGCCTGCTCAATGGTCTGGACGACATCGGCCTGACCCTGCAGGACGCCGAGGCAATCAAGGCCTTCGAGAGCAAACATCAGCAGAGCAGCCCGTGGCTGTTCGGCGCCATCAAGTAATTCGTAGTCTGGGTTAGGCCGCAGGCCGTAACCCAGCGGACAGAGGCCCGGCGGGCAAAGTGCCGGGTCTTGCTGAATAAATGAGGAATGTAATGAGCAAGCAGATTCTGGTTCTCCCGGGCGACGGTATCGGCCCGGAGATCATGGCCGAGGCGGTCAAGGTGCTGAACCTGGCCAATGACAAGTACGCCCTGGGTTTCGAGCTGAGCTTCGATGACCTGGGTGGCGCGGCCATCGACCGTTACGGCGTGCCGCTGGCCGACGAGACCCTGGAGCGCGCCCGTGCCGCCGATGCCGTGCTGCTCGGCGCCGTGGGCGGGCCGAAGTGGGACACCATCGATCCGGCTATCCGCCCGGAGCGCGGCCTGCTGAAGATCCGCTCGCAGCTGGGCCTGTTCGGCAACCTGCGTCCGGCCATCCTCTATCCGCAGCTGGCCGAGGCGTCCAGCCTCAAGCCGGAAGTGGTTGCTGGCCTGGATATCCTGATCGTTCGTGAGCTGACCGGTGGTATCTACTTTGGTCAGCCGCGCGAGAGCAAGGTGCTGGAAAACGGCGAGCGCATGGCCTACGACACCCTGCCATACAGCGAGAGCGAGATCCGCCGTATCGCCAAGGTCGGTTTTGACATGGCTATGGTGCGCAACAAGAAGCTCTGCTCGGTGGACAAGGCCAACGTGCTGGCCTCCAGCCAGCTGTGGCGCGCCGTGGTCGAGGAAGTGGCCAAGGATTATCCAGAGGTCGAGCTGTCGCACATGTACGTCGACAACGCCGCCATGCAGCTGGTGCGCGCGCCCAAGCAGTTCGACGTGATGGTGACCGACAACATGTTTGGCGACATCCTCTCGGACGAGGCCTCCATGCTCACCGGTTCCATCGGCATGCTGCCGTCGGCTTCGCTGGACGCCAACAACAAGGGCATGTACGAGCCGTGTCATGGTTCGGCGCCGGACATCGCCGGCAAAGGCATTGCCAACCCGCTGGCGACCATCCTCTCTGTGTCGATGATGCTGCGTTACAGCTTCGGTCAGACCCAGGCCGCCGATGCCATCGAACTGGCTGTGAGCAAGGTGCTGGATCAGGGCCTGCGCACCGGCGATATCTGGTCGGAAGGCAAGACCAAGGTCGGTACTGCCGGCATGGGCGATGCGGTGGTCGAAGCGCTGCGTAGTCTGTAATCTTTCCAGCCCCGCCGGAATCGTGCCGGCAGGCTGTTTATATAGGTGTAGTCGTTATGAAACGTGTAGGTCTGATCGGTTGGCGCGGTATGGTCGGTTCCGTGCTCATGCAGCGCATGCTGGAAGAGCGTGACTTCGACCTGATCGAGCCGGTGTTCTTCACCACCTCCAATGTCGGCGGCCAGGGGCCGGCGATTGGCAAGGACATTGCCCCGCTGAAGGACGCCTACAGCATTGACGAGCTGAAAGGCCTGGATGTGATCCTGACCTGTCAGGGTGGCGACTACACCAATGAAGTCTTCCCCAAGCTGCGCGAAGCCGGCTGGAATGGCTACTGGATCGATGCGGCTTCCAGCCTGCGCATGGCCGATGACTCGGTCATTGTGCTCGATCCGGTCAACCGCAAGGTGATCGACCAGTCGCTGGATGCCGGCACCAAAAACTACATTGGCGGCAACTGCACCGTCAGCCTGATGCTGATGGCGTTGGGTGGTCTGTACGAGGCTGGTCTGGTCGAGTGGATGAGCGCCATGACCTACCAGGCGGCCTCCGGCGCTGGTGCGCAAAACATGCGCGAGCTGATCAAGCAGATGGGCGCGATCAACGCCTCCGTGGCCGACGATCTGGTCAACCCGGCCAGCGCCATCCTCGACATCGACCGCAAGGTGGCTGAAACCATGCGTGGCGAAGCCTTCCCGGTCGACAACTTCGGTGTGCCGCTGGCCGGCAGTTTGATCCCCTACATCGACAAGGAACTGCCCAATGGTCAGAGCCGTGAAGAGTGGAAGGGGCAGGCCGAAACCAACAAGATCCTCGGCCGCTTCAAGAGCCCGATCCCGGTCGACGGCCTGTGTGTGCGCATCGGTGCTATGCGTTGCCATAGCCAGGCACTGACCATCAAGCTGAACAAGGATGTGCCGATGGGTGACATCGAAGGCTTGATCAGTCAGCACAATCCCTGGGTCAAACTGGTGCCGAACACTCGCGAAGCCAGCATTCGTGAGCTCGGTCCGACTGCCGTTACCGGCACCCTGAGCGTGCCGGTCGGGCGTCTGCGCAAGCTCAACATGGGCTCGCAGTATCTGGGCGCCTTCACTGTCGGTGATCAGCTGCTGTGGGGTGCGGCCGAACCGCTGCGCCGCATGCTGCGTATCCTGTTGGAGCGCTGATCGCACTAGCGGTGCTCAAAGGGCCGGTCCATGACCGGCCCTTTTCGTTTTTCTGGGTCGGCAGTTAAAGTGCCGGGTCGATGGGTTTACTTAGGCAAGGCGTTGTGATGACCAAAAGCTTCAATGTGGCCGTTGTCGGTGCTACCGGTACGGTAGGTGAAACGCTGGTCCAGGTGCTGGAGGAGCGGGAGTTTCCGGTGGCGAACCTGCACCTGCTGGCGGGCAGTGCTTCCTCCGGTCAGTCTGTTGCCTTCCGTGGCATGAATCTGCGTGTGCGCGAACTGGCAGGCTTCGATTTTTCCCAAGTGCAGTTGGTGTTCTTTGCGGCGGGTGAGTCGGTCAGTCGCGAGCACGCGCCGCGTGCGCAAGCTGCGGGCTGTTCGCTGATCGATCTCAGTGGCGTACTCGATGGGGCGTTGCCAGTCGTGCCGGAGGCCAATGCCGACGTGTTGGCGACGCTGTCGGCGCCATATCTGTTGTGCAGTCCTGCGCCGGTCGCCACTGCTCTGGCTGCTGTGCTGGCGCCGCTGCGAACAGCTCTGCAGATGCACAAGGTCACTGTGCTGGCAGCTCTGGCGGTTTCCCAGTTCGGTCGCGAGGGTGTCGCTGAGTTGGCGCGGCAGACCACGGAGTTACTCAATATGCGTCCCTTGGAGCCGCAGTTGTTTGACCGGCAGATCGCCTTCAATGTCCTGGCTCAGGCAGGTGTCGTTGGGGAGAGCGGTCATGCTCTGCTGGAGCAGCGCATTGCACGTGAGCTGAAAGTACTGCTGGGTATCGAGGGGCTGAAAGTTGCAGTCAGCTGTTGCCTGGCCCCGGTGTTCTTTGGTGATAGCCTGGCCGTTACTGTGGATACAGAGTGCACTGTGGATCTCAAGCAGGTTGCAGGGGTGCTGGATCAGCAGGCTGGTTTGGAGTTGGTCGAGGCGGGGGATTATCCGAGCGTCGTGGGGGATGCGGTGGGCCAGGATGAACTGTATGTTGGCCGCTTGCGTGGCGGGATGGACGATCCGGCGGAGCTCAATTTGTGGATTGCGTCAGATAATGCGCGAAAAGGCTCTGCGCTCAATGCTGTGCAAATTGGTGAGTTGTTGATAAAACACTATCTGTAAAAGATACTTAGCCCCAAATTTGAAGAATTTTTCTAGCTTGGCAATACTGGTTTGGTAGTTCGCTGACGGGGAGCCGCCGCAGGGTGGTGCAGGCAGTGCGCTTCAAAATCCTCTCGTCTAACGAGAAAAAAAGATAAAACAAGGGATTACGCTATGGTTCGGGTTCGCAAACTGGTACTGGCTATTGCGGCAGCATCCGCACTGACTTCCGGTACAGCACACGCACTGGGGCTGGGGGAAATCGACCTGCAGTCCTCGCTGAGCCAGCCTCTGGTTGCGGAGATCGAGCTGCTCGAAGTGCGTGATCTGGCATCGACCGAGGTGATTCCGACCCTGGCTTCGCCCGAAGAGTTCAACAAGGCTGGCGTCGATCGCCAGTATTTCCTCACAGATCTCAAGTTCACTCCGGTGATCAAGCCCAACGGCAGGAGCGTGATTCGCATCACCTCGACCAAGCCGGTGCGCGAGCCTTACCTGAATTTCCTGGTCGAAGTGCTGTGGCCAAACGGCCGTCTGCTGCGCGAATACACCCTGCTGCTGGATCCGCCTCTTTATAGCCCGCAGCCAGTGACTGCTCCGCGCATGCCTGTGGCGGCTGCTCCGGTCCCTCGCCCGGTAACCGCTCCGGCGCCGCGTCCCGCCGCTCCGGTGGTGAGCGCGCCTAGCCGTCCGGCTGCGCCGAGTGCTCCGGCTGCTAGCAGGATCGACGGCGATCAGTACAAGACCACTTCCAGCGACACGCTGTGGGAGATTGCTCAGCGCAGTCGTCAGGGCGGTAGCGTGCATCAGGCCATGCTGGCCATCCAGGACCTCAACCCTAACGCGTTTCTCGATGGCAACATCAATCGCTTGAAGAGTGGCCAGGTGCTGCGTCTGCCTACGGACGAGCAGATCAAGAGTCGCAGCCAGGCGGAGGCCATCGCCCAGGTCACCGAACAGAACAATGCCTGGCGTGAAGGACGCAGCGTGGCGGCAGGCTCGCGCCAGCTCGATGCGACCAAGCGCTCGAGTGCAGGCGCAGCCCCAGCCACGACCGAGGTCAAGGACAGTCTGAAACTGGTTTCTGCCGAGACAGGCAAGGCAACTGCTGGCAGCGACACGGCTAAAGGTGACAGCAAGGCGCTCAGTGACCAGCTGGCTGTTACTAAGGAAAGCCTGGATTCCAGCCGACGTGAGAATGAAGAACTCAAGGGGCGCGTGGGCGACCTGCAAGGTCAGCTGGATAAACTCCAACGTCTGATTGAGCTGAAAGACAACCAGTTGGCCAAGTTGCAGGCCGATCTGGCCAAGCAGGGCGCTGCCACTCCTGCGGCACCTGTCCCGGCAGCTAGCCCGGAAAGTAAGCCTGCCGAGGTCAATGCTCCTGCTGTAGAGAGCAAGCCTGTGGAAGCAGCCCCGGTGGAAAGTAAACCGGCGACCACGGACTTCAATTACAGCGAGGAAGCAGCCCCAAAGACCGAGCCGGCTAAGCCGGCTGTCGAAGCGCCTGCGGCCAAGCCAGTAGTGCCGGCTCCCAAACCGGAAGCAGCCAAGCCGACACCGGCCAAGCCTACCACTCCGGCACCTCAACCTGAGCCTCAAAGCTTCATTGATGAGCTGCTGGGCAACCCTATGTTGCTTGGCGCCGTCGGTGGTGGTGCTCTGCTGGTCCTGCTGATCGGTCTGATGGTGCTGTCGCGCCGCAACGCCATGAAAGAAGCTGAGCTGCAAGAAAGCCTGGATGTCGATGAGGCAGGCAGTTTTGCCAGCGACATGGATCTGCCGGATGACAGCTTTGCCGGTTTGGACGATGCGTCCGATGCGACCCAGGTGCGCGAACAGGCTGATGAGCGCGTTGCGCCGCAAACAGCCGATGCGCTGGGGGAGGCCGATATCTACATTGCTTACGGCAAGTTCACTCAGGCGGCAGAGCTGCTGCACAATGCCATCAACGACGAGCCGCAGCGTAGCGATCTTCGCCTCAAGCTGATGGAAGTGTATGCCGAACTAGGCGATCGCGATGGCTTTGCCCGTCAGGAGCAGGAGCTGCGTGAAATTGGCGGCTCCGCGGGTGCGGTCGATCAGCTTAAGGCCAAGTACCCAACCATGGCAGCTGCCGCTGTTGCAGGCGGTTTGGCCGCTGCAGCCGCTGCTGACGATGATCTGGGTGACTTCAGTCTCGACGATCTGGCTCTCGATGAACCTGCTGCTGCGACCAAGCCAGCAGAGGATCTGGATGACTCTTTCGATCTGAGTCTGGATGATCTTGATGTCAATCTCGATGAGCCGGCTGCCTCTGCTCCGGCAGCAGAAGCGACTCTCGACGAGCTTGAGCTGGATGCAGGACTGGATTTTGAAACCCCGGCCAGCGAGGCTCCGACCAGCAGCGAGATGGACTTCGATCTCGATCTAGGTGGTGAAGCCGTTGACTCGACGCTGTCCCTGGAAGATGACCTGGCTGATTTCAGTCTGGATCTGGAGTCCGAGAGCAAGCCGACAGAGTCCGAGGAAGGTTTCATGCTTAGCCTGGATGACGAGCCGACAGCGCCGAGTGCCGAGGGTGATCTGAGCATGCCGTCCGATTTCGATTTGTCTCTGGCTGACGAAACTCCTGCGGCGGACAGTTTTGCTGCGCAACTGGATGAGGTTTCCGCTGAACTGGATGAGTTGAGCGGCTCTCTGGATGATGAGTTGCCCGCTGCTCAGCCGGAAGCCGCTGTGCCTGCGACAGGGCTGGATGTGGATGACGATTTCGACTTCCTTTCGGGTACTGATGAGACGGCTACCAAGCTGGATCTGGCGCGTGCCTATATCGATATGGGTGACAGTGAAGGCGCCCGTGACATTCTGGATGAGGTTATCGCTGAAGGTAGCGAAGGCCAGCAGCAGGAAGCTCGCGAGCTGATCTCTAAACTGAGCTGATTCATGTCCCAGGCAATACCATCAGCGGCGGCCGAAATGGCCGCCGCTGGCGTTTTCAGAATAGCCCTCGGTGTCGAGTACAAGGGCTCTCGTTATCGTGGCTGGCAGCGCCAGGAGAATGGTGTGCCTACTGTTCAGGGCATGCTGGAGAAGGCGTTATCGGAAGTGGCGAACGAGCCCGTCAACCTGATGTGTGCGGGGCGTACCGATGCGGGTGTGCATGCCAGTGGCCAGGTGGTGCACTTCGATACGGTGGTTGAGCGCCCGCTCAAGGCTTGGGTCATGGGTAGCAACGCCAATCTGCCGGCCGATATCAGCGTGACCTGGGCCAAGGTCATGCCGGCGGACTTTCATGCGAGGTTCAAGGCTTGCGCGCGGCGTTATCGCTACGTGATCTACAACGATCCGGTGCGGCCTGCGCATCTGGCCGAAGAAGTGACCTGGAACCATCGTCCGCTGGATATAGCGCGCATGCGGGAGGCCGCGTCTCATCTGGTGGGGACTCACGACTTTACCTCGTTCCGTGCCGTGCAGTGCCAGGCCAAGTCGCCGATCAAGACGGTTCATCATCTGCAACTGATCGAGCATGGCCGTTTTATCGTCATGGATGTGCGTGCCAATGCTTTCCTGCACCACATGGTGCGCAACTTTGCCGGTGTGCTGATGACTATCGGTGCCGGAGAGCGTGAGCCGGGCTGGGTGCTTGACGCGCTGGCGGCACGCGACCGCAGGGCCGGCGGAGTAACGGCGCATCCCTACGGCCTGTATCTGGTGCAGGTGGAATATCCGCCCGAGTTCGAGCTGCCTCAGCGTTATCTGGGGCCACATTTTCTCTCCGCCCTGCCGCAGTCCTTCGGCTGAAACTGCCGGCAGCCTTTGCTACCATCGGTTTTATTTGTTGAAGGTGCCTTCACGTTGACAGCTGTTCGCGTCAAGATCTGCGGAATAACCCGTGTCGAGGATGCTCTGGTGGCTGCGTCTGCCGGAGCCGACGCCATTGGTTTTGTCTTCTATGCAAAGAGTCCGCGCGCCGTTGATGTCGAGCAGGCTGAAGCGATCATTGCTGCTCTGCCGCCGTTCGTGACCACGGTGGGGTTGTTCGTCAACATGGCGCGCGATGAGCTGCAAGGTGTTCTTTCCCGTGTGCCTCTGGATCTCCTGCAGTTTCACGGTGATGAATCCGTAACCCAGTGCGAAGGTTTTGGTCGTCCCTATATCAAGGCGTTACGGGTTAAGCCTGGCGACGATATCGCCGCACGTGTGAATGAGTACCCAAGCGCCAGCGGAGTTTTGCTGGACACTTATGTCGAAGGTGTCCCGGGCGGAACGGGGGAGGCTTTCGACTGGTCTCTGGTGCCAACGGGGCTGAACAAGCCGGTCATTCTCGCCGGTGGTTTGCAGCCCGGGAATGTTGCCGAAGCCGTGCGGCAGTTACGCCCTTATGCCGTGGATGTCAGTGGTGGTGTCGAGGCGAGCAAGGGCATCAAGGATGCACAGAAGATCGCTGCCTTCATTCAGGCCGCGCGTGGCGTTTGATGTGACGGCGACCCCCCGCCTGCCGTCCATAAGCCATTGTGCCCGGGCCGGTTCTCGACGGGCTTGAGTCAGATTTGCCGGGGCAGTGTCCCGAACAGCTACGGAGAATAAGCATGAGCAACTGGTTACGTGAAAAGCTGATCCCTTCGATCATGCGATCCGAGGTCAAGAAGAGCTCGGTGCCCGAGGGGTTGTGGCACAAGTGCCCGTCTTGCGACGCAGTGCTTTACCGTCCCGAGCTGGAAAAGACCCTCGATGTCTGCCCCAAGTGCCATCACCACATGCGTATCGATGCACGCACTCGCCTTGACCTGTTCCTCGATGCCGAAGGGCGCGAGGAACTGGGCGCCGAGCTGGAGCCGGTTGACCGCCTGAAATTCCGTGACAGCAAGAAGTATAAGGATCGTATCGCAGCAGCCCAGAAAGATACGGGCGAGAAGGATGCGCTGGTGTCCATGAGTGGCCAGCTGCAGGGTATGCCTATTGTGGCGTGCGCCTTTGAGTTCAACTTCATGGGCGGCTCCATGGGCGCTGTGGTCGGTGAGCGATTTGTTCGCGCCGCCAACGTGGCGCTGGAAAAGCGTTGCCCGCTGGTGTGCTTTGCCGCTTCCGGTGGCGCACGCATGCAAGAAGCCCTGATTTCGCTGATGCAGATGGCCAAGACCAGCGCCGTGCTGGCACGCCTGCGCGAGGAGGGCATTCCCTTCGTTTCGGTGCTGACCGATCCGGTCTACGGCGGTGTTTCCGCCAGTCTGGCCATGCTCGGTGACGTGATAGTCGCCGAACCTAAGGCTCTGATTGGCTTTGCCGGTCCGCGTGTGATCGAGCAGACCGTGCGCGAGAAACTGCCGGAAGGCTTCCAGCGTAGTGAGTTCCTGCTGGAGCACGGCGCCATCGACATGATCATTCATCGTCAGGACCTGCGTCCGCGTCTGGCACGCCTGCTGGCCCAGTTCCAGCACCTGCCGACTCCTGCAGCCAGCGCATGAGCCAGCGTTCCCTCGCCGATTGGCTGAGCTACCTCGAACAACTCCACCCCAGCGCCATCGACATGGGGCTGGAGCGTTCGCGCCAGGTAGCCGAACGCCTCGGCTTGGGCAAGCCTGCGCCGCTGGTCGTCACGGTGACTGGCACCAATGGCAAGGGTTCTACCTGCGCGCTGCTTGCTGCCTTGTTGCGCGAGCAGGGCTTGAAAGTTGGCGTCTACAGCTCACCGCACCTGTTGCGCTACAACGAGCGCGTGCAGTTCGATGGCCGTGAAGCGACCGACTCCGAGCTGTGCGAAGCCTTTGCTGCGGTCGAGTCCGCTCGCGCTGAGATATCACTGACCTATTTCGAAATGGGCACCCTGGCGGCCTTCTGGCTGTTCGAGCGTGCTCAGCTGGATGCAGTGGTATTGGAGGTCGGCCTTGGCGGGCGGCTGGATGCGGTCAATCTGGTCGATGCTGATCTGGCGCTGGTAACCAGCATTGGTCTCGATCATGCCGAATGGCTTGGCAATACCCGCGAGTCGGTCGCCTTTGAGAAGGCCGGTATCCTGCGCCAGGGCAAGCCAGCCCTGTGTGGTGATCTCGATCCGCCATTGCCGCTGCTGCAGCGGGTGGCTGAGCTGGACTGCCCGCTGTTTCTGCGTGGGCGCGATTATGATCTGGCACTTGCCGAAGATGGCTGGCACTGGCGCGGCCTGACTGCTGCTGGTCAAGTGCTGGAGCTGCATGATCTGCCATTGCTCGATCTGCCCATGGAAAATGCGGCGTTGGCGCTGCAGGCCTATGCCTCTCTGGATCTGCCCTGGCATCCCGAGCAGCTGGCTGCAGCCCTGCAGCGTGCGCGAGTGAGTGGGCGACTGGAGCGTCGTCATCTGCATTGGCAAGGCAAGACGCTGGCCTTGCTGCTGGACGTAGGGCACAACCCGCACGCTGCCGAGTATCTGGCAGTGCGCCTGGCGGCGCGTCCGGTCAGTGGTCGCCGGCTGGCGGTATTCGGTCTGCTGGCCGACAAGGATCTGGACGGTGTGCTGGCCCCCCTGCAGCTTGAAGTGCAGGACTGGGCCGTGGCGCCGCTGGCTACTTCACGAACCCGTCCTGCCGGCGAACTGGAAGCGGCGTTACGTAACCTGGGCGCATCTGTGCAGGGCTGTGGCAGCATTGCCGAAGCTTTGCTGGTACAGTGTGGCCGGGCGAGCGAAGGGGACGAGATCCTCGTGTTCGGATCTTTCTATTGTGTGGCCGAGGCCCTGGAGTGGCTCGACCAGCAGGCGGAGACAGGTGATGGCAGTACTGGATAAGGGGCTCAAGCAGCGCATCGTTGGCGCATTGGTGCTGGTGGCGCTGGCTGTGATTTTCCTGCCCATGCTGTTTTCCCGAGAAGATGAACTGCGTCAGGTGGTCGTTGACGCTCCGGCAATGCCGGATAAACCCGTGATGCCCGAGGTTGAGCTGGAACCGGTCGAGGTGCCAGAGCCTGTAGCACAGGACGAAGTGCCGCCGGTAGAGCCAGTGCCACAGGCTCCTGTCGAGACGGTTGCTGAGGCACCGACACCAGCTGCTACTGCGCCCAAGGTTGAGGCGCCCGCGGCGGCCAAGCCTGTAGAGCAAGTTGCCGAAAAGCCTGCCAGTGAGCTGGATGCCAACAACCTGCCGGTCAGCTGGTCAGTGCAGTTGGCCAGTCTGTCCAGCCGCACTGGCGCCGAGAAGCTGCAGCAGACTCTGCGCAGTGGTGGCTACAACGCCTATATCCGCACCTTCGATGGCATGAACCGGGTCTTCGTCGGGCCGGTGATCGAGCGTGCCGAGGCAGATCGCCTACGTGATCTGCTCAATCGGCAGCAGAACCTCAAGGGTTTCGTGGTGCGCTTCCAGCCGGAAAACGGCTGATTTCCTCTATTTCACCCATCTGGCGGCTCTGGCTTACCGGCTCGGGCCCGCTCTGGTAAAATCCGCCGCCTTTCCCGTCTGTAGGCAGCAACGTGGCATTCACTTGGGTCGACTGGGCGATCATCGCCGTCATCGCCATTTCCAGCCTGATCAGCCTGCGCCGCGGCTTCTTCAAGGAAGCCCTGTCGCTGCTGACCTGGATAGTTGCAGGTGTCGTCGCCTGGATGTTTGGTGGAGCCCTCTCGCAGCATCTGGATGCTTTTATAGAGACGCCTTCGATGCGCGTCATCGCTGCCTGCGCCATTCTTTTCGTCGTGACCCTGCTGGTCGGGGCGCTGATCAATTTTCTTATCGGTGAGCTGATCCGGGTAACCGGTCTGTCGGGCACCGACCGTTTTCTCGGCATGGTTTTTGGCGCTGCGCGTGGGGCCTTGCTGGTCGTGGTGCTGGTTGGGCTGGTGAGCCTTGCGCCCGTGCAACAGGATCAGTGGTGGCAGCAGTCGACCCTGCTGCCACACTTTCTGATGGTGGCGGACTGGTCGAAGAACCTCATTCTGAGCCTGTCCAGCCAGTGGCTTGCCAGCGGCATTACGGAAACCCCGCAATTGCCGTTCCAAGAGGCGTTCTCGCAGCCAGTTTTGCCCGAGCGTCCATAGTTTCCTGATTCACTACACAGAGGTTGCGTCACATGTGCGGCATCGTCGGTATTGTCGGTAAGTCCAACGTCAATCAGTCCCTGTATGACGCCCTTACCGTGCTCCAGCATCGCGGCCAGGACGCTGCCGGCATCGTCACCAGCCACGGCGGGCGGCTGTTCCTACGCAAGGACAACGGTCTGGTGCGCGATGTGTTCCAGCAGCGCCACATGCAGCGCCTGGTGGGTAACGTCGGCATCGGCCACGTGCGCTACCCGACTGCCGGCAGCTCCAGCTCTGCCGAGGCGCAGCCGTTCTACGTCAACTCGCCGTATGGCATCACTCTGGCGCACAACGGCAACCTGACCAACGTCGAGCAGCTGTCGCGCGAGATCTACGAATCCGACCTGCGTCACGTCAACACCAACTCCGACTCTGAAGTGCTGCTCAACGTGTTCGCCCATGAGCTGGCGGTACGTAACAAGCTGCAGCCTTCTGAAGAGGACGTGTTCGCCGCTGTGGCCGGCGTGCATGCGCGCTGCCGAGGCGGCTACGCGGTGGTGGCGATGATCACCGGCTACGGCGTGGTCGGTTTCCGCGACCCGCATGCGATCCGCCCGATCGTCTTCGGCCAGCGCCATACCGATGAAGGCGTGGAGTACATGATCGCCTCCGAGAGCGTGGCGCTCGATGTACTCGGCTTCAGCCTGATCCGCGATCTGGCGCCGGGCGAGGCGGTGTACATCACCGAGGACGGCAAGCTACACACCCGCCAGTGCGCGCAGAGCCCGCAGCTCAAGCCGTGCATCTTCGAACATGTCTATCTGGCCCGTCCTGATTCGATCATGGACGGTGTCTCGGTGTACAAGGCACGTTTGCGCATGGGTGAGAAACTCGCCGAGAAGATCCAGCGTGAACGTCCCGAGCACGACATCGACGTGGTCATCCCGATTCCCGATACCAGCCGCACTTCCGCTCTGGAGCTGGCTAACCAGCTGGGTGTGAAGTTCCGTGAGGGTTTCGTCAAGAACCGCTACATCGGTCGTACCTTCATCATGCCGGGCCAGGCCGCGCGCAAGAAATCGGTGCGGCAGAAGCTCAATGCCATCGACCTGGAGTTCCGTGGCAAGAACGTGATGCTGGTGGACGACTCCATCGTCCGTGGCACCACCTGCAAGCAGATCATTCAGATGGCCCGTGAGGCCGGCGCCAAGAAGGTCTACTTCTGCTCCGCTGCGCCGGCTGTGCGTTATCCGAACGTCTATGGCATCGACATGCCCAGCGCTCACGAGCTGATCGCTCATGGTCGCAGCACCGAGGAAGTGGCCGAGCTGATCGGCGCCGACTGGCTGGTGTACCAGGATCTGGACGATCTGGTAGAGGCGGTCGGCGGTGGCAAGATCAAGATCGAGCACTTCGACTGCGCTGTTTTCGACGGCCAGTACGTCACCGGTGACGTCAACGAGCACTATCTGAACAAGATCGAGCAGGCGCGCAACGATGCGGCCAAGGCCGGCAACCCGGTGGTCAGCGCCATCATCGATCTGCACAACGACTGAGGAATATGCACATGAGCCTGGAATGGGACGCGGGCAGACTGGATAGCGACCTTGATGGTGTCGGTTTTGACACCCTGGCGGTGCGCGCGGGGCAGCAGCGCACGCCGGAAGGCGAGCATGGCGAGGCCATGTTCCTCACGTCCAGCTATGTGTTCCGCAGTGCCGCCGATGCCGCCGCGCGCTTCGCCGGCGAGCAGCCGGGCAACGTTTACTCGCGTTATACCAACCCGACGGTGCGTGCTTTCGAGCAGCGCATCGCGGCGCTGGAAGGCGCCGAACAGGCGGTCGCCACGGCTTCCGGCATGGCGGCCATCCTGGCTATTGTCATGAGCCTGTGCAGTGCCGGTGATCATGTGCTGGTGTCGCGCAGCGTGTTCGGCTCGACCATCAGCCTGTTCGAGAAGTACCTCAAGCGCTTTGGCATTGAAGTGGACTATCCACCGCTGGCTGATCTGGAGGCCTGGCAGGCGGCGTTCAAGCCCACTACCAAGCTGCTGTTCGTCGAGTCGCCGTCCAACCCGCTGGCTGAACTGGTCGATATCGCTGCGCTGGCCGAAATTGCCCATGCGCGCGATGCCTTGCTGGTGGTCGACAACTGCTTCTGTACCCCGGCGCTGCAGCAGCCGCTGAAGCTCGGTGCGGATATCGTCATGCATTCGGCGACCAAATTCATCGATGGCCAGGGCCGTGGTCTGGGCGGTGTAGTAGCCGGACGCAAGGCGCAGATGGAGCTGTTAGTGGGTTTCCTGCGTACCGCTGGACCGACCCTGAGCCCGTTCAATGCCTGGATGTTCCTCAAGGGCCTGGAAACGCTCAAGGTGCGCATGCAGGCGCAAAGCGCTGCGGCGTTGGAGTTGGCGCAGTGGCTGCAGACTCAGGAGGGCGTCGAGCAGGTGTATTACGCCGGCTTGCCCAGCCACCCGCAGCACGAGTTGGCCAAGCGTCAGCAGAGTGCTTTCGGTGCGGTGCTGAGTTTCGAGGTCAAGGGTGGCAAGGAGGCGGCCTGGCGCTTTATCGACGCGACCCGGGTGATCTCCATCACCACCAACCTGGGCGATACCAAGAGCACCATTGCCCATCCGGCCACTACCTCCCATGGCCGCCTGTCGCCGCAGGAGCGGGCCAATGCCGGCATCCGCGACAACCTGATTCGCGTCGCGGTGGGGCTGGAGGATGTCGCGGATTTGAAGGCCGATCTGGCGCGCGGCCTGGCTGCGCTTTGAAACAAAAACGCCGCTCACTGAGCGGCGTTTTTTATGTCTCCAGCGCTTATTCGGATTTGCGCAGATCGATAGCGCTGGCGCCGGGTTTGTCGAACAGGCGCTGCGGGTCGGTGCCGATCAGAATCTGCTGGCCATCGTCGTCATAGCCCACCACGCTGATGTCGCTGTACTTCTTGCCGGACAGCGAAGCCATGCCAGCACGATCGCGCACCACGGTCGGGCGCAGGAACACCATCAGGTTGCGTTTGACGTGGGTATCCTTGGTCGAGCGGAACAGGCCACCGATCAGCGGGATATCACCGAGCAGCGGCACCTTGGACACGGTGCTGGTGACATCGTCCTGAATCAGGCCACCGAGTACGATGACCTGACCGTCGTCAGCGAGGATCACGCTCTTGATCGAGCGTTTGTTGGTCACCAGGTCTACGGCCTGGGCGTTGACCCCGGCGCTGGGTGCGATGGAGGAGATCTCCTGCTCCACTTCCAGGCGTAGGGTGGCCCCATCGTTGATGTGCGGGGTGACCTTGAGCGTCACGCCGATATCCTCGCGCTCGATGGTGGTGAAGGGGTTGCTCGAACCGGCTGCATCCGTGGTGTAGGAGCCGGTCTGGAACGGTACGTTCTGGCCGACCAGAATTTCCGCTTCCTGGTTGTCCAGGGTCAGCAGGCTGGGTGTCGACAGCAGGTTGCTCTTGCTGTTGGACGACAGCGCGGTGATCAGCGCGCCGAAGCTGTCGGTGCCGATACCAATGATGGCGCCGTCCGGCAGGGTGGTGTTTTCGGGAATCGCGCCGTCCTGAATGGCCTGCAGCACGGTACCGACCGACAGCCCGGTGCCGCTGAAATTGACCCCGCCGAGCCCGCCGGTGCCGCCACGGGCATCTACCGCCCACTGCACGCCAAGGGCATCGCTGATATCACCGGAGAACTCGACGATGGCTGCCTCGACCATGACCTGGGCGCGTGGCACGTCGAGGTTGCGCACGATGTCTTCCAGGGTCGCCACGGTATCCGGGTCAGCCAGCAGGACCAGAGCGTTAAGGCTTTCGTCGGCGCGGATAAGGATGTTCTGCGGCTTGGTGGTGGTGCTTTCGCCGCCACCTTCAGTGTTCTTCAGGCCTTCGGAAATGTCGCCGAGGGTTTCCGCCAGGCTTTTGGCGTCGCTGTGGCGCAGGCGAATTACGCGGGCATTCGCCGAGCGTGTGCTGGGGGTATCCAGCGAGCGGGCCAGGTTGGCCAGGCGCTGACGTGCGGCAGGTGGGCCGAGCAGGATCAGGCGGTTAGTGCGAGCATCGGCGATGACCCGGGTGCCAGTGCCGTTATTCTTCTCGTTGCGCATCACCGAACTGTTCAGCGCTTCGGCCGCATCCAGCACCCAGGCATGCTGCAGGTTGATCACGCTGTAATCGGCGTTGCCGCCCTGGTCGAGATCTGCGATCAGCTGGCGGATGCGTTCGATGTTCGAGCGCCGGTCGCTGATGATCAGGGCATTGGAGGCGTTGATCGCGGCCAGGTGGCCGTTCTGCGGCACCATGGGGCGTAGCAGGGGAATCAGCTCGTTGACCGAACTGTGCTGCACCTGGATCAGCTCGGTTTCGATGTCGTCCGGCGCCGCGCGGCCGCTATTGGCGCTACTGCGGGCCTCGGTGCCCGGCACAATGCGGGCCTGGTCGCCCTGGGCCAGCACGGTAAAACCATGAGTGCTCATGACCGAGAGAAACAGCTGGTAGACCTCGTCCAGGCTCAGTGCCGAGCGGGAGATCACGGTGACCTGGCCCTTGACCCGAGGGTCGACGACGAAGGTTTCACCCGTGATGGCTGCCACCTGGTCGATGAATTCACGGATATCCGCGTCCTTCATGTTGATGGTCCAGGTCTCGGCGCCCTGATTGGCCGTCGCTACCGGCTGCGCGGCGAAGACCGGCAGGGGCGCGGCCAGGGCACTCATGACCAGCGTCAGGGCGAGGGGCAGGGCTTTGAGTTTGAATGGGCTCATTGGGCTACTTCGGCTCCGGACGGGTCGTTCGGCAACGGCTCGCTGCCATTGGTTTCCAGTTGTTCTTGCAAGCTGTCGATGCGTTGTTGCAGGGCCTGCACGTCTTCGTCCTGCAACTGTTCCAGCTGCTCGGTGGCGTAGTCCGGCATATGGCGCTGGGCGGATGGCACGCGCATGGCTGGGAAGTTGAGGCTTTCCTCGACGCCACTGCGCTCAAGGATGACGTGATCCGGGTGGACTGCCTTAAGGTGGGTACTGGCGTTGATCGCGCCGCCGACTTCGATGCGCTTGGGTTGGCCGCCTGCGGTCTGGATGATGGCGGCAGAGCGCTGGGTATCCGGATGGACGAAGCTGGCCAGCAAGGTCATCTGCTGGTTGGTGGTGGGCGGTGGCTGGTCACCGGCGGCTCGGCTTGGCGTGCCAAACAGGCCATGCAGCTGTTCGAGGGCAAGCGGACGCTGCTGTTCGCGCTGGGGGTTGTCGGTAGCAGCGCTGGGCTCGCTGCGCAGCAGCCGTAGGTGATCAATGCTCTGTCGGGTCAGGCTCAGACTCATACCCACCACGGCCAGCAGGCATAGGCAAGTTACGCCATGCTGGCGCAGCCATGCGAAGAGGCGGGTATTGGTCGCACTCAAGGCCATGATCCCCCGGTATTCTTTTTATTCGTGCAGGCTCTGCTCGGCCCGCATCGACCCGGCCCGCAGTCTGCGGTTGGCGGTCGCGTTAAAGCAAGCCCCCCGGCCATGATGCCTCCTTGCATCATACTTTTTGCGTACTGGCACATCATTCCTGCTGCCGGAAGCGTGATTCGTGTCGAAACATCCGCGCAGTGAGCGACTATCATCGCGCCATCTGCATGCCGAACAACAATAAAAACAAGCCTGACGGATATCCGCGATGGAAGAGCTCAAGCCCCCTCACGGCTTTGCTCGCGCAGAACTACTGGCCCTGCTGTGCCGCTGCGAGCAATACCCGCTGACTTTGTTGCTGGCCCCCGCCGGTTCCGGCAAGTCGACCCTGCTGGCCCACTGGCAGGCCGGCCTGCCGTGCAGCAGTGTGGTGCACTATCCACTGCAGGCGCGTGACAATGACCCGGTGCGCTTCTTTCGACACCTCGCCGAAAGCATCCGCAGTCAGGTCGAAGGCTTCGATATCTCCTGGTTCAACCCCTTCGCCGCCGAGATGCACCAGGCCCCCGAGATCCTGGGCGAATACCTGGCCGACGCCCTCAATCGCATCGACGGGCGTTTGTATCTGGTGCTCGACGACTTCCAGCACATTGTTCAGCCAACCATCCTCGATACCCTGGCGAGCATGCTCGAACGCCTGGCCTCGGGAGTGTGTGTGGTGCTGTCGAGCCGCAATCATCCCGGTTTCTCCCTCAGCAGCCTGAAGCTGGAGAACAAGCTGCTGTGCATCGACCAGCACGACCTGCGCCTTAGCCCCGCGCAGATCCAGCAGTTCAACCGCCACCTCGGCGGCTCCGAACTCAACCCGGCCTATGTCGATACGCTGATTGCGATGACCGAGGGTTGGATGGCCGGAGTAAAGATGGCGCTGCTGGCCTACGCGCGTTTCGGCACCGAGGCCCTGGAGCGCTTCGGTGGCGGCCATCCGGAGATCGTCGACTATTTCGGCCACGTGGTGCTCAAGCGTCTGGCACCGCCGCTGCACGACTTCCTCTTGTGCAGTGCGGTCTTCGAACGTTTCGATGGCGCACTGTGCGACGAGGTGCTGGGGCGCGAGGGTTCGGCGCTGCTGCTGGAGGAACTGGCCGCGCGCGAGCTGTTTTTGCTCTCGGTGCCGGATCAGCCTGGGTCATACCGCTATCACGCGCTGCTGCACGATTTTCTGGCCCGGCGCCTGGCCCTGTACAAGCCCCAGCAGATGCCCGAACTGCATCGCCGCGCGGCACAGGCCTTGCGCCAGCGGGGCGAGCTTGAACAAGCGCTGCAGCATGCCCAGCGCAGTGCTGATAAAGCCTTCTTTGCCGCCTTGCTGGAGGAGGTGTGCGAGCAGTGGGTGCGCAGCGGTCATTACGCCGAGGTGCTCAAGTGGCTGGAGCCTTTGAGCGAGCCCGAGCTGTGCGGCCAACCGCGCCTGCTGGTGCCGATGACTTATGCACTGACCCTGTCGCGGCGCTTTCATCAGGCCCGTTACTGCCTGGATGAGCTGGTGGCGCGCTGCCGCGACGAGCCCGGACTGGAGGCGCCGACCCGCCAGCTACTGGCCCTCAACCTGGAGCTGTTCCAGCACGACCTGGCGTTCGATCCCGGCGAGCGCTGGGCCGAGTTGCTGGCCCCGGGGCTGTCCAGCGATATCCGCGCGCTGACCCTGACCATCCTCGCTTATTACCACCTCATGCACGGTCGTCTGCAGCACTCCATCGGCCTGGCGCTGGAGGCCAAGGCGCTGCTGGGGCAGATCGGTCAGGTGTTTCTGGAAAGCTACGCCGACCTGATCATCGCCCTGTGCAATCGCAACGCCGGTCGCGCCACCTGTGCGCGCAAGGATGTGTGCCAGGACTACCAGCGCACCGAGCGTAGCTCGCCGGCCTGGGTCAACCGGGCCACAGCCATGGTGGTGGCGCTGTACGAGCAGAATCAGCTGGCGGCCGCCCAGCAGCTGTGCGAGGACCTGATGGCCATGGTCACCTCGTCCTCGGCCACCGAAACCATCGCCACCGTGCACATCACCCTGGCCCGCCTGCTGCAGCGGCGCCAGGAGCAGGGCCGGGCAACGCGTCTGCTGGAGCGCCTGTCGCGCATCCTGCAGCTGGGCAACTACGCCCGCTTTGCCAGCCAGGCAGCCCAGGAAAGCATGCGCCAGGCCTGCCTCGATGCCCGTCCGGCGCAACTGGACGCCCTGGCCCACAGGCTTGGCCTGGAAGAGCGCCTGGATGCGGGGGAGTGGGAGCGGGTGAGGCCTTATGACGAATGCTGGGAGCGCTATGGCCTGGCAGCCGTGTACTGGTTGACCCGGCGTGGCGCCCAGCCACGAGCCTGCCGCATTCTCAAGGTGCTGGCGCAGTCGCTGCAGCACAGCGAGATGGTGGCGCGGGCGCTGGTGGTCGAGGCCAATCTGCTGGTGCTGGAACGTGCCGGGCAAACGGATGAGCAGCGTAACCAGGCGCTGCTGCAGCTGGTCGAGCGCTTTGGCATCGTCAATATCAACCGTTCTGTGTTCGATGAGGCGCCGGGCTTTGCCGAGGCGGTATTCGACCTGCTGCGCTCCGGACAGTTGCAGGCGCCAGAGGCTTACAGCGAGGCCTATGCCGAATTTTTTCGGAGCGGCGAAAACACGCCGGCGGTCGACCTGCTCGGCCTGCTTACCGACAAGGAAGCTGAGGTCTTCGCCTGCCTGCTCAAGGGCCAGTCCAATAGCGAGATTAGCGCCAGCGCCGGCATCGCCCTGTCGACGACCAAGTGGCACCTGAAGAACATCTACTCGAAGCTCAATCTCTCCGGCCGCACCGAGGCCATCCTCGCCATGCAGCCGCGCGGCAGCGACCAACGGTTGTCCTGATTGCCCGGTCCCCCTCCTGCGGGAGGGGGGAGGGTGGCATGCAAACCCTTAGTCTCCCGTCTGCCGGACAACCGCCGGCGCCCACCCTATGACTACAAGAAGAATCGGGAGATACCGCCATGTCTGTTTGGGTCACCTGGCCTAGCCTGGTCAAGTTCGGCACCCTGGGCATTTACGCCGGCCTGATAACCCTCGCGCTGGAGCGCGATGTGCTGTTCAAGAACAACCTGTTCGACGTCGACAACCTGCCCGCCGCCAATGCCAGCATTACCTGCGATGCGCGCAGCCAGGTGGCGCGTACCGAGGACGGTACCTGCAACATCCTCAGCAATCCGGCCGAAGGCTCGGTGTACCGCCGCTTCGGGCGCAACGTCGACCCCAGCGTCACCCACGGCGAGACCGAGGCCGACACCCTGCTCACGCCCAACCCGCGGGAGGTGAGCAATGTGCTGATGGCCCGCGGCGAGTTCAAACCGGCGCCCAGCCTCAACTTCATCGCCGCCTCGTGGATTCAGTTCATGGTGCACGACTGGGTGGAACATGGCCCCAACACCGCGGATAACCCTATCCAGGTACCGCTGCCGGCCGGCGACAGCTTCGGCAGCGGCAGTCTGGCCGTGCGCCGCACCCAGCCCGACCCGACCCGCACTGCCGCCGAAGCCGGCAAGCCGGCTACGTTCCGCAACCACAACACCCACTGGTGGGACGGCTCGCAGCTGTACGGCAGCGACAAGGCCACCAACGACAAGGTGCGTGCCTTCGTCGACGGCAAGCTGAAGATCAATGCCGACGGCACCCTGCCGCACGAGCTGCTCAGCGGCAAACCGGTCACCGGCTTCAACGAGAACTGGTGGGTCGGCCTGAGCATGCTGCACCAGCTGTTCACCAAGGAGCACAACGCCGTCGCGGCCATGCTCAAGCAGAAGTACCCGGACAAGGACGACCAGTGGCTGTACGACCGCGCGCGCCTGGTCACCTCGGCGCTGATGGCCAAGATCCACACCGTGGAATGGACCCCGGCGGTGATCGCCAATCCGGTCACCGAGCGCGCCATGTACGCCAACTGGTGGGGGCTGCTGGGCTCCGGGCCGGAGCGTGACAAGTACCAGGAAGAGGCGCGCATGCTGCAGGAGGACCTGGCCGGCAGCAATCCCTTCATCCTGCGCATTCTCGGCATCGACCCGCAGAACGTCGGCAGCGCCACCATCTCCCACGCCCTGAGCGGCATCGTCGGTTCGACCAACCCGAACAATTACGGTGTGCCCTATACCCTCACCGAAGAGTTCGTCGCCGTGTACCGCATGCACCCGCTGATGCGCGACAAGGTCGACGTTTACGACATCGGCACCAACAGCATTTCCCGCTCGGTGCTGCTGCAGGACACTCGCGACGGCGATGCCGAGGACCTGCTGGCCGAGGAACAGGCGGATCGTCTGTGGTACTCCTTCGGTATCACCAATCCCGGCTCGCTGACCCTCAACAACTACCCAGGCTTCCTGCGCAACCTGTCGATGCCGCTGGTCGGCAATATCGACCTGGCCACCATCGACGTGCTGCGTGATCGCGAGCGGGGCGTGCCGCGCTACAACGAGTTTCGCCGGCAGATCGGCCTCAACCCGATCACCAAGTTCGAGGACCTGACCCAGGACGCGGCCACCCTGGCCAATCTCAAGCGTATCTACAGCAACGATATCGAGCAGATCGACACCCTGGTCGGCATGCTCGCCGAAACCGTGCGCCCGGACGGCTTCGCCTTCGGCGAGACGGCGTTCCAGATCTTCATCATGAACGCCTCGCGCCGCCTGATGACCGACCGCTTCTACACCAAGGACTACCGCCCGGAGATCTACACCCCGGAAGGTCTGGCCTGGGTCGAAAACACCACCATGGTCGACGTGATCAAGCGTCACAATCCGCAGCTCGACAGCAGTCTGGTGGGCGTGCAAAACGCCTTCAAACCCTGGGGGCTGAACATCCCGGCGGATTACCAGAGCTGGCCGGCCAAGGCCAAGCAGGACAACCTGTGGGTCAACGGCGCCATGCGTACCCAGTACGCCGAGGGTGAGCTGCCGCCGCTGCAGGGCATCGACACCTCGGCGCTGCTGGCCAATACCCTGTGGAAGAAGGTGCGCGAAGAAGGCGACGTGGTGCCGGCCGATTACGAGAAGGGGATGCACCAGCATGGCGTGATGGCCAAGGTCAAATTCAACGCCGTCGCCGGTAATCCCTACACCGGTCTGTTCCAGGGCTCGGACAGCGGCCTGCTGCGCCTGTCGCTGGCGGAGAACCCGTCCGGCGGCAGCTTCCAGCCGGGTCTGGCCTGGAAGGCCTTCGTCGATGGCAAGCCGTCGCGCAACGTCTCGGCGCTGGCCAGCTGGAGCGGACAGGGGCAGAACCACAACTTCTTTGCCAACGAGATGTCGCAGATCGTCCTGCCGGAAGGCACTGATAATTTCGGTCTGCAGGTGCTGTTCGCCGCAGTGACCCTCAAGCCGACTCAGCTAAGAGTCGACGACATGGCCGAAGTGACCCAGACCGGTCAGGTCGTCGGTTCGGTCAAGGCGCCGACGCAGATCTATTTCGTGCCCAGGTCGGAGGTGCGCAACCTGTTCTCCAGCGCTGCCCATGACTTTCGTAACGATCTGCTGACGCTCAACGCCGGCACCAAGTTGTATGACGTCTATGCCACCTCGATGACGGTCAAGACGTCGCTGATACCGTCCATCAGCCGCACCTACGCCCAGCAGCGGCGCAACAGCGCGGTGAAGATCGGTGAGCTGGAACTGACGTCGCCATTCATCGCCTCGGCATTTGGCGACAGTGGCGTGTTCTTCAAGCACCAGCGCAGCGAAGACAAGTAACCGCCGTGCGCCGAACGAAAGCCCCGGCCCGTGCCGGGGCTTTCTCATTTGTGTTACCTGTCGCACAGGCTAAACATTTGCCAGGCAGGCTTGTCGCACTTAGGTTCGACCTGCGAAATCATCACTGCAGTCTTTGCGCAAATCCGTTAACTTGGCGCGATCAACGTGCCGTATAACAACAAGAACTAACAGCCAGATGGATCTGCTGTTTCGGGAACTGGCCGCCTATGTCTACCGATATCCACGCCGCCCTGACGGCTCCGGCAGCTGCGCCGCTGCGCTCGCTGCCTTTCGCTTTCGCCAAGCGCCATGGTGTACTGCTGCGCGAGCACGGCCTGCAGGTGCGCCGTGGCGCCAGCCTGACCGCCGTGCAGGAAGCCCAGCGCTTCGCCGGTCGCGTATTGCCGCTGGAGTGGCTGGAGACCGAGGCCTTCGAGCAACAGCTGTCCCTGGCCTACCAGCGCGACTCCTCGGAAGTCCGTCAGATGGCCGAAGGCCTGGGTGCGGAAATGGATCTGGCCAGCCTGGCCGAGCTGACGCCGGAATCCGGCGACCTGCTGGAGCAGGAAGACGACGCGCCGATCATCCGCCTGATCAATGCCATCCTCAGCGAGGCAATCAAGGCCGGCGCCTCGGATATCCACCTGGAAACCTTCGAAAAACGCCTGGTCGTGCGCTTTCGCGTCGACGGCATCCTGCGTGAAGTGATCGAGCCGCGCCGCGAGCTGGCGGCGTTGCTGGTCTCGCGGGTCAAGGTCATGGCACGGTTGGACATCGCCGAAAAGCGCGTGCCGCAGGATGGACGGATTTCCCTGAAAGTCGGCGGTCGCGAGGTGGATATCCGCGTCTCGACCCTGCCGTCGGCCAACGGCGAGCGCGTAGTGCTGCGTCTGCTCGACAAGCAGGCCGGGCGCCTGTCACTGGTGCACCTGGGCATGAGTGAGCGCGACCGTCGCCTGCTGGATGAGAACCTGCGCAAACCGCACGGCATCATTTTGGTCACCGGCCCCACCGGCTCGGGCAAGACCACCACCCTGTACGCCGGCCTGACCACCCTCAACGACCGTTCGCGCAACATCCTCACGGTGGAAGACCCGATCGAGTACTACCTGGAAGGTATCGGCCAGACCCAGGTCAATCCGCGCGTAGACATGACTTTCGCCCGTGGCCTGCGCGCCATTCTGCGTCAGGATCCGGACGTGGTGATGGTCGGCGAGATCCGCGACCAGGAAACCGCCGACATCGCCGTGCAGGCCTCGCTGACCGGCCACCTGGTGCTGTCGACCCTGCACACCAATAGCGCCGTCGGCGCCGTGACCCGTCTGGTGGACATGGGCGTCGAGCCGTTCCTGTTGTCTTCGTCCCTGCTTGGTGTGCTGGCCCAGCGCCTGGTAAGGGTGCTGTGTACGCATTGTCGCGAGGCACGACCGGCCGACGAGGCAGAGTGCAACCTGCTCGGTCTCGACGCACAGAGCCATCCGCTCATCTTCCACGCCAAGGGCTGCGCGGAATGCCACCAGCAGGGCTATCGCGGCCGTACTGGCATCTATGAGCTGGTGATCTTCGACGACAAGATGCGCACCCTGGTGCACAACGGCGTCGGCGAGCAGGAACTGCTGCGCCATGCCCGCAGCCTCGGCCCAAGCATCCGCGATGACGGCCGGCGCAAGGTGCTGGAAGGGGTGACCACCCTGGAAGAAGTGTTGCGCGTGACGCGGGAGGATTGATGCAAGCAGTCATGCTCCCTCTCCCCATGGGGGAGAGGGCCGGGGAGAGGGGATAGATGGCCGCCTTCGAATACATTGCCCTGGATGCCCGAGGCCGCCAGCAGAAAGGTGTTCTGGAGGCCGACAGCGCGCGCCAGGTACGCCAGTTGCTGCGCGAGAAGCAGCTCTCGCCGCTCCAGGTCGAGCCCGCGCACCGCAAGGAGCAGGCCGCCGGCGGCGGCAGCTTCAGCCTGCGCCGTGGCCTGTCGGCGCGCGACCTGGCTCTGGTTACCCGCCAGCTGGCGACCCTGATCGGCGCCGCGCTGCCTATCGAGGAGGCGCTGCGCGCGGCTGCCGCACAGTCGCGTCAGCCGCGCATCCAGTCGATGCTGATTGCCGTGCGCGCCAAGGTGCTGGAGGGTCATGGCCTGGCCAGCGCACTGGGCGCCTTCCCGGCGGCCTTTCCCGAGCTGTACCGCGCCACCGTGGCGGCGGGCGAGCATGCCGGGCACCTGGCGCCGGTGCTGGAACAGCTGGCCGACTACACCGAGCAACGTCAGCAGTCGCGGCAGAAGGTGCAGATGGCGCTGCTCTACCCGGTGATCCTGATGCTCGCCTCGCTGGGCATCGTCGGCTTTCTGCTCGGCTATGTGGTGCCGGATGTGGTGCGGGTATTCGTCGACTCCGGGCAGACCCTGCCGGCGCTAACCCGCGGTCTGATCTTCCTCAGTGAGCTGGTCAAGTCCTGGGGCGCGCTGGCGCTGCTGCTGATCGGCCTGGCAGTGTTCGCCTTCCGTCGCGCCTTGCGCAACGAGGACGTGCGGCGGCGCTGGCATGCTTTTTTGCTACGCGTGCCTCTGGTCGGCGGGCTGATCGCCGCCACCGAGACTGCACGGTTTGCCTCGACCCTGGCCATTCTGGTGCGCAGTGGTGTGCCGTTGGTCGAAGCGCTGGGCATTGGCGCCGAGGTGATCTCCAACCTGATTATCCGCGCCGATGTAGCCCAGGCCACTCAGCGTGTGCGCGAGGGCGGCAGCCTCTCAAGGGCGCTGGAGGCCAGCCGGCAGTTCCCGCCGATGATGCTGCACATGATCGCCAGCGGCGAGCGCTCGGGCGAGCTGGACCAGATGCTGGCACGTACGGCGCGCAATCAGGAGAACGACCTGGCGGCCACCATCGGTCTGCTGGTGGGGCTGTTCGAGCCGTTCATGCTGGTCTTCATGGGGGCGGTGGTGCTGGTGATCGTGCTGGCCATCCTGCTGCCGATTCTTTCTCTGAACCAACTGGTGGGTTGATAGCGATGTACAAACAGAAAGGCTTCACGCTGATCGAAATCATGGTGGTGGTGGTCATCCTCGGCATCCTCGCAGCGCTGGTGGTGCCGCAGGTGATGGGCCGCCCGGACCAGGCCAAGGTCACCGCCGCGCAGAATGACATCCGCGCCATCGGCGCGGCGCTGGATATGTACAAGCTGGACAACCAGAACTACCCGAGCACCCAGCAGGGCCTGGAAGCGCTGGTGAAGAAGCCCAGCGGCAACCCGCCGCCGAAGAACTGGAACGCCGACGGCTACCTCAAGCGCCTGCCGACCGACCCGTGGGGCAACCAGTACCTGTACCTGTCGCCGGGCACCCGCGGCAAGGTCGACCTGTACTCCCTCGGCGCTGATGGTCAGGAAGGCGGCGACGGTACCAATGCCGATATTGGTAACTGGGATCTGTAATCCGCTTTGTTACGGATGCAGCGAGCTAGAGAAAAACCAGGCGAGAGCGGCTGAGGATGCGCAGTTTACAGGGGGTAAATGAGCAGTCCGAAGCCGCTCTCAACGCGGTTTTTCCGACGCACAGCCAATCCGCGCGCGGCTTCACGCTGATCGAACTGCTGGTGGTCCTGGTGCTGCTCGGCGTGCTGACCAGCCTCGCCGTGCTCGGCAGTGGTATCGCCAGCAGCCCGGCACGCAAACTCCAGGATGAGGCCGAGCGCCTCAACAGCGTATTGCGCGTGCTGCTCGACGAGGCAGTGCTGGACAACCGCGAATACGGCGTGCGTTTCGATCAGCACCGCTATCAGGTGCTGCGCTTCGATCCACGCCAGGCACGCTGGGTGCCGTTGGACGACAAGGTGCATGAATTGCCGGAGTGGGCCGAGCTGAGCATCAAGGTGGAGGAGCAGGACATCGGTCTGCTCGGTGCCAAGGATGAAAAGAAGGCTTCGTCGGTCAAGCCCCCGCAGTTGCTGATTCTGTCCAGTGGCGAACTGACGCCATTCACGCTGCGTTTGGCTGGTGGTCGTGGCCGTGATGCCCCGGTGCTACTGCTGAGCAGCGACGGCTTCGCCGAGCCGCAGCTGACCACGGAGAAGGCCAGGTGAAGCGTGTGCGCGGTTTCACCCTGCTGGAAGTGCTGGTGGCCCTGGCGATCTTCGCCGTGGTCGCCGCCAGCGTGCTCAGCGCCAGCGCCCGCTCGCTAAAGACCGCCGCGCGGCTGGAGGACAAGACCTTCGCCAGCTGGCTGGCAGACAATCGTCTGCAGGAAATGCAGCTGGCCGATACGCCACCCGGCGAGGGCCGCGAGCAGGGCGAGGAAACCTATGCCGGGCGCCGCTGGCTATGGGAAAGCGACGTGCAGGCAACCAGCGAGCCGGAGATGCTGCGCATCACCATACGCGTGGCGCCGCGGCCCGAGCGCGGGCTGGCCGGCAAGGTCGAGGATAACGCGCTGGTGACCCTGTCCGGCTTCGTCGGGGTTGCGCCATGAGACGCATGCAGGGTTTCACTCTGCTGGAAGTGCTGATCGCCATCGCCATCTTTGCCCTGCTGGCCATGGCCACCTATCGCATGCTCGACAGCGTGATGCAGACCGACCGTGGCCAGCGCGAGCAGGAGCAGCGCCTGCGTGAGCTGACGCGGGCCATGGCGGCGTTCGAACGGGATTTGCTGCAGGTGCGCTCGCGCCCGGTACGTGACCCCCTGGGCGACCCCGTCCCGGTGATGCGCGGCGACAGTGGGCGTAATACGGTGCTGGAGTTCACCCGCAGTGGCTGGCGTAATCCACTGGGGCAGCCGCGCTCCACGCTGCAGCGAGTGCGCTGGCAACTGCAGGGCGAGCGCTGGCAGCGCGCCTACTGGCCGGTGCTGGATCAGGCCGCGGACAGCCAGCCGCGAATCCAGCAGGCACTCGATGGCGTCAGTCGCTTCGAGCTGCGCTTTCTCGATGGCGACGGACGCTGGCTGCAGAACTGGCCGGCACCGACCAGCAATGCCGACGAAGCTCTGACCCAGTTGCCGCGTGCGGTCGAACTGATCATCGAACACCGCCGCTACGGTGAGCTGCGCCGGCTCTGGCGCCTGCCGGAGATGGCCCAGCAGGAGCAGTTGAATGTTCCGGGTGGTGAGGAGCAGGGTACTGACAGCCTGTTGCCCGAAGAACCGAGTCCCGATACCGGCGAGGCCCTGACGCAATGAAGCGACAGCGTGGGGTCGCCCTGATTACCGTGTTGCTGGTGGTGGCACTGGTCACAGTGATCTGTGCCGCGCTGCTGTTGCGTCAGCAGCTGGCGATCCGCAGCACCGGCAATCAGCTTCTGGTGCGCCAGGCTCAATACTACGCCGAGGGCGGCGAGTTGCTGGCCCAGGCCCTGCTGCGTCGTGACCAGGAACAAGGCGTGGTGGACCACCTGGCCGAGCCCTGGGCCAACCCGCGGCTGCAGTTCCCGCTCGATGAGGGTGGCGAGGTGCGCCTGCGCATCGAAGATCTGGCCGGGCGATTCAACCTCAACAGTCTGGCCATCGTCGGTGAAGAGGGCGATCTGGCCGCACTGCGCTTTCGCCGCCTGTTACAGCATCTGCAGCTCAGCCTGGCTTACGCCGACCGTCTACAGGACTGGCTGGATGCCGACCAGGAGGCCAGCGGTTCGAATGGCGCCGAGGACGACCAGTACCTGCTGCTCGACCCGCCATACCGGACGGGTACGGGGCGCATCGCCGATACCTCCGAGCTGCGCCTGCTGCTGGGCATGACCGATGCCGATTATCGGCGTTTGGCGCCTTTCGTGGCGGCCTTGCCCAGCCAGACCGAGCTCAACATCAATACCGCCAGTGCCGAAGTGTTGGCATGTCTGGGCGAGGGTATTCCCGCCTCGGCACTGCAGTCGGCCATCGAGGGGCGTGGGCGCAGTGGCTATACCGATCTGGGGCGCTTCGTCCAGCAATGGTCTGCCTATGACGTCAGCGCCCAGGGGCTGGGCATCGGCAGCCAGTATTTCCGTGTCACCACCGAAGTGTTGCTGGGCGATCGGCGCCAGGTGCTGACCAGTTATCTGCAACGCGGTAATGACAAGTACGTGCGCCTGATGGCACGCGATCTGGGGCAGGAGGGCCTGGGGCCCGAGCCCGATGAGGAGTCCGAGTGATGAGTCCTACCCTGTTTCTTCCGCCGCAGGCCTGTGCCGAGGTGTCCGCCGAGCTGCTGGTGTGGCGGGTGGAGGGCGATGCCTGTGTGCAGCAGGCGTTCGCCGACGCTGTGCCGCATCAGGGCACCTGGCGCCTGATTGTGCCGGTCGAGGCGGTGACCCTGTGTACGGTGCAGCTACCGACCACCAAGGCGCGCTGGTTGGCCAAGGCCCTGCCGTTTGCCGTGGAAGAGCTGCTGGCGGAAGACGTCGAGCAGTTTCACCTGTGTGTCGGCGCGCCGCTGGCTGACGGTCGTCATCGGGTGCACGCGGTCAAGCGCGAATGGCTGAGCCGCTGGCTGGCCCTGTGCGAGGTCAATCCACCGCGGCGTATCGAAGTGGATGCCGACCTGCTGACGGGGGAGGGCAGTCAATTGCTCTGTGCCAGCGAGCGCTGGCTGTTGGGCGGCAGCGGCGAGGCGCGTATGGCTGTGCGTGCTGGCGATTGGGCGATGCTGGCGCCGCTTTGTGCGCAGCCGCGGGTGGCCCTTGTCGAGGCGGGGCAGCCCGTGCCTGCGGATATGGACGAGGTGCACGAAATCGACCGGGCACTGCCCTGGCTGGCTGCGCGCACGGCCGACTGCAACCTGGCGCAGGGGCCGTTCGCCGTACGTGAACCTTCCGGCGAGTGGCGGCGCTGGCGGCCTTTGGCGGCGCTGCTGGCATTCTGCGTGGTCTTGCAGTGGGGCTTCGACCTGGCTCGGGGCTGGCATCTGCAACGCGAAGGCGAGCGCTACGCCGAGGCCAATCGAGAGCTCTACCGCGAGCTGTTTCCTCAGGACAGCAAGCTGATCAACCTGCGGGCTCAGTTCGATCAGCATCTAAGGGCGGCCGAAAGCGGCGGGCAGAGCCAGTTGCTGGCGCTGCTCGAACAGGCGGCGACGGCGCTTAATCAGCAGGGCGCGCAGGTGCAGGTGGAGCAGCTGGACTTCAGTGCCCAGCGCGGAGAACTGGCGTTCAACCTGTTGGCCAGCGACTTCGCCGCGCTGGAAACCCTGCGTGGCCAGCTACAGGAGGCCGGGTTGGCTGTGGATATGGGTTCGGCGAGCCGGGAGGATAATGGCGTCAGTGCCCGCTTGGTGATTGGAGGCAACGGATGAGCAAGTTGTACATGCAATGGTCGCAACGCCTGGCACAGAGTCCGCTGGGTACCCGCTGGCAGGCCATGCCGCCGCGCGACCGCCTGGCACTGAGCCTGCTCGGCGGTTTCCTGCTGGTGGTGCTGCTCTACCTGCTGGCCTGGCGCCCGGTTAGCCAGAACCTGGAGCAGGCGCACAGCTTTCTCCTGCAACAGCGCACGCTCAACAGCTACATGCAGGCCCATGCTGCCGACGTGCGGGCCATGCAGGGCCGGCCGCAGGTCAGTCTCGACCCGGCGCGGCTGCAAGGTCTGGTGACCGCCAGTGCGGCCAGTCAGGGCCTGAACGTCGAGCGTTTGGACAATCAGGGCGATGGTAGTCTGCAGGTCAGCCTGCAACCCACGGAGTTCGCCCGCCTGCTGCGCTGGCTGGTGAGTCTGGAGGAGCAGGGCGTGCGCGTGGCGGAAGCGGGGCTGGAGCGTGGCGATCAGGGACTGGTCAACAGTCGTTTGTTGCTCAGTTCCAACTAGGCATGGTGCACCGAATAGAGGCTTGTGCCTTCGAATCGTGCACTGCCGTATTCCCCTGGAGATTACCTTGCAGTAAAAAAATCCAAGCCGGGTGTTGACTTAGCAAAGGCGCCTGCGTAAATTGCGCCACCTCGCAAGGCTACATCGGGTGATTAGCTCAGCCGGGAGAGCATCTGCCTTACAAGCAGAGGGTCGGCGGTTCGATCCCGTCATCACCCACCAAGCCTCTTGCGAGAACCGACGCGCAGCGGTAGTTCAGTCGGTTAGAATACCGGCCTGTCACGCCGGGGGTCGCGGGTTCGAGTCCCGTCCGCTGCGCCATATCAAGAGAAGCCCTCAGCTCGCAAGAGCTGGGGGCTTTTCGCATGGGCCGGAAAAATCGGTTGTCACAGGGTTGTCATCGGGAATCTTCAGGATTCTGGCACGGTCTTTGTTTAGACCATGCTCAGCAACAGGAGGAAGACCCAATGGATGACTACGTAGAAGAACTGTTGGAAGCGCACGCTCTGGATCAGGATTCGCTCGATCCGGCCGAGGACGCTACAGAGCTTTAACCCCTCTGCAGGCGCTGGCTGCGGCGGAATTCCCCCGGGGTCTGGCCGTTCCAGCGCTTGAACGCGCGTTGGAAGGCTTCCGCTGAGGCGAAGCCGAGCAGATAGGCGATCTCGCCAAAAGCCAGCTCGGTATCGCGGATATAGGCCATGGCCAGGTCGTGGCGGGTGTCATTGAGGATCGCCCGGTACTGTGTGCCTTCTTCCGCCAGCTTGCGCCGCAGTGTCCACACCGGTAGCTGCAGGCGTGCTGCGACTTCTTCCAGATCTGGCTCATGGCCGTGCAGCAACGGCCCCAGCAGGCGGGTAATGCGTTCGCGCAGACTGTGGGTGCGGGTGCGCTGTTCCAGTTCTCGTTCACACAACTCCAGCAGCTGATGCCAGGTGCTCGGGCAGTGTGCGGTATTGCGAATGGCCAGCGTCGCCTGGCTCAGGCGTAGCTGATTGGTGGTTGCACCGAATTCCACGGTGCAGCCAAAGGCCGCGCCATAGCGCTCGGCGTAGTCCGGGGCGGGAAATTCGATCTCCACTTTATCCAGTGCCACCCGGTTGCCACTCAGTTGGCAGAGGTGGCTGTGCCAACCGGCCAGCACCGAATCCACCACAAAGCGGTTGTAGGCGTTGTAGGGGCTGATGGAGTAGAAGCGCAGCCAGGCGCCGCGGCTGTCCTCGTGGAAACTGGACTGGCCACGGTAGTTCTGTGCGTAGAGCGGCTCGAAGCGGGTGATGACCCGTGCCGCTTCGCGCAGATTGGGCGCCTGGGCTGCGGTGACGCCGACCAGGCCGAGCTGGTTCAGGCGATTGAGGTGGCCCATCTCCAGACCCAGGGCAGGATTGCTGGTCAGCTGAATGGCCGCGTGCCCCAGGCGCATGTAGCGCGGAATCGACAGGCGTCCCTGGGGTTGGGCCAGGCGTTCACTGTCCAGGCCGAACTGCTCCAGCAATGCGCTGGCGGCGATGCCTCGTTCCTGCAGGGCATCCGCCAGGCTGTGGACGAAGCCGACAGACAGCTCGCCCAGGCGTACGCGCGGACCTTTCATCTCACAGCCACAGGTTCAGCAGGCGGGCGCCGCGGCCTTCATTGATAAGGTGGTGCCCTTCGGGCTGCGCCACCACGCTTTGCCCATCGCTGCCCAGGTCCCATAGCTGGCCTCGCATAAACACGGTCATACCGGCGCGGGCCTGGGTACTCGACAGACGTCCAGGCAGCGAGTGACGCAGCCAGGCATCGCCCTCGCTCAGCTCGCCGGCGCGCGTGGCGACATCCGCGGGTGTGCCGGCGAATGTGGTGTAGCCGCCCCAGGGCTGTTGCCACAGGCCGTTGCCGGTGAGAAAGGCTGGCACGACCAGCAACTCCACGCCTTGCTCGGCCAGCGCGGCATAGCTCTGTGGGTACCAGCTGTCGGCGCAGATCAGCACGCCCAGGCGTCCGGCCGGGGTATCCACCACGCGCAGCGCCGAGCTGGGCGCTGCGGCGGTGAAGCCGGTTTCCGAGGGAATAGGGAACGCCTTGCGCTGCGGCTGGCCAAGCGGCAGACCATTCGGGCCGAATACCAGACTGACGTTGTACAGCGGGCCCTCTCCGGCGTGCAGTACGCCTTCTTCTACGCGCGGCTCGGGCAGCTCGATGGAGCCAGCCACTAGGGTCACACCGTAGCTTTCGGCCAGGCCGCCAAACAGGCTCTGGTAGTCGGCGGCCATCTGCTCGGCCTTCATGCGGAACAGCGCGTCGCTCAGGCGCTCTGCGCCCTGGGCCTGGAGCAAGGCCAACCCCAGATCCAGCGGGTGGCTGAGTGCCAGCCAGAGCATGGCTTGTTGCAGATGACTGGCGCTAAACACTTCGGGCTTCTCGCCGGCGGCTACCAGCCAGGTACCGATATGCTCGGGCAGTATCACAATGGTCTTGGTGTTGAGCAGGCTGTTCTGGCGTGCCTGGTCGAGATAGGCCGACAGCTTGCGCTGCAGGTGCAGGACGCTGCGGTAGTCGGCGCCGAACAACTCGGGCTGGATGCCCAACAGATTGCCGCGGCCCTGATCGTTGCCCAGGTTCAGTGCTAGATCACTGTACAGGTCGCTCTGGTAATGGCTGGCGGGCCGCCACTGGGTCCAGGCGGCGTAGCCGGTGAGGGCGAAGACGAGAGCAAGTAGCAGGCCGCGACGGATCAGGCGTGACATGGCGGAATACGAGAGTGGATGATGCTGTCCAGATTAGGGCAAAGGTGCCCGGCTGCCCAGTGCTTCTGTTAGTTATGATCAGTAAGTTGTAATTTTTGATCATTGAGCCGGCTGGGCGAGCTATTTATCGTCTGGCGCAACAACGACCGTGCCCAACGAGGTGCGGCGACTTCCGTGACAAGTCCGATGCCGTGGAGATGATCATGAGCAACGCCTACCCGAACCTGCTGGCCCCGCTGGACCTGGGTTTCACCACCCTCAAGAACCGTACCCTGATGGGCTCCATGCACACCGGTCTGGAAGAGAAGCCCAATGGCTTCGAACGCATGGCGGCCTACTTCGCCGAGCGTGCCCGTGGCGGTGTCGGCCTGATGGTCACCGGCGGCATCGGCCCGAACGAGGAAGGCGGTGTCTACTCCGGCGCGGCCAAGCTGACCACCCCGGAAGAGGCCGAGAAGCACAAGATCGTCACCCGCGCGGTGCACGAGGCCGGCGGCAAGATCGCCATGCAGATCCTGCATGCCGGTCGCTACGCCTACAGCCCGAAGCTGGTCGCGCCCAGCGCCATCCAGGCGCCGATCAACCCGTTCAAGCCCAACGAACTGGACGAGGACGGCATCCAGAAGCAGATCAATGACTTCGTCAACTGCGCCAAGCTGGCCCAGCAGGCCGAGTATGACGGCGTCGAGGTGATGGGTTCGGAAGGCTACTTCATCAACCAGTTCCTGGTGGCCCACACCAACCACCGTACCGACCGCTGGGGTGGCAGCTACGAGAATCGCATGCGCCTGCCGGTGGAAATCGTCAGCCGCATTCGCGAGGCCGTCGGCCCGAACTTCATCATCATCTACCGTCTGTCCATGCTTGACCTGGTCGAGGGCGGCAGCACCTGGGACGAGATCGTGACCCTGGCCAAGGCCATCGAGAAGGCCGGCGCCACCATCATCAATACCGGCATCGGCTGGCACGAGGCGCGCATCCCGACCATCGCCACCAAGGTGCCGCGTGCGGCCTTCACCAAGGTCACCGCCAAGCTCAAGGGCGAAGTGAGCATCCCGCTGTGCACCACCAACCGTATCAACACGCCGGAAGTCGCCGAGCAGGTACTGGCCGAAGGTGACGCCGACATGGTGTCCATGGCCCGCCCGTTCCTCGCCGACCCGGACTTCGTCAACAAGGCGGCCGCCGGTCGTGCCGACGAGATCAACACCTGCATCGGCTGCAACCAGGCCTGCCTGGACCACACCTTCGGCGGCAAGCTGACCAGCTGCCTGGTCAACCCGCGTGCCTGCCATGAGACCGAGCTGAACTACATCCCGACCACCACGGTGAAGAAGATCGCCGTGGTCGGCGCCGGCCCGGCCGGCCTTTCCGCCGCCACCGTGGCCGCCGAGCGTGGCCACAGCGTGACCCTGTTCGACGCCGCCGGCGAGATCGGCGGCCAGTTCAACGTAGCCAAGCGCGTGCCGGGCAAGGAAGAGTTCTACGAGACCCTGCGTTACTTCAAGAAAAAGCTGGAAACCACTGGCGTCGACCTGCGCCTGAACACCCGCGTCTCGGTCGACGACCTGGTCAAGGGTGGCTTCGACGAGATCATCCTGGCCACCGGCATCGTGCCGCGCACCCCGGCCATCGAAGGCATCGACAATGCCAAGGTGATCAGCTATCTGGACGCCATCCTGCAGCGCAAGCCGGTTGGCCAGAAGGTCGCGGTGATCGGCGCCGGCGGCATCGGCTTCGACGTCTCCGAGTTCATCACCCATGCCGGCGAGGCCACCAGCCAGAGCCGCGAAGCCTTCTGGAAGGAGTGGGGCATCGACACCGCGCTGGATGCCCGTGGCGGCATCGCCGGGATCAAGGCTCAGGTACACCCGGCGGCGCGCGAGGTGTTCCTGCTGCAGCGCAAGAAGTCCAAGGTCGGCGATGGCCTGGGCAAGACCACCGGCTGGATTCACCGCACGGGCCTGAAGAACAAGAACGTGCAGATGCTCAATTCGGTCGAGTACCTCAAGGTCGACGACGCCGGCCTGCACATCCGTATCGCCGAGGGCGAGCCGCAGGTGCTGCCGGTGGATACCGTGATCGTCTGCGCCGGACAGGACCCGCTGCGTGAGCTGCAGGAAGGCCTGGAGGCCGCCGGGCAGAAGGTGCACCTGATCGGCGGTGCCGATGTGGCCGCCGAGCTGGACGCCAAGCGCGCGATCAACCAGGGCTCGCGCCTCGCCGCCGAACTCTGATCGACAGACGCCCCGCCCAGTGCGGGGCGTTTTCTTTGTGGCTCACAACAATAAGGAGAAGCCCATGTCCACCAATCTTCAATTGCAACCGGCCGCAGCCGCCAGCCTGCAGCGCTGGCACCAGTTCGTCGCCGCCCAGGACCTGAGCCCGCTGCCGGAACTGCTGCACCCGCAGGCGGTGTTCCGCTCGCCCATGGCGCACACCCCCTATCCGGGGGCACAGGTGGTCAACCTGATCCTCAATACCGTGCTCAAGGTATTCCAGGACTTCGCCTATCACCGTGAGCTGGCGACGGCAGACGGCCTCAACGTGGTGCTGGAGTTCAGCGCCAAGGTGGGCGGGCGTGAGCTCAAGGGCATCGACATGATCCGCTTCGATGAGGACGGCAAGATCGTCGAGTTCGAGGTGATGGTGCGCCCGATGAGTGGTCTGGCCGCTCTGGGCGAGGAAATGGGCCGGCGTCTGGCGCCCTTCCTGGCTGCCGCCAAGGCCTGATTCGCCCAACCGTGTCACAGTTTTATCCGCTTGCCGTTCCGGACTTGCCAAGGGTACGGAACGGCTGCCAACCCAGTCACATTGCCCCTGTTGCTTTTTCCCCTAGACTTGCTCGAAACAAGGGATTGCGCCTGCCTGGCAGGTTGTGCGCCCGCGCGGGGCAACCCCGCAGCGTGCCGGTTGTGATCCTGATGGCCTGAGGGAAATTCATGAGCATGCAGAACAAAGCGCAGATGACCGAAGCCGTGCTGTTCTTTAACGAGCGCGGCATCTGCAAGCAGATGCTTTTCCCTGAATTCGAGGCGTTGCTCGACAGCGTGGTGAACATGCCCGAGTTTGCCGACGAGCAGATGCGCCTGGTCTATGTCCTGATCAATCCGCGACTGATGGTGCGAGCTGCGGTGTTCTTCTATCTCGATTTCGATGAGCGCGGCTCGGCTGACCCGGGTTGGAACCTGCCTCTGCGCCATCTGGCCGACAATGCCGGGCGTGGGCCGGATCTGGGGGCGGGGCCGATTCGTCTGGCCTGCCGCAGCCAGTGCCCGGTGTCCTGGCATCAGATGCACCTGTGGGATCCGAGCCTGGCGCCGGGCAAGAATGACCTGGTGCTGATTCGCGATCTTATAAAACGCAACAGCCTGGGCCTGCTGGTGGAAGAGGATGCACCTGTTGTGCTGCCTGAACGCCTGCAGGTAGCCGATGAAGAAAAATGGAAGGCGCCCGACCCTGCACGCGAGGCTGCGGCCAAACAGGCAGAAGAAAAAGAGCAGGAGCACCGCCTGAAAACGGCCCAGCTGATCAAGCAGCAGCGTCTGCGCATCAGCACTCTGGGCAAGCAATACGAAGAGGAGCTGGCTCGCACCAAGCTGGCTGCCGAAGAGGGTAAGCGCGTCCTGCAGGCGGAAATCCATGGCCTGCACCAGGCGCTGCGCCAGCAGGAAGAGCTCAATGCCAGCCTCAAGGCCGAGCTCAATGCCCAGGCCGACAGCGTGCAGAAGACCCGTGAAGAACTCTCCAGGCAGCTGCAGGAGCTGGAAAAGCATGGCCGCACCGAGGCCGATATCCTGCGTGCCCAGTTTGATGCCGAGTTACAGGCCAAGGTGGCCGCTGCCGTGGCCGAGTTCAAGGAGCAGGTGGCCATTCGCGATGTCGAGCTGGCCTACCGCGCTGAGCAGGAAGCACAGCTGCAGCGTGAGCTGGAACGCCTTGCACAGGAGCGTGAGCGCCTGACTGCAGAGGATAGTGAGCAGATCCTCGCGCGCCTGGCCAAGCTGGGCGTGGTATTTGTCGTCTACCATCCTGGCGCTGGGCACCTGACCATCCCTTTGCAGGATATCGCTCGCTACCAGGACAACCCCATGAGTTATGCGGCGGCCAAATGCTTCGTTTCCGAGGAGCAATACCGTCAGTGGCTGGCTCACTACCAGCAGCCCACCTGTGAGGCCAGTCTGCCGTCCGGCGAGCGTTGCGCCATGCCTATCGATAGGGTCGAGACACCCAGTCGCTTCGTGGTCGGCGAGTCCAACTGCTGCGCCCGGCATCGGGCGGGAGCACGTCTGCGGACCGTGGGTTAACCATCTGCGCGCAGTGAAACCACGCCCGCTATGATGTGCGGTCCGTTGTTTGTTCAGCTATGGCCGCAATGCCTATTTCTCTTCCCGACTGGCAGCCTCGTGCGCCTCTACAGCTTCTCTCATTGCCCTGGTTGACGCGCGCCGGTATCGAACTGGCCGTGCTGCGTCTGGACCTGCTCGACCCGCTGCTGTCCGGCAACAAGTGGTTCAAGCTTACAGCGCATATCGAAGCCGCAGCAGCGCAGGGGGCTGAGGGTTTGATCAGCCTGGGTGGCGCACACTCCAATCATTTGCATGCGCTGGCCGCTGCCGGTCAGCGATTTTCCTTCCCAACCGTTGGGCTACTGCGTGGCGAACCGCACGACACGCCGACGGTGCGTGATCTGTACGCCTTCGGCATGCAGTTGCACTGGCTTGGCTACGGCGGTTACCGCGCGCGGCAGCAGGCCGGTTTCTGGGCGCCCTGGCAGGCGCAGTATCCGCATCTTCTCCCGGTGGCAGAAGGCGGTTTGGGGCTGGCGGCGGCATCGAGCTGCAGGGCGATAGTCAGCCAGGCGCGCGAGCAACTGGCCAACCTGGGCTGGGATGATTTCCACGGGTGGTGGCTGGCTGCTGGCACTGGCACCACGGCGGCGGGTATCGTGCTGGCCGAGGCTGGGAAGCGACTGGCGCATGTGGCCAGTGCCGTACCTGCCAGCCATGGTGTGGGGCGGCAACTGGCTGGGTTGCTGCAGGAGGCCGGGCGGGCCGATGCGGGCTACCGCCTGTTCGATGCGAGTCGGGGTGGCTTCGGTCGGGTGGACACCGTGCTGGCGCGTTTCATGGTGGACTGCGAACAGCACGGGCAGTTGCCGCTTGATCCGCTGTATACCGGCAAGGCACTGCTGGCATTGCGCGATCATGTCGAGGCCGGTTACTTTGCTGCCGGTACCCGCCTGCTGTTTTTGCACAGTGGTGGGTTGCAGGGATGCCGGGCTATGGCGCCGCGTCTGCAGGCGCTTGTCGCCGGTTGAACCCATAAGAACAATGCAAGGACTGGTTGCGATGACCGAGCCGCTGAATCCTGAACAGCTGCGCAGTTTTACTCCGCTCAACGTGCTGTCCGAGCAGCAGTGGAAAGAGTTGCGCAGCCAGTTGGTGCCGCAACCTCTTCTCGCCGGGCAGCTGTTGTTTCGCCAGGGCGACCAGGCCCGCACCACTTATTACCTGCTGTCCGGCGAGCTTTCGTTACGCGATGCGGCCGGTGGCGAGATACACCTGAGCGCCGGCAGCGAGGCCAGCTGCCATCCCGTATCACCGAGTCTGCCGCGCCTGCATGAGGCCCGTGCGCTGACGGATGTCAGCGTTCTGGCGCTGGATAGCGCAACGCTCAATCGCCTGCTGACCTGGCGCCTGTCTTACCAGGATCTGCTGCTCGACCTGCAGGCCAGTGGTGAGGATGTGGAGTGGCTGGAGCGGTTGCTGGAGAACCCCCTGTTTGCCAAGGTTCCGCCGACCAATGTACGGGCCATGCTCGAGCGTCTGAGTCCCATTGATCTGCCAGCGGGTAGTCGCGTGCTGGTTGAAGGCGAGGCAGGCGACTGCTGCTACTTTCTCAAAAGCGGCCGGGCCGAGGTGTTCCGTGGCGCCGACAATGGGCGTCAGGTATTGGCGGAGCTGGAAGTGGGTGCCTGTTTTGGCGAGGAGGCCCTGTTGTCCGACCAGCCACGCAATGCCACGGTGACGCTGATCGAAGAGGGGGTAGTGCTGCGCCTGGATCGCCAGGACTTCTTTGCCTTGCTCAAGGCGCCGGTGGTCGACGAAGTGTCGTTCGGCGAGGCCGCACGCCTGCTGTCGAACGGCGCCCAGTGGCTGGATGTGCGCCTACAAGCGGAGTACGAGCAGGCCCATGCCCAGCAGGCACTCAACATGCCCTTGCACCTGCTGCGATTGAAGACGCGTCTGCTGGATCAGGCGCGCACTTACCTGTGCTATTGCGACAGTGGCAAGCGCAGCGCCAGCGCAGTGTTTCTGCTGTCGCAGCTGGGTTTCTCTGCTTACGCCCTGCGCGATGGTCTGGATGCCTTGCCGCCCGTTCAGCGAGGCGCTCTGCTGAGCGAGAGTGGTCCGGGTTACCTGGCCCGCTCTGGTGGGCGTACCGAACGCAGTCACTGAGACTGGCGCATGAGCGGAGCGTGCGGCCAGTGATCGTTGACCAGAAAGACTCGCTCGCGCTCGTACCAGTCACCGTTATCCCGCGGTTGTAACCTGACCAGCAACTGAGCGGGCGCCCACTCATCCAGTTGCTGCCGCCACAGCTTCAGCCGTTCAGTGGGCCAGCGTTGTTGTTCCTCGATGCGGGCTGGCGCCAGCCAGGCCTGGCGCGGCAGTGGCTGCCAATGGTTGTGCTGGGGCTCCAGTCGATGCCAGTCCGAATGCCGCAGCCAGCGTCCGCGTAAGTGTTCGGCTGCGCTGACGGCTGGGCTGGCGCAGGCGATGTGCCAGGGATAGAAGAGATAGCCGCCAAGCCAACCGGCGGCCTTGGGTGCGCCACGACCCAGGGGGGGCAGAGTGGTTTGGCCCGCAGGGCTGCTGGAGAGTGGCAGCTGATGATTACGCAGGTGGGACAGTTTCAGCCCCAGGCGATCTTCGCTGGCGGGTCCCAGCCAGTGTTCGGCATCTTCGCCAGCTTGCTCAGCGGGACCCAGGTAGAGCTTGATCGCCAGTTCCAGATGATGGCAGCCCTCGGCGTCGCGCAGCAGCAGATCCAGTTCGCCCAGGGTATGGCCGCCCTGACGTATCGGCAGGTTGGCGGCCAGCACCTCAATGTCCGGCGCTGCGTGCAGGGCAAATTGCCAGAGCCGCTCGTAATAGCGGCCCAGGCGACTGGAACCCTGAGCAAGGTAATGGCGTAGCAGCGTGCTGTCGTGCTCCTGCTGCAGTAGCCAGTCGACCAGAAGTGGCGGCTCATGCCACCAGCGACTGGCCGCCAGCGGGTGGCGCAGGGGCAGGGCTCCGTGCTTGAGCAGTCCGGGGGAGAGTAGCGTCCAGGCCAAGTCGCGGACGCTGGGCTGGCGCAGTTGATCGAGCAGGGTATCGAGGTTGTGCATGGGCCGAGCATAGTGCGCGCTGGCGCTGGGGCAATAGCTCGGTTTGCCGCTGTAGCGGCGTTTCGCCCATAATTCGGGCAATTCTCCCCCGTTGCAGAGCGCCCCATGGAGCAATTCCGCAATATCGGCGTCATCGGCCGCCTGGGCAGCGCCCAGGTGCTCGATACCATTCGCCGCCTGAAGACCTTCCTGCTCGAGCGCCACCTGCATGTGATTCTCGAAGACACCATTGCCGAAGTGTTGCCCGGCCATGGCTTACAGACCTGTTCGCGCAAGATTCTCGGTGAGGTGTGCGACCTGGTCATCGTCGTCGGTGGTGACGGCAGTATCCTCGGCGCCGCCCGAGCGCTGTGCCGCCACAAGATCCCGGTACTGGGCATCAACCGTGGCAGCCTGGGCTTTCTCACCGACATCAAGCCAGATGAGCTGGAGGTCAAGGTCGCCGAGGTGCTGGAGGGGCGCTTCCTTGAGGAAAGTCGCTTCCTGCTGGAAACCGAAGTACGCCGCAATGGCGAAGCCATCGGCAAGGGTGATGCACTCAACGACGTGGTGCTGCACCCGGGCAAGTCGACCAAGATGATCGAGTTCGAGATCTATATCGACGGTCACTTCGTCAGCAGTCAGAAGGCCGACGGCCTGATCGTCGCCACGCCGACCGGCTCCACCGCCTATTCGCTGTCCGCCGGCGGACCGATCATGCATCCCAAACTGGATGCCATCGTCATCGTGCCGATGTACCCGCATACCCTGTCCAGCCGGCCGATCGTGGTCGATGGCAACAGCGAGCTGAAGATTGTCGTCGCGCATGACCTGCCGGTTTACCCGCTGGTGTCCTGCGACGGGCAGAACCACTTCACCTGCGCGCCCGGCGACACCATCACGGTGGCCAAGAAACCGCAGAAGCTGCGTCTGATCCATCCGCTGGATCACAACTACTACGAGGCCTGCCGAACCAAGCTTGGCTGGAGCAGCCGGCTCGGCGGGCACGACTGACATGCTGCTCGATCCCGCCCGCGGTTACGATCTGATCGGCGACATACATGGTTGCGCGCGCAGCCTGGAGCGTCTGCTGGAACAGATGGGCTATCACCGGCAGGGTGGGGTCTGGCGTCATGCGCAGCGCATGGCGCTGTTTCTTGGCGACATCATCGATCGCGGCCCTCGGGTGCGCGAGGCCTTGCATCTGGTGCACGACATGGTCGAGGCCGGCCAGGCGCTGTGCATCATGGGCAACCATGAATACAACGCGCTGGGCTGGTACCTCGAAGCCCCGCCTGGCAGTGGCCGCCAATATGTGCGCGAGCACACGCCGCGCCATGAGCGCCTGTTGCAGCAGACCTTCCAGCAGTTCGAGCAGCACCCTGGCGACTGGCATGACTTTCTTGGCTGGTTTCAGCAGTTACCGCTGTTCATCGATGCCGGGCGTTTCCGCCTGGTGCATGCCTGCTGGGACAGCGAACTGATCGAGCCGCTGCGCCAGCGCTATGCCGATGGCCGGGTTGATCGCGATTTCGTCACGGCCTCGGCGGTGCCTGGCAGCTTTGCCAATCGGGTCTTCGAGCGCTTGCTGCGCGGCACCGACATGCGTCTGCCGCTGGGCCTGACCCTGACCAGCGAAGAGGGTTATCCGCGGGCGCATTTCCGCACCAAGTTCTGGGAAGAAGACCCGCAGACCTACGGAGATGTGGTGTTCCAGCCGGAAGCCCTGCCCGACGAAGCGGCGCGCCTGCCCCTGCCCGATGGGGAGAAGAATCGCCTGCTGCAGTACGGTGCCGATGAGCCGATGCTGTTTGTCGGCCACTACTGGCGGCGCGGAGAGCCTGCGCCGATCCGTGCCAACCTGGCCTGCCTGGACTACAGCGCGGTGATGTACGGCAAGCTGGTGGCTTATCGGCTGGATAACGAGACGCAGATCGATCCCGACAAGTTCGTCTGGGTCGTGGTGGAGCGCCCGGAGGCCCCGCAATGAACCCCGTCGAGGCGCTGCGTCGCCCCTTGCAGGAAGATCTCAGCGGCTTCGTCGCCCTGCTGCGCCGCCTGCAGGTGCCGCACCGGGTCAGTGAGGAGCGTGATGCCCAGGTACTCTGGGTGCCCGTCGAGGCGCTGGCGGTGCAGGTGCGTGAGTTGTATCTGCGCTATCCGCAAGGCGCCGGGGAGGAGGCTGTGCCGAACCCTGCGCGGCCCTCGCGGCCGGGCTTCATCGCCCAGTTGCGCGCCAGCTGGATGACCAGTGCGGTGCTGCTGCTAACGCTGCTGGTGGCGGCATTCACCCTGCTTGGCGACAGCTTTGCGGCCCTGCGCTGGCTGACCTTTCAGGATTTCCACATTCAGGGCGAGTACCTGTATTTCCAGCCCTGGCTGGCCAGCCTGGAGGCCGGGCAGTGGTGGCGTCTGGTGTCGCCGATGTTCATTCACTTCGGCATCCTGCACCTGGCCATGAACAGCCTGTGGTACTGGGAGTTGGGGCGGCGCATCGAGGCGCGGCATGGCGCCTTCACCCTGCTTAGCCTGAGTCTGCTGTTCGGCCTGTTATCCAACCTGGCGCAGTTCTGGTTTGGCGGACCCTCGTTGTTCGGCGGCTTGTCCGGCGTGCTCTACGGTCTGCTCGGTTACTGCTGGATCTTCCAGCTGCTGGCGCCGACCCCGGCCTACCAATTACCGCGCGGCGTGCTGGCGATGATGCTGATCTGGCTGCTGGTATGCCTGAGCGGCGTCATCGACACCCTGGGCTTCGGCTCCATTGCCAATGCCGCCCATGTCGGCGGGCTGGTGGCTGGCTGCGCCGCGGGTCTCGTTGGCGGTGCGCTGGCGCGTCTGCGCCGGTAAACTTGCCGGTCTGTTTAGCTTTCCGTTGCCGGAGCCCGCGATGTCGTCTTTTGCCGAAATGATCGAGAACATCACCCCCGAGATCTACCAGAGCCTCAAGCTGGCGGTGGAAATCGGCAAGTGGCCGGACGGCCGCAAGCTCACCCAGGAGCAGAAAGAGCTGTCGCTGCAGGCCATGATCGCCTGGGAAATCCAGAACCTGCCGGAGGAAGAACGCACCGGCTACATGGGGCGGCAGGAGTGCCAGTCGCACGCTGAGCCGATCCCCAACATCCTGTTCAAGTCCAACGACACCCTGCACTGAGACTGTCCAATGCCTACTGCGCTTGCGCATGCTGTGTTGAAAACAGCTTCGGAATGCTCATTTACCGCTCGTAAACTGCGCTTCCTCAGCTGTTTTCGCCTTGCCTGCGCTGCGCTCGCTACGGCCTTGAGCAGTCTCTGGAGAATTTGATGATCGAACTAGGCCGCGGCGCGCTGAGCAAAATGGCGGTGCGCCTGGGCGAGACGGCGCAGTACGCCATCCGCCTGGATGAGACCGAAGTACCGGTCAACCCGTTGCTGGGCAAGCAGGTGCGCCTGGAATTTCTCGGTGCCATCCACTGCAGCCATTGCGGGCGCAAGACCAAGAAGAGCTTCGCTCAGGGCTACTGTTATCCCTGCTTCACCAAGCTGGCGCAGTGCGACAGCTGCATCATGAGTCCGGAGCGCTGTCACTACGACGCCGGCACCTGTCGCGAGCCGAGTTGGGGTGAGCAGTTTTGCATGACCAATCATGTGGTGTACCTGGCCAACTCCTCGGGCATCAAGGTCGGCATCACCCGCGCCAGCCAGATTCCTACCCGCTGGCTCGACCAGGGCGCCAGCCAGGCGCTGCCGATCTTCCGTGTCGCCACCCGCCAACAATCCGGCTTCGTCGAAGACCTGCTGCGCACCCAGGTGGCGGACAAGACCAACTGGCGCGCGCTGCTCAAGGGCGATGCGGTGCCACTCGATCTGCCGGTCATTCGCGATGAGCTGCTGGCCAGCTGTGCCGAGGGTATCGAAGCGCTGCAGCAGCGCTTCGGTCTGCAGGCGATCCAGCCGGTTCGCGATGTCGAGGTGCTGGAGATTCGCTATCCGGTCGAGGCCTATCCGACCAAGGTCGCCAGTCACGACCTGGAGAAAACCCCGGTGGTGGAGGGTATTCTCAAAGGCATCAAGGGCCAGTACCTGATCCTCGATACTGGCGTGATCAATCTGCGCAAATACACGGCCTACCAGGTCGCCGTACATTCCGAATAAGGGGCCACAAGCCATGCGTACCGAACAGCCGAAGATGATCTACCTCAAGGACTATCAGGTGCCGGACTACCTGATCGACGAGACCCACCTGACCTTCGAGCTGTTCGAGGACCACACCCTGGTGCATGCCCAGCTGGTGATGCGGCGTAACCCCGAGGCTGGCTCCGGTCTACCGCCGCTGGTGCTGGATGGCCAGGAACTGGAGCTGCTGGAGCTGAAGCTGGACGACCGCCTGCTCGCTGCCGGCGACTACCAGCTGAGCGACAGCCACCTGACCCTGCAGCCGACTCAGGCCAGCTTCGTCATCGACAGCAGCGTGCGCATCCACCCGGAAAGCAACACCGCGCTGGAAGGTCTGTACAAGTCCAGCGGCATGTTCTGTACCCAGTGCGAGGCCGAGGGTTTTCGCAAGATCACCTACTACCTCGACCGCCCGGACGTGATGAGCAAGTTCACCACCACGCTCAGCGCCGAGCAGCACAGCTATCCGGTGCTGCTGTCCAACGGCAACCCGATCGCCAGCGGCAGCGAGGAGGACGGCCGGCACTGGGCGACCTGGGAAGACCCGTTCAAGAAGCCGGCCTACCTGTTCGCCCTGGTCGCCGGCGACCTCTGGTGCGTGGAAGACACCTTCACCACCATGAGCGCCCGCGAAGTCACCCTGCGCATCTACGTCGAGCCGGAGAACATCGACAAGGTGCAGCACGCCATGACCAGCCTGAAGAAGTCGATGAAGTGGGACGAGGAGGTGTACGGCCGTGAATACGACCTGGACATCTTCATGATCGTTGCGGTCAACGACTTCAACATGGGCGCCATGGAGAACAAGGGGCTCAACATCTTCAACTCCAGCTGCGTGCTGGCCAAGGCCGAGACGGCCACCGACGCCGCGCACCAGCGCGTCGAGGCGGTGGTGGCGCACGAGTACTTCCACAACTGGTCGGGCAACCGGGTGACCTGCCGCGACTGGTTCCAGCTGTCGCTCAAGGAAGGCTTCACCGTGTTCCGTGATGCCGAGTTCAGTGCCGACATGAACTCGCGCACGGTCAAGCGCATCGAGGATGTGGCCTATCTGCGTACCCACCAGTTCGCCGAAGACGCTGGCCCGATGGCCCACCCGGTGCGCCCGGATGCCTTCATGGAAATCTCCAACTTCTATACCCTGACCGTGTACGAGAAGGGCTCGGAAGTGCTGCGCATGATCCATACCCTGCTCGGCGCGGAAACCTTCCGCAAGGGCTCGGACCTGTACTTCGAACGCCATGACGGCCAGGCGGTGACCTGCGACGACTTCGTCAAGGCCATGGAAGACGCCAGCGGCCAGGACCTGACCCAGTTCAAACGTTGGTACACCCAGGCCGGCACCCCGCGCCTGGACGTCAGCGAGAGCTACGATGCGGCGGCCAACACCTATCGCCTGCAGCTGCGCCAGAGCTGCCCGGCCACGCCGGGCCAGGCCGAGAAGCTGCCCTTCGTCATCCCGGTCGAGCTGGCGCTGCTGGATGCCCAGGGCCGTGAGCTGCCGTTGCAGCTGGTCGGCGAGGACAAGCCGGTCGGCACCAGCCGTGTGCTGCAGGTGACCCAGGCCGAGCAGGCGTTCACCTTCGTCAATCTCGAAGCCAAGCCGCTACCTTCGCTACTGCGCGGCTTCAGCGCACCGGTCAAGCTGAGTTTCCCCTACAGCCGCGACCAGTTGATGTTCCTCATGCAGCACGACAGCGATGGCTTCAACCGCTGGGAGGCGGGCCAACAGCTTTCCGTGCAGGTCTTGCAGGAGCTGATCGGCCAGCAGCAGCGTGGCGAGCCACTGGTGCTGGATCAGCGCCTGGTCGAGGCTTTCCGCACCCTGCTGCTGGACGAGTCGCTGGACCAGGCCATGGTCGCCGAGATGCTCTCGCTGCCGGGCGAGGGTTACCTCACCGAGATCAGTGACGTGGCCGATGTCGACGCCATCCACACCGCCCGCGAGTTCGCCCGCCAGCAACTGGCCGAGGCACTGTTCCAACCGCTGTGGGCGCGCTACCAGGCCAATCGCGAGCTCTCGCGCAACACGCCGTACGTGGCCGAGTCTGCCCACTTCGCCCGTCGCAGCCTGCAGAACATTGCGCTGTCCTACCTGATGCTCACTGGCAAGCCGGAAGTGCTGGCGGCGACCTTGGAGCAGTACGAGGTCTGCGACAACATGACTGAGCGCCTGGCCGCGCTGGCCGTGCTGGTCAATTCCTCCTTCGAGGCGGAGAAGGCCGAGGCGCTCAAGGCCTTCGCCGAGCACTTCAAGGACAATGCGCTGGTCATGGATCAGTGGTTCAGCGTGCAGGCCGCCAGCACCCTGCCGGGGGGGCTGGAGCGCGTGCAGACACTGATGCAGCACCCGGCCTTCACCCTGAAGAACCCGAACAAGGTGCGGGCTCTGATCGGTGCCTTCGCCGGGCAGAACCTGGTCAACTTCCACGCCCTGGATGGCAGCGGCTACCGCTTCCTGGCCGACCAGGTGATCACTCTCAATGCGCTCAACCCGCAGATCGCCTCGCGCCTGCTGGCGCCGCTGACCCGCTGGCGCAAGTACGGCGAGCAGCGTAAGGCGCTGATGCGCGGCGAGCTGGAACGCATCCTGGCCAGCGGCGAGCTGTCCAGCGACGTGTTCGAGGTGGTCAGCAAGAGTCTGGCCTGATCAGGGCTTCTGTGTTACCAAGCAAGCGCTCGGTAACGCCGATTGTTACTCCTTGTTTCCTTTTCGCTTGGTCAATTTGTCCTGTCAGCGGAAAGCCCCGTGGCAGAGGCATTTCGTTCCTTTTTACAGGGTGTTTCTCAAGGTTAAGGCGCGCCATCGGGGAGACAAATTGGGACATCGGGGCGGTAATCTTTCGCTTTGGCTGGATAGCTCAAGGAATTCTTAAAAAGTTCCCTCTTGGTATCGTTTTTGTATAGGTCGTGACTGCTTGTTTGCTCCCTTCGAGCAGCCTGCCCACAACAAGAACAAATACATACCGGAGGCCTTTCCTTGCTCAAGTCGCCCCTTCGCCTCGCGCCTGCGCGTGCAGGCTTCGCCCTGGTTGGGCTCCTTCCCTTGCTGTGTTCCATGCCGACGGCAGCAGCTGAGTTCAGCTTTCTCGACAACGAAGTGACAGGCTCACTGGATACCACCCTTTCCTATGGCCAGTTATGGCGTGTGGAGAAAGCGGAAAAGGTGGGTGACGACGTCAACACCAACGACGGTAACCGCAACTTCGATACCGGCCTGGTTTCCGAGGTGTTCAAGGTAACCTCGGAGCTGGAAGCCAATTACCAGAACTATGGTTTGTTCGTGCGTGGCAGTGCTTTCTATGACACTCAGATCATGGATAAGCGCAACGACAACGACGATTTCCGTCCAACCCAGAATTACCCGGACGACAACAGTTTTACCTACGAGACCCGGCACAAGGCCGGTCGCGATGCCAGCCTGCTGGACGCCTATGTCTATGGCAACTGGGATGTCGGCAATATGCCGGTGTCGGCCAAGCTGGGTAGTCAGGTATTCAACTGGGGCGAGGCGCTGTTCGCGCGGGGTGGGGTGAACACCAGCAATCCGGTCGATGCGGCACGTTTCCGTCTGCCGGGTGCAGAGATCAAGGAAGTCCTGATACCGGTAGAGGCCTTCAACGTCAGCGTGGGTCTGACTGACAACCTGTCTATGGAGGCCTACTACCAGTGGAACTGGAAAGAAACTGCCATCGACCCGGTCGGTACCTATTTCTCGCCAACCGATCTGTTTGCTGATGGGGGGAATACGGCATATACGACGGAGGAGGGTTTTGCCATTCCTGACATCGCCAATGCATATAATTTTTTGGTGGGGAATGGGACTCTAACTGGTAACAGTTTCTATGATCGCAATACGGGAACCATTAAGGTTGCCGATGTTGGCACTGACTTGAATGCCAAGGATGATGGTCAGTTTGGTTTCGCACTGCGCTACATCATGGAGGAGCTCAATTCCACCGAGTTCGGTGCCTATTTTGTCAACTATCACTCCAAGGAACCGCAGGTTTACGCCGCGCTGAATCCGGCGTATTCAGGGTTCAACGCCAATACGATCTGCGGCACTATCGCAATGGCAGCAGTCAGCTGCGCTCAACTGCAACAAGCTGCGAATTTTGGGAGTCAGAACGCCGCTAATGCTTTGGCTGGCGCGGGGGCTGTGGCCGCTATTGACATCGCCAACCAAGTTACCGCCCGCCGCGAATATGCCGAAGATATTCGCATGTACGGCCTCAGCTTCAATACCACTATTGGCGAGGCTTCGGTGTTTGGTGAAGTGGCCTATCGACCGAATCTTCCGATTGGTATCGCCTCCACCAATGATCTGCTTGGCGACATGCTGCAGCAGGCTCTGACGCTGGGCGCGGGGGCACCGGTCAATATTGGTGGGCAAATGGTTGGGCTCGGGGGGCAGTTGCATAACTATGAGCGTGTCGAGGCCTTCAATACGTCGTTGGGCACCATCTACAACTTTGGTCCTTCGTTCGGCTTTGATTCGCTATTCGGTGTGGCCGAGTTGGCTTCCGAGCATGTGCGTGCTTCCGGTCTGGAATACACCGATTTCAATGGTAATAAGCGCGTTTATGTCGGTACTCCGGACAGCTCCTATGTTTCCGGCTACAACGACGACGACCAGATTGACCGCGATGCTTATGGCTACACCCTGGTCATGTCGGGTACCTGGAACGATGCATTTGCTGGTGTGAGCCTGTCGCCTTTCGCCGTTTTCTCTCACGACTTCGAGGGGAACTCTCATCGCACCGGCAACTTCATCGAGGGCAGCAAGGCCTATACCTTGGGTATCACGGCCACTTACCTGAACAGCCTCGAAGCCGAGCTGCAGTACACCGAGTTCTACGGTGGCGGCGAAAATAACGGTACGCGCGATCGCGACAATATCGGCCTCAACGTCAAGTACTCATTCTGAATCCATCGCTACGGCCGGGGCGCTGAGCCTCCGGCCGTCGAGACCTAGGAGATGCACCATGTTTATCTCGCGCTCGCTGATTGCTGCGGCAGTCGCCATCGCCTGTACCGCAGGCAGTGCCCTGGCGGCGGTATCGCCGCAAGAGGCCGCCAAACTCGGACAAACCCTGACGCCCTATGGTGCGGAAAAGGCCGGTAACGCCGACGGCACCATCCCAGAGTGGACGGGTGGTATCACTCAGCCGCCGGCGGGATACAAGGGCAGTGGTCAGCATCACATCGACCCGTTCCCGGATGACAAGCCCCTGTTCACCATCACCAGAGCCAATCTGGAGCAGTATCAGGACAAGCTGAGCGCCGGTCAGATCGCCCTGCTCAAGTCCTATCCCGAGACCTACCAGATTCCGGTCTACCAGAGCCGCCGTACGGGTTCTGCACCGCAATGGGTCTATGACAACACTATCAAGAACGCCACAACGGCCAAGCTGGTCGAGGGGGGCAACGGTTTCGTCGATGCCTATGGCGGCATTCCCTTCCCGATTCCGCAGAGCGGTGTCGAGGCGCTGTGGAACCATATCGTGCGTTACCGCGGCAGCTATATCACCCGACGTTCGGCAGAGGTGGCGGTGCAGCGCAACGGCGCCTATTCCCCCGTGGTGTCGGAAGTCGAGGCGCTGTTCCGCTACTACGATCCCAAGGGCAGCTACGCCGACCTGAACAATATCCTGTTCTATTACCTGAACTTCACCAAGAGCCCGGCCCGTCTGGCCGGTGATGCCGCGCTGGTTCACGAGACCCTCGATCAGGTGAAGGAGGCGCGCCAGGCCTGGGGCTACGCCGCCGGTCAGCGCCGGGTGCGCCGTGCCCCCAACCTGGCCTACGACACGCCAATCGGCGCTTCCGAAGGGCTACGAACCGCCGATGACACCGACATGTTCAACGGCGCGCCGGATCGCTACGACTGGAAGCTGTTGGGCAAGAAGGAGATGTATATCCCCTACAACAACTACCGCCTTGCCGCGCAAGGGGTGAAGTACAAAGACGTCCTGCAGGTCGGCCATATCAATCCGCAATTGACCCGCAACGAGTTGCACAGGGTCTGGGTAGTGGAAGGTACGCTCAAGCCGGGCGTGCGACATGTCTATGCCAAACGTACCCTGTTTCTCGATGAGGACAGCTGGCAGGCGGCCGTGATGGATCAGTACGACAGTCGCGGTGAGCTGTGGCGTGTGTCGATTGCCTACCTCAAGAACTATTACGACCTGCCCACCACCTGGTCGGCCATGGAGGCTTTCCACGACCTGCAGAGCCGTCGCTACCACGTGCAGAACCTGGACAGCGAGGAATCGTCCACCGCCAACTTCAGCAAGCCGATCCCGGCTGAAAGTGAGTTCACCCCCTCGGCGCTGCGTCGGCGTGGTACGCGTTAAAGCTTGGTGATACCCCGTAAGCCGCTGCCAGTCAGCGGCTTGCGGCTTTCTGGGGAAGGGCAAAGTTAGGTAACTCGTCCTTAACAAAACATAACGTCACGCCGATTGTCAGGTTTTTCCAAAGCCGTATAGCATGGCTCGGCCTGAAAAGAGGCCAATGAACCCACCTATAAGAATAAAGGGGGAAATATATGCGTGAGCCCGTCATGCGGCGCACCCGCCCCGGTTGCCCAACTACTGCGGCACCGGCCCGTCACCTATCGCCGCTGGCGAAAGCGCTGTCCCTGATCAGCGTCTGTTCCTTCCTGGCTCTGACTGCTCCCCTGTCTGTGCAGGCCGCGGATGCCGCCAGCGTTCTCTCCATCGAATCTCCCAAGGCTGTTACCAGCCTGTTGCTGGACATTGCCCATGCCGGCAAGCGTCTGGTTGCCGTGGGCGATCGCGGCCACATCCTGTTTTCCGAGGATTCCGGCAAGAACTGGGTACAGGCTCGGGTGCCGACTCGTCAGCTGCTGACGGCGCTGTACTTCGTCGATGAACAGCACGGCTGGGCCGTAGGCCACGATGCGCAGATCCTTGCCACCGATGACGGTGGTGCCAACTGGGAGCTGCAGTACGAGGACCTGGAGCGTGAGGCTCCGCTGCTCGATATCTGGTTCCGTGATGCCAGCAACGGTTTTGCGGTCGGTGCTTATGGCGCTTTGCTGGAAACCAGCGATGGCGGCAAGAGCTGGAACGATGTCAGTGACCGCCTGGACAACGAGGATGGTTATCACCTCAATGGCATCACTGCGGTGAAGGACGCCGGCCTGTTCGTCGTTGGCGAGGCGGGCACCATGTTCCGCTCCGCGGACTGGGGGCAGACTTGGGAAAAAGTCCATGGCCCTTACGAGGGCACCCTGTTCGGTGCTCAGGGCACGGCCAGCAGCAACACCCTGTTGGTGTTCGGGCTGCGTGGCAACCTCTATCGCTCCAGCGATTTTGGTGGCACTTGGCAAGAAATTCCGCTGATTGCCGACAGTGGCCGACTGGAGTTCGGTCTGGCCGGCGCTAGCCTGCTGAAGAATGGTGATCTGGTCGTCGTTGGTCATGGCGGCAGCGTGCTGACCAGCAAAGACTCCGGGCGCAGCTTTACCGTGATCAACCGTTCGGATCGTGCATCGTTGGCTTCGGTGACCGCCGATGCCGCTGGCAACCTGATCCTGGTGGGCCAGGGTGGCGTGCGTATCGCATCTCCGACTGGCGAAGAGCCAGGCCAAAAACAATAAGCCGGGGCGTATGAGCATATGAGTTCCATGAGTAGCCATCACCAGGACAAGGCGACCTTCCTCGAGCGCCTGATCTTCAACAACCGCCCGGTCGTGATCGCGTTGTGTGCGCTGATCACCATCCTGCTGCTGTGGCAGGCGTCGCACATCCGTCCTTCGACCAGCTTCGAGAAGATGATCCCGCTGGAGCATCCGTTCATTCAAAAGATGATCGAGCACCGCAACGATCTGGCCAACCTGGGCAACACCGTGCGAATTTCGGTGGAAGCCAAGAACGGCGACATCTTCGATAAGGACTACATGGAGACGCTCAAGCAGATCCATGACGAAGTGTTCTACATTCCCGGCGTTGACCGTTCCGGTCTGAAGTCGCTGTGGAGTCCGAGCGTGCGCTGGACAGAAGTGACCGAAGAGGGCTTCGACGGTGGCGAGGTTATCCCGCAGACGTATGACGGCTCTGCCGAGAGCCTGCAGGAGCTGCGCAACAACGTCCTCAAGTCCGGTCAGGTCGGCCGTCTGGTCGCCAACAATTTCAAGTCCAGCATCGTCGATGTTCCGCTGTTGGAGCAGTACCCGGATCCGCAGGATCAGAGCCGACTGCTCAAACTGGACTACCGCCAGTTCTCTCATGAGCTGGAAGAAAAGATCCGCGAGAAGTACCAGGCGCAGAACCCCAATGTGCAGGTGCACATCGTTGGTTTCGCCAAGAAGGTCGGCGACCTGATCGATGGCCTGATCATGGTGGTGATGTTCTTTGGCGTTGCCCTGGCCATTACCCTGGTGCTGTTGTACTGGTTCAGCTGGTGCATCCGCTCGACCATCTCGGTGGTGTCCACCACGCTGATCGCGGTGGTCTGGCAGCTCGGTCTGATGAACCTGGCCGGTTTTGGTCTCGATCCGTACTCCATGCTGGTGCCGTTCCTGATCTTCGCCATCGGTATTTCCCACGGCGTGCAGAAGATCAACGGTATCGCCCTGCAGTCCAGCGATGCCGACAACGCCCTGACCGCAGCCCGTCGCACCTTCCGCCAGCTGTTCCTGCCCGGCATGATCGCCATCCTGGTGGACGCCGTGGGCTTTATCACGCTGTTGATCATCGATATTGGTGTGATCCGCGAGCTGGCCATCGGTGCCTCCATCGGTGTCGGTGTGATCGTGTTTACCAACCTGATTCTGCTGCCGGTGGCCATTTCCTACATCGGTATCAGCAAGAAGGCGATCGAGCGCAGCAAGCGCGAGGCTAACCGTGATCAGCCGTTCTGGCGCGCACTGTCCAATTTTGCTCACCCGGTAGTGGCGCCGATCTCCGTGGTTATCGCCCTGTCTGCTGGCGTTGCTGGCTTCTGGTACCAGAAAGCCAACCTGCAGGTGGGTGACCTCGACCAGGGAGCACCGGAGCTGCGTCCGGATTCGCGCTACAACAAGGACAATGACTTCATCATCAACAACTACTCGACCAGTTCCGACGTGTTGGTGGTGATGGTCAAGACGGCGAATGAGGGTTGCTCGACCTACGAAGCCCTGGCGCCGATGGATGAGTTGATGTGGCGCCTGGAAAACACCGAAGGTGTGCAGTCGGCCATTTCCATGGTCAGCGTGTCCAAGCAGGTGATCAAGGGGATGAACGAGGGCAGCCTCAAGTGGGAAACTCTGTCGCGTAACCCGGACATCCTCAACAACTCCATCGCCCGTGCCGACGGTCTTTACAACGCCGACTGCTCGCTGGCCCCGGTGCTGGTGTTCCTCAACGATCACAAGGCCGCGACGCTCAAGCGCGCTGTCGGTGTGGTGGAAGAGTTCGCCAAGGAGAACAACAACGACAACCTGCAGTTCATGCTCGCTGCCGGCAACGCGGGTATCGAAGCGGCTACCAACGAGGTGATTGCCACCTCCGAGCTGAAGATCCTGATCCTGGTGTATATCTGCGTCGCAGTTATGTGCCTGCTCACCTTCCGCTCCTTCGGCGCCATGCTGTGCATCATCCTGCCGCTGATTCTGACCTCCATCCTGGGTAACGCCCTGATGGCCTGGCTAGGTATCGGCGTCAAGGTGGCCACCCTGCCGGTGATCGCGTTGGGTGTGGGTATCGGTGTTGACTACGGCATCTATATCTACAGTCGTCTGGAGACTTTCCTGCGTGCTGGCATGCCGCTGCAGGAGGCCTATTACCAGACCCTGCGCTCCACCGGTAAGGCGGTACTGTTCACCGGTCTGTGCCTGGCCATCGGCGTGGTCACCTGGATCTTCTCGGCGATCAAGTTCCAGGCCGACATGGGTCTGATGCTGACCTTCATGCTGCTGTGGAACATGTTCGGTGCCCTGTGGCTGCTGCCAGCCCTGGCGCGCTTCCTGATCAAGCCGGAGAAACTGGCCGGCAAGAAGGGCGGTTCGCTGTTCGCGCACTGATAGCTGATGCGGTACTGCAAAGGGCTCCTTCGGGAGCCCTTTTTTATGGCCTGCTGTTTATTCTCGGGATTCTCGGTGGCCAGGGGCGTTAGCCTTCGTCGCCAGCAATACATGCGACTGCAGCAGAAGGTCCAGTCGATGAGCAGGCCGAGGAGATTGCTGCCTTCTACAGCGAAACGCGCATCATGGGCGCTAGGCAGTTTTGGCGTTGTATGCACGCCCTTTGCGGCGCCCGATGGCGGGCCTGTATTCCGCTTCAACGTGCAGGTGCTGTGTGGGGCGACTACTACCGGAGCGGGTGAGGGTGGGGCGCCGCAGCATGGCTGGTCGAGGGGGCGCCTGGCAGGTAGTGTCCGACGTGCTGCTGGAGAGGCTACGCGCCGAGGATCGGTCGGCGGTGCAGCGGGGCGATCCAGGCGAAGCAGCAGATGAAGGCGCTGGATGTCGCGGCCTTGCCGCGGGCTATTGTGGCGAATCGTGCGCATAAAAAAGCCGCCTTGCGGCGGCTTCTTTGTTGCGGCGCGAATTACATGTTGGGGTAGTTCGGGCCGCCAGTACCTTCCGGAGCCACCCAGGTGATGTTCTGGGACGGATCCTTGATGTCGCAGGTCTTGCAGTGTACGCAGTTCTGCGCGTTGATCTGGAAGCGCTTCTCGCCGTCTTCCTGAGTCACGACCTCGTATACGCCGGCCGGGCAGTAGCGCTGTGCCGGCTCATCAAACTTCGGCAGGTTGACGGACAGCGGAATGCTGGCGTCGGTCAGCTTCAGGTGGCAGGGCTGCTCTTCCTCGTGGTTGGTGTTGGAGAGGAACACCGAGGAAAGCTTGTCGAAGCTCAGCTTGCCGTCTGGCTTCGGGTATTCGATGCGCTGGCATTCGGCCGCTGGCTTGAGGCAGGCGTAGTCCGGCTTGTTGTCGTGCAGGGTGACCGGGATCTTGCCGCCGAAGATATTCTGGTCGACGAAGTTGAACGCACCGCCGGCAATGGCGCCGAACTTGTGGATAGCTGCGCCGAAGTTACGGCTGCGGAACAGCTCGTCGTACAGCCAGCTGGCTTTGAAGCCATCGACATAACCGTTGAGCAGGTCGCCGCCCTGGCCATCGGCGAGCAGTACCTCGGCGACGGCGTCGGCGGCCAGCATGCCGGACTTCATGGCGGTGTGGCTGCCTTTGATCTTGGCGAAGTTCAGGGTGCCCAGGTCACAGCCGATCAGGGCGCCGCCCGGGAAGACCATCTTCGGCAGCGAGTTCAGGCCGCCCTTGCAGATGGCGCGCGCACCGTAGGCCACGCGCTTGCCGCCTTCCAGGTACTGGGCGATCACCGGGTGATGCTTGTAGCGCTGGAATTCGTCGAATGGCGACAGGTACGGGTTGCTGTAGGACAGGTCGACGATCAGACCGACCACCACCTGGTTGTTTTCCAGGTGATAGAGGAAGGAGCCGCCCGGGTTCTCGTCGGACAGCGGCCAGCCAGCGGTATGTACCACCAGGCCTTGTTCGTGCTTGGCTGGGTCGATGTCCCAGATTTCCTTGATGCCGATGCCGTAGTGCTGTGCGTCGGCCTCGGAGTCGAGGTTGAACTTCTTGATCAGCTGCTTGCCGATGTGGCCACGGCAGCCTTCGGCGAACAGGGTGTACTTGCCACGCAATTCCATGCCCGGGGTGTAGTAGCCTTCCTTCGGCTGGCCTTCGCGGTCTACACCAAGGTCGCCGGTGATGATGCCGCGTACCACGCCATTCTCGTCGATCAGCGCTTCCTGGGCGGCGAAGCCCGGGTAGATCTCGACACCCAGGTTCTCGGCCTGCTGAGCCAGCCAGCGGCACAGGTTGCCGAGGGAGATGATGTAGTTGCCCTCGTTGTGCATGGTTTTCGGCACAAAGAAGTTCGGTACCTTGGCGGCTTTTTCGGCGTTCTTCAGCAGGTAGATGTCGTCGCGTTTGACTTCGGTGTTCAGCGGAGCGCCCAGTTCCTTCCAGTCGGGGAACAGTTCGTTCAGGGCACGCGGCTCGAAGACCGCACCGGAGAGGATGTGGGCGCCGACTTCGGAACCTTTCTCGACCACGCAGACGCTGATCTCTTTGCCGGCTTCGGCGGCCTTCTGCTTCAGTCGGCAGGCGGCGGACAGACCGGAGGGGCCGGCGCCGACGATGACGACGTCGAATTCCATAAATTCGCGTTCCACAGAGAATCTCCTACTCAAGGCTTCTTCGGTGTATTGATTTTGGCTATGGCTAGGCTTTCTGTGGCCTGCGCGCTGGGCATTATATATACAGGCCTTTGCACGTCCAATACAAACGTTCGTTTGAATTTTGCCAAAGCCCTATAGCGCAAGGCTTGGCGCCCGATAAATGGGGGTTATTCGTGTTGACCGAAAAGGGCGTTACGGTCAAGATACGGTCGGTTTTGCGCTCGCCGTATGAGCAAATTGTCGGTTCCGGCCGATCTGCATCACCGGCCAGGCTCGCCTTGGCGACATTACAAATTCACCGGAGAGTAACGAGGAATCCATGAAGGTTCTTGTAGCTGTCAAACGAGTGGTCGACTACAACGTCAAGGTTCGCGTCAAAGCGGACAACTCCGGCGTCGACCTCGCCAACGTCAAGATGTCGATGAACCCCTTCTGCGAAATCGCTGTGGAAGAGGCCGTACGTCTGAAGGAAAAAGGTGTAGCGAGCGAAATCGTCGTCGTCACCATCGGCCCGACCACCGCTCAGGAACAGCTGCGTACTGCACTGGCTCTGGGTGCTGACCGTGCCATCCTGGTCGAGTCGGCTGACGAGCTGAACTCCCTGGCCGTCGCCAAACTGCTGAAAGCCGTTGTTGATAAAGAGCAGCCGCAGCTGGTCATCATGGGCAAGCAGGCCATCGACAGCGACAACAACCAGACCGGCCAGATGCTGGGCGCTCTGACCGGTTTCGGTCAAGGTACCTTCGCTTCCAAGGTCGAGGTTGCTGGCGACAAGGTTAATGTGACCCGCGAAATCGACGGCGGTCTGCAGACCGTTGCGCTGAACCTGCCGGCCATCGTGACTACCGACCTGCGCCTGAACGAGCCGCGCTATGCGTCGCTGCCGAACATCATGAAGGCCAAGAAGAAGCCGCTGGAAACCGTCACCCCTGACGCTCTGGGCGTTTCCACCGCCTCCACCGTCAAGACCCTGAAAGTCGAAGCGCCTGCTGCTCGCAGCGCCGGCATCAAGGTCAAGTCCGTGGCTGAACTGGTCGAGAAACTGAAGAACGAGGCGAAGGTAATCTAAATGACTATCCTGGTTATCGCTGAACACACCAACGCCGCTCTGGCTGCTGCCACCCTGAACACGGTGGCTGCCGCTGCCAAGATCGGTGGTGACATTCACGTCCTGGTTGCCGGCGCAAACGCCGGTGCTGCCGCCGAAGCTGCCGCCAAGGTTGCTGGCGTGGCCAAGGTGCTGGTTGCCGACAACGCTGCCTACGAGCATCAGCTGCCGGAAAACGTCGCGCCGCTGGTTGCCGAACTGGGCAAGGGCTACAGCCACATCCTGGCTGCTGCTACCAGCAACGGTAAGAACATCCTGCCGCGCGTCGCCGCGCTGCTGGACGTTGACCAGATCTCCGAAATCGTTGCCGTTGAAAGCGCCGATACCTTCAAGCGTCCGATCTACGCTGGTAACGCCATCGCTACCGTGCAGTCCTCGGCTGCCGTGAAAGTGATCACTGTGCGTACCACCGGTTTCGACGCCGTTGCTGCCGAAGGCGGTTCTGCTGCCGTTGAAGCGGTGAGTGGTTCGGCCGATGCCGGCAAATCCGCCTTCGTCGGCGAAGAGCTGGCCAAGTCCGACCGTCCGGAACTGACCGCTGCCAAGATCGTCGTGTCCGGCGGCCGTGGCATGGGCAATGGCGACAACTTCAAGCACCTCTACGCCCTGGCCGACAAGCTGGGTGCTGCCGTCGGTGCTTCCCGGGCCGCTGTCGACGCTGGTTTCGTACCGAACGACATGCAGGTCGGTCAGACCGGTAAGATCGTTGCTCCGCAGCTGTACATCGCGGTCGGCATCTCTGGCGCCATCCAGCACCTGGCGGGCATGAAGGACTCCAAGGTGATCGTCGCGATCAACAAGGACGAAGAAGCCCCGATCTTCCAGGTGGCTGACTACGGCCTGGTCGCTGACCTGTTCGAAGCCGTACCGGAGCTGGAAAACCTGGTGTAAGCCAGTTTTCTGATCCTACAAAAAACCCGCTCATCGAGCGGGTTTTTTGTTTCTCTCGTCCCTTTTTACAGCTTGCCGTCGAGAAAGTTCTGATAGTGCTGTGCGGTTTCCTCGGGTCGCTCGAGCATGGGCGCATGGCCACAGTCTTTCATGATCACCACACTGGGTTTGGCCAGTAGCGGTTTCATGACTTCGATGCTGGATACGTCGAGCACGCGGTCCTGTTCGCCCCATAGCAGCAGAGTTGGAACCTGGATATTTGGCAGCTCGGGCTCCAGTGGCACGTAGTGGTCACGGAGTTGGGAGAAGATCTTGTCATAGTGATTCTGGTTGGCCATGGACTGTTCGGCGAAGTGTCGCTTGAGTGAGTCCGGTAGGGGCGGTGGGTTGACGAAGACGAACTTCATCAGCGTGTCGAAGTCCTCGGCCTTGCGCACCACCAGCGGGTTGGGCTCGCCGCGTTCGATCATGCTGAACATCTCGCTTTTCTGCGGCGACATCACTCCGGCGTTGTCCAGCAGCGCTACGCTCCGCAGCTGCTGGGGATAGCGGGCGGCGTAAAGCGCGGCGATATGGCCACCCATGGAATTGCCGATGAGGTGGGGTTTGTCGATCTTCAACGCTTGGATGAAGGCATGCAGGCGCTCGGTCTGGGTGGCCACATCGTAGCGGGCGTCCGGCTTGTCGCTTTCACCGAAGCCGGGCAAATCAAGGGCGATAACCTGATAGTGCGAGGTAAATGCGCGAGAGAAGCGCAGCCAGTTGTCGCGGTTGGCGCCGAAACCGTGGATCATCAGCAAGGTTTCGCCTGTGCTTGGGCCGCCCTGGTAATAATGGATAGACAGCCCATCGACTTCTATCTGCCTCGACGAAAGCCCGGCCATCTGCTGTTCCACCAGGCGCATGCTGGCCATCAGCAGGCTAGGCGAAAAATAGAGTGTGCCCGCCGTCACGGCCAGCACCAGGACAAGACCTAGAAGCAGTTTTTTCATGGCGAATCCTTATCGCTAATAATTATTGAGCGTGGCTGTTACGCTAGCATGAACGTTCTTGAGTCGGTGGATGCGGCTCGCCACATGAATCAGCAACCGGTGTTCGAATGCATACATCCGTGTCATTGAAGGCCTTGGCCTTACTGGTCTTCTGCTGTTTGTCCACCTTCGCCGGTGCAGCAGGTAAATGTGAACGCTTGGTGGCTACGGGCAATCCCGAATATCCCCCCTATCTGTGGCGTGATCCGCAAAGCCCGAAGCATTTGATCGGTGCCAATGCCGATCTGCTGACCCTGATCGGTGAAGAGCTGGGCGTCAAGATCGAGATTCTGTATACCGGTCCCTGGTCCAGAGCCCAGGATGAGGTACGCACCGGCCGCGTGGACCTGCTGGCGGGGGCGTTTCTGACCCTGCCGCGACTGGAGTACATGGACTACGTGCACCCGGCCTTTTTCGTCACGCCCAGCGTGGTCTGGGTGAACAAGGACAAGGTATTTCCCTACAGCGGCTGGGAAGATCTGCGTGAGCGCACGGGCGGCACCCTGGTTAACAACAGCTTCGGCCAGCAATTCGACAGTTACGCCAAGGCCAACCTCAACCTGGAAGAGGTCCCCAGCCTGACCCAGGCCTTTCAGAAACTGCTTCTCGGGCGCACCGATTACGTCCTTTACGAGCGTTATCCGGGGGTGGCGCTGGCCAATACCCTGGGCATGCTGGACAGTCTGGAAACGCTGGAGCCACCGATTTCCAGCGAAGGGCTATACCTCACCCTGGGGCACAACTCGGCCTGCAACGACGCCTGGCTGCGCGGACAGCTGGCGAAAAAAATGACAGAATTGACCGCCGCGGGCCTGCCGGAAACCCTTCTGCAGCGCAATCTTGAGCGCTGGAAAGTCCAGCAGTCGCAGGTCGTAGCCCCCCCGCCAACGCAGGACGATTCGCAGTGAAGCAGCTACATCCCATTTTCGCTCTGGCGTTGCTGGCCCTGGCCGGCTGCGCCAATGATCCTGCCCCGCAGGAGCAGATGCGTCTGACCCAACAAGCCGTCGAACAGGCCCGAGCCGTAGGAGCTGATGCCCAGCTCGAAGAAATGCAGCAGGCCGAGCGCAAGCTGACCCGGGCGCAGAAAAACTTCGGTGAAGAAGACTACAAGCGCGCGCGCATCTTCGCCGAGCAGGCCGAGCTGGATGCTCGCCTGGCCGAGGCCAAGCTGCTCAATCAGAAGAGCCAGCGTCAGCTCGACGAGCTCACTACGCAGATCAATCGTCTGAGGACCCAGCTGGGAGAGCTGCCATGACTTCGAGCAGATTCGCCAGCTTCACCCTGTTGCTGCTATCGGCTCTGGTTGCCGGGTGCACCAGCCAGCAGAGTCGCCAATCGCTCGACGATGCGGCGGCCAGCTTCCAGCAGGTCAAGGAGGACACCAATGTGCTGCGCAGCGCGCCGAAGGACGTGATTCGCGCCGGTGAATCCCTGGCCCGCGCCGAGCGCCTGTCGAGCTACTGGGGCAGCGACGACGACGTTATTCACTATGCCTACCTGAGTCAGCGTTACAGCCAGATTGCCCGCCAACACAGCGATCTCAACCTCAATCAGGAACGCCTGGCCAGGCTCGATCTGGAACGCGAGCGACTGCAGCTGGCGCTGCGCGAAGCCAAGCTGCTCGGCGCCCAGCAGCAGGGCCAGTGGCTGGAAGAGCAGATGGTCAACCTGGCTGCCAGCGAAACCGATCGCGGGCTGGTCATGACCCTGGGTGACGTGCTCTTCGATGCCGGTCGCAGCGAGCTCAAGGCTTCGGCCACTCGCACCATTCTCAAGCTGGTGCAGTTCCTCCAGGTCAACCCGCGGCGCACCGTGCGTATCGAGGGTTACACCGACAACCGCGGCGACGCAGCGGAGAACCTCGAACTGTCGCGTGCTCGCGCCCAGGCCGTGGCCGATGTACTGCGAGACTTGGGCATCGATGCCAAGCGCATCGAGGTCAAGGGCTACGGTGAAGCTCACCCGCTGGCGGAAAACGCCTCAGCCAAGGGGCGGGCGCAGAATCGCCGGGTGGAGATCCTCATTTCCGACGAACAGGGTCATCTCAGCGCCGATCGCTGATCACCTCCGACCGTCACCACAACCCCGGTGCTTCTGCCCGGGGTTTTTTGTTCGCCGAAAGTGCAATGCGACAGGGTCAGCTGAGCGGCTAAGCTGGAACAGTCGAAACTGTACTGCCTGCAAATAATCTGACTGTGCCGCTAAGCTGAGACTGTATTTGGCTACTGTTACGGTTCAGTCGCGGAGGAAACCTCGAAATGACCAGTTTGTTGCTTTATCAGCGCATCGCCCAGCAGCTGGCCGAGGATATTCGTCGCGGTGTCTACCAGCCGGGCGAGCGTGTGCCGTCTGTGCGCAAGATGAGCTCGCAGCTCAGCGTCAGCCATGCCACCGTGCTACAGGCCTACGCCAATCTCGAAGACATGGGCCTGATTCGCGCGCGTCCGCAGTCCGGCTTTTATGTGCACCAGACGGCCGGTCTCACCGCGCCGACCCCCGACATCGCACGGGTCGAGCGTCCGGCGCTGGTTACCCGCAGCAGCATTATCAGCCAGGTCCTGACTGAGTCGCGCCAGGAGGGGGTGTTCCCACTGGGGGCGGCGGTGCCGCATGTGGACTATCTGCCGGTGCGCTCGTTGCACCAGCAACTGGCCAAGGTCACCCGCTTCCAGAGTCCGCGTGCGTTCAGCTACATGTTCAGCCCCGGCTACGAGCCGCTGCGCCGCCAGGTGGCGATCCGCATGCGCGACGCCAGCGTGGTGGTCGATCCGTCCGAAGTGGTGATCACCCATGGCTGTGTGGATGCCATCCACATGGCCCTGCGGGTGGTGACCAAGCCGGGCGATCTGATTGCTGCAGAGTCACCAACCTACTACGGCCTGCTGCAATTGGCCGAGGTGCTCGGCCTCAAGGTCATCGAGATCCCCAGCGATCCGAGCACCGGCCTGAGTCTGGAAGCCCTGCAGCTCGCCGCCAACCAGTGGCCGATCAAGGCGCTGGTGCTCACCGCGCGGCTGAGCAACCCGCTGGGGGGCAGCATTCCCGAGGAGCGCCAGAAACAACTGCTGCGCCTGACCGCCGACCACGATATCCGCGTGATCGAGGACGACATCTACGGCGAACTGTTGTTCGAGCCGGGCCGTAGCAAGGCGCTCAAGGCCCATGATCGTGAGGATCAGGTGATCTACTGCTCCAGCTTTTCGAAAACCCTGTCGCCGGGTGTGCGTATCGGCTGGATCATCGCCGGCCGTTATCAGGAGGAAGTGGAGCGGCTGCAGACTTTCAGCACCCACTCGGCCTGCAGCGTTACCCAGATGGGCGTGGCCGCCTATCTGGAGAACGGCGGCTACGACCGTCATCTGCGGCATATCCGCCAGGAGTACCGCAAGAACATGACCGCCTACCAGCTGGCGGTGCAGCAGCACTTTCCTGAGGGCTCGCAGATGACGCGCCCGCATGGCGGCTTCATTCTCTGGGTCAGCCTGCCGGGCAAGGTCAGTGCCCAGGAGCTGCATGTGCGGGCGCTGCAGCAGGGTATCAGCATCGCGCCGGGGCTGATCTTCAGCAACACCGAGCAGTTCAACAACTGCCTGCGCCTGACCTGTGGCGTGCCATGGAACCGTGAGTCCGAACGGGCGATCATGACCCTCGGCATGCTGGCCAGGCAGCTCTGTCAGGAAAACGCTTAACCCGGATTCGCTGGCGGCTCCGTCTACCTGGGCGAATGGACTTTTCGCCCGAGGAGCGCCGCCATGAACCACATCGCCACCCAACCCCTGTTTGCCGGTTTCGGCGCCACCCTGGCGCTGACGTTGGCGGCTTGCAGTGCCTCCCATGAAGATCCCGGTGCGGCTGCCCAGCCGGTCGCGCCCGAGGTCAAGCAGGAGGCGCTGCACGAGCAGGTCGCTGCCGACGCTTCCTATGCCGCGAAGCGCTCTGTGCATGCCAGAGAGGCGCACAGGGCCATGCCTCAGGGCATACCGATGAGCGCGCCGGCGGCGTCGCTGGCCGACAATGCCGGTTTCGGCTACCAGGATGTCTACCGCGAGCAGTACCAGAAGATCGAGAGCAGCCCGGTGCAAGCCGTGGCCCAGCAGCCGGTGTCGACTTTCAGCATCGACGTGGACACCGGCGCCTACGCCAACGTGCGGCGCTTCCTCAACGATGGCAGCCTGCCGCCCAAGGAAGCGGTGCGCCTGGAGGAGCTGGTCAACTACTTCCCTTACGCCTATCCCAAGCCCGAGGGCGACGTGCCGTTCAGCGTCGCCACCGAGCTGGCGACCACGCCCTGGAACCCCGAAACCCGCCTGCTGCGCGTGGCGATCAAGGCCGCGGATCTGAGTGCCGCCGAGCTGCCACCGGCCAACCTGGTGTTCCTGGTCGATGTGTCCGGCTCTATGGATCGCCGCGAGGGCCTGCCGATGGTGCAGAGCACCCTCAAGCTGCTGGTCGACCAGTTGCGCCCGCAGGATCGCGTAGCCCTGGTCACCTATGCCGGCAATGCCAGCGTGGTGCTGAAATCCACTGCCGGTAGCGAGAAGGCCAGGATTCGCACGGCCATCGACCAGCTCACCGCGGGCGGATCCACCGCCGGCGAGTCGGGTATCCAGCTGGCCTACCAGGAAGCGCAGAAGGGCATGCTCAAGGACGGCATCAACCGCATCCTGCTAGCCACTGACGGCGACTTCAACGTCGGCATCAGCGACTTCGAAACGCTCAAGCAGCTCGCCGCCGACAAGCGCAAAACCGGTGTGTCGCTGACCACCCTGGGCTTCGGTGTAGGCAACTACAACGAGCAACTGATGGAGCAACTGGCCGATGCCGGCGACGGCAACTACGCCTACATCGACAATCTGCGCGAGGCGCGTAAGGTGTTGGTCGATCAGCTCAGCTCGACCCTGGCGACGGTGGCCAAGGACGTGAAGATCCAGGTCGAGTTCAACCCGGCCGAGGTCAGCGAATACCGCTTGCTGGGCTACGAGAACCGCGCGCTGAAACGCGAGGATTTTTCCAACGACAAGGTCGATGCCGGCGAGATCGGCGCCGGACATACGGTCACCGCCCTGTACGAGGTGGTGCCGGTGGGCGCCAAGGGCTGGCTGGAGCCGCTGCGCTACGCCCAGACCAATGAAAAGCCTGGCAAGGCCGGCGAGATCGCCTGGCTGCGTCTGCGCTACAAGGCGCCCGAGGGCGGCGCCAGCCGGCTGGTCGAACGGCCGATCGGCAAGGGCCAGGCGACGCCGATCAACCAGGCCAGCGAGGACCTGCGTTTCGCCGCCGCGGTAGCCGCCTTCGCCCAGCAACTCGTGGACGCCAAGTACACCGGCGACTTCTCCCTGGCCGACAGCGCCAGGCTGGCGCGCGGTGCCAAGGGCGAGGACCCGTTCGGCCTGCGCGGCGAATTCGTGCAGCTGGTAGAGCTGGCGCAAAGCCTGCAAACTCCGGAGGCTCATGCAAAACTGCCCTGACGTTGTTGCTCCGCCTTGTCGGTGTCGGTCTACTGCCTGCGGCGAAGCGCCTAGCCTGGCACGCTTCGCTCTGTTCTGCCTGGACCTCCATTCATATGAATGAGCAAACCTGCTTGAACCTACCACTGCAAGACGATGACGCCGCGCTGCTGCGGCGTTATCGCCAGGGCGACACCGTGGCCTTCACCACGCTCTACGAGCGCCACCGCCTCGGCCTGTTCCGCTTCCTTCTCGGTCTGTGCGGTGACCACGCCCTGGCCGAGGAAGTATTCCAGGACACCTGGATGAGCCTGATCCGCAGCGCCAGCGAACAGCGCGAGGCGTTGCTGTTCAAGACCTGGCTGTACCAGATCGCGCGTAATCGCCTGATCGACCACTGGCGCAAGAGTGGGCGCCACCAGGGAAAGCTCGATGAGTACGACGAGACGCAGCACGCCAGCGCCGACCCGGGCCCCGGCCCCGAGCAGCAGTTGCTGCTCAGCCGCGACCAGGAGCGCCTGCAGACGGCGCTGGCCGATCTGCCCGAGGAGCAGCGCGAGGTGTTCCTGCTGCGCGCCCACGGCGACCTGGAACTGGCGGAAATCGCCGAGCTCACCCGCACGCCGGCGGAAACCGTGAAGAGCCGCCTGCGCTATGCGCTGAACAAGTTACGTCGGCTGCTGGCCGACCCGGCTGCGGCCGAGGAGGTATCGGCATGAGCCAAGAACATAACGATCTGCAGCATGAACAACAGCTGCTGCAGCATTTCCGCCAGCACAGCCAGGGCGAGCCTTCCGCTGTGCTGGATGCGCGGATTCTCGCGGCGGCGCATCGGGCCGTCGCTGCCACGCCCTCTCGTCCAGGCTTCCCGCAGCGCCTGCATGCCTGGCTGTTCGGGGCCGGTAGCAATACCCGCTGGTCGCTGGCCTTCGCCGGCCTGGCCACCCTGGGCATCGGCCTGAGCCTGACGCTACGCACGCAGGAGCAGTTGCCCAGCGCCTACGATCTACCCAGCCCTGCTGCCGCGCAGGCGCCGGTGCTGCGGGAGATGGCACCGAAGCTGCTGGCTGAGCCGGCCGGCAGCATGGAGCAGAAGAAAGCCGAGGTTGCGCGCCAGGCCACGACCGCCGAGTCGTCTGCAGCGTTTGCAATCTCGCCACCCGCAGCGGCGATGCCGCGCCAGGCGGCTCCTGCTGCACCGGCAATGGACGCTCTGGCCGATGCGTCATCGAACGAGGCTGAGGTGCCAGTGGCGGCCAAGGTGCAGGCTGCCGAGCAGGCCCGGGCTCGGACTCAGGAATATGCCCGTCGCGCACCTGAGCGGCTGGCCGGCACCCTGGCTGAGTCCGCTCCGCTGCGTGAGCGCCTGCAGGAAGTGTTGCGCCTACGCCAGGAGGGGCAGCAGGGACTGGCCGAGCAGTTGCTGCAGCATTTGACGCGCCAGTACCCGCAGCAGGATGTGCCGGCCGAGCTCCGGCGCCTGCAGCGGGACTAGAGGTTGCTGGCTTGCCAGAATGCGGGGCAGGGGCGAGCATATAGGCATTCGTTGCCGTGTTTGTTTGCCATGTCCCGCTTGCCTGTTCTGCCCCTGTTGCTGGTTTTGAGCCTGCTCAGCGCCTGTGACGACCAGCCTTCTCCAGCGCCTGCCCATTCAGAGGGCTCTTCTGCGCCCATACCGGCGGATACGCCCAAAACGCCACCTGTTGCGCCTGTCGAGCCGACGCCCAAGCCGGCACAAACCCCGGAGAAGCTTCCCGAGCCTGGCAGCAAGGTAGTCGAGGACACCCGCCTTTCTGAGCCCGCAGACAGCAGGCCCATGCCTGCGGTCAAGGTCGACAAGGAACAGGCGTTGCCCCCCGCGCGTCTGGATTTGCATTTGCCGCCGGAGTTGGTCGAGCAGATCCAGCCCGATGCGCCGTTGGAACCACTCACGCCACCGTCACTGCTACCGGAGATGTTCGTCGAGAAGCCCAAGGAGCCGGGACCGTTCGAGCTCAACGGCAGGCTGATCACCAATGATCGTGGCGACAAGAACGCGGACTACTGGGATACGGTCGAGGGCGCCGAACTGCAGTTCAAGTTCCGCAACTAGCGAAACCAGCGCTTGCTGGTGGATAGGCCGGCGCGGAGCGAACGTGGTTCAATCGACGAACAAATCGGTCATCAGCTTGCCAGCCGGGTCATAACGGTACTGCTCGAAGTCTTCCTGGCCCTGCTCGCGGAGGATCTCCTCATCGATCAGCAGGCGGCCGCTGATCGTGCGCTCGCTGCTCGACAGGATGGCGCAGGCGGCGTCGGCCATGATCGCTGGCAGGCGCGCGGCCTTCATCACTGCCGGGCCGCCGGCTTCGAACTCTATGGCGGCGGTGGCAATCACCGTCTTCGGCCACAGTGAGTTGACGCTGATGCCGTATTTCCGGAATTCCTCGTGCATCCCCAAGGTCAGCATGCTCATGCCGTACTTGGTGGTGGTGTACGGGCCGTAGCTGGCGAACCACTTGGGGTCGAGGTTGAGTGGTGGCGACAGGCTGAGGATATGGCCGCGGCTGTCCTTCAGATAAGGCAGCGCCGCCTGGCTGCAGACCATTACCGCGCGGGTGTTGATCTGGAACATCAGGTCGAAGCGCTTGGGCGGCAGGTGTTCGACGCCCACCAGTTTGATCGCGCCGGCATTGTTGATCAGTGCATCGATGCCGCCGAAGTGCTCGGCGGCCTGGGCCATGGCGGCCTTCACTGCCTCTTCTTCGCGCACGTCCAGTTGCAGCGCCAGGGCCTTGCCGCCGGCGGCTTCAACTTCTGCTGCCACCGAATGGATGGTGCCCGGCAGTTTGGCGTGGGCTTCGGCGCTCTTGGCGGCGATAACGATATTGGCGCCTTGGCCTGCAGCCTTTAGGGCGATCTCGCGGCCGATGCCACGGCTGGCGCCGGTGATGAACAGGGTCTTGCCGGACAGGGACATGCGCTAACTCCGTTGTTTTTGTTTGTGGGCATGGACGGGCAATGTGGGAGCGGCCTTAGCCGCGATAGGGCCAGGTTAAAAGCATCGCGGCTAAAGCCGCTCCCACACTGAACGCCAGGTGAATAAGGATCGTGGCGAGATTCTGGACGCCATCCACCCTGCGTCAGGCTTCGGCGGCTTCGACTTCCACCAGCAGTTGGCGGCTCTTCACCTGGTCGCCCTGGCTGACCTGGACGCGGCGGATCACTCCGTCCATGCCGGCCTTGAGCGGGTGCTCCATCTTCATCGCCTCCAGTACCAGCAACAGCTGGCCCTTGCCGACTTTCTGTCCCTCGCTGACCAGTACATCGACGATGGCGCCGTCCATCGGTGCCTTGACCGTGCCGGAGCTGGCGGCGTTCTGTCCGTCGGCGGGCGCGTGGGTGATATCGATCAGCTCCAGGTTGCCGTTGTGGCCATACAGCCACACCTGCTCGTTGGCCAAGTGATAGGCGCGGCGCTGGCGGATGCCATCTAGCTCCAGGCTGGCCCAGCGACCATCGCTGGCCAGCAGGCGCAGCTCGACGGTTTGCTCGCCGACCTGCGCTTGTAGCTGCGGCTGCTCGCCGGCCTGCAGTACCTGCAGTTCCACTACGTGTTTGTGCTCGCCCTGCTTGAGCACGTAGCGCCAGGGCGCGCCGCCGCTGTTGCGCCAGCCGGAGAGGCCCGGTTGGTGCGCACGGGCGGTCGCCGAGACCTGGTAGAGCAGGGCTGCGGCGGTAGCCAGCTCGGCGGCAGACGGCGCTTGCGGGGCCAGGCTCGGATCATTGGCGAAGTGCTCGCCGATAAAGGCGGTGGTGGCGTTGCCAGCGGCGAACTCGGGGTGCGCCAGCAGGTTGGCGAGGAAACGCTGGTTGCCGCCCACGCCCAGCAGCACGCAATCCTCGACGGCGCGTACCAGCTTGCGCCGGGCCTCGTCGCGGGTGGCGCCGTAGGCGATGACCTTGGCCAGCATGGGGTCGTAGAACGGCGTCACCGGCTGGCCTTCGAGCAAGCCGTGGTCGATACGGATACCGTCGCGCAGCGCCGGTTCCCAGCGCAGTACCTGGCCGGTCTGCGGCAGGAAGCCGGCGGCCGAATCCTCGGCATACAGGCGTACTTCCATGGCGTGGCCGGTCAGGCGGATCTCGTCCTGTCTGAGCGGCAGCGGCTGGCCCTCGGCCACGCGGATCTGCCAGGCGACCAGGTCCTGTCCGGTGATCAGCTCGGTGACCGGATGCTCGACCTGCAGGCGGGTGTTCATTTCCAGGAAGTAGAAGGCGCCGCTGCTATCGAGCAGGAATTCCACGGTGCCGGCACCGACGTAGCTGACCGAAGCCGCCGCCTTGACAGCCGCCTCGCCCATGGCCTGGCGCAGTTCGGTTGTCATCACCGGGCAGGGCGCTTCCTCGACCACTTTCTGGTGGCGGCGCTGCACCGAGCAGTCGCGTTCACCCAGGTAGACGATGTTGCCGTGCTGGTCGCCAAACACCTGTATTTCGACATGGCGCGGCTGGATTACCGCGCGCTCGAGGATCAGCTCGCCGGAACCGAAGGCGTTTTGCGCTTCGGAGCGGGCGGTACGGATCTGTGCGTGCAGTTCGCTGGCTTGATGCACCAGACGCATGCCACGGCCACCGCCGCCGGCGCTGGCCTTGATCATCAGTGGATAGCCAATGCGCTCGGCCTCGCGGGCCAGGGTCTCGTCGTCCTGCGCCGCGCCTTCGTAGCCGGGAATGCAGGGCACGCCGGCTTCGAGCATGGCGATCTTCGACAGGCGCTTGCTGCCCATCAGGTGAATGGCTTCTACGGTCGGGCCGATAAACACGATGCCGGCCGCATCGCAGGCGCGGGCGAAGTCGGCGTTTTCGGAGAGGAAGCCGTAGCCGGGATGGATGGCGTCGGCGCCGGTTTTCTGCGCCGCCGCGATGATGCTGTCGATCACCAGGTACGACTGGTTTACCTGTGCCGGGCCGATGCACACGGCTTCGTCGGCCAGTTGCACGTGGCGGGCGCCGGCATCGGCCTCGGAGAAGACCGCCACGGTGCGGTAGCCTAGGTCCTGGGCGGTGCGTATTACCCGGCAGGCGATTTCGCCGCGGTTGGCGATCAGAATCTTGTTGAAGGCGGGCATCGTCGTGCTCCTGCTTGCGTAGCCCGGATGCAATCCGGGGTGGTGTTTGCCCGGATTGCATCCGGGCTACTTCAATTTGTTCCCTCTCCCGCAGGCGGGAGAGGGGAGTCACTACTCAGCCCACTTCGGTTTGCGCTTCTGCACGAATGCCATCGTGCCTTCGACACCCTCGCTGCCCAGTACCGCCGTGGCGAACTGGCCGGCGGCGTAGTCGAGCAGGTTGCCGAGGTGTTCCGTCTCGGTGGCCAGCAGCAGTGCCTTGGTCGCAGCATTGGCGCCGGGGGCACACTGGCGGATCTGCTGCAGGCACTCGGCGAGGCGGTCGACCACGGCCTGGTCGTCGACTTCGCTGAAGTGCACCAGGCCGAGGCGCAGGGCCTCGGCACCATCGAAGCGGGCGGCGGTCAGGGCCAGGCGACGGGCCTGGGTTAGGCCGATACGCTTGACCACGAAGGGGGCGATCTGCGCAGGAATGATCCCTAGGCTGGTTTCCGGCAGGCCGAACTTGGCGCCCTGGTGGGCGATGGCGATGTCGGAGACGCAGGCCAGGCCGAAGCCACCGCCGAGTACCGCGCCTTCCAGCACGGCGACCAGCACCTGCGGGGCGCATTGGGCTTCTTCCAGCAGGCTGCCGAAGGCACGGTTCAGCTCGCGGTAGGCGTCGCCTCCTTTGGCGCGGGCACCGGCCATGTCCTTGATGTCGCCGCCGGCGCAGAAGTGGCCGTCGGCACCGCGCAGCACCAGGGCGCGCACGTCGTGGTTGCCTCGTACCGCGCGCAGCACGGCGCGCAGTTCCTCGACCATGGCCAGGCTCATGGCGTTGCGGCTGTCCGGACGGTTGAGGGTGACATGGAGCACGCCCTCGACCTGTTCCAGCAGCAGGGTCTGACAGTGGGGTAGATCACTCATATGGCACCTCGATCAGTTATCGCGGCTGAAGCCGCTCCCACAGTTCAGACTCATCATTTTTTCTTACCCGGCAGAATGCCCATCAGCTTGCAGATGATGCCGAGCATGATTTCGTCGGCGCCGCCGCCAATCGACACCAGGCGCACGTCGCGGTAGGCGCGCGACACCGGGTTGTCCCACATGAAACCCATACCGCCCCAGTACTGCAGGCAGCTGTCGGTGACTTCACGGCCCAAACGACCGGCCTTGAGCTTGGCCATGGAGGCGAGTTTGGTTACGTCGCGACCTTTCACGTACAGCTCGGTGGCGTGGTAGACGAGGGCGCGCAGGGCCTCGATCTCGCTCTGCAGTTCGGCCATGCGAAAGTGGATGACCTGGTTGTCGATCAAAGGCGCGCCGAAGGTGTGGCGCTGCTTGCAGTAGTCGATGGTGCTGTCGACGCAGTACTCCAGGCCCTTGATCATGTTGGCCGCGCCGAACAGGCGTTCTTCCTGGAACTGCAGCATCTGCATCATGAAGCCTGCGCCTTCGGCGCCGATGCGGTTGCGCTGCGGCACGCGCACGTTGTCGAAGAACACCTGGGCGGTTTCCGAGCTGCGCATGCCGAGCTTGTCCAGGTGCGGACTGAGGGTGATACCCGGTGTGTTCATCGGCACCATGATCAGCGACTTGTTGACGTGCGGCTTGTCGTCGCTGGTGTTGGCCAGCAGGCAGATGAAATCGGCACTCGGCGAGTTGGTGATCCACATCTTGCTGCCGTTGATCACATAGTCGTCACCGTCCTTGCGCGCGGTGGTCTTCAGGCCGGCCACGTCGGAGCCAGCGCCGACCTCGGAAACGCCGATGCAGCCGACCATGTCGCCAGCAATCGCCGGCTTCAGGAACTCCTCGCGCAGTTCGTCGGAGCCAAAGCGGGCCAGTGCCGGGGTGCACATGTCGGTCTGCACACCGATGGACATGGGGATGCCGCCGCAGCGGATGGTGCCGAACTCTTCGGCGGCGACGATCGAGTAGCTGTAGTCCAGGCCCATGCCGCCGAATTTCTCCGGCTTGGAGATGCCCAGCAGGCCGAGGTCGCCGGCTTTCTTGAAGATCTCGTGGATAGGGACGCGGCCGGCCTTTTCCCACTCGTCCACGTGCGGGTTGATCTCGTGCTCGACGAAGTTGCGGACGGTGCGACGGAGTTCTTCGTGTTCTTGGGTAAAGATCATTGTTGTTATCTCCCTAGAGTTACAGGCGGGCAACGCCGAAGGTATTGGGCTTGAGCGGCCTCATCTGCGCCTCGGCGCAGATGTCGAGCAGCAAGCCGAGCAGGGCGCGGGTGTCACGTGGGTCGATCAGGCCGTCGTCCCACAGGCTGGCGGTGCCGTAGAGCGCGGTGGACTGGCTGTCGAGTTTCTGTGCGGTGGCCATTTCCAGCATGTCGAGCATCTTCGGGTCGGCCTCCTTGCCTTCCTTGCGGTGCTTGTCCTCGGTGACGATGCGCAGCACCTTGCCGGCCTGGGCGCCGCCCATCACCGCGGTGCGGCTGTTGGGCCAGGCGAAGATAAAGCGCGGATCGAGGCCGCGACCGCACATGGCGTAGTTGCCGGCCCCGTAGGAGCCGCCGACGACGATGGTCAGCTTGGGCACCGTGGCGTTGGCCACCGCCTGGATCATCTTCGAGCCGTGCTTGATCACGCCCAACTGCTCGGACTCGGTGCCGACCATAAAGCCGGTGGTGTTGTGGAAGAACAGGATCGGCGTGTTGCTCTGCTCGCACAGCTGGATGAACTGGGCGGCCTTGGCCGCACCGCGCGGGGTGATCGGCCCGTTGTTGCCGATCAGGCCGCAGGGCTGGCCCTCGATCTGCAGGTGGCCGCAGACGGTCTGGCTGTCGAACTCGTTCTTGAAGTCGAGGAACTCCGAGCCGTCGGCGATGCGGGCAATGATCTCGCGCACGTCGTAGGGCTTCTTGGCGTCCGCCGGAACCACGCCGAGCAGCTCGTGGGTTGGGTACAGCGGCTCGCGATAGTTCTTTGCCGGGCGTGCCGGCAACTGCTGGTTCCACGGCAACATGGCGACGATCTCGCGGGCCAGGCGCACGCCATCGGCGTCGTTTTCGGCCAGGTACTCGGCGGTCCCGGCGACCTGGGCGTGCATCTCGGCGCCGCCCAGTTCCTCGTCGGTGGCGATCTCGCCGGTGGCGGCCTTGAGCAGGGGCGGGCCGGCCAGGAACATCTTGGCTTTGCCGCGTACCACCACCACGTAGTCGGACAGCCCCGGCTGGTAGGCGCCACCGGCGGTGCTGGAGCCATGCACCACGGTGATCTGCGGAATACCGGCGGCGGACAGGCGCGCCTGGTTGGCGAAGGCGCGGGCACCCTCGACGAAGATGTCCGCCGCATAGGTCAGGTTGGCACCGCCGCTCTCGGCCAGGGTGACGATGGGCAGCTTGTTCTCGCTGGCCACCTGCTGCAGGCGCAGGGACTTGCGCAGGCCGGTGGGCGAGATGGTGCCGCCCTTGATCGCACTGTTGTTGGCGATTACCAGGCAGCGCACACCGGCTACGTAGCCGATGCCGGCGATGATGCCGCCGCCGGCCTGGGTGCCGTCCTTGTCGTCATGCAGCTTGTAGCCGGCCAGCGAGCAGAGTTCGAGGAAAGGTGCGCCCGCATCGAGCAACAGGTTGAGGCGCTCGCGCGGCAGCAGCTGGCCGCGCTTGTCGAACTTGGCCTTGGCCTCGGCGGCCTTGTCGAGGACCTTCTGCTCCACCTCGCGGAAGCTGGCGATCGCGGCCAGCATGGCCTCGCGGTTCTGCGCGAAGGCTTCACCGTGAACATCGAGTTCGGATTGAATGACCGGCATCGCCTTACTCCTTGAACACGTCGGGCAGGTAGGCCCGGTGGAAGCCGTTGTAGGACTCGCTGGTTTTCGCCTTGCCCAGGGTCCAGGCGCGGGTGCCCTGGCTGGCGGCGCCGTCGATGCGGATGGTGTTGCCGCTAATGAAGTTGGCACCGGGGGACAACAGGAAGACGATGGCGGCGGCCACCTCCGACTCGCTGCCGATGCGCTGCAGCGGCACGTGGTCCTTGAGGTTGCGGATCATGGTTTTCATCGACTCGGGGTAGGTGTCCATGCCGCTGGAGGCAATCCAGCCCGGTGCCACGGCGTTGACCCGCACGCCGGCGTGGCCCCACTCGTAGGCGGCGGTCTTGGTGAAGTTCTCCATGCCGGCGCGCGCTGCCCCGGAGTGACCCATGCCGGGCATGCCACCCCACATGTCGGCGAGCATGTTGACGATGCTGCCGCCGTGCTTGCTCAGGCTCTGCAGGTAGACTTCCTTGGCCACCAGAAAGCCGCCGACCAGGTTGGTTCTTACGACGGTCTCAAAGCCTTTCTGATTGATGCCGATCAGTGGCGCGGGGAACTGGCCGCCAGCGTTGTTGACCAGGTGATGGATCGGCCCGTGCTCGGCGATCACCGCCTTGACCATGGCCTTGACCGCGTCCTCGTCGCGGATGTCGCACACCTGCAAGCTGGCCTGGCCACCGTCTTCATGGATTTCGCCGGCGGTTTTCTCCAGCTTCTCCAGCTTGCGTCCGACCAGCACTACATGGGCGCCCAGGTGCGCCAGCTCATGGGCCACGCAACGGCCGATGCCACTGCCGCCACCGGTGACCAGGATGGTCTGACCGGCGAACAGACCGGGTTTGAAGACTGAGTCGTATGCCATTGTTGTTATCGTCCTCGTCGTTTTTGCGGGAGCGGCTGGGTGGCAATCCGCTTTAGCCGCGATAGGTGCAAAGCAAGAGCATCGCGGCTGAAGCCGCTCCCACAGAGTTATTCGCCCAACGCTTGTGCCAAGGCCTTGGGCACCGGCACCGGAAATTCCAGCAGCTGCTGGGCAAAGGCCTTGCCCTGCGGGTCGATGCGCAGGCTGGCGACACCGCCGCCACCCAGGGCATTCTCCAGCAGGAAGTTCAGGCTGTGGCTGCCCGGCAGGTGCCAACGGCTGACCTTGCCGGTCTGGCCGTCGAGCACATGCTGCATCCATTCGGCCACCGCGCCTTCGCAAAGCGCAGCCGCGATCCAGGCCAGATACTCGGGCTTTCTCGCCATCACGCCGATATTGCTGTGGTTGCCTTTGTCCCCGGAGCGGGCGACGGCCAGCTTGATCAGCGGCACGGTCGCATCGGCCTTGCCGGCCGGAGCGGGCAGGGCGGCTGCGCTGGCGATCTGGCCCGCGTCGAATGTGGCCACTTCCGGCAGGGTGACCGGCCGGCGCTCGCCGTTGATCTCCACTTCCAGTGCGCAGGCGCTCTTGTCCACCAGGAAGCTGAACAGGCGGATTACCGGGTACACGGTGGGTCGACCGCCGACGATGCCGGTCAGGCCGGGGGCCATGCCGGTAGCGGCCTGGGCGATCTCGCGGGAGAACAGGATCAGCGCTTCCTTCTTCGCATGGCGCACACCGAGCTTGATCACCACCTCGCGGGTGTCCTTGCGCTGGCCGTGCGGACCGTAGGTAGCCTCGGCGCCGAGCAGTTCGATATGCACTTCGCGGTAGGGGCCCCAGCCGCGCTCGGCGAAGATTTCCTCGGTCTTGGCGATGATCGCCTGGCTGACCCGCTCGGCCTTGGCCACGGCGTCGATACCGGCGATCAGGCAGCTGGCGGTGCAGCGAAAGCCGTCGGGGTAGGTGGCGCTGACCTTGTATTGAACGGTCGGCGGCAGGCCGCGCGCACCCTTCAGTTCTACACGGTTTGCGCCGACCTGGGTCAGTTGCACCTGGGTGAAGTCGCAGACCACATCGGGCAGGTAGTAAGCACGCGGGTCTCCGATTTCATAGAGCATCTGCTCACCCACCGAGAGGGTGGAGATCAGGCCGCCTGTACCTTCGGGTTTGGCAACCACGAAGCTGCCATCGTCCTGAACTTCGATGACCGGGAAGCCGATATGTTCGTAGTCCGGCACATCGCGCCAGTCGGTGAAGTTGCCGCCGGTGCACTGTGCGCCGCATTCGATGATGTGGCCGGCCAAGGCGGCCTGGGCCAGCTTGTCGTAATCGTTCCAGGCCCAGCCGTATTCATGCACCAGCGCGGCGCTGACCACCGCGCTGTCGACCACGCGGCCGGTGATCACGATGTCGGCGCCGGCCTCAAGAGCCGCGACTATGCCCGGTGCGCCCAGGTAGGCATTGACCGACACGCACATGGGCGGCAGCGCGGCGCCCGTGAACATTTCCACGGTGCCGGCCTTGGCCAGCTCACCCAGCTTGGGCTGCAGGTTGTCGCCATGCAGAACGGCGATCTTCAGGCTCAACCCAGCCTTCTCGCAGGCGGCCGCCAGGGCCTTGGCACAGGAGGCCGGATTGACCCCGCCAGCGTTGCTGATGACGCGGATGTTTTTCTCTGCGATCTCACCGAGCAGCGGCGCCAGCACCTCGACGAAGTCGGTGGCGTAGCCTTCGTCGGGCTTCTTCATACGCGCGCCGGCCATGATCGACATGGTGATTTCGGCCAGGTAGTCGAACACCAGGTAGTCCAGCTCGGTACCACGTACCAGCTGGGCGGCGGCGGTGGAGGTGTCGCCCCAGAAGGCGGAGGCGCAGCCGATGCGAACGGTTTTGCTCATTGTGGTCATTCCGCGCAATCACTCAGGTGGTGAAACACTACCAAGCAAGCGCTTGGTTGAAAAGTGCTTGATCTAATTTATCCCGAGCGCTTGCTTGGTTGGCTGGCGTACAATGCACGCGCAAGCGGCATTCCATATGGGGGAGCGATGAGCCTGGACGAACAGAAAGCCCGTGACGTGATGCAGAAGATGGTGGCCAGCGGCGAGCTGATCGACCCGGAGAGTGCCCGTGGCAAGCTGCTGCAAACTGCAGCCCATCTGTTTCGCAGCAAGGGCTACGAGCGCACGACAGTGCGCGATCTGGCCAGCGCCGTGGGTATCCAGTCCGGCAGCATCTTTCATCACTTCAAGAGCAAGGACGAGATCCTCAGGGCGGTGATGGAGGAGACGGTGATCTACAACACCGCGCTGCTGCGCGCGGCACTGGAGGAAGCGCAAGGTCCGCGTGAGCGCGTACTGGCGCTGATCCGTTGCGAGCTGCAGTCGATCATGGGCGGCACTGGCGAGGCCATGGGCGTGCTGGTTTACGAATGGCGTTCACTGTCCGAAGAGGCACAGGCCTATATCCTCAGCCTGCGTGATACCTACGAGCAAATCTGGCTGGACGTGCTGGGTGAGGCACGCGCCGCAGGCTTCTTCAATGCAGACCCCTTCATCCTGCGGCGCTTCCTGACCGGCGCACTGAGCTGGACCACCACCTGGTTCCGCCCAGGCGGCAAGGTCAGCCTGGATCAACTGGCCGAGCAGGCTCTGACTCTGGTGATCAAGGACGCTTGCTGATCATGCGGGTGGCCAATCTGGCCAACTGTGATTTTCATTCGCCGTAGCCTGCTAAGCTTCCTTTGAGCCGGCGCTGCCTGGCTTGGAGACAGGGATATGTCGGACTTTGGCCTTCCTGTCCCGAGGTGCCGCGTTGCACTTTTTTATGCATCTGCTGCTTATCGTGCTTGCCTGCTGGGCGCCGGCTCTGGCTGCCACACAGCAGGTCAGGGTGGGCGCCTACCACTTCCCGCCTTATGTGATTAAACCCGAGAGCGAGTCGCCTGCTGGCGTGCTGCCCGAGTTGCTGACAGCCCTTAACAGCGCTCAGGATGACTATCGCTTCAGTCTGGTGCCGACCTCGGTCACCCGTCGCTACCGCGACTTCCAGCAGGCTCGCTATGACCTCATCCTGTTCGAATCCCCTGAGTGGGGCTGGCAGTACACCGAGTTGCACAAGCTTGACCTGCAGATCATCGACGCTGAGGTCTATGTCGCACAGAAGCAGCCGGGTCGCGATCAGTCCTTCTTCGACAGCCTGAAGGGCAAGCGCATGGCCCTCTATACCGGTTATCACTATGGCTTTGCCGACTTCAATGCGGAGCAGGCGTTTCTGGCGAGCCACTTCCAGGCATCGCTGACCTACTCCCATGACAGCAACCTGCTGATGCTGCTGCACGATCGTGCGGATATCAGTGTGGTGACGCGTTCCTACTTGCCGATCTTCCAGCGCGAGTACCCGCAGGAGAGTCAGCAGTTGCTGATCTCGCAACGTGCCGACCAGGTCTACCACCATCATGCGTTGTTACGTCCAGGTTCGCCGCTGAGTGCTGCCAAGCTGGGTGAGCTCATGCGGTTGTTGCGCGATAACGGCCGATTGCCCGAACTGCTTGCCAGGTATCACCTGCGGGATGCCAGAGGAAGCGACGTGGAGCAAGCCAACCCCATTCGACATTGATCGACATTTACCTGGCTGGATGCCTGAGCTAGTCTCTGGCGAGCGTTGTTGTCCAAGGGGTCAATATGTTGCGGTGTCCACAGGGATGGGCGCGGGGGCTGTTGCTGTTACTGGTACTGTGTTGCCAGTGGGCGATGGCCGCGGACGAGGTGCTGATTGCGGCCGTCCATTTCCCGCCCTATGTGATCAAGCCCGAGGAGAATCTGCAGGGCGGCTTGCTTGGGGAGTTGGTGGTCGCGCTTAACCAGGTGCAGAACCAGCATCGCTTTGGCCTGCGTGCAACTTCGTTGAACCGGCGCTTCGACGACTTTCGCAGTGGCCGTATTCATATCGCCATCTTTGAGAACCCCGACTGGAGCTGGCAGGGCATTGCCGGCCCGCGCATCGATATGGGCCTGGAGGATGCGGAAATCCTGGTTGCTCGTGCCGAAGCCGGTCGTGACCAGCACTTTTTCGACAATCTGCAGGGCAAGCGAATGGCCCTGTTCAATGGTTACCACTATGGTTTCGCCGGCTTCAATAACGATTCCAAATGGCTGGAGAAAAACTTCAACGCCGTTCTGACCTATTCCCACGAGAGCAACCTCAAACTGGTGCTCAAAGGTCGGGTCGACATCGCTCCCATTACCCGTTCCTGGTTGGGCGCGCGCTTGCGCGAGCAGCCTCAGCTCAGGGACCAATTGCTGGTTTCGGACTGGGAGGATCAGCGTTACCGGCACTACGCCCTGCTCAGCCCACATGCGCCCATCAGTGCCGAGGATTTCCGCCATGCCCTCGATCTGCTGCGCGAGAGCGGAGCGCTGCAGCGTATATTTACCCCATACGGCATCGTCGTCAGACCGTACGCACGGGATAGCTCAGCAGCAGTAAGTGCAGAAGATTGACCGCGCCGTGCAGAAGCACGGCTGGCCATAGACGTCCGCTGCCATGGAACACCAGTCCATAGCCGAGCCCGGCCAAGGCGGCCACCAGGGCAAACAATGGGCTGAAGGGCATGTGCGCGGCGCCGAACAGCGCGGCGGTCAGTCCAATGCCGCAGACCACCCCCAGGCGTCTACAGAGTGCCGGTTGCAGCCAGGCGCGGAACAGCAGCTCCTCGGCCAGCACGGTCACGCCGAGATTGACCGCCAGCCACAGCCACAATCCTTCTGGCCACTTCGGCTGCCAGCCGACCAGCCCCAGCAGCAGTGCCAGCAGAGGAACGCCAAGTAAGGTGGCGCAAGCACTCAGCCAGGCCGTTTTGGGCCGCGGCGCTGTATTGCGTGGCTGACCGAGCCACCAGGCCAGTAGGGTCATACCCAGTAGCAGCTTGTCCCAGGACAGGCGCAGGGCATAGGGTGGGGCGTCGGCGCTGAGCTGGCGAGACGGCCACAAGGGCAGCGGGTGGAAACCGGGCAGCAGATGGGCCGCCAGCGCAATGCCGGCCAGCAGTCCGCCACTCCACCACAGCCAGCTCGGCAGCCGGCCTGAGCCCAGCATGATCCAGGCGGCGAACAGCAGGCCGAAGAGCAGGGCAGGGGGCTGCAGGTAACCCAGGGTAAAGCCGCTGGCCAGCACCAGCAGAGGCAGCAGGGCGCGCAGATGAAGCGAAAGCATGTACGTCCTTGTCGGTGGGGCTCAGCGGTCTTCGGCGTCCTTGGCATCCTGCTCGGCATTGCGCCGGTGAATGCGGGCGAGTTGTTCATCGCTCAGCGGCAGTTTGCGGGCACTGTCGCGCAGCAGCAGCAAGCTGCCCAATATGGAGCCGAGCGCCAGGATGATGATCAGCCAGGCATACCAGGGCATGGGATTCTCCTCAGTTCGTGATAGATCACCATAAACCTCTGCACCGCCGCTGTCAGTCCCGTGTCGATACAGGGGGGGCCACGGCCGCTGTTGGAGCCGACCGGGACCCAGACGGCTCTGAGGGATTGTCCGAATAGCGCCACCTGCACCGAGAAAGACGTGGCCATGCCCCATGCAAGCAGCTTGAGCAAGAGCAGCCAGGCCTCTGTCGGACATGCCTGTGCGTTTGCGTGAGCGTAAAAGGTGCGTCCTAGAGAGGTTGTTGCCTGTTATTGGTTCATAACCGCAGCAGCATTCGCTTAGTGTTTTTTTGACTTTTGAGTTGTCACTTTCCTGGCCTAAGCTCGCCCTGCCGGACCTATCCACTCATCAGGGGGAGCTTATGGATATCAGCATGAGCGAAGTCGCCGAGCGCAGCTGGATCGTCAAACTGGGGCTTTGTGCCGTGCCCTTTCGCACCCAGCAGGCCGCCGACCAGTTCGTCGAGCGTCTCAAGCAGCGGCTGGAGGCGCCACATGGGCTGCCCGACGAGCTGTCGCAGGCTGGTCATCAAACGGTCACACAAGAGCTGCAGCATCACACCTAGTGCAATAGGTGTGTGCTACTCACTCTCCCGCCGCGATCTTCGCGGCGTTTTTTTGCCTGCAATTTAGTGGGGAATCAGTAGGAGCACGCTGAGCACCAGCACCAGCATCAGCAGCATGGTCAGCCCGTGGCTGGCCTGGCGCAGCAGCAGGATGCGGGCGAACAGCCCGGTGCAATACAGCAGGCGCAGCATGATGAAGGCGAAGCCAAGAGCGGCCACCAGCGGTCCGCCGATCTGCCCGCTGACCTCGCCCAGATAGAGCAGCACGATGAACAGTACCGACTGTTCCAGGCTGTTGCCGTGGGCGCGTATGGCCTTGGTCAGATCCATCTTGCCGCCGTCGCCAAAGGGTATTTGGTAGCGCATGCGCAGGCGCGAAATATTGAGTGAAAGTCCGATCAGGACGAGGGTCAGAATGGCGGCAACGTAGACGCTGTAAGGCATAGGAACTCCGTGTTCTTGTTATATCCGTGCTGAGCGTAGGAGGCCGCAGCATGTCGGCACAAGGGGCGCTTCGGCCACTTTGCAGCAGCCATGAAAAAGCCCGGCACAAGGCCGGGCCAAGGGAGCCGGGCAGGCCGGTGATCAGGCCGCCGGGCGCTGCTGGCGCTGGTAAAGGAACTCCAGCACCGCGGCGCGGCAGTGGTGGTACTGCGCGTCGTTGGCCAGGGCCAGGCGGTCGCGTGGACGCGGCAGGTCGACCTTGAGGATGTCGCCGACGGTGGCGGCGGGGCCGTTGCTCATCATCACGATGCGATCGGACAGCAGCACCGCTTCGTCGACGTCGTGGGTGATCATGATCACCGTGTTGCCGAGGTCGCGGTGGATCTCCATCAGCGAGTCCTGCAGGTGCGCGCGGGTCAGCGCGTCGAGGGCGCCGAAGGGTTCATCCATCAGCAGCACCTTGGGCTGCATGGCCAGGGCGCGGGCGATGCCGATGCGCTGCTTCATGCCGCCGGAGATCTCGCCGGGGCGCTTGTCCTTGGCGTGCAGCATGTGCACCAGCTCCAGGTTGTGCAGGGTCCATTCGCGCACTTCCTTGCGCGACTTGCCCTTGAACACCTGGCGCACGGCCAGTTCGACGTTCTGGTAGCAGGTCAGCCAGGGCAGCAGGCTATGGTTCTGGAACACCACGGCGCGCTCCGGGCCGGGCTCGTTGACCTCGCGGCCGTCGAGGATAACCCCGCCGGTGGTGGCCTGGTACAGCCCGGCGACGATGTTGAGCACGGTGGATTTACCGCAGCCGGAGTGGCCGATCAGCGAGACGAACTCGCCCTTGTTGATCTTCAGGTTGACGTTCTGCAGGGCGCAGAACAGGCCCTTGTCGGTGGGGAAGTCGATGCCGACGCCGCTCAGTTCGAGGTGTGCTTGATTCATGGTCGTTCTCCTTAGCGCAGCACGGCGTTCTTGTCCCAGCTCACGGACTTCTGCAGCAGGAGCATGAGGCGGTCGAGGAGGAAGCCGATCAGGCCGATGACGATCACCGCCACCATGATGCGGCCGAGGGAATTGGAGCTGCCGTTCTGGAATTCGTCCCAGATGAACTTACCCAGGCCCGGGTTCTGCGCCAGCATCTCGGCGGCGATCAGCACCATCCAGCCGGTGCCCAGCGACAGGCGCAGGCCGGTGAAGATGGCCGGCACGGCGGCCGGCAGCACGATGCGCCAGACATGGTCGAGCGGCGACAGGCGCAGCACGCGGCTGACGTTGGTTAGGTCCTTGTCCAGGCCGGCCACGCCGACGGTGGTGTTGAGTACGGTGGGCCACAGGCAGCACAGCGCCACGGTGATCGCCGAGGTAATGAAGGACTTGGCGAACAGCGGGTCGCTGCTGGTGTAGAGGGCGCTGACCAGCATGGTCACTAGCGGCAGCCAGGCCAGCGGCGAGACCGGCTTGAACACCTGAATCAGCGGGTTGACTGCGGCGTAGATGCTTTTCGACAGGCCGCAGAGAATGCCCAGTGGCACGGCGACCAGGCTGGCCAGGGCGAAACCGGCCAGCACGGTGTAGAGGCTGGTGACGATCTGGTCGAAGAAGGTCGGCTTGCCGGTGTAGGGACGGATCTTCACCTCCGCGCTCGGGTCTTTCGCCAGTTTCGCCGCGTTGCGCTGTTCCTGGCGCTCGTAGAAGGCCTCGGCCTTGGCGCGTTCGGCGACGTGGGCGTCAACCAGTGAGCCGAACTGACTGTAAACCTGCACCGGCCCGGGAAACTGGCCGAGGCTGGTCTGGATGTTGTTGGCCACCAGCTGCCAGAACAGCAGGAAGAATACGATGCCGGCCAGCGGCAGGATGATTGCCGGTGCCCAGCGCTTGACCAGGGCCTGGCTGCGCGCGGTATCGACGGTCTGTTTGATCGGGGTGGCGACGTTCGGGTTGCTCATCGTCCTGTCCTCTCGTGGGCGAGGGCGGAGCCGGCTGGCTCCGCCTGCGCGGGTTTACTCGGTGCCTTTCAGGCCGATCTGGAAGGAGTTCAGGTAGGCGTTGGGCGTGCGGCCGTCGTAGGTCACGCCGTCGATGAAGTCGCTGCTCGGGGCGCGGTAGCCGTCTTCGTCGGCCGCGGGGAAGTCATCGGCCTTGGCCTTGCCTTCGCTGACCAGCTCGTTGGCCGCTTCGCGGTACAGATCCGGTCGATACACCTGCTTGGCCACGTCGAGGTACCAGCTGTCCGGTTTGGCCTCGCTGATCTGGCCCCAACGGCGCATCTGGGTCAGGTACCAGATGGCGTCCGAGTAGAAGGGGTAGGTGGCGTCATGGCGGAAGAACACGTTGAAGTCCGGCACTTCACGCTTGTCGCCCTTCTCGTACTCGAAGGTGCCGGTCATGGAGTTGGCGATCACCTTGGCGTCGGCGCCGACGTACTCCGGACGGGAGAGGATCTCCACCGCCTCGGCGCGGTTGGCGTTGTTGTTCTCGTCCAGCCACATGGCGGCGCGGATCAGGGCCTTGACCAGGCGCTTGTGGGTTTCCGGGTTGGCTTCGGCCCAGGCCTTGGACACGCCGAAGACCTTCTCCGGGTTGTTCTTCCAGATCTCGTAGTCGGTGATCACCGGCACGCCGATGCCCTTGAGCACGGCCTGCTGGTTCCACGGCTCGCCCACGCAGTAGCCGCTGATGGTGCCGGCCTCCATGGTGGCCGGCATCTGCGGCGGCGGAGTCACCGAGAGCAGCGCGTCGGCGTTGATCTGGCCGCTGATGTCGCCTTTTTCCGGCGCGTACAGGCCCGGGTTGATGCCGCCGGCGGCCAGCCAGTAGCGCAGCTCGTAGTTGTGGGTGGAAACCGGGAACACCATGCCCAGGTTGAACGGCTTGCCCTTGGCCTTGTACTGCTCGATGACCGGCTTGAGCGCGTCGGCCTTGATCGGGTGCACCGGCTTGCCGTTTTCCATCGGCACATGTTTCTTCATTTCCGCCCAGACTTCGTTGGAGACGGTGATGGCGTTGCCATTGAGGTCCATGGAGAACGCGGTGACCACATCGGCCTTGGTGCCGAAGCCGATGGTCGCGCCCAGCGGCTGGCCGGCCAGCATGTGCGCGCCGTCCAGCTCGCCATCGATTACCCGGTCCAGCAGCACTTTCCAGTTGGCCTGGGCCTCCAGGGTGACGAATAGCCCTTCATCCTCGAAATAACCCTTCTCGTAGGCGATGGCCAGCGGTGCCATGTCGGTGAGCTTGATGAAGCCGAGCTTGAGCTCTTCCTTCTCTGGTTCGGTCTCCGGTCCGGCGGCCAGGGCCATCTGTATGGAGAGCGGGGAGAGCGCCAGCAGGGCGGCGCCGAGCAGGGATTTCAGCGGAGTACGGCGGGTCTTGCGCATCGAAAGATTCCTCGTGGTCAGAAACGAAAAAAGACGTCGCAGCGAACCGGCCCGAAAGGCTGGTTGCGTCGACGTCTTTGTCTATTCGTCCCGATCACCGCCGTTGGCGATCCGAAGACGGGTGTGGCTGAAAGGTCTTCTGCAAAGGCCTTGCCAGTTTCTTCCGTATGCTTCGGAGACCTGAATAATTTCTTGTAAATCAGTTTGATAGGGGGTTCTAACAGCAGTCGAAACGCCTTTTTTCGCGTATTCACCAGGCCAGGTCGTATGAACCAAGGCAGTGCAGGGCTGCGCCCGGCGCGTGCAATAGTGGGCAGTGCATCAGCCGCTGGCGCGAGTTTCCTCGGTGAAGTCGCGTAGCCAACGCAACACCTGCACCGCTTCCCAGCGCGCCGGGTCGAACAGGGCATAGGCCTGGCCTTGATAGCCGACCACATCCAGCTGGCGGTGATAGCCGGCCCGCTGCAACAGGGCTTCGATCTCGGCGAAGCAGCCGTTGAAATGAGCGCGGTTGAAGGGGGTGCGGCGCTCGGTGACGATGCCTTCGAGCAGCAGTTCGTCGACCGTGCTGCGTACCCGCTCCGGATTCATCCGGTTGACCGCGTGTTTCAGCTGCATGACATCCAGCATGGCAAGACTCCTGTTTGGCGATGCGCTGCCCGGAAAGCGGGCCTCGGTAAGTCGGGCGATAGCCTAATAAAAAATACTGTACAGATAAACAGTGTTCGATGTTAGGATCGCTCCACTGCCTGAATTCGTGCGCGCAAACTCACTGCGGCCATCCAGAGGAGCTCCCGACAATGCAACAGAAGCTGATGACAATTGTGCTGCTGGCCCTGCTCGCCGGTTGCGCCCAATCGCAGAGCGAACAGCCTCGTGCCAATGGCGCTTATCTGGTTATCGACGAAGGGCGGGCCTGGACGGTGCTGGTGGCGGATGGCGAGCGTCGCGAGGAAGCGGGCTGGGTACTGGATGTCATTCGTCTGCCGGAGGCGCCGTCGGGTGTAGTGACCAGCTATCTGATCGAGACCCCCAACTGTGGCCGTGTCCAGTGGCTGAGTCAGCACCAGGACGACTCCCTGGGGCTCGGGGCGCGGCTCCAGGCTGTGCCGGGCGAGGCTTTGCAGCGGCCCGGCTGCCTGGTTGGGCAAGGGCGCTTGTGGACCGCACTGGATTATTCCGGCTGATAGCCAGAGGCCCCGGCGGTTTTTCCGTCGGGGCCTCTGGTTTTACTGGGCCGGTGCTTTGCGCGTTTTGGCCGGCGGTTCCTTGAGCAGGCCGTCGGCTCGGAACATCGCCTTGATCCCGCGAATGGCCTGGCGGGTGCGGTCCTGGTTCTCGATCAGGGCGAAACGCACATGGTCGTCGCCGTAGTCGCCGAAGCCGAGGCCCGGCGAGACGCAGACCTTGGCTTCCAGTAGCAGTTTCTTGGCGAACTCCAGCGAGCCGAGATGGGCGTAGGGCTCGGGGATTTTGGCCCAGATGTACATCGAGGCCTTGGGCTTCTCCACCATCCAGCCTGCCTCGTGCAGACCCTTGACCAGCATGTTGCGGCGCTGACGGTACTGCTCGGCTATATCGCGGACGCACTGCTGGTCGCCCTCCAGCGCAGCGATGGCCGCCACCTGCAGTGGGGTAAAGGTGCCGTAGTCGTGATAGCTCTTGATCCGCCCCAGCGCACTGACCAGCTCCGGGTTACCGACCATGAAGCCGATACGCCAGCCGGCCATGTTGTAGCTCTTGGACAGGGTGAAAAACTCAACGGCGATGTCCTTGGCACCTTCCACCTGCATGATCGACGGTGCCTTCCAGCCGTCGTAGACGATGTCCGCGTAAGCGAGGTCGTGCACCACCAGCACGTCGTACTGCTTGGCCAGGGCCACCACGCGTTCGAAGAAGTCCAGCTCCACGCACTGCGCGGTGGGGTTGGAGGGGAAACCGAGGATCATCATCTTCGGCTTGGGAATGCTCTCGCGGATGGCCCGCTCCAGCTCGGCGAAGAAATCCACGCCCGGAACCAGCGGCACCGAGCGCACCTGGGCGCCGGCAATCACCGCGCCGTAGATGTGAATGGGGTAGCTGGGGTTGGGCACCAGCACGGTGTCGCCATGGTCCAGCGTGGCCAGCATCAGGTGCGCCAGACCTTCCTTGGAACCGATGGTGACGATGGCTTCGCTTTCCGGGTCGATCTCCACCTCGTAGCGCTCCTTGTACCAGCGCGAGATGGCGCGGCGCAGGCGTGGGATGCCACGGGAGGTGGAGTAGCCGTGGGTGTCGTCGCGTTGTGCGACCTGGACCAGCTTTTCGACAATGTGCGGCGGGGTGGCGCCGTCCGGATTGCCCATGCTGAAGTCGATGATGTCCTCACCACGGCGGCGAGCGGCCATCTTCAGTTCGGCGGTGATATTGAAAACGTAGGGGGGGAGACGATCGATGCGCGCAAAGCGGCGCTTGGCATTATCAGCCATGGCTTCCTCGAAGTACGTAAGCGCCCGGAACCGTCCGAGCGACGCTGGCCACCTGCGTGTGGCCTGGCGGCGAAGATAAGGGGCTTGGCTGATGGCTGTCCAGAGCAGTTTGCCGGCCATTTAGCGGTGCAGTCAGCACAGTCGGTGTTTCAAGCGTAGCTGCGGATCGGCGAGAGGCTCTATATCGGCATACGTGACGCGCCAGCCAGACGATCGGACCGCGCTAGCGCTTTGCTTGTCGCAGCCAGCGCATCGCTGTAGGTGGGCTTACGAGTGCAGCGAGCGCCCATTCTGGATCGCATAAATCCAGGGCTTCAGCCTAGTTCCCCAGCATGTCATGCATGGCGATGATCTGTTCGGCCACCTGGATCAGCTTCTGTTGGCGGCTCATGGCCTGACGGCGCATCAGGGTGTAGGCGTCCTCTTCGTTGCAGCTCTTCATCTTCATCAGCAGGCCTTTGGCCAACTCGATACGCTTGCGTTCGGCCAATTGGGCGTCGCGGGCTTGCAGTTGGGCGCGCAGGGCCTGGTCGCTCTCGAAGCGTGCCATGGCCACGTCGAGGATCGGCTGCAGGCGGTCGGCCTGGATGCCCTCGACGATGTAGGCGCTGACCCCGGACTGAATGGCCTGGCGCATCACCTGCGGGTCGTGCTCGTCGGTGAACATGACAATGGGGCGCGGCTGGTCGCGGCTGACCAGTACCACCTGCTCCATTACGTCACGGCCGGGAGATTCGGTGTCGATCAAAACCACATCCGGGCGGACGGCTTCGACCCGCTCGGGCAGGTCGATGGTCAGGCCGGATTCGTCGATCACCTCGAAACCTGCCTCGACCAGGGCGCTCTTCAGGCGACCGACCTTCTTCGGGGTATCGTTGATCAGAAGTATGCGTAGCATTGTGCGGTGATCTCGATGCGTTACAGGGCGATGGCGGTATCGTTGCTGCGGGCGTGGATCGCGAAGCTGCGGGCATAGCCCTGCGGGTCGCTGCCATCCCAGACGCTGCCGTCGAGCAGTTCCGAGCGGCGCATCGCCTGTTCGGGCACCTTGACGCCAACGGCCTCTGCGGCCTGGCGATAGAGCTCAAGCTGGTGAACCTCACGGGCGACGGCGAGGTAGTCCGGATCAGCGCGCAGCAAGCCCCAGCGGCGGAATTGGGTCATGAACCACATGCCATCGGACAGCCAGGGCATGTTCACCTGCCCGTCGGCAAAGAAGCGCAGCGGGTGCGCATCCAGCCAGGCGTGACCGAGGCCGTCTTCGTACTGGCCGAGAAAGCGCGGTTGGATGGCGGACAGTGGGGCGTCTACATAGTCGCTGCTGCTGATCAGCTGAGCAGTGCTGCGGCGGTTTTCTTCGTTCTCGTCGATGAAGCGACTGGCCTCCAGCACGGCCATGGTCAGGGCGCGGGCCGTGTTGGGGTATTGCTCGACGAACTCGCGGGTCACGCCCAGCACTTTTTCCGGATGGTCGGCCCAGATCATCTGGCTGGTGGCCAGGGTGAAGCCCTGGTCTTCCTCTACGGCCAGAGCGCCCCAGGGGCCGCCGGCGCAGAAACCGTCGATACGCCCGGCGCGCAGGTGCGCGACCATTTGCGAGGGCGGTACGACGACGGTACTGACGTCCTCCAGTGGATGAATGCCCTGGGCCGCCAGCCAGTAATACAGCCACATGGCATGGGTGCCGGTGGGAAAGGTCTGGGCGAAGGTGAGTTTTGCACCGCCTTGGCGCACGCGAGCGCTAAGTGCTTCGCCAGTGGTCACGCCTCCGCGCTTGAGGGGCTCGGACAGGTTGATGGCCTGGCCGTTCTGGTTGAGGCCCATGAGGATCGCCATCGGGGTGGCAGGGCCGCCAATACCCAAGTGAATGCCATAGACCTGGCCGTAGAGGGTTTGCGCGGCATCCAGTTCGCCGCTCAGCAGGCGGTCGCGCAAGCCGGCCCAGGAGGCTTGCCGTTGCAGATTGAGGCTCAGGCCATAGGGCTGAGCGAAGCCTTGCGTGGCCGCGACGATGAGTGAGGCAGAGTCGGTCAGGGCCATAAAACCCAGGTTAAGCGCGCTCTTTTCGGGGGCATCGCTGCCCGCGACCCAGGCCAGTGCGTCGTTTATGGGAGTGCTGCTGTCGGTCATGTGCTTGTTCCGCCGTTGAACAAAAAAGCGCCGCCCCAGCCTGCAGCATGCTGCGTGACCAGAAACGACGCCATTGTCTATGAACCGGCTCCGCCGTTGGAGAGGGTTCTGCTGTTGAACCCCAAGCAAGCGATATGCCACTCAAACAAAACCCCGCCAATGCGGGGTTTTGTTTGAGTGGTTGAGGACGCATCTAGCGTTCCAGCATGTGTTTTACCTGATTCTGCGGAATCTGCTGCTTGCGCCCTTCACTGTCTTCGAACTCGATCATTCCGGTGTCTTCGTCCAGTTCTGGTTTGTCGGCCGTGGTGAGCATCTGCCCATCGGTGGTGGTGATGATGTACTCGGTGGAGCAACCGTTCAGCGTGAGCAAGATCAGAGTGACGAGAAAGAAATGCTTCATGCAGTGAACTCCATTCAGGGGGCCGACAGAACTAACCTAGGCAGGGCGCCCGCCTAATTCAAGCTTTGCTGCACAAACAAAAAAGGGGATGCCGAAGCATCCCCTTTATGGGCCACGCCATCAGGATCAGACCTGCGGCTTGGCTTCTTCCTCTTTCGCCTGGGTGGCGCTTTCATCTGCAGTAGTTTGATTCTCGGCGCTTTCGGCCGGTTGCTCTGCTTCTACCTTGGTCGGCTCGAATTCGGCCGCGGTGGCAGGAGCCTCAACGACTTCCTCAACCGCTGCAGCGGCCTGCTCGGCGGGCTTTTCGGCAGCCGTTTCGTTGCTGGCAGTGAGTGCCGCAGCAGCGGCTGCGGCAGCCTCAGCCTGCAGACGTGCGGCTTCTTCCTGCTTGCGACGACGTACTTCACGAGGATCGTTAGGTGCGCGGCCAGTGCTGTTTGGCGCTACTTCCGGTGCAGCTGCAGGGGTTGGCGCAGCCTCTTCTTTCACTTCCACTACCGGAGCTACAGGCTCAGGTTCCGCTACGGGCTCTACTGCTGCGGCAGCTTCTACGACAGGCGCCGTTTCAACCACCGGCTGGGCGGCAGGCTCTTCGGCCAAGACTGGAGCTACAGCTTCAGCAGCTTCCGGCTCGCTGGTGATCTCGGCAGCGTGGGTGACTTCAGCTTGCGCTTCTGCCGGGGGTTGCGCGTTGGCCTGGTGCAGTGCCGCCACAGCCGCTACGGCAGCGCTTTCTGCTGCAGTGGTGGTAGCACCTTCGGTGGCTTCGGCTTCGCCGGCTTCTTCGACAATCGGGTTGCCGTCGGCATCACGCAGGCGCTCGCGGCGATTGCTGCGGCGACGCTGGCCACGGGAGCGGCGACGTGGGCGATCGCCCCCTTCACCGTTGTCCTGACCATCATCCTGCTGCTCGGTGCTGTCCAGTACTTCTTCCTCGGCTGCATCCACGTTCTGCGGCGCGCGCGGCTGGCGCTCTTCACGCGGCGGACGCGGTTGGCGCTCTTCGCGTGGCTTGCGCTCGTTGCTCTGCTCCTGGCTGCTGGCGGTATTGCCGTCCAGCGGTTCGCGCAGTTCGCGGCGACGCTCTTCACGTGGCTCGCGGGCTTCGCGCGGCTGGCGCTCGCGGCGGTTTTCCTGGCCTTCACGCGGCTCGCGGGCCTGGCGCTCTTCACGCGGCTCACGGGCTTCACGCGGCTGACGTTCTTCGCGTGGCTCGCGCGGTTGGCGCTCCTCACGCGGCTTGCGCTCTTCGCGTTCGGCACGCTCACCACGGTCGTTGCGGTCACGGTTGCCACGACCGTCACGACGGTTCTGCTGGCGACCGCCACGGCGCTCGTCATTGCGTGGCTTGCGCTCGGCGGGCTTGGCCTCGACCACCGGTTGCTGTTCTTCTTCCTTGCCGGCGAAGAGGCTCACCAGGGACTTGACCAGACCCTTGAACAGGCTCGGTTGCGGCGTCGGGGCAGTCGGAGCCAGTGGAGCGGATGGGGTTGGTGCTGCCGGGCGCGGCGGAGTCGCTTTGAGTGCCGCTTCCTGGCGCACCAGGGTGCGGGTGGCGGTCGCTTCTTCCTCGACCTCGACCTTGGCCATCTCGTAGCTGGTCTGGCCACTCATCACTTCCGGGCTGTCGTCGCGCAGGCGCTGGACTTCGAAGTGCGGGGTTTCCAGGTGGTCGTTCGGCAGGATGACGATGCGCGCACGGGTGCGCAGCTCGATTTTGGTGATGCTGTTGCGCTTCTCGTTGAGCAGGAAGGCGGCAACCGGGATCGGCACCTGGGCGCGGACTTCGGCGGTGCGGTCCTTCAGGGCTTCCTCTTCGATCAGGCGCAGGATAGCCAGCGACAGGGATTCGACGTCGCGGATAATGCCCTGGCCGTTGCAGCGCGGGCAGACAATGCCACTGGTCTCGCCGAGCGACGGACGCAGGCGTTGACGCGACATTTCCAGCAGGCCGAAGCGCGAAATGCGGCCGACCTGGACGCGAGCACGGTCGGCCTCCAGGGCTTCGCGGACTTTTTCTTCCACGGCGCGCTGGTTCTTGGCCGGGGTCATGTCGATGAAGTCGATGACGATCAGGCCGCCGATGTCACGCAGGCGCAGCTGGCGGGCGATTTCCTCGGCCGCTTCCAGGTTGGTCTGCAGGGCGGTTTCTTCGATGTCGCCGCCTTTGGTCGCACGCGCCGAGTTGATGTCGATGGACACCAGGGCCTCGGTCGGGTCGATGACGATAGAGCCGCCGGACGGCAGCTTCACTTCGCGCTGGAAGGCGGTCTCGATCTGGCTTTCGATCTGGAAGCGGTTGAACAGCGGCACGCTGTCTTCGTACAGCTTGATCTTGCTGGCGTACTGCGGCATGACCTGCTGAATGAAGGCCAGGGCTTCTTCCTGGGCTTCGACGCTGTCCACCAGTACTTCGCCGATGTCCTGGCGCAGATAGTCGCGGATGGCGCGGATGATGACGTTGGATTCCTGGTAGATCAGGAAGGGCGCGGCGCGATCCTTGGAAGCGTCCTTGATCGCGGTCCACAGCTGCACCAGATAATCGAGGTCGAGCTGCAGTTCTTCGCTGGAGCGACCCAGGCCGGCGGTGCGCACGATCAGGCCCATGTCGCCCGGCGCGTTGAGGCCGTTCAGCGCTTCGCGCAGTTCGTTGCGCTCTTCGCCTTCGATGCGGCGGGAGATCCCACCCGCGCGCGGGTTGTTCGGCATCAGCACCAGGTAGCGGCCAGCCAGGCTGATGAAGGTGGTCAGGGCGGCGCCTTTGTTGCCACGCTCTTCCTTCTCGACCTGGACGATGACTTCCTGGCCTTCCTTGAGCACTTCCTTGATGTTGACGCGGCCGCCTTCCGGAGCCTTGGAGAAGTATTCGCGGGAGATTTCTTTCAGTGGCAGGAAGCCGTGACGTTCGGCGCCGAAATCAACAAAGGCAGCTTCGAGGCTAGGCTCGACGCGTGTGATGCGGCCTTTGTAAATATTGGCCTTCTTCTGTTCGCGGGCGCCGGACTCGATGTCCAGATCATAGAGCTTCTGGCCATCTACCAGGGCGACACGCAACTCTTCGGGTTGAGTTGCGTTGATTAGCATTCTTTTCATGTTGTACCAATGGTTTCCGTGGCTAACGGAAACGGCGTTTGGCACACACGACTTCTACGGTCGGTGTCAGGGGGCGCGCCGGAGTGGTCGTAAATCATTCCGGTGTCTAGCGGTCAGGCCAGTGGGGCCGGTACCGCGACTACGCTCCTGTTTGCTGTGGTGACAGAAGCACTCAGTCAGGGGAGGAATCAACCGTTCGCTGCGGACGAATTGTGACGCGTCTTGGTAAAGCCTGTAGCTACGCAGTTCGACGGTTGTGCATCTCCACCCTACACGTATCGCTGAAATCGGGTGCCGCTCGCAGAATCCGCAGCGGGTTTGCATTATCGCAGGCTAGGCCTACGCGTCTGTCGAGCCTGGTTGGCGATCTCGCGGCAGGCTCGTTGGCTCAAGGCTTTGTTTCCGGCATTCAGCACGCTCTGTGCGGCGAGAATTCCGTCGGACGGCCTTACGTCCAGAAAGGGTTGCGCTCGGCAGGGATGGTATGGATGTCGATCATCCGCTAACCGGGCCGCTTTTGGCGGCGTTCGCGACTATATCAGTAATGATTAAGTGCTTCAATTCCATAAAAAATTGTTATGATCGCTGCCATGACTACAGACAATTCTCCAACCTCCAGCGTCCAGCTGCTTGAGGTTGCGCCGGATCATGCCGGTCAGCGTATTGATAATTTCCTCCTCGCCCGCCTCAAGGGTGTGCCGAAAACCTTGATCTACCGCATCCTGCGCAAGGGTGAGGTACGGGTGAACAAGGGGCGGATCAAGCCCGAGTACAAGCTTCAGGCTGGCGACATCGTGCGAGTTCCGCCACTGCGTTTGGCCGAGCGCGATGAGCCGGTGCCGTTGGCGCAAAGCCTGCTGGAGCGTCTGGAGGCGGCAGTCGTTTATGAGGATAAGGCACTGATTGTGCTGAATAAGCCGGCCGGTATCGCCGTGCACGGCGGTAGCGGTCTGAATTACGGCGTGATCGAGGCTTTTCGCCAGCTGCGCCCGGATGCCAAGGATATCGAGCTGGTTCACCGCCTGGACCGCGATACATCGGGGCTGCTGATGATCGCCAAGAAGCGCAGCATGCTGCGCCATCTGCATGAGGCGTTGCGTGGTGACGGCGTGGACAAGCGCTACATGGCGCTGGTGCGTGGCAGTTGGCCGACTTCGAAGAAGAAGGTGGCCGCGCCTCTCCTAAAGAACAACCTGCGTTCGGGAGAGCGCATGGTCGAGGTCAATCCCGAGGGTAAGGAGGCGCTCACCGAGTTTCGTGTGCTGCGCCGCTTTGGTGAGTTCGCCACTCTGGTCGAGGCGAGTCCGATCACCGGGCGCACCCATCAGATTCGCGTGCATGCCAAGCATGCTGGGCACTCGATTGCCGGTGATTCCAAGTATGGCGATGAAGAATTCACCCGCGAGATTCGCGAGTTGGGTGGAAAGCGCCTGTTCCTGCATGCCTATCAGTTGAGGATCGAGCTGCCGGATGGTCAGCGCCTGGAGCTTGAGGCGGCAGTCGACGATATGTGGGGTGCGACCCTGGAGCGTCTCGGTGCCTGACTACCAGTTGCTGGTCTTCGATTGGGATGGCACGTTGGTCGACTCCATTGGTCGAATCGTCGAGGCCATGCAGCGTGCTGCGGATGATTGTGGGCTGCCGGTGCTGAGTGATGCGCAGGTTAGGGGCATTATCGGTCTTGGACTGCCTGAGGCGGTGCGTGTGCTGTACCCGGAACTGCATGACTCGGCCATGATTGCTCGGCTCTGCGAGGGATATGGCGGTCATTACCTGCAGCTTGAGCATGAGCCTTCGCCGCTGTTTGCGGGAGTGGAGGAGTCTCTGGAGTCTTTCCGTCAGCAGGGCTATCGCCTGGCTGTGGCCACGGGCAAGACTCGCCGTGGCTTGCAGCGGGTTCTTGAGGGGCGTGGCTGGCTTGAGTATTTCGATATCACGCGTTGTGCCGATGAGACGGCCAGCAAGCCGCATCCGCGCATGCTGCATGAGATTCTTGATCATTGTCAGTTGCCTGCTTCGCAGGCGCTGATGGTGGGTGACTCGGTGTTCGATCTGCAGATGGCGCGTAATGCCGGTATGGATTCGGTGGCGGTGGGTTTTGGTGCGCAGTCACTGGAGAGTCTTCTGGCTCATTCACCGCGTCTGGCGATCAATGAGTTTTGCGAACTTCATGCCTGGCTGAGTGGGCGTGTCTCTGTTGGATCTGTTGAGGTGGCTGAGCATGTCGGATGAGTTGAAAGCGTCTGCTGGCGATGAGAAAGCCTGGAAGTTGCTGGAGAAAACCCTGCAGGCCGGTGTTGTCGAGCAGCGCCGCGCGCGGCGCTGGGGCATCTTTTTCAAGTTGCTGGCGTTCATCTATCTATTCGGTGCGCTGGCGCTGTTCAGTCCGGCGTTGAAGTTGGGCAAGTCGGCGGGCGTGGCGGAGAGCCACACTGCGCTGATTGAGGTGCGTGGTATGATCATGGCTGACGAGGAGGCGAGTGCCGACAATATCGTCAGTGGTCTGCGCGCTGCGTTCGAGGATGAGAAGACCAAGGGCATCATCCTGCGCATCAACAGTCCGGGCGGCAGTCCGGTGCAGTCCGGCTATATCTATGACGAGATCAAGCGTCTGCGCGCTGAGCATCCGGCCATCAAGGTTTATGCGGTGATCAGTGATCTAGGTGCCTCTGGCGCTTACTACATCGCCAGCGCGGCTGATGAAATATATGCGGATAAGGCCAGTCTGGTGGGTTCCATTGGTGTTACTGCGGCCACTTTTGGCTTTGTTGGTGCGATGGATAAGCTCGGCGTGGATCGTCGTGTCTATACCTCTGGTGAGCACAAGGCTTTCCTTGATCCCTTCCAGCCACAGAAAGAAGAAGAAACCCAGTTTTGGCAGGGCGTGCTGAAAACCACGCATCAGCAATTCATTGATAGCGTCAAGAAGGGGCGTGGTGATCGGCTGAAGGTGCAGGAACATCCCGAGCTGTTCTCTGGCCTGATCTGGTCGGGTGAGCAGGCTTTGGAGCTTGGTCTGGTGGATGCGCTGGGCAGTAGTAGCTATGTGGCGCGTGAGGTGATCGGAGCCAAGACAATCGTCGACTATACGCGAGAAGAAAGTCCGTTGGATCGTTTCACCAAAAAGCTGGGCGCCAGCGTGGCTGAGCGCTTGGCTATGTGGATGGGCTTTCAGGGGCCGGCTTTGCGCTGACCTGCTGTGTGTGGAGGAGCCCGGCCGAGTGTCGGGCTTTTCATTTATATAGCTGCTCAGGGAATGGCGATGCCGGCGTCAGTCAGCATGCTGGTCAGGCGGATCAGCGGGAGGCCGATCAGGCTGGTGCTGTCTTCTCCCTCGGTGGCGCGGAACAGGCTGATGCCGAGCCCTTCGGCCTTGAAGCTGCCGGCGCAGTCGTAAGGTTGCTCGGTTTCGAGGTAGCGGCAGATTTGCTCTTCCTTGAGTGAGCGGAAATGCACCGTGAAGGGGATTGCGTCCACCAGGCAGCACCCGCTGGCACTGTCGAGAAGAGCGAGTCCGGTGAGAAATGTCACGCTGGCGCCGCTGGCGGCTAGCAACTGTTCGCGGGCGCGGTCGAAGTTATGGGGTTTGCCGAGAATCTGCTTATCCAGAACGGCTGCCTGGTCCGAGCCGATGATCAGGTGGTTCGGGTATCTTTCGCTGAGGGCGCGGGCCTTGGTTTCTGCCAGGCGCCGGACCAGGGCTTCGACTTGTTCACCCGGTAGTGGGGTTTCGTCAATGTCTGGGCTGGCCCACTCGAAGGGTTGGCGCAGGCGGGTAAGTAACTCTCGGCGATAAGGCGAGCTTGAGGCGAGTACCAGAGGGGGCATGAGGATCTCCTGTTCGAGGGGCGATTTTAGTGATCATGCCTCCCGACGGACAGGTTGGAAATTCCTTTGACAGAGGGAGGGGGCATCCCTAGAATGTCGCGCCTATGTCGAATGGGCCGATTCCACCTCACGTTGATCCGCGCAAACTTGCCGATCGCGGTGTCACCCTCCAGGGGGAGATGCAGCTAGCCAGTTTTGCCAGATTATGCGATCCGCTGGCTGATAATGCCGGTCTGGTTCACGCGAAGCTTGTCTTCGAACGTGGCGAGCGTCGTGCTGTGAGTATTCACAGCGAGCTCGAGGTTGAGGTCAAGATGGTTTGCCAGCGTTGTCTGGAACTGGTCGCACTGCCGATCCGCAGCGAGTGTCACTACGCGGTGGTAAAGGAAGGTGCGGATACCCAGTCGCTGCCCAAGGGCTATGACGTGCTGGAAGTGGGTGAGGATCCTTTGGATCTGATGACGCTGGTCGAAGATGAGCTTTTGCTCGCTCTGCCCATCGTTCCGGCCCATGCCCCTGAGGAATGCCAGCAGCCGGTCGGTGCCGATGAGCCCGAGTCGAGCGAGGACGAGGTATCGCGGTCCAACCCGTTCAGTGTTTTGGCGCAGTTAAAGCGTGACCCAAACGTTTAGGAGTTATTGAGTTATGGCTGTTCAGCAGAACAAAAAATCCCGCTCTGCCCGCGACATGCGCCGTTCGCACGACGCGCTCGAGGCTAACGCCCTGTCCGTCGAGAAGAGCACCGGTGAAGTTCACCTGCGTCACCACGTGTCCCCGGAAGGTTTCTACCGTGGCCGTAAAGTGATCGACAAGGGCGCCGACGAGTAATCCTTGTCCGCTCCGCAGATCGCGATTGATGCAATGGGTGGGGACTTCGGTCCCCACTGCATTGTTCCGGCCTGCATTGCCAGCCTGGCCGAATTCCCCTCGCTCCACCTGACCCTCGTTGGTCAAGCTCCCCTCATTGAAAAGCTCATCTCCCATCACTCGGGTGTTGATCGTGCGCGCCTGCGCGTCGAACACGCCAGTGAAGTGATTGGCATGGATGAGCGCCCTACCCATGCCCTGCGGGGCAAGCCTGATTCCTCCATGCGCGTCATGCTGGAGCTGGTTCGCAATGGTCGTGCCAGCGCTGCGGTCAGTGCCGGTAATACCGGGGCGTTGATGGCGCTTTCCCTTTATGTGCTCAAGCCGCTGGCAGGTATCGATCGGCCGGCTATGGTGACGGCCGTGCCTACAGCGAGGGGGAGGTGCCATGTACTTGACCTGGGTGCCAATGTCGATTGCAGTGCCGAACAACTCTGTCAGTTTGCGGTGATGGGCTCGGTGGTTGCTGAAGCTCAGGGGGTGGTGCGTCCGCGCATCGCGCTGCTCAACGTCGGAACCGAGAGCATCAAGGGCAACCAGCAAGTCAAGTTGGCAGCCAGCCTGCTGCGCCAGGCCGAAGGTCTGAACTACATAGGCTTTGTCGAGGGTGATGGTTTGTACCGCGGCGAGGCGGATGTGGTGGTGTGTGATGGTTTCGTGGGCAATATCCTGCTGAAGTCCAGCGAGGGGTTGGTGTCGATGATTGCTTCGCGCATCGAAGCCCTGTTCAGTGAAAGTCTGGTTTCGCGTATGGCCGGGGCAGTGGCTATGCCGCTGCTCAAGCGTTTGAAGGACGAGTTGGCGCCTGCTCAGCACAACGGTGCCAGTCTGCTGGGTCTGCAGGGTATTGTCGTGAAAAGTCATGGCGGTGCCGATGCCGAGGCGTTTCAGAGTGCCATTCGCCGAGCTGTCATCGAGGTGCGCGAGAATTTGCCGCAGCGCCTGCATGGCCGTCTGGAAGACTTGTTGCTGTAGATCTCGGCTGTTCGCGACCCTTGCCGGCAGATCTTCGCGCAATCGGTTGTGACCGCGGCAGCGGGGGCTTCATCCAATCTGCAATTGTCGGCCCGGTTGCTCCGTGCTGTTTCTTCTACCTGGAATCACAAAAGGGCACATTTAATGTCAGCCTCTCTCGCATTCGTTTTTCCCGGCCAGGGTTCACAATCGCTCGGTATGCTTGCCGATCTTGGTGCTCAGCAGGCGCTGGTCCGGGATACTTTTGGTGAGGCCTCCGAGTCCCTCGGTTATGACCTTTGGGCGCTGACTCAGCAGGGTCCGGAAGGGCGTCTTAACGAAACCGACAAAACCCAGCCTGCAATCCTCACGGCTTCTATCGCATTGTGGCGTTTGTGGTCGGCGGAAGGTGGTGCGCGCCCGGCTTTTGTTGCCGGGCATAGCCTGGGTGAATACTCCGCGCTGGTGGCTGCCGGTGCCATCGAGTTCTCGGCTGCGGTGAAACTGGTCGAGCTGCGTGGTCAGTTGATGCAGCAGGCAGTGCCTGCCGGGCATGGGGGGATGGCGGCCATTCTCGGTTTGGAAGATGCCGATGTGTTGGCTGCCTGTGCCGAGGTGGCGCAGGGTGAGGTAGTCAGTGCCGTCAACTTCAATGCCCCGGGGCAGGTGGTGATCGCCGGTGCGGCGTCGGCCGTTGAGCGCGCTATCGAAGCGTGCAAGGCGCGTGGCGCCAAGCGTGCCATGCCGCTGCCGGTCAGCGTACCGTCGCACTGTGCGTTGATGCGTCCGGCGGCCGAAAAATTCGCTGATGCGATCAATGCTCTGGCCTGGCAAGAGCCACAGATTTCTTTGGTGCAGAATGTTAGCGCCGCCGTGCCGGCTGATCTGGATGCGCTCAAACGCGATCTGCTGGCGCAGCTTTACAGTCCTGTGCGCTGGGTAGAGAGCGTGCAGTTGCTGGCCGAGAAAGGCGTTACCGAGCTGGTCGAATGCGGTCCTGGCAAGGTTCTGGCGGGGCTCAACAAGCGCTGCGTCAAAGGCGTCAATACTCACAATCTGGAAAACCCGGAAGCCTTCGCTGCCGCTCGCGCGGCGCTGGTTTGAGATACAAGGAGAACATCATGAATCTGCAAGGCAAGGTTGCTCTGGTTACTGGCGCAAGTCGCGGTATCGGTCAGGCCATTGCGTTTGAGCTGGGTCGCCAGGGGGCGGTGGTCATTGGTACAGCCACCAGCGAGGCTGGTGCCGCACGTATCGGTGAGGCGCTCAAGGGGCAGGGTATCCAGGGCGCCGGCATGATGCTGAATGTGGCTGACAGTGCATCAGTCGACGCTGTTCTGGAGCAGATCCAGAAGGATTTCGGCGCCGTGACCATTCTGGTTAACAACGCTGGTATTACCCGTGACAACCTGATGCTGCGGATGAAGGACGAGGAGTGGTTCGATGTCATCAACACCAACCTCAACAGCCTGTTCCGTCTGTCCAAAGCTGTGCTGCGGGGTATGACCAAGGCCCGCTGGGGGCGCATTATCAATATCGGCTCTGTCGTCGGCGCCATGGGCAATTCTGGGCAGTCCAACTACGCGGCCGCCAAGGCTGGTCTGGAAGGGTTCGGTCGGGCTCTGGCGCGTGAAGTCGGCTCCCGCGCCATCACGGTCAACTCGGTAGCGCCGGGCTTCATCGATACCGACATGACTCGTGAGCTGCCCGAGGCTCAGCGTGAGGCGCTGCTGACGCAGATTCCGCTGGGGCGTCTGGGGCAGGCAGAGGAGATTGCCAAGGTGGTTGGCTTCCTTGCCTCTGACGGCGCGGCCTATGTGACGGGCGCCACGGTGCCAGTGAATGGCGGCATGTACATGAGCTGAATGTGACTCGCCTCTGCGAGCAACTGTCATAAAAGCCGTCTAAAGTCCGTTACAAAAGTGCAACCGGCAGAAGGCGACAGTTTGCGGGGGTGCTGGCATTCAGCTTGAAAGTTAGAAAACCCTTTCTATACACTGCAGCCCAGCTGCACGGATCTTTTTCCATAGGAGTGAAAACAAGACATGAGCACCATCGAAGAACGCGTCAAGAAAATCGTTGCCGAGCAACTGGGCGTGAAAGAAGACGAAGTGACCAACAGCGCCTCTTTCGTTGAAGACCTCGGTGCCGACTCCCTTGATACCGTTGAGCTGGTAATGGCTCTGGAAGAGGAATTCGAGACCGAGATCCCGGACGAGCAGGCTGAGAAAATCACCACCGTTCAAGAAGCCATCGATTACGTTACCGCGCACGCTTAAGCGCTCGTAATCGCCGGTTTTCGGCCCAGAAAAGCCGCACTGCCCGAAAAGGCGTGCGGTTTTTCTTTATCGGGCCAGGTCCAATAAGAAAGAGGGTTGTGCAGTGTCGCGTAGACGCGTCGTAGTTACCGGTATGGGCATGCTGTCGCCGCTGGGCACCGATGTGGCCAGCAGCTGGCAGGGCATTCTGGCAGGCCACAGTGGCATCGGCCTGATTGAGCATATGGATCTTTCTGCCTTCGGCACGCGCTTCGGCGGCTCGGTGAAGGGGTTCAACGTCGAGGACTACCTGTCGGCCAAGGAAGCGCGCAAGATCGATCTGTTCATTCAGTACGGTCTGGCGGCCAGTTTCCAGGCGATTCGCGATGCCGGGCTGGAAGTCACCGATGCCAACCGCGAGCGCATTGGTGTGGCCATGGGCTCCGGTATCGGCGGCCTGACCAATATCGAAACCAACTGCAAATCCCTGTTTGAGCAAGGTCCGCGGCGCATCTCGCCGTTCTTCGTGCCTGGCTCGATCATTAATATGATTTCCGGCTTTCTGTCGATTCACCTGGGGCTGCAGGGGCCGAACTATGCCATTGCCACTGCCTGTACCACGGGCACGCACTGTATCGGCATGGCTGCACGCAATATCGCCTATGGCGAAGCCGATGTGATGATCGCTGGTGGCGCCGAAATGGCCACCTGTGGCCTGGGTATGGGCGGTTTCGGCGCGGCGCGTGCATTGTCTACCCGCAACGAAGAACCGGCGCGTGCTAGCCGTCCGTGGGACAAGGATCGTGATGGGTTCGTGCTGTCCGATGGTGCCGGTGCACTGGTGCTGGAAGAGTTGGAGCACGCCAAGGCGCGTGGCGCGACCATCTATGCCGAACTGGCCGGCTTCGGCATGAGTGGTGATGCCTTCCACATGACGTCGCCGCCGGAGGATGGTGCCGGTGCTGCGCGCTGCATGAGCAATGCCCTGCGCGATGCCGGCCTCAATGCCGATCAGGTGCAATACATCAATGCCCATGGGACCTCCACGCCTGCCGGTGACAAGGCTGAGTCCTGTGCAGTGAAGTCGGTGTTTGGTGACCATGCCTACAAGCTGTCGGTCAGTTCGACCAAGTCCATGACCGGCCACTTGCTGGGCGCCGCGGGTGCGGTCGAGGCGATCTTCAGCGTGCTGGCCCTGCGCGACCAGGTCGCGCCGCCCACCATCAACCTGGAGCAGCCGGATGAGGGCTGTGACCTCGACTTCGTGGCCAATCAGGCCAAGCCCCTGGCAATCGACGCTGTGCTATCCAATTCCTTTGGCTTCGGTGGCACCAACGGCTCGCTGGTGTTCCGTCGCTTCCAGGGTTGATGCTTACCTGGGTTGATGGCTGCCCGGCTGCGCAACTGCCTGTGGCAGATCGCGGCCTGGCATACGGCGATGGCCTGTTCGAGACCATCGCCGTGCACAACGGCCAGGCGCCCCTCTTGTCGCGGCACTTGCAGCGCCTGAGTGAAGGTTGTCAGCGCTTGGCTATCGCGCTCGACCACTCGCTGCTGGCGTCCGAGTTGCTGGCGTTCTTTGCCGAGCTGGGCGACGGCGTTGCCAAGCTGCTGATTACCCGTGGCGATGGTCTGCGAGGCTACGCTGCGCCGCAGCCCGCACAACCACGGCGCATCCTTTTGGGGAACCCTCCACCGACCTATCCGGTGGGTAACGCTGAGCAGGGCGTGCGCTTGTTTCCCTGTGTAACGCGCCTGGCTGAGCAGCCTTTGCTCGCCGGTTTGAAGCACCTCAACCGCCTTGAGCAGGTGTTGGCGCGCAATGAGTGGAGCGATCCTGCTTTTGCCGAAGGTTTGATGCGTGATACTTCCGGACGGGTCATCGAGTGCGTGTTCAGCAACCTGTTTCTGCTGCGCGATGGCGCGCTGATCACAGCCGAGCTGTCGCGTTGCGGGGTGGCCGGGGTGATGCGTGCAGAGGTGCTGGCCCAGGCTGAGCAAGCAGGTTTGGCCGTGCACGTGCGGGACGTCAGCTATGACGAACTGCTCGGCGCGGACGAAGTCTTCCTCTGCAACAGTCTCTATGGCATCTGGCCGGTGCGTGAGCTGGCTAGCAGCGTCTGGCCCGTTGGCCCGCTCACCCGTAAACTGCAGGGCCTTGTTCGCAGTCATCTGGACACCTGATTCGTGATTCGTAAGTTAATACAGCTGATGGCCGTAGCTCTCCTGGCTGCGATACTGGTGCTCGCTGTAGCGGGTTGGCAGCTGAAGAGTGCGCTCGAGCAAACGCTGCAGTTGGAATCCGAGCGTCTGTTGGAGGTGGTGCCGGGTGATACGCCGGGCGGCCTGCTCAATCGTCTCGAGAGCGAAGGCGTGCTGGATGGGGCGTTCTGGTTGCGTTTGTATTGGCGCTTCAACCTGCCGAACCAGGCATTACACAGTGGCGAATATCGTTTGTTGCCCGAGCAGCGTGCGCGTGACCTGCTGGGCTTGTGGCAGCGCGCGGAAGTCGTGCAATACAGCCTGACATTGGTCGAAGGCTGGAACTTTCGTCAGGTACGTGCGGCTCTGGCGCGCCAGGATGCTCTCGAGCAGAATCTCGCTGATCTGAGTGATCAGGCTTTGATGGACAAGCTGGGCATGCCGGGCGTCAGTCCGGAGGGGCGCTTTTTTCCTGATACCTATCGCTATGTGCGCGGCATGAGCGATCTCGATCTGCTCAAGCAGGCCAGTACCCGTCTGGATCAGGTGCTGGACGAGGAGTGGGGTAAACGCGCCGAAGGCCTGCCGTATAGCAAGCCATACGATGCGCTGATCATGGCCTCGATGGTCGAGAAGGAAACCGGCGTGGCCGAAGAGCGCGGGCAGATCGCGGGTGTATTTGTTCGCCGGTTGGCCCTGGGCATGCGCCTGCAGACCGACCCTACGGTGATCTTCGGCCTTGGCGAGCGCTACAACGGTAATCTGACGCGTGCCCACCTGCAGACGCCTACGCCATACAACACCTACGTGATCAATGGCATGCCGCCAACTCCGATTGCTCTTGCCGGGCGCGAGGCGATTCATGCCGCGCTGCATCCTGTGGCCGGGCGCAGTCTGTATTTTGTCGCCCGAGGCGATGGCAGCCATGTTTTTTCGGACAACCTGGAGCAGCACAATCGGGCCGTGCGCGAGTATCAGCTCAAGCGCCGTGCCGACTATCGTTCCAGCCCTGCGCCCCAATAAGGAATCGTCGTGAGTGGTCTGTTTATTACCCTTGAAGGCCCCGAAGGGGCCGGTAAAAGTACCAATCGCGAGTACCTTGCCGCGCGCTTGAAAGAGCACGGCATCGAGGTGGTGCTCAGTCGCGAGCCGGGGGGGACGCCCTTGGCCGAGCGTATTCGTGAGCTGTTGCTGACGCCTAGTGATGAGGTCATGAACAGTGATACCGAGCTTTTGCTGGTCTTCGCGGCGCGCGCCCAGCACCTGGCCGAGGTGATTCGCCCGGCGCTACGGCGCGGTGCTGTAGTGCTGTGTGACCGCTTTACTGATGCTACCTATGCCTACCAGGGCGGCGGGCGTGGCCTGAGCGAGGCGCGTATCGCCGAACTGGAGCGCTTCGTGCAGGGCGGCCTGCGTCCGGATCTGACCCTGGTATTTGATCTGCCAGTGGAAGTTGGCCTGGCCCGCGCGGCGGCCCGTGGCCGCCTGGATCGTTTCGAGCAGGAAGGGCAGGGGTTTTTCGAGGCGGTGCGGCAGGCTTATTTGCAGCGTGCGACTCAGGCCCCTGAGCGCTATCGCGTGCTGGACGCGGCGCAGTCGCTGGAGCGGGTTCAGCGCGACATCGACGCCGTGCTGCCGCTGATCCTGGAGCGTTGCCGTGGCTGAAGCCTACCCCTGGCAGGCGCAGCTCTGGCAGCAACTTGCCAGTCGCCAGCAGCATGCGCATGCCTATCTGCTGCATGGTCCTGCGGGTATTGGCAAACGCGATCTGGCCGAACGGCTGATGGCTCTATTGTTGTGCCAAAGCCCTTGTGCTCAGGGGGCTTGCGGGCAGTGCAAGGCCTGTCATCTGCTGGCAGCAGGTACGCACCCGGATGCCTTTGTGTTGGAACCCGAGGAGGCTGACAAGGCTATTCGTGTCGATCAGGTGCGCGAGCTGGTCAGTTTCGTCGTGCAGACCTCCCAGCTCGGGGGGCGCAAGGTGGTGCTGCTGGAACCGGTTGAGGCCATGAACATCAACGCCGCTAACGCTTTGTTGAAGAGCCTTGAAGAGCCTGCCGGCAATACCGTGCTGCTGCTGGTCAGCCACCAGCCCAGTCGCCTGCTGCCGACGGTGAAGAGCCGCTGTGTGCAGCAGGCCTGTCCGTTGCCAAGTCAGTCGGCCAGCCTGGCCTGGCTGACCCAGGCGCTGCCGGAATGCTCCGAGGAGCAGCGCAGCGAGTTGCTGGCCCTGGCGGCGGGCTCACCACTCATGGCGCGGCGCCTGCAGGGCCAGGGTGTGCTGGAGCAGCGTGCGCTGGTGGTGGAGGGGGTGAAAAAGCTGCTCAAGCAGCAGGCCAGCCCCAGCCAACTGGCCGAGGCCTGGAAAAGCCTGCCGATGCTCATGTTGTTCGACTGGTTCTGTGACTGGTCGCAGCTGATGTTGCGTTATCAGTTGAGCCGCGACGAAGAAGGCTTGGGCGCCGCTGATATGCGTAAGGTCGTCCAGTATCTGGCCGACAAAACCCCACAGCACAAGGTGATGGCCATGCAGGACTGGCTGCTGCAACAACGGCAGAAAGTGCTGGGCAAGGCCAACCTGAACGGTGCTCTGCTTCTCGAAGCCCTACTGGTGCAGTGGGCAAGCTTGCCCGGGCCGGGCTAGAATCGGCAAATTGGATTAAGTTGCCAGGATTAGTGCATGAGTTTGCCTCCGAATCTGGGACCGCGTAACGGGATTCTGTCCCTGACCATCAAGGACAAGTCGGTTTTGTACGCCGCCTACATGCCGTTCATCAGAAACGGCGGGCTGTTCATTCCCACCAGCAAGAGCTACAAGCTGGGCGATGAGGTGTTCATGCTGCTCAACCTGATGGACGAGCCGGAGAAGATTCCGGTGGCCGGCAAGGTGGTCTGGATCACTCCCAAGGGAGCCCAGGGCAACCGTGCTGCGGGTGTTGGCGTACAGTTCAACGACGGCGACAACACCGCGCGTAACAAGATCGAGACCTATCTGGCGGGTGCTCTGAAGTCGGATCGCCCGACCCACACCATGTAGGCAGATCGGTTAATCGTTCAACCGCAAGCGCCCGAATCGGGCGCTTCGTCATTTAAGAGATTGAGAACTCCATGCTGGTCGACTCGCACTGCCACCTTGATCGCCTTGATCTGGCCGCCCACGACGGTTCCCTGGATGCTGCGCTGGATGCGGCCAGGGCTCGCGGCGTGCAGCACTTCCTGTGCATTGGCGTGAGTGCAGCCAATGCCGGCGCGGTCAAGGGGCTGGCTGAGCGATACAGTGACGTGGACTGCTCGGTGGGTGTACATCCGCTGGATCTGGAAAAGGGCGAGGCCCCAGCGCTGGACTGGCTGCTCGATGAGTTGAATCACCCTCATGTGGTGGCGATCGGCGAGACTGGCCTGGACTACCACTACGAGCCCGAGGCGGCTGAGTTGCAGCAGCAGTCCTTCCGTCTGCACCTGCAAGCCGCGCAGGCCACTGGCAAACCGGTGATCGTGCATACCCGCGAGGCGCGTGCCGACACCCTGGCCCTGCTGCGCGAGGCTGCGCTGCCCCAGGCCGGCGTACTGCACTGCTTTACCGAAGACTGGGAGATGGCCAAGGCGGCGCTGGATATCGGCTTCTACATCTCGCTGTCCGGCATCGTCACCTTCCGCAATGCCGATGCGTTGCGCGAAGTGGCGCGCAAGGTACCGGCCGACCGCCTGTTGGTGGAAACCGACTCGCCCTACCTTGCGCCCATTCCGCACCGTGGCAAGCCCAATTTGCCGCAGTACGTGCGAGAGGTCGCCGAGTTTCTTGCCATGGTCCGTGGTGAGTCCTTCGAAGCTCTGGCCGAGCAGACCACGGCCAATTTCAAGCGACTGTTCCCTTTGGCCCGGGTGGCCTGATTCACCGGGACGATGTTGGTCCGGACAAATTGCGGACAAAAAAAACCCGGGTTCTGGGGGATGAATCCGGGTCAAGACCATTAGGAGTAAAACAAGGTACGCGGTCCACGGTACCTTGGCTGGCGGGGCACTTGGGGGGAGATGCCGCGCACCAGTAAGTTCAAGTATTGGCCAGGATCGCTCGTCGTCCAGATGGGTTGCGCTGGTTTCTTAAACGTATTTGGAATACCCGAGCGGCTGCTGAGCACTCAGCCCCGCCGCAACTGGTCTAGGACTGCCAGCGTGTGCTCGATTACCGTTGCCTTGGTATAAAAATGTGGGGAGAAGCGCACACCTTTGCCCCGTTGGGCGCAGATGATCTGTTTTTCCCGGAGTTGAGCGAACAACTGCTGGTTGTTCCAGCCATCCAGACTGAAGGTGAGGATGCCTGCGCGGCGGGCCGGGTTGAGCGGGCTGTGCAGCTCAATGCCCTGCATTTGCTGCAGGCCTTCCTGCAATTGCAGCACGCGCTCCTCGATCTGTGCTGCGACCCTTTCCATACCGACTTCTTCAAGTAGCGACAGGCTGGCCTCCAACGCCATGGCGCCGAGCATGTTCGGGCTGCCGCATTCGAAGCGTCGTGCGCTTTTGGCCGGTTGCCAGTCCTGGCGCTCGTAGTCGCCGGCATGCTCCAGCATGTGCCAGCCGTACTCATGCAGCGTCAGCTGTTCGCGCAGGTCACTGCGGCAATAGAAAACGCCGAGCCCTTCGGGCCCCAGCATCCATTTATGGCCGTCGGCCATGGCGAAGGCGCAATTGCAGCTCTGCACGTCGAAGGGCAGGGCGCCCAGTTGCTGGATGGCGTCGATGCACAGCAGCACACCCCGCTGCTGGCATTCGGCACCCAGGCGGACCAGGTCCAGACGCAAGCCACTGGCGTACTGCACGGCGCTGATCGCCAGCAGGCGGGTGCGTGGGCCGCAGGCTGCCAGCAGCGCGCCTTCGGGGTCGTGGTCATTCAGGTTGA